>NZ_CBCOOP010000005.1:0-495000 GCF_965111635.1 Azospirillum sp. Marseille-Q6669 | reverse complement strand
GCCGGGTCCAGCACCACCACAGCAGCGCCATCAGCACACCGCCCTTCAGCAGGTCGCTTTGAGCGATGACATAGATGGTCTTGTCCGCCGCCATGCTGGCGCGGCTGTAGCCGTTCAGCCAGCCAATGATGACGAGGTCGAATGCCGTGGTCACGCCGTTCCCTCCGTTCCGCCAAGCCGGGCGACCTTTGGAAGGCCCGCCGCTGGAAGCTAGGAACGGAAGGGCAAGCCCCGAGGGCGCCGGTTATCGGACTTATCCCGGAAGGGTCAGCGCCGCTCGTAGACGCTGTCGCCACCAGCCCCACCGAACAGAACGACGTCGTAAGGGTCCTTCACCCCTGTCTCCATGCCGGGCGAGCCCTGCGGCATGCCGGGAACGGCGAGGCCGACCGCCGCCGGGCGTTCGCGCAGCAGCCGCTGCACGCTGTCGGCGGGCACATGGCCTTCCAGGGCATAGCCGCCGACCAAGGCAGTGTGGCAGGACTGGAGCCGGGCGGGCACGCCGAGACGCACCTTCACCGGTTCCACATCGTCGACCTCCTGCACGGTCACCGGAAAACCGGCGGCCCGCATATGGTCCACCCAGCCGCCGCAGCAGCCGCAGGTCGGCGATTTCCACACCATCACCTCCGGCTTGGCCGCGGCAGAGGCCGCGGCGACGGAGGTGCCGGCCAGGCTGCGCACCGCGATGGCCAGAGCGCCCACCGTCAAGCTCGCCCCCATGGCCGTGAGAAACATCCGACGATCCAACATTCGCAACACCCGCTCCACAGACTTGCGGAAAGATGGCCTGCCGCCACCCCGTTTCAACGCAGTCTGCCGCCCGCCGCCGCCGCCTGCTTTGATCGTGGTCAAACGACATGCCGCGGACCGACGGTTGCGAAAGGACGAAATTCATTCCATAAGGACAACGAACCCGTTGCGCAGGTGAAGTTGCATCGGTTACCGCTGAATGGCAGCAATCCGCGTGGCAAACCCTGACCGGCACCGCCGGGAAACCGGTTGTTGGCCGGCAACAGGCCTAACGGACGGGCAGGCTGAACGGGCAGGCTGAACGGACGGACAGGACGGGCGGAACGCACAGCATGGAAACCGACCTTCTGTTCGCAGACGACGACCAGCCGCCGCCGCCCGAGGACGGGGCGGAGCCGTGGATCGTGCTGATCGCCGACGACGATCCGGAGGTCCATGCGGTCACCCGGCTGGCGCTGGGGGGCCTGCGCTACAAGGGGCGTCGCCTGTCGCTCGTCAGCGCCCTGTCGGCGGGCGAGGCCGCGGCCATCCTGCGCTGCACTCCCAACGTCGCCATCATCCTGCTCGACGTGGTGATGGAGACGGACGATGCCGGGCTGCGGCTGGTCCGCACCATCCGCGAGGAGCTGAACAACCACGCCATCCGAATCATTCTGCGCACCGGCCAGCCGGGACAGGCGCCGGAGGAGGACGTGGTCCTCGCCTACGACATCAACGACTACAAGTCCAAGGCGGAGCTGACGGCGAAGAAGCTGTTCACCTCCGTCGTCGCGGCCCTGCGCGCCTACGCCGACATCGTGGCGCTGGAAACCAACCGCCGCGGGCTTCAGCAGATCATCCAGTCCACCGACCGCCTGTTCGAACTGCGCTGCATGCAACAGTTCGCGGCCGGGGTGCTGACGCAGCTGTCCGCCTTCCTGCGGGTGAAGCCCGACGCCATCCTGTGCGCCCAGCGCGGCGCCACCGGCCGGCCGCTGCCCGACGGCGCCTTCTACGTGCTGGCCGGGGCCGGCTGCTACGCCGAGGCGGCCGGGCAGACCGCGTCGCCGACCAGAGCGGTGGCCCCGGACGCGATGATCCCGCCGGCCCTCGCCGACCGCATCACCGACGCCTTCCGCAGCCGCCGGAGCCATTACGGCGCCAACGAGACGACCTTGTTCATCCGTGTGCCGGACGGGCACGAAGTGGCGGCCTGGATTCACACCGACCGGCCTCTGGACGACGTGGACCGTGGGCTGGTCGAGGTGTTCGCCTCCAAGATCGCCATCAGCTTCGCCAACGTCAGCCTGTATGAGCGGCTGCGCGAAGCCAACGAGACGCTGGAGGCCCGGGTCGCCGAACGCACCCGGGCGCTGGAGGCGGCGAACGCCAAGCTGGAGCGGCTGGCTACGGTCGATCCTCTGACCGCCGTGTGGAACCGCCGGCATTTCCTGGACCTCGCCGCCGCGGAGCTGGGGAGGGCGCATCGACACGGGCGACGGCTGAGCGTGATCCTGCTCGACCTCGACAATTTCAAGGCGGTCAACGACGGCCACGGCCACGCCGCCGGGGACGAGGCGTTGCGCACGGTGGTGGTCCGCGCCCGCGAGGCCCTGCGCACCTCGGACCAACTCGCCCGCTTCGGTGGGGAGGAGTTCGTCGCGCTGCTGCCGGAGACCGACCTTGCCGGGGCCCGCATCGTGGCCGAGCGGGTGCGCGCCGCCATTGCCGGAAGCCCGGTGGTGACCGATGGCCGGGCCATCCCGATCACCGCCAGCCTGGGCGTGGCCGAGTGGAGCGCGTCGGAGCCCTCCATTGAGCTGACCTTGCGCCGCGCCGACGCCGCGCTCTACGAGGCCAAGCTGGCCGGACGCGACCGCGTGTGCGTCGCGGACGAGCCTAAAACCCCAGCCCGCCCCTGATCCGGCGTCGCGCCGCGCGCGTCACCGGCAGCCAGGAGAAGACGGCTCTGGAGCGCTGGAAGAGGGGCCGCCGCTTTCTGCTCTGGGGCCTGGACGAGGCGAAGGTGCGGGAGAAGATCAACGCCCGCCATCCCGAACACAACGGCTTCTCCATTCTTTCAGTAAAGCCTTACCTCGGTTGACGACCCGGACGGATAGGCTTCCTCATTGGGGGGGAGCCCCGGTGGCGGTCATCTGCCGGACGGACGGTTGCTGTCACCTCTTTTCGCTACCATGTCCTTCACAGTTGCGTCATTCTGCTCGGGTCAAGCGGAGGAGCCATGATGGATCTCGATCTGGTCGTGCTCGTTGGGGCGATGGCTGCGGCCCTCGCCGGTCTCGCTGCCGCCCGCCCGGCCATGAAGCCGGTGCGCGTGCGCAGCCGGAACCGCCGTCGGCGCTGACCCACCGGCGCCGCGTCAGGCGGCGCTGCGGTCAGGCGGCGGCCTTGCCCCGGAGACGCTCCGGGGCTGCCGTCAGCGGTCCAGGTTGCGGATCGCGCGGTTGAGTTCATACTCTTTGGAAGCGACATGCGCTTCCAGGTTTCCCACGCGCTTCTCGAAATCGCGGAAGCGTTGCGTCAACCCGGCCAGGGTGCGGTCGGGCTTGATCGAAACGCCGCGCCAGAAGGCCTCCTCCTCCGAATTGCGGTAGACTGCCGGCGGCTTGACCGGCAGGACCAGCACCGCGATCACATAGGCGAGAAGCACCGGCGGCATGAAGAAGAACAGGCCGAGCACCAGGGCCAGCCGCACCAGTCCGGGCCGGAACCCGAAATAATCGGCGACGCCGGCGCACACGCCCCCCACCACGCCACGCTGCGGATCGCGAAAGAGCCGGTGCGGGTTGGGCGAGTCGTAGGGCGAAGAACGGTCCATCGTCGGGCTCCCGTCAGGTCGGAATGAATGTGGAATACGGCCGGCTCACAGCTTGTCGCGCCAGTTGGGCGACTCCGCGTCGAGCACCCGTTCCAGCGCGTGGATGCGGCCCTCCAGGCGGTTGGAGATGTCCCACAACTCGCCCAGAAGCTGCTCGTCCTGGGCCGACAGCCCGCGCTGCCCGCGCCATTTGGTGATGTAGTGGAAGATGATCCAAAGCGGTGCCACCACGGTCATGAAGAGCACCGCGAGGACGAAGCTGAAACCGCTCATCGGGGGACGGCCTTTCTTGTTGTTTGGGAAACCCCTCTCCCGCGAACCGGCGGGAGAGGGGACTCAACGCCAACCCCGCTGTCGGGAAAGACGAAGTCGGGGCCGGCGCCCGCGCCGGTGCGAGATCAGCTTCCCCGGCGCGCGGCGACGCGGGCCTTCAGCGCGGCCAGCTCGTCCTGAACCTTCTTGTCGGCCTCCAGCTCCGCGATCTCCTCGGTCAGCGTCTTGGTGCGGCCCACATCGTAGGCCTCCACACGGCCCTCCAGCTCGTCGAGGTTGCGCTCCACCTGCTCGAAGCGGGAGAAGGCGTCGTTGATCCGCTCGTCATGCAGGGTGGAGCGGACGCGCACGCGGTTGGCCGCCGTCTTGGTGCGGGCGACCAGCGCCTTCTCGCGGTTCTTGGCGTCGGTCAGCTTGGCCTGGAGACGGCCGATGTCCTCGTTGGACTTGGACAGCGCCTCCTCGACCTGGACCAGCTGGGCGGTCAGGACATCGGCCTCCTCTGCAGCGCGGGACTTGGCCAGCAGCGCCTGTTTGGCGAGATCCTCGCGGTCGTGGGTCAGCGCCGTCTCGGCCTTGCGGTCCCAGGAGTCGCGCTCGCGGTGCAGGTCGGCGATGCGGCGCTCGATCTCCTTGCGCTCGGCGATGATCTTCACCGTGGAGGAACGCACCTCGACCAGCGTGTCCTCCATCTCCTGGATGATCAGACGGATCAGCTTCTCCGGGTCCTCCGCGCGGTCGAGCAGGGAGTTGAGGTTGGACTGCACGATGTCGGTCAGGCGCGAAAAGATGCTCATGGGGATGTGTCCGTTCTTGGTCGCTTGGTGGTCGGGCGTTGACGGCGTCAGCCGAGGATCGTGGCGATCAGCAGGCCGGCGGCGAAGAACGCCCAGCTCTCGGTCGGGCGGGAGGTCAGGTAGGTCCGGATGCGCGCCGCCAGCGGACGGGCCTCGCGGGTGTAGCGGCGGTGGTAGTCGCTGTAGTGGCTCATGCGGGTCTCCTTGTTTGGTCCTCTTCTTCGCAATGGCCATGCCAAAGCCGGGAATCCCCGCAAAGCCCTGGATTTTCTGGAGTGAGTGGACGGCGTCCAGGCTTGGAGCATCGCCCTTTCCGCGATAGAATGAAGAAATTCGCCAACTCTTCGCCTTTTTGACCATGCAGCCCAATCCGCCCCCTCTGCTCGGGGAGTCCCCGGCCTTCCACGCGGTCCTTGCCCACGTCTCCCGCGTGGCCCCGCTGGAGCGCCCCCTGCTGGTCATCGGGGAGCGCGGAACCGGCAAGGAGTTGATAGCCGCCCGCCTGCACTATCTGTCCCGCCGCTGGGACCGCCCCTTCGTGAAGGTGAACTGCGCCGCGCTGACAGAGAGTCTTCTCGATTCCGAACTGTTCGGGCACGAGGCCGGGGCCTTCACCGGGGCGATCCGGCGGCAGATCGGGCGGGTGGAGCAGGCCGACAGCGGCACGCTGTTTCTGGACGAGATCGCCACCGCCAGCGCCGCCGTTCAGGAAAAGCTGCTGCGCGCCGTCGAGTATGGCGAGATCGAGCGGGTCGGCGGGCGGACCCAGACCGTCGATGTGCGGGTGATCGGGGCGACCAACGCCGACCTGCCGGCGCTCGCCGAGACCGGGCGGTTCCGCGCCGACCTGCTGGACCGGCTGGCCTTCGACGTGGTGACCCTGCCGCCGCTGCGCGCCCGGCGGGATGACATCCCCATCCTCGCCGAGCATTTCGCGCTGGGCATGGTGCGCGAGCTGGAACGCCCCCTGTTTCCCGGCTTCGCCCCGCGGGCGCTGGAGCAGCTTCTGGACCATGACTGGCCGGGCAACGTGCGCGAACTGCGCAACGCGGTGGAGCGCTCCGTCGCTGCGTCCGACCCGGAGGGACCGGTGGAGGAGATCCTGCTCGACCCCTTCGCCTCCGCCTGGCGGCCGGAGGCGCCGACGACTCCCGCCCCGTCACCGGACGTCGCGACGAACGAGGTGCCCGTTGCCGCCGGAGACTTCCAGGAGCAGGTGCGGCGCTTCGAGTCCGGGCTGCTGGAGACGGCGCTGGAGCGCAACCGCTTCAACCAGCGCCAAACCGCCGAGGCGCTGGGGCTCGGCTACCACCAGCTTCGCGGGCTTCTGAAGAAGCACGGGCTGATCGGAAAGCCCGAGTAGGAGCGGCTATTTCTTCTCCAGCAGCAGCGTCCCCTTGCTCTGAAGCCGGTCCTTCACCTTGTTGGCCAGCAGGCCGAGCGCCCAAGGAAGCTGCACCTCCACGGTGACGCTGTCGTCCTGCACATCGATGAAGCCGGTAACGGTCTGGGCCATCGCCACCACGCGGAAATCCACGCGGTCGTCGGTCCAATGGTCGTCCATGCTGCTGGCGACCGCGGCGAGGTGGGAGCGGGCCTGCCCCACCCCCTCCGCCACGCGCCGCTTCGCCTCGTCGCGGCCGAGCTTGTGGGGAATGGAAACGGTCAGGGGTTTTGACATGAACAGGCTCTCCGCTGCGTCAACGCTTATTCATGGAAACAACAGTCCGCGGCGGCTTTTCTTCCACCCCCGTCATCCATCTGCAACGGTGCTAAGACAAATCTTATCTCTTTCGAGGGCGCTCTTTCGTCGCAACGGGGCGGCGGCGTATAGCTTTCCATCACAGATTACATCGGGCATGGATTTCTTGGGGGCCGCGACCGCGCCGTGAGCAACGATCGACCGGGCGAACTCTTTGCGGGGCCGCGCCCCATCCAGACGCGGGGCGAGGAACCGACGCTGCGCCCCCGCCTGCCCAAACGCGCGCCCAAGCCGGAAAAGCCCGCCAAGCCCGAGAAACCCAAGGCCGAGAAGCCGCGCAAGCCCGCTCCTCCGCCACGGAAGGCCGCTCCGAAAACCGCCAGAAGCGGCGGGCGGCGGACGATCCTCGGCACGCTGGTCTATGCCGGGATGGTCGCCGGGGTGTGGTGCGGCATCGCGCTGGGCGCGGTGCTGGCTTGGTTCGCCCTGGACCTGCCGGACATCTCCAAGGTCGCGCAGTTCGAACGGCGCGCCTCGGTCACCGTGCTGGCGGCCGACGGGGCGGAGTTCGCGCGCTTCGGCGACCTGCACGGCACGACGCTGGGCGTGCGCGACCTGCCGCCGCATCTGATCAACGCCGTTCTGGCCATCGAGGACCGGCGCTTCTACTCGCATTTCGGCGTCGATCCCATCGGTCTGGCCCGCGCGCTCTACGTCAACTGGCGGTCCGGGCGCTCGGCGCAGGGCGGCTCCACCATCACCCAGCAGCTCGCCAAGAACCTGTTCCTGACGCCCGAGAAATCGCTGAAGCGCAAGATCCAGGAAGCCATGCTGGCGCTGTGGCTGGAGCATCGCTTCACCAAGGACCAGATCCTCACCGCCTATCTGAACCGCGTCTATCTGGGGGCGGGCACCTTCGGGGTGGACGCGGCGGCGCGCACCTATTTCGGCAAGCCGGCGACCCAGCTCGACCTGCGGGAATCGGCGATCATCGCCGGCCTGCTGAAGGCGCCCTCGCGCTACGCCCCGTCCTCCAACCCGGACGAGGCGGCGGAGCGGTCGCGCGTCGTGATGGGCGCCATGGTCGACGCCGGCTTCATCACCGCGCAGGAGCTGGAGGCGGCGCGCAACGCCCCGCCGTCGGCCAAGCGCAAGCCGGGCGGCGATGGGCGCTATTTCGCGGATTGGGTGACGGAACTGGTCTCGGCCTTCGTCGGCTCCGGCCACGGCGACGTGGTGGTCCGCACGACGCTGGACCTCAAGCTGCAGCGCGCGGCGGAGCAGCGGCTGGAGGAGATCCTGTCCGGCCCCGGTGCCGCCGCCAACGCCCGCCAGGGCGCCCTGGTCGCCATGACCACCGACGGCGCGGTGCGCGCCCTGGTCGGCGGGCGGGACTACGACAACAGCGAGTTCAACCGCGCCACCCAGGCGATGCGCCAGCCGGGATCGGCCTTCAAGCCCTTCGTCTATCTGGCGGCGCTGGAGGCCGGCTGGTCGCCGGACAGCCCGGTCGAGGACGCCCCGGTCCGCATCGGCGGCTGGAGCCCCGGCAACTACGACGGCAAGTTCCGCGGCACCGTCACCATGGCCAACGCGCTGGCCCACTCGTCCAACACCGCGACCGTGCGCATCATCGACCGCATCGGGGTGGAGCGGGTGCGCCGGGTGGCGGCGGGGCTGGGCATCAACTCGCCGATGGGCAAGGACCTGTCGCTGGCGCTCGGCACCAGCGAGGTCAACCTTCTGGAGCTGACACGCGGCTACGCCGGCATCGCCAACCGCGGCGCCCCGGTCTGGCCCTACGCCATCACCGAGATCCGCGACCGCGACGGCAACGTCCTGTACCGGCGGCAGGCCGGCGGCTCCGTCCCGGTGGTCGACCCGGCGCACGCGGTGCAACTCACCCGCATGATGACCGGCGTCATCGAGTACGGCACCGGCAAGTCGGCCAAGCTCGACCGCCCGGCGGCGGCCAAGTCGGGCACCACCCAGGATTACCGCGACGCTTGGTTCGTCGGCTTCACAGCCGACCTCGTGGCCGGGGTGTGGCTGGGCAACGACAACAACGCCGAGATGAAGCGGGTCACCGGCGGCTCGCTGCCGGCCAAGCTGTGGCAGGGCTTCATGCTGGACGCCCACGCCGGACGCCCGCCCCGCCCCCTGCCGGGGATGGAGGGCGCCCCCGCCTATGTCGCCTCCGGCGGCATCGCCGAACCCGCCCGCGCCACCCCGGCGGCTGCTCCGGCGCGCGGGTCTTCGGGTAGCGGGGTGGCTTCCGGCATCGGCTCGCTGATCGAGAGCCTGACCGGCAAGGGCAGCGCGCCCCAGGTGCAGTACGACTACGGCAATCCTGTGCGGTGAGGGGGCGCGTTGCCCCCACCCCGGCCCTCCCCGCTTCACAGGGGAGGGAGATTTAGTCCCCTCCCTGCGAAGCGGGGAGGGTTAGGGAGGGGGCGATAGGGGCGAAAGCTCAGCCCCCAGATACCCCAGCACGCCCTTCCCTGCCCGCGCGCCCATGGCGAAGCAGCCCTGGAGGAGGTAGCCGCCGGTCGGCGCTTCCCAATCCAGCATCTCCCCGGCGACGAAGGTCCCCGGCAGGCGGATCAGCATCAAAGTATCGTCCAACTCCCCCAGCCGGACACCGCCGGCGGTGGAGATGGCGCGCTCGATCGGCCGCACCCCGGTCAGCACCATCGACAGGCCCTTGATCTGGCGGGCCAGCGCCGCCGGGTCGGACAGCTCGGACGCCGGGGTGAACTCGCGCAGCAGGGCGGCGCGCGGGCCGGTCAGCGACAGGGACTTCTTCAGGAAGGTCGAAAGCGATTCCGCGCCGCGGCGGCGCAGCCGTTTGGCAATCGCCGACTCCGGCAGATCCGGCATCAGGTCGATGGTCAGGGCGGCCCAGCCCTCGCGCTCGATGGCGTCGCGCAAGGCAGCGCTCAGCGCGTAGACGGCGCCGCCCTCGATGCCGGTTTCGGTGATGACGAACTCGCCCTTCAGCCGCCGGTCGCCGAAGGCGAGGCCGACGCTCTTGACCGGCTGGCCGGCGAAGCGCTCGCGCAGGTGATCGGACCAGGGCACCTCGAAGCCCATGTTGGACGGGCGCAGCGGCGCGATGTCCACCCCGCGCGCCGCCAGAAGCTCGGTCCAGGCGCCGTCGGAGCCGGTGCGCGGCCAGCTCGCCCCGCCCAGCGCCAGCAGAGTGGCCCGCGGGGCGACGGTGGTCTCGGTACCGTCGCCCCGCTGGAAGCGCAGCGCGCCGGACGCGTCCCAGCCGAGCCAGCGGTGGCGGGTGTGCAGGGTGACGCCCAGCCCCTCCAGCCGGCGCAGCCAGGCGCGGACCAGGGTGGACGCCTTCATCTGCACCGGAAAGACGCGCCCGCTGGAGCCGACGAAGGTCTCGATCCCCAACCCCGCCGCCCAATCGCGCAGGTCCGCCGGGGAAAGGCCGCCCAGCAACTCGGCGAACAGCGGGGCCTGCGCGCCGTAGCGGGCGGTGAAGGCGTCCAGCGGCTCGGAATGGGTCAGGTTCAGCCCGCCGCGCCCGGCCAGCAGCAGCTTGCGCGCCGGGGTGGGCATCCGCTCGAAGACGGCGACCGAGCGGCCCGCGGCGGCGATGACCTCCGCCGCCATCAGCCCGGCCGGGCCGGCGCCGATGATCGCAACATCGGGAGGGAAGGCGTCGGGAGAAGAAACAGTGTCAGGGGCGTCGGTCATCGGGTCCCCCGAGGGGTGAAGGATGTCGACCGGTCCCGTCCGCACCGCCTTCGCCGAAGGAAAAAGCAGGGTCGGACGGGACCGGGGCACTCAAGAAGCGGGAATCGGCGGCGCGGGACTGGATCAGTCCGCGTCGTCCTCCTGGGCCACCTCGTCGGCAAGGTCGTTGGCCATGTCGGCGAAATAGCCCGCGTCCACCTCCAGCCCGTTTTCCTCGCAGATCCGCATGAAGATGCGGTAGGCGTGCAGGATCGCGACGTCGAGAACGGCGAGGTCGCCCTCCTCGCTGTGCTTGTCGGTGATGCCACGCTCCTGGAGCGTGCCGACGATGTCGTGAGAGGCGGCCTGAAGCACCGCTTCCATGGCTTGTTTGTGCAGAGTCGACATCGCGGGGGTCCTCTTTCTCAAGTGGTCGTCTGCCGTCGGGAGCGGCGTGTTCAGCGCCGGCCCGTGGTAGAAAACCCCTCTTAGCAGCTTCGGGTTCTCGCCGCAGCGATCATCGCGCGCCGTCCTTCGCATGGCTCTGCAGATAAGTCAGCAGCAGGCGGCCCTCCTCCTCGTCCAGCCGGGTCAGCCGCTTCATGGCGTTCATCTTGCCGATCCAGGCGTTCGCGTCGAAGTCGGCCGGCGGGTGCAGCGTGTGGCAGAGCGAGCAGTTGGCGTCGTAGACCCGCGCGCCGTAATCCCACAGCGCGCCGAGCGTGCCCACATAGCCGCCCGCGCCGGTCCAGGCGGTCAGGCGGACCTCCGTCCACTCCTGTTCGGTCTCGGGATCGGTGACGGTGCGCAGTGCAGCCGCTTGCCCGGCCGCCGCCGCGTTCAACCTGACCGTGGTGATGCGCTTGCCCGGTTGGGCGTAGAGCGTCTGGGTGGAACTGCCGCGCTGCCAGCCGGTGATTTCCACCTTGAGGGCGCCGCCCTCCGCCGTTAGGACCTTGACCGGAGTCGCCGCGGCGATCTCGCCGTCCCCGGACGCCCCCGGTGCCGGCGGCGCGCCGTACAAAGCGAGGCTGGTCAGGGCGTAGGCGGTGTCGCCGGGCTTCAGGGCCAGCGCCTTCGCCTGATCCGATAGGCCGGCGAAAAGCTGGCGATGGCCGGCGGTGACGTCGGGGAAGCTGTGGGCGATGCCCTTGTGGCAGTCGATGCAGGTCTTGCCGGCCTTCTCCGCCCCTTCCATGGCGCTGGCCGCCTTCGGCGTCTGCTTGTGGAAGTCCATGGCGCCGAAGGAATGGCAGTTGCGGCATTCCTGGCTGTCGGTGGCCCGCATGCGGTCCCATTCGCGGCGTGCCAGCGTGTGGCGCTTGGCCTCGAACTTCTCCTTGCTGTCGATGGAGCCGATGAGCCAGTGGTACAGCTCGCCCGACGCCTGCACCTTGCGGATCACCTTGTGCGTCCAGTCGCGCGGGACGTGGCAGTCGGCGCAGGTCGCCCTTACGCCCGAGGCGTTCTGGTAGTGCGGCGAGGTCTTGTACTCGACATACACGTTGTCGCGCATCTCGTGGCAGGAGATGCAGAATTCCATGCTGTTGGTCGCTTCCATCGCGGTGTTGAAGCCGCCCCAGCCGACCACCCCGACGACGACGCCCACCAGACCGGCCAGCGCGAGCGCCCCGAAGCCGCCCGCCGTCTTCCATCCCCACCGCATGTCGATACCCTGATAACCACCTTGAACAGGTGAGGGGGTGCGCGTTTCCGGCACGTCCGGCACAAGCGCACCCCCCTCACCCAAACCCTCTCCCCGCTTTCGGCGGACCAAAGGTCCGCCTGTCGCGTCAGCGCAAACTTCGTTTGCGCGTGAGCGGAGGGGAGAGGGGATACACCCGCCCCCGTCAGTCGAAGGGATGCGGCTTCGGCGTCTTGTCCGTGGACGGCGGCAGGATCGGCAGAGCGAAGCTCGGCTGGTCACCGGTCAGCGACTTCAGGAAGGCGACGATCTTGGCGTTCTCGTCGGACGAGAACTTCTTGCCCAACTGGATGCGGCCCATGACGTCCACAGCGTCGGACAGCGTCGCGGCCTCGCCGTCGTGGAAGTAGGGGTAGGTCAGCGCGACGTTGCGCAGCGTCGGAACCTTGAAGTTGAAGCGGTCGGCCTCCTCCTTGGTCACCGCGATGCGGCCCTCGGCGGGGTTGTTGGTCTTGTAGGGCTCGACGACGCCCATCTTCTGGAAGGTGTTGCCGCCGGCGGCCGAGCCGTTGTGGCAGGCGGTGCAGCCCGAGTCCTTGAACAGCTCGTAGCCTTCCAGCTCGACGGTGGTGAGGGCCTTCTTGTCGCCCTTCAGCCACTGGTCGAAGCGGGAGTTCGGCGTGACCAGCGTCTCCTCGAAGGCGGCGATGGCCTTGGTCACCTCCTCGATGGTGATCTTGGTCTCGCCGAAGACCTCGCCGAATTCCTTCTGGTATTCGGGGATGGAGCGCAGCACCTCGACCGCCAGGGCGTGGGTGGAGCCCATCTCGCCCGGGTTGGCGATCGGGCCGCCGGCCTGCTCCTGCAGCGTCAGCGCGCGGCCGTCCCAGAACTGCGCCACGTTCAGGCTGGAGTTCAGCACGGTCGGCGAGTTGATCGGGCCCTGCTGCCAGTTGTGGCCGATGGAGGTCTTCAGGTTGTCGGTGCCGCCCATGGACAGGTTGTGGCACGAATTGCAGGAGATGAAGCCGGACTTGGACAGCCGGGGATCGAAGTACAGCTTCTTGCCGAGTTCAACCAATCCGGGATTGGTGATCTTCGCCGGCTCGATCGGCGAAATCGGTTCCCCGGCGGCGAACGCGGGCGCGCCGAAGGTGGCGACGGAGGCCGCCAGCATGGCCGCAAACGACACGGCAGCACGCATGGACATCGCACTTCTCCCTTATCGAAGTTCTAATATTTTGGCTAATGCCTTGATGCAAAATGACAGTGACATGCCCCACTCTGGTGATACCAGTGACAGGCGTGTCGCGCGGCAACTTGCCGCATGTCCGTACACGAACTATGGCTACTCAAAGCAATCCTTATGCGGGCGTGAAAAAGGGGCGGCGGAATGCCCCGCCGCCCCCATCGGGACGATGCTCGAACAATGACTTTTGGTTGCGCCTAATCGGCGGCTTGGCTGGTCATGCCGCCTTGCACACCGGACGGCATGCCCTTCACCACCTCGTCCGCCGTGGCGCGGTGGACCTTCACGGAGCCGGTCCACTGGCCCCAGGCCTTCGGGTCGATCGTGTCGCCGTTCTTGCCCAGCGACTTCAGCCGCTTCTGGTCCTCGTCGGTCAGCACCTGCTTGGGCAGGGGGGCCAAGCCGGCGACGTCGGCGGCGGTCATGCCCAGCATGCCGGCGACCCGGCTGCCATAATCGTCATGAACCAGGAAGAAGTGCCAGAGCATCCGTTCCTGGACGTCGCGTTCGCACTGGCCAAGCAGCGTGCCCATGTTCAGAACCAGATCGTCGCGTTCCCAGTCCATCATGGTGCAGTAGCGGGCGCGTGCCTGAACGTAATCGTTGCGGCGCTCGATCACGCTGCGGGTCAGGCGGCCATGGATTTCCGGTGGGTTGTTCGGTTCCTCCCGCTGGGCTTCGCTGAGGCCGTTGTGGATGGACGGCTCGAAATTGACGTGCGGGTTCTGCCCCGGCGCCAGATCGCGCTGGTAGGACATCTGCCCGCCCGACAGGTTGGTGGCGACCGCAGCGTTCTTGGCTTGGTTGATCGGCAACTGCTGATAGTTGGGGCCGACCCGGTAGCGCTGCGTGTCGGAGTAGGAGAAGGTCCGCCCGACCAGCATCTTGTCGTCGGAGAAGTCCAGCCCGTCGACCAGCACGCCGGTGCCCATGGCGATCTGTTCGTTCTCGTTGAAGACGTCCTCGACGTTGCGGTTCAGCGTCATCACACCGACATGGCGCAACGGGAAGTCCGACTCCGGCCAGATCTTGGTGTCGTCCAGCGGGTCCCACTCCAGTTCGGGATGGTCGTGGTCCTCCATGACCTGGACAAACACATCCCACTGCGGATAATCGCCCCGGTCGATGGCCTCGTAGAGGTCCTTGGAGGCGGAGCCGAGATCCTGCCCCTGCACCTTTGCCGCCTCCTCCGCCGTCAGGGAGGCGACGCCGCAGCGCGGGTGGAAGTGGTACTTGACCAGCACCGTGTCGCCGTTGGCGTTCACCATCTTGTAGGTGTTCACGCCGAAGCCTTCCATGTGCCGGTAGTTGGCCGGAATCCCGCGCGGGCTGAACAAATGCGTCAGCATGTGCATGGACTCGGGCGTCTGGCTCATGAAGTCGAAGATGCGGTTCGGTTCCTGCCGGAAGGTCACCGGATCGGGCTTCAGCGAATGGATCACGTCCGGGAACTTGATGGCGTCGCGGATGAAGAAGACCGGCAGATTGTTGCCGACGAGGTCCCAGTTGCCGTCCTCGGTGTAGAACTTCACCGCGAAGCCGCGCGGGTCGCGCGCCACCTCCGACGAATCGCGCCCGCCGATGACGGTGGAGAAGCGGATGGCCAGCGGGGTCTTTTTGCCGGCCTGTTGGAACAGCTTAGCGCGGGTGTATTTGGACGCCGGCTCGTCGCCGATCTTGCCCGTCGCTTCGAATTCCCCGTAGCAGACGAAGCCGCGGGCATGGACCACGCGCTCCGGAATGCGCTCGCGGTCGAAGTGGGAGATCTTCTCCAGGAACTGGTAATTCTCCAGCGTCGCCGGACCGCGGGCTCCCACGGTGCGCTGGGACTGGTTGTTGGTGATCGGGTGGCCCTGACGGTTGGTCAGAGTCTTCGATTGGTCAGCCATCGCTTTCTCCCTGAACAGCAAGCCGTGCCGGCGCACCTCTGGGGCGTCCGGTTGGGAGGTCAACGGCCCCAGTTTGGAACCGTTCCAATCCAAAACACCGCACGGCGGCACCCTGTCCGTCAGGGAGATGCCCAAACGGAAAAGGGCGGCCCCGAGGGACCGCCCTTTCCGCAAACGTCGTGGATGACGTGAGCTTCTCGACGCAGGCTATTAGAAGCCCATGCCGCCCATGTCGTCCATGCCACCCGGCATGCCGGCCGGAGCAGCCTTCTTCTCCGGCTTCTCGGCGATCATCGCCTCGGTGGTGATCAGCAGACCGGCGATCGAGGCCGCGTCCTGCAGGGCGGTGCGAACCACCTTCACCGGGTCGATGATGCCGGCGGCGACCAGATCGGTGAACTCACCCTTCTGGGCGTCGTAGCCGAAGTTGGCGTCGTTCTGGTCCAGCAGCTTGCCGACCACGATCGAACCGTCGGTGCCCGCGTTGTAGGCGATCTGACGGACCGGGGCCTGCAGGGCGCGGCGGATGATCTCGATGCCGACGCGCTGCTCGTCGTTGATCGGCTTCAGGGCGTCCAGGGCCTTGGTGGCGTACAGCAGAGCGGTACCGCCGCCGGCGACGACACCCTCTTCCACCGCGGCGCGGGTGGCGTGCATGGCGTCGTCAACGCGATCCTTGCGCTCCTTCACCTCGACCTCGGTGGCGCCGCCGACGCGGATGACGGCAACGCCGCCAGCCAGCTTCGCCAGACGCTCCTGCAGCTTCTCGCGGTCGTAGTCCGAGGTGGTCTCCTCGATCTGCGCCTTGATCTGGCCGATGCGGGCCTGGATGTCCTCGGCCGAGCCGGCGCCGTCGACGATGGTGGTGTTCTCCTTGGAGATCACGACCTTCTTGGCGGTGCCCAGCATGTCGATGGTGACGTTCTCGAGCTTGATGCCGAGATCCTCGGAGATGACCTGGCCGCCGGTCAGGATGGCCATGTCCTCCAGCATCGCCTTGCGGCGGTCACCGAAGCCCGGGGCCTTGACGGCAGCGACCTTCAGGCCGCCACGCAGCTTGTTCACGACCAGGGTCGCCAGGGCCTCGCCCTCGACGTCCTCGGCGATGATCAGCAGCGGACGCGAGGACTGCACGACGGCCTCGAGGACCGGCAGCAGGGCCTGCAGACCCGACAGCTTCTTCTCGTGGAGCAGGATGAACGGGCTCTCGAGGTCCGCGATCATCTTGTCGGCGTTGGTGATGAAGTACGGCGACAGGTAGCCGCGGTCGAACTGCATGCCCTCGACGACGTCCAGCTCGGTCTCGAGGCTCTTCGCCTCCTCCACCGTGATGACGCCCTCGTTGCCGACCTTCTCCATGGCCTGGGCGATCATCTTGCCGATCTCGCCTTCGCCGTTGGCGGAGATGGTGCCGACCTGGGCGATCTCGTCGTTGGTCGTGACCTTCTTGGCACGGCCGCGGATGTCGTTCACGACGGTCTCGACGGCGAGGTCGATGCCGCGCTTCAGGTCCATCGGGTTCATGCCGGCGGCCACCGACTTCACGCCCTCGCGGACGATGGCCTGGGCCAGAACGGTCGCCGTGGTGGTGCCGTCGCCGGCCAGGTCGTTCGTCTTCGACGCGACCTCACGCACCATCTGGGCGCCCATGTTCTCGAACTTGTCCGACAGCTCGATTTCCTTGGCGACCGAGACGCCGTCCTTGGTGATGCGCGGAGCGCCGAAGGACTTCTCGATCACGACGTTGCGGCCCTTCGGACCCAGCGTCACCTTCACGGCGTCGGCGAGGATGTCCACACCGCGCAGCATCTTCTCGCGCGCGGCGGCGGAGAACTTAACTTCCTTGGCAGCCATTGCTCACTTCCTTGAAATTCGGGGGGTTGGATCGCTCAAGCGCGGGCGGAGGCTCAGGCCTCGACGACGCCCATGATGTCGGATTCCTTCATGATCAGGAAATCCTCGCCCTCGATCTTCACCTCGGTGCCCGACCACTTGCCGAACAGGATGCGGTCGCCGGCCTTCACGTCGAGCGCAACGACCTTGCCGCTCTCGTCACGGGCGCCCGGACCAACCGCGACCACCTGGCCCTCCTGGGGCTTTTCCTTCGCGGTGTCGGGAATGATGATCCCGCCCTTGGTCTTGGTGTCGGACTCCAGACGCTTGACGACGACGCGGTCGTGCAGCGGACGGAACTTCATGGGGATGCCTCCAGGATCAAGGCTTATTGAAAGGATTGGCGCCGGGCTCGGGGCTGTTAGCACTCTCCCCCGGCGAGTGCCAGACAGCTAATCGAGCTGAGGTTTCGATTCAAGAGGGTCGTTGCGGCAATCGGTGCGATTCCTGGCAGCAGTCACCATGGCTTGCTGCTAATGCATTGAAACAGAAGAAAAATTTTTGTTGCCCGCCGCAGCCGCGAACGGCACACTTTCACAAAAGAATCACGTAGGCACAGCGCGAGGACGCCACCGGTTCCACCATCACGGAGGCAGAGCATGGCCAGTCTGGGGCTTCAGCTTCGCGATTACCGCCTGACCACGGCGGAGATTCTGTACCACATGCCGGACCACCCGCACCTGCTGCAGAGCTATCTCTGGCAGGAGTTGGATCTCGCCCCCGGCTACCCGGTGCTGCGCCGGTTCCTGGATTTCTGGCAGGCCAACCTGGACGGCAGGCTGCATTCGGTGAAGCTGGCGACCCATCGCCTGATCACACCGGGGGAGGCCCGCGCGGTGGCCGCGGAATTCCGCTGGACCTGACACCCGGCCAAGCCCTCTCCCCATGCGGGTAAATGTGAATAAATAAACCATTTTTAGGAGTTTATTGCTTCGGATACCCTTTCCCAAGCACGAACCGTTCGTGCCAATGCACGTTCACGACACGCTGGGGAAGACGATCATGACGACGCCGGTTTGCGAAGAAGCGGTCAACCTTGTGAAGCATTTCGAGGGTCTTTACCTCAAGGCCTACCTGTGTCCGGCGGGGGTGCCGACCATCGGCTACGGCCACACCGCCGGGGTTGAACTGGGGCAGAGCATCTCCTCCGCCCAGGCCGACGACCTGCTGAAGTCGGACCTGACCTCCGCCGCCGCCCAGGTGGACAAGCTGGTCACCGTCGCGCTGAACCCGAATCAGCGCGGCGCGCTGGCCTCCTTCGTGTTCAACCTGGGGGCCGGCAGCCTGCAATGCTCGACCCTGCTGCGCCTGCTGAACCAGGGCGACTACGAAGGCGCCGCCGGCCAGTTCAGCCGCTGGGTCTACGCCACGGTCAACGGCGTCAAGACGCAGCTTCCGGGTCTGGTGAAGCGCCGCGCCGCCGAGGCCGACCTGTTCGAAAGCTCCACCGAGCCGCTGCCCCAGGCGGCGGTCAGCACCGCAACGGGCGCGTGATCGCGCGGATGGGGGTGGCCAGCCACCCCCTCACCCCTTCCGCTGGCCGGTCAGCCGCAGGCCGCGGTCGATCCATTGGGCGGTCAGTTTTTCCTGGACGGCGTTCTGGCGCAGCCGCTGGTTCAGGTTGGCGAAATCCACACGGTCGAGGCTCTGGTCCTGGTTGAAGCAGGAGAAGACCACCGTCTCCTCGCCGGTCGCCGGGTCGGTGTGCCGTTGCAGGCACTGGGCACAGATCTCCTTCATCATGCATTGCATGGGGGAGTTGATGGAGCCGATGGCCGCGTGGCCGGGCTTCAGGTATGGCTTCAGCGCGCCGTGCCGTGCCGCCCCCACCGCCGCCATCATGCGGTCGGAGCCGATGGCGACGATGCGGTCCACCGTTTCCAGGGGGATGTCCGCCGGCCCCAGATCGCCCGTCGCGTAGGCGCGCATGGCCTCCACGATGTTGCCGACGAAGGTCCGGTCGCCGGGGCGCGACGGCGTGAAGCCCGGCGCCTCGTCGCAGCACCAGACGACGCGGTCGGCGGCGGCCTCGATCTGTTCGGTCTTGTAACGATCCTCCATCCGCTTGTAGCCGGCGAAGTAGACAACCCGGTTGCCGCGCGCCCGGCAGGCCTGCCCGATGGAGAACAGCACCGCGTTGCCCAGCCCGCCGCCGACCAGCGCCACCGTCTCGCCCTCCGGGATCTCGGTCGGGGCGCCGGTCGGCCCCATCACCACCACCGGGTCGCCGGGTTTCAGCAGGGCGCAGAGGTCGGATGAGCCGCCCATCTCCAGAACGATCAGGGAGAGCAGCCCGACGTCCTTGTCCACCCAGGCGCCGGTCAGGGCCAGCCCTTCCATGGCCAGCGTGGTCCGGCCGATCCGTTGCGCCAGCGTTTCGAAATTCTGCAGCCGGTAGAACTGTCCGGGTTCGAAACGGCGCGCCGCGGCGGGGGCCTTCACCACCACCTCCACGATGGTCGGGGTCAGGCGGGTCACGCCGTGCACCAGGGGCCGCAGGTCGGTGTTCAGGCGCCGCACCAGCGCCTCCGGCGTCACGGAGGTCGGCGCCCGGCGGGCCAGCGCGCGGCTGACCACCGGATAGCCGCGCTTCGCCCCGCCCATCGCCTTCACCACGTTGCCGGCGAAGGACGGGTGCAGGTCGCCGAAGAAGCTGAGGAACCGCCCGTCCGGCGCACGGGCCATCAGCACATGCGCCTGGGCCGGCTTGGCCTGCCGCTCCGGCGTCACCGGCCGGCCGTCCTCGTCGATGGCGCGGAAGCAGCGCCCGTCCAGTTCCACCCACTCCGGTTCCTCGCGGGCCAGGACGGTGTTCGGCTGGGTGCCGGCGGCCACCAGGATGGTGCGGGCGGGGAGTCGCGCGTCCACCGCAGCGGGCGCCACCACCCCGTCCGGCCCGACCGGGCTGATGGCGAGGTGGATCGCCCGAGCGGCTCCCGATTCGTCGATCTCCACCCCGCGCGGGGCGGCGCATTCCAAGAAGCGAATGCCCTCGGCCAGCCCGTGCGCCACCTCCTCGTGGTTCAGCGTGTAGCTGGGGCTGTCGATCAGCCGCCGTCGATAGGCGATGGTCGAGCCGCCCCAGGATTGCAGCAGCGCCGTGACGCGCGGCTCGCGCCCCTCGTCCCCCGCCGCCAGACGCTCCGCCCGGATGGCGCGAGCGTGGGCCAGGAACTCGTCGGCAAGGTCGGCCTCGTCGGGCGTCCAGCGGGCGCGCACCGCCGCCTCCCCCCGCTCGGCCCCCAGGACCTCGTAACGGGAGAGGAACTTCTCGACCTGGACCGGATAATAGGCCAGCGCCTCCGTCGCCGTGTCGATGGCGGTCAGCCCGCCGCCGATCACCACGATGGGCAGCCGGACCTGGAGGTTGGCGATGCTGTCCGGCTTGGCCGCCCCGGTCAGTTGCAGCCCCATCAGGAAGTCCGAGGCCTGCCGCACCCCGCGGGCGAGCCCGTTCGCCATCGGCACGACGGTCGGCTTGCCCGCCCCCATGCACAGGGCGATGTGGTCGAATCCCAGCTCCAGCGCCCCGTTGATGGTCAGCGTGCCGCCGAAGCGCACCCCGCCGATGATCGTCATGCGCCCCCGGCGCTCCAGCAGCAGCCGGATCACCTTCAGGAAATTCTTGTTCCAGCGCACGGTGATGCCGTATTCGGCCACCCCGCCGAAGCCGGCCATCACCCGCTCGTCCAACCGGTCGTAGAGGTCGCGCACGTCGCGGATCGGCCGGAAGGGCACCCGCGTGCCGCTCGGCAGCACGCCGGAGAGGTCGGCGGGCAGCGGCTCGATCTTCAGCCCGTCGATGCCGACCACCGTGTGGCCGTCGTTCATCAGATGATGGGCCAGCGTGAAGCCCGCCGGCCCCAGCCCGGCCACCAGCACCTTGTAGCCGCTGTCCGGCCGCATCAGCGGGCGGCGCAGGTCCAGCGGGTTCCAGCGGGTCAGCAGGCTGTAGATCTCGAAGCCCCAGGGCAGCTCCAGCACATCCTTCAGCGTGCGGGTCTCCGCCTGCGGGATGTCCACCGGTTCCTGTTTTTGATAGATGCAGGCCTTCATGCAGTCGTTGCAGATGCGGTGGCCGGTGGCCGCGCACATCGGGTTGTCGACCACCACCACGGCCAGCGCCCCGATGGGCACGCCGTCCGCCTTCAGCGCGTGCATCTCGGAAATCTTCTCTTCCAGGGGGCAACCAGCCAGCGCGACGCCGAAGGCGCTCTTCTGGAACTCCCCGGTCTTGCGGTCGCGCAGCCCCTTGGAGCAGCTGTCCTTGCCCTGGTTGTGGCACCAGATGCAGTAGTTGGCCTCGTCCAGCGCCCCGGCCAGATCGGTGCCAGGGTCGGTCAGGTGGAAGCCCTGGCGCTCGCGGCATGCCCCGTCGGGCAGGCGCATCATGGTGACGCCGTGCCGCTCCACCGTCTCCACGGGAACGAGACGCTGCGGATCGGTGCGGTGCGGCACCTGGAACAGCACGCCGCCGCCGTGCCGGGCGCGCCCGGCCTCGCTGAAGACCGCCCAGGCGGCGTATTGGGCGGCGCTGTCGAGCTGGTCGGCGTGGGCCGCCTCATCCTCCATCCAGGCCAGCACCTGCCGGGCGAAGGCGGCCTCGGTCAGCGGGCCGCCCAGCCAGTCCTCCAGCCTTGCCGCCAGCTCCGCCCCGTCGAGCGCGGCGACCGCCTCCGGCTTGACCGCCTTGGCGGCGCGGCGCTGAACGAACAGGCGCTTGGCGGTGTAGAGCGGCGCCAGCTCCGTGTGGCGGGCGCGCAGTTCGTCGAGCGCGGCGCGGATGCCGAACAGGTCGCCGATGAAATCCTCGGCCTGGGGGGCGAGCGCGATCAGCAGGTCGCTTTCCGCCTTGGCCTCCAGCCGGTCGGGCTGGGCGCGGGCGGAGAGCAGCCGGTTGGCGAGCGCCAGGTCCGTGTCGGACAGCCGGGCGAGGAAGGCGCGGTCGAGCCGAGCCAGCCCGTCCTGCCCGTAAAGCTCGTGGAACGACAGGCCGAAGCCGAGGGTGAGGTCCGCCATCGCCGCCCCGCATTCGAAGCCGTTGGTAAGACTGATATTTGTAACACCCGCAACCCGCCGCCTTCACCCGAAACCGGTGTCGCCGGCCACGGGGTAACCCGTGTCCGTTTGACGCAGCCGCTGCCGCACCCCACATGAGCCGGAGGTCCCTATCCCCCCGGACCTTGTCCGCATCATCCGGAGCCGCCCGTCCGTGACCGACATCACCGCCCCCGCCATCGCCGGGAAAGACGTCCGCGACCCCGCCTCCACCCGCCCCATCGCCTATTGGCTTCTCGTCTGCTGCGCGATGGTCTTCGCCATGGCGGTGATCGGCGCCATCACGCGCCTGACCGAATCCGGCCTGTCGATGGTGGAGTGGAAGCCGCTGATCGGCATCCTGCCGCCGCTGTCGGAGGCGGAATGGAACCGCGTCTTCGGCCTCTACCAGACCACGCCGGAGTTCCGCATCTACAACGCGGCGATGGATCTGGCGGCCTTCAAGCAGATCTTCTGGTGGGAGTGGTTCCACCGCTTCTGGGGCCAGCTGATCGGCTTCGTCTTCCTGATCCCCTTCCTGCGCTTCTGGGTCAACGGGCGCATCCCCGCCGACCTGTGGCCCAAGCTGGCCGGGCTGTTCCTGCTCGGCGGGCTCCAGGGGGTGATCGGCTGGTACATGGTCAAGAGCGGTCTGGTCGACCGGCCTGACGTCAGCCACTACCGGCTGGCGCTTCATCTCGGCACGGCGATCGTGATCTACGGGCTGCTGCTGCGCACCGCGCTGGGGATTCTCGACCCGCTGCCGCTGGCCGGCTGGGCGACCGAGTCCGGCCGGCTGCGCAAGCACGCGCGCTGGGCCTTGGGGCTGACCGGCGTCACCATCGTCTGGGGCGCCTTCGTCGCCGGGACGGACGCCGGGCTGGCCTACAACACCTTCCCGCTGATGGCCGGCCACGTCATCCCGCCGGAGGTCGCCAACCTGACGCCCTGGTGGATCAACGTTTTCGAGAACACCGCGGCCATCCAGCTGACGCACCGGGTGCTGGCGCTGCTGACGGGCCTCGTGGTCCTGGGGCTGGCCCTGCGGGTGTGGGTGGTCCGCCTGCCCGGCCGCGCCGGGCGGGTGGCGCTGCTGAGCGCGGCGATGGTGCTGGTGCAGATCGGGCTGGGCATCGCCACGCTGCTGAGCGTCGTGTGGATACCGCTGGGCGCCGCCCATCAGGCAGGGGCGATCCTGCTGGTGTCCGGGCTGGTCTGGCTGCTCCACGAACTGCGCCCGGTGGGCGTTCCAAAGCGCTGAACAGGAGAACACCCCCGCCACGCCGCAGCGCGGCGGGCGGGGGCTGACGGGTCTCAATCGTGCTTGCGGATGAACTCCCGCACCGCCGGCATGATGCTCTCGCGCCAGCGCCGGCCGTTGAAGATGCCGTAGTGGCCGACGCCCTTCTGGAAATGGCGGGCGCGCATGTCGTCCGGCAGCGAGGCGCAGAGGCGGTGCGCCGCCTCGGTCTGGCCGGGGGCGGAGATGTCGTCCAGCTCGCCCTCTACCGTCATCACGGCGGTCCGGCGGATCGCCGCCGGCTCCACCTTGCGCCCGCGCGACTCCATGGTGCCGTTGGCGAGCGAATGCTTCTGGAACACCGTCTCGATGGTCTGCAAGTAGAATTCCGCCGACAGGTCCATCACCGACAGATACTCGTCGTAGAAGCGGCGGTGCTGCTCCGCGGAATCACCGTCGCCGCGGACGAGGTGGCGGAACAGGCCGACATGCTCCCCGATGTGGCGGTCCAGGTTCATCGACATGAAGCCGGAGAGCTGGACGAAGCCCGGATAGACCTGACGGAAGCCGCCCGGATAATAGGCCGGGACGGTGGTGACGACGTTGCGCTCGAACCAGGACAGCGGGTGGGTCGCCGCCAGCTTCACCGGCACGGTCGGGTTGGCCATCGGGTCGATGGGACCGCCCATCAGCGTCATGGAGCGCGGCTGCACCGCCTCGTCCCCCGCCGCCATCAGCGACACCGCGGCCAGCACCGGCACCACCGGCTGGCACACCGCGATGACGTGGGTCTGCGGCCCCAGGAAACGGATCTGCTCCGTCACCGTGTCGATGTAGTCGTCCAGATCGAAGCGCCCGCGCGCCAGCGGCACCAGCCGGGCGTCGATCCAGTCGGTCACGAAGACGTCGTGGTCGGCCAGCAGCGCCGCCACCGTGCCGCG
Organism: Azospirillum sp. Marseille-Q6669; assembly: GCF_965111635.1. Classification (NCBI taxonomy): domain Bacteria; kingdom Pseudomonadati; phylum Pseudomonadota; class Alphaproteobacteria; order Rhodospirillales; family Azospirillaceae; genus Azospirillum; species Azospirillum sp. Marseille-Q6669. Next base: position 471,067 of record NZ_CBCOOP010000005.1, on the reverse strand, counting down.
GAGCAAGGTCGCGTGGTGGCCCGACATCGGGGCGACCAGCAGGACGCGCGGCTGCGCCGGGGTGCCCTCCGGCTTGGCGAAGTGCAGCAGGTTGCAGAAGGGCTTGCGGTGGGCGATGCGCTCGGTGACCGCCACCGTCTCGCCGTTCACCACCGTGGTCTTCAGGCCGAATTCCGGCTTGGGGAAGCGGCGGGTGGTGCGCTCCAGCAGTTCCGCGCCGGCGGCCATGGCGCGACCGACGCGGGTGTAGGACACCGGGCTGAACGGGTTCTGGAAGGTGTGCTGGGTCGCTTCGGCCAGGAGGCGCATCGGGCGCAGAGCGGCGTGCTGCAGATCGTAGAGATGGTAGAGCAACATGTCCTCGCTTCGGCGGTTGGTCCCACGCCCGGTCGGCTGGGTGCCGTCATTGGTCGGCCGTCATTGGTCGTATGACCAACCGATAGATTGGCCAGCCCTTATCCGGAAGGTCAATAGCCGACACCCGTTCTCGGGCAAAAAACTTACATGGGAAACAGTCAGCGACACGAAACAGACCGCGCAACGCTGCACTGCAAAGGAGGCAAGGCAGGAGGATCAAGCCCAAAGAAAAAGGCGCGTCCGCGGAACCGCGCACGCGCCTTGCAGCAATCAAGGGTCCGGCATACCCCAGCGGGAATATCGGTTATGGCACCGCCACGGTGGCGCGCACCGGCAGATGATCGGACGCGCGACGCGTCAGCACCGTGCGCACCACCTCGTAGGATGGGATGGTCAACCCGTTGTTCACGTAGATGCGGTCGAGCCTCAGGGTGGGCATCCGCGCGTGGAAGCTGCGCGGACTGGCCCAGTCGGGGAATGCCTCGGCCAGCTTGCGCAGCCGAGGCGAGTTGGGCGCCCATTCGTTGAGGTCACCCATGAACAGGGTCGGCAGGGCCGGCTGTTCCTCCAGCCGGTCGACGATGGCGCCGACCTGCCGCGCCCGCTCCCACGGGTCGAGGCCGAGATGGGCGACGATGATGCGCACCGGGCGCCCCTCCACCTCGACGATCACGTCGATGCCGCCGCGCGGCTCCCGCCGCCCGATGCTGAGGTCGATGGGCTCGCATTTCAGGACCGGCAGCCGTGTCAGGATGGCGTTGCCGTAATGGGCGTGGGCGTTGTGCTTGGTCGGGCCGGCGTGGGCCTTCAGGCCGGTCGCCCGTTCCAGGAAAGCAAATTGATCCAGCCCGGATTCGCCGCGGTGGTGCCAGCCGACCTCCTGGAGCCCGACGAGATCGACGTCCAGCTCCTTGATGACCTCGGCGATGCGGTCCGGCGCGAAGCGCGCGTCCAGCCCGACGCAGCTGTGGATGTTCCAGGTCGCCACGCGCAGCGGCGCCATGCCCTCCGGCACCGGGCCGCTGCGGCTGTCGACGCGGCGCTTCGGGCGGCGGACACGGGCGGCGCGCAGCGCGGAGGCGATCCGCTGCACTCGCTCTCGGCTGAATCGGATCACCGCTGTTGGTCTCCCTTCGCTGTCTCTCCAGTGGTCGGCCCCACGGCCGGCCGTTTCGCCGCCAGAGCCCGCACCAGCCGATTGCCGGCCCAGCCGAGCCCCAGCGCGGTCACCGCCGCCAGCCCCAGAAGAACCATGTCGGTGGGCGTCGGTTCCGTCAACACACGCTCAAGCTGGTGCCCGAGCAGGTTGAAGACAAGAATTCCCGGCGCCATTCCCAGGATCGTCCCGAACAGATAGTCGGGAAAGCGGATGCGGGAAGCCCCCGCGACGAGGTTCACCACGGTGAAGGGCGCCACCGGCACCACCCGCAGCGCCGCCATGGCCAGCACGCCGCGCTCGCCGAGCGCGTCGCTGGCCCGCCGCACCACCGCGCCGCCGTAGCGCTCGATGGGGCGCCGGCCGGCGAGGCGGCCCACCCAGAACAGCGCCGCGGCGGAGGCCAGCACCCCGGCCAGCGCAGTGGGGAAGCCCATCCACGGCCCCAGCGCGATGGCCGTCGCCGCGATCAGCAGCAGCACCGGAAACAGCACGAAGCCCCCGGCGACATAGAGCAGGATCAGCCACAGCGGCCCGAAGGCCGATTGGCGCAGGCGTTCGAACGCCCCGAGGACGGCATCCAGGGTCGCCCAGTCGCGCAGCGGCGTGTGGTTCCACAGCCCCCAGACTCCGCCGACCACCGCCAGGATGACCCCCAGCGCCAGCCAGTGGTGACGGCGCGGGATGCGCGACGGCAGAACGCGCCACACGATGTCCGCCGCCCCCACCGGGCGTTCCGGGTCGAAGAGCATGGAGTCGGCGACGGCGGCGGCCAGCAGGCCGGGATCGGCGTCCTCCAGCGGCTCCAGCGTCCGCCCGCCGGGCCGGCGCAGCGTCTCCACCGTGCGGATGAGCGAGCCGGAGCGGCGCAGTTCCGCCGCGACACTTTCCGGCGCCACCCCCAGATGCTCGGCGATCAGGTCGTCGCGCACCCCGGCGATGGCCCGCCGGGCCTCGCGACCCTCCGTCTTCCCGTGTGGCGCCTCCAGCGCCAGATCGCATTCGGTATCCAGCCCCATCGACCGGTTGTTCAGGTTGGCCGAGCCGATGCGCAGAAGCCGGTCGTCCACAACCATCACCTTGGCGTGGATCGTGATGCCGACGCTGCCGGTTTTGGCGCTCTCGGTCTTCGCCTCCCCGGTCTTGGCGATGTAGAAGCGGAAGCGCCCGTTCCGGTCGGCCTCCCGCAGCTCCTTCACCAGCCGGGCGCGGGCGCCGAGCATCACGGTGTTCTCCAGCCAGCTCGACGTGCGGGCGGAGTTGACAACGACCACCTCCGGCCCGTCCGGCTCGGCCAGCCGCGCCTTCAGCGCCTCGGCCACGGCGACCGAGGCGAAATACTGGCTCTCCATGTAGATGAAGCGCTCGGCCGAGGCGATGGCGGCGGTGTAGAGCGCCTCGACCTCCCGCACCTCGGCGCGCCCGTTGTAGCCGGGTTCGGTGCGGGCGATGCCGACCGGCATGCCCTTGAGCAGTGGGACGAGCTGTTGCGGCCAAGGGTCGGGGCTGTCCGGCCCGGCCCGGCGCGCCTTCAGCCGCAGCCGCCGAGGACGCTTGCCGTCGGAAACGCCGCCACCGCCGCCAAGCACGTCCATGGCGGGCGGCGACAGCACGCAGCCGGTGGCGCGGCGCCAGCGTTCGCGGAACAGGTCGCCCAGCGCGCGGGCGGCGTCGCCGTCCACCGCCATCATCACGTCGTGGAAGGGCTCGTAGGGGGTGCCGTCCGGCTGGCGGCGCAGCGGCTCGTCGGCGCGGTGGGCGCGGGTGTCCCAACGGTTGGCGGTGATGTCCAGCCCGCCGCAGAAGGCCAGCCGGTCGTCGATCACCAGCATCTTCTGATGGTGGCAGGCCCCGGCGGGATGGTCGCCGTCCAGCCGGTACTGGAGCCGCGAATGGCTGAGCCAGCCGCGCAGGAACAGCGGCTGCGACCAGCGGGCCAGATCGAACAGCTCCGCGAAGTCCCACTTCAGCACATGGATGGTCAGGTCCGGGCGGGTCGCGGCCAGCCAGTTCAGCAGGTTGCCGAGCTTGTCGGGGCGGCGCGGGTGGCGCGCCTGCGGGGTCAGCCGGATGCGGGCGTCGAAGTCCCAGGCGGTCAGGTAGATGCTGCGCCGCGCCTGCCGCATCGCCGCCTTGGCGAGCGCGAAATAGTCCTCCGCATCGACGACGACCCCGACCCGCTCGGCCCGCTCCACCCGCCAGCAGGTGCGGCCCGGCACCAGCAGCGGGTCCGCGGCTGCACTGGAAAGCGCCGCGGCGGGCGCCCCGGTGAGCGCTGGTTCAGGCGGCATTGGGAAGGACGGCTGGTCGGGCATGGGACGCGGCTGGACCGGGGTTCCTGCGGGGATCGGCATCAGGGGTTCACATATGGTGCGTCCGGGACGGGCTGCGACCGACCAGGAAGGCGAATGCCCGAACAACACCGCAGCCGCCCAACCCTCCCCACCCCCCGCCGAGAGGCGAAATTCCATTGCCCGACCGGCCGGGACCTGGGTACCGTCAGGAGGAATCCATTCGTGCCCGTCCTTGCCCCGTGACCCGCTTGTTGTGAGCCGCTTGTCCGTCCCTCCACACCATCCGCCCGTCACGGCCGCCCACTCCCGGCGGGGCCTATGCTGAGCCTCGTCCTGCGCCGGGTGTTGGCCGTGGTGCCGGCCCTGCTGGGCCTCGCGCTTGCCGCCGCCGTGGTGGCCGCGCTGGCGGGACCCGGCTGGACGCAGGCATTGGGCGCCGTGCTGGCCGCCCTGCCGGCGACGCTGGCGCTGGTCGTGCCAGCGCTGGCGCTGGGGACCGGCCTCGGCGTCCTGCTCGGTGTCTTGGGCGGGGCGGGCGCCGTTTTGGGCGGGGTGGGCCCGGCCCTGCCGGGCTTTTTGCTGGCCGCGGGCTTCGCCCCCACCCTGGCGAAGGCGCCCGTCCTGCTTGGCCTCGCCCCCCTCGCTCTTCCCCCCGCCCCCCAAGCCCCGCCCCCCCCCCGCCCGGCCCGGGGGGGGGGGGTTGGCCTCCCCCCCCCCCCGGCCCCTGCGACCCAGGGGGGGGGAGGGGGGGGCAACCGCCGGCGCGCGGGCGGGGTTGTCCCGATGGGCGTGGCAGCGGTGGGAACGTGACCGCGGCCTGGCGGTAAGCCTGTTCGGCCGCACCGGTGCCGGACAACTGTTCGTCGAGGCGGCGCGCGCCGGGGACACCGGCATGGCCGTCGCCGCGCTCGCCGGTCTGTGCGGCCTCGCCGTGCTGCTGGGCGCCCTGGGCGGCGCGCTGCACGGCCGGATCGACCCACGGGTCCGGATGGCCTGATGCACGGACCTGCCGGCACCGACTCCGCACCGATCCTCATTGGCGCGACGGCCCTGGCAGAAGGCCGGGCAGCGGCTGACCGCGCACCGGCCCGCCGCCGCGGGGCTGGCTGTTCTCGCGGCGCTGATGCTGGCGGTCGCGGCGGGCCTCGTCGTCGGGGGCGGCCCGGTGGGGGCGGCGCTGGCCGCCGGGCACCAGAGCCTGACCTTCGCGCTGCTCGGCGGGCTGGGCGGGGCCGCCCTCGGCCTGCTCTGGGGAGGCACCGCGGTGGCCCTGGGCGAGCGGGCGGAGCGGGCGATGATGGCGCCCGCCATCGCACTGACCGGCCTTCCCTTGGCTTTGGCCGTTCCGCTGGCCGGTGGGCTGCTCGGTCCGGAGCGCGGGCTGGCGCCGATGGCCGTGGTGACCGTCCTGATCGCCGCCCCGGCGGTGGCCGTCATCGCGCGGGACGAGCTGCGCGCCCTGCTGCGGCGGGAGTTCCTGAGCGCCGCCCAGGCCGCCGGGCTGACCGGCGGACGCCGGCTGCGCCGCCACATCCTGCCCAACGCCGTCCTGCCGCTCGCCGCGGCGGCCTGGACCGCCCTTCCCCGCGCCCTGATGGCGGAAAGCCTCGCCAGCTTGCTCGGCCTCGGCCTGCCGGAGGGTGACCGGCTGGGGAACCGCCATCGGCGCGGCGGCGCGGGCGGGCGACGCCACGGCGCTGGCCGGCCCGGCCCTGCTGCTGGCGCTGACGCTGTGGGCGCTGCACGGGGTGGGCGACGGGATGCGGCTGGCCTTCTCCACGACCGGAGGGCGCCGGTGAGCGGATCGGAAGAGCGCGCGCCGCTGCGGGTGGAAGGGCTGTCCCTGCTGACCAGCCGCGACATCCTGCTCGACCGGCTGAGCTTCGCCGTCACGGCCGGTGAGGTGCTGGCCCTGTCAGGCGGCGCCGGGGCCGGCAAGACGCTGCTGCTGCGCGCGCTGGCCGGCCTCGCGCCCAAGGGCATCACGGTGCTGGGCGACATCCACATCCGAGGGCGGCGCATCCTGGTCACCCAGGACGGCGCCCTGGACCCGCTTCGCACGCTGGGCGCTCAGTTCGTGGACCTGCTGGCCTGCCAGTCCGGGATGGACGAGCGCACCGCCCTGCGCTGCGGCGCCGAGGCGCTGGAGCGCTTCCAGGTGCCCGCCGCCGCGCGCCGGCTGGCGCTCCACCCGCATGAGCTGGGCGAGGCGATGCGCTGGCGGGCCGCGCTGGCGCTGGCCATGGCGGCGCAGCCGGCGCTGCTGCTCGCCGACTCCCCGCCGCCGCGCTCGACCCCACTCAGCGCGTCCGCCTGCTGAGCGACCTCGCCGCCTGGACGCGGGAAGCCGGAACGGCGCTGCTGCTGGCCGGACGCCCGCACCACGACCCAATCAAGGCCGATCCAATCCAGGCCGATCCGGTTCCTTCCGGTCTGGCCGACCGCCGCCTGATCCTGGCCCATGGGCGCCTGGAAGAACCGGAGGAGGGGCCCACCCCGCCCCGCCCACGGTGGAGCCGGTCAGCGCCTCGGCGCCGCAGCGCAGGGCGGTGCGCGACCTGCGCGTCGCCTTTCCGCTGGGGCGGAGCTGGCGCGGCGAGGAGCGCTGGCTGACCGTCGTGGACGGCCTGTCCATCGCTCTGGCCGAGGGCGAGACGCTGGCCCTGCTCGGCGAGACGGGCAGCGGCAAGTCGGTGCTGGCCCGCGCCATCCTGCGGCTGGTGCCGCCGGTCGGCGGTCAGGTGTCCTGGCTGGGGACCGACCTCGCCGCCGCCCCGCCGGAGGCGATGCGCCGGGCGCGGCGGGATCTGCAAATCCTCTTCCCCGATCCGCTGGCCGCCTTCGACCCGCTGATGACCATCGGCGCGCAGTTCGCCGAGACGCTGGAGTCGCTGCAGCCCACCCGGTCCACCGCCCAATCCCCCGCCGACCGCGCTGCGCGGCTGGCCGAGGCGCTGGAGGAGGTCGGGCTGCCCGCGGCGGTCCTCGACCTGTACCCCGGCGCACTCCTACCGGCGGAGGCGGCGCGCGCCGGGCTGGCCCGCGCCCTGCTGCCGGAACCGCGCCTGCTGGTCTGCGACGAGCCGGCGGCGACGCTCGACGAGGGGGCGGAGCGGGCCGACTTCCTGGACCTGCTGCAGGCGATCCGCCGCCGCCGCCGGCTGGCCCTGCTCTACGCCACCCAGGACGCGGCAGAAGGCTTGCGGATCGCGCGGCGGGCGCTGGTGCTCCTGCTCGGCCGAATCGTCGAGTCGGCGGACAGCGCGGTTCTGGCCGCCGCGGCGCGCCCCCCCTACAGCCGCGCGCTGATCGCGGCGTCGGGCCTCGCCCGCCCGGCGCTGCACGGCGATCCGCCCTCCCCCCTGCGCCCGCCGACGGGCTGCGCCCTGCGGCTGCGCTGCCCGCTCGCCCACGACGGCTGCGCCCAGGTCCCGCCGACGCTCGACCCCGTGGCGCCGGGCCACCGAGTCGCCTGCCATGTCGCGCAGGACGAGGTCCAAGAGGACGGAAAAGCCCCGTAACCCCCTCGCAAGGGCCGCCAACGCCTTGGGCGGGGCCGCAATTCCGTCCCAAAAAGGTCTGAAACTGCGCGGGTTGGCAAGGAGGCGGGCACGGGATAACGTCCCCGGCCTTCACGCCCGCATTGCTGAAATCACAGAAAAGGACAGGGATGCTTCGCGCACGCACCCGGTGGACGGTCCCCTGCATGGGCGCACTCGCCGTCCTTCTGCTGCTTCTCGCCGGCTTCGCTTCGCCGTCGCTGGCCGCCGGCCCCGTTCCGGGCGCCACCATGCCGGCCCCCGCCGCCGCGGCCCCCGCCGAGTCCACTGCCTCGCCCGATCCAACGCCCGAGCAGATGCAGGCGATGATCACGACGCTGGAGGACCCGGCGGCCCGCGCCCGGCTGGTCGAGCAGCTGAAGGCGCTGGTCGCCGCGCAGAAGGGGCTGGAGCAGGCCAAGGCCGAGGAGGCCCCGGCGGCCAGCACCCTGCCCGAGACCATCGGCGCCAGCGCCCTGTCCTTCCTGGCCGAGCGCATGGACGTGCTGAGCCGCCAGCTCGTCCAGGTCGGCAACGTGTTCAAGGAACTGCCCGGCGCCATCGAGTGGGCGAACCGGCAGATGGTCGACCCGTCGGCCCGCGATCGCTGGGTGCAGATCGCCATCCAGTTGACGATGATCCTGACCGCCGGTCTGGCAATCGGGCGCTTCGTCGGCTGGCTGCTCGCCCGCCCGCGCAACGCCCTGGCCACCCGCCGGGGCACCACGGCGCTGGTGCGCCTGCCGCTGCTGCTCGGCCGCGCGCTGCTGGAACTGGCCCCCATCGCCGCCTTCATCGTCGTCGCCTACGCCATCCTGTCGGTCAGCGAGCCGGGGCCGCGCGTCCGGCTGGTCGCGCTGGCCGTCATCAACGCCACCGTCATCCTGCAGATCCTGCTGGTCGCCGCCCGCATCCTGATCTCGCCCTTCGCGCCGTCCCTGCGGATGGTGCGGATGGGCGACGCCAACGCGCTGCGCCTCTACCGCTGGGTCCGCCGGCTGGCCGCGGTCGGCGTCTACGGCTATTTCCTGGCGGAGGGCGCCTATGTGCTGGGCCTGCCGCTCGGCGCCTACGGCGCGCTGCTGAAGCTGCTGGGGCTGGCGATCGCCGGGATGCTGATCGCGCTGATCCTGCAGAACCGCCGCATCGTCGCCGACTGGATGCACGGCAACCCGCTGTCCGGCGATGGCGACCCGGCGGCCACCGCGGAGCGCGAGTCGGAGGGCCAGGGCGCCGTCCTGCGCTCCGCCCGCCGCCGCTTCGCCGACGTCTGGCACGTTCTGGCGATCATCTATGTCGTGGTGACCTTCGGCGTCTGGGTGCTGAACGTCTATGGCGGGTTCGAGTATCTGGCCCGCGCCACCGGGACCACCATCCTGGTCGCGGTGATCGCCCGGCTGATGGTCAACGGCATCAACCGGGGCCTGCGCCGCGGCCTGCGCATGGTTCCGGACAGCCAGGGCGCCCTGCCGCCGCTGAAGGACCGCGCCTCCCTCTACCTGCCCTTCCTGCACCGGGTGGTGAAGACGGTGATCTGGGTCGGTGCCGCGATGATGATCCTCTACGGCTGGGGCTTCGACACGCTGGCCTGGACGGACACGCGACTCGGCCAGCGCATCCTGCGCAGCACGGTCACCATCGGCCTTCTGCTGGTCGGCTCCATCGTCGCCTGGGAGGTGGTGAGCGCGATGATCGAGCGTTTCCTCGCCTCCACCGACCGCAACGGCACGCGGATCGAGCGCAGCGCGCGGGTGCGCACCCTGCTGCCGCTGCTGCGCAACGCCTTCCTGGTGGTGCTGGTGACCATGGTGTCGCTGATCACCCTGTCGGAGCTGGGCGTCAACATCGCGCCGCTGCTGGCCGGTGCCGGTGTGGTCGGTCTGGCCGTCGGTTTCGGGTCGCAGACGCTGGTCAAGGACATCATCACCGGCCTGTTCATCCTGTTCGAGGACAGCATCTCCATCGGCGACGTGGTGGATGTGGGCGGCGGCCATTCCGGTGTGGTCGAGGCCATCTCCATCCGCTCGATCCGGCTGCGCGACGGCTCGGGCGCCATCCACACCGTGCCCTTCAACTCGGTCAGCACCGTCAAGAACATGTCGAAGGACTTCTCCTACGCCCTGTTCGAGGTGCGGGTCGCCTACCGCGAGGACCCGGACCGCGTGATCGAGCTGCTGAAGGAGATCGGCACCGGCCTGCAGACCGACGCGCTGTTCGCGCCCGACATCATGGCGCCGCTGGAGGTCATGGGCCTGGACAAGTTCCAGCCCGATTCGACCCAGCTGATCACCGCGCGCTTCAAGACCCGCCCGACCCGGCAGTGGGGCGTGTCGCGCGAGTTCAACCGCCGCATGAGGAAGCGCTTCGAGGAGCTGGGGGTGGAGGTGCCGACCGGCTCCATGCAGCTCATCGTCGGCGGGAACCACCCCGACCGCGCGCTGGCCGAGGCGCTCAGCCAAGGCTCTTGAAAAGGCCGGGGCTCGTAAAAAGGCCAAGGCTCGTAAAAAAGAACGGTGCGGCCGGGGGCTGGTCTACGCCTCCGGCCCGCCGCGCTCCAGGATCGCGACGAAGGCGTCGACGACGCGCGGGTCGAAATGCCGGCCCGCCTCGGCGCGAATCAGATCGACCACCGCCGCCAGCTCCCACGCCTCCTTGTAGGGGCGGCGATGCAGCAGGGCATCGTAGACGTCGGCGACCGCCACGATGCGGCCCGACAGCGGAATGGCGTCGCCCGCCAGCCCGTGGGGATAGCCGGTGCCGTCGAACTTCTCGTGGTGGCTCTCGGCGATCTCCGCCCCCATCGACAGGTAGCTGCGCCCGCCGACCGGGCCGGAGGCGTCGCGCAGGATGCGCCCGCCGATGGTGGCGTGCTCGCGCATCTGGACCATCTCCTCGGGGTCCAGCTTGCCGGGCTTGCGCAGGATCTGGTCGGGGATGGCGACCTTGCCGACGTCGTGCAGCATGCTGGCCAGCCCGATCAGCTCGCAGAACCGGTCGTCGGCGTCACCGCCGCAGGCACCCCGCGCCTGGAGCTCCCTTGCGATGGCGGTGGCCCAGCGGCCGATGCGCCGGACATGCTCCCCGGTGACCTCGTCCTTGTATTCGGCCAGCTTGCCGAGGGCGTGCACCGTGGCGATCTGCGCGAGGCGGAGCTGTTCGTACAGCGACACGTTGTCGAACCCGACCGACATCCGGGAGCAGAAGATCTCCAGCAACCGCCGCTCCACCTCCGGCAGGCCGCCGTGCCCGCCGATGAACAGCGCGCCGGGGCCGGGGCTCTGGGTGTGGAAGAGCGCGACGCAGTGGTCGTCGCGGTGCAGGCTGCGGCCCCGGGCCAGGGCGGCGGCGATGTCGGCGCAGACCGCCTCGGGCAGCACGGCGCCGACCGGCCGGCCCGCGGCATCGGCGAAAACGCCGGTCCCGCACAGCACCACCGCCTCCCAAGGCCGGCCGTCCGGCGCTTGGCCTTCAAGATTTGGGCTTTCCGGATTTCGGCCGGGCGGCACCGCGCACAGGAAGGCGCCTGCCGCCCGCGGCAGCAGGGCGGCGACCCGCTCCACCACGCCAATGGCGAAGCGGTCCATGGAGCGCTGCTCGAACAGGGCGCCGGCGGCGTCGACGATCGTCTCCAGCCCTTGCCGGTTGCGCTCGATCGCGTCGATGTGCTGATAGGAGCGCAGGGCCGCCACCGTGGCGGTGAACAGCTTCTGGGCGGTCAGCTCGCTCTTGGCCTTGTAGTCGTTGATGTCGTAGCTGACGATCACCTGCCGCTCCGGCGCCTGTCCGGGCTGGCCGGTGCGCAGGATGATGCGGACCCGCCGGTTGCCCAGCACCTCGCGGATGTGATGCACCAGCCGCAGGCCGGCGTCCTCCGTTTCCATCACCACGTCCAGCAGGACGGCGGCGATGTCGGGGTGCTCGCTCAGGATCGCCCGCGCCTCGACCCCCGAATGGGCGGACAGGAACTGCAGGCGCCGCCCGTCGAAGGTCACGTCGTTCAGCACCACGCGGGTGATCGCGTGCACCTCCGGATCATCATCGACGATCAGCAGCTTCCAAGGGGCGGCGGCGGAGCCGGACGTCGCGGAGGACGAGTCCGGAGCGTCCTCGTCGGCGAACAACAGATCGTCGTCATCGTCCTGGCTCCAGCCCTGGATGTCCGACATCGCCGCTCCCCGCCCCGCTCTGCCAAAGCTGCATGGCTACAATTCGATTCTCTTTTTCAACGCTTGTCGCGCTTCGTGTCAACCGCTCCGGCACCTGGGCACACACGACTGCAGGCGGAGGGAGGCTGCGGCGCGTTGTCTCCCCCCGTTCCGGCTAACACCAAAGCGCCCGCCCCGGCGCGTGTGGAGGGGTTGCGGCCCGCCCCGAACGGGTGATCATCGGGAGAAAGGTGTGAGGCGAAAAAAACGAAGCTGAAGAAACAACGCGAAAAAGACGGGGGCAGGCCATGATACCGGACGCTTGGGACATCGAGCTGCGCGAAGGGGCCATCAGCGTGGCCCGCCATCTGATCGAGACCGGCTGCGTCCGGTACGACCCGGACCATCTCTGCCGCCACGGCTCGGGGCTGGTCAGCCCGGTCCATCTGGAGGGGCGGCGGCTGCTCTCCTACCCCCCGGTGCGCGACGAGGTGCTCGACTTCGCGCTGCGGATGATCGGGCAGGAGATCGGCGACGGCGAATTGGACGCCATCGCCGCCGCCGAGGGAGCCGGCGTACCCTGGGCCGCGCTGATCGCCGATCGGTTGGAGCTTCCCCTCGTCTTCGTGCGCAAGGAGGTGCCGGAGGGCCAGCAGGATTACAAGCACCGGATCGAAGGGCGGGTGGAGCCGGGCTGGCGCGTGCTTCTGGTCGAGCAGATCGCCGCCGACGGCCATCGCAAAGCTCGCTTCGCCCAGCCGCTGAAGGAGGCGGGCTGCGACGTGCGCGACCTGTTCGTGCTGTTCCAGTACGGGATCTTCGACGAGATCCAGGAGCATCTGGCCCCGCTGGGCATCACGATGCACGCGCTGGCGACCTGGTGGGACGTGCTGGAGGTGGCGAACCGCGGCCATTACCTGGACGGGCAGGCCCAGGGCGAAATCCACGCCTATCTGCACGACCCCAAGCGCTGGACCACGGAGCACCAGGGCAGCCGGAAGAGCGAGAAGGCAGCCTGAAGCGGAGCAGGCCCCCTCTCCCACGCCAAGCGGGAGAGGGGGAACCGGTCACTGCCCGGCGATGCGGACCCACTGGTGGCCGGCGCGGGCGGTTTCGCCACAGCGGACGGCCAGGACGGTGGCGGCGTAGGGCACCGCCAGCAGAAGCTGAAGACCGGCCCAGGACAGCGCTTCCCAGTTCGGGCTGGTCCACACCACCTCGTGCAGGGCCTCCATGAAGGGAAGCTGCCCGTAGATCAGCGACTCCATCGGCACCACGCCTTCCGCCAGCACGGTCAGCAGCGCGCCGAGCAGCAGCAGGACGGCCAGCGCCGACTCCAGCGGCAGGCGGCGGACGGCGCCGCACAGGCCACTCGCCGGAGCATCGGCCACCGGGACGGCGGGGCGGAACAGCCCGCCGATGCCCCAGGCGGCCAGCGCCCCCGTGCCCTCCGGACGCCGTGTTGCACGCATGGCGCCGAGCGCCAGCAGGCCGAGCGCCGGCAGGGCGAAGTACCCGTTGGGGAAGTCGCGGTAGCGTCCGTCGAACACGATCAGGAAGCTCCAGACGATCCCCAGCAGGGCGAGGGCCACGGCGGCGGCCTTGCCCACCGTCTCCAGCCGCGACAGCGCCGGACGGCCGCGCAGCGGGGCCAGCGGCTCCAGCGCCAGACCGCCGCTGCCCAGCGCCCGCCGGGCGGCCAGCAGGACGGCCATCGACAGAACGCCCGTTGCCGCCAGCATGACGACCGACAGCGCCACGTCCTGCGGGTAATGCTTGCCGTGCAGCGCCCCCCAGACGGCGTGGACGTAGAGGGTGGACAGCGCCTGCGCCAGGAAGGCCAGGGCGGCGAAGGCCCCGGAGGTCAGCGGACGGCCGCGCAGGGTCAGTCCGATGACGAGCGCCAGCGCGAGGCCGGAGGAGACGCCGAACAGCATCGGCCATTGGCGGTTCTCCACCACCGGCCCGGCCAGGGCAAACTTGGCCTGACGGTCGGCGGTGTAGAGGCCCCAGTGGCCGCCCACCGTGCCCTCCAGCTTGGCCTTCCAGCCCTGGTCGAAGGCCTCGATCACGTTGTAGTCGAAGCCCTCCTGCTCGGCGAGGCGGACGAAGCCGTTGACGAACTTGGCCTTGTTGACCAGCCCGGTGACCGCGGCGCCGCGCGACCGGCCCTCCGTCGGCCAGCCGGTCTCGCCGACCAGGATCGGCTTGCCGGGGAAGCGCTGGGCGATCGTGCGGTAGCTGCCGCGGATACGCTCCATGGCGCCGGCCACGTCGGTCGGCACGTCCTCCCAATAGGGCAGCAGGTGGATGGTCAGGTAATCGACGTGATCCGCGATCTGCGGGTATTTCAGCCACCACTCCCAGACGTCGGCGTAGGACACCGGCTGCTTCACCGCCGCCTTCACGCGGTCGATGTAGCCGGCCACCTGCTCCGGCGTCAGCTCGCGGCGCAGAAGCACCTCGTTGCCGACGATCACGCGGGTGATGACGTCCGGGTAACGGTTGGCGAGGTCGATGAGGGAGGCGACCTCCTTCTCGTTCTTGTCCAGCCGCGACGACAGCCACGCCCCCATGGTGACCTGCATGCCGTGGCGACGCGCCAGTTCCGGCACCACCTCCAGCCCTTCCAACGAGGTGTAGGTGCGCACCCCCGCCACCTGCGGGGCGAGGGCCGCCAGATCCTCGTCGATCTGCTCGGTGCTGGGGAATTTTTGCGTCAGCGGGCTCTGCCCGTCGCGGAAGGGTGCGAAGGACACGCTTTTCAGCTTGCCGCCGGGCGGCGGGTCGAGCGGCACCGGCTGGTTCGGCAGCGACCAGACGGCAAAATTCGCGAGGCCGGCCACGAGCAGCACGGCGAGGATCGTGATGAGGCGCATGGAGGGGATGTCTACACCAAATGCGGGATCGGCAAAACGGTCTGGCGAACCGGGTTGGTTCCAGAAGGAAAACGGGCGCGCCCCCGGGAGGGAGGCGCGCCCGTCAAGGACCGGTCTGGCCCGATCGGGCCGACTGGAGTTGATGACGTGCCATCGTCACGATCCATCAACGAACCACGGCCCGCTTTATTCCAGCGATTCCGCTCAGCGTTCCACAAAAGCCTTTTCGATCACGTAATGACCGGGTTCGCCGTTATGGCCCATGGAGAAGCCCAGCTCGTTCATGATGCCGCTGGTCTCGTCGAGCATGGCCGGGCTGCCGCAGATCATCACGCGGTCAACCTCGCGGTCGAAGGGGGCCAGCCCGACGTCCGAGAACAGCTTGCCGTTGCGGATCAGGTCGGTGATTCGGCCCTGGTTGCGGAACGACTCGCGCGTCACGGTCGGGTAATAGATCAGCTTCTGCGCCACGTCCTCCCCGAAGAACTCGTTCTCCGGCAGGACGGTGTTGATGATGTCGGCGTACGCCAGCTCGCCCACCGTACGCGTCGTGTGGGTCAGGATCACCTTGTCGAACCGGGCGTACATCTCCGGGTCCTTGATGATGCTGAGGAACGGGGCGAGGCCCGTGCCGGTGCTGAGCAGGTACAGGTTGCGGCCCGGCAGCAGGTTGTCGGTGACCAGCGTGCCCGTCGCCTTGCGGTTGACCAGCAGCGTGTCGCCTTCCTTGAGGTGCTGGAGGCGCGAGGTCAGCGGGCCGTCCTGCACCTTGATCGAGAAGAACTCCAGCGTCTCCTCGTAGCTGGCGCTGACCAGGCTGTAGGCGCGCAGCAGCGGACGGCCGTTCACCTCCAGGCCGATCATGGTGAACTGTCCGGGATCGAAACGGAACGAGGGATCGCGCGTGGTGGTGAAGCTGAACAGAGTGTCCGTCCAGTGGTGAACGCGCAGGACGCGCTCATGAATCAGATTGCTCATGGAATCCGCAGGTCCGTTTCGGTGACCGGCATGCTGTGGCCGGTGTCGTTTCAGAAGCCAAGCCGTGCCGCATTGCAGCACACTTCTTTAACAACAAATTCGTCAACAGACCACTAATTTATACCAACAATTTTGTTGTGGCCTTTCGGTTACCACAAGGCAGTATTGCCAAATAAACGGCCTTACTCTCCCGCTGGCGGGGCGAAGAGGTAAGGCGACAAACCGCGCAGATTCTCATCGACAATCAGGCGATGGTTCAGCGGTGGGAAGGCGCGTTGCGAGCAATCCAGCCGCGGACAGAGCCGGCAATTCACACCGATGGGCGTCGCCGCCTCGGTGTTTTCCAGATCCACACCGTCCGCATAGGTGATCTGCGCCGCGTGCTGGAGGTCGCAGCCCAGCGCGATGGCGAATTGCTGCGGCGGGCTGCGGAAGCCGCCGCCGGCCTTCACCACCGTGCGGGCGATGGAGAAATAGGTGGTGCCGTCGGGCATCTGGGCCAGCTGGCTGTGAATCTTTCCCGGCGTGCGGAAGGCCTCATAGACGATCCAGCGGGCGCAGCCGCCGCCGAAGCGCGCCAGATGGAAGCCGGCGCCGGAAAAGCGCTTGGACACGTTGCCGGCGCTGTCCACCCGCATCAGGAAGAAGGGAACGCCCTTCGCCCCCGGCCGCTGCAGCGTGGTCAGCCGCTGGCAGACCTGCTCGAACGAGGCATCGAACCGGCGCCGTAATATTTCGATATCGTATCGAACCTGATTGGCCGCCTCCCAGAAACGGGCGTAGGGCATCACCACCGCCGCCGCGAAATAGTTGGCCAGCCCGATGCGGGCCAAGCGCCGCGCCTCGTCCCCCGTCAGACCGGACGACTCGACGATCTGGTTCAGCAGGTCGCGGTGGCGCAGCAGCGCGATCTGGCAGGCGAGCTGGAAGTTGCGGCCGGACGGCGCCAGCATCTCCGACAGCAGGATGCGTCGCCCATGCCGGTCGAACCGGCGCACCGCGTAGCCCATGATGTCGGACGGCAGCAGCCGGACGCGGACGCTGTGGTTGTTCAGCAGATAGTCGGTCAGGCCCCGGTAGAGGTCGCCCTTCTCCAGCCGGCCTTCCAGCCACAGCTCCTCCGCCGCCGCCTCCAGCTCGGCGAAGTGGTTGGAATGGGCCTGGAAGAGGTCGCGCACCTCGTCCTGCGGGAAGGAGGAGGTCTGGACCAGATGCAGCTTCTCGCGGTCGGCCACCCGTTCCGACAGGGTCTGCAGGTCGTCGCGGCTGGTGCGGAAGGCGCGGTAGAGCGCCACCACCGCCTGCCCCAGCGTCGGGGCGACCGCCGCCAGCTCGCGGAAGTCCTGGTTCTTGATGTCGGAGCCGTCGAACAGCGGGTCGGCGAAGACCTCGCGCAGGCCGGCGACGAGGCGGCTCTCCTCGTCCTCGGCGAAGCTCTGCAGGTCCACCCCGAACTGCTGGCCCAGCTTCAGCAGCAGCGGCACGGTGACCGGGCGCTGGTTGTGCTCGATCAGGTTCAGGTAGCTGGGGGAGATGCCAAGCTGCTCGGCCATCTGGGCCTGGGTCAGCCCGTGGTCGCGGCGCAGCCGACGCACCTTCGGACCCAGCATCGCCTTCTTGTCCATGGCCACCCGAACTCCAGCTTGGCTGATTTACAATATTTACTGATTTACAGAGCTTTTCTGACGGTAGTTTACAAACAGACCCTTTTACAAACAAGGGCATGTTGCAAGGCAGCGAAGGCCGTTTTAGTTGTTTTGTCAGGGCAGCGCTCAAAAGCAGCGCAACGGTGACGAAAAGAAGGAAAACGACCATGTCGCTCGACGAAAAGACCAAGGCCGCTCTCCGCGCCGCGCGCTTCGAAGGCATCAAGCGCGATTACACCCAGGACGACGTGAAGCGGCTCAGCGGCTCGGTCAAGATCGAGTACACGCTGGCCGAGATGGGCGCCCAGCGCCTGTGGGAACTGCTGAACACCGAGCCGTACATCAACACGCTGGGTGCCCTGACCGGCAACCAGGCGATGCAGGCGGTGAAGGCCGGCCTGAAGGCCATCTACCTGTCCGGCTGGCAGGTCGCCGGCGACGCCAACCTGGCCGGCCAGATGTACCCGGACCAGAGCCTGTACCCGGCCAACTCGGTGCCGGCGGTGGTCGAGCGCATCAACAACACCTTCAAGCGCGCCGACGAGATCCAGACCGCCGAGGGCAAGGGCGACACCTACTGGTTCGCGCCGATCATCGCAGATGCCGAGGCCGGCTTCGGCGGCCCGCTGAACGTCTTCGAGCTGATGAAGGCGATGATCAAGGCCGGCGCCTCGGGCGTCCACTTCGAGGACCAGCTCGCGTCCGAGAAGAAGTGCGGCCATCTCGGCGGCAAGGTGCTGATCCCGACGCAGCAGCACATCCGCACGCTGAACGCCGCCCGTCTGGCCGCCGACACCATGGGCACCTCGACCATCGTCCTCTGCCGCACCGACGCGGAGTCCGCGCAGCTCATCACCTCGGACGTCGACGAGCGCGACCATCCCTTCATCGACTTCGACGCCGGCCGCACCTCGGAGGGCTTCTTCCGCCTGAAGAAGGGCACGGGTGTCGACCACTGCATCGCCCGCGGCCTGTCCTACGCCCCCTACTCCGATCTGCTGTGGTGGGAGACCTCGCGTCCGAACCTGGAGGAGGCCAAGCGCTTCGCCGAGGCGATCCGCAAGGAGTTCCCGAACAAGCTGCTGGCCTACAACTGCTCGCCGAGCTTCAACTGGAAGGCCAACCTGGACGAGGCGGACATCGCCAAGTTCCAGCGCGAGATCGGCGCCATGGGCTACAAGTTCCAGTTCGTGACGCTGGCCGGCTTCCACAGCCTGAACTACTCGGCCTTCAAGCTGGCCAAGGGCTACGCGGCGCGCGGCATGGCCGCCTACTCGGAGCTGCAGGAGGCGGAATTCGCGGCGGAGGCCGAGGGCTACACCGCGACCAAGCACCAGCGCGAGGTCGGCACCGGCTACTTCGACGCGGTCGCCACGGCGATCTCGGGCGGCCAGTCCTCCACCACCGCCTACAAGGACTCCACCGAGGCCGATCAGTTCCATTGATCCACAGCAGGGCGCGTCCGGTTCCATCCGCCGGACGCGCCCGCCTCGAACGAGACAGCACTTTGCCCCGCAAAGTGTGAAAGGGTCATACGGCCGCCCATCGCGGCAGCCTCCCCGGCTCGGGTCGTATGACCGGTTTGCGCCGATCCTCCGGACGGTTGGCTTCGGCCCCCCGCCCCGGTGACCGGTGGTTCCCGATCCGGTGTGCGAGCCGGATCTCTTCGAACGGCTGACGCTATTGACTTCAAACGGCCGGGGGTCCGCCCCCGGCCGCTTCTTTTTGCGCCAACCCGCTTTCCTTACGACCATTCGTTGTCACAGCCGCGCCATGACGGCATGGCTGACCTGCGCCATCCCAACCGACACCACCGGGAAATCGTGATTAAGTCTTGAGCGCGACCGCGAAATTGCCGCGTCGGCAGCCCTGCCCGACGGTGGGGAAGCTGCGTTGCAGTGCGGAATAAGCCATTGACTTGGGACCTCGTTGCCGCCACTTGTGTTCCATGCTCACCACAAACCGATCAGGGGCGTGATCGCCCCCCCGCCGGACCTCAGCTGACGAGGGCCGGCTGCGGGTTCCATCGCCGCGCAAGACCTTGCGCGGCGTGCGCCGTTTCTTTTCCCCGACGGCGCATTCCTCGGCGATGGCCCGCACACACTGGTTGAACGATGAAAGGACAAGACAGTATGGATCAACCCCTCGCAGGAAAGAGCATTGCCATTCTCGTCGCCAACGGCTTTGAGGAACTGGAGATGACGGAGCCGCAACGGGCTCTCCTCAAGACCGGCGCTACTCTTCGTACGATTTCTCCCGAGCAGGGACTGGTGAACGGCTGGCACGGTAAGTCCTGGGGCCATTACTTCCCGGTGGACAAGCAGGTCGGCGAGGTTTTGGGTGCCGACTATGACATGCTGCTGCTGCCGGGTGGCGAGCGCAGCGTCACCAAGCTCCAGCAGAGCGCCCACACCCGCCGCATCGTCGGCCACTTCCTGGACGCCGGCAAGCCGATCGCCGCGATCGACCAGGGCATCCAGCTCCTGGCCATCCCGAGCAAGCTGAAGGGCCGCACTCTGGCTGCCCCCGAGGCCGTCCGCGCCGAGCTGGAAGCCGCCGGCGGCAAGATCAGCGACGAGGCCCTGGTGGTGGACAACGTGACCATCACGGCGCTGGGTCATGACGAACTGGCCGCTTTCGTCGAGCAGGTCGTCAAGGTCTTCTCCGAGGCTGCCGCCGTCCGCAAGGCCGCCTAAGGCCAAGCCAGCCTAAGGCCAAGCCAGCGCGCCTCGACAGGCCGCCCGTCTTTCCTGCGGGTTTCGTCTTGTGAGTCCACGGCCGCCGCGCCTCCAGCGCGCGCGGTCGTTGCGCGTTTCGTTGCGCGTTTCAAGGCACGCGTTTCAGCGCGTGTCGTTTCCGGTCTTCAGGGCCGTCGCATGCCCCCACCGACCCGGCAGGGCGGGAAGGTCAGGCGCACGGTCGTTCCGGCCCCGAGCCGGCTGTCGATGTGGAAGGTACCGCCGTGCAGCGCGATCAACGCGCGGGTCAGCGGCAGACCCAGGCCGGAGCCGCGCTCCGCCGCCCGGTCGCGGCCCGGATTGTGGCCATGCACCTGCCCGAAGGCGTCCAACGCCACTGGAATTTGTTCTGGGCGCATGCCGATGCCGTTGTCGGCGACGGTCAGCGCGATGCCGCCATCCTCCGTCAGCTCCGCACCCACCCGCACGCGCCCGTCCTTGGCGGGGGCGAACTTGATGGCGTTGCCGATCAGGTTGGTCAGCATCTGCCGGATCTGCGAGGCGTCGCCGTGCAGGCTCGGCAAATCGTCGGGAATTTCCATGCACAGCGCAACTGCCGCCTCGCACGCCCGCGGCTGCATCATGCCGAAGGTCAGGTCGACCAGCAGGGACAGGTTGCAGGCCTCCTCGTGCAGGTCCATCCGCCCCGCCTCGATCCGCGCGAGGTCGAGCAGGTTGTTGATGAGGTCCAGCATATAGACGCCGGCCGCCGCGATCTGCCCGGCATATTCGCGGTAGCGCGGGTTGTTCGGCCCCATCATCTCGTCATGGATGATCTGGGCGAAGCCGAGCACGGCGTTCAGCGGCGTGCGCAGCTCGTGGCTCAAATGGTGGACATAGTCGGACTTGCGCTGGTTGGCCTGTTCGGCCTCGTCGCGGGCGGCGCTCAACTCAGCCTCGCGGGCTTTCAGATCGGTGATGTCGGCGCGGATGCCGACGGTTCCGCCCTCGTGGGTCCGCCACTCCTCGATGCGGATCCAGCGCCCGTCGTGAAGCTGCACCTCCATCGGAGCGCCGGCGCTTCGGTGCTGCTCGATGCGCCGTTCGATCCAGCTGTCCAGATCGCCGTCCGGCACCTGATAGACGCCCCGTTCCACCCCGCCGCGCAGCACCTCCTCGAACCGGGCCCCCGGCGTTATGAGGTCGGTGTTGGCGGAAAACAATTCCCGATAACGCCCGTTGCACAGGACCAGCCGGTCCTGGGCGTCGTACAGAACGAAGCCCTCGGTGATGCATTCGATGGCGTCGGACAGCAGATGATGGGCGCGCCGGGCCGCGCTTTCCGCCAGCACCCGCTCCGTGACGTTGCGGATGCTGCACATCACGCGGTCGCTGTCGGGCAGGGCGACCAGCCGCGCCTCGAAGAATTTGGTGCCCGCCATCTGTCCGGCTCCCGTCTGGCCAGCCCCGGTCTGGCCAGGAGGCGGCGGCAGGGAGAAGTCCAGGCCGATGACCGTCTGCCCTTCGTTCAGCCGGCCGAGCGCCGCGGCCAGCATCCCGGCGGCGGGATCGGGCAGCACCTCCTGCACGCGGTGCGCCAGGAAGCGCTCGGCGGGGACGTTCAGGTCGCCTGGGCTGGCGGCGGCGAAGTCGAGGATGGTGCCGTCGCGCAGCAGTTCGAAGCGGATGTCGGGATAGGCGTAGGACAGCGCGATGAGCTGCTCGTTCAGCCGCATCATCTCCTGCCGGGCGCCGCTGTCGGCGGGGGCTTCGGCCAGGATCAGCCCGCTCGGGCGCGGCGTCGGAACCAGCCGGAGGTCCACCTCCAGCGGCAGGGTCAGGGGGGCGTGGACGGTCGCCCGCGCGTCCACCGCCCGCCCCGCGGCGGCCTGCTCCAACGCGGCGGGGAACCGGCTGGACAGGCTGACCCGGACGGCGGCGGCGGGCGCGTCGCGCTCCAGGCCGATCAGCGCGCGGGCGGCGCCGTTCAGCCACACGGTCAACCCATCGGGGCGGAGCAGCCACAGCGGCGTGGCGAGCGCGTCCAGCCATTGCAATCCCGCTGCTTCTTCCGGGGCCATGTCCAGCTCGTCCTCCTCCAGCCGGGCCCGTCCCAGCCCGGAGGGCGCCGCATCGGTTTGCGGGGCGACGGGCAGGGCGGTGGTCATGGGCGGCAACATGGCAGGTAATGCATAGCGGACATGCTACCAGAGCAAGGCAGGGCGTGAACAGGGGCAGGGCAACCGTCCGAACCGTCTATTTCCGGCCCAACCGTGGAAAATGGGACGGAAGGGTAGCGGATCAGCCTTTCGCACCGCAAGAAACCGTGGGATCGGCGCTGACACCGGCCCCCATCCATGCATAAATCCGTACCGGTCACCAGAGACATCGCTGCCGATCCACCCCTTTGGAGGACCGCCATGGCCGACGAGCTTCCTCAAGATGGTCCGCAGGACGTGCCACAGGACGGCCGGATCCGCGACAAGCTGATCGCCACCAAGGAGCAATGGGCGCGGGAGGGCCGGGGCCTGACCGGGGAGACCGCCGACCCGGCGCGCGACCGCCTGCCGCCGGGCCAGCGCTTGGTGGAGACCTGGCCGGTGCTCGATCTCGGCATCGTTCCGCGGGTGAGCGAGGCGAACTGGACCCTGGCGGTGGACGGGCTGGTCGACACCCCCGTCACCTGGAGTTGGGCGGACCTGCAGGCCCAGCCGCGGGAGCGCGTCGTCTCCGACATCCACTGCGTCACCACATGGTCGCGCTACGACAACCAGTGGGAGGGCGTGTCCACGCGGCATCTGCTGTCGGTCGTCCAGCCACGGCCGGACGCGCGCTTCGTCCTCTGCCACTCCTCGGACGGCTACACCACAAACCTGCCGTTGGAGACCTTCGCGGCGGAGGACGCGCTGCTCGCCACCAGTTGGGAGGGCCAGCCGATCAGCCGCGACCATGGCGGACCCGTCCGAGTCGTCGTGCCGAAGCTCTATTTCTGGAAAAGCGCCAAGTGGGTGAAGCGAATCGAGTTCCTGGCGAAGGATCGCCGCGGCTATTGGGAGGTCCGCGGTTATCACAATGACGCCGACCCCTGGCGGGAAGAACGCTACAGCGAGTAGCGTGCGACGGCGCCCGCCATTCCGGACCAGAAACAATCCCGGCAACAGTCGGTGCCAAGGGATGGCCGTTAACGGGCAAGATTTGGTCAGACCTTTCCAAGACGTGACTTCGCAAAATCGTGACGTCTTTCGTCTGATTTGCGCCAGATCATTCCCCTGTTCCGCAATGCTGACGTAGCCGTACAGGCGTCGGGCGACTCACATTCGGACGCAAGGGATTAACCAATGACAGTGGACTCGGTCACGATTGCCCTGGTGGGCAGCGGTGGCGCCGGCGCGATGACCGCCGGACAGATGCTGCTGGATGCCGCCGCCAACGTGGGATGGTACGGATTGATGTCGCGGTCGACCGGCCCGCAGATCCGTGGCGGCGAGGCCGCCGCCCTCGTTCGCCTGTCGCCGACACCCGTTCACGGTCCAGGGGACCGTTTCGACATCATCATCGCCTTCGACTGGCAGAATGTGGAGCGCTTCGCGGCCGAGCTTCCCCTGTCGGAGAAGAGCGTCATCATCACCGACCCCAGCCAGGGCGACGTGCCCGCGGTCCTGGCCGCCAGCGGCGCCAAACAGGTCGAACTGCCGATCAAGGAACTGGCCGGGCGCATCCCCGGCGGGCGCGTCAACATGGTGGGGCTGGGCGCCGTCGCGGCGATCATCGGCCTGCCGCGCGCCGGCATCGACGCGGTGATCCAGAAGGCGCTGGGCAAGAAGGGCGACGCCGCCATCCAGGCGTCCAACGCCGGCATCGACGCCGGGTCCAAGGAGGCCGCCGGCTGGAACCTCGGCCTGGAACTGGCCACCCCCAACAAGGAGGGTGCCACCCGCTGGAACATCTCCGGCAACGAGGCCGCCGGGCTGGGCGCGCTGAAGGGCGGGGTGAAGTTCTGCGCCGCCTACCCGATCACGCCGGCGACCGAGATCCTGGAATGGCTGGCCCCCAACCTCGCCAAGACCGGCGGCAAGCTGGTCCAGGCGGAGGATGAGCTGGCCTCCATCGCCATGTGCCTGGGCGCCTCCTTCAGCGGCGTGCCGTCGATCACCGCGACCGCCGGCCCAGGCCTGTCGCTGATGACCGAATGCATCGGCCTGGGCGTGGCCTCCGAAACCCCGGTGGTGATCGTCGACGTGCAGCGCGGCGGCCCGTCCACCGGCATCCCGACCAAGTCTGAACAGTCCGACCTGAACATCGCCGTCTACGGCCTGCACGGCGACGCCCCGCATCTGGTGGTCGGCCCGACCTCCATCGGCGACTGCCTGTTCACCACCCAGTGGGCGGTGCATCTGGCAGAGGCCCTGCAGACCCCGGCCATCGTGCTGTCCGATCAGGCGATGGGCCAGTCCCGCGCCATCGTCGACAAGCCGGCCGACGCCCCCCACAAGGCGAACCGCCTGCTGGCGACCGACCTCGGCGGCGAGGCGAAGTACAAGCGCTACGCCGACACCGAGTCCGGCGTCTCCCCCGCCGCCATCCCCGGCATGCCGGGCGGCGAGCACACCGCCGACGGGCTGGAGCATGCGGAGAACGCCCTGCCCTCCTCGCAGGCGTCCGATCACCAGAAGCAGCTCGACAAGCGTCTGCGCAAGCTGACCTCCCACGACTACGGCGACGCCTGGGCCGACATCGAGGGCGAGGGCGAGATCGCCGTCGTCACCTGGGGCTCCGCCACCGGCCCGTCGCGCGAGGCGGTGCGCCGGTTGGAGGCCGCCGGCACCAAGGCCCGGCTGGTCGCCATCCGCCTGATCTCCCCGGTCCAGCCGGCCAAGCTGGCCGCGGCGCTGGACGGCGTCTCCAAGGTCCTGGTCGTCGAGCAGACGCACGGCGCCCAGTTCCACAAGTTCCTGCGCGGGCATTACGACCTGCCGGGCACGGTGTCGGTGTTCAGCCGCCCCGGCCCGCTGCCGATCCGCGCCCGCGAGGTGCACGAGACGCTTCTTTCCCTGATCTGACCGGCCGGAGCACGAAATCCATGGATACCCATCTGACCGACGATGTCGTGGGCCCGCTGCCCGGCGACTACAAATCCGACGTGAAGCCCATCTGGTGCCCCGGCTGCGGCGATTATTCCGTGCTGGCCGGCATCACCCGCGCCATGGCGACCATGGGGCTGAAGCGCGAGGACACCGTCGTGGTGTCGGGCATCGGCTGCTCGTCGCGCATCCCCGCCTACACCAGCGTCTACGGCTACCACACGGTGCATGGCCGCTCACTGGCCGTGGCGTCCGGCGTGAAGCTGGCCCGGCCGGAGCTGAACGTGCTGATCTTCGGCGGCGACGGCGACGGCTTCTCGATCGGCGGCAACCACTTCCTGCACGCCTGCCGCCGCAACGTCGACATGACCTACATCGTCATGGACAACCAGGTCTACGGCATGACCAAGGGCCAGGCCTCACCGACCACCGAGGCCGACTGGTGCGAGTCGAAGCTGACCCCGGAAGGGCCGGGCGTCAACCCGATCCAGCCGGTCGCCCTGGCGCTGGCCTGCGGCGCGAACTTCGTCGCCCGCGGCTTCTCCAACAACCCGAACGAGGTCGCGCGCCTGATCGTGGAAGGCGTGAAGCACCCCGGCTTCTCGGTCATCCACATCCTGTCCCCCTGCGTCACCTTCCGCCCCGAGCAGCGCGGCTGGAAGAGCACGGTCCATCCCTACGGCCGCGAGCCGACGGACGACCCGAGCGAGGCGATGCGCGCCGTCCTTGAGGACGACGGGTTCGGCCTCGGCATCTTCCTCGCCGGCAACCGCCGTCCGTTCCAGCCGGGATCGACGGTCACCCACAGCATCGCCCAGATCGAAGAGGGGTTCGCGGTATGAAGACGAAAGTCCTGAACGGGGCCGCCAACGTCGGTCTGTTCCTGGCCCACGCGCTGGCGCTGGAGATCGAGGCGGCGGAGCGCTACACCGAACTGGCCGACAGCATGGAGGCCCACAACAATGTGGAGGTCGCCAAGCTGTTCCGTGATCTGTCCACCTACTCGGCCAAGCATGCCGAAGAGGTGAAGCAGATCGCCAGGGAGCACGGCGCGCTGCCCAAGGTCGCCCCCTGGGAGTTCCAGTGGGACGCCACCACGGAGTCGCCGGAAGCCGCGGCCTTCGAGAACGCCCATTATCTGATGAAGCCGCACCACGCGCTGAAGATGGCGCTGCTGAGCGAGCATCAGGGCAACAACTATTACGCCTCGGTCGCCGCCGAGACGAAGGACCCGGAGGTCGCCCGCCTCGCCCGCGAGTTCGCGGAGGAGGAGGCCGGCCACGTCGCCCTGGTCCGCAAGTGGCTGGAGCGCTACCCGGCCCCGAAGGACGACTGGTCGGACGATCCCGACCCGCCCAACATCTCCGACTGAAACGATCGGGCAAAAGGCCTTTAGGATTGAGACCGGGCGCTACCGGGTGGTAAGGACGGGACGGCCCAGCGCCGTCCCGTTTCCTTTTTGGCCCCCGGAATGACCGACGGAACTCCCGATACCACCATCGTCCAGTCCCCCTGCGTCAGCGTGTGCAAGCTGACCGCCGACCGCGCCTATTGCATCGGCTGCCTGCGCACGCTGGAGGAAATCCGCGGCTGGAAGCACATGGACGCCGACCAGAAACGCGCCCTGCTGGCCGATCTGGAGAACCGGCAGGCCGCCGCCGCGGAGTGACCATCCCTCGATCGATGTCTTTCGTCAGGCCGCGGCGCCGCGCAGCAGGGTCATGCGGTCGCGGTCGGCGCGGATGCGGTCGAGATGCTGCACCGCCACGGCAGTGATCGGCAGGGGCAGTTCCTTGGCCAAGGCCTCCTCGTAGGCACGGACGCATTCGCCCTCGCCGCGCTGCACCTCGGCCAGGATCGCCTCGCGGTCGTGGCCCAGCACATTGGTCTTGAGTTCCAAAAAGAAGCGGTGCGCGCCGCCCATCACGGTGCCGCCCATGTCCGGCGCCCCGCCCTGTTCGGCGACGAGGCGCTGCACCTCCCGCACGATGGCGCCGCGCTGGGCGGCGAGATCGTTGAACAGGGCCTTCAAATCCTCGTCCTCCAAGGCTTCCGCGGCCTGACGATAGGCTTCGTGGCTGTCCTCGACGATGCGGATCAGATCGTTGAGGGTATCGACGATCTGGTCTTTTCCCATCATGGCCGGTTCATTTGCCGACATGGCCGCTCCCTCCCCTGGCAGTCTGCCCATCCGCTTTGAAAAACCTCCCGCCCCGGTGAAGGTTCCTTGATGCATCCGAAGGGTGCTCCGCTTGGTCAGGCCGCGTCGTCCGATGGTGACGAACCGCTGCTCCGCCTGTTGTCGGTCCATCCCCAATGGACTGTCCGATAACGCAACGAGGGAGAGGACCTGTGGCCAACACCACCAAGGAAACCCTGATCGACTGGCTGCGCGACGCCCATGCCATGGAAAGCCAGGCCGTCGAGATGCTGGAGCGGCAGGCGGAGCGCATCAAGAACTATCCGGACGTCCTCGCCAAGGTGCAGGAGCACATTGAGGTGTCGAACCGGCAGGCCGACCGGCTGAAGCAGTGCCTGCAGCGTCTGGGCACCGACACCTCGGCCATCAAGACCGGCGTCGCCATGCTGATCGGCAACGCCCAGTCGCTGTCCGGTGTGGTGGCGTCCGACGAGATCGTGAAGGCGTCGATCTTCGACTATTCCTTCGAGCATTTCGAGATCGCCAATTACCGCGCCCTGATCTCCGCCGCGGAGCAGGCCGGGGAGCCGGAGATCGCCCGCATGCTGCAGCCCAGCCTGGACGAGGAGTTGGAGATGGCGGCGTGGCTGGAACAGCGCCTGCCGCAGCTCACCAAGACCTATCTGGAGCGCCGGGAAACCGCCGGCGTCGCCGAAGCGAAGCGCTGATCCCAACATCTCGCTTACGAGACCGTGCCGGGGCACCGTCCCCGGCACGGTTTCCGTTCGTCAATGCACCGCCAGCGCCGATTGCCGGCGCACCGCCGGGCGGGCACGCCACAGGCTGAGCAGATGGCCGGACAGGGTCATCGCGTCCGACGCCAGCCCGAAAGCCGAACCGGCCAGCGCGTTGTGGCCGGCCCCGACCACCGTCGAGGACAGGAAGAACAGCCGCATCCGCCCGACCGTGCTCTGCCAGCGACCGATGGTGCCCAGAACGAAGCCCGCCGCCGACAGGGCGGACATCGGTCCCTGCCACGTCGTCGCCGCGACAGCCAGTGCCGCCGGGACGGTCAGTGCGAACAGCACGCCCAGCCAGCGGGGCCGCCGTTCCGGATAGGCGGCGGCCATCTGCACGAGGCCGAGCGCGCACATCAGCATCCCCGTATGGGCACCCAGAGCGAAGAAGTGGACGACGAACAACGCGCCGGCCCCGGCCTGCGCGGTCAGGATCGCCCGCCGGTCCTGCAGCAGCGTGGACAGCACGCCCAACGCCAGACCGGCAAGCCCGCTCACCGCGACCAGCGACAGGGACGGCAGGTAGTGCAACAGGAAAACCATGGATAACGCCTTCACCCTTCGGAAAATGCTGCGCCGCAGCAAAAGGCCGCGGCGAAGGGGGCGGACGCTAGGCGCGGATGGTTAACCGGCTGTGAATCGGGGTGTGATCAAGAGTGGGCGTCCCGTCCCGCCGCACTGACTCGGGATAAAGGCAAAAAGCGTTTAATGCCAACGATCTCGCAACCCATGGCCTGACCATGGGCATACCCCTGTGGTCGGGGGCACCCCATGGGCATTTCACCTTTGCGACGTTTCCCCGGAACGGCCGGACCGTCATTCTTCGCACCGCAAGATGACACGCCCAACAACACACGCTCTCGACGCCGTGCCTTCCCGAAACGCCGTGCCTGAGACGCCTCTGGAATAAGACGCTCTGGATGAGATGCCCTATGACCCAGCTGACGAAACGGGACGCCGCACGTCTTCCCGCACCACCCACCTGTTGCCATTGCGGGAAACCTTTGCGGGCCGGGGAACCGCATTGGGCCGGCGATAGCGAGAACCGCCCCTGGCATTATGGTTGCGCCGAGCGGGTCGGCCTGACCATGTCCTGGACGCGGGTCCGCCACCGCCGCGCGATCGTCGCGGGAGCATGACCGCGCCGCGCTGTTACCTCCCTGACCGAGATTGATCGGCAGGACTTCAAAAAGGGGGAAGCATGAAGGGGACACCACAAAGCATCTGGCTGTCCATGGCCAACCGGTCGGCCAGTCAGGCGATCGGTTTCTGGAGCGGCGTGTTCAACGCCGCCGCCCGGCGCAACCAGACCTCCCTGTTCAACACCATGACCAAGCCACCCAAGGCGAAGCGCACGACACCGAGAAAGAAAAGCCGCTAAGGCAAACATCGGCGAGATGGACACCAGAAAGCACAAAAGCCGCCCAAGGGCGGCTTTCTTGTGCAGACTGAAAGGAATGGCGCGCCCGAAGAGATTCGAACTCCTGACCCCCAGATTCGTAGTCTGGTGCTCTATCCAGCTGAGCTACGGGCGCATTCCTGTTTGTCTTCCCGGCGGCGGCGGTAACCGTCCGTCGTCGAGGCGCGCAACTTACTCAAAAGGATTCCGGGCTGCAAGACCTTTTTTCGCCTTTTCACGCGGTCGATTGCCCGGCGGTGGGGCTTGCGGTATAAGCGGCGCACGTTTCTTTCGGAGTCCATAGCCGTGCCAGAAGCCGTTCCGTTCAACAAGCACTTCCCGGTGTCGTGGGAGGAGCTTCACCGCAACGCCAAGGCGTTGGCCTGGCGCCTGATCGACAAAGGTCCGTGGAAGGGCATCATCGCCATCACCCGCGGCGGGCTCGTCCCGGCGGCGATCATCGCGCGCGAGCTTGAGCTGCGCATGATCGACACCGTCTGCGTCTCCAGCTACGACCACCAGAACCAGCGCGAGGCGATGGTTCTGAAGGGCGTGGAGGGCGCCAACGCCGGGGACGGCGAAGGCTGGCTGATCATCGACGATCTGGTCGACACCGGGAAGACCGCGGTGGTCGTGCGCAAGATGCTGCCCAAGGCGCATTTCGCCACCGTCTACGCCAAGCCGCTGGGGCGTCCGCTGGTCGACACCTTCATCACCGAGGTGAGCCAGGACACCTGGATCCACTTCCCCTGGGACATCGAGCTGCAATTCTCCCAGCCGATCGCCAAGCAGCACCGCGGCGCCTGAAAATTGCCCTCTCCCCTCTGGGGAGAGGGTGGCCCGGAGGGCCGGGTGAGGGGGTTGCGCTTGTGCCGAACGTACCGCCACGCGCATCCCCCTCACCCTAACCCTCTCCCCAGAGGGGAGAGGGGATTATGACACTTGACACAAGCCCGGCCGTCTTGTGTCAAGTTTACAGCAGCCCCGCCGAGCGGTGGCGCGGGTCGAGCGCGTCGCGCAGCCCGTCGCCCAGCAGGTTCAGCCCCAGCACCGTCACCGCGATGGCCGCCCCGGGAAAGATCGCCTGGAGGGGGGAGGTGAACAGGAAGGTCTGCGCGTCGCCCAGCATCTTGCCCCAGGACGGCGAGGGCGGCTGGATGCCAAGGCCGAGATAGCTCAGCGCCGCCTCGTTCAGCACCGCCACGGCGAACAGCACCGTCCCCTGGACGATCACCACCCCGGCGATGTTGGGCAGCACATGCACCAGCGTCACCGACAGCGGCCCGCGCCCCAGCGCCAGCGCGGCGCGCACGAAGTCCCGCCGCCAGACGGCCAGCGCCGCCCCGCGCGCCACCCGCGCGAGGACCGCGGCGTTGAACAGGCCGAGCGCCAGCACGACGTTCAGCGCCCCCGCCCCCAGCGCCGCCGTCAGCAGGATCGCCGTCAGCACCGCGGGAAAGGCGAACAGCAGGTCGCCCAGCCGGGCCACCGCCTCGTCCCCCCAGCGCCCCCAGGCGGAGGCGGCCAGCCCCAGCGGCACGCCCAGCAGGGCGCCCAGCGCCACCGCGGCCGCCCCGACGGCCAGCGAGTTGCGCGCGCCGACCAGGATCATCGACAGCACGTCGCGCCCGAAATGGTCGGTGCCCAGCCAGTGGACCGGCCCCGGCGGGCGCAGCCGGGCGACCACCCGCACCTGCTCCGCCGGGAAGGGCGTCCAGACCAGCGACAGCAGCGCCGCCCCGACCACCAGCGCGGTGAGCAGCCCGCCCAGCAGCAGACTGACCGGCAGGCGTTTCAGCCGTTTCATAAATCGTGTCATGCCGTCACCCGCGGGCGCGGGTCGATGGCGGCGCAGGCGATGTCGACCAGCGCGTTGACCGCCACCACCGTAACCGCCAGCAGCACGACGACGCTCTGCACCACGATCAGGTCGTGCTGGCCGATGGCCTGATAGAGCAGCCGGCCCAGCCCCGGCAGGGTGAAGACGTTCTCCACCACCACCGCTCCCGCGACCAGAAAGGAGAATTGCAGGCCGAGGATGGTGGCGACGGGGATCAGCGCGTTGGGCAGCACATGGCGCCGCAGGACCACGCGGCGCGGCAGGCCCTTGGCGACCGCCGTGCGCACATACTCCTCGCGCAGCGTGTCGAGCGCCGCCGTGCGGGTGATGCGCGCCAGGATCGCCGCCTCCGGCAGGGCCAGCGCCACGGCGGGCAGCAGCAGCGCCTTCAGCGCCGGCCCCGCCCCGGCCTCACACCCCGGAAAGCCGCCGGCGGAGAACCAGCCCAGCCGCACGGAAAACAGCAAAATCAACAGGATGGCGAACCAGAAGCCGGGCACCGCGATGCCCATCTGCCCGAAGGCCATGACCGCCCAGTCCCCCGCCCGCCCCTGCCGCCCGGCGGCGAACAGGCCGAGCGGGATGGCGATGCCCGCCGAGAGGACCAGTGCCAGCCCGGCCAGCGGCAGGGTGATGGCCAGCCGGTCGGCGACCAGCCCGGCGACCGGGCGCGCGTAGGTCAGGCTGGTGCCGAAATCGCCGTGCAGCATGCCGCCCACCCAGCCGGCGTAGCGGGCGGGCCAGGGCCGGTCGAGCCCCATCTGGGCGCGCAGGGCGGCCACCGCCTCCGGCTGCGCGCTGGTGCCCAGCATCACCAGGGCGGGGTCGCCGGGGATCGCCTCCAGCACGGCGAAGACCACCAGCGTGGCCAGCCACGCCGTCAGCGCCAGGGTCAGCAGACGCCGCACCAGGAAGGCGAGCACGCGGGTCAGCCCCCGCCGGGTCCGGTCCGGCCGCGCCGGATCACTTCCACCGGACGCCCGTCACGTCGTTGGCCTGGATCGGGCGGTTGACCCACATGCCCTGCACCGCCGACTTCTGCACGGTGGCCGAGGGCAGCATGAAGAGGAAGCCGTTCACCGCGTCCTCGGCCAGGATGCGCTGCTGCTCGCCGTAGAGGGCGTTGCGCTTGGCAGGGTCCTGGGTGCGGTCCAACTCCGCTCCCACGGCGTTGAAACGCTCGCTGCGGTAGTTGAAGTAGTAGTCGGGGCGCCCGTAGATGTCGATGTCCAGCGGCTCCGTGTGGGCGATCAGGGTCAGGTCGTAATCCTTGCCCTTGAAGACCTTCTCCAGCCAGGGCGCCCATTCCATCGGCTCGACCGTCACACGGATGCCGACCTCGGCCAGCATGGCGGCGATCAGTTCGCCGGAGCGGCGGGCGTAGATCGGCGGCGGCAGGCGCAACGTCGTCGCGAACCCGTCCGGAAGACCGGCCTCGGCGAGCAGCGCCTTGGCCTTGTCCGGGTCGTAGGGGTAGAGGCCGGTCAGGTCGACGTAGCCGGCGCGGTGCGGCGGGAAGTGGCTGCCGATGGCCGCCCCGTTGCCGAACAGCACCCCGTCGATCAACGTCTTGCGGTCGATGGCGTGGGCCATCGCCCGGCGCACCCGCAGGTCGTCGAAGGGCTTTCGGGCGTTGTTGGTGCCGAGGATCGTCTCCCCCTCCGTCGTGCCGACCATGACGGTGAAGGCCCCGTCGTCGCGGAACTGGGGCAGCGCCTCGTAGGTGTCGAATTGCGGGAAGCTGTCGATGTCGCCGGCCTTCAGCGCGGCGACCTGGGCCGCCGGGTCGCTGATGAAGCGGAAGGTGACGCGCTCCAGCGCCGGCTTCGCCCCGTCATAGTCGGGGTTGCGCACCAGCACCACCCGGTCGCCGGCCACCCAGCGCTCGAACTTGAAGGGACCGGTGCCGACCGGGGTCTGCTTGTTGGCGCCCGCCGACTCCGGGGCGACGATGGCCGCGTCGCCCGACGCCATGTGGAAGAGGAACAGCCCGTTCGGCCGCGACAGGGTGACGACCACGGTCCCCGCATCGGGCGCCTCGACAGCGGCGATGGCGGCGAAATAGCCCTTCTGCGCGTTGACCGACTCGGCGCCGCGGGCGCGGTCGAGCGAAAACTTCACGTCCGCCGAATCGGCGTCGGTGCCGTCGTGGAACTTCGCCCCCTTGCGCAGATGGAAGGTGTAGGTCAGCCCGTCCGCCGACACCTCCCACTTCTCGGCGAGGCCCGGCACCACCTTGCCTTCGGCGTCGATGCGGGTCAGCGGCTCGAACAGGTTGGCGTAGGTCACCTCGTCAATGGCCGCGGCCGCCCCCGCCGTGGGGTCGAGGTGCGGCGGCTCCAGCCGCATCCCGACCACCAGATCGGTGCGGGGAGCCGCCTGCGCGAGGGCCGGACCGGCGGCCAGCGCGCCGGCCAGCCCGAGAACCGCTCCCATGGTGATGGCGAGCGCGGCGCGCCTCTGGCGGTTCGGCATGACGGCTGTTTCCCCCAATCGTTGTCTCGGCGCGGGATGATGCGGTGAAGCCCCGCCCGAGTTCAAGACCGCAGGATGGCTTTTCCGCTCACGCCTCCGCCATGAAGGCGCCGTACTGGCGGGAAATCGCCTCCACCGCCGTGTCGAACAGCCGCTTGCCGTGCTCCGGCGAGGCGAGGCCGGGGGCGGAGCCGATGCGCCCGTCCGGGTGGCGGCGCCGGAAGTCGCGGGCGTCGTAGAAGCCGCCGGGCGACGCGGTCTCCGGGTCCATCGCCGCCGTCTTGATCGACTCGGGATAGGCGTACTGGGTCAGCGACACCTCGCTGGGCGTGGCGTGGGAGCCCTCCTTGCCGCCGAACAGCTCCCGCGACAGGCGGCCGATCTCCTGGTTCTCCCACCAGTTGACCAGGGTGCAGCGCAGCTCCGGCGCCTGCCGGCCGCGCAGGGCGCGGTTCTCCGCGTAGATCTCGTAGAAGGCGGCGCGGACCGACGCGACGTTGCCGCCATGGCCGTTGACGAAGAAGAAGCGCTCGAACCCATGCTCGGCCAGCGACATCACATAGTCGCGCAGCAGGGCGATCAGGGTGGAGGGCTTCAGCGTCATGGAACCGGCGAAGTCCATGTGGTGCACGGCCATGCCCACCGGGATGGTCGGCCCGACCATGGCCCCGGTGGCGTCGCCGACGCCGCGGGCCACGACTTCCGCACAGATGGCGTCGGTGCCGATCAGGCCGTTCGGCCCATGCTGCTCGGTGGAGCCGATGGGCAGGATGATGCCCTTGGAGGTCTTCAGGTAAGCCTCGGCCTCGGCCCAGGTGCTGAGAAGAAGCTGCACGGTCTCTGACCCTTGCTGTGTGTTTTGCTCTGGGAAGAAGTGTAGGGCAGCACCGCCCGCCGCCCAAGGCCGCTTGGCCGCGGAACGGCCCTGCGCCGCCCGGCACGCTGGCAATTCCCCTCGCCCGACCATACACTCGCGTGCATTTCCCAAGGAATGGCGTCTTTTATGGTTGCGCGGATCAACACGGTGGCGTTCCAGGGCATCGAGGTTCTGGACATCGACGTTCAGGTGCAGATGTCCGGCGGCATCGTCGCCTTCACCGTGGTCGGCCTGCCCGACAAGGCAGTGGCCGAAAGCCGGGAACGGGTGCGGGCGGCGCTGCACGCGCTCGGCCTCGCCCTGCCGGCCAAGCGGATCACCGTCAACCTCGCCCCGGCGGACGTGCTGAAGGAGGGCAGCCATTTCGACCTGCCCATCTCGCTGGCCCTGCTGACCGTCATGGGCGTGCTGCCCGACCTGGAGATGAGCCGCTATTGCGCGCTGGGCGAACTGGCGCTGGACGGGGCGCTGACCCCGGTGGCCGGGGTGTTGCCGGCGGCGATCAACGCGCTGGCCCACGACCGCGGGCTGATCTGCCCGGAGGCCTGCGGTGGCGAGGCGGCCTGGGCGGGCGAGGGGCTGGACGTGCTGGCGCCCGCCACGCTGCTCGCCCTCATCAACCATTTCCGCGGCCAGCAGGTGCTGACCCGCCCCCGCCCGCGCATCCAGGAGAGCGCCGAGACACCGCTCGACCTGCGCGACGTCAAGGGCAACGAGACGGCCAAGCGCGCGCTGGAGGTCGCCGCCGCCGGCTCGCACAATCTGTTGATGATCGGGCCGCCCGGCTCCGGCAAGTCGATGCTGGCCGCAAGGCTGCCCGGCCTGCTGCCGCCGCTCGACCCGGCGGAGGCGCTGGAGGTGTCGATGATCCACAGCGTTGCCGGGCTGCTGGAGGGCGGTAAACTGCTGCGCCAGCGCCCCTACCGGTCGCCGCACCAGTCAGCCAGCCTACCCGCCCTGGTCGGCGGCGGGTCGCGCGCCAAGCCCGGCGAGATTTCGCTCGCCCACAAAGGCGTTCTGTTTCTCGACGAGCTTCCCGAGTTCCCGCGCGGCACACTGGAGGCTCTGCGCCAGCCCTTGGAGACCGGAAAAGCGGTCGTCAGCCGGGTGAACCACCATGTGACCTACCCGGCGCGGGTACAGTTGATCGCCGCCATGAACCCCTGCCGCTGCGGGCATCTCGACGACGCGTCGCTGGCCTGCGCCCGCGCGCCGAAATGCGCCGCGGACTACCAGTCGAAAATCAGCGGGCCGCTGTTCGACCGCATCGACCTGCACATCGACGTGCCCGCCGTCAGCCCCGCCGACCTCAGCCTGCCGCCGCCCGCCGAGGGCAGCGCCGAGGTGGCCGCCCGCGTGGCGGTGGCCCGCGCCATCCAGGCGGAGCGCTACGCCGGCTTCGGCCCCTTTCCCGAGGGCCGGGCGGTGCGCACCAACGCCGAAGCGGACGGCGAACTGCTGGAAAAGGCCGCCGCCCCCGACCAGCTGGGCCGCGCCCTGCTGACCGAGGCCGCGGAGCGGCTGAAGCTGTCGGCCCGCGGCTATCACCGCGTCATGCGCGTCGCCCGCACGCTGGCCGATCTGGAGGGCGGGGGCGGCGTGCGCCGCCCGCACATCGCGGAGGCGCTCGGCTACCGCCGCATCGCCCCCGGTCGATAGGCTTGGGTCCGCTGAGCGTTTATTCCGCCGCCACGGCGTTGCCGTGGTTGGAATGATGGTTCCGGTCGTGCAGGCAGCGGCGCAGGCGGACGGCGGTGATGATGGCCAGCGCGCCATAGGCGATCAGATAGCTGCCCACGCCCAGCGCCACGGCCAGCAGGCCCAGCGACGGCAAAACCCACATGCCGAAGCCAAACAGCACCGACAGGGCGCCGGCGACGCCCCAGGCCCATTTGCCGTGGGTGCGGTGCATGCGCCACGCCGTCATGATCTTGGCGAAGCCGGTGATGACCGACCAGGCGGCGATCACGAAGATCAGCGCGAAGAGGCTCGCCTCCGGCCACAGCAGGGCTACGGCGCCCGCCACCAGACTGACCACGCCGTCAAGGAGGAAGGGCAGGC
The DNA here is from genome assembly GCF_965111635.1 of Azospirillum sp. Marseille-Q6669. Lineage (NCBI taxonomy): Bacteria > Pseudomonadati > Pseudomonadota > Alphaproteobacteria > Rhodospirillales > Azospirillaceae > Azospirillum > Azospirillum sp. Marseille-Q6669. The sequence goes on along the minus strand of NZ_CBCOOP010000005.1, from coordinate 434,725 downwards.
TGCGCTCCTGCGCCTGGGCGGCGCGGACGCCGCCGACGATGGCGAACAACCCGTCCATCAGCAGGTAGGCCGCGAGCAGAACCGCCAGGGTGGCGACCGTCGCCCCCGGCAGAAGGAAAGCCAGCAGGCCGAGCATCACCGCCCCGGCACCGCGCAACGCCAGCGCCCACCAGTTGCGTGCCAGCAGATCGTTCATGCCCTGGACCCGCTGGGCCTCGTACATCGCCTCCGTTGCCATGTCTCGTCTCCCCTCATCCGTTCGAGTGCACCGGACGCGGGTGAGCGCGCCCCATACAGCACGGCAACAGGATCAGGAGGACTTCGTTGCGGCGGCGGGTTGTCGCGGCGGCGGGATTCGCGCGAAATCCGTGCGAATTCTTTGGGGCGGGTCAGTTGCTGCGGCCGTAGTCGCCCTTGCTGGGTTCGATGAAGTAGAAGAGCTTCGAGTCGAACTGCATGCCCTCGCGCGGGTTCATCAGCGCCACCTCGGTCGTCAGCCCCTGGGCGTCCAGCACCCGCCATTTGCGGAGCTGGAAGGGCCGATCCTCGAAGACCAGCGTCAGGGTGCCCTTGCCGGGGTCCTTGGTCTCGGTCAGGCTGATCTCCACCAGCCCCGGCGCCTGAAAGACGCCGGTCACCGTCACGTCGCCGGACAGCCGGATGTTCTTGCGCAGGATGAAGTCGGCCAGCGTGCTGCCGATGGGAGCGCTGGACTGCTGCCGCATCTCCCCGTCCCAATAGAAGATGAAGGCGCCGTCGGCGACGACGAAGTCCTTCACCGGTGGGTCGTACTCCAGCCGCATCCGGCCGGGACGCGCCAGGTAGAAGGTGCCGGCGGTCTGGTGCCCGTTCGGGGCGACCTGCACGAACTTCGATTGCAGCGTGCCGATGCCGTTCAGATAGCTTTCCGCCTGGGCCACCAGCGCCTGGTCCTGGGTGGACAGGGCGGCGGCGCGCGGCGCGGCGAGCGCGGGGTCGAGGATCGCCCCCGCCGTGGTGACGGACAGAGCGACGGCAGCGGCAGCCAGAATGCGGCGGAACGGGATCTTCATGATGCCTGCTAGGTAACCGGACGTTCCGGGCGGAAATGGGGCGTGGCGGTGGTGGTTCCAAGGATTAAAGCGAACTCACGGTGCCCCCACCCCGACCCTCTCCCGCTGACGCAGGGGAGGGAGTCTAGCGCGAAGCGGCGGCAGTCCCCTCCCCTGCGAGAGCGGGGGAGGGCTGGGGTGGGGGCAAACGCCGCTACTCCTCGATGTTGCGGGCCAGTACCTCGCGCTTGCCGGCGTGGTTGGGCTTGCTGACCACGCCTTCGGTCTCCATCCGCTCGATCAGACGGGCGGCGGAGTTGTAGCCGATGCGGAGCTGGCGCTGGATGAAGCTGGTCGACGCCTTGCGCTCGCGGCAGACCACCGCCACCGCCTTGTCGTAGAGGTCGTCGCCCGATCCGCCGCCGGCACCCGACCCGTCGTCGAAGGAACCGCCGTCCTCGTCGTCCTCCTCGGTGATGGCGTCCACGTAGCTCGGCTCGCCCTGGGTTTTCAGGAACTTCACCACCTGCTCGACCTCGCCGTCGGCGACGAAGGGGCCGTGGACGCGGGTGATGCGGCCGCCGCCGGCCATGTAGAGCATGTCGCCCTGGCCGAGAAGCTGCTCCGCCCCCTGCTCGCCCAGGATGGTGCGGCTGTCGATCTTGGAGGTGACCTGGAAGCTGATGCGCGTCGGGAAGTTGGCCTTGATGGTGCCGGTGATGACGTCGACCGAGGGGCGCTGCGTCGCCATGATCAGGTGGATGCCGGCGGCCCGCGCCATCTGGGCGAGGCGCTGGATTGCGGCCTCGATGTCCTTGCCGGCCACCAGCATCAGGTCGGCCATCTCGTCGACGATCACGACGATGTAGGGTAGCTCCTTCAGGTCGAGCGGCTGCTCCTCGAAGATCGGCTTGCCGGTGTCGGGGTCGAAGCCGGTCTGGACGCGGCGGGTCAGCAGTTCGCCGTCGGCGCGGGCCTCGCGCAGGCGGGCGTTGTAGCCCTCGATGTTGCGCACACCCAGCTTGGACATGTTGCGGTAGCGGTCCTCCATCTCCCGCACCGTCCATTTCAGGGCGACGACCGCCTTCTTCGGGTCGGTGACGACCGGCGTCAGCAGATGGGGGATGCCCTCATAGACCGACAGCTCCAGCATCTTGGGGTCGATCATGATGAAGCGGCAGCGGTCGGGCGGCAGGCGGTAGAGCAGCGACAGGATCATCGTGTTGATCGCCACCGACTTGCCCGAGCCCGTGGTGCCGGCGACCAGCAGGTGCGGGAAGCGGGCGAGATCGGCCACCACCGACTGGCCACCGATGTCCTTGCCCAGCGCCAGCAGCAGCTTGCCCGCCGTCTTGTCGAAGACGTCGCCGGCCAGCAGCTCGCGCAGCAGCACCGTCTCGCGCTTGGCGTTGGGCAGCTCGATGCCGATGACGTTGCGGCCCGGCACCACGGCGACGCGGACAGACACCGCGCTCATCGAGCGGGCGATGTCGTCGGCCAGGCCGATGACGCGGGACGACTTGGTGCCGGGGGCCGGCTCCAGCTCGTAGAGGGTGACGACCGGGCCGGGATGGACCTTCTGCACCTCGCCACGCACGCCGAAGTCGGACAGCACGCCTTCCAGCTTCACCGCGTTCTCGCGCAGCGCCGCCTCGTCCACCTTCTCGCCGCGCACGCTGGTCGGGACGATCTGGAGCAGGTCGAGCGGCGGCAGCTCGTAGCCGTCCGCCTCCTCCAGATTGAGGGCGGCCTGCTTGGACGGGCGTCCCTGGTCGGCGGCCTTCTTGCCGCCGGCGGGCGGGGTGACCACCGGAACGGCGCGGGTCTTGGCCTCCACGCGCGGCTCGACGCTGATGGAGTCGGACAGCCGGCCGCGCGGCGCGGCGCGCAGGGTGATGGCGGCGCTGTCCTCGTCGGGTGTCTCGTCGAGAGTCGGGGCGACGGCCTTCTTGTCCGCGGTGGCGAGGCTGGGCTCCCGGCGCAGCAGGCCACCGGTCTGGTGAACCGCGTTGCGCGCGGCCTCCGCGCCCTTGTCGCGCACGAAGGACACGCCGGCCCGCGCGCCCCGCCCGAGGCGGGCAAGGCCGGCGGCGGTCTCGCGCAGGCTGGCCGCCCATTCGCGGATCGACAGTCCCATGGCGACGAACAGGATCAGCCCGCCGGCCACGCCGGCCACGGTGCCGACCAGCGGATTGCCGGGGCCGCCGAACAGCAGCTTGCTGACCCCGTCCAGCAGCACGATGCCGAAGCTGCCGCCAGGATGGCCGTTCAGCGGGTCCCCGCCCCCGCCGCCCATCCCGGCCAGGAACATGGCGACCAGAAGCACGCCCCACACCGCCAGCACGCTGCGGAACAGCGGGTGGCGGATGCTCTTCTGCAGGCTGAGCCGCCAGCCCCACATCATCGGAACCAGCGCCAGCAGATAGGCCGCCCAGCCCAGCGACTGGATCAGGACGTCCGCCAGATGGGCGCCGAACCGGCCGAACAGGTTGTGGATGTGGGTGTTCGCCGCCGGAACCGCGTTCCACGAGGGGTCGGCCGGGTTGTAGCTGCCCAGGATGACCATCAGCACCAGACCGACCACGCCCAGCGCGAAGCCCGCCAGCTCGCGCGCCCGCGCGACCACGAAGGCGCGCGTGGCGGGCGAGAAGAAGGGCGGCTTCTCCGGCCGCGCACCGGCGGGCCGTGCTCCAGCGCTTTTGCCGCTTCCGCTGCGGGGGCTTGCGGGTCGTGCCATGGGCAGAAGGTCCTCAAGAACGTGCTGAACCGGACCCGTCCTTCGGGGCGAAAGACCGGGGTGACGTGAGCCGAACCGGGCGGCTCTTATCCCAGAATGCGGGCGATGGTGCTGCAGGCGTGGGCGACCGTCTCGGCGTCGTTCACCAGCGCGATGCGGATGAAGGGCGCGCCGGGGTTGACCTCGCCGGGGTTGCTGCGGGTCAAGTAGGCGCCGGGCAGCACGCGGATGCCGCCCTCCGCCCACAGGCGGCGCGTCGCCTCCTCGCCGTCGCCGACCTCCAGCCATAGGAAGAAGCCGCCGTCCGGCCGGTAGTAGCCGTAGCGCCCCTTCAGCGCGGCTTCCGCCGCGTCGAACTTGGCGCGGTAGAGCGCGCGGTTCTCCTCGACATGGGCCTCGTCCCGCCACAGGCCGGCGCTGGCCGCCAGCACCGGCAGCGGCATCCCGGCGTTGGAGTAGCTGCGCAGGCGTGTGAAGCGGGACATCAGCTCCGGATCGCCGGCCACGAAGCCCGACCGCAGCCCGGCGGCGCTCGACCGCTTGGACAGGGAATGGAAGACCAGGATGTTCGCCCAGGGCTTCCCGCCATGAGCCAACCCCGACGCGACCTGGAGCGCGCCGACCGGCGGCCTGTCCAGGTAGATCTCGGCGTAGCACTCGTCCACCGCCAGGATGAAGCCGTAGCGCCGCGCCAGCCCGATCGCCCGCTCCAGATAGGCGGCGTCGGCCGCCGCCCCCTGCGGGTTGGCCGGAGTGCAGAGGTAGAACAGCGCCGTGCGCTCCAGCAACTCCGGCGTCAGCGCGTCGAGGTCGGGCAGGAAGCCGGTCTCGCGAGTGGAGGGCAGGAACACCGGCTCCGCCCCCGCCAGCAGGGCTGCCCCCTCGTAGGGCGCGTAGAAGGGGTTGGGCATCAGCACCGCCGGCTGCCGGCCCGCCTTGGACGGCGGCACGGCAAGCAGGGCGAGCAGGAACAGCGCCTCGCGCGTGCCGGACACCGGCAGGACGGACTTTTCGGCGTCGAACAGCCCGTCCGGCAGGGCGTAGCGGCGGGTCAGCCAAGCGCCCACCGCCTCGCGGAACTCCGGCGTGCCGCCGACCGGCGGGTATTTGCCCCACAGATGGGCGTTGGCGCGCAGCGTCTCGTCGATGATGGCCGGCGGCTGGTGCTGCGGCTCGCCCACCGACATCATGATCGGCTCGGCGTTGGCGCGCGGCGTCACCCCGGACAGCAGGGCCGCCAGCCGCGTGAAGGGGTAGTCCGACAGCCGGTCGAGCCGGTCGTTGACGAGAGCGAAGGTGCCGAGGTCCGGGAGCGACATGCCGCCGAGAATCCTTTCCATGAGGACGGCCCGAGAAGGCCGGGCCGGCCCCGAAGGGCACGGCCCGTCAGGGGCCTCTGGGGGCCTCTGCCCGATACGAAACGGAAACGATCCTATCGACGGTGGAGTCCCGGCACAAGGGCACAAAACCGGACGAGGCCCGGTCAAGGGAAAGCATACGCCGCCCGTTCCGGCGGCCTTGGCGCCACGGTGGAAAGACTGGCGCGCCCGGCCTCAAGTCACCGGGCAGATCATCGATGCCCCGCGGCAAGAAAAAGCGGACGCGCCTTCCCCCCTTGCGGGAGGGGCCGGGCCATGACGCCCCGCCCTGTCCGCTTCCTCCAGGACGCCTCAGAGAGCTTCGGTGTTGGTTTCGCCGGTGCGGATGCGCACGGCCTGGGCGATGTCCAGCACGAAAATCTTGCCGTCGCCGATGCGGCCGGTGTTGGCGGCCTTCTGGATCGCCTCGACCACCTGCTCGTACTGGTCGTCGGACACCGCGACCTCGACCTTCACCTTGGGCAGGAAGCTCACGGAATACTCGGCGCCGCGGTAGATCTCGGTCTGACCCTTCTGGCGTCCGAAGCCCTTCACCTCGCTCACCGTCAGGCCCTGGATCCCGAGCGACGTCAGCGCCTCGCGCACTTCGTCGAGCTTGAACGGCTTGATGATGGCCATAACCAGTTTCATGTGGCTTCCCCTTGGGTATGCGTGTTTGCGGGCCCTTGCGGTCGCCCGGTCCCCCCTCGGCCGATCCCGCCATGACGGCGGGTTTTCCGAACGTGACTCGAGCGTGTTCGCCTCGACCATAAAAAGCAATGTCTTCAAAAATCGTGCCGGTTGCAGAATCGGCCCTTTTCAGCGGTTTTTGGCTGTTTCGCCGATCGATTGGGCAGGTCATGCCTAATAATTACGCAATTTGGGGGCCGCGACGCAGCGCCGCTGGACATCCGGACCAAGCGGAACGATTGTTCGTACCCGTCTACACTGATCGAAGGGCAGCGCCATCATGACCGAATCGGGCACCACCGCAGCGCAGGAGATCACGACCGACGTCGTCGTGTTGGGCGGCGGACTGGCCGGACTCAGCATGGCGGCGGCCCTGGCCACCGCGGGCGTTCCGGTCGTCTGCATCGACCGCGACAGCCCGGACCGGCAGGCGGGGGACGACTTCGACATCCGCACCACGGCGGTCGCCTATGCCTCGATGAAGGTGCTGGAGGGGGCGGGCGTGTGGAAGCACATGGAACCCTACGCCGGCCCGATCCTGGACATCCGGGTGGCCGACCAGTTCTCGCCCCTGTTCGTCCATTACGACCACACGGAGCTGACCTGGGACGGCAAGAACCAGCCCTTCGGCTGGATTCTCGACAACAAGGACATGCGCCGCGCCCTGTTCGCCCGCGCCAAGGAACTGCCCGGCCTGCACCATCTGGCCCCGGCCCAGGCGGTGTCGATCGAGCGCACCCGCAGCGGCGCCACGGTGACGCTGGCCGACGGGCGGGTGGTCAAGGCGCGGCTGGTCGTCGGGGCCGACGGGCGCCGCTCGATGGCGCGGGAGAGCGCCGGGATCAAGCTGCGCACCTGGGCCTACGACCAGACCGCGATCATTTGCACGATCCGCCATTCGGAGCCGCACAACGGCGTGGCGGTGGAGCATTTCCTGCCCAACGGCCCCTTCGCCGTGCTGCCGATGACCGAGAACCGCTCCTCCATCGTGTGGAGCGAGAAGCGGTCGCTGGTCGACATGTATCTGAAGCTGCCCGAGGACCAGTTCATCGACGAGTTGACTCGCCGGTCGGGCGGGTATCTGGGCGACATCGAGCTGGTGACCCGGCGCGACGCCTGGCCGTTGTCGGTCCTGCTGGCCGAGCGCTTCATCGCCGAGCGCGTCGCCCTGATCGGCGAGGCGGCCCACGCCATCCACCCCATCGCCGGGCAGGGGCTGAACCTGGGCCTGCGCGACGTGGCGGCGCTGGCCGAAGTGATCGTGGACGCCCACCGGCTGGGGCTGGACGTCGGCTCGCCGGAGGTGCTGGCCCGCTTCCAGCGCTGGCGCCGCTTCGACACGGTGCTGCTGGCCGTGGTCTGCGACGGTCTGGTGCACCTGTTCTCGAACAACATCCCGCCGATCAAGCTGGCCCGCGACGTCGGCATGGCCGTCGTCAACCGCCTGCCGCCGCTGAAGCGCTTCTTCATGCGGCACGCGATGGGCGTGGTCGGCGAACTGCCGCGGATGATCAAGGGCGTGCCGCTGTAAGAGCGGTTGGTTTCTCGGGGGACAAGAGGGTCTTCACGGATTACACGGATTTCTTTTGTTCATGCTTCAGCGCATGCCTTACCGATCAGCTCGCACTGGGCAAGACCAAATAAAAAATCCGTGTAATCCGTGCCTAAATCCGGGAAATCCGTGAAGACCCTGTTGCCCGACAAGAATCCCGAACCCACTCACCCCAACCCGTATTCCGACAGCGCCTCGTACACCGCGGCCCCCTTGCCCAGGTGGCTGCGGTAGAGCGTGAAGTGCTCCACCCGGATCGGACCGGCGCGGAACATCCCGCGCTCCTCGACGAAGCGCCCGATCCGGTCCTTCGGCGCGTCCTTCAGCCGGGCGAGCGTGACGTGGGGCGAGAATTTGCGCTCCTCCGCCGGCAGGCCGCAGCGGACCAGCGCCGACTCGACCTTGGACTGGAGGTGCGACAAGGCGTCGCTGCGCTCCACCCCAGCCCAGAGGACGCGGGCGTTGCGGCCGCTGCCGTACACGCCCACGCCGTCCAGAACCAGATCGAAGGCCGGCGCCACGATCTGCGCCAGCGACTCGTCGATCTCCGCCGCCTGATCTCCCGGCACCTCCCCGATGAAGCGGAGCGTCAGGTGCAGGTTGTCCGCATCGGTCCAGCGGGCGCCGGGCACACCGCCGCCCAGCCCCGCCAGACGCCGGCGCACATCCTCCGGAAAATCGAGGGCGACGAAGAGACGGATCATTGGCTTTCCGGAACGGTTACGGGCAGGGGTCGGGATAGCGGGCGTTGACCGCCTCGATATCCTTCATCACCTCATCCGACAGCGTGACGTCCACCGCCGCGATGTTGGACTTCAGGTCCTCCATGGTCGTCGCGCCGATCAGCGAGGACGCCACGAAGGGCTGCTGCAGGGTGAAGGCGATGGCCATCTGCGTCGGCGACAGGCCGTGGCGCCGGGCGACATCCAGATACTCGCGGGTGGCCGCATCGGCGTTGACGGTGGCGTAGCGCGACTTGCGGTGATCCAGCGCGCGGCGGGTGCCGGCGGGAACGGCGCCGTCCAGATATTTGCCGGTCAGCGTGCCGGCGGCCAGCGGCGAGTAAGCGAGAAGCCCCACATCCTCGCGCAGGGACACCTCGGCCAGACCCTGCTCGAAGGTCCGGTTCAGCAAGTTGTAGGCGTTCTGGATCGAGGCGATGCGCGGCAGGCCCTTGTCCTCCGCCAGCTTGAGGAACTGCATCACCCCCCAGGGCGACTCGTTCGACACGCCGATGTGGCGGACCTTGCCGGATGTCACCAGCTCGTCGAGCGCCGCCAGGGTCTCCTCGATGGGCGTGCCGTCCTTCTCCGGCCGGTGGACGTAGTTGCGCGCGCCGAAGCGGTTGGTCGAACGGTCGGGCCAGTGGAGCTGGTACAGGTCGATGTAGTCCGTCTGGAGCCGGCGCAGGCTGGCCTCCACCGCCGCGAAGATGTTGGCGCGGTCGAGCTTTGCCTCGCCGTTGCGCACCCAGGCGAAGCCGCCGTCGGTGGCGCCGACGACCTTGCTCGCCAGGATCACCTGGTCGCGCTTGCCGTTCGCCTTGAACCAGGTGCCGATCACCTCCTCCGTACGTCCGTACGTGTCGGCGGTCGGGGGGATGGCGTACATCTCCGCCGTGTCCCAGAAATTGACGCCCTCGCCGAGCGCGTAATCCATCTGGGCGTGGCCCTCGGCCTCGCTGTTCTGGCGGCCCCAGGTCATGGTGCCCAGGCCGATGGCGCTGACCGACAGGCCGGTGCGGCCGAGCGGACGGTATTGCATTTGTCTATGATCCTTAAAGGAACAGGGTGAGCACGCCCGTGTATCCGTACAGGCGGGCGTTGGAGATCTCGCCGCTGGCGAAGAATCCGGCCAGCGGGATGTCGCCGAAGGTTTCGCGGATCAGCGCCAGCTCCTGGCTGCCCTCGCCGAACAGGCTGGGGCCGCGGGCGATGCAACTGACGTAGAGGGCGCCCTTCGGGGTGGTCTTCACGCGCTTCTTCAGATTGGCCAGCATGCGGCGCATGTCGGCCTCGGCGCTTTGCTGGTCGCGGCGGGTGAACAGGATGGGCTGGCCGCTCTGCACATGGTGGGCGACGGCGATCCAGCCGGCGCGCGGGTCGATGGCGATCAGGTCGCGGACCAGATAGTCCGCTGTGTCGCTGCCAGCGATCGGCAGGCCGGCGAAGATGTAGCCGGACACCCGCTTGAGGTCGCGGGCCAGCAACTCGCCGATGTCCTCCTTGAAAACCTCCAGCGCCGGGCGCCCGTCGATCTCCAGGACGACGTTGTCCTCCGCCGCGGTGATGGTGCGCACCGGCCCGATGGGCGTGCAGCCCTGGCTGAGCCCGGTGGCGACCGGCACCTGCGGCGCGAACAGCACGCCCGACACGCCGCCGTCGGCCACCGGCCCGCCGACCATCGTGGCGGTGTTGCCGGGGATGGTGAATTGCGGGAACTCCGACCGCGAGGCCGACAGGCCGCCGACCAGGAAGGCCCCGGTTGATTCCGCCAGCGAAACGACCAGCCCGGCCAGATCCTGGTGGCGCGGGTCGGCGTGGGCGAGCGCCAGCATGGCGCCGTGCTTGTCCAGCCAGCCGCCGGCCATGCGGCGCAACGGCTCCATGTCGCCCGACACCACCGGGAACAGGCGGAAGCCCTCCGGCGGCAGGCGGGCCACCATCACGGCGATGCCCGGCTTGTCGAAGATCTCCTCGTCGTTGGCGCAGACGCCGATGCCGACCGTGCCCACCCAGTCGCGGATGCCGGTGACGCCGCGCAGCAGGGTGACCATGCTCGTCGCGTGCTCGGCCAGCGCGTCGGTGATGTAGAGGAAGCCGAGGTTGCAGCCCTCCACCGCGCCGAGTTCGTCCAGGCACGACTTGACGACGGCGCCCCATTCGGTGCCGGTGGCCGATGCGGCCTTGAAGCAGGTCTCGGTGGTGGCGCTGTCGCCGGCCAGGGTCGCCATGGGTCTCAGTCTCCGCTTTTGGCGATGCCGTCCAGAAGGCGGGCGACGTGGGGCGTGATGCGCTCCACGATCACCTTCACGCCGGCCGCGTTGGGATGGATGCCGTCGGGCTGGTTCAGCGCGGCGTCGGCCGCTACGCCGTCCAGGAAGAACGGGTAGAGCTGTACGTCGTACGCCTTCGCCAGATCCGGGTAGATGGCGTTGAAGCTCTCCATGTACGCGCGGCCCAGGCTGGGCGACGCGTACATGCCGGCCAGCAGCACGGGCAGCTTCTCGCCGGTCAGCCGCTTCAGGATGGCGTCGAGGTTGGCGCGCGCCGCGGCGGGGTCGAGCCCGCGCAGCATGTCGTTCGCCCCCAGTTCCACCAGCACGGCGTCCGGCTTGTCGGCCAGCGCCCAGTCGAGCCGCGACAGACCGCCGGCCGTGGTGTCGCCCGACACGCCGGCGTTGACGACGGTGACGTCGTAGCCCTTCGCCCGCAGCGCCGCCTGCAACTGGGGAGTGAAGGACTGCGCTTCGGGAAGGCCGTAGCCGGCGGTCAGGCTGTCGCCGAGCGCCAGAAGGGTGTAGGGGCCTTTCCCCGCCCCGCTCTGGGCGAGCGCGGGGGCGGTCATGCCGACCCCTGCGCCGATTCCCACAACGACGGCGAGAGCGGCCAGCCCTGACCGAAGGAGGGCCATGTTGAAATGGCGGCGCACCATGCCATATGGCGTGAGGTTTTCCCGCCCATTTCCCCGCCCGTTCCAGAGACGCATGCCAATGTCCCGACCCGATTCCGTTGAGGCCACCATCGTCGATCTCGACGAGGTGCATCTGAGATTGGACAGCGCGGCCGGACCCGTCAACATCCTGAGAGGCTTGAATCTCCGCATCCGGCCCGGTGAACGGGTCGGCGTGGTCGGCCCGTCGGGCTCCGGCAAATCGACCATGATGATGGTCATGGCCGGGCTGGAACGCCCCACGGGCGGGACCGTGCGCGTCGCCGGACAGGATCTGGGCCGGCTGGACGAGGACGGGCTTGCGCGCTTCCGCCGCGACCATGTGGGGATCGTCTTCCAGGCTTTCCACCTCGTGCCGACGATGACCGCGCTGGAGAACGTCGCCATCCCCCTGGAATTCGCCGGGGCCGCCGACGCCTTCGACCGCGCGCGCTCCGGGCTGGAGGCGGTCGGGCTGGGCCACCGGCTGAGCCACTATCCGGGCCAGCTGTCCGGCGGCGAGCAGCAGCGCGTCGCCCTGGCCCGCGCCTTCGTCGCCGAGCCGTCGCTGCTGCTGGCCGACGAGCCGACCGGCAACCTCGACATCGGCACCGGCGCCACCATCGTGGAGCTGCTGTTCGACCTTGCCGAGCGGCGGGGCACAACGCTGGTGCTGATCACTCACGACCCCTCCCTGGCCGACCGCTGCGACCGGACCGTGCGCCTGATGGACGGACGCATCGTCGACGACGGCCTCGCCGCCCGCGCCGAACGCGAACGCGTGGTGGGGGATTGAGATGTCCGGGAGCGTGGCTGAGCCGGGCCCCCACCCAACCCCCCCCCGATGTGCAGGGGGGGGCTTTATCCACCCCTCACACATCGTCACACCCGGCCGGACGCACCGATGACCAACCTCGCCCTCGCCTTCCGACTGGCCCGCCGCGAGCTGCGCGGGGGCCTGAAGGGGTTCCGCATCTTCCTGGCCTGTCTGACGCTCGGCGTCGCGGCCATCGCTGCGGTCAATTCCGTGTCCGGCGGCGTGCTGTCGGGCCTGCAGGCGGACGGGCGGGCAATCCTGGGCGGCGACGTCGCGCTGCGGCAGATCTACGCACCGCCGACCGACGAGCAGCGCTCCTGGCTGGAACAGGCCGGGCGCCTGTCGCAGTCGGTGGACATGCGCGCCATGGCCCGCTCCGCCGACGACGCGCGGTCCACGCTGGTCGAACTGAAGGCGGTGGACGGCGTCTACCCGCTCTACGGCTCCGTGGCCCTGGCGCCGGAGGGTGACCTGCACACGGCGCTGGCCAACCGCGACGGGCGCTGGGGGGCGCTGGTCGAGGACGGGCTGCTCGACCGGCTGGGGCTGAAGACCGGCGACACGCTGCGGCTGGGCGAGGGCGAGTTCGCCGTGCGCGGCGTGCTGACGCGGGAGCCGGACCGGGCGTCCAACGGCGCCTTCTCGCTGGGGCCGCGGGTGATGATCGGCCTGCCGTCGCTGGAGGGCACCGGCTTGCTCCAGCCCGGCAGCATCGTCTATTGGACCGCCAAGCTGGCCCTGCCGCCGGGCACCGACGTGGCGGCGTGGCAGAAGGCGCTGACGGCGCGCTTCCCCGATGCCGGCTGGCGGGTCCGCGACTTCACCAACGCCTCCCCGCAGATCGAGCGCTTCATCGACCGCATGACGCTGTTCCTGACGCTGGTCGGGCTGACCGCCCTGCTGGTCGGCGGGGTCGGGGTGGGCAACGCGGTGCGCAGCCATCTCGACTCGCGCGCCCGCACCATCGCCACGCTGAAATGCCTGGGCGCGCCGGGCGATCTGGTCTTCCAGGTCTATCTGCTGCAGATCCTCGCCTTGTCCGGACTGGGCATCCTCTTGGGGCTGCTGCTCGGCGCGGTGGCGCCGCTGGGGCTGGGGTCGCTGCTCGATCAGGTGTTGCCGGTGCCCACCCGGATCGGCGTCTACCCGGGCGCCCTGGCGCTGGCCGCGCTCTACGGCCTGCTGACCGCGCTGACCTTCTCGCTGTGGCCGCTGGGCCGCGCGCGGGAGGTGCCGGCGGCGGCGCAGTTCCGCGATGTGGTCGCCCCCGCCGGAGGCCGCCCGCGCGCGGTCTATCTGGCGGCGATGGCGCTGACCGTGGCGGCGCTTGCCGGGCTGGCCGTCGCGACGGCGCACAACAAAATGTTCGCCGCCTGGTTCGTGGGCGGCTCCATCGCCACCTTCATCGCCTTCCGCGTGGCCGCCTGGCTGGTGGTGCGCGGGGCCGCGGCGGCGGGGCGCCCACGCCGTCCGGGGCTGCGGCTGGCGCTCGCCAACCTGCACCGGCCTGGCAACCCGACCGGGGCGGTGGTGCTGTCGCTCGGCCTCGGCCTGACGGTTCTCGTCGCCATCGCGCTGATCGAGGGCAACTTCTCCCGCCGGGTCAACGAGACGATCCCGAAGGACGCGCCCAGTTTCTTCTTCGTCGACATTCAGCCCGACCAGTTCGAACCGTTGAAACGGATGGTCAGCGCTCTGCCCGGCACCAGCGGGTTCGAAGCGGTGCCGTCCTTGCGCGGACGGATCGAGACGGTGAACGGTCAGCCGGCGGAAAGGGCGCTGGTCAACCCCGAGCAGTCCTGGGTGCTGTCCGGCGACCGCGGCATCACCTATTCCGCCAAGCTGCCGGAGCATTCGGAGATCGTCGCCGGCTCCTGGTGGCCGGAGGACTACAAGGGGAAGCCGCTGATCTCCATCCACCAGAACGTGGCGAGCGCCTTCGGCATCGGTCCCGGCGCGACGATGGGGATCAACGTCCTGGGCCGCACCATCGAGGCGACGGTTGGCAACGTGCGCGCCGCCGACTTCTCGACGCTGGCCATCAACTTCGCCCTGGTCTTCGCGCCGGGCACGCTGGAGCGGGCGCCACAGACCTGGATCGCCACCGTCCGCAGCACCCCGGCGGCGGAGCCGGAGGTCCAGCGCTCCGTCCTGCAGCGCTTCCCCAACGTGACGCTGGTCCGGGTGAAGGACGCGCTGGACACGGTGGGCACCATGCTGGGCCACATCGGCACGGCGGTGCGCATCACCGCGGGCATCACGCTGGCCGCCGGCACGCTGGTGCTGGCCGGCGCGGTCGCCGCCGGGCACCGCCGCCGGGTCTACGACGCGGTGGTGTTGAAGGTGCTGGGCGCCACGCGGGCCGACGTGCTGAAGGCGTTCCTGCTGGAATACGGGCTGCTGGGCATCCTGACCGCGGCCATCGCCGGGGTCATCGGCACCATCACGGCCTGGGCGGTGATGACCTTCCTGATGCGCTGGGACTGGACCTTCCTGCCGTCGGCCGTGCTGACCACGGCGCTGCTCAGCACGGCCATCACGCTGGCCTTCGGCTTCCTCGGGACGTGGCGGGCGCTCGGCCAGCCCTCCGCCCCGCTGCTGCGCAACGACTAAAGCGGATTGCCATCCGCTTTGGACCGCGACGGCGGTCCCGGTCGCACATGCGACCGGAGCCCGCCGGCGAATGAGGCGATAAGAGTCTAAAGCGAACGGAAGTTCGCTTTAAGGGAGCGGTCAGGCCGGTTCGGGGACCCGGTCGTCGGCGACGATCCGGTTCTTGCCGGACTGCTTGGCCGCGTACATGCGCTGGTCGGCCAGATCGACCAGCCTTTCCCAGTCCACCGGGCGGTCGTGGAGGTATTCGGCGACGCCGATGCTGGCGGTCTGCGGGGTGCCGTCCGGGCGCTTGCCCAGGCCCCGCTCGTGCAACCGCTCCACCGCGGTCAGGGCGCCCTGACGGCCGGTGTTGGGCATGATGACCACGAACTCCTCGCCGCCCCAGCGGACCAGCACGTCGGACTGGCGCAGCATGGCGCGGATCGCCTCCGCCGATCGCCCGAGCTGTTTGTCGCCCTGGTCGTGGCCGAACCGGTCGTTGATCGACTTGAAATTGTCCAGGTCGAAGAAGATCACCGACAGCGGATGGTCCGAGCGCTGGGCGTGCGCGAACTGCAACCGCAGAAGCTCCTCCCCGATGCGGCGGGAGAAGGCGCCGGTCAGCCCGTCGTGCGACGCCTGATCGACCAGGGCCATCATGAAGTGCAGCTGGCTCATCGCCGCCAGCGTCGCCACCACCATGATGAGCACCAGCAGCCACAGGGCGCCCAGATAGGAGGGGAAGGGGAAGACCAGCGAACCGTAGAACCCGGCCAGCATATGCGCCGCCAGCATCGGCGTCGCGAAGGCGAGCCCCTCCAGCGCGGTCAGCGGGAAGACGCTGAGCCCCGCCACCATCACGAAGGGCAGGAAGGCGTAGCCGGCGGCGACCGCCAGCGCGCTGCCCGCGATCATGTCCTCGTTCAGCATGGGGTGCGAGGCGAGGAAGAAGATCGTCGGCACCGCCAGCAGCAGGGCCAACCCCCGCCACGCGCTGCCCATGTCGTCGCAGATCCGGTAGCCGAGCGCCAGCGCGCCGAAGGCGAAGCTGGACACCAGCCGCAGGCCGGCCAGATAGCCCCACAGAGGCCAGGGGAAGATGAAGACGTCGATGACGATCCACAGCGGCGTCAGCACCGCGAACACGGCCGCGACCATGCGGACGCGGGAATGGATCAGCACGGCCCGGCGACGCTGGATGATCGGGGTGTGCCCCCCGGGATGCATCAGGTCGCGCAACTGCTCGAAGGAGAGATCGCCGCTCACCGCCTGGAATGCCCTCTCCGCGAACCGTCTGAGGAGATTAAGCGCTTGTTGATACACGCGATGCCCCCCATCGGCAACGGCAATTGCTATGATTTCCAGGGATACGTGCGTATGCGGCGCGGCCTGTGGCATCAACGCATGTGTACGTGATTTGCCGGGACAGTCTTCCCGCCACCCGCCGCTGTCAACGCCAGAGTGGTCATACCACTGGGGCAAAAGCACGCGGCGCGCATGAAAAAGGCCCGGCACGAAAAAGGCCCGGCGATGGGCCGGGCCTTTTCCTGCGGTCGGAACGGAGGCGGTCAGTCCTTCAGGTCTTCCCAAAGCTCCTTCACCTTGGCGAAGAAGCCTTCGGACTGCGGGTGCGAACCTTCCTTGCCGGCGGTGTCGAACTCGCGCAGAAGCTCCTGCTGCTTCTTGGTCAGGTTGACCGGAGTCTCGACGACGGCCTGGATGTACATGTCGCCGCGCTGCTGGCTGCGCAGCACCGACATGCCCTTGCCCTTGATGCGGAACTGGTGGCCGGACTGGGTGCCGGGCGGGACCGTCACCTTGGTGCGGCTGCCCTCGATGGTCGGCACTTCCACCGTGCCGCCCAGCGCCGCGGTGGTCATGGGAATCGGCACGCGGCAATGGATGTTGGCGCCATCGCGCTGGAAGATCGGGTGCGGCGCGATGGCCAGGAAGATGTAGAGGTCGCCCGGCGGCGCCCCGCGCAACCCCGCCTCGCCCTCGCCGGCCAGACGGATGCGCGTGCCGTCCTCCACGCCAGCGGGGATGTTGACCTGGAGGGTCTTCTCCTTGCGCAGGCGTCCGGCACCGCCGCAGCTCTTGCAAGGGTCCTTGATGACGCGGCCCTGGCCGTGGCAGGCCGGGCAGGTGCGCTCGATGGTGAAGAAGCCCTGCTGGGCGCGCACTTTGCCATGGCCCTGGCAGGTCGGGCAGGTGACCGGCTGGGTCCCCGCCGCCGCCCCGGAGCCGCTGCAGGAGTCGCAGGCGACGGTAGAGGGAACGCGGACGTTGGCCGTGGTGCCCTTGAAGGCTTCCTCCAGCCCGATCTCCAGATTGTAGCGCAGATCCTGGCCGCGGCCCGACGCGCCGCCGCCGCCGCGGCGCCCGCCCATGAACTCTCCGAACATCTCGTCGAAGATGTCGGCAAAGCCGCCGCCGCCGCCGCTGAAATCGAAGCCGCCGAAACCACCGCCGGCCCCGCCGCGCCCGTTCTCGAAGGCGCCGTGGCCGAAGCGGTCATAGGCCGCGCGCTTCTGCTCGTCCTTCAGAACGTCGTAGGCTTCGCTGATTTCCTTGAACTTGTGCTCGGCGTCCTTGTCACCCTGGTTGCGGTCCGGGTGATACTGCATCGCCATCTTGCGGTACGCTTTTTTGATCTCGTCCGCGCTGGCGCCCTTCGCCACCCCGAGCAGCTCGTAATAGTCCTGTTTCGCCATGGGCCCCGACCGCCTTCACATACTAATAGACCAATCATATCTCCGGCCCGCCACCGCAGGACGGATGACGGGCCGGACGATACTGCATGGCGCCGGGTTCTCCCGGCTGTGACACCGGAGGCAACGGGCGGTTGCCCAACGGTTGCCTCCGGTTCCGAACGCTTAGGCCGACTTCTTCTTGTCGTCGTCCACTTCCTCGAAGTCGGCGTCGACCACGCCCGGCTCGTTCGGGGCGGCGCCCGCCGCACCGGCGGCACCGGCGCCCGGGGCCTCGCCCTGGCCGGCCTTGTACATGGCCTCGCCCAGCTTCATCGACACCTGGGCCAGCGCCTCGGTCTTCGCCTTCACGGCCTCCAGGTCCTCGCCGTCCAGCACCGACTTCAGCTCGGCCACGGCGGCCTCCGCGGCGGTCTTGTCGGCGGCGGGGATCTTGTCGGCGTTCTCCTTGATCGTCCGCTCGGTCGTGTGGATCAGGGCGTCCGCATGGTTGCGGGCGTCCACCAGCTCACGCCGCTTCTTGTCGTCGGCGGCGTGGGCCTCGGCGTCCTTGACCATCTTGTTGATGTCGGCGTCCGACAGGCCGCCCGACGCCTGGATGCGGATCTGCTGCTCCTTGCCGGTGGCCTTGTCCTTCGCCGTGACGCTGACGATGCCGTTGGCGTCGATGTCGAAGGTCACCTCGACCTGCGGCACGCCGCGCGGGGCCGGCGGGATGCCGACGAGGTCGAACTGGCCGAGCATCTTGTTGTCCGCGGCCATCTCGCGCTCGCCCTGGAAGACGCGGATGGTCACCGCGTTCTGGTTGTCCTCGGCGGTCGAGAAGGTCTGGGACTTCTTGGTCGGGATCGTCGTGTTGCGGTCGATCAGGCGGGTGAAGACGCCGCCCAGCGTCTCGATGCCCAGCGACAGCGGGGTGACGTCGAGCAGGAGGACGTCCTTGACCTCGCCCTTCAGCACGCCGCCCTGGATGGCGGCGCCGATGGCGACGACCTCGTCCGGGTTCACGCCGCGGTGCGGCTCACGGCCGAAGAACTGCTTCACCGCCTCGATGACCTTGGGCATGCGGGTCATGCCGCCGACCAGGATCACCTCGTCGATCTCGTTGGCCTTCAGGCCGGCGTCGCGGAGCGCGGCCTTGCAGGGCTCGATCGTGCGGGCGACCAGCTCGTCGACCAGGGCTTCCAGCTTGGCGCGGGTCAGCTTGACGTTCAGGTGCTTCGGGCCGGACTGGTCGGCGGTGATGAAGGGCAGGTTGACCTCGGTCTGCATGGCCGAGGACAGCTCGATCTTCGCCTTCTCCGCGGCTTCCTTCAAACGCTGCAGTGCCAGACGGTCCTTGCGCAGGTCGATTCCCTGCTCCTTCTGGAACTCGTCGGCGAGGTAGTCGATGATGCGGGCGTCGAAGTCCTCACCGCCGAGGAAGGTGTCGCCGTTGGTCGACTTCACCTCGAACACGCCGTCGCCGATCTCCAGCACGGAGACGTCGAAGGTGCCGCCGCCGAGATCGTAGACCGCGATGGTGCCGGCGCCCTTCTTCTCCATGCCGTAGGCCAGAGCGGCCGCCGTCGGCTCGTTGATGATGCGCAGCACTTCCAGGCCGGCGATCTTGCCGGCGTCCTTGGTCGCCTGGCGCTGGCTGTCGTTGAAGTAGGCCGGAACGGTGATGACCGCCTGGGTCACCTTCTCGCCCAGGTAGTTCTCCGCCGTCTCCTTCATCTTCTGCAGGATGAAGGCGCTGATCTGCGACGGGCTGTACTTCTTGCCGACGGCCTCCACCCAGGCGTCGCCGTTGTCGCCGGAGATGATCTTGTAGGGAACGAGGCCCTGGTCCTTCTTGGTCAGCGGATCGTCGTAGCGGCGGCCGATCAGACGCTTGATCGCGAAGAGGGTGTTCTCGGGGTTCGTCACCGCCTGACGCTTGGCCGGCTGGCCGACCAGACGCTCCGCGTTCTGCGCGAAGGCGACCATGGAGGGCGTGGTGCGCGTGCCTTCGGCGTTCTCGATCACCTTGGCGCTGGAGCCTTCCATGACGGCCACGCAGGAGTTCGTGGTGCCGAGGTCGATGCCAATGACTTTGCTCATGTTCAGCCTCTGTTGTTCGGCAGATGCGTGGCGGCCCGTTTGGTCCGGCACCGCCGCGATCCCCTTGGGGTCGGTGGAACGGTTGGGTGGATTCACGTCTGTCGCCGGAGATATAGGCAGGTGCGTTTCGGGCTGCAACGCCCTGGTCATTCCGCCAACCGTCAAAAGACCAAAAGGTGACGCGCACGCCGGGGCATATCGTCGCGCCTGCGGCTTCGCGCCGCAAGTGAATACCAGGGTATTCAGAAGCATAAGGCGTGCAACCGCCCTCCTTTATCCCCCGACCGTGCCGGAAGCGGTCTGTTACAGGGCTTTAACACAAGCAAAACGGTCGCAACCCAGCCATGTTAACTTTTCATTAACAAGTAATGGTGTGCATTACAGTGCACAATCAATTGCCGGTTGCCTTGTTTCTTTGTTGTCCGAAGATTCTAATAGTGGAGAGTCGAAGGAAATATGATATATCCCTCGCTGGTCAGGGGGCCGCTCTTGCCAGCAGATATGGCTTTCCGAAGCGGGACCGTGTGCAGCATTCCATAGGGGGATCAAGATGATGGACGAACGGCGCGACATGGCTCTGGCCATCAAGTCCTGCCTCGACAGCCTTATGGACGACGCGACGAAGTGCGACCTGGACGATCTGGCGCGCTTCATCAGCTTGGCCGCCCTGGCGGCGGAAGAGGCGGCCATGGCCTTCGATCCGAAGGCGGCGCAGTTGAAGGCCCTGATGTCCGGCGGCGCCGGCCACTGCTGACCGCCGGAATCTTGATTGCCGGAATCTTGACCGCCTGAGCGCTGAACGCCTGAACCGGCGCGGGAACGCCGGAGACTTCGGGCTCGCAAGACATCAGGCCGCAAAAGAACCGGAAAAGAAAAAGCCGCCCTCGACGGGGCGGCTTTCCTGCTTCCGACGGCTGTCCCGAATCGTTCTACAGGATCTCCGCCGCGCGGATCGCCCCGTCGAGCAGGGCCAGCGTGCCGGCGCAGGACTCATCCCCATCCATGACCATGGGCAGGCGGTAGCTGAACATGGCCGCCGCCGCCTCGCCGTCCCGCTCCGCCCCGACCAGCCAGAGGTAATGGGCGTCGGTGCCGCCGTCCTCCTCCGTCATCATCACCGCCTGGGCCAAGACGCCGTCGTCGCCCCAGGGCTCGACGATCCGGTCGCTGGCGCGCTGGTCGTCGGGGCGCACGAAGCGCAGCGCCATCTCGCGCAGCACCGCCACCGCACCGTCCGGCCCGTCCTTGGGCGCCACCCGGTCGGTGACCAGCCGCAGCACGCCCCCCGCCGGGGCCGGCGGGTGGAAGGCGGCCACGGCGTGGCCCTCATGCTCCTCCACCTCCGGGCGCCAGCCGTCCGGCAGCCGGAACCGCACCACCCCTTCCCACTCCACGCTGTGGCCCGCACCGTTGCCCACGCTGTGGCCGTCCTGTCCGCCCGTCACGGCATCCTCCCCTGATCCTGTGCCCCTCTGATCCTGTGCCGGCACTTTAGGCCGAAGCGCCGGCGAATCCAGCCTTGATCGCGGCCCGCCGGGCCACCATGGTCCGGCGATGATCATTTCCGCCAGCTACAAGACGGACATCCCCGCCTTCTACGGGCGCTGGTTCCTGAACCGGCTGGAGGCCGGGCACTGCCGCATGGTCAACCCCTATGGCGGCCAGACCTACCGCATCGGTCTGACCCGCGCGGAGGTCGATGGCTTCGTCTTCTGGACCAAGAATCTCGGCCCCTTTCTGCCGGGGCTGGAGGAGGTCTCGGAACGCGGCTTTCCCTTCGTCGTCCAGTACAGCATCACCGGCCTGCCCACTGCGCTGGAGCGCTCCGTCCCCGACGCGGAGCTTGCGGTGGAGCACATGGCCCGGCTGCGCGACCGCTGGGGGCCGCGCGCCGCCGTCTGGCGCTACGACCCCATCGTGACGGCACCCATCGTGGAGGCAGAAGCCACGCCGCCGTCCTGGCACCGCGAGACCTTCGCCCGGCTGGCTGGCCGGATGCGCGGCCTGACCGACGAGGCGGTGGTGTCCTTCCTTCAGCCCTACCGCAAGACGGCGCGCAACCTGGACGCCGCCGGTGTGCCCTGGCGCGACCCGGACCCCGAGGAAAAGCGCGCCCTGCTGGCCGATCTGGCCGGCATCGCCGCGGAGCACGGCATGGTGCTGACGCTGTGCACCCAGCCGGAACTGGCCGGCGTCCCCGGCACGGCGCCAGCCCGCTGCGTGGACGCGCAAAGGCTGTCCGACGTCGCCGGGCGGCCCATCGCGGCCAAGGAAAAGGGCAACCGCCCCGGCTGCCTGTGCGCGGAAAGCCGCGATATCGGCGATTACGACACCTGCCCGCACGGCTGCGTCTATTGTTACGCCGTCGCCAACCGCGCCACCGCGCAGCGACGCTTCGCCGCCCACGATCCGGAGGGGGAGTTCCTGTTCACGCGGGAGCGGGCGGGATAAGGCCCCCCGGCCCGCCGTCTCGGCGCCTTCCCGGTTACGGACAGACCTTCTTCACGGTCTCGACCAGCTTGTCCGGGTTGAAGGGCTTGACCAGCCAGCCGGTGGCCCCGGCCTCGCGGCCGGCAGTCTTCTTGGCGGGATCGGCCTCGGTGGTCAGCAGCAGGACAGGGGTGGCGCGGTTGAGCGCGCTGCCGCGGATGGCCCGGGTCAGTGCCAGACCGTCCATGCCCGGCATGTTCAGGTCGGTGATGATGCAGTCGAACTTCTGCCGGTTGACCTCCGCCAGACCGGCGGTGCCGTCCGCCGCCTCGGTGACGCCATAGCCGGCGTTGCGCAGCGTGAAGGCGACCATGTCGCGGATGGTCTTGGAGTCGTCGACGGTCAGAATGGTCTTGGCCACGGGTCCGGTTCCCTGAATGAGCGGCCGCCCGGAACGGGCAATTCACGGGGCGCCGCGAGACTCCCCGACGCGAATCGGGGTTCCGATGCGAATAGGCGAAGGACCAGCCCGGCGCAAGCCCTTCGGTACGCAAAGGATCGCGCGCGGACACTCATCCGGGACCGCCGAGCGAAAAAAAGCGGCGCGGCGGGCCATGCCGCCGCGCCGCCGCAAGAGACGTGCAGCCTGCCGTCCGGAGGACGGTCAGGCCTTCGTATCGACGTGCTGGCCGCCCATCTCGTGAGGACCGGCCTTGGCGACGCCCACCATGGCCTCGCGCAACAGGCGGCCGTGGATGGTGTAGCCGGGCTGGAGCACCTGCACGACGGTGCCGGCGGGCTTGCCGGTGTTCTCGATCTCGAACATCACCTGATGGAAATTCGGATCGAACAGCTCGCCGGTCGGGTCGATCTTCTTGATGCCCGCACGCTCGAAGGCGGAGATGAGCTGGCGCTCCGTCGCCTCCACGCCGACGGAGAGGCTCTTCAGCACCTCGTCGTTCTCTCGGCCCTCGGCGGGAACGGCCTCCAGCGCGCGGCGCAGGTTGTCGGCCACCGTCACCAATTCCTTGGCGAAGCTGGACACGGCGAACTTGCTGGCGTCCTCGCGGTCGCGCTGGGCGCGGCGGCGGGTGTTCTCCACCTCGGCCATCTGACGCAGGAGCTGGTCCTTCAGGCTGGCGACCTCGGCCTCAAGCTGGGCCACGCGATCCCCGGCACCGGCGTCCGCGGCCTTGTCCTGGGCGGCCTTCTCTTGGGCGGCCTTGTCCTGGACGGCTTCGGTCTGCTCCACCTCGGCTTCGGCGGGCTTGTTCTGCTCTTCGCTCATGGCTCTCTCGTTGTCGTCTTGGGTCGTCGTCTGATGAGGGATGGGTGAAGCATTGCCAAGGTCGTCACACGACAGGTCGTCACCCGACAAGGCGGCTGATGACCTTGGCTGTATAATCCACAAGCGGGATGATCCGGGCATAATTGATGCGGGTCGGGCCGATCACGCCGATGGCGCCGATCACCTGCTCGCGGCTGTTCTGGAAGGGAGAGATGATCAGCGAACAGCCGGAATGGCCGAACAGCACATTCTCCGCGCCGATGAAGATCTGCACCCCGTCGCCCTTCCCGGTGGCGTCGAGCAGGCGCAGCATGGTCTCCTTGGTCTCCAGCGCCTCGAACAGGGCGCGCACGCGCTCCAGGTCCGACAGGGCGGTGACGTCCTCCAGCAGCTTCGCCTGGCCGCGCACGATCAGCTGGCCGCTGTTCTGCCCGCCGCTGCCCGCCCAGGTGGCGAGACCGGCGGAGACCACGCGCTGCGACAATTCGTCCAGCTCGGTCTTCTGGTCCTCAATCTCGCGCAGCACGGCCTGCCGCGCCTCGTCCAGCGTGCGGCCGACCAGCTTCGCGCTGAGGAAGTTCGACACCATCTGCAGCGTCGCGGCGGGCACGCCGACCGGAACCTCGATGACGCGGTTCTCGACCAGCCCGTCCTCGTTGACCAGCACGACCAGCGCCCGGCCGGGCGCCAGCGACACGAACTCGATGTGCTTCAGCGGCCGGTCGGTCTTCGGCGCCACCACCAGCCCGGCGCAGTGCGACAGTCCCGACAGCAGGGTGGAGGCCTCGCCCAGCACGTCCTGCAGCGACCGCCCGGAGGAGGCGCATTTCGCCTCGATGGAACCGCGCTCGTCCTCGCTCAGGCTGCCGATCTCCAGCAGGCCGTTGACGAACAGGCGCAGCCCGGCCTCGGTCGGGATGCGGCCGGCGGAGGTGTGGGGGGCGTAGAGCAGCCCCTGTTCCTCCAGATCGGCCATGACGTTGCGGATGGTCGCGGGCGACAGGGCCATGCCGAGCCTCCGCGAGATCGTGCGCGAGCCTACCGGCTCGCCGGTCGCCACATAGGCGTCGACGATCAGCCGGAAGATCTCGCGGGACCGTTGGTTCAGCTCGGTGATCATGGCGGGGCGGGGACCGGACGATGCTGTTGGGGCACGGATAAGGGGCGTCCCGAATTTAGGCAGGTGTCCGCGCCGAATCAACGTGCGCCCCGGTTGCGCGCTGGACGGCGGGGGCGGCGGGCGCTAGCTTGCCGCCGATTTCAACAGATTCGCGGATCATGCCCGATGCGTCCCTCCGGCCGCGCCCACGACCAGTTGCGCACCATTTCCCTTGAGCCCCATTTCAGCAAGCACGCCGAGGGGTCCTGCCTGGTGCGGTTCGGCGACACGCACGTCCTGTGCACCGCCAGCGTGGACGAGGGCGTTCCGCGCTTCCTGAAGAACACCGGCCTGGGCTGGGTCACCGCCGAATACGGCATGCTGCCGCGCTCCACCCACAGCCGCACCGACCGCGAGGCCGCCAAGGGCAAGCAATCGGGGCGCACCCAGGAGATCCAGCGCCTGATCGGCCGTGCGCTGCGCGCCGTCACCGACCGTGCCGCCATGGGCGAGAAGCAGATCAAGATCGACTGCGACGTCATCCAGGCCGACGGCGGCACCCGCACCGCCGCCATCACCGGCAGCTTCGTCGCCCTGCATCTGGCCTTCCAGCATCTGATGCAGATCGGCGCGCTCAAGACCATGCCGCTGACCGACCATGTGGCCGCCGTCTCCTGCGGCATCTACAAGAACGCCAGTGTTCTCGACCTCGACTACGCCGAGGATTCGACGGCGCAGGCCGACGCCAACTTCGTGCTGACCGGCAACGGCGGCATCGTCGAGGTGCAGGGCACTGCCGAGGAGCGCCCCTTCAGCGAGCCGCAGTTCATGGAGCTGCTGGCGCTCGCCCGCAAGGGCATCAACGAGCTGGTGGCCTTGCAGAAGGCGGCGATCGCGGTGAAGTAAGGCGTCGCCCCCTCCCGCCCGCTTCGCGGGCACCCTCCCCCGCCGCCGGCGGTGGAGGGGAACAGGCCCCCTCTCCCGCGAAGCGGGGGAGGGTCGGGGTGGGGGCAACAGTCCACATCGAAGGAACTCCCCCATGACCACGCCTCCCCGCCGCTTCACGGGCGGCACGCTGGTGATCGCCAGCCACAACAAGGGCAAGGTCCGCGAGATCGCGGCTCTGCTCGGCCCCTACGCCGCGTCCTTCGTGTCCGCGGGCGAGCTTGGCCTGCCGGAGCCGGAGGAGACGGGGACCAGCTTCGTCGCGAACGCCGAGCTGAAGGCCCTGGCCGCCGCCAAGGCGGGTCATGTCGCGCTGGCCGACGACAGCGGGATGGTGGTGCCGGCGCTGAACGGCGATCCCGGCATCTACTCCGCCCGCTGGGCCGGTCCGGACAAGGACTTCCAGATGGCCATGGGCAAGGTCGAGGACGGGCTGAAGGGCCAGACCGACCGCCGCGCCTGGTTCGTCTGCGCCCTGTCGCTCGCCTGGCCGGACGGCCATGTCGAGACGGTGGAGGGCCGCTGCCCCGGCACGCTGGTCTGGCCGCCGCGCGGCGCGCATGGTTTCGGTTACGATCCGATGTTCAGGCCGGACGGCCACGACATCACCTTCGGCGAGATGGACCCGGCCAGGAAGCATGAGATGAGCCACCGGGCCGACGCCTTCCGCCAGCTTGTGGAGCGATGCTTCAAGTGACCCCCGATCCGGGCTTCGGGATCTACATCCACTGGCCCTTCTGCAAGGCGAAGTGCCCGTACTGCGACTTCAACAGCCACGTCCGCGACCGGGTCGAGCATGACCGCTGGCGCGCCGCGCTGGTGCGGGAGCTGGATCATTACGCGGACGCAACGCCCGGCCGCCGAGTCACCTCGGTCTTCTTCGGGGGCGGCACGCCGTCGCTGATGGAGCCGGCGACGGTCGGCGCCGTGCTGGAGCGCATCGCCACCCGCTGGACGGTCGGCGACGACCTGGAAGTGTCGCTGGAGGCCAATCCGACCTCGGTCGAGGCCGACAAGTTCCGCGCCTTCCGCGCCGCCGGGGTCAACCGCCTGTCGATGGGCATCCAGGCGCTGGACGACGCCGCGCTGAAGTTCCTCGGCCGCCAGCACAGCGCGGCCGAGGCGACCGGCGCCATCGCGCTGGCCGCCCGGACCTTCCCCCGCTTCAGCTTCGACCTGATCTACGCCCGCCCCGGCCAGTCCGTCGCAGCGTGGGAGGCGGAGCTGACCCGCGCGCTCGACCACGCGGTCGGCCATCTGTCGGTCTATCAGTTGACCATCGAGGAGGGCACGGCCTTCTTCCCCCTGCACGCGCGGGGCGATCTGGTGCTGCCCGACGAGGATCTGGCCGGCGACCTCTACGAGGCGACGCAGAACCTGCTCGACCGCGCCGGGCTGCCCGCCTACGAGATTTCCAACCACGCCCGCCCCGGCGAGGAGAGCCGCCACAACCTGACCTACTGGCGCTACGGCGATTACGTCGGCGTCGGTCCCGGCGCCCACGGCCGGCTGACGCTGGACGGCGAGAAGTTCGCCACCCGCGCCCACCGCGCCCCGGAAATCTGGCTGGAGCGGGTGGAGCGCGACGGCCACGGCGCCGCCGCGCCCGAGCCGGTCGCCCGCGAGTCCCGCGGGTCGGAGCTGCTGATGATGGGGCTACGCCTGCGCGAGGGGGTGGCCCGCGCCCGGCTGGTCGAGGAGACCGGCCGCGACCTCGACGGGCTGGTCGATCCCGCCGCGCTGGAGCGTCTGGTGGCCGGCGGCTTCCTGGAGGTCGGCAAGGACACGTTGCGCGCAACCCACGAGGGGCGGCAGCGGTTGAACGCCGTTCTGGGGGCTCTTCTGGCCTGACCGCGCCAATACCCGGAAACGTGGTGTGACAAAGGCGCCCAGTCCCCGGCGAGCGCCGCATTTTTATATGTCCGTTTATGATTTTCCTGTGACTGTCGATCATTCTTGGAGTCCCGGCAAAGACAAGGGCAAACAACCGCCGCTTGCCGGGACGCGGGACAGGGCAGACAGTTTCAGGCAGACATCCCATGACCCTCACGAAGCTTTCCATTCGGGCCAAGCTGTGGGCGCTCGTCGTCGCGGCTTCGGTCGCATCCTTCGCCATCGCCGGTGCCGGCCTTTATCTCAATTACAGCCGAATGCACGCCGACCGGCTGGACACGCTGCACAGCATCGTGGAAACCGGGGTCACCCTGGCCGCCACGCTGGAGGCGGACGCCGCCGCTGGCAAGATCACCCGCGAGGAGGGGCAGGCCCGCTTCAAGGCCGCGGTGGCCGGCATCCGCTACGCCGGCGGCAAGGAGTATCTCTTCGCCCACACCATGGACGGCTACGGCTTCGCCCACGTCAACGCGAAGCTGATCGGCGCCGACGTCAAGCCGCTGAAGTCGGCCAACGGCGTCCACATGATCGTGGAGTTCATCCGCATGGTCCGCGCCACCGGCGACGGCCTGCTGGAGTACGACTGGCCGCGCACGGTCGGCGGCAGCGACTTGGCGGTGAAGCTGGGCTATGTCCGCGGCTTCGAGCCGTGGAACATCTTCATCGGCACCGGCATCTTCATCGACGACATCCGGGCCGCCTTCCTGGACCAGCTCCGGACGCTGGCCTTCGTCATCCTCGCGCTGGCGGTGCCGGCCATCGGCCTGATCGCCTGGGTTGGCACCGACATCAGCCGGGTGTTGCGCGGGCTGGGCGCCAAGATGCGCTCGCTGGCCGACGGCAACCTGTCCACCCGCTTCCCCGAGGCGGAGCGCGGCGATGAGATCGGCGCCATGGCCAAGGCCGTGCTGGTCTTCCAGACCAACGCCCGCGACAAGCAGCGGCTGGAGGCCGAACAGGCCGCCTCGGCCCAGCGCGCCGGGGAGGAGAAGCGCCGCGCCATGCTGGCGCTGGCCGCCAGCTTCGAGCAGAGCATCGGCGCCGTCGTCCGCACCGTGTCCGACGCGGCGGCGACCATGGAGGAGCGCGCGGCCGAGATGAACCGCGCCGCCGCCCAGACCGACGAGCTGGCGACCTCGGTCGCTGCGGCGACCGAGCAGACCTCCGCCAACGTGCAGACCGTGGCCGCCGCGTCGGAGGAACTGGCCGGCTCGATCCAGGAGATCAGCCGTCAGGTCGCCGAGTCGTCGCGCATCGCCGGCGAGGCGGTGACTCTCAGCGGGCGGGCCAACGACAAGGTCGGCGGGCTGGCCGAGGCGGTGCAGAAGATCGGCGCGGTCGTCCAGCTCATCAACGACATCGCCAGCCAGACCAACCTCTTGGCGCTCAACGCCACCATCGAGGCGGCCCGCGCCGGCGAGGCCGGCAAGGGCTTCGCCGTGGTGGCGAGCGAGGTCAAGGCGCTGGCCAACCAGACCGCCAAGGCGACCGAGGAGATCGCCGCCCAGGTCGCCAACATCCAGTCCGTGACCGGCGACGCGGTCGGCGAGATCCAGGGCGTCACCCAGGTCATCCTGCGGGTGAACGAGATCGCGACCTCCATCGCCTCGGCGGTCGAGGAGCAGGGGGCGGCGACCCGCGAGATCAGCCGCAACGTCCAGGAAGCGGCGGGCGGCACGCAGGAGGTGTCGGCCAACATCACCGGCGTCACCGGTGCGGCGACCCAAAGCGGCGCCACCGCCCGCGACGTGCTGGAGATGTCGCGCCGGCTCGGCCACCAGCTCGACACGCTGCACCGCGAGGTCGGAGGCTTCCTTCAGCAGCTCCGCGCGGCGTAAGGTGGGGTGAGGGGTCCAGGAAAGGGATTGGGATGCGCATCAGTCTGGTGGTGGCCGCCGCGCGCAACGGTGTGATCGGCCGCGACGGCACCCTCCCCTGGTCCCTGCCCGGCGACCTGAAGCGCTTCCGGGAGCTGACGATGGGTAAGCCGGTCCTGATGGGCCGGCGCACCTGGGAGTCGCTGCCCCGCAAGCCCCTGCCCGGCCGCGACAACCTCGTGGTCAGCCGCAGCCATCCGGCGGGGGAGCGCGACGGCGCGCGCTGGTTCGGCGGCCTCGACTCGGCGCTGGACTGGTGCCGCGGCCGCGGCGTCCCGGAGGTCGCCGTGATCGGCGGCGCCGAACTGTTCCGCGAAACCCTGCCACTCGCCGACATCGTCCACCTGACCCGCGTCGAGCGGGATGTGGAGGGCGACACCGTCATGCCGCCGCTTGGGCCGGAGTGGGTGGAGACGGAACGCGGCCCGCTGCTGACCGAGAACGGGCTGGATTACCGCTACCTGGACCTCGTACGGCGCCCCGTCCGCGCTGGGGCGTGACGGGTCAGGCCAGCAGCGCCCGCACCCGCTCGGCGTCTTCCGGGGTTGCCGGGTTGTAGACGAGCATCGTCAGGTCCGGCCGCCCGTCCACGGCGAAGGCCGAATATTCCAACTCCAACGTGCCCAGCGTGGGATGGCGGAGGCGTTTGACGCCCTCCCCGAAATGGCTCACGTCGTTCGCAGTCCACAGGGCGGCGAATTCCGGACTCTGGCGCGACAGATCCTCGACCAGCACCCGCACCGCGTCGTCGGCACCGGCGCGCGCCGCGTCGGCGCGGAAGGCACCGACGACGAAGCGCGCCACCCCCTCCCAATCGAACTGGGCGGCCCGCACGCGCGGGTCGCAGAAGATGAGCCGCAGGATGTTGCGCCGGGCCGCCGGCAGGGCGCCATAGTCGGTCAGCACCGCGGCGGCGGCGCGGTTCCAGGCGACGACGTCCCAGGTCGCCGTCTTGACCAGGGCGGGGCTGGGGTTCAGCGCGTCCAGCACCCGCTGCAGGCGCGGCGTCACCGCCTCCCCCACCGGATGGCGCAGCGTGGGCAAGCGGTTGAGGCCGAGGAGGAAGAGATGCTCACGCTCGGCGTCGGTGAGCATCAGGGCGCGGGCGATGCGCTCCAGCACGTCGGCGGACGGCGCTCCGCCGCGCCCCTGCTCCAGCCAGGTGTACCAGGTGGTGCTGATGTTCGCGCGCTGGGCCACCTCCTCGCGGCGCAGGCCGCGCGTGCGCCGGCGCTCCGCGGAAAAGCCGAAGGCCGCGGGATCGAGCTTCGCCCGGCGGTCCTTCAGATAGGCGCCCAGCCGGCTTCCCCCCGATCCGTTCTCCGTCATGGCGCGCCGGCCCGTCCTGTTGGTCATTATACCCCGATAACGTCACGACTTTACCAGAATAAGCCCCGCACCGACAGTGGCCTGCGACCCTGATCGGAAGAGGTTTCCCATGCGTGTCTTCGTCACCGGCGCCACCGGCTTCGTCGGTTCGGCCATCGTCCAGGACCTGCTCGCCAACGGGCACCGGGTTCTCGGCCTCGCCCGCTCCGACGCGGCGGCGGCGTCCCTTGCCGCGGCCGGGGCGGAGGTCCACCGCGGCTCCCTCGACGACCTGGAGAGCTTGCGTGCCGGTGTGTCCGCGGCCGACGGCGTGATCCACACTGCCTTCAATCATGATTTTTCGCGCTTCGCCGACAATTGCCGGGAGGACCATCGGGCGATCCTCGCCATGGGCGAGGCGCTGGAGGGCAGCGACCGTCCTCTGCTGGTGACGGCCGGCGCGGTCGTGGCCGCGCGCGGGCCGGTGGCGGTCGAGAGCGATCCGCACCGGCCGCCGTCCGACGCCCTGCCCCGCCAGACCGAAGTCGCCGCCGGGGAGCTGGCCGCCCGCGGCGTCCGGGTCGGCGTCGTGCGCCTGCCGCCCTCGACCCATGGCGTGGGCGACCATGGCTTCGCGCGCATCCTGCACGACATCGCCCGCCGAACCGGCGTTTCAGCCTTCATCAGCGACGGTGGGAACCGCTGGGCGGCGGTGCACCGCCGCGACGCGGCGCGGCTGTACCGGCTGGCCCTGGAGGCCGGCGCCCAGGGCGGCCCGTTCCACGCCATCGCCGAGGAAGGCGTGCCGCTGCGCCGCGTCGCCGAGGCCATCGGCGCGCGGCTGGGCCTGCCCGTGGTGTCGAAGACGCCGGACGAGGCAACCGCCCATTTCGGGTGGTTCGCCTTCTTCGCCGGCGTCGATTGCCCGACCTCCAGCGCCCACACCCGCGCCCTGCTGGGGTGGGAGCCGCGCGAGACCGGCCTCGTCGCCGACCTCGGCCAGCCCGGCTACTTCACCGAGTGACCGGCCGGGGGGCGGGAGGCTCCGGCCCTCAGGCCCCCTTGTTCTCGCCCTTGTTCTGGCGCTGGCGGCGCTCGATGGCGTCCCACAGGGTGGCCTCCAGCGCCGATCCGTCGAGCCGGTTGATCTCCTGGATGCCGGTGGGCGAGGTCACGTTGATCTCGGTCATGTAGTCGCCGATCACGTCAATCCCGACGAAGACCAGACCCTTCTCGCGCAGCACCGGACCGATGGCCTTGCAGATCTCCTGCTCGCGCGGGGTCAGCTCGGTCTTCTTGGCGCTGCCGCCGGCGTGGAAGTTGGCGCGGGCCTCGCCCTCCTGGGGCATGCGGCTGACGGCGCCGGCGGGCTCGCCGTCGATCAGGATGATGCGCTTGTCGCCCTGGCGGATCTCCGGCAGGTACTTCTGCACGATCACCGGCTCGCGATAGAGCTGGGTGAAGAGTTCCAGCAGCGAACCGAGATTCTCGTCGTCCGGCTTCAGGTGGAAGACGCCGGCCCCGCCGTTGCCGAACAGCGGCTTGACGATGATGTCCTTGTGCTGCGCCCGGAAGTCCAGGACGGCCTGCTTGTCACTGGTGATCAGCGTCGGCGGCATCAGGTCGGGGAAATGGGTGACGAACAGTTTCTCCGGCGCGTTGCGCACCTCCGCCGGGTCGTTCAGCACCAGCACCTTGGGCTGGATGTGCTCCAGCATGTGGGTGGCGGTGATGTAGGCCATGTCGAAGGGCGGGTCCTGGCGCATCAGCACCACGTCCATGGTCGACAGGTCGACGATCCGCGGCTCGCCCAGCGTGTAGTGGGCGCCCTTCTGGCGGACCACGGTCATCTCGCGCAGGCGGGCGGTCAGGACGTTGCCGGTCAGGCTGAGGTCGCGCGGGTGGTAATGGTAGAGTGTGTGCCCGCGCTTCTGCGCCTCAAGCGCCATCATGAAGCTCGAGTCGGTGTCGATGTTGATGGACTCGATGGGGTCCATCTGGAAGGCGACGGCGAGGCTCATCCTGCGGGTCTCCGAAACGGGCTTTTGAAATGGGATCAGTTCAGTTGGTTCTTGAGCTGCTGGATCAGCGCGGCGACCTGATGGCGGTGCCGTTCACTGGCGGTCAGCTCCAGGAAGCTCTCCAGCGCGGCGATGGCGGCGGCGAGGTTGCCGTTGTGGGCCTCCAGAAGGCCGGTCTCCCGCCACAGCGACGCCTCGCCCGGGGCGAACAGCCGCATCGCCTCCAGCACCTCCAGCGCGCGCGGCACGTCGCGGGCGGTCAGGTGGCGCAGCTTGATGTTGTTCTGAAGCCGCAGCAGGATCTCGCGGTTGGACACGGTCTGGTAATGGCCGGGCTCCAGCTCCGCGGCGCTGCCGGCGGTGGCCTTCAGCAGGTCGCGCAGGTCCACGGCGGTGCGCACCTGCCCCTCGTTGAAGGGGTCGAGGATGGCGCGGGCGCCGTCGGCCTCCAGCCGCACCAGGAAATGGCCGGGGAAGTTCAGCCCCAGCATCGTCCAGCCCTGCGAGCGGGCGGCGTGCAGGTACAGGATGCCCAGCGCCACCGGCAGGCCGCGGCGGCGGTCGATGACGCGGAGCAGGTTGGCGTTCTGCAGGTCGTCGTAGGTTTCCTGGTCGCCGGCGTAGCCGTGGCGCTCCACGATGACCTCGTGCAGCCAGGAGACGCGGGCCTCCAGCCCGTCGAGGGTGGGCGAGACGCGCTCCGCCAGATCGTGGGCGATGTCGGCGAGGTGGCGGCGGTAGTCGGCCAGCGCGGCGCCCGGCACCTCCAGCGCGCCCAGCGCCAGGGCGGCTTCGGCCAGATCGATCTGCTCGTCCGGCTGCTGCCCCACGCGGCGCAGGATGTCACGGGCCTCGGCGCGGCTGGTCACGGGCGGCGTCCTTCCTCTTCTTCAGCCTTCGCGTCAGGCCCGCCACGCGTCCGGCACGTGGCGCGGCCAGGACCAAGGGGTAACGAGCATGACGTCGAAGCGCAAGACATAGCCGGCATAGTGGGGGTTGGCCCCCAGATAGGCGTGGGCGGCGCGGGCGAGGCGGCCCCGCTGGCGGGCGTTGACCACCTCGTTCGCGGTGTCCCAGTCGCCGCGGGCCTTGACCTCGA
Source organism: Azospirillum sp. Marseille-Q6669 (assembly GCF_965111635.1). Taxonomy (NCBI): domain Bacteria; kingdom Pseudomonadati; phylum Pseudomonadota; class Alphaproteobacteria; order Rhodospirillales; family Azospirillaceae; genus Azospirillum; species Azospirillum sp. Marseille-Q6669. The sequence continues at coordinate 401,538 of NZ_CBCOOP010000005.1, read as the reverse complement.
CGATCGCCAGAGTGTCGCCCCGCCGGGCCACGATGTCGATCTCTCCCATTGGTGTGCGCAGGCGGCTTTCCAGGATGCGGTAACCCTTCAGCCGCAGCGCCAGCCGGCAGAGCTGCTCGGCGTAGCGGCCGTAATTCTCCGCCCGGCGGCGCAGGGCGTCCGGCGCGCTCATGGTTTCCCCTCCCGTGACAGCTCCAGCGCGCGGGCGTAGACGGTCCGCTTGTTCTGGCCGGTGCGGGCGGCCACGTCGGCGGCGGCGTCGCGGACCGACAGGCGGGTCAGCGCCTCGCGCAGCAGGGCGTCCACGTCGGCCTCGCTCGGGGTGGCCTCCTCGCCGGGCGGACCGATGACCAGCACGACCTCGCCCTTCGGCGGGCCGGCCTCGGCGTAGTGGGCGGCCAGCTCCGGCAGGGTGCCGCGCCGCACCTCTTCGTAGAGCTTGGTCAGTTCCCGCGCCACCGCGGCCTCCCGCGCGCCCAGGATGTCGGCGAGGTCGGCCAGCGACTCGGGCAGGCGCTGCGGCGACTCGAAGAAGACCAGCGTGGCCGGAACGTTCTTCAGTTCCCCGGCGGTGGCGCGCCGCGCGCTGCTCTTGTTCGGCAGGAAGCCGGCGAACAGGAAGCGGTCGGTCGGCAGGCCGGACAGCACCAGCGCCACCAGCGGGGCGGAGGCGCCGGGCAGCGTGGTGACCGCCACCCCCTCCGCCACGCACTCGCGCACCAGCTTGTAGCCGGGGTCGGAGACCAGCGGCGTGCCGGCGTCGGTGACCAGCGCGATGGATTCGCCCGCTTTCATGCGGCCGATGAGGACCGGACGCATCTTCGCCGCGTTGTGTTCATGATAGGAGACGAAGGGCGTGTGGATGCCATGGATGCCCATCAGCTTCGCCGTCACCCGCGTGTCCTCGCAGGCGATGGCATCGGCGCGGCGCAGCGTGTCGAGCGCGCGCAGCGTGATGTCGGCGGCGTTGCCGATGGGGGTGGCGACCACATAAAGGCCGGCGCCGAGTTTACTTGCGGCCCTCGGCTCGCTACCTTCAGCGTCACCAGAGACGCCGGGCCCGGAAACGGGTTCGGGCGCCGGACCGGATGTGGAGATCGTTGGTGGCACGCTTGACGACACCTTTCTCGCGCGCTTGGGGGCAGCGGGCTGCCGCCGCCCTGTTGGTTGTCGGCACGCTTTCGGCCTGCTCGACTGTAAAGGCCCCGGCGCCGCCGACTCAAGCGCCGCAAGCGCCCGTCGCCGCCGTTCCGGCCGCCCCGCAGACCCTGAAGGTGGCGATCCTGCTGCCGCTGTCCGGGTCCAGCGCCGCCATCGGGCAGGCCATGCTGGAGTCGGCGCAGATGGCGCTGTTCGATCTGGCCGGCGACCGGTTCGAGCTGCTGCCCCGCGACACCAAGGGCACGCCCACCGGCGCCGCCGATGCGGCGCGGCAGGCGATCGCCGAGGGGGCGAGCCTGATCCTCGGCCCGCTGTTCGCCGCCGACGTGGCGGCGGTGAAGCCGGTCGCCCAGTCCGCGGGCGTGGACGTTCTGGCCTTCACCAACGATTGGACCCAGGCCGGCAACGGCACCTACGTGCTGGGCTTCGTGCCCGCCGATCAGGTCACCCGCGTGATCGGCTTCGCCCGCTCGCGGGGCGCCACGCGCTACGTCGCGCTGGCCCCGCGCACCGCCTATGGCGACGCCGTGGTCAACGCCGTGCAGGCCGCCTCGCGCCAGTTCGGCGGGCAGGTGGCGCAGGTCGAGCGCTACGACCCGGCGGTGACCGATCTCGCCCAGCCGGCGCGGCAGGTGACCCAGGCCGGCGTGCAGCCGCAGGCGGTCATGCTGGCCGAAGGCGGGCCGCGCGCCCAGGGCCTGGCGTCGGCGCTGTCGGCCAACGGGCTGAACACCCAGCAGGTCAAGCTGCTCGGCACCGGCCTGTGGGACGAACCCGGCCTGGGCCAGGAACCCGCTTTGGCCGGCGCTTGGTTCGCCGCCCCGTCCCCGCAGAGCCGCGCCGACTTCGAGGCGCGCTTCGAGAGGACCTATGGGCGCAAGCCGCCGCGCATCGCCACCCTGTCCTACGACGCAACGGCCATCGCCGCGGTGCTGGCCAAGATGCCCGACGCGTCGGGCCGCTTCGACCGCGCGGCGCTGAACAACCCCAACGGCTTCGAAGGCATGGACGGCGTCTTCCGCCTGCGCGCCGACGGCGTCGTGGAGCGCGGTCTGGCCGTTCTGGAGGTCACCCCCAGCGGCCCACGCGTGATCGATCCCGCCCCGTCCAGCTTCGAAGTGCTGGGGCAGTGATCGCAAAGCGCTGAAACAGAAAGTTCTTAACCTCGAAGGCACAAGAGCACGAAAAGTTCGTGTCTTTGTGCCTTCGTGGTGAACCGCAACCTTATCCGTGCTGCTTCGCCAGACGGCGGGCGTTGGCGCGGACGGTGCGGTAGGCAGGGGTCATGCCGGCCTGGGTCAGGGCCGTGGCCGACTCGACCATGTAGAGCGCGGCGTGGATCCCGGCCTCCACCGACTCGGTGACGGTGCGGCGCTGCAGTTCCATCAAGTCGGCGGGGTTGCGGCACTGGCCGAGGCCGGTCACCATCACCATGGCGACCTGAAGCTGGCCCTGCATGAGGGTCATCCAGGCCTGCTGCATTTCCCCGATGCCCTTGGCGACGGCGTGGGTGGCCTCCACCATCGCCTCCACCTTCTCGGAGCCCATGCGGACGAACTCCGGGTTGGCGAGGTCGATGGGGTTGTTCATGGCCGCCGCCATCATCGCGGTTCGGTAGCCGATCGTCTGGGCCGCCGCCACCCCCATCTCGCCCGTCTTGACGCCGGTCCGGGTCAGATCGCCCGCCACCGTCAGAAAGCGTTGCGTCGGTTCGCCGTTGCCGGCCTTGCGTCTCGCCATTCGCTCCACCTCACCAAAGGACCCGACCGGACCAAAAGCCCCGGCCGGGCCAAAAAAACCGTGACCCGGACGCCAACGCTGCACTGCAGCATTTGGTTCCGGGTCCAGTCTTTACAGGGAAGCGAGCGCGCGGTCGAGATCTTCAACGATGTCCTGGGCGTCCTCCAGCCCGACGGACAGGCGGAGCAGGTTCGGACGGATGTTCGCCGCCGCCTTCTCCTCGACCGTCAGCTTGGAATGGGTGGTGGTGTCGGGGTGGGTGATCAGGCTCTTGGAGTCGCCAAGGTTGTTGGAGATCATCACCATCCGCAGGTCATTCAGGGCGCGGAAGGCCTCCTCCTTGCCGCCCTTCAGGAAGATCGACAGCATGGTGCCGCCGCCGGTCATCTGGCTGCGGACAAGATCGTGCTGCGGGTGGCTGGGCAGGCCCGGGTAGAGCACCCGCTCCACCTTCGCGTGGCCTTCCAGGAACTCCGCCACGGTCAGGGCCGCCGCGCTCTGCGCCGAGACGCGCAGTTCCAGCGTCTCCAGCCCCTTCAGAAGCAGCCAGGCGTTGAAGGGCGAAATGGTCGGGCCGGTGTGGCGCAGGTAGGGGTGGATCACGTCCGACCCGTACTGCTTGTCGTTGGTCAGGATGATGCCGCCCAGACAACGGCCCTGGCCGTCGATGTGCTTGGTCGCCGAATAGATGACGACGTCGGCCCCCATCTCGAACGGGCGCTGCAGCACCGGCGTGGCGAAGGCGTTGTCCACCACCACCTTGGCCCCGGCCTTGTGGGCGAGAGCGCTGACCGCGCGCAGGTCGACGACCTCCAGCCCCGGGTTGCTGGGCGTTTCCAGGAAGACGACCTTGGTCGGCTTGGCCAGCGCCTCCTCCCACTGGGACAGGTCGGTGCCGTCGACGAAGACGGCCTCGACCCCGAAGCGGGCCGACAGCTCCTTGATCACCCAATAGCAGGAGATGAACAGCGAGCGCGGCGCCACGATGCGGTCGCCGGTGCGCAGGTTCGACCACAGGGCGCCGTGCACCGCGGCCATGCCGCTGGTCGTGGCGTAGGCCCAGGCCGCCCCCTCATACTCGCACAGCCGGTCCTCGAACATCGCCGTGGTCGGGTTGCGGAAGCGCGAATAGACGTGGCGGGAGCCGTCGTTGACGAAGGCGCTCTCCGCCTCCTCCGCCGAGCCGTAGACGAAGCCGGAGGTCTGGTAGAGCGCCTCGCAGGTCTCGTCGAAGGACGAGCGGCGGACGCCGCCATGGACCAGACGGGAACGCGGGCGAAGCCCCGCGACGTTCGGATTGCGATGATCGGTGCGCGCCATGGCCGCTTTGTCTCCTCTGTCCGCCGGCGGGGCAGACCGGCAAAACAAAAAACGCCCCGACCGATCGGGTCGAGGCGCGGACGCGGCTCGGACCTTTTTAGCGGGTTGTTTTACGTGGCCCGCAAGCCGGTCGACCAAATCACCACGTGCCCCCGCTTGTAGGACCGCCGCGGCGCGGCGTCAAGGGACAAGGAGGCCGTGACAAAAAGAGGGCGACCTGCGTCAACATCGCGCAGGACCGCAGGCCGCCGCCCGCTTGCCCAGCGAAGGCCCGGACCGGATCATGGCCGCCGGACGTCAGGAAAGGGTGCGGACCGTGCAGTATCGCAAGGAGCAGGAGCGGCACTTCACCCGTCTGGTGTTCACCGGGCGCTTCACCAGCCAGGACGCCGGTCCGGTGCGGCAGGCCATCGCCGACGTGACGGGCGGACCGGAGCGCCGCCACCTCCTCGACCTGACCGGGCTGGAGTTCATCGACAGCACGGGCGTCGGCCTGTTGCTGGTGATGAATGGGGAGGCCCTGTCGGCGGGCAAGGCCCTGTCCCTGCTCTGCGCGTCCGGGCAGGTGCGCAAGGTGGTGGACCTGACCCGCATCGCCATGATCATCCCGGTGTATGAGACGGTGGCCGACTACATCGCCGCCAGCGTGCCCGAAGCCCTGCTGGTCGCCACCCATCCCTGCGCGCCGGGCGAGGACCCCATGGCCGTCGCCGCCCGCGCGCTGCACGCCAAGCCGCTCCTGCCACCCGCGAGCGCCCCACCGGACGCTTCCGATCGGGACGGCGCTTCGGGATAGGGCGCTCGCAGCGCGGGCACGGGCTTCCCATCTGAAGCATCGGACAGAGTCCGTTCCGCGTTGGGGGAGGCACCGAATGGTTCATCTGCACAAGTCGCTGGAATCCGAAGCGTCGAAGGCCGCCGAGCGGGAGGGCCGCTCGCTCGACCAATTCGTGAACGAGGCGGTGGAGGAGAAGCTGCGCCACGCGCAACGCCCCGCTACCCAACGCCACGTCACCCCTATCCATGACCGCGGCGCCCCGATGGACGAGGACGCCGTGGAACGGGCGTAGCGCCCATGGAATGACCCTGGGGATGGGATTGCGGCGGCTGTGGTTCAGCGCTATATTTCTCGCACCAGTGGTCAATAGACGACACCTCCGGTACCGCGCGCTCGGAAAGGCCGATGGCCGGAACGGCGTGCACACGAAAAGAGGGGCGGCGTTGCAGCGCCGCCCCTCCGTCGTCTGGGTTACAGCACGGCGACGAGCAGCGCGAGGATCGCGACGACCGTCTGGATGACCGTGCAGATCACCAGCACCTTACCAGGGGTCAATAACCACACCCCCTTCCCGCCGCTTGGATGACAACGCCCCTTGCCCATGGCCCGGGACGCTGCGGCGGCGGATTTTCATACAATGACGTGTGTTCCGTCGCAAATATTCCCGTTCAACGCATCAAACCCCTCAGGCGATACAACTCATCGAGCGCCTGCCGTGGCGTCAGGCTGTCCGGGTCGATGGACTTCAGCGCCTCCTCCACCCGCGACGGCTCCGGCGGGGCGGCGGGGGACGCCGCCGGGGCCGGCGGCGGACGCTTCAGGGCGGCGCTGAACAGCGGCAGATCCTCGGCCAAGCGATGGATGGCCGCGTTCTGGTCGCCCGATTCCAGGATGGTCAGCACCTCCTCGGCGCGGCCCACCACGGCGCCGGGCAGCCCGGCCAGCTTCGCCACATGGATGCCGTAGCTGCGGTCCGCCGCCCCCGCCGTCACCTCGTGCAGGAAGACGACGTCGCCCTGCCATTCCTTGATGCGCATGGTGTGGCAGGATAGGCCCGGCAGCTTGCCGGCCAGCATGGTCAACTCGTGGTAGTGGGTGGCGAACAGCGCGCGGCAGCGGTTGACGTCGTGCAGATGCTCCACGCAGGCCCAGGCGATCGACAGGCCGTCGAAGGTCGCCGTGCCGCGCCCGATCTCGTCCAGGATGACCAGCGCGCGGTCGCCGGACTGGTTCAGGATGGCCGCGGTTTCCACCATTTCCACCATGAAGGTCGAGCGGCCGCGCGCCAGATCGTCGGCCGCACCCACGCGGCTGTAGAGCCGGTCCACCACCCCGATGTGCGCGCTCTCCGCCGGCACGAAGCCGCCCATCTGGGCGAGCACGGCGATCAGCGCGTTCTGCCGCAGGAAGGTCGATTTGCCGGCCATGTTCGGGCCGGTCAGCAGCCACAGCCGGTTGTCCGGGGCGAGGTCGCAGTCGTTGGCGACGAAAGGCCCGGCGTTGCCGGCGTCGAGCACTGCCTCCACCACCGGGTGCCGCCCGCCCTTGATCGAAAAGGCGAGGCTGCCGTCCACCACCGGCCGGCGGTAGCGCCGCTCCGCCGCCAGCTCGGCCAGCGAGGCGGCGACGTCGAGCGCGGCCAGCGCGTGGGCGGCCTGGGCGATGGCCTCGGCGCGGCTGGTCACCTCCTCCACGAGGTCGTTGAACAATTCCAGCTCCACGGCCAGCGCCTTGTCGGCGGCCTCGGAGATGCGGCGCTCCAGGTCCGACAGCTCCACCGTGCCGAAGCGCACGGCGTTCGCCATGGTCTGGCGGTGCATGAAGACCTCGCGCCCCTTCTCGGACATCAGCTTGTCCGCGTGGGTCGCCGTCACCTCGATGTGATAGCCGAGCACGTTGTTGTGCTTGATCTTCAGCGCCGGCACCCCGGCGATTCCGGCGTATTTGACCTGAAGCCCGGCGATCAGCCGCCGGCTCTCGTCGCGCAAGGTCACCAGCTCGTCCAGCGCGTAGGAATAGTCGCGCGCGATGAAGCCGCCGTCGCGGGCGAGCAGCGGCAGCTCCGGCGCCAGCGCCTGCGTCAATTGCTGGACCAGCTCGCTGTGCTCGCCCAGCCCCTTGGCCACGGCGCCCAGCCCGTCGGGCAGCGGGCCGCCGGGATGGCCGTTGAGCAGCAGGCGGATGGCTGAGGCCTGGGCCAGACCGTCGCGCACGGCAGCGAGGTCGCGCGGACCGCCGCGCCCCAGCGTCAGGCGGGACAGGGCGCGCTCCAGGTCCGGGCAGCGGCGCAGCGCCTCGCGCAGGTCGCCGCGCAGCCGCTCCTCGTTCAGCGCGAATTCGACCATGTCCAGCCGCTTGGCGATGGCCGCGGGGTTGGTCAGCGGCGCCGAGAGCTGGGCGGCGAGCAGACGCGCCCCCGCCCCGGTCACCGTGCGGTCGATGGTGGCGAGCAGGCTGCCGCGCCGGTCGCCCGTCAGGGTGCGGGTCAGCTCCAGGTTGCGGCGGGTCGCCGCGTCGATCTCCATGACGGCGCCGGGGCCGAGCCGGCGCGGCGGCGACAGGCGCGGCACGCGGCCCTTCTGCGTCAGCTCCACATAGGCGACCAGGGCGCCCGCCGCCGCCACCTCGGCGCGGGAGAACGGACCGTAGGCGTCCAGCGTGCCGACGCCGTAGAGGGTGAGCAGCCGCTGCCGCCCGTTCTCGCTGTCGAAGCGCGGGGTCGGCTGCACGGTCAGGCGGGACTTCCATTCGCCCCACAGCTCGTAGAGGTCGGGGCTCTGGCACAGCTTCTCGGAGACCAGAACCTCCTGCGGGTCGAGGCGGCCGAGCGCGGCGCCCAGCCCGGCGCGCTCCACCGGCTGCACGACCAGCTCGCCGGTGGACAGCTCCAGCCAGGCCAGCCCGAGGCCGCCCGCAGCCTCCGCCACCGCGGCCAGCCAGTTGGAGGCGCGGGAGTCGAGCAGGCTGTCCTCGGTCAGCGTGCCGGGGGTGACGATGCGGATGACGCCGCGCTTCACCACCGACTTGGAACCGCGCTTCTTGGCCTCCGCCGGGTCCTCCATCTGTTCGCAGATGGCGACGCGGAAGCCCTGGCGGATCAGGCGCTGCAGGTAGGATTCATGGCTGTGGACCGGGACGCCGCACATCGGGATGTCCTCGCCCAGATGCTGGCCGCGCTTGGTCAGCGCGATGTCCAGCGTCCGGGCGGCGTTCACCGCGTCCTCGAAGAACATCTCGTAGAAATCGCCCATCCGGTAGAACAGCAGACAGTCGGGATGGGCCTGCTTGATCTCCAGATATTGCGCCATCATCGGGGTGGCGTCGGGAGGAATGGCGGGGGGCGAAATGGCGGCGGGCGCGTCGGACACGGGTCTTCAACCGGTTGCGTTGTGTCGGGCAAGGTCGGGGCGGCACCCTAGCACGCCCGCGCTGGTGCCGCGATGACCGCTTCGTTAGACTGTTCGATGCCCGTAGAACGAGCAAGCCGAAGCTGAAGGAGACCGCCGTGACGCAAGCGCCCGACAACACTGATGGCCGGACCACGAACGGCCAGGACACCGTCCGGGAGGTGCGCGAGGTCGTCGCCCTGTTCAAGACCCGCGAGGCGTTCGACAAGGCCGTGGCCGCCCTTCTGGACGCCGGCTTCGACCGCGACGACCTGTCGGTGCTGGCCAGCCACACCTCGCTGGAGGTCGCCGACCAGCGCCCGCAGGCCCCGTCGGACGAGGCTCTGACCGGGCTGGTGGGCGAGCTGAAATACGCCTTTCCCCTGACCACCGCGGGGCTTCTCGCCATCGTCGGCGGCCCGATCGCCGCGCCGCTGGCGGCCATCGTCGCCGCCGGCCTGGGCGGCGTCGCCATCAAGGATTACCTGGACGAGCTGACCAGCCACCCCGACACCGACGAGTTCAGCCGCGCGCTGGAGGCCGGCGGCGTCATCCTGTGGGTGCGCACCGCCGAGGTGGAGGACGAAGTGGAGGCCGCCGAGATCCTCGAAGGCAACGGCGGCGCCAACATCCACCTGTCGGTGCGCGAGGAGTAGGCGGGGAAGGAAACGCCGTCCGTCAGGCGGCGCAGGCGCGCCTCTCGCCTCCGCCGCCGACCACGGTCAGCCCGCGCAGGCGGAACTGCGCCCGCACCACCGCGGCCCAGCCCTTGCGGATCTGGGCGATCTTGATGGCGTCGGAGGCCTTGGCGTCGGTGGCGGTGCCGCAGATCTCGAACAAAAGCGCGTCGCCGATGGAGCCGGGGCACAGCGCCAGGGCGTGCACCAGCCAGGCCATCAGCTCGGCCGGGGTGTGACGCGGCAGACCGCGCTCCGCCAGGGTCAGGGCGTTCCCGAGGTTCGCCAGCTCCCGCCGTGCCGTTCCGGGGTTCGGGATCATCAATGGCCTCCCTCGCGCGTGTCTCACGGACGACTCCTTACCTCTTTGGAATGGAGCGCGTCAGTGACGGCCATCACAGCACGACCGTTCCAGCACAGCCGTCGCAGCAGCGCTCCCAGTTGGATCATGCAGGAAACAGACGGCAGCCTCTTTTGGTGTGCCGCGTGCGAATTATCCTCTTTCCCGTTATAGTCGGGACGCCGCACGGTTCGTCGCACCCCTCGCATCCCTGGGAAGGCTCACGTTTTGTCGATGCTCTCCACCCGCGCCGCCTCCGCCGACGCGTCCGACGCCAAGGACGCCGGCACCGCCAACATCCCCAACAAGCGCGCGATCCTGTCCCGGCGCAAGCTGGCGGAGGACCTGGAGAAGCTGGTGGCGGAGCATGGGACCGGCGACAAGCTGCGCCCCGCCCTGATCGCCCGGCTGCGCGGCGCGCTGAACGACGGGCGGGCGGAGGTGCGCGCCCGCTTCGAGGCCAAGGGATCGGGTGAGGACTGCGTGCGGCAGAACTGCTACCTCGCCGACGGGGTGGTGCGTTCGCTGGCCGACCTCACGGTCACCCACATCTTCCCCTCGCCCAATCCGACCTCCGGCGAGGTGTTCGACATCGTCGCCACCGGCGGCTACGGCCGGGGCGAGCTGGCGCCCTTCTCCGACATCGACCTGCTGTTCCTGCTGCCCTACAAGCGCACCCCGCGGGTGGAGCAGGTGGTGGAGTACATGCTCTACATCCTGTGGGACCTCGGGCTGAAGGTCGGCCACGCGGTGCGCAGCGTCGACGATTGCATCCGCCAGTCCAAGGCCGACGTCACCATCCGCACCGCCATCCTGGAGTCCCGCTACCTCTGGGGTCCGCGCAAGCTGTTCACCGAGCTGCGCCGCCGCTTCGACCGCGAGGTGGTGGCCGGCACCGGGCCGGAATTCGTCGAGGCCAAGCTGGCCGAGCGCGACAACCGCCACCTGAAGCTGGGCGACAGCCGCTACGTGCTGGAACCCAACCTGAAGGACGGCAAGGGCGGCCTGCGCGACCTGCAGACCCTGTTCTGGATCGCCAAGTACCTGTACCGGGTCGAGGACGTCGACGATCTGGTCGGCAAGAAGGTGCTGCTGCCGGAGGAGGCGCAGCGCTTCGCCAAGGCGCAGAACTTCCTGTGGACCGCGCGCTGCCACCTGCACTACCTGACCGGGCGCATGGAGGACCGGATGACCTTCGACGTGCAGACGTCGATCGGCAACCGCATGGGCTACACCGACCACGCCGGGACCAAGGGCGTGGAGCGCTTCATGAAGCATTACTTCCTGGTCGCCAAGGACGTGGGCGACCTGACCCGCATCTTCTGCGCGGCGCTGGAGGCGGAATCGAAGCGCCCGCCCAAGTTCAACATCCTGCGGCTGGCCGCACTCGCCCGCCGCAAGGACGTGGACGGCTTCGTGGTGGACGGCGAGCGGCTGAACGTGCGCAGCGACCGCCAGTTCAAGGACGAGCCGCTGGACATGATCCGGCTGTTCCACACCGCCCAGCAGAATGACATCGACATCCACCCCAACGCGCTGCGCGCCATCACGCGCTCGCTGTCGGTGGTGGGGCCGAAGCTGCGCGCCGACCTGGAGGCCAACCGGCTGTTCCTGGAGATCCTGACCGGCCGCAAGGACCCGGAGATCACGCTGCGCCGCATGAACGAGGCCGGGGTGCTGGCCCGCTTCATCCCCGACTTCGGCCGGGTGGTCGCGCAGATGCAGTACGACATGTACCACGTCTACACGGTGGACGAGCACACGCTGTTCGCTCTCGGCATCCTGCACAAGATCGAGATGGGCGAGCTGACCGACGAGCTGCCGCTGTCGTCGGAGGTGATCCACAAGGTGGTGTCGCGACGCGCGCTCTACGTCGCCGTGCTGCTGCACGACATCGCCAAGGGCCGCGGCGGCGACCATTCCATCCTCGGCGCGCGGGTGGCGGAGAAGCTGTGCCCGCGGCTCGGCCTGACGGCGGAGGAGACGGAGACGGTGGCTTGGCTGGTGCGCTGGCACCTCGCCATGTCCTACACCGCCTTCAAGCGCGACCTGGAGGACGACAAGACGGTGCGCGACTTCGTCTCGCTCGTCCAGTCGCCGGAGCGGCTGCGCCTGCTGCTGGTGCTGACGGTGGCCGACATCCGGGCGGTCGGCCCGCAGCGCTGGAACAACTGGAAGGCCACGCTTCTGCGCGAGCTGTACAACCGCTCGGAGGAGGTGATGTCCGGCGGCCTGTCGGTCGAAGGGCGCGGGCGCCGCATCCAGGCCGCCCAGGCAGCGCTGCGCGCCGAGCTGTCCGACTTCGACGATGCCGATTTCGAACGGCATCTCGCGCTCGGCTACCCGGCCTACTGGCTGGCCTTCGACGCGGAGACGCTGGGCCGGCAGGCGCGGCTGGTCCGCGAGGCGCTGCGCGACGAACGGCCGCTGACCGTCAACACGCGCATCGACCGCGGCCGGGCGATCACCGAGGTGACGATCTTCGCCACCGACCACCACGGTCTGTTCTCCCGCCTCGCCGGGGCGCTGGCGGCGGCGGGGGCGGACATCGTCGACGCCCGCATCTTCACGATGACCAACGGCATGGCGCTGGACGTCTTCACCGTGCAGGACGCGGCGGGCGGCGGCGCCTTCGAGAGCGGCGACAAGCTCGCCAAGCTGTCGGTGATGATCGAGAAGGTGCTGTCCGGCCAGTTGAAGCCGCTGCACGACCTGACCAAGCGCAAGGCCCCGCACGCCAGCCGCACCCGCGTCTTCCACGTGCCGCCGCGCGTGCTGATCGACAACAACGCCTCCACCACCCACACGGTGATCGAGGTCAACGGGCGCGACCGCCCCGGCCTGCTCTACGACCTGACCCGCGCGCTGACCAACCTGACCCTGCAGATCTCCTCGGCGAAGATCTCGACCTACGGGGAGAAGGCCATCGACGTCTTCTATGTGAAGGACGTCTTCGGCCTGAAGGTCACCCACGAGAGCAAGCTGGCCCAGATCCGCGAACGGCTGCTGCACGCGCTCGCCGACCCGGCGGGGTGAGGACGGGGGTGACGCCCGTTCCTCAGGACAGTTGGTCCTCCACCCAGCCGTCGATCACTTCGGCGGCCAGACCGGCCAGCACGCCCGTCGCCATGCCGGCGGCATAGTCGGACGCCCAGTGCCGTTCGGTGGCGAGGCTCGACCAGCCCACCGCCGCGGCGAAGCCCAGGCTGACCATGGTCGCCGAGGACAGGCCGCGGTTCAGCCCGACCGCCGTGGTCAGCGCCGACACGTTGATGGCGTGGCCGGAGGGGAAGGAGGCGTGCTTGCCGTCCGCCTTGCCCCAGCGGCTGGGGTCGCGGCCCTCGTTCGGGCGGGCGCGGCAGACGACGCGCTTGATCCCCTTGCCGGCCACCGTCCCCAGCGCGATGGCGAGCAACCCCTGCCGGGCGAGGCGCGACCAGCCCGGCTTCTCCATGCCCAGCCCGGCGGCCCACAGCGCCCCCAGCGCCGGCATCAGCACCATGCGGGAGCTGGGCACCTGGAGCCCGTCACGCAGGGCCGGCACCTCCGCGCCCAGGGCGACGGCCTTGCGGCGGGCGGTTCCGTCCAGCCCGTTCACGCCGTCCAGAACGCGGTCCGTGAAACCCTCATCGCTCATCTCGCGGATCTCCCAAAGCACGCCCCCAATCACCGCGGAGGCCAAGCGTAAACAGCCGCGCTGGCGTTTCGTGCCCGCATGGCCCCGCAAGGCAGAAGTGCCCGGCGCGGAGGGGCGCCGCCTTGGCAATCGCCGACCATGCCGCTTCCCCTCACCCGCCGAGGAGAGGGAGGAGTCGGCGATTGCCAAACCGGCCCACCGTGGCGCCTTGGCAATCGCCGACCGCCGGTCCAGACATCGGCCAGACATCGCCAAGATCACCCCATGAAATCCCGAGTCGCGACTCGCCCGCTCCACCCCGCCTTGGCAATCGCCGACCAATGCCCGAGTCGCTTTAAGTCTGGGCCGAGTCTCCGATGATTCCCACACGGTCCCTTGGCGAACGCCGACGAGTCTTCTGGCAATCGCCGACGCACCCCCGAGTCGTCCCCAGGCAATCGCCGACCTAGCAAATAGACTCCAGCAATTAGGTCTCAATTAGCCTCGTCGGCGATCGCCAAATGGACTCTCCGGACGGTGCATGATCGACTGCAGGCAGAATGGACGGGGGGACCTATGGGCGACGTGCACCAACTCATCATGACGCATGGCCGGCGCGAGGCGCGGAACCTCGTGGACCCGAAGCGGGCCAGCGTCGTCGATGTCGCGGCGGCGGTGCTGGAGGACGAGTCCAACGCGCTGGGCATCACCTACTCCGGCTTCTGCCTGACCAGCCTGCCCCACCGGAAGCTGGCGCCGGACGCCGAATGGCGCCGCGACCAGGGCCGCGTCACCCTGCTGGTGGAACCGGGCAAGGAGCGCAAGCGCGACGGCAGCCTGATGCCGGTCGGCGTCCCCTACGGCGCCAAGGCGCGGCTGATCCTGCTCTATCTCCAGACCCGCGCCATCCAGGACAACAGCCGCGAGATCGAGCTGGGCCGCTCGATGAACGACTGGCTCGACCGCATGGGCGTCTCGGCCGGCGGGTCCACCTACAAGGCGGTGCAGGAGCAGGCGACCCGCATCAACCTGTGCCGCCTGACCTTCTTCTGGGACAAGGACGGAGCCGAGGGCTTCGCCAAGGAGAACATCGTCAACGGCGGCATCCGCCTGCGCGACGACGACGGCCAGGGCACCCTGTGGCGCGAGACGGTGCAACTGTCGGAAACCTTCTTCGCCGCGCTGAAGCGCTCCCCCGTCCCGATCTGGGAGCCGGCGATCCGCCACATCGGCGGCTGCTCGATGGCGATCGACGTCTATGTCTGGCTGGCCTACCGGCTGCATGTGCTGCGCGACCCGATTCCGGTGACCTGGAAGGCGCTCTTCACCCAGTTCGGCGGCGGCTACAAGGAGCTGAAGCACTTCAAGCCGGAGTTCCGCGTGGCGCTTGATCTGGCGCTGGCCGTCTACGAGGCGGCGCGGGTGGAGTTCTCCGACACCGGCGTCCTGCTCTACCCCTCGCCCCCGCCGATTCCGGAGCGCAAGATCCTCCCCGCCGCGCGCGGGTGAGTCGGCGGCGGGTCAGTCGGCGATTGCCAACCCACCCGGCTCCGGAATCGGAGTCGGCGATTGCCAGAGCCCCAGCGGCCGAGGCGACGCCTACCCCGCCTTGAAGGCCTGCACGTTGCCGCCTTCCCGCGTGTAGACCTGCATCGGGCGGCAGCTCTCGTCCATCTTGACGATGAGGACGCCGGCCTTGTCGCGCGGATAGAGCCACATCTCGTACTGCGACACCCGCGCGCTCGGCCCGGTGCGCGCTTCGCTGTAGATCGCGGTCCGGAACTGCCCGACCGGAATCCCCTCCCCGGCCAGAACGGAGGCGACGGGACGGTTGCAGGGTCCCTTCACCATGCCGTCCAGCGCCTCCACCGCTCCAGGCGCGGGCTCCGCGGTGCGCGGCGGTCCCAGCGAGGCGCAGGCGCCGAGGCCGAGAAGGCTGGCGCACAGGATGATCCCGGCGGTCCTGCGAGTGCGCAAACGGCGTCCGGCGTGGCGATGCATCGCGGCCTCCCTGCCCAATGACGGTGTGCAGTTACCTCTGCGCAAACACGGCGACGGGGAAAAAGGTTCGCACCGGTCCTTGGCAATCGCCGACCCACTGGAGAATCGGGCGGGCCGGGAATCAGGCGGACAGAAAAAAGGCGGGGCACCGCGGCCCCGCCTTCCTTTCCGAATCGGCCGGATGGACTCAGTCCACCTGGACCTTCTCGCCGTTCTTCCAGGCCCAGAACACATAGCCCGGCTGCTTCAGGTCGCCCTTGTCGTCGAAGGACAGCGACCCGACCACCGTGTCGAAGGACGGGCCGGCGCGCAGCGCCTTCGCCACGGCGTCGGACTTGGCGCTGTTGGCCTTCTGCACGGCCTCGGCGTAGGTCTGCACCGCGGCGTAGGCGAACAGGGTGAAGCCGTCGGTGCGGATGTTCTTGGCCTGCAGAGCCTCGACCACCGGCTTGGCGGCGGGGTTGCGCTGCGGGTCGGGCGAGAAGGTGAACAGCGTGCCTTCCGCCGTGTCGCCGGCGATGTTCCAGTAGGACTGCGGCTGGATGCCGTCGGCGCCGATGATCTGCGGGCGGAACTGCTGGTCGGCGGCCTGGCGGGCGATCAGACCCAGCTCCTGGTCGTAGCCGCCGTAGTAGAGCACGTCCACGCCGTCCGACTTCAGCCGGGTGATGAGCGCGGAATAGTCCTTCTCGCCGGCGGTGATGCTGGTGAAGGCGGCCTCGGTGATGCCGGCGGCGTTCAGGCGGCGCTTCACGTCGTCGGCGAGGCCCTGGCCGTAGGCCTGCTTGTCGTGGACGATGGCGACCTTCTTGCCCTTGTAGCGGTCGGCGATCAGCTTGGCCGCCACCTCGCCCTGCTGGTCGTCGCGGCCGCAGACGCGGAAGACGTTCTTCAGGCCGCGGTCGGTGAGCTGCGGGCTGGTCGCGGTGGGGGAGATCATCACGATCCCCTCCTCGCCATAGACGTTGGAGGCGGCGATGGAGGCGCCGGAGCAGACATGGCCGATCACCGCGGCGACGTTCTGGCTCACCAGCTTGTTGGCGGCGGCCACCGCCTGCTTGGCGTCGCAGGCGTCGTCGGCGATGGTCAGGACCAGCTTCTGCCCGAGCAGCCCGCCCTTGGCGTTGATGTCGGCCACGGCGGCCTCGACGCCGGCACGGGTCTGCTCGCCATAGGCGGCGGCGGCGCCGGTCATCGGACCGGCCAGCGCGATGGTGATGTCGGCCTGGGCGGCCCCGGCCCACAGGCCGGCCCCCAAGGCGACGGCGGCGGCGGTCACAGCCAGCTTCGCACGGATCATGGGTGGATTCCTCTCTCCGGGAACAGGTTCTTTTTGTCGAACGCTTTCGGGTCGGAGACCGCGGACGCTGCCTCCGAAACAGGCAAACAAGCAAAGGGACGGGTTCGACGCAATGGGCAAACAGGCACGGGCTGCCGCACGCCCGGCGCATGACACGGCCTTTAGAATGGCAAAGGGCTGGTTCAGTCGACCAATTCGCGCGACGCTGCGCCGGACGGCGTGGCTGGCGCCGGTGGGGCCAGCGCGGCCGGGGCCAGGGCCAGCGCGATGGCCCGGCGCAGATCGTCGGCCAGGACGGGCTTGTGCAGGATGCTGAACTTGCCGGCCTCGGCCTCCGCCAGACGCTCCGGGGCGGTGTCGCCGGTCACCAGGATGCCGGGGATCGGGCGCTTCGACCGCCGCCGCACCTCGCGGATGGTTTCGGTGCCGGTGTGCCCCTCGCCCAGCCGGTAGTCGGCGACGATCACGTCGGGATCGGGGTGGCGGCGCAAAGCCTCCACCGCCTCGCCGAAGCTGGCGGCGGGAAACACCTCGTGCCCCCATTGCCGGATCATCGCGCACAGCCCCTCGCGGACGATGGGGTCGTCCTCGACCACCAGCACGCGGGCACCGGCCCGCATGCGGGCGGTCACGGGGAAGTCTCCCGGCAGCGTCTCGGCCGGGGCCGGAGCATCGGCGAGCGGCACCTCCACCCGGAAGACCGATCCGCGCCCCGGTTCGGAGCGCAGGCTGACCGGGTGGTTCAGCATGCCGGCCAGCCGGCGCACCACGGCGAGCCCGAGACCCAACCCCTGGTCGCGGTCGCGGCTGGCGTTCCCGACCTGCACGAACTCCTGGAAAATGTCCTCCTGCCGGTCGGTCGGGATGCCGATGCCGGTGTCCCACACCTCGATCCGCAGCACCGCGCCGCGCCGCCGGCAGCCGACCAGGATACGCCCGCGGTTGGTGTAGCGCAGCGCGTTCTCGACAAGGTTCTGCAGGATGCGGCCGAGCAGCATCGGGTCGCTGTCCACATGGGCGCCGCAGGGCATGATGTGCAGCAGCAACCCCTTGCGCACCGCCACCGGGCGGCTGTTGGCGGCGATGCGGTCCAGCAGCTCGGTCACCGGGAAGACCGCGCGCTTCGGCTCCACCGCCCCGGCCTCCAGCCGCGACACGTCCAGCAGCCCGTCGAGCAGCATCTTCAGGGCGCCCAGCGCGCGGTCCATGGTGGTCAGGATCTTGCGCATGGCGGGATCGGTGGCGCGGGCGGACAGCGCCTCCATCAGCAACATCAGCGACTGCACGGGCTGGCGCAGGTCGTGGCTGGCCGCCGCCAGGAACTTCGACTTGCCGATGTTGGCGCGGTCGGCCTCCCGCCGCGCCTCGGCCAGCGCGGCCTGGGCGGTCTTGTGCTCGGTGATGTCGCGGACGGTGGCGATCACGCTGACCAGCCTCCCCCCGGCGCCGCGCACCGGCGAGGCGCGCAGCTCCAGCCAGACCTCCGGCGCGCCGCGTCCCGCGGCGCCGCCGGGACGCAGGAACTCCGCGCTCATGTCCCCGGCGTCCTCGGCGCCGTCGCACAGCGGGCCCAGCCCCGCCTTGTCCCCCATCAGCCCGGCCAGCACCTCCCGCGCGGCGCGCCCGTCGGCGGCGCCGGGGCCGATCCCCATCAGCCGGGAAAAGGCGGGGTTGGTGTAGACCACCGGCACGCCAGGCCGGGTGGCGTCGGCGATCAGGATGCCGTCGCCGCTCCATTCCATCGCACGGTTGCGGATGCGCAGCGCCCGGTCGCCGTGGCGCCGCCGCTGAAGCTCCACCAGGAAGGCGGTTGTGAACAGCAGGATCACCGCGGTGGCGGCGGCGGCCCAGATGATGGAATAGAAGCGGTTCTGCCGCCACGCGCCGAACACCGTCTCCACCGACTCGCCGACCACCGTCATCAGCGGGTAGTCGGCAGAGGCGCGGAAGGCATAGATGCGCTCCACCCCGTCCACCGGGCTGACGACGCGATGGTGCCGGACCGTTCCGCTGCCGGCCTCCGGCCACAGGCCGGAGCCCCGGAAGCTGCGCCCGAACACCTGATCCTGAAGGGCCTGGCGGGCCAGCAGGGGCCCGTCTGCGCGGGCGATGGCGACCGAGCTGTCGCGCGGCAGGTCCAACCGGCCATAGAAGCGGGAGAAGATCTCCGCCGGGACGTCCACCACGGCGACGCCGCGGAACGTCCCGTCCGCCCCTTCCAGCCGGCGCGACACCGGGATGAACACATCCGACGTGCCCGGGCCGACGAAGGGCAGGCCGATGACGAAGCCCTTCTGATTTCCCTTCCGGTGGGCGTTCGACTTGTGCCGGGCGAACTCCTCCCACTCCAGCACCGGATTGCGGGTGGTGGTCCGCCCCAAGCCCATGGACAGCCAGCTGTTCGCGTCGTAAATCCGGATGGAGGCGGCCAAGCCTTCCTCGAACGACCGCCGGGTGGGAATCAGGAGCGGAATGTCCTTTTCGACATGGGAGGCGACGTCGATCAGAAGATCGTCCAGCCGGCGGAAGGTGGCGATGGCCTGTTCCTCGACCAGCTGCGCCATCGCCGCCGTGTGCTGGCGGGTCGTCTGGTCGAGGAAGCGTTCCTCACGGTCGATGCGGGTCAGCAGCGTCCACCAAAGCGCCGCGATGGCGACGGCGACCGCAACGGCGGGAAAAACGAGACGAGCCTCCATCCCCCGCGGAAAAGCGATCCATCGTCGCACTGCCGACCTCAAACACTGCCTAATGGTCATTATGCGCCAGCCGACTTCCCCCTTCAATGGACAAACCGGCGACCAATGATACAGGAAATAGAGAGCAATCAAACTTTTGCGGGTTCTTTGGTACCGCCGCCGCAAGGATCGGCGCCGAACGGGATGGTCGGCGGATGAGTTTCGCCCGCGCCATCGCAACCGTCGGCAGCCTGACGCTGCTGAGCCGGCTGGCCGGCTTCGCCCGCGACATTCTGACCGCGGCGGTGCTCGGCGCCGGGCCGGTGGCCGACGCCTTCTTCGTGGCGCTGAAGCTGCCCAACTTCTTCCGCCGCCTGTTCGCGGAGGGGGCCTTCAGCGTCGCCTTCGTCCCGCTGTTCGCGGCGGAGCTGCAGCGCAACGGGCGCGCAGCCGCGGTGGCCTTCGCCGAGCAGGCGCTGGCCATCCTGCTATGCGTGCTGCTGCCTTTCACCGCCCTGGCCATCCTGGCGATGCCCGCCCTGATGCACGCCCTGGCGCCGGGATTCGTGGACGAGCCGGCGAAGTTCGCTCTGGCCGTGGACATGGCGCGGCTGACCTTCCCCTATCTGACGCTGATTTCGCTGGTGGCGCTGCTGGGCGGCGTGCTGAACGCGCTGGACCGCTTCGGCCCCTTCGCCGCCGCCCCCATCGCCTTCAACCTGACGCTGATTGCAGCCCTGCTGACCGCGCCGCGGCTGGGGCTGGAGCCGGGGCGGGCGATGGCCGCGGCGGTGACGCTGTCGGGCGTGGTGCAGCTGGTCTGGATGGGCTGGGCCTGCCGGGCGGCGGGGGTGACGCTGCGCCTGAGCCGGCCGCGGATGACCGAGGGGATGCGCCGCCTGTTCCGGCTGGTCGGGCCGGGGGCCATCGGCGCCGGGGTCATGCAGATCAACCTGTTCCTGAACGTCGTTCTGGCCTCGCTGCTGCCGTCGGGCGCGGTGTCCTTCCTCTATTACGCCGACCGGCTGAACCAGATGCCGCTGGGCGTCATCGGCATCGCCATCGGCACAGCACTGCTGCCCGTGCTCGCCCGCCACGCCGCGGCGGGGGACGAGCGGATGGTCCGCCATTACCTCAGCCGCGCCCTGGAATTCAGCCTGCTGCTCGGCCTGCCGGCGGCGGTGGCGCTGGGCGTGGCCGGTGCGCCCATCGTGTCGGTGCTGTTCGAGCGCGGCGCCTTCGGCCCGGCGGAGGCGCAGGCGACGGCCTGGGCGCTGGCCGCCTACGCCATCGGCATTCCCGCCCATGTCATCGTCAAGGCGCTGAACGCCGCCTTCTTCGCCCGCCAGGACACGGCGACCCCGGTGCGCGTCGCCGTGGTGGTGACCGTCGCCAACTTGGCGCTGGGCATCGCGCTGATGCCGGTGTTGGGGCATGTGGGGATCGCGCTGGCGACAGGGCTGACCGCTTGGCTGAACCTCGCCCTGCTGGGCCACGCGCTGCGCCGCCGTGGCTTCCTGCAGCTCGACGGGCGCTTCCTCGGCCGCGCGCCGCGCATCGCCGCGGCGGCGCTGGGCATGGGGGCGGCGCTGCTGGCCGGCGCGGCGCTGCTGGCGCCGGGGCTGGAGGCCGCGTCCACGCTGGTCCGCTTCGGCGCGCTGGCCCTGCTGGTCGGCGGCGGCGTGGCGGTGTTCGGGACGCTGGCGCAGCTGACCGGCGCCACCGATCTGGCCGACCTGAAGGGCTTCCTGCGCAAGGGCACTCCGGAATTGGAGCCGCCCGTGTCTTGACCCCGCCCGGTTCCGGGGCGATAACAGCCGCCTTCCAGAAGTTTCGAGCGAGAGTCCTCCCGTGAACCGCATCTTCTCCGGCATGCAGCCGACCCGGCAGCTTCACCTCGGCAACTATCTGGGGGCGCTGCGCAACTGGGTCGAGCTGCAGAACAGCTACGAGTGCATCTTCTGCGTCGTCGACCTGCACGCGCTGACCATCGATCAGGACGCGGAGGTCCTGCGCAACAACATCCGCGAGGTCACCGCGGCCTACATCGCCGCCGGCATCGACCCGGAGAAGAACATCCTTTTCAACCAGTCCTTCGTCCCGGCCCATTCGGAGCTGGCCTGGATCCTCTCCTGCCACACGCCGCTCGGCTGGCTGAACCGCATGACGCAGTTCAAGGAGAAGGCCGGCAAGCAGAAGGACATGGCGAACCTCGGCCTCTACTCCTACCCGGTGCTGATGGCCGCAGACATCCTGCTCTACAAGGCCACCCACGTCCCGGTGGGCGAGGACCAGAAGCAGCATCTGGAGCTGGCCCGCGACATCGCCGGCGCCTTCAACCGCCGCTACGACACCGAGTTCTTCCCGCTGCCCGAGCCGCAGATCCTCGGCGAGGCGACGCGCGTGATGTCCTTGCGCGACGGCACCAAGAAGATGAGCAAGTCGGACGAGTCCGAATATTCGCGCATCAACATGACCGACGACGCCGACACCATCGCGACCAAGATCCGCAAGGCCAAGACCGATCCGGAGCCGCTGCCGGACAATGTGGCCGACTTGGAGAAGCGTCCGGAGGCCGACAACCTCGTGACCATCTACGCCGCCCTGTCCAGCCAGACGCGCGAGCAGACGGTGCAGCAGTTCGCGGGCGCCCAGTTCTCCGGCTTCAAGGCGGCGCTGGTCGACCTGTCGGTCGCCAAGCTGGCACCGATGACCACCCGCATGAAGGAGCTGCTGGACGACAAGGCGGAAATCGACCGCCTGCTGCGCCGCGGCGGCGAGCGCGCGGCGGCCATCGCCGAGACGAACCTGAACGGCGTGAAGGACATCATCGGCCTTCTGCGTCCTTGAGCTAAAATGATTGGGTTCAGCCTTCTTAGCCCTCTCCCCTCTGGGGAGAGGGTGGCCCGAAGGGCCGGTGAGGGGGTTGCGCTTTTGCCGGACATATCGACACGCTCAACCCCCTCACCCTAACCCTCTCCCCAGAGGGGAGAGGGGACTTGGAATGCCATAGCCGCAGTTCTTGACCACTCCGACCGAAAGGCGTCCGCCGTGACGGCTCCCATCCTGCTCACCGGGTTCCAGCCCTTCGGGGATCACGCCGTCAACCCGACGGCGCTCCTCATGGAGCGGCTGGCCGGCGAGCCGGGGATCGTCACCGCGGTCCTTCCCGTCGAATACGACGCCTGCGGCGCGGCCTTCGCCACCCTGCTGGAGGAACACCGGCCCGCCGCCGCCCTGTGCTTCGGGATGGCCGCCGGGTCCGAATACATCAAGATCGAGCGGTTGGCCTGGAACCGCGACGAAAGCGAGCAGGCCGACAACGCCGGCGTGATGCGCACCGACGACGTCATCGAGCCTGACGGGCCGACCGCCTACGGCTCCACCCTGCCCGTCCCCACGCTGATCCGCGAGCTGGCCATCGCCGGCCTGCCGGTGACCTTCAGCGACCACGCCGGCGGCTTCGTCTGCAACCACCTGTTCTACCGCGCCCGCCACGTGATCGAGACGGCGGACCTTGACGTTCCCATGGGCTTCGTCCACCTGCCGCCGCTGCCCGAGCAGGTCGCCGACCAGCCCGGCCGCTCCGGCCTCACGCTGGACCAGCAGGAACGGGCGCTGCGCGTGCTGGTCGGGCTGCTGCGCCAGGGGCTGGGGATCGCCGCCTGACCCCCTGGCTTCGCCGCGATCAGGGGCGCTGCGCCAGCCGCTCCATCTCCTTGGCCCAGCCCGCGTAGTTCTTGTGGAACTCCGCCAGTGCCGGATCGTTCCGGGTGCGCTCGGCCATCGCCTGCATCAGCGGCACCTGGGCTGCCGCCAGTTCCCGCGCATCGGTCCGCCGCGTCGCGGTCAGGAAGGAGGACAGGCTGGTGACCAGTTTCCCCCCCGCCGGGGCCGTTGCCATCTTCGCCAGTTCGTTGACGATCCAGGGCATGTATTTCAGCATATAGTCGGCGTAGACGCGCATGACCGGCGCCTGCTCCAGCAGCTCGGCGCGCTCGCGGTCGAAGTCCGCACGGTCGAGGATGGCGTGGTTGCGGTAGACGACCGGCGCCTCCGCCGAGACGTCGCACTCCCAACCCTTGCGCGGAACCAGCAGGTCGGCTTGGTCCTTTTCCTCGCGGTAGGGGTAGAAGGGCATGGTCCGGCAGCGCGACGGCTTGTCGGCGTGGATGCCGCAGAGATTGTCCGGCTGGAGCGCCGGGCAGGGGAAATGGTTCGGCAGGTAGGCGGTGGGTTGGATCAGCACAGCCACCGTCTTGCGGTTGGGCAGGCGCACGGTGGTGCCCAACCGGGTGGCGAGGTCGTAGGATTTGGCGTTCGACCGCACCACCGTCCAGACCAGCGCCAGCGGAAAGCGGACGGCGTGGACCACCGCGTCCGTGAGCGTCAGCGGCAGCAGCCCGTGGCAGCATTTTCCGCAGGCGGTGCAGGCGAAGCGCGGTTCCATGATCCGGGTTCGCCCTCAGCGGCCGCAGCAGGCCTTGAACTTCTTCCCCGACCCGCAGGGGCAGGGCTCGTTGCGGCCGACCTTGACGACGCGGCGCGGCTCGCCCTTCGGGTTCACCTCGCCGGCGCTGTAGAGCCACTGGCCGTCCAGGCGGCGGAAGGACGCGCGCTCGTGATGGCGCATGTCCTGGCCGTCGCGGCGGAAATGGATGAGAAATTCGACGGTGCCCTCGTCGCCTTCCTCCGTCGCGCGCAGTACGTCGAGCCGCTGCCAGTCGCACTCGTCGGCCACCCGCTCCGCCTCGGCGCGGTTGAAGTCCTCGCGGATCTCCGGCGCGTGGGTGCGCTCCACATGGTCGAGGTCGTGGCGCACGAAGGCGGTGTAGCGCGACCGCATCAGCGCCTCCGCGGTCGCGGCGGGCGCGCCGGCCAGGATCGGGCCGCAGCAGGTCTCGAAGGAAAGGCCCGAACAGCAGGGGCAGGCGGAGGAGGTCATGGCGCGCGGGTCCGTCGGTGGGTCCGGGGCTGGTGTGGCAGGATGGACCACCCCGGTCAAGCGCTGCGGACCGAACACAACGGATGGGCAGGTGGACTCAGGCCGAACGGGCGCGGCGCGGTTCGGACGGGGTGTGGACCGCCGGCTTCACGATGGCGCGCAGCTCCTCAAGGAAGGCGCGGCCGGTGTCGGTGAGCGTGACGATCTTGCGGCGGCGTTCGCGCGGGTCTTCCTGGGCCTGGACGAGGTCGAGTCCGGCCTTCCCGAAGCTGTGCCAGCGGCTGAGCGCCGCGACGTTGCGCGACGCGGAGGATTGGGCGATGCCCAGGCGTTCCGCAAGCTCGCCGATGGAAATCCCTTCGTTCTGCGCGATCGTCATGAAGGACAGCGCATACTGGATCGGCAGGTCGGGATCGAGCTTGCGAAACGCCTCGAGCACATGGACGACGGTGGTCACCTCGTCAGGGCGAACGTGGGCCGGCATCAGCGACCCTCCCCGAGCGAGGACCCCATCGGGCCGGTGTGTAGATGATGTTCAGGCGTCCAAGCCATATCACGAATTCCCCGTTATCCCGCCGGGCGTCGAAAAAACGATCCGGAGAGGCCCAATGGGCGTGCTCAACGAAGACCGAACGACCGCAAAACCCCAAAAAGACACACATGGCTTCCTCTCGATATCCGGAATTCGCGTTCCAATGCGCTGGGTTGAAGAAGGGAGCCGTTAGCTCGCTGGGTGGTATGGGCGGACCAATCGCCCTGTCGGCGATTCGGGGTGGTGGGTACGATGGCTTTCATCGTCGTCTCCGTGGGTTGAAGAAAGGCAGGGGTTGAAGGAAGGCGCGGCCCCGAAGGGAAACCGCAGGATCGGGTATCGCCTGTCAGCGATACGCTTGCAACGTCAAAAATGACCGGGCATCCGAAAGGTTCCGTTCCCGGATATGTTGGGCCGGGATATAGCCCGCTTCGCTTCCGTCCAGCCCGATGTCGCGCCGCAGATGGGCGCTCAGCGTCTCCACGCCGGCATCGTCGCCGTCGCGGTCCAGCCACTGCCGCAGCAGGGCGTTCCACAAGGTTTGCATGACTCCTCTCCTTGGTGCAGAGGAGCAATTAATCCGCTATCGGATGATTTCCGTCAAGCCCGATTTCCGCGTGCCGGACCAAGCGGTTGGATGACAGGGGACGCTTCCCCGAAATCTCAGGTGGCCGGGTGGCCGCCGACGCGGGCGTCCCAGCCCAGCATCGCGACCTCGGCCACGGCCTCCAGCTCGGCGCGCTCCGCGCCGTCGCGGGCGAGGATCGACATGCCGGCCTGCACCGTCTGCACGAAACGGGCGAGCGCGTGGAGATCGACCGAGGCCGGAATCTCGCCCTCGGCCACGGCCCGCGCCATACGCTCCGTCAGGATATCGACCGCCGAGGCGCGCGCCGATCGCACCACCTCGCCCAGTTCGGCGTGCCCCTCGCTGCCGACCGCCGACAGCGTCACCATGCAGCCGCGCGGGATGTCGCCGCGGCAGCCGGTGAGCGCCGCGGCCGAGTCCATCAGCAGGCCCATGACCGCCTCGCGCGCCGTGCCGGCGGTGAAGAAGCGCCCCCAGACCAGCCCCTCGTAGCTTTTGCGGTAATGGTTCACCGCCTCGACGTAGAGCGCCTCCTTGGAGCCGAAGGCGGCGTAGAGACTGGGCGAGCCGATCCCCATGGCCTCCGTCAGGTCGGCGATGGAGGTCGCCTCGTAGCCCTTGGTCCAGAACAGGCGGGTCGCCTGAGTCAGGGCGGCCTCGCGGTCGAAGGCGCGCGGCCGGCCGCGCCCGCGGGCGGGTGGCGTGCCGTCCGTCTGGACGGTCCTGTCGTCGGTGGGCGGGGTCGGGCGTGATTTCTGCATCGATCACTATTTAATCCCGCCGACGCGTGGGGGCAATGACCTCGGACAGCGGCGTTCTATTTCTGTGTCGATCAATACAAAAAACATTGACCGCGGCGCCGAACGCCTCTAGCTATTTTTGTATCGAACGATACAGAAAGTCCGGAACATGGTTGAGCCGAGTGGTGAGTTGGTTGGCAAGCGCGCGCTGGTGACGGGCGGTTCGCGGGGCATCGGCGCCGCCATCGCGCTGGCGCTCGCCGACAAGGGCGCGGATGTGGCGATTTCCTACGAGCGGTCGGCCGAGCGCGCCGCCGAGGTCGTCCGGGCGATTGAGGCAAAGGGCCGGCGCGCGGTCGCCATCCAGGCCGACAGCGCCGATCCGGCGGCCATGGCGACCCTGGTCGGCCGGACGGTGGAAGCGCTCGGCGGCCTCGACATCCTGGTCAACAACGCCGGCATCGCCCGCCAGGGCATGGTCGCGGAGATGAGCCTCGCCGACATCGACGCGCTTCTGAACGTCAACGTGCGCGCGGCGGTGCTCGTGGCGCAGGCGGCCATCCCGCATCTCAAGGACGGGGGGCGCATCGTCTTCATCGGGTCGTGCCTCGCCGACCGCATCACCGCCCCGGGCGTCACCGTCTATTCGATGACCAAGTCGGCGCAGGTCGCCCTGACGCACGGCCTCGCCCGCGAACTCGGCCCGCGCGACATCACGGTCAATCTGGTCCAGCCGGGGGCGACCGACACCGACATGAATCCCGCCGACGGCGCCCATGCCGAAATCCTGCGCTCGCAGACGCCGCTCGGCCGTTACGGCCAGCCGGAGGATGTGGCGGCGGCGGTGGCCTTCCTGGCCAGCCCGGCGGCCCGCCAGATTTCCGGGGCCACCCTGACGGTGGACGGCGGCCTGAACGCCTGAGGCCTGAACACCCGATGCTGGAACCGGTTCGGGGAAGCCTTTGTTCGAAAAGGCTCTCCCGGACGGCTTCGGCCAAGGATTAACGATCCGTTAACGCCGAATATGGGGCGACCCGAGGAGCGCCCACACCAGCGACGGAGACGCGACAGATGCGCCACGCACCGATGAAAACGGCCGTTTCCCCCACAACCCGGCCGCCGCGGCGGAGCGTTGCCCAATGAGCCGCTCCGCGACGCTCGACGGGTTGCGGGGGTATTTCCTCGTCTTCATGATGGTGAACCATGTGGTGCTGGCCGGCGGCGTGCTGCTCGCCAAGGTCAACCACGCCGAACTCGGCTATGTGCAGGACGCCCAGGGCTTCGTTCTGCTGTCGGGCATCGTCGCCGGGATGTACTACACCCGCGTCTGGACCCAGCGTTCACCCGAGGCGGCCCGGCGGCGCCTGTTCGCCCGCGCCCGCGAGCTGTACGTCTCGACCATGCTGGTGATCGCTCTGGTCACCGCCATGGTGGTGCTGGTCCCCGGCGCGCGGGAGCCGCTGGGCGGCTTCCTCGGGCATCTGGCTTGGCTGGAGCCCGGCACCCTGCTGGCGAGCGCGCTCCTTCTGCATTCCCCGACCTTCACGGATCTGCTGATCCAGTACATCCTCTACCTCGCGGCGACGCCGCTGCTGCTCCGCCTGATCCTCGACGGCCACGCCCGCAAGGTCGCGCTGGGCAGCGCCGCGCTGTGGGCCGCCGTGCAGATGGGCCTGCATGTGCCGGTGCTGACCGCTCTCGACGCTGGCCTGGGGCGGCTCAGCGACGGGCTGGCGGTGCGCGGGCCGTTCAACCCGCTCGCCTGGCAGGTGCTCTACGTCGCCGGGCTGCTGATCGGCAGCGCCGTGCAGCGGGGCCGCTTCGACACCGACCGCTGGTTCCCGGTCGAGCGGCCGCCCTGGCTGGTTCCGGCGCTGGTCACCGTGGTGGTCTGCGCGGCCTGGCACCTGTCCTTCGTCCATGAGCTGGTCAGCCCGATCGTCGGCGAGCGTTTCCTGCGCTACGTCGACCGCACCGAGTTCAGCCTCGTCTACCTCGCGAATTTCGCGGCGCTGGCCTATGCCGTGTCCTGGCTGCTCATCGCCGGGCCGCGGTCGTCCCACCCGGTCGCCGCCGGCACCGCCCGGCTGCTCACCGCGCTGTTCAACCTGCCCTTCCTCCGGCTGCTGGGACGGCACTCGCTGCAGGTCTACCTGTTCCACGTCCTGGTCGCCTACGCGATCCTGCTGATCGACCTGTTCGGCGGCCCCTTCAACCAGCTCACCAAGGCGGTCCTGCTGCTCGCCAGCGTCGCCAGCCTCGCCATCCCCGCCCTGTGGCGGGAGCGGAGCCGCGCCAAGCCGGCGGAGCGAGGCGCCGTCCGGATGGGCCCGTCCCGGGGCTGAACGCGCCGGGGCCTGGACGGACGGAATTCCTCTTGTCCTGGACAAGCCCGCCCCGCTGGGTCAAAGAGAAAGCATCAAAAGTGGTGGGACCGGTGGATGGGCCATCGCCCGGCCGATCCCCGCCCGCCCTTTCGCTGCTGAGGACGATCGACCCGCGTGACGAGACGCGCCCATCATCGGTGGTTGGGGACTCTCTCCGCCGCCCTGCTGGCGGTGGCGCTGGCGCCCGCGCTTGCTCCGGCGCCGGCCAAGGCCGACCCCCGCTTCGTGCCCGGCCCCTGCTGGTTCTCCGTGCCGGAGGGTGAGGCCGCGCTGTGCGGGACCGTCGGCGTGCCCGACCGGCGCGACCGTCCGGCGACGCGGGCCTTCCGTCTGCCGGTCGTCGTCCTGCTGTCCACCGCCAAGCAGCCGTCCCCCGACCCGGTCCTGTTTCTGGAGGGCGGCCCCGGCGCCTCCCCCTTCGGCAGCGGCGAGGCGGTGGAAGAGCGGATGGAGGTGTGGTGGTCGCTGACCGCCGGCTTCCGCCGGTCGCGCCACGTCGTGCTGTTCGACCCGCGCGGCGCCGGACGAGCGGAGCCGGACACCGACTGCCCGGAGCTGGACGTGCTGGGCGCCTCGCCCCGCCTGCGCCCGGTGTCGCGGGACCGCCGCGCCGCGCTGGAGCGCACCGCCATCGCCGCTTGCCGCGACCGCTTCACCGCCGCCGGACTGGACGGCGCCATGTTCACCACCCCCATCGCCGCCGACGACGCCATGGACGTCGCCGCGGCGCTGGGCGCGCAGCGGGTCAACCTGTTCGCCGTGTCCTACGGCACGCGGGTGGGGCTGGAGATCCTGCGGCGCCACGGCGGGCGGGTGCGCACGGCGGTGCTCGATTCCATCTACCCGCCGGACGTCAACGCGACGGAGGAGGCGCCCTGGCTGGCGCACCGGGCGTTCAAGCGGCTGTTCGACGATTGCGCGGCCAACCGCGTGTGCCGCGCCGCCTATCCGGACTTGGAGCGCCATCTGCTGGAGCTGGTGGAACGGCTGGGCAAGGCCCCGGTGGACGTGCCGGTGGGCGATCCGGAGATTCCGCGCTGGGCGCGGCTGGACAGCGGCGCCGCCCTATCGGCCCTGCTGGAGGCGATGGCCGAGGGCGAGAGCGTGCCCCGCCTGCCCGCCCTGATCGAACGGGCGTGGCGGGGGCGGTACGACCGCCTGTCCGACTGGGTGCCCGCCCCCTGGCTGGGCGACCCCGACTCGGCGGAGGGCATGGCCTTCTCCATCGAATGCCGGGAGACGGTGAACCCCGCCGACCCGCTGCGGCTGGCCGACACCGCCCGCCGCTTCGCCCCCTACGGCGCCGTCACCGCCGACGATCCCGGCCGACGCGTCTGCGCCCAATGGCCCGCCGCCGCGCAGGAGGCGTCGGAACGGCTGCCGGTGGCCAGCCCGGTGCCGGTGCTCCTGCTGTCCGGCGCTTACGACCCGCTGACCCCACCGGAATGGGCGGAGCGCGCCGCGGCGACCCTGCCGAAAAGCCGGCATCTGGTCTTCCGCAGCGCCGGGCATCTGGTCACGGCGTCGGACGACTGCGCCGTGTCCGTCGCCGCACAGTTCGTGGATTCGGAAACCCTGCCCGCCAACGCCTGCCCGGCGGCGGCCAAGCCACCGGGGTTCCAGCCGCCGTAAGCCCTACTTCAGCGCGTCCAGCATGAAGGCCGGAAGGGCGAAGCTGGCGATGTGGATGTCGGGCGTGTAGTAGCGGGTGGTCAGCCCCGCCGCCGCGAAGCGCGGGCGGATCGCCTCCGCCGTCTGGCGGCGCAGCGCCGCGTCGTCGGTGGCCCAGCCGAAGGCCATGAAGCCACCATAATAGCTGGGCACCGGCGCCACGAAGAAGCCGGCATCGCCGAACAGCCGGCCGAGCCGCCGGTGACTGTCCTTCAGCTCGCCCGGCTGGAGGAACGGCACGCCGTTCTGGGTGACCAGCACACCGCCGGGGGTCAGCCGCGCCTTGCAGTCGGCGTAGAACTCCTCGGTGAAGAGGACGGCGCCCGGCCCGTGGGGGTCGGTGGAATCGACGATGACGACGTCGAACCGCTCCGTGGTCTCCTTGACGAAGGCGCAACCGTCGGCGATCACCAGATCGGCGCGCGGGTCGTCGAAGGCCCCGGCGCTGATCGACGGCAGATGGGCGATGGACAGATCGACCACGGAACGGTCGATCTCCACCATCGTCACCCGCTCCACCGCCCTGTGCTCCAGGCAGCGGCGCAGCATGCCGCCGTCGCCGCCGCCGACGATCAACACGCGGCGGACGCGCCCATGCGCCAGGATCGGCACATGGGTCAGCATCTCGTGATAGACGAACTCGTCGCCTTCGGTGGTCTGGACGACGCCGTCGAGCGCCATCACGCGGCCCAGCACCGGGTTCTCGAAGATCACCAAGTCCTGGAGGCCGGTGCGGTCGCGGTGCAGGACGCGGCCCATGCGCAGGCGCTGGGCCACATCCGTATGCAACGTCTCGTCGTACCAGCCGGAGCCGGAGTCGCTCATGACCCGGTTTCGCCGCGCAGCAACTCGTCGCACTTCACGCCCGTGGGCTTGAAGGCGCGCTCCAGCACCGGGATGGCCTTCATGGGCTGGGCGTCGCCGCACATGAAGATGTCCAGCGCGGCGTAGCCGCGTTCCGGCCAGGTGTGGATGCTGATGTGCGACTCGGCGAGCACCGCCACGCCGGAAATGCCGCCGTTCGGCGTGAAATGATGCAGGTGGATGTGCAGGAGCGTAGCCCCCGCCACCTCCACGGACTCGATCAGCGTGGAACGGACATGGTCCAGCTCGTCCAGACGTTCGGCACCCCACAGATCGACGATCAGGTGGGTGCCGGCGCAGACCTTGCCATCGCGGACGATGAAATGGTCCTTGCGGTCGTCTTGAGATTCCCTCCAGGGACCAGAAGTCACGTTGGTCCGGTTGGAGATTTGACCTTCCGTTTGGGCTTTCCTTGGATCGCTTCCCAAGTCCATCCCCAATTGGAAGAGAGAAGCGGTCTTCGCCATCGTTCTCCCCCATCAGCAGATGTTCCGCGCAGATGGCGCGGAGGAGGGGGGCATATGGGACAAATTCGCATGCGAATCAACACAATTCTGTCCCCGCATCCCCTTTGTGCTTGGCGGCGGGCCTCTGGCGCGGCGCGCGGCGGCGGCGCATAATCGCCCGTCCGCCGACTTCCGGAGCGGTCCGGAATCCTGTCTGGAGGTCCTCCCCGCCATGAACCGCAAGCCGCTGATCGGCGTTCCCGCCTGCACCCGCATGATGGGCGAGCATCCCTTCCACGTCGTCGGCGACAAGTATGTGCGCGCGGTGTCGGACGGGGCCGGCGGCATGCCGCTGCTGATCCCGGCGCTGGGGACGGCGCTGGACATGGACGAGGTGGCCGGACGGCTCGACGGGCTGCTGGTCACCGGAAGCCCGTCGAACGTCGAGCCGCACCGCTACGGCGGGTCGCCCAGCGAGCCGGGCACCCTGCACGACCCGGAGCGCGACGACACCACCCTGCCGCTGATCCGCGCCGCTCTGGAGATGGGCGTCCCGCTGCTGGGCATCTGCCGCGGCTTCCAGGAGCTGAACGTGGCGCTGGGCGGCACGCTGCACCAACGGGTGCACGAGGTGCCGGGCTACGCCAACCACCGCGAGGACAAGGAGGCGCCGCTGGCCGTGCAGTACGGGCCGTCGCACAGCGTCCGGCTGACCCCCGGCGGCGTGCTGGAAGGGCTGGCCGGCGGGGCGGCGGCGGTCACCGTGAATTCCCTGCACGGGCAGGGGATCGACCGGCTGGCCGACGGGCTGATCGTCGAGGCGATGGCCGAGGACGGGCTGGTCGAGGCGGTGCGGGTGGCCGGGGCGCCGGCCTTCGCGCTGGCCGTGCAGTGGCACCCGGAATGGCGGTTCTGGGAGAACCCGCTGTCGGCGGCGATCCTGCGCGCCTTCGGAAGCGCCGCCGCCGATCGGGCGCGGCGGCGCCTTTCCTGAAAGATGATTTCAGGACAATAGATTAGGTCAACAATCGGCGGGTGCCGCGTGCCCAGGATTTGGGCACGCCACTCTCAGCCCGTCAGCTTCAGCCGGCCCGCGAGATGCGGCGGAGGAAGTCGATGAGCTGCGCCTGCTCCTCGGCCGAGAGATCCTTCACCATGGCCTTGTCATGGGCCTGGATGCGCGGAATCAGCTCGTCCAGCAGCTTCTCCCCTTCCGGGGACAGGCGGAGCGCGTAGGAGCGGCGGTCGTTGGGCGAGGGCGCCCGGATGACCAGGCCGCGCGACTCGAGCCGGTCGATGACCGCGACCATGGTCGAACGGTCGATGCCCACCGCCGAGCCCAGGTCGGACTGCGACAAGCCCTCGTTCTCCTTGATCATGATCAGGACGCCGAATTGCCCCGGCGTCATGTCGTGGGGCGCCACGGCGTTCTGGAAGCTCTGGAACACGGCCACCTGCGCCTTGCGCAGATTGTAGCCGACGAGCTCCGGCAGAGGGCCAAGGGCCATCTTTCCGGACTTGCTCGGACGCTGGCGGGTGCGCCGGTCCGAGGGGGTGGGGCGGTCGATGTCGGTCAACGTGAAAGCCGTCGTTTATTGACTAGTCTATTGGTCGTGTAAAATGCAGGCAGGTGCCGATTTTGTCAGCAAGAACCACACAATCCGCCTCGCATGCATAGCACCCATTCCCGTTACGCATTGGTTCCACCCGGAAGCGGCTCCACCTCTAGCCCTATGAAGTGATCGCGCTCCTGACCCCGGCCCCCCCGGAAACAGGCATGCCGGCGCGGTTGCCCGCCGACGGTTCATTCCCCTGCCGCAGACGGGTTCCGAAAACGGAGCTTCCGACGCCCGGTCCCCCCCAGGCCGGGCGTCTTCGCGCCAAAGCCCCGGCCCAACGGCTGGGGCTTTTTTCTGGTGCTCTTTCCGGTAGGGTGGTTGCCCAAACCGCACCCCTCCGAAAGAAAGGCGCGCCATGGCCTACGCCATTCCCCTGTGGCCCCAGCCCACCGTTCCGGTCGCCGGCGGCGATCCGTTCCCGGTCCGCCGCATCTACTGCGTCGGCCGCAACTACGCCGCCCACGCGCGCGAGATGGGCGCCGATCCGGACCGCGAGCCGCCGTTCTTCTTCATGAAGCCCGCGGACGCCATCGTCGCCGACGGCACCGCCATCCCCTACCCGCCCCGGACCGCCAACCTGCACCATGAGATCGAGCTGGTCGTGGCCATCGGCACCGGCGGGCGCGACATCCCGGTGGAGCGCGCGCTGGACCATGTCTACGGCTATGGCGTGGGGCTGGACATGACCCGCCGCGACCTGCAGAACGCGGCCAAGAAGGAAGGCAAGCCCTGGGACATGGGCAAGGGCTTCGACCAGTCCGCCCCCTGCGGCACTCTGCGCCGCGCCACCGACATCGGGCACCCCGACAAGGGGTCGGTGACGCTGTCGGTCAACGGAGAGCTGCGCCAGAAGGGCGATCTGGCCGACCTGATCTGGTCGGTGTCCGAAACGATTTCCTACCTGTCGGGTCTGGTCGAGCTGCAGCCGGGCGACCTGATCTACACCGGCACGCCGGAGGGCGTCGGCCCGGTGGTCGCCGGCGACCGGCTGGAAGGCGCGGTCGAAGGCGTCGGCTCCATCGCCGTCACCATCGCCTGACATCGGCAATACGGATCACCGGACGATGCGCATCGCCACCTGGAACATCAACTCCGTCCGCATGCGGATGGACCTGCTGTTGCGCCTCATCGACGAGGCGCAGCCGGACGTCATCTGCCTGCAGGAGACCAAGGTCGTCGACACCGACTTCCCGATGGCCCCGCTGGCCGGGAAGGGCTACGTCCACGCTCACATCCACGGGATGAAGAGCTACAACGGCGTCGCCATCCTGTCGAAGCTGCCCTTCGCGTCGCGCGACGTGCAGCACTGGTGCGGCAAGCAGGACTGCCGCCACGTCTTCGCCGAACTGCCCGGCGGGATCGAGCTGCACAGCGTCTACATCCCGGCGGGCGGGGACATTCCGGACCCGGAACAGAACGACAAGTTCGCCCACAAGCTTCAGTTCGTAGACGAAATGACCGAGTGGTGGACGACCCGGCGCAGCCCGGACCGCCGCATGGTCATGGTCGGCGACCTGAACATCGCGCCGCTGGAGAACGACGTCTGGAGCCACAAGGAGCTTCTGAAGATCGTCTCCCACACCCCGGTGGAGGTGGCGAAGCTGACGGCGATGCAGGAGTCCATCGGCTGGGTCGACGCGCTGCGCCATTTCGTTCCGCCCACGGAAAAGCTCTACACATGGTGGAGCTACCGCGCGAAGGACTGGGCGGCCTCCGACCGCGGCCGGCGGCTGGACCACATCTGGGTCACCCCGCCGCTGAAGGACGCGCTGACCGGCCACCGCGTCCTGCGCGAGGCCCGCGGCTGGGAGCCGAAGCCGTCCGACCATGTGCCGGTGATGGTCGATCTCGCCGTGTGATCTGGACTTATGATCCGCTGAGTCACCGCGCCGCCAGCGGCACGTTCATCGCCACGACCGACGGCGTCCCGTCCTCCGCCACCCGGAAACGGTGGGCGCAGCCGTCGGTCAGGCGGTGGGCGGGCTTGCCAACCATGTCCCAGCCGGTGGCCAGCGCGTAGAGCGCCCGCATCACTCCGTTGTGGGCCACCGCCCCGGTCGGCACGCCTCCGGCGCCCACCTCGGCCAGCCAGGGAATCAGCCGCGCCTGCACGTCGCGCGGGCTCTCCCCGCCGGGCGCCCGGAAGTCGAGGCCCATCCGCTCGCGGTCCGCGGTCAGGGCGCCGCTCGACCGCAGTTCCTCCAGCAGGCGACCTTCCCACTCGCCCCAGCCCATCTCGACCAGACGCGGTTCCGGCACCGGGTCGAGGCCGAGCAGCCGGGCGGTCTCCCAGGCCCGCCGCTTCGGGCTGGCGACCCAGCGGTAGCCCAGAACGTCCGGCGGCAGCCTCCAAGTGGCGACTCGGGCGCGGCCCTCGTCGGACAGCGGCTCGTCGATGCCGCCCTGGAGACGGTGCGCGGCGTTCCAGGCGGTCGGCCCGTGGCGCAGGATGATGAGGTCGGTCATGGATTCCCTTTCCGCGCGGCGCGCCGGACGACGGTGTCCAGAACCTCCATCGCATTGCTCAGATCGTGCTCCGCAGCGGCGATGCGACGTGCGGCCTCGCCGAAACGGCGGCGTTTCCCCGGGTCGTCGAGCAGCACCCGGACGGCGGCGGCGAAGGCCTCCGCGTCGCCCACCGGCGGCAACAGGCCGGTCACCCCGTCGCGCACCACGTCCGGCACCCCCCCGGTCCGCCCCGCCACCACCGGCAGCCCGGCGGCCTGGGCCTCCAGCAGGGCCATGCCGTAGGCCTCGTTCACCGCCGGCCAGACCATCAGGTCAGCGGCGGCGTAGAGCGCGGTGAGATCGCAAGAGCTTTGCTGGCCGAGGATTAAGCCTCCCCCCCCCGCCCGGCGGGGGAGGGTGGGGGTGGGGGTAAGTGCGCCTCCCCCGAACAGCGCCTCGATCCGGGAACGCACGGGACCGTCGCCGGCGATCAGCAGATGCGGACTCGCCCCCCCCCCCCCCCCCCCCCCCCCCCCGGCGGGGGGGGGGGGGGGGGGGGGGGGGGGGGGGCCCCCCCCCCCCCGGGGGGGGGGGGGGGATCATGCCGACGGCCAGCAGCCACGGGACGTCCGGGTTCAGGCCGTAACGCTCGGCCAGCTTCGCCCGGTGCCGGTCGCGCTCCGCAGCGGCGGCCGCGAAGGGGCGCGTGTCGAGGAAAGGCCGCAGCCGCACCAGCCGGTCCGGCGATTCGAGCAGCGGCAGCACCCCCTCCGCGTCGTGGCCGGCAAGGTTGACGACGGCGGCGGCTTGCCGGATCGCCGCCTCCGCGGCGCGGTGGCCGGCGGCGAAGGGGCCGGTGGCCCGCTTGGCCGCGAAGGACGCCTCCGCCACCACATAGGGGATGCCGAAACGGCGGCTGACCGCCGGGCCGATCCAGTCCGGCGCCTTGTGATACAGGTGATACGTGAACCAAAGATCCGGCGGGTCGTCCCGCCAACGCGCCGTCAGGCGGTCGGCGCAGCGCGCGCCCAGCGCCGCCAGACGCTCCGCCCGGCCCGGACGGCGTCCGTCGTCCCAGCTGCGCAAGGTGCAGGCCAGCGTCACCCTGTGCCCGGCCGCCTCCAGCGCGGCCATCAGCAGCCGGGCCATGCGCCGGTCGCCCGAGGGCACCGGGTGGGTCGGGGATTTCAGCGGGGCATAAAAGGCGATGCGCATCGCGGCCCCGGTGTCATGGTGGAAAAAACGCTCAGAACGGGGTCGGTTCCCGCGCGCAGACGACCCGGTTCCGTCCGGCGGCCTTGGCGCGGTACAGCGCCTCGTCCGCGCTGGACAGCATGGCGTCCACGTCGCGCGTCCCGGCGGCGCAGCAGGCCACGCCGATCGACACGGTGAAACGCACGGTCTCGACTCCCGATGGGACCTTCAGTTCCGCCGTGCGGCGGCGGATGCGCTCCGCCACTATGCGCGCCCCGGCGATGTCGGTCTCCGGCAGCAGGATGGCGAACTCCTCGCCGCCGGTGCGGCCCAGCAGATCGTTCTCCCGCAGCAGGGCGCGGCAGGCGGCGGTGAAGGTCCGCAACGCCTCGTCCCCCACGGCGTGGCCGCGGCTGTCGTTGATGCTCTTGAAATGGTCCAGGTCGAGCATCAGCAGGGTGACCGGCCGGCCGTAGCGGCGGGCACGGGCCAGCTCCTGCTCCGCCGCTTCGACGAAATGGCGGCGGTTGGACACGCCGGTCAGCGAATCGGTGATCGAGAGCCGGCGCAGCCGCTCCTCCGACTCCTTCAGCGCCGTCACGTCGTTGATCAGCACGTAGATGACCGGCAAGCCGTCCCAGGGCAGGGGCGACATGCTGACCTGGACGCAGGTGCGCTGCCCGTCGGTGGACACCATCACCCCGTCCTGGCACCGCACCAGCTCCTGCTGGCGCAGGCAGCGCAGGAAGGCGTCCCGCTGGTCGTCGATGCCCGACTCCTCGACGAAATCCAGGAAATGGCGCCCGACCAGGGCGTCGCCGCTCTGGCCCAGGATGCGCGCCGCCTCCTGGTTGGCGAAGACGATGCCCATTTCCTGATGGATCAACAGCCCGGCGGGCAGCAGGTCGAGCATGTCGCCCAGCTTGCTGCGCGTCAGCGACAGCTCGTGGCTGGTGGCCACGGCATCGCTGTCGTCGTCGAAGTCGATGAAGGAAAGGATTTCCGGTTCGGGAAAGGCGGACAGAGTCGACATGACGTCGCAAAGGTGGAGCAAAGCCGCACTCTATCCCGTCATCAGCCGCCGTGCAATGCACAGCATCCCCCAAACGGCATAAAGGACTGTTGGCTATTTCCGGTTGTGAAACGATCGTGAAGCCGATCGATGCCTGAATCGCTGCCGAAGTCGCGGCGTACCCGCGCGGCACCCGCCGCCGCCAGCGCCGCGCGGCGGGCCGGGTCGCGAAGCAGCGACTCGAGCGCACCGGCCAGCGCGGCAGGGTTCTCGGGGGCCACCAGCGTGCCGGTGACCCCATCCTCGATCAGCTCGGCCACTGCGGCGGCGCGGGTGGACAGGCAGGCCAGCCCCTGGCTCTGCGCCTCCATCAGCACGTTGGGCAGCCCGTCACGGTCGCCGTCGCGCGCGGTGCGGCAGGGCAGGACGAACAGGTCGGCGCGGCGGTACTGGGCGATCACCGCGTCCTGGGCCTTCGCCCCCTGCCAGTCGATCCGCCCCTCCAGCCCCAGCGCCGCCGCCTGCGCCTTCAGCGCGGACAGCCGGTCGCCGCCGCCGATGTGGGTCCAGCGCCAGTGCAGCCCGGCGGGCAGGCGCGCCAGCGCGTCGAGCAGCAGGTCGAAGCCCTTCTTCTCCACCGCCCGACCGACCGACAGCAGCCGCACCGGGTCGGCGGGGTCGGACCCGTCGCGCGCCGGGCGCGCGTCCGGCGGGGCGGGGAAGCGGCTGAAGTCCAGGCCGTGGTAGAGCAGGTCCACCCGCTCCGGCTCCGGCGCCAGTTCGCGCAGGCGGGCGAGGCCGAGCGCGGTGCAGGTGACGCCCCAGCGAGCCTCGGCCAGCTTGTCCCGCAGGTCCCAGTCCGGCGAGGTCCAGATGTCCTTGGCGTGGGCGGAAAAGCTCCAGGGCAGGCCGGTCAGCAGCGCGGCGTAGCGCGCGACGCTGGCCGGGGTGTGCAGGAAATGGGTGTGCAGCCAAGTGACGTCCGCTGGCAGTTCCGCCGCCAGCACGCAGGCCTGGCCGAAGCGGCGCGCGCGGTTGCGGCTGGGGTCGCGCCGCAGGTCGGCCAGCCAGGCGGCCCGCGCCGCCGGCCAGCCGGGGCGCCGCCGCGCCGCGGCCAGCGCGCGCAGCACGCGGGCGGGCGCGTCGTGCAGATATTCGGGCAGATAGGTCACCGGGGCGGTGACGCGGCGGTTCAGTTCGTGCACCGCCTTGTCGGTCGGTTGACGCAGGCTGACGATCAGTTGACGCAACCCCCGCCGTTCCAGCCCCAAAATCTCCTGCGCGATGAAGGTTTCCGACAGGCGGGGCCAGCCCTTCACGATGACGGCAACGGTCACGCCGCGTCCCCGGCGGCCAGTTGGCGCTCCGAAGCGCAGGGTTCGGAGGACGGTTCCGGCAGATAGCGGGCCGACAGGCGGTTGACGCTCTCCAACCCACCGAGCAGGCCCGGCACCACGACCGAGGAGGGCGGCGCCTGCCAAGGCAGCCGGCGCAGCGCCGCCGCCATCGCCGCGGCGTCGCGCACCCCGTCGTCCATCAGGACGGAGACCAGACCCAGTTCCTGCGCGCGGGCGGCGCGGATGGTCTGCTCGCGCCGCGGCACCTCGCGCGGGACGATCAGCGCCTTCTTGTCGAAGGACAGGATCTCGCAGAAAGTGTTGTAGCCGCCCATGGCGACCACCCCCACCGCCCCCTGCATCAGCCGCTCGATCCGCGCCTCGAAAGCGGTGGCCTCGACGTTGGGCAGGGCTTCCGCCCGGGCCAGGAACTCGGCCTGGAGGTCCGGCTGCATGAAGGGGCCGAACACCAGCACGGCGCGGTAGGGGATGCCGGGATCGCTCTCGTAGGCGCGCAGCACCCAGTCGACCAGCGCCTCGCCGTCGCCGCCGCCGCCGGGGGTGACCAGGATGTAGGGTTCGTCCGGCAGGCCGGGACCGTGCGGGACCGCCGGGGGCACGGTGCGGTGCAGGTAGCCGGTGTAGACCATCTTGTCGCGCACCGACTGCGGGACCTCGATCCCCTCCAGCGGGTCGCAGATCTGCGGCAGGCCGTAGGCCCAGATCTCGTCGTACAGGTTTTCCAGCGCCGGCAGGACCTTCTTGCGCTCCCACTCCGGGGCGAGCAGGGCCGGCTCGTCCATCACGTCGCGCAGGCCGAGCACCAGCGGCACGCCGCGGCCCTTCAGAAGCTCCAGCGTCTCCCGCACCTCGCCGCGCAGGCCGAGCGGTTCCTTGTCCACGATGAACAGGTCGGGCTGGTAGATCTCCGCCGTGTGGCGGATCAGCGAGGCCCGCATGGACAGGATCTCGTCGATGTCCAGATGCAGGTTCAGCGCCGTGTATTCGCCGTTGCGCAGCTTGATGACGCCGGGGATGCGCACGAAATCCACCCGCGTGCGGAAGTCGAAGCTGCCGACGATGGGCGAGCCGGACAGGATCAGCACGGACAGGTTGCTGTAGCGTTCCACCAGCGCATGGGCGATGGCCCGGCAGCGGCGCAGATGGCCGAGGCCGAACGTGTCATGGCTGTAGATGAGCACGCGGCCCGAGGTCGGACGTTCGCTCATGAAGTTCCTACCTCTCCCGATTGGCCTCTTGTGTCCGGCCGCGGCTTGGCCGATGAACGGGTGTGCGTCATGCCGCCGTCACAATGGCGGCAGACCGCGTGCAGGCAAACCATAGTCCCAGCGGCCAAGCGGCAGAGGGGGTAAGGTTTCTGCCTGCTCCCGGCACCGGCGTCCCCTTGCGTAGAATGGCGCTATGGAATCCAGCATTTTCCGATTCATCCTTCGGCACAGCGTCCGTCAGCAGATCGTGCTGACACTGATGACCCTGGCGTCCTTTCCCTTCCTCTACGCCTCGCTCGACCTTCCGAAGAGGATCGTCAACGAGGCGATCGCCGGGAAGAAGCTGCCGGAGTCCTTCCTAGGCTTCCATCTCGATCAGGTCAGCTATCTGTTCGTCCTATGCGGACTGTTCCTGACTTTGGTGCTGGTCAACGGCGCGTTCAAGTACGTCATCAACACCTACAAGGGCCGGCTGGGCGAGCGGATGCTGCGCCGCCTGCGGTACGAGCTGTACGTTCGCGTCCTGCGCTTCCCCCTGCCCCGCTTCCGCAAGATGTCGCCCGGGGAGATCATCCCCATGATCACGGCGGAGGTGGAGCCGCTGGGCGGCTTCATCGGGGACGCCATCGCCATCCCGGTGTTCCAGGGCGGCACCCTGCTGGTCTACATCGCCTTCATCTTCGTCCAGGACCCGGTTCTGGGGGCAGCGGCGGTGTCGCTGTACCCGTTCCAAGGCTGGCTCATCCCACGGCTGCAGCGCAAGGTCAATCAGCTTGGCAAACAGCGCGTACGTGCCATGCGCCAGATCGCCGACCGCATCGGCGAGACGGTGTCCGGCATCCAGGAGGTGCACACCCACAACACCGCGTCCTGGCATCTCGCCGATCTCAGTCACCGTCTGGGCGACGTGTACCGCATCCGTTTCGAGATTTACCAAAGAAAGTTTTTTGTCAAATTTCTAAACAATTTCATAAACCAGCTGACCCCGTTCTTCTTCTACTCGATCGGCGGTTATCTGGTGATCCATGGTCAGCTGTCCTTCGGCGCGCTGGTCGCGGTGCTGGCCGCCTACAAGGACTTGGCCGCTCCTTGGAAGGAGCTTCTCGACTGGTACCAGCAGAAGGAGGACAACCGAATCAAGTACGAGCAGGTGGTGGAGCAGTTCCACGTTCCCGACCTGCTGGCCGAACGCCTGCTGCGCGAGGAGGAGGACGTGCCGTTCAAGGGCAGCCTGTCCTTCCGCAACGTCGCGTTCGGGGAGGACGGCGGGTCGCCCATCCTGGAGGGGGTGACCTGCGACATCCCGCTGGACGGCCACACTGCGCTGATCGGCGTCGGCTCCGGGCGGGACGAGCTGGCGCAGCTCGCCGCGCGCGTGCTGCTGCCCTCGTCGGGCCAGATCCGGCTGGGCGAGCGCGACTATGCGGAGCTGCCCGAGAGCGTGACCGGGCGGCGCGCCGCCTATGTCGGCGCCACCCCCTACCTGTTCTCGGCCTCGCTCTACGACAACCTCGTCTACGGGCTGCGCCACCGGCCGCTGCGTGAGAACGGCGACGGTGAGGAAGCGGCGGAGCGGCGCAAGAGCCGGATGGCCGAGTCGGTGCTGTCCGGCAACGCCACCGACGACGTGGACGCCGACTGGATCGACTACGCCGCCGCCGGCTGCGACGGGCCGGAGGACCTGAAGGCCCGCATCCTGCGCGTGGTGACGATGGTCTCGCTTCAGGACGATGTGTACGGCATGGGTCTCAACCGCACCGTCGACCCGGAGCGGCGCCCCGACGTGGCCGCCCGCGTGCTGGAGGCGCGCGACGCCATGCGCGCCACGATGCTGAACAACCCGGACCTGGGGCGGCTGGTGGAGCGCTTCGACCCCGACCGCTACACCGTGAACGCCACGCTGGCGGAAAATCTGCTGTTCGGCACGCCGGTCGGCCCGATCTTCCAGACCGACGCGCTGGCCTCCAACCCCTACATGCTGCATGTGCTGGACAAGGTGGGGCTGACCGACACCATCCTGGAAACCGGCCACAAGGTGGCGGAAACCATGGTCGAGCTGTTCGCCGGCCTGCCGCCCGGCCACGAGTTCTTCGAGCGCTTCTCCTTCATCGGCTTCGCCGAGCTGCCGGAATATCAGGGCATCCTGGCGCGCACCGCGAAGGAGGGGCTGGGCGCGCTGCGGCCCGAGGAGCGGACGCGGCTGATGACCCTGCCCTTCAAGCTGATCGGCGCCCGCCACCGTTTGGGTCTGATGACCCCGGACCTGGAGAAGAAGCTCTTGCAGGCGCGGCACCTCTTCGCCAGCGACCTGCCGGCGGACCTGAAGCACGCCGTCGCCTTCTTCGACCCGGAGGCCTACAACGCCGCGGCCAGCATCCAGGACAACATCCTGTTCGGCAAGATGGTCTACGGGCAGGCGCAGGTGCAATCCAAGGTGGGCCGCATCGTGGCGGATCTGGTGGACCAGCTTCACCTGCGCGACACCATCGTCGAGGTCGGGCTGGACCATCCCGTGGGGGTCGCCGGGTCGCGCCTGTCCGCGGCGCAGCGCCAGAAGGCGGCGCTGGCCCGCGCCCTGCTGAAGCGGCCGGACCTGCTGGTGCTGAGCGAGGCGACCAGCGGCCTGGACACCAGCAGCCAGACCAAGGTGCATTCGGCCATCATGGGGGAACGCAAAGGATGTGGTCTTGTGTGGGTTCTGCACCGCGCCGGCTTGGCACGGGCGTTCGAGCGAGTCATTGTAATGAAGGACGGGCGAATCGCCGAACATGGGCGCTTCGACGAGTTGAACAGGCCCGGTACGTTGTTGCATGAATTGGTGTCCGCCGAATAAGGCCGGCGGCGTTGAGGAGGCAGACGGCATGAGCATCGCCGAAGAAGTCAATTGCCTGCGCAGGATTCCCCTGTTCGCCAACATCGACACTGCCAAGCTCAAGCTTCTCGCCTTCACCAGCGAACGGTTGAGCTTCCGGTCCGGCGACATCCTGTTCGAGCAGGACGAGATGGGCACCTGCGCCTACATCCTGCTGCGCGGGGAGGCGGAGGTGATCGT
This sequence comes from Azospirillum sp. Marseille-Q6669, assembly GCF_965111635.1. NCBI lineage: Bacteria > Pseudomonadati > Pseudomonadota > Alphaproteobacteria > Rhodospirillales > Azospirillaceae > Azospirillum > Azospirillum sp. Marseille-Q6669. The sequence goes on along the minus strand of NZ_CBCOOP010000005.1, from coordinate 358,479 downwards.
GACCGGCCCCGGCGGGCCGCTGGCCGTCGCGACGCTGGGGTCCAACGAGATCGTCGGCGAGATCGCCATCCTGTGCGACGTGCCGCGCACCGCCACCGTCCGTGCCAGCACCGACCTGGAAGCGCTGTGCGTGCCAAAGGACCATTTCCTTCAGATGATCGCCGACTTCCCGCAGATGGGGCTGGAGATCATGCGTTCCCTGGCCCACCGCCTGGAGCAGACGACGACGCGCCTGCGCGAGGTGCTGGCCGCCCGGGCGATCTGACAACTCATGCATGTTCTTTTCCACGTCCAGCATCTGCTGGGCATCGGCCACGACCGCCGCGCCGCGCTGATCACCCGGGGACTGGCCGAGGCGGGCGTCGCCGTCACCGTGCTGCGCGGCGGGCATCCGGTGCCGGGGATCGATTACGGCCCGGCGGCGGAGATCGTCCAGCTCCCCCCCGCCCGCGCCGCCGACAGCGGCTTCAAGACCCTGCTCGACGAGCACGACCGGCCCATCGACGACGCGTGGCGCGCCCGGCGCCGCGCCGCGGTTCTGGAAACCCATGAGCGGGTACGGCCCGACGCGCTGCTGATCGAATCCTTCCCCTTCGGGCGCCGCGCTTTCCGGTTCGAGCTTCTGCCGCTGCTGGAGGCCGCCAAGGCCGGCGGGGCGGTCACCGCCGCGTCGGTGCGCGACATCCTGGTGACCAAGGCCAAGCCGGAGCGGCTGGAGGAAACCGTTTCGACGGTGGAACGGCTGTTCGACCATGTGCTGGTCCATGGCGACCCGGAGCTGATCCCCTTCGCGGCGACCTTCCCAGCCGCCGCGCGGATCGCCGACCGCATCCGCTACACCGGTTACGTCGCGGCCCCGCAGGGCGGCGCTGCGACCGGCGCCGACGGCACCGGCGAGGTGATCGTGTCGGTGGGCGGCGGCGCGGTCGGCCTGCCGCTGCTGCGGGCGGCCCTGGCGGTGCGTGCGTCAACTCCCGCTGGACTTGACGCACCCTGGCGCCTGCTGGCCGGTCCGGACGTGCCGGAGGCGGATTTCCGCGCGCTCGCCGCCGCGGCACCGCCGGGCACCGTCGTGGAGCGGGCGCGGCCAGACTTCCCCGCCCTGCTCCGCCGCTGCCGCCTGTCGATCAGCCAGGCCGGCTACAACACCGCGCTCGACGTGCTCCAGGCCGGCTGCCGGGCGGTCGTCGTTCCCTTCGCCGCGGGCAGCGAGACGGAGCAGGCCACCCGTGCCCGCCTGCTGGAGGAGCGGGGCCGGCTGGCCGTGGTCGACGAAGCCATCCTGACCCCGGAAACCTTGGCCGCGGGCGTTGCCAGGGCGCTCGCCCTGCCCCCGGCGCCGGCCATCCCGCTGCGCCTGGACGGTGCCGCCGCCACCGCCCGGCTGCTGTTGGACGCGGTGGCCTACCGCCAAGGCAACAGTCGCTAAGCCAATCAAGACGCTTGGATTTTTCCGGTGCGGGGGCCATGCTGGGGCTGATCCCCTGCCTCGGCCCAGCCTTGCGATGACCATGACCGCCCCTTCCGACAGCCCGCCGCGCGCCGGTTGGGACGCGTTGACCGCCGAGCTGGACGCCTGGGCCGCCGCCGGGCGCACCGCCACCCTCTGGTGGCGTGACGACGACGCCGTCGAGCCGACGCCAGCGCTCGACCGGATGGTCGCCCTGTCCGTCGAGACCGGGGCGCCGCTGGCCCTGGCCGTCATCCCCGCCGGGGTCACGGACGCCCTCGCCCCCGTTGTGGACGCGGCCCCCACCGTCACGGTGCTTCAGCATGGCTGGTCGCACACCAACCACGCCGCTCCCCCCGCGAAGAAGGCGGAACTTGGCGCGGACCGGCCCGCCGCCGCTGTGCTGGCGGAACTGGCCGAGGGGCGGAACGTGCTGGACCGTCGGTTCGGGCCGCGCGCCCTGCCCGTTCTGGTGCCGCCCTGGAACCGCATCGCGCCCGGCGTGGCCGCGGGCCTGCCCAGTGCGGGCTTCGCCGGCCTGTCGGTGTTCGGGCCGAGACGTGTGTCAACCGTCAACATGATGTGTGTCAATACACACATCGATCCGGTGGCCTGGAAGGACGGCAAGCGCTTCCTGGGCGACGTGGAGTCGCTGGGCATGACGGTCGCCCATCTGCGCGCCCGGCGGCTGGGCGCGGTGGACGCGGCGGAGGCGACCGGCCTGCTGACGCATCATTTGGCGATGGACGGTGAAACCTGGGCCTTCACCGCGCGTTTCCTGACCGTGACCCGCCGCCACCCGGCGGCTCGTTGGCTGCCCGCTGATACCTTGTTCGCCGCAGAAGGACTTCGCTGAGACATGGCCGAGCTGCCCATGGCCAGACCCTCGACCGGAGAGACGCCGAGCGTCGCGGAGATGCGCTACCCCGCCGGGGCGCTCGCCGGCGACTACGCGCGGGCCGGGGCGGGGCTGGCGCTGACGGTGCTGCCGCTGGCCTTCCTGCCCGTCATCCCCTGGATCGCCGTGCCGCTGGCGGCCTGCGCGCTGCTGTTCGCGGTCTTCGCGGCGCGCACCCTGCAACGCCAGCTGACCCGCCTGACCATGGACGGCGAGGGCTTGCGGGCCGACGGGCCGCTGGGCGGCGCCATCCGCTGGGACGCGCTGTCCGGGCTGAAGCTGCGCTATTACGCGACCAGGCGGGGGCGCGACGACGGCTGGATGCAGGCGGCGCTGACCGGTGGCGGCAAGACCCTGCGCTTCGACAGCAACCTGGAGGGCTTCGACGCGGTGATCGAACAGGCCGCCCTCGCCGCCGGGCGCAACGGCGTGGCGCTGACCCCGGTGACGGTGGACAATCTGATCGCTCTCGGCATCGAGCCGCCGGAGGACCCCAACGAAAAGAGGCCGGCGCCATGAGCCGCACGCTGCTCCGGGTGGAGGACCTGAAGGTCGATTTCCAGGTGCCGGGCGGCGTGGTCCATGCGGTGCGCGGCGTGTCCTTCCGGGTGCGGGCGGGGTCCACCGTCGCCCTGGTCGGGGAATCCGGCTCGGGCAAGTCGGTGGCGGCGCAGTCGATCCTGCGCATCCTGCCCCGCAACGCCGCCATCGCGGGCGGGACAATCCTGTTCGACGACGGAATCGTCAGCGAGGGCCCAGTAAACAAGAGTGGTGGCCCTGTCGACATCGCCGGGCTGAAGGCCGACGGCACGGCGATGCGGGCGCTGCGCGGTGGCCGCATCTCGATCATCTTCCAGGAGCCGATGACCTCGCTGTCGCCCCTGCACACGGTGGGCGACCAGGTGGGCGAGGCGGTGCGGCTGCACCAGCGGGTGACCGCCCGGCAGGCCCGCGCGCAAGCCGAGGACATGCTGCGCCGGGTGCGTTTCCCCGACCCGAAGCGGGCGCTGGACACCTACCCGTTCGAGCTGTCGGGCGGCCTGCGCCAGCGCGCGATGATCGCCATGGCGCTGGTCTGCCGCCCTGCCCTGCTGATCGCTGACGAGCCGACGACCGCGCTGGACGTCACCATCCAGGCGCAGATCCTGAAGCTGATCAAGGACCTCCAGGCCGATCTCGGGATGGCCGTCCTGCTCATCACCCACGACTTGGGGGTGGTCGCCAACCTCGCCGACGAGGTGGTGGTGATGCACCGCGGTCGGATCATGGAATCCGGCACCCGCGAGGACATCTTCGCCGATCCCCGCCATCCCTACCTGAAGGCGCTGCTGCGCGCCGTTCCGCGCTTCCACATGGCGCCGGGGGAACGGCTGGCGCCGATCCGCTCGATTACCTCGCAGGGCGGCAGCCTGCTGGAGAAGGATCACCAGCCCTGGCCGCCCGGCGCCGACGCGGCGGGGCCGCTGCTGGTGGTGGAGGGGGTGCGCAAGCGCTACGGCGCGCGCAAGGCCGGCTGGTTCGGCGCCAAGGCCGGGGCCGGCACGCTGGCGGTGGACGATGTCAGCTTCGCCATCGCGCGCGGCGAATGCGTCGGGCTGGTCGGCGAGTCGGGCTGCGGCAAGACCACCCTGTCGAAGATCCTGATGCGCGCCCTGACTCCAGACGCCGGCGGAGTGCGCTTCAACGACCATGGCCGGATCGTCGACGTGCTGGGGCTGGAGGGCGCCGCGCTGACCGCCTTCCGCCGCAAGGTGCAGTTCGTCTTCCAGGACCCCTTCGGTTCCCTGAACCCGCGGATGACCGTCTTCGACATCATTGAAGAACCGCTGGTCATCCACGGCATCGGCGACGAGGCGGAGCGCGCCGCGCGGGTCAAGGAGCTGATGGGGCTGGTCGGGCTGGACGCGCGGCATCTGCGTCGCTACCCGCACAGCTTCTCCGGCGGCCAGCGCCAGCGCATCGGCATCGCCCGTGCGCTGGCCCTGCGGCCCGAGCTTCTGCTGCTCGACGAGCCGGTGTCGGCGCTCGACGTGTCGATCCAGGCGCAGGTTCTCAATCTGCTGAAGGACCTGAAGGAACGGCTCGGCCTGACCTACCTGTTCGTCAGCCACAATCTGGCTGTGGTGGACTACATGGCCGACCGCATTCTGGTGATGTGCCGCGGCCGCATCGTCGAGTCGGCGCCGCGCGAGGCGCTGTTCCGCAACCCGGTCCACCCCTACACCCGCGCCCTGCTGGCCGCCGTGCCGGAACCGGACCCCAGCCGCCCGCTGTCGCTGACCGACCTGGAGGAAGGCCGCGCCTCCGACCCCGCGCGCTGGCCGGCCCCCTTCACCATCGACGAGGACCACCAGCCCCATCTGGTCGATCTCGGCGGCGGCCATTGCGTGCGCGCCGACGCCGCCGTCCGCGTGCGGGAGGTGGCGTGATGAGGCTGGCCCGCCCCGCCCTGCTGCTGCTTGCCTTCCTCGGACTCAGCGCCTTCGACGCGGTCGAGACGCCGATGCTGGAGAACGCGGTCGGCGCCGGATCGCTGCCGCCGGTGGAGAAGCGGCTGCCGCTCACCCCCCTGGTCGAGCCGATGGACCGGCCCTGGCAATCGCCGGGGCGCCACGGCGGCGACCTGCGCCTGCTGATGGCGCGGACCAAGGACACGCGGCTGATCTACGTCTACAGCTACGCCCGGCTGGTCGCGCTGACCCCGAGCCTGCGCATCGTCCCCGACATCCTGGAGCGGGTGGATGTGGAGGAAGGGCGGATCTTCACCTTCACGCTGCGCCGCGGCCACCGCTGGTCGGACGGCCATCCCTTCACGGCGGAGGACTTCCGCTACTGGTGGGAGGACATGGCCAACAACCCCAAGCGCTCCCCCGGCGGGCCGCCGCCGGAGATGATGGTGGCCGGGGAAGCGCCCAAGTTCGAGGTGCTGGACGCCGCGGCGGTGCGCTACACGTGGACCCGCCCCAACCCCTTCTTCCTGCCGATGCTGGCCGGGGCCAAGCCGGTGGAGATCTACGCCCCGGCCCATTACCTGCGGCGCTTCCACCCCCGCTTCACCGAGCCGCTGGAGCTGAAGCAGCGCGTGGAGGCGGAGCGGCAGAAAAGCTGGCAGCAGCTTCACAACCGCAAGGACAATCTGACCGAGTTCGACAACCCGGACCTGCCCACCCTGCAGCCCTGGGTTCCGACAACCGCTCCGCCCGCGGAACGTTTCATTTTCGTAAGAAACCCCTATTTCCATCGGGTGGACCCGGCGGGGCGGCAGTTGCCCTACATCGACCGGGTCATCATGACGGTGGCCGACGCCAAGATCATCCCGGCCAAGACGGGGGCGGGCGAGAGCGACCTCCAGGCACGCTACCTGCGGTTCGACAACTACACCTTCCTGAAGCAGGGGGCGAAGCGCAACGACCAACGGGTCACGCTGTGGCGCACCGGCATCGGGGCGCAGGTGGCGCTGTTCCCCAACCTGAACTGCAACGACCCGGTGTGGCGCGCGCTGAACCGCGACGTGCGCTACCGCCGCGCCCTGTCGCTGGCCATCGACCGCGAGGAGATGAACCAGGTCATCTATTACGGCCTCGCCATCCCGTCCAACAACACGCTCTTGGAGGTCTCGCCCCTGTGGGTGCCGGCCTACCGCGACCGCTGGGCGCAGTTCGACGTCCGGCAGGCCAACCGGCTGCTCGACGAAATCGGCCTGACCAAGCGCGACGTCAACGGCGTCCGCCTGCTGCCCGACGGCCGCCCGCTGGAGATCGTCGTGGAGACGGCCGGGGAAAGCACGGAGGAGACCGACGCGCTGGAGTTGATCGCCGACGGCTGGCGGCGCGTCGGGGCGCGGCTCTACATCCGCTCCTCGCAGCTCGACGTGTTCCGCAACCGCATCTTCGCCGGCGACACCTGCATGTCCATCTCGCGCGGGCTGGACAACGCCATCGCCACTGCGGACATGAGCCCGGCCGAGCTGGTGCCGGTCGATCAGGCCAAGTACCAGTGGCCGAAATGGGGCCAGTTCTTCCAGACCATGGGCAAGGACGGCGAGCGCCCCGACATGCCCGAGGCGCGCGACCTGCTGGAGGCCTTCCGCGCCTGGCGCGACGCCCCGGACGAGGCGGGTCGGGCGGCGGCCTGGACGCGCATCCTGACGCTCAACGCCGAGCAGGTCTTCACCATCGGCACGGTCGCCGGGGTGCCGCAGCCGGTGGTGGCGCGCCGCACCCTGCGCAACGTGCCGGAGGAGGGTCTGTTCAACTACGACCCCGGCGCGCATTTCGGGCTGTACCGGCCCGACGGCTTCTGGTTCGACGGAAAGGGGTGAGGCCATGCTGGGCTACGTGATCCGCCGCATCCTCATCATGATCCCGACGCTGCTGGCGATCAGCGTCATCACCTTTGTCATCATCCAGCTTCCCCCCGGCGACTATCTGACCACGCTGGTCAACGAGATGCAGAGTCGGGGCGAGAGCATGGACCAGGGCCGGCTGGCCATGCTGCGCGAGACCTACGGGCTCGACCGGCCCATGTATGAGCAGTACGCGCTGTGGCTGGCCGGGATGCTGCGCGGCGACTTCGGCTATTCCTTCGAATACAACCTGCCGGTGTCGGACGTGGTGGGCGACCGGCTGTCGCTGACCGCCATCGTGTCCTTCGCGACCATCCTGTTCATCTGGGTGGTGTCCTTCCCCATCGGCATCTATTCGGCGACGCGGCAGTACAGCCTGGGCGACTACGTCCTGACCTTCCTCGGCTTCCTGGGTCTCGCGACGCCCAGCTTCCTGCTGGCGCTGGTGATGCTGTACTTCGCCAACGTGTGGTTCGGCACCTCGATCGGCGGGCTGATGGACCCGCGCTACATCGGCCAGCCCTGGAGCTGGGGCAAGGCGATGAGCGTGTTCGAGCACATGTGGATTCCGGTGATCGTCATCGGCACCGCCGGCACCGCCGCGATGATCCGCCGCCTGCGCGCCAACCTGCTGGACGAGCTGCACAAGCCCTACGTCGTCACTGCCCGGGCCAAGGGCCTGCCGCCGGGGCGGGCGCTGGTGAAATACCCGCTGCGGGTCGCGCTGAACCCCTTCGTGTCGGACATCGGCAACCTGCTGCCGCAGGTCGTCTCCGGCGCCGCCATCGTGTCGGTGGTGATGTCGCTGCCGACGACGGGGCCGATGCTGCTCCAGGCGCTGCGCAGCCAGGACATGTATCTGGCCGGGTCCTTCCTGATGTTCCTGGCGGTGCTGACGGTGATCGGCGTCTTCCTGTCCGATCTGGCGCTGGCCGCGCTCGACCCGCGCATCCGCCTGAGCGGGGGAGCCAGCCGATGAGCGCGCTTCCGACCCAGACGCCCCTGCCCCACACCGTCGACACCGCCCCCTGGGACCCCGACGAGGTCGAGCGGCTGTCGCCCGAGCAGGAGCGCTTCACCACCGCCTCGCAATGGCGGATGGTCTGGTGGAAGCTGCGGCGGCACAAGCTGGCGGTGGCGTCGGGCATCGTGCTGCTGCTGCTCTACGCCTCGACCCTGGTCAGCGAGGTCCTGGCGCCCTACGCGGTGGACAGCCGCAATTCCCACTTCATCCACGCCCCGCCGCAGACCGTGCACCTGTTCCACGAGGGGCAGTTCGTCGGCCCCTTCGTCTACGGCTACAGCTACCGGCTGGACATGGAGATCCTGAAACGGGACTACACGCCCGACCCCACGAAGGTGCAGCCGATCCGCTTCTTCTGCCGCGGCGACCGCTACGAGTTCTGGGGGCTGGTGGAGAGCGACTGGCACCTCGCCTGCCCGGCCGACGGCGGGACGCTGTTCCTGATGGGCACCGACCGGCTGGGGCGGGACCTGCTGTCGCGGATGATCTACGGGACGCGCATCTCGCTGACCATCGGGCTGATCGGCGTCGCGGTCAGCTTCGTGCTGGGCATCGTGATCGGCGGCATCGCCGGCTATTACGGCGGCTGGGTGGACAACCTGATCCAGCGGCTGATCGAGATCATCCGCTCCTTCCCCGAGCTGCCGCTGTGGATGGCCCTGTCCGCCGCCTTGCCCGTCACCTGGAACCCGATCTTCATCTATTTCGGGATCACGGTGATCCTGGGCCTTCTGGAATGGACGGGCCTCGCCCGCGCCGTGCGGTCCAAGCTGCTGGCCCTGCGCGAGGAGGACTTCACCACCGCCGCCCAGCTCATGGGGGCCAGCCCGGCGCGCATCATCGGGCGGCACCTGCTGCCCAGCTTCATGAGCCACCTGATCGCCTCGGCGACGCTGGCGATTCCGGGCATGATCCTGGGCGAGACGGCGCTGAGCTTCCTCGGCCTCGGCCTGCGCCCGCCGATCACCAGCTGGGGGGTGCTGCTGACCGAGGCGCAGAACATCAACGTGGTGGCGCTGTACCCCTGGCTGATGTTGCCGGTGCTGCCGGTGATCGTGACCGTGCTGAGCTTCAACTTCCTCGGCGACGGACTGCGGGACGCCGCGGACCCGTATCGGTAAAGCTCAGGGCTTCTTCTTCGCCGCAGGCTCCGGCTGCTCCTTGAGGGAGGCCAGCACCATGCGGACACGGGCGAGGTCGGCGTCACCGCCCTTCGCGGGGGTGGAGGCGGGCGCGGCCTTGGCCGGAGTACGCTTCGGCGGGGTGGGCTCCGCCGCCGCGACCTGCGTCCGCGGTGCGGTGGGAGCGGGCTTGGCGGCGACCGCCTTGCCCGACGCGGCCTTCGCCGGGGTCGCCCTGGCCTCAAGGATGCGGGGATCGCCGCTCTTCGGACTCCAGGTGCGGACCGGGCCGGTGTCCACATGGACGTGGCCGGTGTGGGGATAGAGCGCGTAGCCGCCGCGCTGCAGGGCTGCGGCCTCGTCGGCGAGGCGGCGGGGCGGGACGCCGGGAATGGAGATGTCGGCGGCCTGGCCGCGGAGGTGATAGCTGTTCTCCGCCACATTCGGGTTGCTGCGGGCCAGCGTGACGTTGGTCAGCGGCGAGCGGTAGCCCGAGGTGATGTGGACCGGCGTGTCGGCGTCGGCGCCGCAGCGGTCCCGCAGGTCGGCCAGAAGCTCCACCAGGGTGGGATCGACGGGCACCGTCTCGCCGGTGCGGCGGTCGCGGAACAGGCTGGCGATGCGGTCCAGAGCTTGAGGATCATAGCCGTCGGCGCGGCGGTAGGTGACGCTGACCGTCTCGCCGCTGGCGGGATGGTGCAGGACGATCGAACGGGGGCCGCCCTCGAACGAGGCCTGGGAACCCGGAGTGGAGGCGCAGCCGGCGAGCGTTCCGCCGGCGAGCAGGCCCAGCAACGATAAGCGCAGAAGATGCCGCATGCGTCTCCCCAGAGTTCTCTCTGCGGTTGCAGGCGGTTTTCATACCATAATTGTCACACGATCCGGCAGTGACAACGGGCCACGGGACGCGAACGGAGGCTTGGCCGTGTCCTTGGCGCATCACTGTCCAAGGGGATAGTTGTCGATCAGAGGGGAAGCGCCATGCCTTCGCGGGCAACCAGCGTGCCGGGGCGCCGGGCTTCGGCGGCGGTGGCGATGACGTCCAGGTCGGCATCGCTGCGCCGGGGGTCGTGATGGAAGATGACCGCGCGCTTCACATCGGCCTCGTCGGCGATGCGCAGGCACTCCTCCCAGGTCGAATGGCCCCAGCCGATGCGGGCGGCGTATTCGTCGTCGGTGTAGGTGCAGTCGTAGATCAGCAGGTCGCTGCCGCGCACCAGCTCCATCACGGCGGGGTCGCGGCCCTCGGCGGGATGCTCGGTGTCGGTGACGTAGCACAGGCTGCGCCCGGCGAACTCCACGCGGTAGCCGGTGGCCCCGTCCGGATGGTTCAGCGCGGCGGTGCGCACGGTGACTCCCGGTTTCACCGCCAGCGTCTCGCCGCTGACGAAATCATGGAAGGTGCAGTCGGCCCGGAAGATCTCCACCGGCACCGGGAACAGCGGTGCCGACATCATGCATTCCAGGACGGAGCGCATCGTCCGCTCCCGCTCCAGATGACCGGCCCTGATCCGCACGCGGCTCGCCGCGTCGAAGGCCGGCGCGAAGAAGGGCAGGCCGCAGATGTGGTCGAGGTGGCTGTGGGTCAACAGCAGATCGACGTCCACCGGCTCCCCCTGGCGCATCAGCGTTTCGCCCAGCGGGCGCAAGCCGGTGCCGGCGTCGAGGACCAAGAGAGCGTTCCCGCAGCGCAGCTCGACGCAGGGGGTGTTGCCGCCGTAGCGGACCGTGTCCGGCCCCGGGGAGGCGATGCTGCCGCGCACGCCCCAGAAGCGAACGGTGAAGTCCGGCGGGGTGTCAGGCGCACCGGAACAGGCGTCGGAAACGGTTCGTGCCGTCATGGTACCGACAATTTGGCGGTAGGACCCTCGCGAGTCGAGTGAAAAGGTTGTTTCACGAAACGACCCTCCGGCGCGTCCATAAGCCGGTCCGCCTCGATGGAAGGGGGGACGGCGCGAGACGGGGGTAGGAGGAAAAGGCGTGCCGCACCGCCGAGATGTGGAGATGCCCAATCCAATAAGATGTGGTAGTTTGCGCCCGTTCGCCCATCGACGCGAAAAATCGCCTCCGGACCCCGACCCCTCGGATGGACCCAGACAAACTCGCCAAAGTCCTTGCCATGGCCGAGTCGGAGCATCAGGGCGAGGCCCAGTCCGCTCTGCGCGCCGCGCGCATCATGCTGTCGAGGGCCGGCCTGTCGTTCCGCGATCTTGCCCGCGGTGCCCGTCCGGTCTCCACCACCCCGGAACCGCCGCCCGCCGCCAGTGCCCCGCCGCCCGACCGTCCGCCGCCGCCCGACCAGCTCGTCCACGGCTTGCGCCGACAGGTGCGCGATCTGGAGCTGGAGGTGGCCGGGCTGAAGCGGCAGCTTGAAAAGAGCAACGGCGACATGGAGCGCCAGAGGGAGGAGGTCGACCGCTGGCGCGGCCTCGCCCGCGAGACCGCGGAAAAGCTCTGGGACCTCGGCAAGGCGCTGGAGCGCAAGCACAGCCGCCACACCAGCCTGGACAAGCGCCGCGCCATCCTCGACTTGTTGCAGGACCCCAACAGCGCCCTGCTGGCCGATCATGAGATCGCGCGGCGGGTGGGCACCTCGCCCAAGCTGGTCGCCCATTGGCGGCGCCGGCTGGCCATCGTCGGGCGCAAGATCCGCCTGCTGCCCGTGGTGCCGCGCGGCCGCGGCCTGTGGGGCGGCGGGCGTCCGGCCGGACCGGCCCGCGGCGGCGCGGCCCTGGAGAACAAGCGCCAGCGCTGGATGGGCTATCCGGTCGCCGTCACCATCTCGGACCGGTCAGGACCGCTCGGCAAGCGGCCCTGACGCGGCGTTCCCAGTTTCAATTGGACGATCCGTTCCCACCGGACGTCGCGCTGCCCATATCCGCTGGTGCCTGGGCGCTGGGCGAGCGATCGGTCACCGCGACGCGCCAGACGGTGTTCGACAGGTCGTCGGCGACGATCAGCGCGCCCTTGGGGTCCACGGTGACGCCGACCGGCCGGCCGTAGGTGTGGCCGTCCTCGCCCATGAAGCCGGTCACCACCTCGACCGGATCGCCGGAGGGTGCGCCGTCGCGGAAGGGGACGAAGATCACCTTGTAGCCGCTGGGCACGCTGCGGTTCCAACTGCCATGTTCGCCGACGAACACGCCGTCGGCGAAGCGCTCGCCCATCACCGGCGAGGAGAAGGCCACGCCCAGGGCCGCAACGTGCGATCCCAGGCTGTAGTCCGGCTTGATCGCCGCGGCGACCAGCTCAGGCTTCTGCGGCTGGGCGCGCGGGTCGACGTTCTGGCCCCAATAGCTGAAGGGCCAGCCGTAGAAGCCGCCTTCACGGACCGAGGTCAGGTAATCGGGGACGAGGTTGGGGCCAAGCTCGTCGCGCTCGTTGACCACCGCCCACAGTGTGCCCGTTCCCGGCTGGATGGCCAGCGCGGTGGGGTTGCGCAAGCCCGTGGCGTAGGGCCGGTGCGCGCCCGTCCGCGCGTCGATCTCCCAGACCATCGCGCGGTCGGCCTCGGCGGGCATCCCGCGTTCCGTGATGTTGCTGTTGGAGCCGATGCCGACATAGAGGAACCGCCCGTCCGGGCTGGCCGCCAGCGACTTGGTCCAGTGATGGTTGATGTAGGAGGGCAGGTCGGTGACCTTCTCCGGCGGCCCCTCGGCGCGGGTCTGGCCCTCGCGGTAGGGGAAGCGCACCAGCGCGTCCTGGTTCGCGACGTAGATCTGGCCGTTCACGAACGCCAGCCCGTAGGGCGCGTTCAGATGGTCGGCGAAGACCGTGCGCTCCTCGTATTGCCCATCGCCGTCGGCGTCGCGCAGCAGGGTGATGCGGTTGCCGCTGGGAACCGAGGTTGTGCCCTTGGCCTTGATGATGCCGGCGATGAAGTCCTTGGGCCGCAGCGGCGGGGCCGAGCCGCCCCGGCCTTCGGCGACCAGGATGTCACCGTTGGGAAGGACGAGGGTCTGGCGCGGAATGCCGAGGTCGGTGGCGATCGCCGTGACGGTGAAGCCCTCCGGCACGGTCGGTTTCCGGTCCCCCCAGGAGGCGGGGTTGGCGATCTTCATGCTGGGCAGCAGACCGTGCTGCTGCTCCGGCAGCGGCGGGTTGGCGCCGTACACGGGCTGCGACGGGTTGTTGTCGTCGCAGGCGGTCAGCAGGGCGACGAGCGCGGCGGCGGCCAGCAGGCTAGTGCGTTTCATCGCGTCTCTCCCATCGGACGGCTCATGCCGAAGCTGGAGAAGCCGAACCAAGTCGCCAGGAGGGCGGTCACGGCGACGGCCGCCGACAGGATCAGGCCCTCCGGCATGATTCCCCAGGCGTCCCGCGCGTGCACGAAGGCGTTGACGAGGCCGAGCGCGACGGTGACGAGCAGCAGGACGAAGTAGACGAGCCCGCGGCCGCGGCGCCGGCCGGCGCGGAACAGGTCGATGAAGGCCCAGAGGAGCGAGAAACCGGCGAAGACCATGCCGCCGGCGATCAGCCAGGCGGCGAAGTTGCTCCACTGGATCTCGAAGCTCCTGGAATAGGCGATGTCGCAGAGCAGGCCCCCCAGGAACAGCGGAAGGGAGGCGGCAAGCAGCACCGCGTGCAAGGGATGGATGGCCCTTGCCGGCCTGCCGTGATCGACGATGGCTACCAAGACGTCATCTCCTTGCCCGACGGGGGTCCGTGCCGCGGCGGCCCGGAAATCAATCTTTTCAATGGGCAGGGATGAGGATGGTTCCGCGCCGCGGCAGGCCGGCGGTCGCCTGACCGGGGATCAGGGCACCAGACGGTAGCCGCCGGGCTCCGTCACCAGGATCTCGGCGTTGGACGGGTCACGCTCGATCTTCTGGCGCAGGCGGTAGACGTGGGTTTCCAGCGTGTGGGTGGTGACCCCGGCGTTGTAGCCCCACACCTCACCCAGCAGGGTCTCGCGCCCGATCACCGCGCCGCCGGCCCGGTACAGGTATTTCAGGATCGCCGTTTCCTTCTCGGTCAGGCGGATCTTGCGGGCGCCGCCGTCGGCGAGGAGCAGCTTGCCCGCCGGGCGGAAGCTGTAGGGGCCGATGGCGAAGACGGCGTCCTCGCTCTGTTCGTGGACGCGGAGCTGGGCGCGCAGCCGGGCCAGCAGCACCCCCATGCGGAAGGGCTTGGTGACGTAGTCGCTGGCCCCGGAATCGAGCCCGAGGATGGTGTCGGCGTCGGAGGCCGCCGCGGTCAGCATGATGACCGGGCAGCGCACCCCCTCGCGCCGCAGCAGGCGGCACAGGTCGCGCCCGTCCATGTCCGGCAGCCCGACGTCGAGCAGGATGGCGGCGAAACCGCCCTCCCGCGCCACGGCCAGGGCCGAGGCGCCGTCTCCGGCCTCCACCGTCTCGAATTCCTCCAGAAGCTGGAGCTGCTCGGCGAGGGACTGCCGGAGGGCGGTGTCGTCGTCGATCAGAAGGATGCGTTTCGCAAGCGTCATTCGGGGGCGTTCACCGGTGGCTCCGGGCGCGGAACTTATCATGGCCCGCGCGGGATTGCCCTAGACTTATCGGAAAGGCCTGAGCATGGCACAACCCGGCTTCGCCCGCACCGGCGGCGGTTTCCAGCATCGTTGCGCCGTCGGCAACGGTGTGGCGCGCGGGATTTGCTGGACAGGGGTGCGCCACCTGCGCTTTGCTTCCCGCGCTCTCCGACCCATGTCGGGATCTTTCGCCCTTCGGGGCGCAGCACGCGAAGCCTCCGTTATGTACGCCGACGCCCCTTCCGACTCCGCCCCGCCCGAAGCCGTCCTGCCCATGGACGAAGCCGCCATGCGCGCGGTGGACCGGGCCACGGCCGCCCTGCGCCGGGGCGAGGCCGTCGCCATCGAGACCGCCGACGGCAGCGTCGGCGCCGCGGTGTCGGTGGAATCCGTGGCGATCGACGCCGTGCAGCGGCTGGTGCAGCTGACCGGCGCCGCGCCGGTCCTGGCCGTCACCCGCCGCCGCGCCACGGTGCTGAAGCTGATGGGTGAGGGGACGGGCGTCGTCGCCCTGTCGCTTCCCCGCTGCCTGACCGCGGACGAGGCCCACGCGCTGGCCGACCCCGAACACCGCCCGGACGGGGCGATGCCGGAGGGCCTGACCGCCACGGCCATGGACCCCGGGTCGCGGGAAACGGCGGCGGTGGACCTTGCCCGGCTGGCGCGTCTGCTGCCGGCAGCCATCGTCGCCCCCGCTACTGAACACACGGCCACCGGCCACACCGGCAGCGCCGGGGAATGGGCGGCGAAGCACGACCTGCTGCTGGTCCGCGCCCGCGACATCGCCGACTACCGTGTCCATGTGGTGCGCACGCTGCGCCGGGTGGCCGAGGCCCGCGTCCCGCTGTCCGGCGCCGAGAACACCAGCATCGCCGCCTTCCGCCCCATCGACGGCGGGCCGGAGCATCTGGCGATCATCGTCGGCAACCCGGTCGCGGGCGAGCCGGTGCTGGCCCGCCTGCATTCGGAATGCTTCACCGGCGACCTGCTGGGCAGCTTGCGCTGCGACTGCGGCCAGCAGCTGCGCGGCGCCATCGCCGAGATCGCCCGGCAGGGCAGCGGCGTCCTGCTCTATCTGGCGCAGGAGGGGCGGGGGATCGGCCTCGTCAACAAGCTGCGCGCCTACCGCATCCAGGACCGCGGCTTCGACACGGTGGACGCCAACGAGATTCTCGGCTTCGAGGCGGACGAGCGGGTCTATCTGCCGGCGGCGGAGATGTTGCGGCAGTTGGGCTTCACCGCCGTGCGGCTGATGACCAATAACCCGGAGAAGCTGCGCCAGCTCGCCCGCTGCGGGATCGAGGTGGTCGAGCGCGTTCCCCATATCTTCCCGTCCAACGGCCACAACGAAGGCTATCTGCGCACCAAGGCGGAGCGCAGCGGGCATATGTTCTGAGACCACATCTCCTGAGAATCGATTCTTCAGGGGGCAGGAAACGCCCCTTGCCCGGCAGATCTTGCCGGGTCGCCGTCCGGACCCATGCCGAAAGCGCCCGAGACGACGGGATTCCAGCCCAGGGAACTGGCACACCGGTTGCTTAGGACAGGGCTGGACACCGCGACGGGAGACCGCCCATGGCCATCGACGCCACCACCATCGACGCAGCCGCCGCTTCGCGGCCGGTGCAGCGCGAGCGGTCGCCGGGCCAAGCGACGCCCGCCCTGACGGTCATGGAGAGCCGGGACAGCCCTGACCGGTACGAGGCCGAGGCCGATATGTCCTTCGGCGACTTCCTGGACATCATCAACCCGCTCCAGCACATCCCCATCGTCAACACCGTTTACCGGGAGATCACCGGCGACACCATCAGGCCGTCGTCCAAGGTCATCGGCGGCATTCTGTTCGGCGGCCCACTGGGCGGCATGGCGTCCATCGCCAACGCGGTGGTGGAACAGGCCCAGGGCAAGGACATCGGCGGGCAGATCATGGCCTCGCTCGGCTTCGACGGGGACGCCGCTGCCAGCCATCCGCCCGCCGGCACCGCCGGAGCCACCGCGGTCGCCACCCTGCCGGACTCCGCCGCCGGCACCTCGGCACCGGCCATGGCCGCTGCGGCGCCGGCCGCCCAGCCGGCCCGCACCGTCACGGCGGAGCTGCCGGACGCCAAGCGGCCCGCAGCGCCGCCTCATGGGGTGGGGGCGGCGGAGGGCGGGTCCGGGCGCGATGGCCTGACGGACACGCCGCACCCCTCGCGGATGCCGGCGCGCGACACCCCGCTGGCGAACAGCCTGATGGCCAAATACGCCGCCAAGCCGCACCCCTCCACCATCGGCTTCGCCGCCACCGCGGCTCCCTCCGGCTTCCGCAAACCCGCGGAGGCGCCGGCGGCGGCCCAACCGGACGCCGTGGCCGGTACCGGGGCGGCGAATGTGCCAACGAACACGCCGGCGCAGGCGAACGCCGCCCCGGCGGCGGCCAACAGCAATGCCTTTGCACCCGTGACGCCGGACATGCTGTCTGAGACGATGATGCGCAATCTGGCCAAGTACGAGCAGGGCCGGCGGGCCGCGCAGACCCCGGCGCCCAGCTTGCGGGTGTCGGGCTGAGCGCAATGACCCCAGAAACGGACAGGGCGGAAACGGACAGGCCGGAAACGGGCGAGGGAAGGGCGATGGAGATCACGGTTCGTCTTGCGGACCCGCCGTCCGATGGCCGTCTTGACTGGCCCGGCGGCTCGTTCCGCTGCGTTCTCGGCCGCGGCGGCATCCGCTCCGACAAGCGGGAGGGCGACGGCGCCACCCCGGTCGGCCGCTTCGCGCTGCGCCGCGTGCTGTGGCGCGACGACCGTCTGGAGCGGCCCGAGACGGGCTTGCCGGCATCGCCCATTGCGCCAGACGACGGCTGGTGCGACGACCCTGCGGATCCCGCCTACAACCATCCGGTCAAGCGCCCCTACGCCGCCAGCCACGAGGAGCTGTGGCGCGACGACCATGTCTACGACGTCATCGTGGTGATGGGACACAACGACGATCCGGTGGTGCCGGGTCTGGGCAGCGCCGTGTTCATGCATGTGGCGCGGCCCGACCAGGCGCCGACGGCGGGCTGCGTCGCGCTGCCCCTGCCGGACCTGCTGCGGCTTCTCAAGGATTGCGCGCCGGGCACCGCACTGACCGTGGCGGACCCGGCGGAATAGGCGGCGCTATCCGGCGGCGGGGGTGGGGCGGGCGCCGAAGATCGCCGTGCCGACCCGCACATGGGTGGCGCCGAAGCGGATCGCCGTCTCGTAATCGCCGCTCATCCCCATGCTGACCTCGGGCAGGCCGGCGCGGCGCGCCATGTCGGCGAGCAGGGCGAAGTGCATCGCCGGCTCCTCGTCCACCGGCGGGATGCACATCAGGCCGGTCACCGGCAGGTTCCAGCTGTCGCGGCAGGCGGCCAGAAAGGCGTCCAGCTCCGCCGGGGGAATGCCGGCCTTCTGCGGCTCCTCGCCGGTGTTGACCTCGATCAGGCAGCGCGGGCGGCGCCCGCTGCGCGCCATCTCCTCGGCCAGGGCCTCGGCCAGCTTGGGCCGGTCCACTGTCTGGATCACGTCGAACAGGGCCACCGCGTCCTTGACCTTGTTGGTCTGGAGCGGGCCGATCAGGTGCAGTTCCAGGTCCGGAAAGCGCTCGCGCAGTGCGGGGAACTTCGCCTTGGCCTCCTGCACGCGGTTCTCGCCGAAGACGCGCTGGCTGGCGGCCAGGGCCTCCTCCACCGCCTCGACCGGGTGGGTCTTGGAAACGGCGACCAGCGTCACCGCGCCGGGATCGCGCCCGCTGGCGGCGCAGCCGTCCTGGATGGAGCGGCGGACGGACTCGAGCCGGGCTGTGACGGTGGCGTCTGGTGTGTCGGTGTGCGAAGCGGACATGCCGGTCCTCCCCCTTTTATGGCGCCTGCCTGTACAGGAACCGGAGGGCGTGGTAACGGACGGGCCGACGAAACGCAAGCACCCCGAGGAGAACAAGGCATGCGTGGTTGGATGCGTCCCCTGATCCTGTCGGCGCTGATTCTGGGGGCCGCCCCGTTCACGGCCGGCAACGCCCTTGCCCAAGGCACCGGGAACCCAAACGCCGGAAGCCAGAATGGCGGCAAGCCCGCCGCCGGCAAGGAAGCTCCCAAGACGGCGGCGGGGTCGGCCATCGCCCAGGCGCCCTTCGCCGTGCGACCGTTCCCGCTGCAGGACGACGGCACCTACAAGGAATTCTTGGGCGCCGCCGCCGCCGACCTCAACCGGCGCTGCACCAAGCAGGAAAATTATGGTTGGGAGTTCAAGAAGGACGACGACGCCCGCCGTGACCAGATTCTCGAATCCACCCTCGGCGGCTTCCGCAAGGCTGGCTGGAAGCTGGGCGAAGTGAAGGTCCGTTCCATCCGCGATGCGGGAACCACCGCCTACACGGCGGAAAAGGCCAAGCAGCGCCTGCTGGCCGTCTGGACCCCGATGGAGGACGCGGCGATCCTGCTGCTCTGCGAGACCGAAGCGGCGCCAGCGACCAAGAAGTAAGGGTCACCGGAAAGCAAGGCCCGGCACCAAAGAAAACGGCGGCGGATGGGTATCCGCCGCCGTTTTTGTCAGAGCTGCCGCAAGGCCGATCAGAAGGCCAGGCGGGTGTCGATCATGATGATGTGCGCGCGGTCGTCCGGGTTGATGCCGCCGTTGTCGAGCGTCGTCATCTTCGAGTCGAGGTCGAGGTAGCTGTACTCCAGGCCCGTGGTCAGGCCGGGCGCGATGGTGTAGGTCACGCCGGCCTGATACAGCTCGGCCTTGACCGGGGCCACGAAGCCGGTGTTCGGGCTGGTGCCGTTCGAACGCGACTGCGAGTAGTTGGCGGCCAGGATGAACGGGCCGGTGGCGTACTGGGCGCCGACGATCCAGATGTCCTGCTTCTCCTTCACGGTCAGCGACTTGTCGTAGCCGCTGTCGCCGCTGTAGGCGTAGCTGCCGCCGATCTTGAAGTCGCCGTAGCCGACGTTCAGGCCGGCATGGACCGAGCTGAGCTTCTCGAAGCGGGTGGCGCCGACGCCAACGCCGTCATCGACCGCATCGCCGAACTGGTAGAAGGCGCTGGCCGCGACGCTGAAGCCGCCGAACTCGTTGGTGTAGGTGCCGCCGGCCTCGACGACGTCCTGGAAGCCGCCGTTGTCCTGACGACGGTTGATCGAGGTGTGCGAGTCGCCCGTGCGCGGGGTGTAGGAGACGCCGCCCTGGAAACCGGCGATGGTCGGGGTCAGGTAGATGACCTTGGTGCCGACGTCGCCCGAGGCGAAGGCGCGGAAGTTGTTGGTGGTGGTCGGCAGCAGCGAGTAGGTCTGCGAACCGGTGAGGAACTCCACCGTGTTGTTGTCCGGACCGCCGGCGATGCCCTCAACGTTCGGGCCGATGATGCCGAACTCGTCGGACAGGCCGTTGATCGTGCCGGCCTGCAGGGTGCCGAAGCCGCTGTTCACGAAGATGAAGGCGCGGTCGGAGTCCATCGTGCGGACATTGCCGGCGCCGTTGGCGGCGCGCATGCGGACGCGGCCGCCGTACTCCAGACCGTTGTCGGCCGTGGCGACCGGCGTGACGGTCACGCGGAAGCGGTTGGCGAACTCCGTCGAGCGGGTGCCTTCATCACGGTCCTGTTCGACATAGGCGCCCTGGAAGAAAGCGTCACCGCCGACCTTGACCTCGAACTTGGTCTGGGCGGAAGCCATGCCGCTGCAGGCGATGATCGCGATGGCTGCGCAGCCCGTAACAAGAGAACGCTTCATTGATGGTCCATCCTTCTAGCAGGCTCCCAAGAAGACTGGAGCCGTGCGGTTGTGCTTCCCATCAATTACTAAGCCACCCGTTCGCTCACCCGACAAGAGCGATTCGACAGTGGCAACGGTGCAACTGTAACACAGTTGCTATTCCGACACAGTTGTAAGTGTTTAGAGTATAATGGTTTTTCCCGTATGCCGTAAATATAGCACATTGCTTGTCCAGATTTTGGGCGCGATGAACAAACTTTACGCACCAAAAAGCACCAGGGCAGACGGCGAACCGGCGGGCGAAAGCGCACGGAAAAGGCGTAGCGCGACAGGCAAGGGCAGCGTGACAGGCAAGGAAGATGGGCAAAGAAAAAGGGCGGTGGCCGAAGCCACCGCCCTTCTCCATCCACGGATGACCGCAGATTAGAACGCCAGGACCGTACGGAGCAGGACGACGTGACCGTCGTTGTCCAGGTCCGCAGCGGCCGTGCTCAGGTCGCTCTCGGCCTTGAAGTAGTCATACTGAGCCTGCAGGGTCAGGCCCGGAGCGACGGTGTAGCCGGCGCCCACTTCGATGACTTCCAGGGTGCGGTCGCCAGCGGTGTAGAGGCTGCCGGCGTCCTTGCCGCTCTTGTAGTTGGCGCCGACGACGATCGGGCCAGCGGTGTACTGAGCGCCGACAACCCAGAGGCGGCTCTTCTCGTTGTCCGAGGTCGCGGTCTGGATCTGGCCCGACTCACCGAAGTCGGTGTACGAACCGCCGAGCGAGAAGCCGGCGTAGCCAAGCTGGGCACCGACCTGCCAGGCGTTCAGGTCCTCGACGCTGGCGCCGACCGTGGTCGTGCCGGCAGCGGAACCCCAGTAGTAGCCAGCGCTGGCCTTCAGCGAAACGCCGCCGAAGGTGTTGCTGTAGTTGGCGCCGACTTCGACCAGATCCTCGAACGTGGTCGAGAAGCCGCGGCCGGTGGCGGTGACCGGGGTCAGGTCAGCGCGGTTGACCGAGGCGTGCGAGTCGTCGTTGCGCGGGGTGTAGCTGGCGCCCACCTGCAGGCCGGCGAAGCGCGGCGAGAAGTACACGATCTTGGTCGCGTTGTTCTCGACGACCAGCGACTGGCTCAGCATCGAGCCGTTCAGACCGGCGAGGCCGCCACCGATGTCGGAGGTCTGGCCGATCCAGGCGGCGACGCCGTCATAGATGCCGAGCTGCAGGTAATCCTGCGGAGCGGTGACGTAGGTGGCGTCGTTGAAGGAGTTGGTCACGCCCATCTGGACCTGACCGAACGCGCCCTGCGCGAAGATGTAGCCGCGGTCGGCGTCCATCGTGCGGGCGTTGTTGGCACCCGAGTTGGCGCGCATACGGATGCGGCCACCGTACTCCAGACCGTTGTCGGCCTTGGCGGTCGGGGTCACGATGACGCGGAAGCGGTTGCGGAAGTCAACCGAACGGGCGCCCTGGTCGCGGTCTTCGTTGACGTAGCCGCCTTCGAAGTAGGCGTCGCCGCCGACCTTGACTTCAAACTTGGCCTGAGCGTTGGCAGCGCCGGCACCCAGAGCCAGAGCGGCAGCGGCGCAGCCCGCGAGCAGATAACGGTTCATGATTGTTGCCTCCATCCTGGCAGCAGAATTTTCAGCCCGGTTAACGTCCTGGCTGGCTCTGTGGTACGCAGATGCGGGGACGCCAGCAAGCCGGAAATCGAAAAGTTGCAGCAATGAAGGAACAGTGTGTCCGACGGAACACACCTTCATTGTGCGCCGCCGTTGGAATTCCGCCGCCCGCGCCATCCCGTCCGCAGGGCTCCGGCATCGCCCCGGACACAGCAAAGGCACAGGCTGCGCCCCGCATCGGCTGTTGCCGCGGGCGGGCTTTTATGGTCTTTTCACCGGCATCCGCCGCGGTATCGTGCGCGGTACCCCGAATTTATTGATCCAGGTTCCGACCATGCGCCGTTCCCGTGTCCTTCGCCTTGCCCCCGTCGTGCTCGCGGCGTCGCTCGCCGTGGCCGGCTGCTCCAGCTGGGGCGGCCAGACGGAAACCGTCGATG
Source organism: Azospirillum sp. Marseille-Q6669 (assembly GCF_965111635.1). Classification (NCBI taxonomy): domain Bacteria; kingdom Pseudomonadati; phylum Pseudomonadota; class Alphaproteobacteria; order Rhodospirillales; family Azospirillaceae; genus Azospirillum; species Azospirillum sp. Marseille-Q6669. Next base: position 336,398 of record NZ_CBCOOP010000005.1, on the reverse strand, counting down.
AGCAGATCAAGAAGGAATACAAGTTCGGCAGCCTTCTCGGCACCGACGGCGGCTTCAGCCTGTTCGGCAAGAACAAGCGCAACGGTGCCGAGCAGGGCGATCCCAACGGCATCGGCGTCAACAGCTTCCTGTGGCGCGCCTCGCTGGACACGCTGTCCTTCATGCCGATCGTCTCCGCCGACCCGTTCGGCGGCGTCATCCTGACCGACTGGTACACCCCGCCGGACACCCCGAACGAGCGCTTCAAGGTCAACCTGTACATCATGGATCGCCAGCTCCGCGCCGACGGCGTGCGGGTGTCGGTGTTCAAGCAGCAGCGCGCCGGGTCGGACTGGCGCGACAGCGCGGTCGGGCCGGAGACGGCGACGACGCTGGAGGACGCGGTGCTGACCCGCGCCCGCCAGATCCGCGTCGCCCAGCAGGCCGCGGCACGCTGAACGGGGGCGCCGGGCGGGGTGGGGGGCAGGCATCGGTCCGCCGCCTGTTGCCCCGCCGTCGGCGCCTTATTTGTCTAGATCCACGAAACTCACGGAACGGCGTCTGCGGTCATGTCGCGTTACAATGTCAAGGAAACCGAAGCGAAGTGGCAGGGCGAGTGGGAGCGGCAGGGCTGCTTCACCGCGCGCGAGGACGCTTCCCGTGAGAAGTATTACGTGCTGGAGATGTTCCCCTACCCGTCGGGGCGCATCCATATGGGGCATGTCCGCAACTACACCATCGGCGATGTGATCGCGCGCTACAAGCGCGCCCGCGGCTTCAACGTGCTGCACCCGATGGGCTGGGACGCCTTCGGCCTGCCGGCGGAGAACGCCGCGCTGGAGAAGAAGACCCACCCGGCCAAATGGACGCGCGAGAACATCGCGGCCATGCGCGCCCAGCTGAAGACGATGGGCCTGTCCATCGACTGGGACCGCGAGATCGCCACCTGCGACGTGGAGTATTACCGCCACGAGCAGAAGATGTTCCTGGATTTCCTCAAGGAAGGCCTGGCCTACCGCAAGGAGTCCTGGGTCAACTGGGACCCGGTCGACAACACGGTCCTCGCCAACGAGCAGGTGATCGACGGCCGCGGCTGGCGCACCGGGGCGCTGGTCGAGAAGCGCAAGCTGTCGCAGTGGTTCCTCAAGATCACCGCCTACGCCGACGAGCTGCTGAAGGGGCTGGACACGCTGGACCGCTGGCCGGAGCGCGTGCGCCTGATGCAGGAGAACTGGATCGGCAAGTCCACCGGCGTGCGCTTCCGCTTCGACCTCGTCGGGCGGACGGATAAGCTGGAGGTCTTCACGACCCGGCCCGACACGCTGTTCGGCGCCTCCTTCGCGGCGATCTCGGCCAACCATCCGCTGGCCGCCGAACTGGCCACCGGCAACCCCGCGCTGGCCGAGTTCATCGCCGAGTGCAACCGTCTGGGCACCAGCGAGGAAGCGATCGAAACCGCCGAGAAGCGCGGCTTCGACACCGGGCTGCGGGTGGTGCATCCCTTCGACCCGTCCTGGGAACTGCCGGTCTACGTCGCCAACTTCGTGCTGATGGAATACGGCACGGGCGCCATCTTCGGCTGCCCGGCCCATGACCAGCGCGACCTGGACTTCGCCCGCAAGTACGGCCTGCCGGTCACGCCGGTGGTCGTTCCGGCGGACGCCGATCCCGCTGCCTTCACGGTCGGCGACGAGGCCTATACCGGTCCCGGCCTGCTGCGCAATTCGCGCTTCCTCGACGGGCTGGAGGTCGAGCCGGCCAAGCAGGAGGTCGGCAAGCGGCTGGAGGAGCAGGGGCAGGGCGAGCGCACCACCCAGTACCGCCTGCGCGACTGGGGCGTTTCCCGCCAGCGTTACTGGGGCTGCCCGATCCCGGTCATCCACTGCGAGAGCTGCGGCATCGTCCCGGTTCCGCAGCAGGATCTGCCGGTCGTTCTGCCGGACGACGTGACCTTCGACAAGCCCGGCAACCCGCTGGACCACCACCCGACGTGGAAGCACACGAGCTGCCCGAGCTGCGGCAAGCCGGCGGTGCGCGAGACGGACACCTTCGACACCTTCATCGAGTCGAGCTGGTATTTCGCCCGCTTCTGCTCGCCCAAAGCCGAGGACGTCGCCTTCACGCGCGAGGCGGTGGATTACTGGCTGTCCGTGGACCAGTACATCGGCGGCATCGAGCATGCCGTGCTGCACCTGCTCTATTCCCGCTTCTGGACGCGGGCGATGAAGCAGTGCGGCTACCTGAACGTGGAGGAGCCCTTCGCCGGTCTCTTCACCCAGGGCATGGTCAATCACGAGACCTACAAGGACGCCGGCACCGGCGCCTGGCTGGCCCCGACCGACATCCGCAAGAACGATCTCGGCGACTACATCCGCAACGACAACGACGGTCCGGTGACGGTCGGCCGCGTCGAGAAGATGTCGAAGTCCAAGAAGAACGTGGTGGATCCGGCGCACATCATCGGCACCTACGGCGCCGACGCCGCCCGCCTGTTCATGCTGTCCGACAGCCCGCCGGAACGCGACCTGGAATGGACCGAAGCCGGCATCGACGGCGCCTGGCGCTACATCAACCGCCTGTGGCGGATGGTGACGGAATCGCCGGTCGCTCTGCCGCCCACCGGGACGCCGAAGCCGGACGTCTTCAGTGCCAAGGCCGAGGCCACCCGCCGTCTGGTCCACAAGGCCATCGCCGGCATCTCGGAAGACCTGGAGAAGTTCCGCTTCAACAAGGCGGTGGCCCGCGTGCGCGAGCTGTCCAACGCCCTGGCCGAGCTGGACGGCGCGGGCGAAGGCGAAGCCTGGGTCCTGCGCGAAGGCTTCGAGGCCACCGTCCGCCTGATCGCCCCGATGATGCCCCATCTCGCCGAGGAGCTGTGGGCGCAGCTCGGCCATGCCACGCTGCTGGTCAACCAGCCCTGGCCGCAGGCCGACGCCGCCCTGGTGGTCGAGGACTCGGTCACCATGGCGGTGCAGGTCAACGGCAAGCTGCGCGCGACGCTGGAGCTGCCGCGCGACATGGCGAAGGATGCCGCGGAGCAGGCCGCCCTGGCCGATCCAAACGTCCAGCGCGCCCTGGAGGGCAAGCCGGTGCGCAAGGTCATCGTCGTCCCGAACCGGGTGATCAATGTCGTCGTCTGACCTTCATAACGACAATAGCCACAACGGCAAAGCCGGCGTCCGGCGGCGGGGGCTTCTGGCCTTCGCCCTGCTCGCGCCGGCGGTGCTTGCCACGGCGGCCTGCGGTTTCCAGCCCATGTATGGAAACCTCGGGGCGAACAGCATCGGCACCGCCGAGCTCCAGCAGGTCGAGATCGGCGGCATCAAGGACCGTTATGGCCAGAAGCTGCGCAATCTCCTGATCGACCGCTTCTACGCCGATGGCCGCCCCGCCGCCCCGCGCTACCGGTTGGAGACCGTGCTGACCGCGTCGGAGCAGAAGCTGTCCCTTCAGAAGGACGCGACCGCCACCCGCGCCCAGCTCGTCGTGAACGCCCCTTACCAGCTCATCGACGCGGCAACGGGCGCGATCCTGTTCCAGGCCAACGCGCGCTCCTACATCAGCTACAACGTGCTGGAGCAGCAGTACGGCGCCCTGGTCACGGTGGAGAACGCCTACGACCGCGCAATTCTGGAAATCTCCAACGAGATCACCACCCGCGTGGCCGCCCAGCTCGGCCGCAAGCTCTGATCCACACTGGACAACCGGAGGCCGGTCCTCCGCCACCGACGGTGTCTTCGTGAAGCTGCAAGCCCGGGCGATCGACGGCTTCCTGCGCAGCCCCGATCCCAAGATCCGCGCGGTCCTGCTCTACGGCCCGGACACCGGTCTGGTGCGCGACCGCGCCATGGGGCTGGGCCGCACCGTGGTCGCCGACCTGTCAGACCCTTTCCGGGTCACCGAGATGCTGGGCCGCGCCGTCGCCGACGACCCCGCGCGTCTGGCCGACGAGGCCGCCGCCCTGTCCTTCACCGGAGGCCGCCGCCTGATCCGCGTGCGCGAGGCGGAGGACAACGTCGCCGCCGCCTTCACCGCCTTCCTGGCTGCACTTCCGCCCGGCGACAGCCTCGTCATCGTCGAAGCCGGCGATCTCGGCAACCGGTCGAAGCTGCGCACCCTGTTCGAAGGGGCCGACGGCGCCGTCGCCATTCCCTGCTATGTGGAGGAGGAGGCGGCGCTCGGCCGGGTCATCGCCGACATCCTGCACGGCCATGGCCTGACCGCCGACCCCGACGCCCTGACCTTCCTTGCCGGCAACCTGGTCGGCGACCGCATGGTGGCGCGCGGCGAGATGGAGAAGCTGGCGCTCTACATGGGCACTGAGACGCGTGTCCGACTGGAGGATGCCCAGGCCTGCGTCGGTGACAGCGCGGCCCTGTCGCTCGACGAGCCGATCTGGGCGGCGGCGGAGGGCGACTTCGCGACGCTCGACCGCTCGCTGGCCCGGCTGTTCGCCGAGGGCATGTCCCCGGTGCCGATCCTGCGCGCCGCCCAGCGTCATTTCCAGCGGCTGCAGCTGGTCGCCGGGCAGGTGGCGGCGGGCAAGTCGGCGGACGCCGCGGTGGAAGCGCTGCGCCCGCCGGTGTTCTTCAAGATGAAGCCGCGGCTGACCGGTCAAGCCCGCCGCTGGCCGGCGCCGCTGGTCCGTCAGGCGCTGGAGCGGCTGGTCGAGGCCGAGGCGGATTGCAAGCGCACCAACATGCCTGACCAGACGCTCTGCGCCCGCGTCCTCTTCCAGCTCGCCTCGCTGGCGCGGCGCTGACGCTCTTCCTTATTTTGCGGCCCCTTATTTGGCAGCCAGGAACTGCGGCACGCGCAGCAGGATCAGCTCGTTGTGGTCCTGCTTGCCCAGCGCACGGCCCGACGAGTAGGGGAGGTTGTTGTCGTTGCCGACGACGATGTGCTCGGCGTCCACCACATCGACATTCTCGATGGTCACGAAGGGGAAGGTGAACGTGCCCTTGTCGCCGCCGAGCCGGGCGACGCCCTTCGGATCGTCGATGTCCATCAGGTCGACATAGCCCACCTTCTTCACGAAGCCCTCCGCGTCGGCTTGGGCGAAGTCGATTTTGTAAACACGCTTGAACTTCGCCGGGACGTTGAAGCAATCCGGGGTGGGTTGGCCGGTGCAGCCCTGGGCCGGGTTGCCCTCGCCGTTGTCGCGCTCGATGATCAGGCCGGTGGTGGCGTCGATCATGTTGAAGTCGCCGATGTTGTTGCCGTTGGCCTCCAGAAGGTATTTGAAGCTGCGGCCCGTGAAGTCGCCCTTGGCGACGTCGAACTCGGCGATGCGCAGATACTCCCGCCCGTCCTTGGTCTCCCAGGCACCACCCGTCCCAAGCTGGGCGTTGAACAACGGCCCTTCGAACAGCGTGTAGAGGAACCGGCCGTCCTTCGACGCGGCCATCCCTTCGAAGCCACGCGAGCGCCGCACCTCGAAGCCGACGGCGCCCGGCACAGCCGGGGTGGACACCGCGTAATGGTCGGGGGAGCGCACGGGCTTGCCGTCCACCGTGCTCTCATGCAGGGACAGCAGCGTGCCGGTCCGGTCGGTCACCAAGATGTAGGGGCCGAACTCGTCGCCGAAATACATCCGGTCGCCGATGATCTGCACGCTCTCGACGTCGAAGTCGGCACCCGTCAGGTAGCGTTCCTTGGTCGCCTCGGTAACGATGGGGAAGGGCACCTTGCGGTCGGGATCGCGCAGGAACAGCGTCTCGGCCACCGCCGCCGCGCCGGTCTTCCAATCGATGGTCAGCCTGTGCACCGTCAGCATGGCGTCGGCGGAGTTGCCCTTGCTGCCGAAGCCGTTGTCGGTCAGCACCAGGAAGCTGCCGCCGCCCAGCGCCTTGATCCCGGAGAAGCCCTGGACCGGCTGGCCCTCGAAGGGCAGTGCCATGCCGGTGCCGCGCGCCGCGCCGGGTGCCGACAGGAAGGATGTGCCGTCGATGCTGCGGGGCTGGTCGACGCGCTTGCGGTCGGCAGCGGTGAACTTGCCGGAGGTGCGGAAGAGGTCCGGCGCGTCGGCGGGCGGCGTCACAAAGGTCGCCGCGTCGATGACGCCGTGCCCGACCAATTCCGCCGGGAATTTCTGGTCCGCAAGAGCCGGCCCCGCAATCAGTGCCGCGGTAAGGCCGGCAAGGCACAGGCCGTGGATAGGCTTCATGATTTCCCCCTCTGTGTCGGCTCCGGCCACGTCGCTGCGGCCGGACGACCCTGTTTAGGGGGAGATCATGTTAGTGCCGTTTCACTAAAGTGACAGTTTGGTTCCGCGACTTCCTACTCACCACCAAGCCGGCGCAGTACGTCGTCGAGCTGGTCCAGCGTCTGGTAATGAATGGTGATGGAGCCGCCCTTGCCCTGGGGCGTGATGGCGACCTTCAGCCCGATGCGGGCCGAGATCTCCTCCTCCAGATTCACCAGATCGACGTCCTTGAGCGTCGGGTCGGTGGCGGCACCGCCACGTCCGCCAGCCTTCTTGGTCTTGACCGGCGCACTGCCGCGCATCAGGTCTTCGGTCTGGCGGACGTTCAGCCCACGCTTGACCACCTCGCGCGCCACCGACACCGGATCGGAGGAGGTGAGCAGGGCGCGGGCGTGACCGGCGCTGAGTGCCCCCTCCTGCACCATGCCCTTGACCGGATCGGGCAGGGCGAGCAGGCGCATCATGTTGGCGACGTGGCTGCGGCTCTTGCCGACCGAGCGCGCCAGATCCTCCTGGGTGTGTTCGAACTCCTCCATCAGGCGCTTATAACCCTCCGCCTCTTCGAGCGGCGTCAGGTCCTGGCGCTGGATGTTCTCGATCAGCGCGATTTCCAGCGCTTCACGATCCGACAGCTCGCGGATGACGACCGGCACTTCGTGCAGGCCGGCGATCTGCGCGGCCCGCCAGCGGCGTTCGCCGGCGATCAGCTCATAGGAGTTGGTCGTCTCCGAATCCCGGCGGACGAGCAGGGGCTGGAGGATGCCCTTGTCGCGGATCGACTCGACCAGCCCCTGCAGCGCCTCATCGTCGAACGTGCGGCGCGGCTGGTACTTGCCGGGATGGATGAACTCGATGGGCACCTGCTTGGACTGGCGCACCTTGTCGAGCGCGGAATAGTCCTCCGCCGCCTCGCCGAACAGGGCGGACAGGCCACGACCCAGGCTGGCGCGGCGGGCACCGCCGTCCGAACGTTTGGTATCCTCCATCACGCGCTCAGCCTCTTCTCACGGCGCAGCACCTCGCCGGCCAAATGAATGTATGCCTGCGACCCAGGGCAGCGCATGTCGTAGATCAGCACCGGCTTGCCGTGGGACGGCGCCTCCGAGACCTTCACGTTCCGCGGGATGACGGTGTCGTAGACCTTCTCCCCGAAGAAGCCGCGGACGTCGGCGGCCACCATGTCGGACAGGTTGTTGCGCTTGTCGAACATGGTCAGCACGACGCCATGGATATCGAGGTCTGGGTTGAAGGCGCGCTTCACCCGCTCGATGGTGCGGACGAGGTGGCTGAGCCCCTCCAGCGCGTAGAACTCGCACTGCAGCGGCACCATCACGGCGTGGGAAGCGACCAGCGCGTTCAGCGTCAGCAGGCCGAGCGCCGGCGGGCAGTCGATCAGCACGTAGTCGTATTCCAACGCGCTCTTGTCCACCGCCTCGCGGAGCCGGAACTCGCGCCGCTCGGAGGTGACCAGCTCGACCTCGGCGCCGGACAGATCGACGGAGGAGGTGATGATCGACAGGTTCGGCACCGTCGACACCGTCGCGGCGTCCTCCAGCGGCATGCCGTCGAACAGCACGTCGTAGATGCCGACACGCCGGTCGGCGCGCGGGATGCCGAGGCCGGTGGAGGCGTTGCCCTGGGGATCGAGATCGATCACCAGAACACGCTTGCCGATGGCGGCCAGGGCGGTTGCCAGATTGATGGTGGTCGTGGTCTTGCCCACGCCGCCTTTCTGGTTGGCAATCGATATGACGCGAGCAGAGGGAAGGGCGGAGGGCATGTCAGCCTCGCGGGAAGCGTCGGAGCGGGAATGCATCAGGGTCGCGGTCTTAGACACGGGCGATACCACTCACACGCAGGATGGTTCCGGTGGGGTCGGTGCGGCTGTCGAAGCGCTCGGTCCGCATCTTCCAATATTTGGTGGTATCGGTCAATTCGTCCGCCACATTTTGCCCCTTGGGAAACAGTGCCGCACCCCGGTCCTGGAGGAAGGGATAGGCCCAGGTCAGCAGGTCGTTCAGCGGCGCCAGGGCACGGGCCGTCACCACGTCGGCGGCAATCGGCGGCACCGCCTCGATCCGCTTGTTGTGGACGGTGACCGGCGCTCCGGCGACGCGGGCCGCCTCGCGCAGGAAGGCGCATTTGCGGGAGTCGCTCTCCACCAGATGAACCTCCGGCACACCCATGATCGCGAGGATCAAGCCGGGGAAGCCGGCGCCGCTGCCCAGATCGACCAGCACCCGAGCGCCTTCGGGCAGCAGCGGGTAGAGCTGCGCGGAGTCGAGGAAATGACGGCGCCAGGCGTCGGGCAGGGTGGAGGGACCGACGAGGTTGATCTTCGGCTGCCACTTGCGCAGCGTCGCCTCATAGGCGGCGAGGCGGTCCAGCGTTTCACGTGAAACACCGGTCTCATCCTGGAAGGCCGCAGCATCGAACAGGCTCATCAGACGGCCACCTTCACGTCGCGCCGTTTCACGTGGCGGAGCAGGGATACCAGCGCCGCCGGGGTCATACCGGGAATGCGGGCCGCTGCCCCCAAAGTCGCCGGGCGGGCCTGCCGGAGCTTCTGCCGGATCTCCGCCGACAGGCTGCCGATGGTGTCGGGATCGAGATCGTCGGGCAGCTCCAGCGCCTCGTCCTTGCGGAAGGCACGGATGTCGGCCTCCTGCCGGTCGAGATAGCCGGCGTATTTCCCGTCGATCTCCAACTGCTCGGCAACGTCGGCAGGGATCGCCGATAGCTCCGGCCACAGCCGGGCGAGAGTGGAGAGGTCGAGGTCGGGATAGCGCAGCAGGTCGGCAGCGGTCCGCCGCACACCGTCCTGGTTGACCGCGATGCCCTGCCGTTGCAGCTCCGCCGGGGTGGCCTGAAGGGCGCGCACCAGCGTGCGACCGGTGGACAGCGCCTCGGCCTTCGCCGTGAAAGCGTCGCGCCGCGCCGACCCGACGCAGCCGATGGCCAGCCCCTTCGGTGTCAGTCGTTGGTCGGCGTTGTCGGCGCGCAGGATCAGCCGGTACTCGGCGCGCGAGGTGAACATCCGGTAGGGCTCGTTGGTGCCCCGGGTGATCAGATCGTCGACCAGAACCCCGATGTAAGCGTCGGCGCGGTCGAGCACGAAGCCCTCCGCCGAGCCGCCGGCCAGCAGGGCGGCGTTGATGCCGGCCATCAGGCCTTGCGCCGCCGCTTCCTCGTAGCCGGTGGTGCCGTTGATCTGGCCGGCGAAGAACAGACCGGGAGTCCGGCGGGTCTCCAATGTCGGCTTCAGTTCCCGCGGGTCCACGAAGTCGTATTCGATGGCGTAGCCGGGACGAATCATCACCGCCCGCTCCAGCCCCGGCATCGTCTTCAGAAAGCCGAGCTGGACATCGCGGGGCAGGGAGGTCGAGATGCCGTTCGGATAGACCGTGTCATCGTCCAGCCCCTCCGGCTCCAGGAAGATCTGGTGGCGCTCCTTGTCGGCGAAACGCACCACCTTGTCCTCGATGGACGGGCAGTAGCGCGGGCCGGTGCTCTGGATTTTGCCGGAGTACATCGGCGCACGGTGGAGGTTGCCGCGAATCAGCGCGTGCATCTCCGGCGTCGTCCAAGTGATCGCGCAGTCGATCTGCGGCGTGTCGATGCGGTCGGTCAGATAGGAGAAGGGCGGGGGCGGCGTGTCGCCCGGCTGCTTCTCCAGAACGTCCCAATCGATGGTCTTGCCGTCGAGCCGCGGCGGGGTGCCGGTCTTCAAACGGCCAAGCGGAAAACCCAAACGCGCCAGCGTGTCCGACAGACCAATGGACGGCGCCTCGCCGACGCGTCCCGCCGGGGTGGTTTCCTCGCCGATGTGGATCAGCCCGCGCAGGAATGTTCCGGTGGTCAGCACCACGCTTCCCGCCGCGAGGGTCTCGCCGGAACCGGTCACCACACCCGTGACGCGGCCGTCCTCGCCGATGGTCAGGTCCTCGGCGCCACCGGCCTCGATGGACAGGTTCGGCTGTTCCGCGAGGATCGCCTGCACCGCCTGCCGGTACAGCTTGCGGTCGGCCTGGGCGCGTGGGCCGCGGACGGCGGGACCCTTGCTGCGGTTCAGGATGCGGAACTGGATGCCGCCGCGGTCGATGGCGCGGGCCATGACGCCGTCGAGCGCATCGATCTCGCGCACCAGATGCCCTTTCGCCAACCCGCCGATGGCCGGGTTGCAGGACATCTCGCCGATGGTGTCCAGCTTGTGGGTGAGCAGCAGGGTGCGCGCACCCATGCGCGCCGCGGCGGCGGCAGCCTCGCAACCGGCGTGGCCTCCGCCGACAACAATGACGTCGAACGTTCGCATGGCCGGACCATAGCCGAGTCAGCGCCGGACGCCAAGCGCCGCGACGCCGCGCGGCCCGTGTTTCACGTGAAACAGAGCGGCACGGCGCGTTTGTCACGACATCCATAGTTCACTTGCCGATGCAGAAATCCCGGAAGATCACATCCAGCAGGTCTTCGACATCGACCCGCCCGGTGATGCGACCAAGGGCGCGGCTCGCCAGACGCACATCCTCGGCCATCAGCTCCGGCAATGGAGCGGTCAAGGCGCGGCGAAGGGCATCCCGACACTCCTCCAGGGCGGAGCGGTGGCGGGCACGGGTCAGGGCGGGGGCACCGCTGCCCGCCAGCCGATCGGCGGTAAACGCCGTCAAACGCCGCTCCAGCTCCGGCAGGCCGGCGCCGGTCCGGGCCGAGACCGCCACCGCTTCCCAGCCGCCGACCACCGGCACCGCGGCATCGACGACGTCCGTCTTGTTCAGGACGACCACCGTGTCCTTGTCGAGCAGGGCGACGGTCGCCGGGTCGAGTGTGGGTAGGGCGGTGGCATCGAACACGGCGACCTTCACGTCGGCCCGGGCGGCGCGGTCGAGTGCGCGGCGGATGCCTTCTTCTTCCACCTCGTCGGCGGCCGCCTCCCGCAGGCCCGCCGTGTCAGCCAGCACCACCGGGTAGCCGCCAAGGTCGAGATGGACTTCGATCACGTCGCGGGTAGTGCCGGCGCGGGCCGAGACGATGGCGGCCTCGCGGCGAGCGAGAGCGTTCAGCAGGCTCGACTTCCCAGCGTTCGGTGCGCCGACGATGGCGATGTGCAGCCCCTCGCGCAGCCGTTCCCCACGGCCACGGTCATCGAGGTGGGCGTCGATCTCGCCGGCGAGAGTGCTCAGTATGGGACGCGCGGCGTCCGAGACGCCGGAAGGCAAATCCTCATCAGGGAAGTCAATGTCGGCCTCGATGTGGGCGAGCGACCGGGTCAGCCGATCGCGCCAGCCGTCGTAGAGTTTGCCGAGCGCTCCCTCCATCTGGCGCAGGGCCTGACGGCGCTGGACAGAGGTCTCCGCGTCCACGAGGTCGGCGACCGCCTCGGCCTCGGTGAGGTCGAGCTTGCCGTTCTCGAAGGCGCGGCGGGTGAACTCACCGGGTTCGGCGACGCGCAGGCCGGGCAGGGTGGACAGCGCCTCCACCACGCCGGCCACCACGGCGCGCCCGCCATGCAGGTGCAACTCGACCACGTCCTCACCGGTGAAGCTGCGGGGGGCGGTGAAGCGCAGGACCAGGGCGTCGTCCAGCGCCTCGCCGGTTTTGGGATCGCGCAACCGGACGAGCGTGGCCATGCGGGGTCCGGGAAGCGGCTTGCCGGTCAGGGCGGCGAGCGCGTCGCCGGAAGCCGGACCCGAAACGCGAACCACCGCCACACCGGCGCGGCCGGGGGCGGTGGCGAGGGCGAAGATGGTCGGGATCATCGTGCCGAGTATCATCGTGCCGGTTCCGGAACGATCAGCCGACCTGTTCCGGCAGCAGTTCTTTTTGTTCCGGCTTCAGCATGAGCCGTTCCACGCGGTCACCACCAACCAAGTGCGTCTCCAGGATCGCGTCCACGTCGGCGAAGGAGCGGTAGGTGTACCAGACGCCCTCTGGATAGATGACCAGCACCGGACCCAGCTCGCAACGGTCCAGGCAACCGGCGGCGTTGATCCGCACACGGCCGTCCAGACCCAGCTCGCGGGCGCGGGCCTTCATGTAGTCGCGGAGTTTTTCGGAACCCCGGGCGGCACAGGAACCGCGCTTGTGTCCGTCGGGGCGGCGGTTGGTGCAGGAGAAAACATGGGCTTCGAAGTAGGGCTTCGGATCGGTCACTTGCGTCCATCCTGTCCCATGGCGGCGGCCATCTGGGACCAAAACATTTTCTGAAGCTGCTCCATGCCCTGAATCCCCGCCGGCAGCCACGTCTTCATCATCGTCTCGGGGTCCATGGCGAGCAGGGAGGCCTGCATCCGGTCCTGAATCTCCTGCATCATGGCGTCCTGCATGGGCTTCACGTCGGGAAGGCCCAGGAAGTGGCGCGCCTCCTCGGGAGTGCAGTCGATGTCGATGGTGATTTTCATGGCCCCATTCCCTTGGAAGGCGCGCGGTGCGCGGGAAATTAAGGGTTGAGCGCCGCTTCGGCTCATGCCCCACTATACAGATAGGGAGCCCTGGCGCAACGGCACCGCCGCGCCAGTTTATTCCCAACCACGCCACAGACCGGAAACGCCTGCGATGCCCGCGAACCTGCTTGGCCGGGAGACCAGCCCCTACCTGCTCCAGCACAAGGACAACCCCGTCCATTGGATGGCCTGGGGCCGCGACGCCTTCGAACGGGCCAAGCGCGAGAACAAGCCGGTGCTGCTGTCGGTCGGCTACGCCGCCTGCCACTGGTGCCACGTCATGGCGCACGAGAGCTTCGAGAACCCCGAGATCGCCGGGCTGATGAACGAGCTGTTCGTCAACATCAAGGTGGACCGGGAGGAGCGGCCCGACGTCGACCAGATCTACCAGTCGGCCCTGGCCATGCTGGGGCAGCAGGGCGGCTGGCCGCTGACCATGTTCCTGACCCCGGAGGCCGAGCCCTTCTGGGGCGGCACCTACTTTCCGCCGGCCTCGCGCTACGGGCGGCCCGGCTTCCCCGATGTGCTGCGCGGCGTGGCGGAGACCTACCGCAACAAGCCGGAGAACGTGACCCGCAACGTCGCCGCGCTGAAGGACGCGCTGGGCAAGCTGGCCGAGAACCGGGCGGCGGGGGAGGTCGACCTCGCCATGCTGGACCAGATCGCCGACCGGCTGGTCCGCGAGGTCGATCCCTTCCACGGCGGCATCGGCCACGCCCCGAAATTCCCCCAGGTGCCGATCTTCACGCTGCTGTGGCGGGCCTGGCTGCGCACCGGCAAGGAGCCCTACCGCGAGGCGGTCACCAACACGCTGGCCCATATGAGCCAGGGCGGCATCTACGATCATCTGGGCGGCGGCTTCGCCCGCTACTCGGTGGACGAGATGTGGCTGGTGCCGCATTTCGAGAAGATGCTCTACGACAACGCCCAGCTCCTCGACCTGATGACGCTGGTCTGGCAGGCGGAGCGGGAGCCGCTGTTCGAGGCGCGCATCCGTGAAACGGTGAGCTGGGTTCTGCGCGAGATGATCGCCGAGGGCGGCGGCTTCGCGGCGACCCAGGACGCCGACAGCGAGGGCGAGGAGGGCCTGTTCTACATCTGGAACGAGGAGGAGATCGACCGGCTCCTCGGCCCCGGCGCCGAGGTGTTCAAGCGCGCCTACGGCGTCACGCCCCAGGGCAACTGGGAGGGGGCGACCATCCTCAACCGGCTGCACCGCATCGAGGCGCTGGACGCCGAGACCGAGGCAACGCTGGCCGAACAGCGGGCGATCCTCTGGCGGGAGCGCGAAAAGCGGATCAAGCCGGGCTGGGACGACAAGGTGCTGGCCGACTGGAACGGCCTGATGATCGCGGCCCTCGCCCAGGCCGGCATGGTCTTCGACGAGCCAGAGTGGATCGCGGCCGCGCAGCGCGCCTACGCCTTCGTCCGCGACCGCATGACCGAGGACGGGCGCCTGCTGCACAGCTGGCGGGCCGGGCAGCTCAAGCACCGGGCAACGCTGGACGACTACGCCCACATGGCACGCGCAGCACTCGCCCTGCACGAGGCGACCGGCGACGCCGGCGCGCTGGAACAGGCGCGGGCCTGGGTGCGGGTGCTCGACGCGCATTTCTGGGACGCCCAGGCCGGCGGCTACTTTTACACGGCGGACGACGCCGACGACTTGATCGTCCGCACCAAGTCGGCCGGCGACGCGGCGACGCCGAGCGGCAACGGCACCATGCTGGCCGTTCTGGCGACCCTGCACCACCGCACCGGCGAGGTCGCCTACCGGGAGCGGGCGGATGCCCTGGCCGCCGCCTTCTCCGGCGAGCTGAGCCGCAATTTCTTCCCGCTGCCGACCTACCTGAACGCGGCGGAGCTTCTCCAGAAGGCCCAGCAAATCGTCATCGTCGGCGACCCGCAGGCGTCGGACACCGCGGCGCTGCGCCGGGCGGTGCTCGACCGACCGCTTCCCGACCGCATCCTCAGCGTCCTGCCGCCGGGGACGGATCTGCCCGCCGGGCACCTGGCGCACGGCAAGGGCATGCAGGGCGGGGTGGCGACCGCCTATGTCTGCACCGGCATGACCTGCTCCCCCCCGGTGACCGCGCCCGACGCGCTGGCTGCTGCCCTGGCCCGGAGATGACCAACATGGCGACGACCCTCAAAAACCCGGCCACCGGCAGCCTGACCATCGATAGCCCACTGGGCCTGCTGACCCTGACCAGCGCCGCCGGCGCCATCGTGGCGCTCGACTGGGGCAGGCTGGGCGACGACCGGCCGGACCCCGTGCTGGAGGAGGCGGCGCGCCAGCTCCGCGACTATTTCGCCGGGACGCGGTTGGATTTCGACCTGCCGCTGTCCCCCCGCGGGACGGCCTTCCGGCAGAAGGTCTGGGCGGCGATGCAGGGCATCCCCTACGGCGGCGTCCTGACCTACGGCGACGTCGCGCGGCTGCTGGACACGGCGCCGCGGGCCGTCGGCGGGGCCTGCGGAGCCAACCCGATCCCGGTGATCATCCCCTGTCACCGCATCGTCGGGGGCGGTGGGGCGCCCGGCGGCTATTCCGGCCTGGGCGGCCTGCAAACCAAGGACTGGCTGCTCCGCCACGAGCGGCGGTACCGGGTGACAGCGGAACAGGCCGGCGATACGCTGGAGCTTCAGCTTCAATAAAAAGGGAAGGGACCAACCACCATGGTTCACGCGATCCGCATCCACGACTACGGCGGACCCGAAGCGCTGCGCTGGGACGAGATCGAGGTGGGCGACCCCGGCCCCGGTCAGGTGCGCCTGCGCCAGACTGCCGTCGGGCTGAACTACATCGACACCTATCACCGCTCCGGCGCCTACAAGCTGCCGCAGCTTCCCGCCATCATCGGGACCGAGGGCGCCGGCGTGGTCGAGGCCGTGGGGCCGGACGTGACGACGCTGAAGCCCGGCGACCGGGTGGGCTACGCGCCGCTGATCGGCGCATACGCCGAATCCCGCCTCGCCCCCGCTGACCGGCTGATTCCGCTGCCGAGCTGGATCGAGGACCGGCAGGCCGCCGCCATGCTGCTCCAGGGTATGACCGCGCAGTTCCTCCTGCGCTCCACCTACGCGGTGCAGCCGGGCGACACCATCCTGGTCCAGGCCGCCGCGGGCGGCGTCGGCCAGATCCTCTGCCAGTGGGCGAAGCATCTGGGCGCCACCGTGATCGGCACGGTCAGCAGCGACGAGAAGGCTGAGCTGGCCCGCTCCGCCGGCTGCGACCATCCCATCGTCTACACCCGCGAGAATTTCGTGAATCGCGTGAAGGATCTGACCGACGGGCAGGGCGTGCCGGTGGTCTATGACGGCGTCGGCAAGACGACCTTCATGGACAGCCTGGACTGCCTGCGGCCCCGCGGCTTCATGGTGCTGTTCGGCGCGGCGTCCGGACCGGTCCCGCCGCTGGATCTCCAGGTCCTGGCGGCCAAGGGCTCGCTCTACGTCACGCGCCCGACCTTGTTCAGCTACGTTTCCAAGCGCGACGACCTGATGGCCAGCGCCGCCGACCTGTTCGAGGTGGTGCATACCGGCGGGGTGACCATCAACGTCGGCCAGACCTTCGCGCTGCGCGACGCGGCGGAGGCCCATCGGGCGCTTGAGTCCCGCGCGACGACCGGGTCGACGGTGCTGCTGCCGTAAGGTTCAAAGCCCTCTCCCGCCCCGGGAGAGGGAATAACAACTCACTCGGCGGCCCAGAGCGGGTTCTTCAGCTTCTTGAGAAGCTCCGCATGGGCCGCCAGCTCCTCCTCGCTCGGCGCGTGGGCGCGCGGGGCGCGGTAGGGGCGGTCGATGCGGATCGCCGCGGGACCGCCCGCCGCCGGGCCGGAGGCCAGCGCCAGACCGGCCTGACGCCCGCCGCGCAGCTCCAGATACACCTCGGCCAGAAGCTGGGCGTCGAGGAGCGCGCCGTGGTAGGTGCGGCTGGAGTTGTCGACGCCGAAGCGCTTGCAGAGCGCGTCCAGGGTGGCCGGCGCGCCGGGGAACTTCTGCCGCGCCATCATCAGCGTGTCGATGGCCCGGTCCTTCGGCATCACCGGGTAGCCGGCGATCCGCATCTCCCAGTTCAGGAAGTGCATGTCGAAAGCGGCGTTGTGGATCACCAGCGGCGCGTCGCCGATGAAGGCCACGAACTCCGCCACCACGTCGTTGAACAGCGGCTTGTCCGACAGGAACTCCGTCGTCAGCCCGTGCACCGCCACGGCGTCCGGCGGCACGTCGCGCTCCGGGTTGACGTAGCAGTGGAAGGTCTTGCCGGTGGCGACGTGGTTGTGCAACTCGACGCAGCCGATTTCGATCAGCCGGTGCCCTTCCTCGGGCTTGAAGCCGGTCGTTTCCGTATCGAGGACGATCTCACGCATGAACCACCTGTCCGGGCTGGTATCCCCGCGGTGGCCACTGCCGTCCGCGGCGCCGCTTCACGTCGGCGAGGATGTTGCGCAGCGCCCGCCGGGTGGCCCGCCGCCCGTCGCCGGTGTTGACGACGTGGTCAGCGCGCCGCCGCTTCTCCGCGTCGGGCATCTGCCGGGCCAGAATAGCGGCGAACTTGTCCGGCGTCATGCCCGGCCGCGCCAGCACCCGTGACTTCTGCACCAGGAAGGGGGCGGTGACCACCACGCTGCGGTCCACCTTGCGTTCCCCGCCGGTCTCGAACAGCAGGGGGATGTCCAGCACCGCCACGCGGACGCGGCGGCGCGCCGCCTGCCTCAGGAAGCGCCGCTGTGCGGCCTGCACCGCCGGGTGGAGGATCGCCTCCAGCCGCTTCAGCGCCGCCGGGTTGCCGAAGACCGCGCCACCCAGCGCCCGCCGGTCCACCGCACCGTCCACCACGACACCGGGGAAGGCGGCCGCGATGGCCGGCACCGCTGCGCCGTGACGCCCCAGCAGGCCGTGCACCACGGCGTCGCTGTCACAGACCGGCGCGCCCATACGCTTCAGCATACGCGCCGCCGTGCTCTTGCCCATGCCGATGGAGCCGGTCAGTCCCAAGACGATCATCGCGCGACCTCAGCCCTGGAGAACGGCGACCTTCAGCCCCTCGGTCACCTCCGGCTCTCGGCCGAACCAAGCGGCGAAGCCGGGACGGGCCTGGTGGAGCAGCATGCCGACGCCGTCCACCACACGGTTGCCGCGGGCCTGCGCCGCGGTCAGCAGCGGGGTCATCAGGGGCGTGTAGACGATGTCGGTGACGACGGCCGAACCGGGGAGGGCGCGCAGGTCCAACTCCAGCGGCGGCTGACCCGCCATGCCCTGGGTGGTCGTGTTCACCACCAGCGCCGCCCCTTCGAGAAGCGTTTCACGTGAAACCCAATCGGCGGTCTCGATGGCGCCTCCGATGTCGGCGGCCAGTTCGTCCGCCCGCGCCCGCGTGCGGTTGACCAGCCAGACCCGTGGTGCTCCTTCGTCGAGGAGCGAGGCGACGACGGCCCGCGCCGCGCCACCGGCCCCGATGACCAATGCCGGCCCGTTCGCGGCATTCCAGCCCGGTGCGCCGCTCTTCAGGTTCTCAATGAAGCCGAAGCCGTCGGTGTTGCGGCCCTCCAGCGTCCCGTCCTCGCCGACCACGATGGTGTTGACGGCGCCCATCCGTTTGGCGGTGTCGTCCAGCCGGTCGACCGTGCGGTAGGCGGCCTCCTTGTGCGGCACCGTCACGTTGCAGCCGCGAAAGCCCAGCGCGGGCAGGGCGCGGATGGCCTGCTCGATGCGGTCGGGCGGCACGGCCAGCGGCACATAGGCGCCGTCGATGCCGTACTGCTCCAGCCAATAGCCGTGCAGCCGGGGCGAGCGCGAATGGCCGATCGGCCAGCCCATCACCCCGGCCAGCTTCGCCTTGCCGCTGATCGTCATTCCGCAATCACCCCATGCACCCGCAGGAACCCGAGCAGCGGCAGCAGCGGCAGCCCGAGGATCGTGAAGAAATCGCCGTCCACCCGGTGGAAGAGCTGCGCACCCAATCCTTCGAGGTGATAGGCGCCGACCGACCCCAGCACGTCGTCCCCCGCCGCGTTCAGGTAGGATTCCAGGAAGGCGTCGCTGAACGGGCGCATGGTCAGACGGGCGCGGTCCACATGGTGCCACAGCCGCTCACCGTCGCGGATCACCACAGCGCAGCTCACCAGCCGGTGCGTCTTGCCGCGCAGGTCCTGCAACTGCGTCCGTGCAGCGTCGCGGTCGGCCGGCTTGTCGAACCAGCGGCCCTCGCATTCCAGCATTTGGTCAGCGCCGATCACCAGCGCACCGGGGTGCTTGCGGGTGACGCGCTGCGCCTTCAGCTCGGCCAGCGCCTCGGCCACATCCTCGACCGGAGCGCCCTCGGCGCGGGCGGCCAGCTTAATCTCCTCCTCGTCCACCGCCGCCGGGGCGAGCGTGACGCGCACCCCGGCGCGCTCCAGCATCTCCGCCCGCGTGCGGGAGCCGGAGGCGAGGACGACGGTGGGAACCGCTCCGCTCACGTCATCGGCCCTTCGGGAACGATGCCGGGCAGACCGCCGGTCTGGCGGCGGGCGAGCAGCATCATGATCTCCGCCGCCGTCTCCTCGATGGAGCGGCGCGACACGTCGATCACCGGCCAGCCGCGCCGGGTGAACATGCGCCGTGCGTCGGTGACCTCGGCGCGCACCACCTCGGGATCGACGTAGGTCGAGGACTCGTTCTGGTTCAGCAGCTTCAGCCGGTTGCGGCGGATCTGCACCAAGCGGTCCGGGTCCTTGGTCAGGCCGACGACCAGCGGCCGGGTCAGCTTCTCGATTTCCGGCGGCATCGGGCATCCCGGGACAATCGGAATGTTCGCCGCCTTGATGCCGCGGTTCGCCAGATAGATGCAGGTCGGCGTCTTCGACGTGCGCGACACGCCCATCAGGATCACGTCGGCCTCATGCAGGTCCCAGCTCGACTGGCCGTCGTCGTGCGCCAGCGCGAAGTCCATCGCGTCCATGCGCCCGAAATACTCGGCGTCCAAGGCGTGCTGGCGGCCGGGCTGACGCTGCGATTCCACACCGAGGAATGCGGCCAGCGCGTTGATCAGCGGGTCGAGCACCGGGATGCAGGGGACCTGCACCTCACGGCAGAAGTCCTGGAGGCGGCGGCGCAACTTCTCGTCGACCAGCGTGAACATGACGAGGCCGCGATTTTCCTGGACGCCCTCCAGAACCATGTCGAGCTGACGCTCGGTCCGCACGAGATTCCAGAAATGCTCGACCGGGCGAACATCGTCGAACTGGATGACGCAGGCGCGGGCGACGCTGTTGATCGTCTCGCCGGTCGCGTCCGACACAAGATGCAGGTGGAACTGTCTCATCCGTCCCCAACGTGTTGTGGAGAACCCGTCCGAATCTGTGGACAACGGGGATCTCCTGGATTCTGTCCCTCCGGGCGGGACTCGTCGCCCCCGCTGGCGCCCCCTTCGGGACAATCCGCGCGCCCTCTCCGGAACATGGGTACAATGACTCCCGCGGACCATGTTATCCACGGGATTCCCAGGCTTCCCGGTATAGCATTTCCGCCGTTTCCAGCGAAAGCGTCCGGAGTCGTCCACAGAATCCAGATTTCGTCCACAGCGCGCCGTCCAGCCTGTGGACGATTCTGCGCAAAGCGGGGATTCCCGTTTTCCACAGGCACCCACCACCCCTTCTTCCTTTCTCTCTTTAAAAAGAATACTGAGTAGAGGGTGAGAACCCGCAGACCCGATTCACTTACAGGGGAACGATCCGCCGTGTCCGAGGCCGTGTCCAAGATTGCCAAGCCGATGCTCGCCGCCCTTGCCGGCGAGGTGCGCCAGCGCCCGCCCTTCTGGCTGATGCGCCAGGCCGGCCGTTACCTGCCGGAATATCGGGAATTGCGCGCCAAGGCCGGCAGCTTCCTGGACATGTGCTACAACCCGGATCACGCGGTGGAGGTGACCCTGCAGCCGCTGCGCCGCTACGACATGGACGCGGCGATTCTGTTCTCCGACATCCTGGTGGTGCCGCACGCCCTGGGTCAGCCCTTGGCCTTTCTGGAGGGCGAGGGGCCGAAGCTCGACCCTGTGAGAAGCGTGGAAGACCTCAAGCGCCTGTCCCGCGACCGCTTCCACGAGCGGCTGGAGCCGGTCTATGAGACCGTCCGCCGCCTCTCCAGCGCGATTCCGACCCACACCACGCTGATCGGCTTTGCCGGGGCGCCCTGGACGATCGCCTGCTACATGGTCGAAGGGGCGGGGTCCAAGGAGTACGCGCACGTCAAGCGCTGGGCCTACGGCGATCCCGCCGGGTTCGGTGCGCTGATGGATCTGCTGGTCGAGGTGACCGCCGATTACCTGTGCACCCAGATCGAGGCCGGGGCCGAGGTCGTGCAGCTGTTCGACAGCTGGGCGGGGGTTCTGCCGGCGGGCGAATTCCGCCGTTGGGTGATCGAGCCGACGCGGCGGATCGTGGAACTGGTCAAGGCGCGCCACCCCGCGATTCCGGTCATCGGTTTCCCGCGCGGTGCGGGCCTCTCCTATGAGGCTTACGTCACGGGCAGTGGGGTGGATGCCGTCGGGCTCGACACCACCGTCCCGGTGGCTTGGGCGGCCGGGAATCTGCAATCCAGATTGCCGGTGCAGGGCAACCTCGACCCGATCATGCTCGCCGCCGGTGGCGAGGCCCTGCGCAGTGCGGCGTCGGAGATTCTGGAGACGCTTGCCGGGAAGCCCTTCGTCTTCAACCTGGGCCACGGCGTGATCCAGACCACGCCACCGGACCACGTCGCCGAGCTTGCCCGTCTGATCAAGGATTGGCCGAACCAGGGCTGAGACCTCGGTGGGTTAAGAAAGCGCGCAACAGGAAGGGAAGGGGAGACCGGTGCTTTATCTCTGGGTCAAGGCTCTGCACGTCATCAGCATCATCGCCTGGATAGCCGGGCTTCTCTATTTGCCGCGGCTGTTCGTCTACCATTGCGAGACGGCGCCGGGCTCCGAATCCTCGGAGCGGTTCAAGGTGATGGAGCGCCGCCTGCTGCGCGCCATCATGAATCCGGCGATGGGTGCGGCCTACCTTTTCGGAATCGCGATGATCGTGATGGAGCCGGCCTGGATGAAGCAGGGCTGGCTGCACGCCAAGCTGCTGTTCGTCCTGGCCCTGACCGGCACGCACATGATGATGGCGCGCTGGCGCAAGGACTTCGAGGCGGACCGCAACTCCCGCCCGCAGCGTTTCTTCCGCATGTGGAACGAGGCGCCGACCCTGCTGATGATCGGCATCGTCATCTTCGTGATCGTGAAGCCGTTCTGACGGGAAGGGGCGGCGGTCAGCCCCGCCGCCCCATCATCCGGCGGGTGACCGCCTTCTCCGCCTCGACCGCCAGGAAGATCCCCAGACCGGCCGCCGTCATGGCCACCCACTGGGTCCAGTCCACCGCCGACGTGCCGAACAGGCTCTGCAGGGGCGGGGCGTAGGTGAAGGCGAGCTGGAAGACCAGCATCAGCCCGATGGAGATCCACACCGGGCGGCTGCCGAACAGCCCTTGCCGGTTCAGCACCGAGGCGGTGACCGCCCGGGCGTTCAGCAGGAAGAAGATCTCCCCCATCACCAGCGCGTTGACGGCCATGGTGCGGGCGACCGGCGTCGGGTCGCCGTGGCCCTCGTGCAGCAGGAAGAATCCGAAGCTGGTGGCGACCAGAAGCGCCATCACCAGCACCATGCGCCCGATCAGGAAGCCGGGCAGGATCGGCTCGTCCTGCGGGCGGGGCGGGCGCTTCATCACCGCGGCCTCCGGCGGCTCGAAGGCCAGCGCCAGGCCCAGCGTCACCGCGGTCACCATGTTGACCCACAGAATCTGGACCGGGGTGATCGGCAGCGTGTAGCCGGCCAGCACGGCGACCAGGATCACCAGCGCCTGGGCGCCGTTGGTCGGCAGCATGAACAGGATCGTCTTGCGCAGATTGTCGTAGACGGTCCGCCCTTCCTCCACGGCGTGGGCAATGGAGGCGAAGTTGTCGTCGGCCAGCACCATGCTGGCGGCCTCCTTCGCGGCCTCCGTGCCCTTGCAGCCCATGGCGACGCCGACGTCGGCGCGCTTCAGGGCGGGGGCGTCGTTCACCCCGTCGCCGGTCATGGCGACCGTGTGGCCGGCGGTCTGGAGCGCGCGGACGAGGCGCAGCTTGTGCTCCGGCGTGGTGCGGGCGAAGACGTCGGCGTCGCGCGCCACGGCGACCAGCGCCGCGTCGTCCAGCCGGTCCAGATCGGTCCCGGACACGGCGTCGCCCGACAGGTTGAATTGCCGCCCGATGGCCTGGGCGGTGCCGGCGTGGTCGCCGGTGATCATCTTGACGCGGATTCCCGCCGCCTGGCACTCGGCCACCGCCGCCACGGCCTCCTCGCGGGCCGGGTCGATGAAGCCGCACAGGCCGAGCAGGATCAGCCCCTCCCGCACGTCGTCCATGTCGAGCACAGTCTGGCCGGGCAACGCAGGGCGGGCGGCGAGCGCCAGGACGCGCTGGCCATGAGCCGCCAGGTCCTCCACCTGCACCAGCCAGTGGGCGGCGTCGAGCGGCGCGCTGCCGCCGTCCGCAGCCCGTACGTGCGTACACATGGACAGCACGCGCTCCGGCGCACCCTTGACGTACAGCAGCCCGTGCCCCTCATGGTCGTGGTGCAGGGTGGCCATGTACTTGTGTTCGGATTCGAAGGGGATGACGTCCGTACGCGGGCAGCGGGCGGCTTCCTCCCGCGCGTCCAGCCCGGCCTTCATGCCGAGCGCCAGCAGGGCGCCGTCGGTCGGGTCGCCGGCCACCGTCCAGCCGCCGCTGCCATCGCCGCCGTCCTCGCCGCGCTGAAGCTCCGCGTCGTTGCACAGCAGGGCGGCGCGGGCCAGCTCGACCAGCACGGGATCGGCGGCGGGGTCCAGGGCCTTGCCATCGCGGCGGAACTCGCCTTCGGGGCGGTAGCCGGTGCCGGTCACCGCGCAGTCGCCCGCCGCGGTCACCACGGTCTGCACGACCAGCTCGTTGCGGGTCAGCGTGCCGGTCTTGTCGGAGCAGATGATCCCGACCGAGCCCAGCGTCTCCACCGCCGGCAGGCGGCGGATGATGGCGTTGCGCCGGGCCATGCGGGTGACGCCGATGGCCAGCGTGATCGTCATCACCGCCGGCAGCCCTTCCGGAATCGCCGCTACCGCGAGACCGACCGCGGCCATGACCA
Organism: Azospirillum sp. Marseille-Q6669; assembly: GCF_965111635.1. Taxonomy (NCBI): domain Bacteria; kingdom Pseudomonadati; phylum Pseudomonadota; class Alphaproteobacteria; order Rhodospirillales; family Azospirillaceae; genus Azospirillum; species Azospirillum sp. Marseille-Q6669. The sequence goes on along the minus strand of NZ_CBCOOP010000005.1, from coordinate 312,609 downwards.
TGTCCGGCCAGGGTTCCCCCTGCACCAGCGAGCCGTAGAGGAAGGTCAGCGCGGTCAGCGCCAGGATGCCGATGGTCAGCCAGCGCCCGAAGACGGCCATCTGGGCGAGCAGCGGCGTGGTCAGCTCCTCAACGCCCGCCAGGAGCGTGCCGATGCGGCCCAGCTCTGTCCGGTCCCCTGTGGCCACCACGACGCCCGTGGCCTGTCCCTGGGCCACCAGCGTGCCGGAATAGGCCATGCCGCCGCGCTCCGCCAGGGGAGCGTCCGCGGCCACCGCGTCGGCGCTCTTGGCGACCGGCACGGACTCCCCGGTCAGCGCCGCCTCCTGCACGCGCAGCCCCTTGACCCGGACCAGCCGCAGGTCCGCCGGCACCTTGTCCCCCGAAGCCAGCAGGACGCGGTCGCCGGGCACCAGATCCTCCGCCGCGACGGTGACCTGATGGCCGCCGCGCAGAACCACCGCCTGCGGCGACAGCATGCTGCGGATGGCGTCCAGCGCCTGCTCCGCCTTGCCTTCCTGGACATAGCCGATGGCCGCGTTGATCAGCACCACGCCGGCGATCACCGCGGCGTCGACGAACTCGCCGAGCAGGACTGTGACGACTCCCGCGCTGATCAGCACATAGATCAGCAGATTGTCGAACTGCGCCAGGAAGCGCATCAGTGCCGACCGGCGGGGCGGCGGGGTCAGCCGGTTGGGGCCGTAACGCCGTCGGCGCTCCGCCGCCTCGTCGGGCGTCAGCCCGTCGTCGGGGCTGTCCAGCGCGGCCAGGGCTTGGTCCGGGGGTTGGGCGTGCCAGGGCAGGGGGTCGGTGGAGGCTTCGGGAGCAAGGATGGTTCCGGGTCCGGAACGGTCATGCGGGCTCATGATGTCAACCAAACCGTTTCTGTCCTGAACGTTCAGGTCGTGCGCTGGTGGCCTGGATAACAGGGGATGCGGCATCGTGACCCGGACGAAGACGCGCAAGAATCCAGCCCGTTTCCAAGAATTCGCTTTCATTTGACTTGCAGACGGCGTTCCGCTAACCATCTTTCCCACCACGGGGCGGCAAGCCTCGCGGGCACCCATCCCACATCCGCCGTTCCGTCCCTCCCCAACGATCTGGGCGCGACGTCCGACAGGCATTCCCAGCCTTCAGCGCCGTTCGACGCTCAACCGACGCACCCTGCGCCGGCCCGGGACCTCTGGCACTCCCCCTCGCATGACCGATTCCCTTAAGGCACCCCCATGCATCTCCAAGAGCTGAAGTGCAAGAGCCCCGCCGAACTGCTGGCGTTCGCCGAGGAACTGCAGATCGAGAACGCCAGCACGCTGCGCAAGCAGGACATGATGTTCGCCATCCTCAAGCAGCTGGCGGAAAACGATGTCCCGATCTACGGCGACGGCGTGCTTGAGGTTCTTCAGGACGGCTTCGGGTTCCTGCGCTCGCCGGAGGCCAACTATCTTCCCGGCCCTGACGACATCTATGTCAGCCCCAGCCAGGTGCGCCGCTTCAGCCTGCGCACCGGCGACACGGTCGAAGGCCAGATCCGCGCGCCCAAGGACGGCGAGCGCTACTTCGCCCTTCTCAAGGTCAACACGATCAACTTCGATGCGCCGGACAAGGTCCGCCACCGCATCAACTTCGACAACCTGACCCCGCTCTATCCGGAAGAGCGGCTGCGCATGGAAGTCGACGACCCGACCAAGAAGAACTACACGGGCCGCATCATCGACCTCGTGGCGCCGCTGGGCAAGGGCCAGCGCGGGCTGATTGTCGCCCCGCCGCGCACGGGCAAGACCGTGATGCTGCAGAACATCGCCCATTCCATCGCGACCAACCACCCGGAAGCCTATCTGATCGTCCTGCTGATCGACGAGCGTCCGGAAGAGGTGACCGACATGGCCCGCTCCGTGCGGGGCGAGGTCATCAGCTCCACCTTCGACGAGCCGGCGACGCGCCACGTCCAGGTCGCCGAGATGGTCATCGAAAAGGCCAAGCGGCTGGTCGAGCACAAGCGCGACGTGGTCATCCTGCTGGACTCCATCACCCGTCTGGCCCGCGCCTACAACACCGTCGTTCCCTCCTCGGGCAAGGTGCTGACCGGTGGTGTCGACGCCAACGCGCTGCAGCGCCCGAAGCGCTTCTTCGGTGCGGCCCGCAACATCGAGGAGGGCGGTTCGCTGACCATCATCGCGACCGCGCTGATCGACACCGGCAGTCGCATGGACGAGGTGATCTTCGAAGAGTTCAAGGGCACCGGCAACTCGGAAATCGTGCTGGACCGCAAGCTCTCCGACAAGCGCACCTTCCCGGCCATCGACATCTCCAAGTCGGGCACCCGCAAGGAGGAGTTGCTGGTGGACAAGGGCACCATCTCCAAGATGTGGATCCTGCGCCGCATCCTGATGCCGATGGGCGTGACCGACGCGGTGGACTTCCTGGTCGACAAGCTGAAGCACACAAAGTCGAACTCGGAATTCTTCGAGTCCATGAATCAGTAGTCGGTGGTTTCCTCTCCCCCATCCGGTCCAAGGACGGGGGAGGGCACAAAAAAGGCGGGAGGCCCCAGTGGAGCCTCCCGCCTTTTTGTTTGCCCGAAACCGATGGCCCGGATCAGAACGCTGCCGTCAGAACCGCCATGTCAGAACGGCGACTGCGGCGCCTCTTCGGCCTGGGCCTGCTGGCCGGCGGTCTGGCGGCGGTACAGGTCGACGAAGTCGATCGGGTTGATCATCAGCGGCGGGAAGCCGCCGTCCTGGGTGCAGCCGGCCACGATGGCGCGGGCGAAGGGGAACAGCATCCGCGGCGCCTCGATCAGCAGCACCGGGCGGTGATGCTCCTGCGGCAGGCCCGGAAGCTGGAACAGGCCGCCGTAGGCGACCTCGACCAGGAAGGCGGTCGCCTCGGCCTGCTTGGCTTCGCAATGCAGCTTGAGCACGACCTCGTAAACGTCCTCGCCCATCGGCTGAACCTGCACGTCCACGCCGATGTTGACCTGCGGCTGCGGCTGGCCGGGCAGCAGGCTCTGCGGGGCGTTGGGGTTCTCGAAGGACAGGTCCTTCACATACTGCGCCAGCACATGCATCGGCAGCGACGAGGCGGCTTCCTGATCTTGACCGTTGATCTGCTGATCGGACATGGACAACTCCTGGCCGCGGGGCGGCATCACGATGGAAAGGTCTTCAAGACCCGCTGGCTAGCACGGAACCGCTGGCTCCACAAAGTGAAACCGGTGCGTTTCACCCGCGGTCGTTGCGGTGGGGCGAACCGGGCGGCGCCCAGCGGGAGTCACCGAGCTTCGGCATGTCATCCGGACCGTCGCGGTCCGACGGACCGGCGCTTCCCGGGCGGCCGCCGTCGGGGTCGACCTCCTGGTATTCGACGTCGATCACGCCCGGCGGCGGGCGGTTGCGCGGCCCGCCGTGGGGGCCGTTCGGATTGCCGGCGTTCCAGCCTTGGCCGCCCGCCTGACCGCCCATGCGGCCATGCATCTGGAAGGAGGTAGCGCCTTTCATACGGTCGAACAGCCAGCGGCCCAGGGCGTTGCGGATCGGGCGCACGAACAGCAGGATTCCGACGATGTCGGTCAGGAAGCCGGGGATGATCAGCAGCAGACCGGCGACGACGACGCAGAATCCCTCGAACACGGCGCCGACCGGGCTTTCGCCGCGCTCCGCCGCCTGCTGCGCGCGCTTCAGCACGGACAGACCCTGCCAGCGGATCAGCACAGACCCGAGGATGGCGGACAGGATGACCAGCCCGACCGTCGGACCGGCGCCGATCCAGTCGCCGACCTCGATGAAGGTCGCGATTTCCGCGATCGGCAGCAGAAGGAACAACAGCAACAGTGGATTCATGGCCGTCCTTGCTCTTTCAACCCCAAGGGCCTATCTACACCAGGGTACGCACCCGATCTTTGGTTGGAAGAACAGCTCCGGCACGGGTCATCGGGTGGAATCCTCGGCGGAGAGAGCGAGCAGGGACTTGGTCCCGGCACCGTTCCGGTACACTTAATGCTCACCCGCCGGAGGGTCCAGTAGTGGATCAAGCGGGGCCGGTGATTTCGGGGCCGGCCTTCAGTCACCCGGAAGGATGGATGATGGGAGATGGGTTTGTGTTCGTCGAGATCCTGATCTTCGCGATGATCGCGGCGTTTCTCGTGTACCGGCTGCGCAGCGTGCTCGGCCGCCGCACCGGTGAGGAACGCCAGCGGCCGAACCCCTTCACGGCCCGCCCCAACAACCAGCCCGACAACGTGGTGGCGATGCCCAACCGCGAGCGGCCTGTGCCGAACGCCGCCCCGTCGCCCGACGAGCCGGTGTCGCTGGCCACCGCGCTGGAGCAGATCAAGGCCGCCGACCCCAGCTTCGACGAGAAGTATTTCCTGCAGGGCGCCCGCGGCGCCTTCCAGATGATCGTGGAGGCCTTCGCCAAGGGCGACACGGCCACCCTGCGCCCGCTGCTCTCGGACGAGGTCTACGACAACTTCGCCCGTGCGGTGCGCGAGCGCCAAGCGGCCGGCGAGACGCTGGAGACCCGCATCGAGACGATCACCGACGCCGACGTGGTGGAGGCCCGCATGGACGGCCGCACCGCCCTGGTCACCGTGAAGTTCGTGTCGGAGCAGATGAACGTCGTGCGCAACAGCGCCGGTGCCGTGGTGGACGGCGATCCGAACAGCGTGGTCGAGGCCGTGGACGTCTGGACCTTCGCCCGCAACACCCGCGCCGGCGACCCGAACTGGGCGCTCGTCGAAACCCGCACCCCTCAATGACCGATCGGTTCTGATGTTTTCTCTTCCGGTTGTTCGTCTCAGCGCCGCGGCAGTCCTTGCCGCGGCGTTTCTCATTGGCTGCGAGCGGAAGGAGGAGGAGGCCAAGGCGCCGCCGCCTCCGCCGCCCGAGAAGCTGGTCCTCACCCCGGTCGCCTTCACGGCGCTGCCCGGCTGGAGCGCCGACCGCGTGGCGGAGGCCGTCCCGGCCTTCCAGCGCTCCTGCGCAAAGGTCAGGGCGCTGGCCGCCGACCGTTCCATCGGCCCGGACGGGGTCGGCGGCAAGGCGGCGGACTGGCAGGACCCTTGCGCCGAACTGGCCAAGCTGCCGCCCGGCGACGACGCGGCGGCGCGGGCCTATTTCGAGACGTGGTTCACCCCCTACGCCGCGGCCAACAACGCCGAGCGGCGCGGCCTCTTCACCGGCTATTACGAGGTCGAGTTGAAGGGCAGCCGGTCGCCGGACCCGGCCTTTCCGGTGCCGCTCTACAAGCGCCCCACCGATCTGGTGATGGTCGACCTCGGCGAGTTCGCCGACCGCTGGAAGGGCGAGCGCATCGCCGGGCGCGTCACCGCCGGGCGGCTGAAGCCCTTCGAGGACCGCGCGGCCATCGAGGCCGGGGCGCTGAGCGGCAAGGGGCTGGAGCTGGTCTGGCTGCAGGACCCCATCGCCACCTTCTTCCTGCACATCCAGGGGTCGGGTCGGGTCAGCTTCCCCGACGGGACGGAGACGCGCGTCGGCTACGCCGCCCAGAACGGCCACAAATACGTCGCCATCGGGCGGGAGCTGATCGACCGCGGCGCCCTGAAGCGCGAGGAGGTGTCGCTCCAGACCATCCGCGCCTGGCTGCAGGCCAACCCCGGCGAGGCGGCGGCGCTGATGAACAGGAACCCCTCCTACGTCTTCTTCCAAGAGCTGAAGGGGGAGGGGCCGAACGGCGCCCAGAACGTCGCCCTGACGCCGGGGCGCAGCCTCGCCATCGATTCCAAGTTCCTGCCCTACGGCGTGCCGGTCTGGCTGGACGCCGAGGACCCGTTGGACGCCCAGACGCGGCTGCGCCGCTTGCTGATCGCCCAGGACACCGGCGGGGCCATCCGCGGCCCGGTCCGCGGCGACGTCTTCTGGGGTCACGGTCCGGAGGCGGAGGAGAAGGCCGGCGTGATGAAGAGCGCCGGGGAGTATTACGTTCTGCTGCCGAAGACCGTCGCGCCGGCGTCCTAACCGGACGTCCAACATCCGGAAGAATCGGGGCGGAGCGGGGGCTCGTGTGTCATCATGCCGGGAAGCGTCCACCGGAAGGAGGGCTCATCCCGCATGATGCTCCTGGCCCGAGCGATGGCGGCCCGAGTGACCGGACAGGTGATCGCGGGGTTCCTGACCGCCGCGTTGCTCCTGCCCGGAAGACCGGTCTCCGCCTCCATGATGGAGGACCAGGGATGGAGCAAGGAGGACAAGGCGCTCGCCCTCAACGTCGGCACCGGCGTATTGGCCCTGGGGTGGGGCGTATGGTCCTGGGATTGGGGCACCGGCGGCCCTCGCTTTCAGGATGAGGGTTGGTTCGGCCGCAGCACGACCGAAGGCGGTGCCGACAAGATCGGCCATGCCTGGACCGGTTACGCGATCAGCCATCTGCTGGCCCGCCAATATCAGAGTTGGGGCTTCACCCAGACGGACTCCGCCCGGTACGGCGCGCTGTCGTCGCTGGGCATCATGGGCTTGGTGGAGGTCGGTGACGCCTTCAGCGACGACTACGGATTCTCCTATCAGGACATGCTGTTCAACACCGTCGGGGCCGTGGCTGGCTACATCTTGTGGGACAACCCGGAATTGGCCCGCAAGGTTGATTTCAGGGTCGAGTACAACCCGTTCTCCGGCGGCGACAAATACCAAACCGACGTCTTCACCGATTACAGACGGCTAAAATATCTGCTCGCGGTAAAGGCGGATGGGTTCGACGCCATCCAGGACCCTCTGCTGCGGCATCTGGAGTTCCATGTCGGCTTCTACGCGCGGGGCTACGAGGATTACAGCACCAACCCCAGCCGCGACGATCGAAGCCAATATTTCTATCTCGGCATTGGCTTGAACCTGACCCGCCTGCTCAGCCCGCATGTGAAGACCGGCGGCGTGTTCCACTACATCCAGCCGCCCTACACCTACATATCCAAGGATTGGCGCATCGCTCCCTGAGCGGAACCGATACCCTTGCAGAGCACCGGATCAGCGCCCAGGGATGAAGAAAAGCAATGGGGCGCCGAAGGTTTCCCTCGGCGCCCCGATGTTTCACGTGGATCGGCGGGTGGGATCGGAGTGGGATTCCTTTCTCATTACCCCTTGGCCATCATCCCCTGGTGATCATCGGGCCCAGGCGACGGCCGGCGAAGACGTGGATGTGCAGGTGCGGGACTTCCTGGTTCGCGTCCTCCCCGCAGTTGGACAGGATGCGGTAACCGGGCTCGGCGGCGCCGGCGCCGCGCGCCACCTCGCCGACCGCGCGGAACAGGCCGGCGATCTCCACCTCCGTCGCGCGGGCGCTGAAGTCGTCCATGTCGACGTAGGCGCCCTTCGGGATCACCAGGATGTGCGTCGGGGCCTGCGGGTTGATGTCGTGGAAGGCCAGCGCGTGCTCGGTCTCCAGGACCTTCTTGCACGGGATTTCGCCGCGCAGGATGCGGGCGAAGACGTTGTTCGGATCGTAGGTCTTGGCCATCGCGTCGTTTCCCCTTCCGCCTTGCAATCGTTAAGCTTTGCGCGCGTTCTTTTCGGCGATGCCGCTGGTGCCCTCGCGCTGGGCCAGCTTCTCCCACACCTCGGCGGGCTCCAGCCCGGCGTCTGCCCACAGCACCATCAGGTGATAGAGCAGGTCCGCCGACTCCGAGGCCATCGCCGCCTTGTCGCCACGCACCGCCTCGATGACCGTCTCCACCGCCTCCTCGCCGACCTTCTGGGCGATCTTGGCGGTGCCGCGGTGGAACAGCTTGGCGGTGTAGGAGGTCTCCGGATCGGCGCCCTTGCGCGCCTGGACGGTGGCGTAGAGCCGGTCCAGGACCTCGGCGGAGATGGCCGCGGCGGTGGCCGCCTTGTCCTCAGCCATGCGCGGCCTCCCTCACACGGGCCGGGCGCACCGGGATGCCGGCCTCGGCGAGCGCCGCCTTGGCTTGCCCGATGGTGTAGGTGCCGAAATGGAAGATGGAGGCCGCCAGAACCGCCGTGGCGTGGCCCTCGCGGATGCCCTCCACCAGATGGTCCAGCGTGCCGACGCCGCCCGACGCGATGACCGGGATGCGCAGGCCGTCCGCCACCTTGCGGGTCAGGGCGAGGTCGAAGCCGCTCTTGGTGCCGTCGCGGTCCATCGAGGTCAGCAGGATCTCGCCGGCGCCGTAGGACTCCATGCGCTTGGCCCATTCGATGGCGTCGATGCCCGTGGCCTTGCGCCCGCCGTGGGTGAAGATCTCCCAGCGGCCCGGCTCGACCTGCTTGGCGTCGATGGCGACGACGATGCACTGGGCGCCGAACTTCTCCGCCGCCTCCTGCACGAACTCCGGGCGGTGGATGGCCGCGGTGTTGATCGACACCTTGTCGGCGCCGGCCAGCAGCAGCTTGCGGATGTCCTCGACCGTGCGCACGCCGCCGCCGACGGTCAGCGGCATGAACACCTGCTCGGCGGTGCGGCGCACCACGTCGTAGATGGTGTCGCGGTTCTCGTGGCTGGCCGTGATGTCGAGGAAGGTCAGCTCGTCCGCCCCCTCCCGGTCATAGACGCGGGCCTGCTCCACGGGATCGCCGGCGTCGATCAGATCGACGAAGTTGACCCCCTTGACGACCCGCCCGTCCTTGACGTCCAGGCAGGGGATGACGCGCATCTTGAGCATCAGCCGGCCTTTCCGGTGACGGGAGCGGGAGAGAGCAGGTCCAGCGCCGTCTTCGGATCGATGCGCCCGTCGTAGAGCGCGCGGCCGCAGATGACGCCTTCGATGCCGGTGTCCTCCTCCTTCTTCAGCGCGATCAGGTCGTCGATGGAGGAGACGCCGCCCGACGCGATCACCGGGGTGGTCAGGTGGAAGGCGAGGTCGGAGGTCGCCTCGACGTTCACGCCGCCCATGGCGCCGTCGCGGTTGATGTCGGTGTAGATGATCGCGGCGACGCCGCTGTCCTCGAACTTCAGCGCCAGATCCAGCGCCTTGATGGTCGAGGTCTCGGCCCAGCCGGCGACGGCCACGTAACCCTCGCGCGCGTCGATGCCGACGGCGACCTTGCCCGGGAACTCCCGGCAGGCTTCACGGACCAGCTCCGGTTCGCGCAGGGCGACGGTGCCGAGAATGACCCGGCTGACGCCCTTCTCCAGCCACATGGCGATGGTCTTGAGGTCACGGATGCCGCCGCCCAGCTGCACCGGGATGGTCACGGCGCCCAGGATGCTCTCGACCGCCTTGCCGTTGACCGGCTTGCCCTCGAAGGCGCCGTTCAGATCGACCAGATGCAGCCATTCGAAGCCCTGGCTTTCGAACAGGCGGGCCTGATCGGCGGGTTCGGTGTTGAAGACGGTCGCCTGGCTCATCTCGCCGCGCAGCAGCCGAACGCAGGCACCGTCTTTGAGGTCGATGGCGGGATAGATGATCATCGCGGTGTCTCGTCCTATGGCGTGTCGTGGAGCGTGTCGGGGGTGAGGTCTTTCACATAGAAATGTCCGGCCAGCCTTTTGCCGTCCACCAGCGCATAGAAGGGATGCGTGCCCCAGCGTTTGAAGCCCAGATCCTCGTACAGCGTGATGGCCGCGCTCTGGGTCTCGCGCACGTCGAGGTTCAGCACGCGGAAGCCGGACGCCCGCGCCTCCTCTTCGACCGCCACGGTCAGGCGGCGGGCGAGGCCATGGCCGCGCGCCCAGGGGGCGACGAAGCTGGTGGTCAGGGTGGCGGCGTGGGCCTGCGCCTCGTTGTTGCGGGCCGGTTTGACGAGCTGGGCGGAGCCGGCGATGACGCCGTCCAGACGGCCGACGAACAGGATGCGTTCCGGCACCACCAGAACGCCCTTCCAGTAGCGTTCCATGATCTCGCGGGGGGGTGGCGCCACCCAGCCGAAGCCGCCCCCGGCCTTGACGGCGTCGTCGGCGGCGTCGCACAGGTCGTGCAGGTCGCCGGTCTTCAGCGTGTCGATGCGTTCGACCGTGACGTCGGTCATGGTCAGACCCGCCAGGTCAGGAAGTTGGCGACCAGGGCAAGCCCGGTCTCCTGGCTCTTTTCCGGGTGGAACTGGGTGCCGACCAGATTGTCGCGCCCGACCACCGCGGCGAAGGGGCCGCCGTAATCGGCGCTGGCGATCACGTCCTCCGACCGTTCCACGGCGAAGCGGTAGGAATGGACGAAATAGGCGTGCGCCCGCTCCGGCAGGCCGGCCAGAACCGGGTGCGCCCGGCGGATGTCCAGCTCGTTCCAGCCCATGTGCGGGATCTTCAGCGTCGGGTCAGCGGGCTCCAGCTTCACCACCTCGCCCTTGATCCAGCCCAGCCCCTCGGTCACGCCGTATTCGCGCCCGCGCTCCGCCATCAGCTGCATGCCGACGCAGATCCCCAGGAAGGGGCGGCCCTTGGCATGCACCACCTCGTCCAGCGCGTCGAGCATGCCGGGGACCTCCGACAGGCCGCGCTTGCAGTCGGCGAAGGCGCCCACACCCGGCAGGACGATGCGGTCGGCCTTGCGCACGGCGTTGGCGTCGGAGGTCACCAGGACCTGGAAGGAGGCATGGGACTCCGCCGCCGCGCGCTCCAGAGCCTTGGCGGCGGAACGCAGGTTGCCGGAGCCGTAATCGATCAGCGCAACGGTTTCCATGAAACGAGGACCTTCAAGAGAGACCCGGCCTTGTCGGAGCCGCCGGTTTTTTTCAGAGGGAGCCGCCCAGCGTCCCCTTGGTCGAGGGCACGGCGTCGCGCTTGCGCGGGTCGATGTCGATTCCGGCCCGCAGCGCGCGGGCAAGCGCCTTGTAGCAGCTTTCCACGATGTGGTGGTTGTTCTCGCCGTAGAGGCATTCGACGTGCAGCGTCACGCCCGCGGCCATGGCGAAGGCCTGGAACCATTCGCGGAACAGTTCGGTGTCCATGTCGCCGATCTTGTCGCGGCTGAAGGACACCTTCCAGATCAGGTAGGGCCGGTTGGAGAAGTCCAGCGCGACCCGGGTCAGCGTTTCGTCCATCGGGATGTAGGCGTGGCCGTAGCGCTGGATGCCCTTGCGGTCGCCCAGCGCCTTCGCCACCGCCATGCCGATGGCGATGCCGCTGTCCTCGGTCGTATGGTGGGCGTCGATGTGCAGATCGCCCTCAGCCACCACCGACAGGTCCATCAGGCTGTGGCGCGACAGCTGCTCCAGCATGTGGTCGAGGAAGCCGACGCCGGTCTTCACGTCATAGACGCCGGTGCCGTCCAGATTCACGGCGACCCGGATCCGGGTTTCGGTGGTGTTCCGCTCGATCGAGGCGCGGCGGACGCCATTGGCAAGGCTCTGGTCCATGAGTCCGGGTTTTATCAGGAAGCGCGCGGGCGCGCCAGAGGCGCAGCCCCCGAAAACGCCTATGACCGTCGGTCGAGATGCCGCATAATGCGTGTGTGTGCATGGTCGTGTGCACGCTCGACGCGCATAATGGGATATGCCACCGGACATGCCGACGCCCGGACGCGTTTTTCTGCCCCTCGCCGCCCTGCTGGCGTTGGCCGCCTGCATGGGCGGGGACCTGCCGCAGACCCGCAAGGCGCCGCCCGTCGCCCGCGGTTCGACGGAGCCGGTCCGCTTCGACGGCCTGTCGCTCGGCTCGATGCGGCGGGGCATGGTGACGGGGCGTTACGTCTGGGCGCTGGAGTGCTGGCCGCCCTATGAGGACGTCCACTGGACCAGCGGGCGCAGCCTGCACGAGAACTCCACCTTCCAGGAGCGCTTTGCGGAGGTTCTGGCCGACGCCGGCTACGACGTCGCGGGTGCCCCGGGCAGCGATTACGAGGCGGAGTTCGACCGCAAGCGTGCCCGCTACATCCTGCGCGGCGACCTGCGCGCGGTGAACAGCGACCTGTGCCGCCGCCGGAGCTGGCTGACCGGCCGCAGCGAGGGGGTGTCGGGAATCGGCAGCCTGCGGGTCGACTGGGCGGTTTACGACGCCGTGACGGGGCGGCTCGTCCACCGTGTCACCACGACGGGGGTGGCTAGCAAGGACAGCGGCGTGCCGCAGGGCGACGTTCTGCTGATCGAGGAGGCCTTCGCCACGGCGGTGGAGGCGCTGGGCGCCGACCCCGGCTTCCGCACCGCGGTATCGCGGAGCGGCGCGATAGCGTCAAGTGGCCCCGCCATAGTGTCAAGTGGCCGGGGAGGAGTGTCAACCGCCCCGCTGGGAGCGTCAAGTGCGGCTCCGCTAGTGTCAAGTGGGGCGGCAGGAGTGTCAAGTGCCGCTCCGCATGTTTCAACTGGGCCGGCCATGGTGTCAACCGCGACGGTCGATCCCGGAGGCGCATCGGCCGGATCGGCTCCTTTTCTGGTGGAAACCCGACCTCCGACCCTGATTCTGCGTATCGCCGACCCACTCCAGGGCTACGCCGATGATCCCGCCGCCCGCGTGTCCGCCGCGACCGTTCACGTCGGACCGGCGGAGCGCAAGGGCAGGGGGATCGTGTTGGGAGAGCTGGACGGCCAGTCGCTTCTGCTGACGCTCGACGCCGGCCTGGACGCCACCGTCACCGTCGCGCCTTCGCGCGGGGTGTCGATGGACGGAACGGTGATGGCGCGCGACGTTTCGGGCGGAATCGCCCTGGTCCGGGTGCCGGCGCGGCTGCGCACGGCGCCGCTGCGTCTGGATGCCCCGGCGGTCAGCGAGCCGGTGATGACGGTCCTTGAGCGGGGCGACGACACGGCGGCGGGCATTCTGGCGGCCCGGCGCGCCGATCCGCAGGCGCCGCCGGGGGTGGAGGCCACGCTGCTGCAGGCCGACCTGAGCGGGCCGGACCCGGCACCGGGCGACCCGCTGGTGGACGAGGCGGGCAATTTGCTGGGCGTGGCCCGTCCGGGTCCGCCGCCGGGTGGGGCGCACGGCCTGTCCGCCTTCGTTCCGGTGATGGAAGCGCTGGCCCGCCTGGGGGTGGAGGTGACCCAGGCCGCTCCCCGGTCAATTCCGTCCCATGGCCCAATTCCGTCCCGTGGGATACCGGTCCATGACGGCAGACTTGACGGGACCCGCCGTCCCCCCACATAGACCCGTGTTCCGATGTGCCTATGTCGGCCGGCGTCACGCCGGGCCGTTCGGGCACGGGCGCTTCTTTCTTCGAACACGGTCCCGATGACTTCCCACGATCCCATCCAGTGGCACGGCACCACCATCCTCTCGGTCCGCAAGAACGGGCAGGTGGTCATTGCCGGCGACGGCCAGGTGTCCGTCGGCCAGACGGTCATGAAATCGAACGCCCGCAAGGTGCGCTGGCTCGCCGGCGGCACGGTGATGGGCGGCTTCGCCGGCGCCACCGCCGACGCGCTGACCCTGTTCGAGCGGCTGGAGACCAAGCTGGAGAAGCACCCCGGCCAGCTGCTGCGCGCCTGCGTGGAGATGGCCAAGGACTGGCGTACCGACCGCTACCTGCGCCGGCTGGAGGCCATGATGGCCGTGGCCGACCGCAACGTCAGCCTGATCCTGACCGGCAACGGCGACGTGCTGGAGCCGGAGGATGGCCTCATCGGCATCGGCTCCGGCGGCGCCTACGCCCTGTCGGCGGCGCGCGCGCTGGTCGACGTCGATGGTCTGGACGCGGAGGCCGTGGCCCGCAAGGCGATGAAGATCGCCGCCGGCATCTGCGTCTACACCAACGAGAACGTCACGCTTGAAAAGCTCTAACCCTCAGACCGGGTCCCCAGCCATGTCCGCCCCCAGCATCGCCGCCGCCACCGCCGCCTTCAGCCCGCGCGAGATCGTCTCCGAACTCGACCGCTACATCGTCGGCCAGCACGAGGCCAAGCGCGCGGTCGCCATCGCGCTGCGCAACCGCTGGCGCCGCCAGCAGCTCCCCGAGGGGCTGCGCGAGGAGGTTCTGCCCAAGAACATCCTGATGATCGGCCCGACCGGCGTCGGCAAGACGGAGATCGCCCGCCGTCTGGCGAAGCTGGCCCAGGCGCCCTTCCTGAAGGTCGAGGCGACCAAGTTCACCGAGGTCGGCTATGTCGGCCGCGACGTCGAGCAGATCGTCCGCGATCTGGTGGAGGCCGCCATCGGCCTGACCAAGGAGCGGCTGCGCAAGGAGGTCGCCGCCAAGGCCGAGCTGCGCGCCGAGGAACGCGTGGTCGACGCGCTGTGCGGCGAGAACGCCAGCCCGGAGACGCGGCAGAAGTTCCGCAAGATGCTGCGCGAGGGCACGCTGAACGACCGCGAGATCGAAATCCAGGTGGCCGACACCGCCGGCGGCCTGCCGACCTTCGACATCCCCGGCATGCCGGGCGCCCAGATGGGCATGCTGAACCTGAACGACCTCTTCGGCAAGGCGATGGGCGGGCGCACCAAGTCCCGGCGCATGTCCGTTGCCGAGAGCTACACCGTCCTGATGGCGGAAGAGTCGGACAAGCTGCTGGATCAGGAAAAGGTCGTTTCGGAAGCGATCCAGGCGGTCGAGCAGAACGGCATCGTCTTCCTCGACGAGATCGACAAGATCTCCGCCCGCTCCGACTACAAGGGCGGCGCTGACGTCAGCCGAGAGGGCGTGCAGCGCGACCTGCTGCCGCTGATCGAGGGCACGACCGTCAGCACCAAGCACGGTGCTGTGAAGACCGACCACATCCTGTTCATCGCGTCGGGCGCCTTCCACCTGTCCAAGCCGTCGGACCTGCTGCCGGAACTTCAGGGCCGTCTGCCGATCCGCGTCGAGCTGAAAGCGCTGGAGCAGGAGGATTTCCGCCGCATCCTGACCGAGCCGGAAGCCAGCCTGATCAAGCAGTACAAGGCCCTGCTGAAGACCGAGGAGGTCGATCTCGTCTTCACCGACGACGCCATCGACGAGCTGGCCCGCCTCGCCACCGACATCAACGCGACGGTGGAAAACATCGGGGCGCGGCGCCTGCATACCGTTTTGGAGCGGCTGCTGGAGGACATCAGCTTCACCGCCAGCGACAAGGCCGGCCAGACCGTGACCATCGACGCGGAGACCGTCCGCGCCCAGGTCGGCGGCCTCGCCAAGAACGCCGACCTGTCGAAGTTCATTCTGTAAGACGCGTCGCGGCTATTTCATCGGTGATCCCCTCTCCCCTCTGGGGAGAGGGTTAGGGTGAGGGGGTTGTGCTTGTGCCGGACCTACCGCCACGGGCAACCCCCTCACCGGCCCTCCGGGCCACCCTCTCCCCAGAGGGGAGAGGGTTATGAGAGTCCACCCGCCTTGATCGGCTTTCTTGATCGGCGGCCCGGCCGGCCCTAGGATGGCCGCCATATCACCACGGCAGGATGCGCAGAACGATGGATTTCAACCCGACCGCAACGTCCGTTCGTTTCGTCTTCGGGGAAATCCGCGTCCATGCCTGCTTCCATCACGCCGCCCGCCATCATCCTGGCGAACCTGTCCTGGTCCACGCCTGACGGGCGTTCCGTCCTATCCGACATCAGCCTGGGTTTCGGCCTTGAACGGACCGGGCTCGTCGGACGCAACGGCACCGGGAAATCGACCCTTCTCAAGCTGATGACGGGCGCGCTGCGTCCGCAATCCGGGACGGTGTCCGTCCGTGGCAGCCTGGGAATCCTGAATCAAAACCTGTCGGTGAGACCGGACGACACGGTGGCCGGGCTGTTCGGCGCGACCGCCATGCTGGACCTGTTGCGCCGCGCCGAGCGGGGCGACGCGGACGCCGACGCGCTGGCCGAGGTGGATTGGACGCTGGAAGGCCGCATCCGGTCGGCGCTCGGCCGGGTGGGGCTGGAGGCGGAGCCCGAGACGCCGCTGAGGTGCCTGTCGGGCGGCCAGCGCACGCGCGCCGCCCTGGCCGCGGCGATCTTCCCGGAGCCCGATGTCCTGCTGTTGGACGAGCCGACCAACGATCTCGACCGCGAGGGGCGGGAAGCGGTCGTCGGGCTGCTGGCCTCCTGGCGGGCCGGGGCGGTGGTGGTCAGCCACGACCGCGACCTGCTCGACCGCATGGACGCCATCGTCGAGCTGACCTCCCTCGGCGCCACCCGCTACGGCGGAAACTGGAGCCATTACCGCGCCGGCCGGGCGCTGGCCCTCGACGCCGCCCACCACGATCTGGCGGATGCCGAGAAACGCGTGGCGGAGGCGGCCCGGACGGCTCAGGCCACCGCCGAACGGAAGGCGCGCAAGGACCGGGCGGGGCAGCGGAAGGCGGCGAAAGGCGATCTGCCGCGCATCCTCCTGGGTGGCCGGAAGGAGCGCAGCGAGGCCACCGGCGGCGACAACGCCCGCCGCGCCGCCCAGCAGAAGGCCGACGCGCTCGGCGCCGTGGCCACCGCCCGCGCGCGCATCGAAGTCCTTCAGCCGTTGTCGGTCGTGCTGCCGCCCACCGGCCTTCCGCCCGGCCGGACCGTGCTGACGCTCGACGGCGTCACCGATGGCTATGAAGCGGGAAGGCCGATCATCCGCGAACTGTCCTTCACCATCACCGGGCCGGAGCGCGTCGCCGTCACCGGACCCAACGGGTCGGGCAAGACGACCCTGCTGGCGCTCGTCGCCGGCCATCGCGCCCCCTGGTCCGGGACGGTTCGCGTCGTTGCCGGCGCCGTCATGCTCGACCAGCGGGTGAGCCTTCTCGATCCGTCGGCGACGATCCTGGACAATTTCCGGCGCCTCAACCCGCGGGAAGGGGAGAACGCCTGCCGGGCGTCGTTGGCCCGCTTCATGTTCCGCGCCGACGCCGCGTTGCAGCGCGTGTCAACCCTCAGCGGCGGGCAGACGTTGCGCGCCGGCCTCGCCTGCGTCCTCGGCGGCACCGTCCCTCCACCCCTGCTGATCCTGGACGAGCCGACCAACCACCTGGACATCGAGTCCATCGAAGCGGTGGAAGCCGGGCTGCGCGCCTATGACGGGGCACTGCTGGTGGTCAGCCACGACGAGGCCTTCCTCGACGCCATCGGGCTCACGCGCCGGCTGGACCTCACCAGTCCGTCAGGAAGCGCTCCTTCGGCAGGTGGATGACGACCGACGTGCCGGTCCCCTCCAGCGAGCGGATTTCCAGCCGGCCGCCATGCCGCTCCACCAGCGACTTGGCGATGGACAGGCCCAGCCCGATCCCCTCGAACCGGCGGGCCAGCGAGGAATCGCCCTGGAAGAAGGGCTGGAAGACGGTTTCCAGGCGGTCTTCAGGAATGCCCACGCCGCTGTCGAACACCTCGGCCACCAGGGCGCCCGCGGAATCGACGCGGGCCGACACGCCGATGCGTCCACCTTCCGGCGTGAACTTGATGGCGTTGGACAGGAGATGCAGCAGCACCTGCTTCAGCGCCCGCGGGTCGGCGAGCAGGGGCGGCAGCTCGCTGGCGATGTCGGCCTCGACGTGCAGCTTGCCGCGCTCCGCCCGCTTGGCGACCAGACGGACGCAGGACACCACCACGTCGCGGAAGTCGCACAGCGCCTCCTCCAGGCCGACCTGACCGGCCTCGATGGTGGCCATCTCCAGCAGGTCGTTGATGTTGGCCAGCAGCAGCTCGCCTGAGCGTTTGATCTCCGCCGCGAAGTTGACGTACATGGGATTCTCCAGCGACCCCAGCATCTGCTGGTGGATCACGTCGGCGAAGCCCAGGATGCCGTTCAGCGGCGTGCGCAGCTCGTGGCTCATGTTGGCGAGGAAGGCGGTCTTGGCGCGGTTGGCCAGCTCTGCCGCCTCCTTGGCCTCGATCAGCGCCTGCTCGGCGGCCTTGAAGGCGCTGAGGTCGCGCAGCATCGCGACGAAGACGTGGAAGCCCGGCAGGTCGATCTCCGACAGGGACAGCCAGACGACCATGGCGGTGCCGTCCCGCCTGAGGGCGGTCACTTCCCGCCCGACGCCGATGACCTGCCGCACCCCCGTCTCGTTGTAACGGCGCATGTAGGTGCCGTGCTTAGCGGCTTCCTCCGGCGGCATCAGGATGGTGATGTGCCGGCCGGTCAGCTCATCCGGATCGTAGCCGAGAAGCTGTTCCGCCGCTTGGTTGGCGGCCAGGATGATGCCGCGGGCGTCCACGGTCAGGATGGTTTCGACCGCCTGTTCCACGATGGCGCGGTTGCGCGCCTCGCTGCGCTGAAGCTCCTCGTCGGCGGCGCGGGCGGTCGTCACGTCCTCGATCACCATGGCCAGCGCCTGCGGCCGGCCGTCGGGGCCATGCAGGCAGGACGGGCGCATGGCGGCGCGCATCACCCCGCCGTCGGCGCGCAGGAACCGCTTCTCGAAGGGGTCCGGCGCCGCCTCGCCCCGCATCACCCGGCCGAAGCGCAGGCTTTCCCAGGCCCAGTCCTCCGGGTGGGTGACGTCGGCCAGATGCCGGCCGGTCATGTCCTGCGGGCTGTATCCCAGGCTGTTGGCGAAGGCGGGGTTGGCGGCCAGAATGCGCCCGTCCGGCGCGGCCACGACCATGCCGACCGACGCGCTGTCGAAGATGGTGCGGAACAGGGCGTCCGTCACGCCATGCTGGGGCATCACGGACCCGACCTCGGCGGTCATACGATAATCCCGTCTGGTCAAGCCTGGCTTCGGGGCAACCCGGACGGGATGGTAAGGGATTCAGCGCGGCGAAAGCGAACGCGAAACGTCCGGTTGCCCAGGCCGAAGGTGCGACCGATTAACCCACAAGGCAAATCAGGGCGTTGCGAGGTCTTCTCATCCTATCGCCGCCGTGGAGCCGTCCGCCGCCGCACCGCCGCGCCGCCGCGGGCCGGCGCCTCGTCCAGCAGAAGGAGCAGCCGGTCCAGCGTTCCGTCGTCCAGGTCGTGGATGCGTTCGGCCAATCGGTTCGCCAGCTCGGTCGCCTTCGGGTTGAGCCCGGCGGTGTCCACCGTCACCCGCGGGTGCGACAGGTCGGCCAGCCGCTCCAGCTCCTCCGCCTCGTCCCAGATGATGCCGAAATAGGCGCAGATCTGCCGGACGAGCTGGGCGGAGGGCTGGCCGCGCTTGCCATGCTCCAGCGCCGACAGATAGGCCGAGGAGATGTGCAGGTCCGCCGCCATCTGCTTGAGCGTCACGCTCTTGCCCTCGCGCAGGGCGCGGACCCGTTCGCCGAAGGGTGTCATCGCGGCCTCGTCCTAGCGGTGCCAGCCCTGATGCTGGTCGCGCCGCCGCTTGATGAGGACGTACAGCGCCCCATCGCCGCCGTGCCGGGGCTGCGCCGGGCGCACCGCCAGCACCATCGGGCGCAGGGAGGCGTCGGCCAGCCAGCGCGGCACCGACTGGCGCAGCACGCCGACCCCGCCGGTGTAGGTGCCCTTGCCGGTGATGACCAGCACGCAGCGCCGCCCCTCGTGCCAGGCGCGGTGGACGAAGCCGCACAGGGCGCCGTGGGCCTGGGCCTGGCTCATCCCGTGCAGGTCGATGCGCCCGTCGATTTCCATCTCGCCGCGCGAGAAGCGGTCGGCGGTGCGGCGGTCGATGTTGTCGAGGTTGCCGACCTTCAGCGGCGGCTGCGACGGGCGCCCGCCCTTCGGCACGCCCCCGCGCGGCGGGCGGGGGGGGGGGCCGTCTCTTTTACACATCTCCCCGCCCCCGCGACTAAGGCGGAACTCGTATGCCGGCTTCTTCTTGTCAAAAAAAAAAATCTCCTATTCCTCGCGATTTCGGCTAATCATCTATTCCGCCACAGCCGCCGTTCCTCGGTGGAGACCGAGCGGCGGCGGCTCATGGCATGGACCTCGGCGCGGCCCGTCCGGGCGCGCAGGTCGAAGGGCGGGGCGGATCAAACACGGCTAAACACGGGTTCCGGCGCGGGTTGCTCAGCGATAAACCCTTGAACACTCAGTCGTGTCAATCCTCCACCAGCAGAATGTGAAGGCGCCGCGGCCCGTGGGCGCCCAGCTCGATCCGCATCTCGATGTCGCCGGTCCGCGACGGCCCGGTGATGAAGTTGACGGTGCGGGGCAGGGCGCCCTTTCCGCCATCGGTCGCCCCGGCGGCGCGCAGGCGGTCCCAGGCGTCCTCCATGGTGCCGACGATCTGGCCGCGCTTCAGCACGACGATGTGGGTGTCGGGCAGGAAGTTCAGCGTGGTCGGCCGCTCGGCTCCGGACAGCAGCATCAGCGTGCCGGTTTCCGCCACCCCGGCGAAGGCGCCGGTCAGCGACGCGCCGTCGCTGTCGCGGGCGCGACCCTTGGTCACCGTCAGGGTCGGGCGCTGGTCCCAGGGGATGGGGTCCAAGGCGGTGTCCGGGGCGACCCGGACCTCGGCGGGCAGGTTCAGCCCGGCCAGATAGTCGGCCACCGCCCCCGGCACCTCGGCCATCCCGCCCAGAAGTTCGACGGTTGCCGAGACCTCCGTCGCCATGGCGGCGAACAGCTCGACCTGCTCGTCGTGGGGACGCTGGGCGCGGGCCGGGATCAGGTTGCGCGGATGGGTGGCGAGCCTCTGGCGCGCCTCCTCGGACCCCTCGGCGGAGTTCAGCGCCTTGCGGATGCCGCCCAGGATCTGGGCGCGGGCGGAGCTGGTGTCGGCCATGGTCAGCGCGTCCCCTTCTTTTCGGCCGCTTTCCTTTCGGCCCACATCTGCTGGAAGGTCCTGCCCTCCGGCGCCGGCATGTCGCGGTGCCGGGTCCAGCCCTGCGCCAGCGGCAGGCGGGCGAAACGCCCCTTGCCGCGGCCCAGCATCCCCAGCGCCCGCACCGCCATGCGGGTGGCGGCGTGGTACAGCGCCGGGCGCCGCGCGAACCAGCCCCAGAGCGCCAGCCCCCGGCGCATGGCGGCGGGCTGGAGGTTCTGTTCGAACTCCTTCTCCCGCCAGTGGCGCATCATCTTGGGCAGGGGGATGCGCATCGGGCAAACCGCCTCGCACCGCCCGCAGAAGGTGGAGGCGTTGGGCAGGTGCCCGGCCTCCTTCACCCCCAGCAGGGCGGGCTGCATCACCGACCCGATCGGCCCCGGATAGACCCAGCCGTAGGCGTGGCCGCCGACCGATCCGTAGACCGGACAGTGGTTCATGCAGGCACCGCAACGGATGCAGCGCAGCACGTCCTGGAACTCGGTGCCGAGCAGCGCCGACCGCCCGTTGTCGAGCAGAACGACGTGGAACTCCTCCGGCCCGTCGAGGTCGCCGGGGCGGCGCGGCCCGGTGGAGAAGGTGGTGTAGGCCGACGCCTCTTGGCCCGTCGCGGAGCGCGCCAGCAGGCGCAGCACCAGCGCCGCGTCCTCCAGCGTCGGCACCACCTTGTCGATGGTGGCGATCACCACATGGACGCGGGGCAGGATCTGCGTCAGGTCGCCGTTGCCCTCGTTGGTGACGATGACGGTCGAGCCGGTCTCCGCCACCATGATGTTGGCGCCGGTGATGCCGACGTCGGCCTGCTGGAACTTGCGGCGCAGCACCTGCCGCGCCTCGGCGATCAGCACCTTGGGCTCGTCCAGCACGCGGTCCGCCGGCAAGTCGGTGTGGGCCTGGCGGAAGGTGCCCTCCACGTCCGCCTTGGACAGGTGGAAGGCCGGGGCGATGATGTGGCTCGGCGGCTCGCGCCGGAGCTGGATGATGTATTCGCCGAGATCCGTCTCGATGGGTGTCAGGCCGTTGGCCTCAAGGTGGTCGTTGATCCCGATCTCCTCGGAAATCATCGACTTGCCCTTGGTGACCGTCTTCGCCCCGACTTTGCGGCAGATGCCCAGGATGGCGTCGCGCGCCTCCTGGTCGGTGCGGCACCAGTGCACATGGCCGCCCTGCTCGGTGACCTTGCCCTCGAAGGCCTCCAGATAGGTGTCGAGGTTGGCCAGGACGTGGTTCTTCAGGTCGCGGCCCTGGTCGCGCAGAGCCTCGAACTCCGGCAGCCGGTCGGCGGCCTGTTTGCGGCGGTTGACGAACCCGGCCGGCGCGATGGCCAGGACCTTCTGGAGCCGCTCGTCGCTCAGCGCCTTGCGGGCGTTCTCGGGGAAGGCGTGGGTGGTCGGCTGCATGGCGTTATGCCCTCCCACTTTTTATGGGCTCACCGATGGGAGGGGTGTCGGTGACGCCGGCCAGCACCTCCGCGACATGGCGGACGCGGATGGCGGAGCCCTCGCGCTTCAGCTTGCCCGCCATGTTCAGCAGGCAGCCCATGTCGCCGGCCAGCAGCGTGTCGGCCTTGGTGCCCGCGATGTCGGCGGTCTTGGCCTCGACCATGCGGTTGGAGATGTCCGGGTACTTGACGCAGAAAGTGCCGCCGAAGCCGCAGCAGACCTCCGCCCCCGGAAGCTCGTTCAGCGTCAGCCCCTCGACCTTGGCCAGCAGGCGGCGCGGCTGCTCCTTTATGCCCAGCTCGCGCAGGCCGGAGCAGCTGTCGTGGTAAGTGATCGTGCCGTCGTAGCGCGCGCCGGTGTCCGTCACCCCCAGCACGTCGGTCAGGAAGGACACCAGCTCGTGCGTGCGCGCCGACAGGTGCCGGGCGCGCGCCGCCCAGGCTGGGTCGTCGGCCAGAAGCTCCGGGTAATGCTTGCGGATCTGCCCGGCGCAGGAGCCGGAGGGGACGACCACGTGATCGAACCCTTCGAAGGCGGCGATGGTGCTGCGGGCGAGATCGCTGGCGGTGGCGCGGTCGCCGGCGTTGAAGGCCGGCTGGCCGCAGCAGGTCTGGGACGCGGGCACTTCGACCGTGCAGCCGGCGTCCTCCAGCAGCTTCACCGCGGCGAAGCCGACCGTCGGGCGGTAGACATCGACGAGGCAGGTGACGAACAGCCCCACTCGGGGGGCGGGGCGGGTGTCGGCCATGGTGTCCTGTTCTTCTTGTGTGCTTATCCCCTCACGCTGGCGACTGTAGGTCGTCCTGTTGGGGATGGCAACGGGCCGGGCCGGCGGCGTCCGGTCGCGGTGCGCCGCTGGTCGAAGGGTCTTGCACAACCAAAAGTAAAAAGGACGAACATACAGAAAGCGAAACAAACAATGGGGCCGGCACGCTTTCTGTTTCAAAAAGATGGAAAACGTTTTTACCAAAATGAAATCTAAATTCACATATCGTCCGTATACGAAGACAGGCTGGCCGATCGCTTCGGTCATGAAGATCATCTGGAAGTTGTAGCGATTGTCGTGTGAGGGGAGGGGGCAAGTCCATGAGTCTGATGGGATTTTTCCGGGGTGGGTCCAAGGGTGGCAACGGGCGCGGCGCTGAACTGGCCGAGCTGACCGAAGCGCTCGACCTCTACGGCAACCACGCCGGCGTCGGCCTGTGGGACGCGGTGTTCCACAACGGCGACCCGGCGCATCCGCAGAGCCGCTGGACCTGGTCCGGGCAGTTCCGCCGGCTGCTCGGCTTCGAAGGCGAGCAGGATTTCCCGAACCTGATGACCTCCTGGTCGGACCGCCTGCACCCGGACGACAGCGCCCCGACCTTCGCCGCCTTCGGCGCCTTCCTGGCCGACGCCAGCGGCCGCACGCCCTTCAACGTGCGCTACCGCGTCAAGATGCGCGACGGCTCCTACCGCTGGTTCCGCGCCATCGGCGGCTGCCGGCGCAACGCGGCCGGCGTGGCGCTGCGCGCCTGCGGCTCGCTGATCGACGTCCAGGAGGAGGAGGAGATGCGCCAGCGCGCCGGCTCCCTCGCCGCCGACTTCGACGCGAAGGTCAAGAGCGTGGTGCAGGCGGTGTCCGGCAGCTCGGCCGACATGCAGGGCGTGTCGCGCCAGCTCGGCGCCCTGTCGGAACGGTCGACCCGCCAGAGCGCAGAGGCGGCCAGCGCCACCGCCCAGGCGGCGTCCAACGTCCAGGCGGTCGCCGCGGCGGCGGAGCAGCTTTCCGCCTCCATCGGGGAAATCGGCCAGCAGGTCGAGCGGTCGGTCGCCATCGCCCGCGAGGCCGTGTCTCGCACCGAGCAGATCGGCGGCACCGCCGACAGCCTCGCCCAGTCGGCGCAGCTCATCGGCGACGTGGTGAAGCTGATCCAGGGCATCGCCGGGCAGACCAACCTGCTGGCGCTCAACGCCACCATCGAGGCGGCGCGCGCCGGCGAGGCCGGCAAGGGCTTCGCCGTGGTGGCGAGCGAGGTGAAGAGCCTCGCCAACCAGACGGCCAAGGCGACCGAGGACATCTCCGCCCAGATCGCAGGCATCCAGGCGGCGACCAACCAGACGATCGGCGCCATCCAGGGCATCGGCGAGACGATCCGGTCGATCAACGAGATCTCCACCACCATCGCCTCGGCCGTGCAGGAGCAGGCGGCGGCGACTCAGGAGATCTCCAACAACGTCGCCCAGGCCGCCCGCGGCACCGACGAGATCGCCCGCAGCATCGAGGCGGTCAGCGTGGCGGCGAACGAGACGGCGCAGGCTTCCACCCTCGTCATCCGCTCCTCCTCCGACCTCTCGGGCCAGTCCGACAGCCTGAAGCATCAGGTCGAGACCTTCCTGCAGGCGCTGAAGGCGTCCTGACGGCAGGACCGGCGCGGGGAAGGGGGATCTCCGCGCCGGCCCCTGGGAGACGATGCTTTGGCTCAGGCCACCAGAGTCACCGCGATCGTGCACATGACGACACCGATGCCGGTGTCGAGCGCCCGCCACGCGCCGGGCCGGGCGAAGACGGGCCGCAGCAGGCGCGCACCAAAACCTAGCGCGAAGAAGAACAGGACGGACGCGGTCATCGCCCCCAGCGCGAAGGCGTGCTTGCCCTCGGCGAACTGGGTGGACACCGACCCGACCAGCACCACCGTGTCCAGATAGACGTGCGGGTTCAGCCAAGTTAGCGCCAGGCAGGTCGCCAGCGTCGCGCCGAGCCCCGCCGGAACCGCTGCCGCGGGGTCCAGCGCGCCGCCCGCCTGCCAAGCCGAGCGGAAGCTGCGCAGCCCGTAGACCAGCAGGAAGGCCGCCCCGGCGTAGCGGGTCGCCGTCTCCAGCCAGGGCAGCCATCGGGCGGCCTGGGCGAAGCCGCCGACCCCGGCCAGGATCAGCAGGGCGTCCGACACCGCGCAGGTCGCGCAGACGGCCAGCACATGCTCCCCGCGCAATCCCTGGCGCAGCACGAAGGCGTTCTGCGCGCCGATGGCGACGATCAGGCTGAGACCCAGCAGAAGGCCGGGAAGAAAGGCGGAGAGCATGGCGGCCCCATTCGTTGGCGATAGTGCGGCGGAGGCCGTTCCCCTACCATCGCCGTCCGGATTAGAATAACTAAAGTCTCTTATCCGGATTAAGGAACGCTAAGCCATGCTGGACTACGCCCTGCTCGCCGCGCTGGCCGCGGTGGTCCGCACCGGCAGCTTCGAGCGGGCGGCGGCGCAGCTCCACGTCACCCCCTCCGCCGTGTCGCAGCGGGTGAAGTTGCTGGAGGAGCGAATGGGGACAATCCTGGTGGTGCGCGGATCGCCCTGCACCGGCACCCCCGCCGGCCTGCGGCTGAGCCAGCACGCGGAACGGGTGGCCCTGTTGGAGAGCGAGTTGCGGGACGGGCTTCCCGGCCTGCCGCAGGACGGGCCGGCGGTGACGGTGCGCATGGCGGTCAACGCCGATAGCCTCGCCACATGGTTCGTCGCCGCGATGGCCGGGACGCCGGACGTGCTGTTCGACCTCGTCCTCGACGACCAGGAGCACAGCGCCGACTGGCTGCGCCGGGGAGAAGTGCTGGCGGCGGTGACGTCCGGCGCCCAGCCGGTGCAGGGCTGCGACAGCACCCCGCTGGGTGCCTTGCGCTACGTGGCGACGGCCAGCCCGGATTTCCTGCGCCGGCATTTCCCCGATGGGGTGGAGGCGGCGGCTTTGGCCCGCGCACCGCGCCTGACCTACAACAGCAAGGACCGGCTGCAGACGCAGTGGACCCGTCAGGCCTTCGGGGTGGAGATCGCCTCGCCGACCCACTGGATGCCCTCCACCCACGCCTTCGTGGACGCGGCGCTGGCCGGGCTCGGCTGGGGCATGAATCCGGAACCGCTGGTCGCCGGCGCTTTGCGCGACGGGCGGCTGGTCGCGCTGGTGCCGGGCCAGCCGCTCGACGTGCCGCTGTTCTGGCAGCGCAGCCGCATCGCCAGCCGCACCCTGGCCGACATCACGCGCTCGGTGTTGACGACGGCGCGCGCCCGCTTGACGCAAGTCTGACGCTTACCGGTTCGCCGTCGGCACCATCATGCTCGCCAGGAAGAGGGCGGCGGCGGCGACCACGATGCTCGGCCCACCCGGCAGGTCCCAGTTCAGCGAGGAGAGCAGACCGCCCAGCACCGCGGCGATCCCGAAGACCGAGGCCAGGGCGGCCATCGCCTCCGGCGTGCGGGAGAAGCGGCGGGCCGCCGCCGCCGGGATGATGAGAAGCGAGGTGATCAGCAGGATGCCGACGATCTTCATCGCCGCCGCGATGACCAGCGCGATCAGCAGCATGAAGGCCAGCCGCAGCGCCTCCACCGGCATGCCCTCCACCCGCGCCAGATCCTCGTCCACCGTCACCGCCAGCAGCCGGCGCCACAGCAACAGAAGCCCGCCCAGCGCCGCCGCCCCGCCGGTGTAGATCCAGGCCAGATCGCCGGTGGTGACGCTGAGGATGTCGCCGAACAGATAGGCGACCAGATCGACGCGCAGCGTCTCCAGGAAGGCGATGGCGACGAGGCCCAGCGACAGCGACGAATGCGACAGGATGCCCAGCACGGTGTCCGTGGCCAGCGCGCGGCGCCGCTGCAGCCCGACCAGCGCCAGCGCCAGCGCGACGCAGACCCCGACCACGCCGATCAGCGGGTTGACGCCCAGCAGGAAGCCCAGCGCCACCCCCAGCAGGGCGGAATGGGCCAGCGTGTCGCCGAAATAGGCCATGCGCCGCCACACCACGAAGGAGCCCAATGGGCCGGCGACCAGCGCGATGCCGCAGCCGGCGGCCAGCGCGCGCAGAACGAAATCATCCATGGCAGCAGTCCCCGTCATGGCCGGGCACCACGGCGCCGTCGCTGGCGTGCGCGTGGTCGTGGTGGTGGACATAGACGGCCAGCGCGTCGGCGTGGCCGCCGAACAGGGCGCGGTATTCCGGGTGGCGCCGCACGTCCTCCGGCGCGCCCTGGCAGCAGACATGGCCGTTCAGGCAGAGCACGCGGTCGGTGCGGGCCATCACCGTGTGCAGATCGTGGCTGACCAGCAGTACGCCGCAGCCGCGGGTGCGGCGCAGCGTCTCGATGCGCCCGAACAGCTCGGCCTGCCCATGGACGTCCACCGCCTGGTCGGGCTCGTCGAGGACGAGAAGCTCGGGATCGCCGAGCAGGGCGCGGGCCAGCAGCACCCGCTGCATCTCGCCGCCGGACACCGTCTGGACCGGGCTGGCGGCGAGGTGGGAGACGCCGGCCTCCTCCAGCGCCGCGGTGATGCGCGCCTCGGTCACCGGGCGCCACAGCGCCAGGAAGCGGCGGACCGTCAGCGGCAGGGTTGCGTCGACGGTCAGGCGCTGTGGCATGTAGCCGATGCGCAGGCCCCGGCGGCGCTCCACCACCCCGGATGAGGCGCGGACGAGGCCCAGCACGGCGCGCACCAGCGTCGTCTTGCCCGCACCGTTGGGGCCGATCAGCGTGACGATCTCGCCGGGCCGCACCTCCAGATCCACGCGGTCGAGGATCGTCCGCCCGCCCAGCCGCACCGTCAGGCCCTTGGTGTCGACCAGGGGAGGGGCCAGGGACGGGATCGGCGAACACGCCGCGTGGGGAGCCGCGTGATGGGCCCCGTGATGGATTGACATGTTATGTTATAACGTGACATTGCTGGAAACGAAGACAGCTATGCGCCGGAAAGACCCGGCTGTCCAGTCAGACGATGAGGAACCCACCCATGCGTGCCGCGATGCGCCCCCTGCCGCTCCTTGCCCTTGCTGCAACCCTCGCCGCCGCCCTTTCCGCCAGCCCGGCGCTGGCCGAAGCGCCGAAGGTCGTCGCCTCGATCAAGCCGGTCCATTCCCTGGTCGCCGCGGTGATGGAGGGAGTGGCGGAGCCGGCGCTGATCGTGCGTGGCGCGGCGTCCCCCCACACCTACGCCATGAAGCCGTCGGACGCGAAGGCGCTGGCCGCCGCCGACCTCGTCTTCTGGATCGGGCCGGAACTGGAAGGCTTCCTCGAAAAGCCGGTGACGGCGAACGCGAAGAAAGCCACCTCCGTCACGCTGCTGGAGGCGCCGGGCGTCACCCTGCTCGACGCCCGCGAGGGCGGCGCCTGGGAGGCCCACGACCATGGGCATGAACACAAGCACGATCACGGACACGATCATAAGCATGAGGACAAGCACGCCGATGAGGACGGGCACGGCCATGACGAGGTGAACACCCACATCTGGCTCTCCCCCGCCAACGCCCGCGCCATGGTCGCGGCCATCGCCGAGGCTCTGGCGGCCAAGGACCCGACCAACGCCGCCGCCTACACCGCCAACGCCGAGCGCACCGCCCGCTCCATCGACGCGCTGGACGCGGAGCTGAAGGCGACGCTGGCCCCGGTGGCCGGCAAGCCCTTCGTCGTCTTCCACGACGCCTACCAGTATTTCGAGGCGCAGTACGGCCTGAACGGTGTCGGCGCCATCACCGTCAGCCCGGAACGCCGCCCCTCGGCCAAGCGGTTGTCGGAGATCCGCGCCAAGATCGGCGGCCTCGGCGCCGCCTGCGTCTTTGCCGAACCGCAGTTCGAGCCGGCGCTGGTCAACACCATCGTCGAGGGCACCCCGGCGAAGAAGGGCGTGCTCGATCCCGAGGGGGCGGACCTGAAAGACGGCCCGGGCCTCTACCCCGCGCTGATGCGCAACATCGCCGCCTCGCTGAAGGATTGCCTGGGCTCCTGACGCGTCTCGGCGCTTAAGCCCCGCCCCCGGCTGTGCTAGACCCGTGTCGGAATTCTCCCAGGGAGGCAGGCATGAAGATCGGGGTCGTCGGGTGCGCGGGGCGCATGGGGCAGATGCTGGTGCGCGAGATCGCCGCCACGCCGGGCTGCACGTTGGCCGGCGGCACGGAGCGGGTGGGCGGCCCCGCGCTCGGCAAGGACATCGGCGTTCTCGCCGGCCTCGAACCGCTGGGCGTTGTTGCCATCGAGGACACGGCGGCGCTGTTCGCCGAGGCGGACGCGGTCATCGACTTCACCAGCCCCGACGCCAGCGTCCGCCACGCGGCGCTGGCCGCCCAGTCGGAAACGGTGCTGGTCATCGGCACGACCGGCATCGGCCCGGCCCAGCAGGAGGCCATCGCCCAGGCCGCCACCCACACCCCGATCGTCCAGTCGCCGAACATGTCGCTGGGCGTCAACCTGCTGCTGGCGCTGGTCGAACAGGTCGGCCGGGCGCTGGGCGACGACTACGACATCGACATCCTGGAGATGCACCACCGCAACAAGGTGGACGCCCCCTCGGGCACCGCGCTCGGCCTCGGCCGGGCGGCGGCGGCGGGGCGCGGGGTGGCGCTGGAGGATGTCTGGCAGAAGGTCCGCGACGGCCACACCGGCGTGCGCCCGCGCGGCGAGATCGGCTTCGCCACGCTGCGCGGCGGCGACGTCATCGGCGACCACACGGTGGTCTTCGCCGCGGAGGGCGAGCGGGTCGAGCTGACCCACAAGGCGTCGGGCCGCCAGATCTACGCCAAGGGCGCCGTTCGCGCGGCGCTGTGGGCCAACGACAAGCAGCCGGGCCTCTACAGCATGAAGGACGTGCTGGGCCTCTGACCGGTCAGGCCGCTCTTCAAGCGGCCGCCTCGTCCTCCGGCATGGCGTGCCCCTGCTCCCAGGCGAGCAGGGCGCGCTTGCGGGGGATGCCGTAGCGGTAGTTGTGGATGATCCCCGACTTCTGGATCACCCGGTGGCAGGGGATCAGCACGCAGACCGGGTTGCGCCCCACCGCCGCCCCCACCGCCCGCATGGCGGTCGGCTGGCCGATGGCGCGGGCCACGTCCTCGTAGGACACGACGGCGCCGGAGGGGATGCGCAGCAGCGCCTCCCACACCTTGATCTGGAAATTGGTGCCCTTCATCAGCAGGCGCAGCGGCTCGCCTCCTGCGGAACCGTCCCAGCGGAAGGCGCGGGCGGCGACCGGGCGGGTGACGTTGGCGTCCTCCACCAGACGGGCGGCCGGCCAAGCGGCGGCCATCTCGGCCAGCGCGTCGCGCCCGTCCTCCTCCTCGGCGAAGCTCAGCCAGCAGACGCCGCGCTCGGTGGCGGCGACCAGCGACGGGCCGAAGGGGGTCGGGTGCAGGCCCCAGCGGATGGTCAGCCCGCCGCCCAGTGCCTTGTACTCGCCCGGCGTCATCGCCTCGCAGGCGACGAACAGATCGTGCAGCCGCGACGGGCCGGACAGGCCGACGTCCAGCGCCACGTCCAGCACGCTCTGGTTCGCGGCGAGCAACCGCTTGGCGTTGTCCAGTGTCAGGAATTGCAGGAAGCGCTTCGGGCTGATCCCCGCCCATTGGGTGAACAGCCGCTGGAAATGGAAGGGGCTCATGCCGGCGACCGCGGCCAGCTCGTCCAGTCCCGGCTGGTCCTGCCAGTGGTCCACGAGATGACGGATGGCGGTGGCGATGGCGCGGTGGCGCCGCGCGTCGACCGGGTCTTCGGCGGGATTCAGGCACGGCATGGCGTTCTCTCCCAGGCTCCATGTCTGGCGCAGGATGCGCCGCCGGAGCGGGCCGACCAACCCGTTTCTTGCGCAACGCGCCTCGCGGTCAGGGCACCGGTTCGGGGTGGCAGGGGGCACGGCGCCACAGGGTCAGCGCGCCGCGCAGCGCCTTGGCGAAGTCCGCCCGCTCGTCCGGCGTCAGGAAGGCGCCGACGGCCACCGACTGCCCATGCGAGGAGAGAGTGACTTGGCCGCCGTGCCGGGGCGGGCCGTCCAGGGTGACGCGCAGCCAGTTGGGCTGAAGGCTCCAGCGCCGCTCCGGCTTGTTCCAGACGACGCGCTGGACGGTCAGGTCGGTGTCGGTCAGGCGCACCCGCTCATACAGCCGGGCGGCGCGGTTGTTGACGCGGAAGGCCAGCCAGAGGATCACCACGTCCAGCCCGCAGAAGGGCACCACCGGCCATGCCCCATTGGCGGCGAAGATGCCGGCGATCAGCAGGTTGGCGAGGATCACCACGCCCATCAGAACACGGAATCCGTGCCGTCCCAGGCTGCGATGCGGGTGCAGGATCGCGTCAAAGAAGACGCGGGAAGCCGGGGGCAGATTATGACTGGCCATGGTCATGCACACAAACTGGTGTGGCTTGGGCGCGGGTTCCACCCGGCGTGTTGGCCCATTCGCCATGTTTGCATGGACGGCCAGGGTCCCGCTATGCTGCGCGCCATGAAGCCCGCCGCCGTCCAGGAATTCTTCCGCCGCCTCAGCGCCGCCAACCCGGAGCCGAAGAGCGAGCTGGAATACATCAATCCCTACACCCTGCTGGTCGCCGTGGTGCTGTCGGCGCAGGCCACCGATGTCGGCGTCAACAAGGCCACCGGCCCGCTGTTCCAAATCGTCACCACGCCGCAGCAGATGGTGGAGCTGGGGGAGGAGCGGCTGCGCGGCTACATCAAGACCATCGGCCTGTTCAACACCAAGGCCAAGAACGTCATCCGTCTGTCGGAAATCCTGGTCGCCCAGTATGGCGGCGAGGTGCCGCGCGACCGCGAGGCGCTGGAAACCCTGCCCGGGGTCGGGCGCAAGACCGCCAACGTGGTGCTGAACGTCGCCTTCGGCGAGGAGACCATCGCGGTGGACACCCACATCTTCCGCGTCGGCAACCGCACCGGCCTCGCTCCCGGCAAGACCCCCGACGCGGTGGAGGCCAAGCTGCTGAAGGTGGTTCCCAAGGCCTACCGCCGGCACGCCCACCACTGGCTGATCCTGCATGGCCGCTACGTCTGCAAGGCGCGCAAGCCCGACTGCCTCGTCTGCCCGGTCAGCGACCTGTGCGGCTTCAAGGACAAGGTCCTGCCGGCCGCCGCGGTGTGAGCGGCAAGGTGTGATGTTTCCCGTGAAACGCTTGCGATACCTGGAAAAAGAAAAAGCCCGGCGAGGGGTCGATCCCCGCCGGGCTTGATCGCGATACCGCGTTTAACGGCGTTTAGCCGTCCACCACGATTGGGTCCAGCGCAGCCGGGGCCGCTTCCGCCGGGGCGGCGGGGGCCGCGGCCGGCTTGGCCGCCGGGGTGTATTTGCCGATCTCGCCGTTCAGCAGGGCGCCGGCCTCGACCGCCAGCTCGCCGTACTTGATCGAACCGTTGATCTTGCCGGTGGAGCGCACGGTCAGGCGGCCGCGCACGATGATGTCGCCCTCGAAGCGGCCGCCGATGTCGGCCTCGTCGATCTCCACGGCGCCCTTGAACAGGCCGGTTTCGGCGATCTCGATGGACCGGCCGTCGCGCAGCTTGGCCTCCACCGTGCCTTCCACGACCAGGATGTCGCAGGACCCGATCTCACCGTTCAGGGAGATGTCGCGGCCGACGATCAGGCGGCGCTGGTCGCTGGCGAGCGGAGCGGCCGGCGCCGGAGCGACCGGGGCGGGGGCCGCGGCGGGAGCGGCGGCCGGGGCGCCGTACCCCTCGGGACGGCGCGGCGTGGCACCCGGCAGGTCGACGGTGCGGCGCGGAATGTCCGTCGGCTTGTAGCTCGAACCGGGGATCGGGGCGCCGGCCGGCGGCTTCGGGGTGCTCGTGTTCATCTCGGGTCCCTTGGAGGAAATCGGCTCGGGTTGCGGCGTGCGGGCGACCGGGGCGGAGGCGGCCGGCGGATTCGCCGCGGACGGGTTGCTCAGGGAGGCAAGCGGCGACACCGCCGCCGCGGGTTCGGCGGCGCCCGCCTGTGGTGCGGCCAAGGTGGCCGGGTCGGCGCTTTGGGTCTTCGGCGCACCGACGGGCGGATTCTTTCGTCCGAACAGCATGAACGTTGATCCCCAGGTCAGTCAGGTCGTGAAGGTTGGCAGGTCGTCGAGGTCGGGTCATTGGAGGCGGTTTCGCATGAACCGGGCCCGATCGACGGCAGCCAAAAGACCACCCCGCCGGGGTAACACGGTCATCCGGCCGGCCGCAAGTGGGCTTTGGTGCACGGTCGGGGCCGCGCCGCCCAGCGGTCCGTCACGGCCCTTCCCGGCGGGAAAGGCCCGGCATGGACCCCGTCATGGAATGGTAGACATGGACCATGAAGGCGCTCGCGATCACCGGCACCAGCAGGTTGACGAAAGGAATTGTCGAAAGAAAGGCAATTACCGCGCCAGCCAAAAATGGTTTCAACGGGCTGGAACGCCGCAGAAACCCCGCCTCCTTCCGTCCCATCCGCCGGATCGCCACCATCTCGAAATATTCGCGGCCGAGAAGATAGCCGTTGGCGGTGTAGAAGATCAGCAGGTTCAACCCCGGCACCATCAGATACAGGGGCAGGGCGAACAGATTGACCAGCAGGACGATGGCGAAAAAGCGCAGCGCGGTCAGCAATTCTTCCCCGAGGCCGGTCTGGCGGGGCGGTGGCAACTGGGGATAGTGGCGCCGTTCCACCGCCTGCACCACCTCGTCCAGGAAGAAGCTGGACACCATGCCGACCGTAGCGGGAAACAGCACCCAGGCCAGCAGCAGGACGGCCAGCCCGCCCAGCACGTCCAGCACCCCGTCCACCCAGGCGTAGCCGGTCAGCGCCGTGTGGAACAGCGCCCACCACACGGCCCCGGCCAGCAGGGCGAAGGCCAGGATGGCGGACAGCACGCCGATCCACACGACGCGGCGGGAGGCCGGGTCGGAAAGCTGTCCGATGGCGAGAATCAGGGCGCGGATCATACGGACTCTCTCTATGGGGCCGTTGCAGTCGGGCGACGCTTATCTACGACGGAGGGCCGTTCCATTCCAGGGGGCCTTGCGCCGCGCTTGAGATGTGAGGGCGGGCCGCTATACTCGCGCCCGGTTTTGTTCAGCGGTCCAAACACCGCATTTCCCCAGCCTTTCCAAGGAGCGCCCATGGCCACGGCCGAATTCGACGTCACCGGCATCGGCAACGCCATCGTCGACGTGATCGCCCATGCCGACGACGCCTTCCTCACGGCCAACGGCATCGAGAAGGGCGCGATGACGCTGATCGACGCCGCCCGCGCCGAGGAGCTGTACGGCCGCATGGGTCCGGGCATCGAGGTGTCGGGCGGTTCCGCCGGCAACACCATGGCCGGCATCGCCTCGCTGGGCGGTCGGGGGGCCTACATCGGCAAGGTCCACGGCGACCAGCTCGGCCAGGTCTTCCGCCACGACATCCGCGCCGCCGGCGTGCATTTCGAGACGGCGGCCGGACACGGCGGCGCCCCGACCGCGCGCTGCCTGATCCTGGTAACGCCGGACGCCCAGCGCTCCATGAACACCTTCCTCGGCGCCTGCGTGGAGCTGGGGCCGGAGGACATCGACGAGGCGCTGATCGCCAACTCGCAGGTCACCTACCTGGAAGGCTATCTGTGGGACCCGCCCCGCGCCAAGGAGGCCTTCCGCAAGGCGGCGTCCACCGCCCACGGCGCCGGGCGCAAGGTCTCGCTCTCGCTGTCCGACAGCTTCTGCGTCCACCGCCATCACGCGGAGTTCCTGGACCTCGTCGAGGGCCACGTGGACATCCTGTTCGCCAACGAGCATGAGATCACCGCCCTCTACAAGACCGACCGCTTCGAGGATGCGCTGGAGGCGGTGAAGCGTCTCGGCAAGACCGCCGCCCTGACGCGCAGCGAGAAGGGCGCCGTCATCGTCTCCGGCGGCGAGGTGGTCGAGGTTCCCGCATCCCCGGTGGCCCGCGTGGTCGACACCACGGGGGCCGGCGACCTCTACGCTGCCGGCTTCCTCTACGGCTTCACCCGTGGCATGGCCCCGGCGGTGTGCGGCCGCATCGGCGCGCTGGCCGCGGCGGAGATCATCAGCCATGTCGGCGCCCGTCCGGACGTCGTGCTGGCCGATCTGCTTAAAGACGCGGGCGTTCCGGCCTAATTGCCGGAACAGCGCCTGTACGGTATAAGCTGGCGGACCTTCCCGTCCGCCGGCCCCGCCCCCATGCAAGTCTATCTGCCGATCGCCGAGATGTCGGTCAACGCCCTGCTCGTGCTCGGCATGGGGGGGCTCGTCGGCTTTCTGTCCGGCATGTTCGGGGTGGGCGGCGGCTTCCTGATGACGCCGCTGCTGATCTTCATCGGCGTTCCGCCCGCCATCGCGGTGGGCACCCAGGCCAACCAGCTCGTCGCCGCCAGCGTGTCGGGCGTGCTCGCCCACTGGCGGCGCGGCAACGTGGACGTCAAGCTCGGCGTCGTCATGCTGCTGGGCGGCATGGTCGGCACGGTGGTCGGCGTATGGATCTTCTCCATACTGCAGCGGATCGGCCAGATCGACGCGGCGATCACGCTGTCCTACGTCTTCTTCCTCGGCACCATCGGCACGATGATGATGGTGGAGGCCAGCCGCGCGCTGATCCGCCGCCGCGCCCCCACCGCCAAGCGGGGAAAGCTGCACCGTCACATGTGGCTGCACGGCCTGCCGCTGAAGATGCGGTTCCAGCGCTCCAAGCTCTACATCTCCGCCCTGCTGCCGGCCGGGATCGGGGCGGTCGGCGGGATGCTGGTGGCGATCATGGGCATCGGCGGCGGCTTCATGCTGGTGCCGGCGATGATCTATCTGCTGAACATGCCGACCGGGCTGGTGGCCGGCACCTCGCTGTTCCAGATCATCTTCACCACGGCGATGGCGACGCTGCTCCAGGCGGCGACCAACCAGACGGTGGACGTGATGCTGGCGCTGCTGCTGCTGATCGGCGGGGTAGTCGGCGCGCAGTTCGGCACCAAGGCCGGCGGCCGTCTGCGCGGCGAGCAGGCGCGCCTTCTGCTGGCCTCGCTGGTCGTCGCGGTGGCGCTGAAGCTCGCCTTCGATCTGGTGGTCGAGCCGAACGACGTCTTCACCATCTCGACGAGGATGTCGTGAGCGCTGTCCGCAGGGGCACCGGACGGCTGTGGTCCGTCCGGATCGCCGGCGGGCTGGTGGGGCTTCTGGCGGGGGTGTTCCTGGCTGCGACGGTGTGGGCGCAGCAGCTCGTCGCCGATCTGTCGAGCCACCTGATCGCCATCACCACCGGCTTCACCGGGACGGAGGTTGTGCTGTTCGGCACCACCGACGGGGCGGGCGACGTCGCCATCGTGGTGACCGGCCCGCGCACCCCGGTCACGGTGCGTCGCAAGGAGCGGATCGCCGGCATCTGGATCAACGCGCGCAGCGTGCGGTTCGAGCAGGTGCCCGGTTACTACATGGTCGCAACGAACCGCCCGCTGGACCAGTTCGTCGGCCGCCCGGTGCTGGAACGCCACCAGATCGGCCTGCCGAACCTCCAGCTCGGCCCGCGCGAGCAGCTGGCCCCGGACCAACTCGCCCTGTTCCGCTCCGCCCTGATCCGCAACAAGCAGCGGGCCGGGCTCTACGGCATCACGCTGGGGCAGGTGGCCTTTCTCGGCGAGCGGCTGTTCCGGACCAACATCTATTTCCCGGCCAACGTGCCGACGGGGCTGTACAATGTGGAAGCGCTGCTGATCCGCGACGGCGAGGTGGTCAGCGCCCAGACCACGCCGCTGGTGGTGTCCAAGGTCGGCTTCAGCGCGGAAATCTACGACTTTGCGCGCAACCAGCCGATGATTTACGGTGTTGCCGCGGTGATTGGCGCCATCGCCGCCGGCTGGCTGGCCGGCGCCATCTTCCGGAGGGTGTGACCCATGTCCGATCCGATTGCGACCGATCCGAACGCCGGGGCGGACGTCACCCCGGAAGCCACGGCCAAGCCGCCGGTCCGCATCTTCCTGGTCGTGGTGGACGAGAGCCCGGAGCTTCAGCTCGCCCTGCGCTACGCCTGCCTGCGCGCGCGAAAGTCGGGGGGCAAGGTGGCGCTGCTCTACGTCATCGAGCCGGGCGAGGTGCAGCAGTGGCTGGCCCTGGAAAATCTGATGCGCGAGGAGCAACGCGCGGAGGCGGAGCAGAAGCTGCAGAAGCTGGCCCGCGACGTGAACCGGCTAACCGGCACCCTGCCGGCCCTGTACGTGCGTGAAGGCAACCGCCGCGACGAGGTGCTGGCCCTGATTGACGAGGAGCCGAGCATCTCCATTCTCGTGTTGGCCGCCGGCGTCGAACCGGAAGGGCCGGGGCCGTTGATCTCCTACTTCACCAACCGCGGCCTTGCGAAGATGCGCATTCCGCTGACCATCGTGCCGGGCGGCATCGGCATCGACGCGCTGGACGCCATCACGTAAGGCGTCTCAACGTCCATAGAGGGCGGTAAGGCTGCGCTGGTCGATGTCGGACCGGTCGTCGGTCAGCACCGGGTGCCCGGCCAGTTCGGCGGGGGCCAGCGACTCCAGGATGCGCGAGGCCGCGTACGTTGCACCCGGCGGAGCGGCGCGCAGGCGTACGCTCAGATCCTCAAGCGTACGCGCCTCCTTCGTGGCGATCAGCAGATAGTTCCCGCGCCCGGCGTCGGCGACGTACACCGATGGGAAGACCGCCCCCTGCGTCGCCGCCAGCGGCCCGACCAGAGCGTCGCGGTCCATGGGGGAGGCGACGTTCATGACCAGCACGCCGCCCGGCGCCACCCGCCGCTCCACCGCCGCGAAGAACTCCCTGGTCGCCGTGAAGAATGGGATCAGCGCGGTCGAATAGAGATCGACGATCACCACGTCGTGCTGCTCCGGCGACCGCTCGACGTGGCGGCGGGCGTCCTCCACGGCGACTCGCACCTCGGGCCGCAGGCCGAACCTCTCGCGCGCCACCTCGACCACCGCGGGGTCCAGCTCCACCCCCAGGATGTCGGCGCCCGGCCAGACGTCGAGGATTTCCTTGGCGGCGGCACCGCCGGCCAGCCCCAGCACCAGGACGCGCTTGCCGTTTCCCAGGGCTGGGACTGCGGCGAACAGGTCGTAGTAGAGGCCGGTCGGGCCGCCGTCCTTGCGCAGGCGCGACTGGGTGGCCCAGGCCACGTTCAGATGCAGGCGGATTTGCTCGGCGTCCTCCTGCACCATGATGGTGTTGTGCGGCGTCTCGCGGTAGAGGGCGAAGCCCTGCCCCTCGCCGTGGCCGGCGGCCCAGGCCAGGGGAACCGCCAGGGCGGCGGCGGCGGCCACCCGTTTCCCACCCGGAACGAACAGGCAGGCGAGCGCCGGCAGCACCGCCGCCAGGGCGTAGCCCGCCGACACCCCGACCTGCGGGATCGCGTAGAAGGAGGCGAAGAAGGTGCCGCCGATGCTGCCCAGCGTGCCGACCGCGTAGATCCGCCCCGCCGCCGCGGCACCGGTCAGGCTGCTCAAGCCCGCGCAGATCGGCGATACCATGGCCAGCGCGAAGGACGGCAGGCCGAGGATCAGCCCCGCCCCGACGACCGACCCCTCCACCGCGTTGAAGCGGCCCGCGGCGTCGGCCAGCATCGGCTTGCCCAGCCAGGGCGTCAGCGCCGCCGCGGCGACCCCGGCCAGCAGGGCGGCGCGCAACGCCGGCACCGCCTTCGGCCCGTCGCCGAGCTGCCCGCCGGTCCAGTAGCCGGCGGCCATGAAGGTCATCACCACGCCGATGACGGCGCCCCACTGATAGACCGAATAGCCGAAATGCGGCGCCATCAGCCGCCCGCCGAGGATCTCCATCATCATCAGCGACCAGCCCGCCGAGAAGGCGGCGGCCACCAGCGCGAAGGAGCGGAGGGACGGGCGGGAGGGGGAGGGATCGGGACCGCTCAAGTCCGGCGATCGTGGGTTTGTTGCATCGCCCTATTCATCGGTCCCTGTCTTCCCCTTCAGCCCATAGACCTCGATCGGGTCGTTCAGCCCCTTCACCGGATGCCAGCCGACCGAGACGAGGCGGCTGGCGCAGGCCTCGGCCACCTCGGCGGAGGTGAGGACGTTGCGCTCCAGCCGGCTGCACAGCCCCTCGATCCGGCTGACCAGATTGACCGCCGGGCCGATGACGGTGAAGTCCAGACGGTTGGCGGAGCCGATGTTGCCGTACATGACCTCGCCCATGTGCAGGGCGATGCCGCAGCGCAGGGTCGGCTGGCCCCAGGCGGAGCGTTCGGCGTTGCGGGCGGCCATGTCGGTCAGGGCCTCCTCCGCGGCGTCCAGCGCCTTGGTGCAGGCGGCGGCCCCGGTCGGGTCGCTCTCCTCCAGCGGGAAGATGGCCAGCATGGCGTCGCCGATGAACTTCATGATCTCGCCGCCGCGGCTTTCCACGGCGCCGCCCATGATCTCGAAATAGCCGTTCAGCAGCGCGATCAGCTCCTCGCGCGGCAGCCGGTCGGCCAGCGAGGTGAAGCCGCGCAGGTCGCAGTACCACAGCACGGCGCGGACGTTGGCGCCGGTGCCGCGCCGGATGTCGCCGGACAGGATGCGCGCGCCGGTGCGGTGGCCGACATAGGTGTCCAGCACCGTCGTCGCCAGCCGCCGCAGCGCCAGCGTCTCCAGCACCGCGCCCAGCGCCGGCAGCACCGCGTCGACCAGCGCCAGATCGGCGGTGGAAAAGCCGCCGGGCCGATCGGTGGTGAAGCTCAGCACGTTGCGCCGCCCCCCGGCGAAGAGCACGGTCATGGCGACATAGTCCGTCGCCCCCTGCGCCCGCAGCTCGGCGAAGACCGGGTAGGGCCAGGGCGGCTCCATCTGCTCCAGCCGGTAGCGCAGGCCGTCGGCCCCGTCCTCGATCAGGGTGGCGAAGGGGCTGGTCAGATATTCGGTGCTGTTTTCCGTGCCGTGGGCGCGGGTGGTGGTCTCCACCTGCTCGGCGTTGCGGCGCCAGAAGAAGGCGATGGTGCGGATCTGCGGGTGCAGCAGGGGCAGCGCGCAAACGGCGCGCAGCAGCGGGACGCCGGACGCCATCAGGCGCCGGCAGAAGCGGTCCATCATCGGCTCGAAGCCGGGTGCGTGCCGGCCTTCCAGAAGCAGCCATTCGACGACCTCCCGCGCGGCGTCGTCGATGGATGGGGCCGCAGGGGTTGCCGGTGCGGTGGCCGCGGGCGGTGCCATGCTCACGGATCGATAACCATAAAGATGCGATGCTTGATCTGTCGGCGGATTCTGCCCAAGTTTCGCCTACGCCGCCAGTGTTGTTCGGCGCCGATGGAGGATATCACCATGTTCATTCAGACCGAGCAGACGCCCAACCCGGCGACTCTCAAGTTCCTGCCGGGGCGTGACGTGCTCGGACGCGGCACCGCGGACTTCCCGTCCCGCGATGGTGCCGCCGCTTCGCCGCTGGCCCAGCGGCTGTTCGAGATCGACGGGGTCCAGGGCGTGTTCCTGGGCGCCGACTTCGTGACCATCACCAAGGCCGGCGACAAGGAGTGGTTCCTGCTGAAGCCGTCGATCCTCGGCGTCATCATGGAGCATTTCACCGCCAACCGCCCGGTGCTTCTGGAAGAGGCGGCCGGCGACGGCCACGCCGTCAGCGCGGACGACGACGAGATCGTCACCCAGATCAAGGAGCTGCTGGACACCCGCGTGCGCCCGGCGGTGGCCCAGGACGGCGGCGACATCACCTTCTACGGCTTCGAGGAGGGCGTGGTGTATCTGGAGATGAAGGGAGCCTGCTCCGGCTGCCCCAGCTCCACCGCCACGCTGAAGGCCGGCATCGAGAACATGCTGCGCCACTACATCCCCGAGGTGGTCGAGGTTCGCGCCGTCCGCTGACGGCATCCATCGGATGGGCGTGGTCCGAACGGACGGATCGCGCCCGCCGGTGTCGCCCTCCGCTTACTCCGGAACCACGAACTGCATGCCCAGCCAGCGCCAGCGTCCCTCGGGGCCGGGCAGGGTGCAATTCACGCGCGTGCGGCCCGGCGGGAAGGGGTCGCGGATGCGCACCTCCACCCGGTCCTCCGTCACGCGCTCCAGCGCCGTTCGGCCCTGGCCGGCGGCGAAGCAGGCCAGCCGCGCGATGTCGCCGATCTCGTCCGACACGGTGAAGCCGATCGACGGCGGGTTGACGGTCAGCAGCGGATCGTCGGGCGTCAGGTCGGTCACCGGCAGCGGCAGCGCGTTGGCGGCCAGCCGGAAGCGGTCGACGCTGCCGAAACTCTCGTTCATCACGAAACGCGGCAGGGTCGCCCGGTCGGCCTGCGGGTGCAGGACGCCCGACTGTTGGCCGAAGGCGGCGGCGAAGCCCTGCTCCGTCACGATGGTCCGCAGCGCCGACGACACCTCGCCCTGTGGGTAGGCGAACAGGGTGGGGCGCTGGCCGGTCTCCGCCTGCAGCCGGTCGGCCATGCGGCGCAGCTCCGCCTTCACCTCCTCGGCGGGGCGGGACACCAGCGACTGGGTGGAGGCGCCGAGCCCGCCAAGCGTGACCCCGGCGGCGGCGAGCTGCCGCACCTCCGCCCAGGTCATGTGGGCGGGCGACCCGCGGTCGATGGCGTCGGTCGCCACGAACAGGGTGAAGGGAAGACCCGCCGCCTTCAGCCGCGGCCACGCCTCACGGAAAGTGGAACGGCTGGCCTCGTCGATGGTGATCGCCACCGTCCGGTCGGGCAGCGGCGCGCCGCTGCGCAACGCCTCCAGGATGCGGGGCAGGGGCAGGACCTGGTAATCCCC
Source organism: Azospirillum sp. Marseille-Q6669 (assembly GCF_965111635.1). NCBI lineage: Bacteria > Pseudomonadati > Pseudomonadota > Alphaproteobacteria > Rhodospirillales > Azospirillaceae > Azospirillum > Azospirillum sp. Marseille-Q6669. The sequence goes on along the minus strand of NZ_CBCOOP010000005.1, from coordinate 271,282 downwards.
GTCCTGAAGCTCGTCCAAATGGGCTTCGAACTGGTCGATCCGGATGCTGATGGATGGGGTCTGGTCCTCGCCGAAGCGGTCGTAGGCGAAGACGACGGCGGTGTTCGTGGTTCCGTCTGCCGCAACGCCGGGGCTTCCCGCCAGGGCCTGGAAGGCCCAGGCGGCGGCCACGGCGAAGAGGGTGGCGGCGCGGCGGAACGGCATGGCGGCCTGTCGTGGGTCCGGAACAGTCGCGCGGCCGGACGAGGGTCCGGGCTGCGCCACGGCTGGTGTGGCACAGGCACGCCGCCGGGAACAAGTCCGCAACACATACGCTGTGCTTCGCGCGCTTTCGTGATGCAGCCTTGCAACAACCCCTATGACACTAGGCCCTATGGCGCCCGGCCGCCGACGGGGCGCCCGCGGCCGGACCGCCAGGGGCCGGATCGCCAGGGATCAGCCCATCATCAGGCCACCCAGCGCCGCGTCGGTCAGCAGGGGGTAGCGCTGCTCGTCCGGCAGTTGATAGTGCCACCACTCGCAGCTGTAATGCCGCCAGCCCGCCGCCGTCATGACGCCGAGAAGAGCGGCGCGGTTGCGCTGCTGCTCGGTGGTCAGGTCGGTGCGGCCATGATGGGACTGTTCGGTCATGTCGTCGAAGCCGGTGCCCATGTCCAGCGGGCGCCCGGTCCCGTCGGCCAGCGTCAGATCCACCGCGACGCCGCGGGAATGGGTGGAGCCGCCCGACGGATCGGCGATGTAGGACGGATCGGGCAGCGCCCGCCACAAGGCCCATTGCGCCTCGACCGGGCGGAAGGCATCGTACAGCCGCAACCGGCAGCCGATGCCGCGGGCCAGCCGGATCGCCGCACGCAACGCCGCCGCCGCGTCGGGGTGCAGCAGGCAATGCGGGTGCCGGTAGATGGGCACCCCGGTCAGGTTGTCCGGCGTGGCGTAGAGCAGGTCGATGTCGACGTCGAAGTCCGGCGGTGCGATGGGTGTAAGCATGATCCATGCCGTCAGGGAAGACCGGGGCTGTCTAGCACGCTCTTGACCCAGGGCTGAAGTGGGGCTTTGAAGATGGCGGATTTGATGAAAGCGTGGGGGTCATGAGAGTTCTGGGACTGGACACGGCGACCTCCGGCTGTTCCGCCGCGCTGTGGGATGACGGCGCCGTCACCGTGCGGCGGCGCGAGCCGATGGCCCGCGGGCAGGCGGAGGCGCTGGTGCCCCTGGCGCAGGCCGCGCTGGCGGAGGCCGGCTGCCCCTTCGACGCGCTCGACCGCATCGCCGTGACCGTCGGGCCGGGCGCCTTCACCGGCCTGCGCATCGCGCTGGCGGCGGCGCGCGGCTTCGCCCTGGCCGCCGGCCTGCCGGTGGTCGGGATCACCAGTTTCGACGCGGTCGTTCATGGATTGCCGGACGCGGAGCGGGATGGCCGCGCCGTGCTGGTCGCCGTGGACTCCCGCCGCACCGAGCCGTTCCTGCAACTCTTCCATCCGGACCTGACGCCGTTCGGCGAACCGGCGATGCTGGAGCCCGCCGCGGTGCCGGGCTGGCTGGACGGGCTGCTCGCCGGTGAAGCCGGTGCCGTGCCATTGCTGATCGCCGGGGACGGGGCAGCCGCGCTGCGCCCGCTTCTGGAAGGGCGTGCCGACACCGCGTTCGCCGCCGGCCCGGGCACGCCCGACGCCGCCGTGGTCGCCGCCCTGGGCGCCCGGCGTGAGGTCGGTCTGCCGGCCCAGCCCTTCTACCTTCGTCCGCCCGACGTCTCCCTGCCACGGAAGACGGCATGACGGCGGCCCCGCCCGAGGTGTCCAGCCCCCGGACGTCCCATCCGGTGCGGCTTCAGGCCGCCGGCCTCGCCGACGCCGCGGTGATCGCAGCCTTGCAGCAGGGTTGCTTTCCCGACGATCCCTGGAGCGGCGAGGCGGTCGCAAGCCTGATCGGCCAGCCCGGCTTCTTCGCCGCGCTGGCCTTGCGGGAGGGCGTGGAGGGCGACGATCCGGTTGGCTTCCTGCTGGCGCGGGTCGCCGCGGAGGATGGCGAGATCATCGCCGTCGGCGTCCGGGCCGACGCGCGGGGGGAGGGCACCGGCCGGCGTCTGGTCGCGGCGGCGTTGGACGGCGCCCGGGCGCTGGGTGCCACGGCGCTGTTCCTTGAAGTCGCCGAAGACAATGGTATGGCGCAATCCCTGTATAAATCTTGTGGCTTCTTTGCCGTTGGCCGTCGTCCCGGTTATTACCGCAGGGCGGACGGAAGGGTTGCCGCCCTGGTGTTGCGGTATTCGTACACCGACAAATAAACCTTAACCTTTCTGAATCCACAAACGGTGCACCCCGTCCGGCTCATCCGGATTTTCGGGCGTCACGGCGAGAATGGAGTGACCCAGTTCGGCTAAGGATCGGGGTACATTCTCCAAGGGTTCGCCAGCGTTCAGCCGGACTTCAAGCGTCTGCCCGGCCGCCATGCGCTCCACCGACAACTTGGTCTTGACGAAGGTTAACGGGCACACCTCGCTGGTGATGTCCAAAAACAAATCCGGCGATTTTTTTTCGTACACTGCTTCCTCTTTAAGAGCAAAGGATGGATATTGCACGCGGCCACAAACCTCTTTATATGGAGAGGAACGCCAAGCTGCGGAGCAAGCTTACATGAGCAATGGTAACCCTTCCAACGCGCTGTTGTCTCTGACCACGGAGATCGTGGCGGCGCATGTCTCGAACAATACAGTCGCTCTCGGCGATCTTCCGACGCTGATTGAGCAGGTGTACAAGTCACTCGCGAATGTCGGGACCGAGCCGGTTGCGACTGAGGAGCGTCCGCAGCCCGCGGTGCCCATCAAGAAGTCCGTCACTCCCGACTACATTGTATGCCTGGAGGATGGCAAGAAGCTGAAGATGCTGAAGCGCCATCTGAAGACGGCCTACGACATGTCGCCGGAGGAATACCGCGACCGCTGGGGCCTGCCGGCCGACTATCCGATGGTCGCCCCGAACTACGCCCGCCAGCGCAGCTCGCTGGCCAAGCAGATCGGTCTCGGCACCCGCGCCCGCCGCGGCGCGGCCTAAGGTCCATCGGGCTTGTGCGTTGGTGTCCGGCGGACCGCCGCTGTTCGGTCCGCCCCGGAACCCCATCGCCCGGATGTGACCGTTTCTTCCTTCCCGCGTGATCATTTGCCGTCCCGCCTTGCCGCCGTCCCCGTTTGTCGGGGCCGGACCTTGTGGCTTGCCCGGAGTCCGGGCTTGCCGGGGGCGGGTTCGTCACGTCGCGGTTGACCGGCAACCGGCCATTCGTGTTATCCCTGTTCCGTGCCCGACCGGGCTCCGGAAGGAGAACCGGCGGTTGCCGCGACCCGAACAACGCCAGCGAAGCGTCGAGTATGGCTGATACAGGCACGGACCAGGGCAGCTCTTCGGATCTGCGCATGGGCTCCCTCGAAGTGCGGCTGGCCGAAAGCGCCGCCGAGATCGATTGGGCGCAGGCGCTGCGCTACCGCGTCTTCTATGAGGAGATGTCGGCGGTGCCGTCGCCGGACATGGCCGCGCGCCATCGCGACTTCGACGATTTCGACACCATCTGCGACCATCTGCTGGTCATCGACCACGCCCGCGGCGACGGCCCGGACTCCGTGGTCGGCACCTACCGGCTGATCCGCCGCCCGGCGGCGGCCAAGGCCGGGCGCTTCTATTCCAGCGACGAATACGACATCGGGCGGCTGCTCAGCTATCCGGGGGAGATCCTGGAGCTCGGGCGGTCCTGCGTCGACGCCGCCTACCGCACGCGCGGCAGCAGCATGCAGCTGCTGTGGCGCGGCATCGCGGCTTATGTCTTCCACCACGACATCGCTGTGATGTTCGGCTGCGCCAGCCTGCCGGGCACCGATCCGGTGGCGATGGCCGAACCGCTCGCCTACCTGCATCACTTCCATCTGGCCCCGGAGGAGTTGCGCCCCGTGGCGCTGCCGGAACGCTATGTCGGCATGGATCTGATGCCCCGCGACCAGATCGATCCGAAGCGCGCGCTGACCGTTCTGCCGCCGCTGATCAAGGGCTATCTGCGGCTGGGCGGCTTCATTGGCGACGGTGCGGTGATCGATCACCAGTTCAACACCACCGACGTGTCGATCGTGGTGAAGACCGACCTGATCACCAACAAGTATTCCAAGCATTACGAGCGGCGCAGCCGCGACGCCCAGATCGCGTGATCCGCGATTGCATCAGGAGACGGGTCGCATGACGGCGGTGGATGCAACCGGTGCGCGTGCCCTGGGGTCGCCGGTGCGGGGCGGGCTTCGTCTGGCCGTCTATCTGCTGTGGACGCTCCTGCTGGTCCCGGTGCAGGCGCTGGCCGTCGCTGTGCGCTCGCCGCTGCGCTTCCGGATACCGCGGTTCTACCACCGGGTCTGCGCCGCCATCCTGGGCATCGGCGTCGTGGTGCGCGGCGAGCGCGCCACGGACGGGCCGGTGCTGTTCGTCTCCAACCATTCCTCCTACCTCGACATCACGGTGCTGGGGTCGGTCATTCCGGGCTCCTTCGTGGCGAAGAGCGAGGTCGCCGGCTGGCCTTTCTTCGGGGCGCTGGCGAAGCTCCAGCAGACCGTCTTCGTGGAGCGCAAGGCCCGCTCCGGGGTGGAGAAGCAGCGCGACGAGCTGGGCGCCCGGCTGGACGCCGGCGACAGCCTGATCCTGTTCCCCGAGGGCACCTCCAGCGACGGCAACCGCACGCTCCCCTTCAAGACGGCGCTGTTCGCGGTGGCCGCCCGGCGCATCGGAGACCGGCCGCTGACCGTGCAGCCGGTCAGCATCGCACCGACGCGGCTGGACGGCATCCCGATGGGGATCGCCTTCCGTCCCTGTTACGCGTGGTACGGCGACATGGATCTCGCCCCCCATCTGTGGACCGTCTTCACGCTGGGCCGCATGACGGTGGAGGTGGAGTTCCACCCCCCGGTGACCATCGACGGCTTCTCCAGCCGGAAGGCCCTGGCCGACCATTGCCAGCGCGCCGTGGCGCGTGGCGTGGAGCGCGCGGTGTCCGGAAAGCCGCTGCCCACCGTCGTCCCGTGATGGAAACTTTCCACACCGCGGAATGGGCCGCGAAACGAATGATCGGCTCGCGGGCACGATTGACTCGTTTTCCCGCAGTCGTGCTACCATATCGGCTGGGTGCGATGCCGCGACGCGGCGGGTCGCGCGCCGGATTGCGCCGCTTGGACCGGTGCCGTCCAGGCGCGCGTTTTTGCATTGGTCGAGATCGCGGCTGGCCAAGACACAATTGGCCGAATTCGCGTTTGGTCCGGATCGTTCAGCGCTGTGGAAGGGATCGTTGAGTAAGAAGCTCTTCATCAAGACCTGGGGTTGTCAAATGAATGTCTACGACTCCGCCCGCATGGCGGATGTCCTGGCACCCCTGGGATACCAGCCGGTGGACGAGCCGGACGGCGCCGACATGGTGATCCTCAACACCTGCCACATCCGCGAAAAGGCCTCCGAGAAGGTGTTCTCGGAACTGGGCCGCCTGCGCCAGCTCAAGGACGTCAAGGCCGACGCCGGCGACGGCCGGATGATCGTCGCCGTGGCCGGCTGTGTCGCCCAGGCCGAGGGCGAGGAGATCGTCGCCCGCGCCCCCTTCGTGGACATGGTGTTCGGGCCGCAGACCTATCACACCCTTCCGGAAATGGTGGCCAAGGCCAGCCGCAAGGCGGGCAGCGTGCTCAACACCGACTTCCCCGTGGAGTCCAAATTCGACTTCCTGCCGGACGAGAGCGCCAGCCAAGGCGTCTCCGCCTTCCTGGCGGTGCAGGAGGGTTGCGACAAGTTCTGCACCTTCTGTGTGGTGCCCTACACCCGCGGCGCCGAGTTCTCGCGGCCCGGCGCCCAGATCGTGGCGGAGGCCCGGCGCCTCGTCGCCGGCGGCACGCGGGAGATCAACCTGCTCGGCCAGAACGTCAACGCCTGGCACGGGGAGGGGCCGGACGGCAGCACCTGGGGCCTTGGACGGCTGGTCCGCGAACTGGCGGACATCGACGGGCTGGAGCGCATCCGCTACACCACCTCGCACCCGCGCGACATGGAGGACGACCTCATCCGCGCCCACGCCGAGGTGCCGCAGCTCATGCCCTACCTGCATCTTCCGGTGCAGGCGGGGTCGGACCGCGTGCTGGCGGCGATGAACCGCAAGCACACGGCGGGCGACTACCGCCGCATCGTCGACCGGCTGCGCGCCGCCAAGCCGGATCTGGCGCTGTCGGGCGACTTCATCGTCGGCTTCCCCGGCGAGAGCGACGCCGATTTCGCGGCGACCCTGCGCCTCGTCACCGACGTCGGCTACGCCCAGGCCTATTCCTTCAAGTACAGCCCGCGCCCCGGCACCCCGGCGGCGCTGGAGCACGGCCAGCTGCCGGAGGACGTCAAGGACGCCCGTCTCGCCGCGCTCCAGCAGTTGCTGAACGCGCAGCAGCAGGCCTTCAACCAGAGCTTCGTCGGGCGCACCGTGCCGGTCCTGTTCGACCGCGTCGGCAAGCGTGCCGGCCAGCTCCTCGGCAAGAGCCCCTATCTGCAGTCGGTGCACGCCGACGCCAACGAGCGGCTGCTCGGCCGCATCGTCGAGGTGCGCATCGACGCCGCCCATCCGAACAGCCTTGCCGGCAGCGTGGCGACCGGTGAATACCGCAGCTCCGCCACCGGCACGCAACCCGTGGAGGCGACCGTTTGAACGGCTTGCCCGATCAGCGCCCCGACCCGCGCTCCGATCAACGCCCAGATCAACGGATTGATCTGAACTTCGACGACAACCGGCTGCTGCCGATGCTGTACGGGGAGCATGACCGCCACCTCGCCCGCATCGAGAACCAGCTGGGCGTTTCCCTGATTTCCCGCGGCAACACGCTGACCATCGCCGGTCCGGCGGAATCGTCGGAAGCCGCGCGTTCGGCCATCGATGCCCTCTATGAGCGACTGAAGCGCGGCATGACCGTCGGCACCGGCGAGGTGGACGCCGCCGTCCGTATGGCGACCGGCGTGGGCGGTGCCGTGCGCGACCAGAATCTGGCGACGCTCAGCCGTGGCGAGGTCGCGGTGCGCACCCGCCGCAAGGGCGCCATCACCCCGCGTTCCCCCATGCAGGCGGCCTATCTCCAGGCTCTGGCGGAAAGCGAGATGGTCTTCGGGCTCGGCCCGGCCGGCACCGGCAAGACCTACCTCGCCGTCGCGCAGGCGGTGGCGCTGCTGACCACCGGCCAGGTCGACCGCATCATCCTGTCGCGCCCCGCCGTCGAGGCGGGGGAGCGGCTGGGCTTCCTGCCCGGCGACCTCAAGGAGAAGGTGGACCCCTATCTGCGCCCGCTCTACGATGCGCTGCACGACATGCTACCGGCGGAGCAGGTGAAGAAGCGGCTGGAGTCCGGCGAGATCGAGATCGCGCCGCTCGCCTTCATGCGCGGCCGCACGCTCGCCAACGCTTTCGTCATCCTGGACGAGGCGCAGAACACCACGCCCATGCAGATGAAGATGTTCCTCACCCGCCTGGGCGAGGGGGGCCGCATGGCGGTCACCGGCGACATCTCCCAGACCGATCTGCCGGCCGGCGCCAAGTCCGGCCTGCGCGAGGCGCTGGACATCCTGGAGGGGGTGGAGGGCATCCGCTTCGTCCAGTTCACCGCCGCCGACGTGGTGCGCCACCCGCTGGTCGCCCGCATCATCCGCGCCTATGACCATGCCGAAGGCCAACGCAAACCCGCCCCCCGGCGGGCCGCCGCGGACGGCGGCGGGCCGGCGGCGGATGCGGAGGGAACACCGTGATGGCCGTCGATGTCGTCGTTTCACGTGAAGCGGGCGATTGGGCTGACAACGCCGAATGGCTGTGCGAACGGGCGGCGCTCGCTGCGCTCTCCGTCACCTACGACGAGGATGAGGGGCCGGCGGAGTTGTCCGTCGTGCTGGCCGACGACGCTCTGGTGCACCGCCTGAACCGCGAATACCGTGGCAAGGACAAGCCGACCAACGTGCTGTCCTTCGCCCTGACCGAAGCGGAGGAGCCCGAACTGGGCGAGGACGCGCCGGTCATGCTGGGCGACGTGATCCTGGCCTGGGAGACCGTCGCCCGTGAAGCCGCCGAGCAGGGTAAAACACCTTCGGACCATATGACCCACCTTGTGGTGCATGGCGTTCTTCATTTGCTCGGGTATGATCATGAGACGGATGACGAGGCCGAGGAGATGGAGCAGCTCGAAACCGACGTGCTCGCGACCCTCGGCATCGCCGACCCGTACGCCGCCACGCGCTCTCCGCCCGGGGAGCCGAATTTGGACGAACAACCACCGGACCGATGAGCGAGATTTCCGACAGTCGAACGCCCCGTGAAGACGGGGCCGAAGATCAGCAATCCTTGGGCCACCTGTTTCGCGGGTGGATGAGGACCGTCCTGGGGGGGCGCGACGACGCCACCCTGCGCGCCACGATCGAAGACCTGATCGAGGATCAGGACAGCGGCGAGGGATCGCTGGGGGCGGGCGAGCGCGCTTTGCTCGCCAACATCCTGAAGCTGCGCGACCGCACCGTCGACGACGTGATGGTGCCCCGCGCGGACATCGTGGCGGTCGATGTGGACACCCCGTTCCCCGCCCTGGTCCAGCGCATGGCGGAGGAAGCCCATTCCCGCCTGCCGGTGTTCCGTGAAACGCTCGACGACGTCGTGGGCATGGTCCACATCAAGGACGTTCTGGTGGCGATGGCCAGCCGGACGCCGGTCGAGCTGAAGGACATCGTGCGCGATCTCAGCATCGTCGCACCCAGCATGCCGGTGGTCGACCTGCTGGTGCAGATGCGCCAGAAGCGTCAGCACATGGCGCTGGTGGTCGACGAGTTCGGCGGCATCGACGGCCTCGTCACCATCGAGGATCTGGTCGAGGAGATCGTCGGCGAGATCGAGGACGAGCACGACGAAGAGGCGACCCCCCATTTCGTCGAACGTCCAGACGGCACGATCCTCGCCGACGCCCGTGTCTCCATCGAGGATTTCGAGGACCGCGTCGGCGCCTTCCTGACCGAGGAGGAGCGCGAGGAGGTCGACACGCTCGGTGGTCTCGTCGTCTCGCTGGCCGGACGCGTGCCCGGTCGCGGGGAAATGCTGACCCATCCCTCCGGCCTGGAGTTCGAGATCGTCGAGGCCGACCCCCGCCGCATCAGGCGGCTGCGCGTCCGCACCGCCCCCGCCGAGAACTCCGCCCTGGCCGAGGTCGGGTAAGCCCCTCGGGGTTTTTCACCACGAAGACACGAAGGACACAAAGACGGCACAAAGAGGCTCTACCGCATCCCCGGACCCACCGGTGAAGCGGGAGCCTCTCTGTGCCCCTCTTCGTGTCTTCGCGCCTTCGTGGTGACGTCGTTTCCAACCCGGCACAATCCTCTCTCCAGCCCATCCGCATCCGGAGTGTCACCCCTTGACCGCCACCGACATGACGACCCCCCCGGCCCGGCTGGGCCGCCTGTCCGCGGGTCTGGCCGGGCTGACCGGTTGGCGCCGGCTGCTGGCGGCGGCGGGATTCGGCGGGCTGGCGACGCTGGCCCTGCCGCCGGCCGGCGCGGTGCCGCTGCTGCTGATCGCCTTTCCCGGGCTGCTCTGGCTGCTCCACGGGGCCAGGACCAAGCGGCAGGCCTTCGCGGTGGGCTGGTTCTTCGGCTTTGGCCATCACCTGCTCGGCCTCTACTGGATCAGCGCGGCTCTGTTCACCGACATCGAGCGCTTCTGGTGGGCGCTGCCGCTGTCGGCGGCGGGGCTGCCCATCCTGCTGGCGATGTTCACCGGCTTCGCCACGCTGCTGGTCTGGACGCTGAAGGGAAGGGGGCTGGGGCGGGTGTTCCTGTTCGCCGCCTCCTGGGCGCTGTTCGAATGGCTGCGCGGCCATGTCTTCACCGGCTTCCCATGGAACCTCGTCGGCTATGGCTGGACGGGCGTCCTGCCGGTTCTGCAGGGCGTCTCGCTGATCGGCATTTATGGCCTCAGCCTGCTGACCGTGCTGGTGGCGTCGCTGCCGGCGGGCTTGGCCGACACGGCGGTGCCGCGCCGCCGCGCCTGGGGGGCGCTGGCCGCCGGGCTGGCGCTGTTCGCGGCGCTGGGCGTCTGGGGCGGGCTGCGGCTGGCCGGGGCGTCGGACGCGGCGGTGCCCGGCGTGCGGCTGCGGCTCGTCCAGCCGGCCATCGACCAGCGGCTGAAATGGGCGGCGGGCGAGCGGGTGCGCAACGTCCAGCAGCAGATGGAACTCTCCGTAGCCCCGTCCAGCGAGCCGGTCACTCACGTGATCTGGGCGGAGACCGCGGTGCCGCTGTTCCTGGACCAGGACGCCCGCCTGCGTCAGGCGCTGGGGTCGGTCACCCCACCCGGCGGGCTGCTCATCACCGGGGTGCCGCGCATGGAGACCGGACCGGAGGGCGCGCCGCTCTATTACAACAGCCTGGCGGCGGTCGACGGCAGCGGCGCGGTGACGGGACGCTTCGACAAGTTCCACCTCGTGCCCTTCGGCGAATACATGCCGCTGCGCCGCTGGCTGCCGGTCGGGGCCATCGCCGGCAACGGGGCCGAGTTCTCCGCCGGGCCGGGGCCGGTGTCGCTCGATCTCAAGGGCCTGCCGCCGGTCAGCCCGCTGATCTGCTACGAGGTGATCTTTCCCGGCGCCGTTCTGCCGAGCGGTGAAGATGGCGCCGGACGGCCGCGCTGGATGCTGAACCTGACCAACGACGCCTGGTATGGCAACACCGCCGGCCCGCACCAGCACTTCGCCATCGCCCGGACCCGCGCGGTGGAGGAGGGGATGCCGCTGGTCCGCGTCGCCAACACCGGCATCTCCGGCGTGGTGGACGCGCACGGCCGCATCACAGCCATGCTGCCGCTTGGTCACAGGGGTGTGGTCGATGCGGCCTTGCCGGAAGCGCTGACCGCCCCCACTCTCTACGGACGTGTGGGCGATGGCGCGTTTGGGTTGCTTCTTTTGACCTGTTTCGCGGTGGGCCTGCGCGCACGACATCGCAGTTAGCGCATCCGAGACTCTTTTTTCAATCACGCGCATCGGGAGCGCTCGGGCGCGCTTGACTGCATACATGGATATGTCGTATCAAGGTTGCACAACTGTTTCAGGGAATTAGAGCAATGCAAGCAACGCCAGCGCGGGGCCGCCGGGCCACTGCCGGCCGTCCCAAGACGGGAAAGCCGAACCCGATCGACGTTCACGTCGGTTCCCGCGTCCGGTTGCGCCGGACCCTTCTGGGTATGAGCCAGGAAAAGCTGGGCGAGGCCATCGGCCTGACCTTCCAGCAGGTGCAGAAGTACGAGCGCGGCGCCAACCGCATCGGCGCGTCGCGCCTGTTCGACCTCAGCCGCGTCCTGGACGTGCCGGTGTCCTTCTTCTTCGACGACATGCCGGCGGAAGCCGCCGCGGCTCCGGTTGACGACGAAGAGGGCAACGCCGCCGGTTTCGAGGAGCGTTCGGGCGGCTACGAGCCGGATCCGATGGCCAAGCGCGAGACGCTGGAGCTGGTGCGCGCCTATTACCGCATCAACGACCCGTCGGTGCGCAAGCGCCTGTTCGAGCTGACCAAGGCCGTTGCCAATTCCGGCATGGTCGAAGCGGCCGAATAACACGGTTTAGAGACCTGAGCCGAACAACCGGAAGCAATCCGGACGGCAGGAAGATTGGGGAACGCGGCCCTCCGGCCCGTTCCCCGATGTCGTTTCAAGGCGAATTTCCGGCGGCCTCCTCCAACCCCGGGGAGATTGCTTGACCTGGAACGCAAACCTTGTCACATACGGAAAATGACTGGCTTTCCGTGGGTGCTGCGCCGGTCTCCCAATTTAGTTTTGTTGAATAGCCCCCGCCCATTGCCGAGGTTCGTCGTGGCCAAGCTCAACTACGTGTTCACCAGCGAGTCCGTGTCCGAAGGCCATCCGGACAAGGTGTGCGACCGCATCTCCGACGCCATCGTCGATCTGTACCTGTCGCACGATCCCTACGCCCGCGTGGCGGTGGAAACGCTGGCGACCACCAACCAGATCGTGCTGGCTGGTGAGGTGCGCGGGCCGGAGAGCATCACCCCCGACATGCTGGTCCAGGTCGCCCGTGCCGCGGTGAAGGACATCGGCTACGAGCAGGACGGCTTCCATTGGGAGAAGATGGACGTCAAGTGCTTCGTCCACTCGCAGTCCGCCGACATCGCGGTCGGCGTCGACGCCGCGGGTGAGAAGGACGAGGGCGCCGGCGACCAGGGCATCATGTTCGGCTACGCCTGCAACGAGACGCCGGCGCTGATGCCGGCGCCGATCTATTACAGCCACGCCATCCTGAAGTCGCTGGCCGAGGCCCGCCATTCCGGCTCCGCTCCGCAGCTCGGCCCCGACGCCAAGAGCCAGGTGACGCTGCAGTACGAGAACGGCAAGCCGGTGCGCGCCACCGCAGTGGTCGTCTCCACCCAGCACGCCGACGGCCTGACCCAGGAGGAGGTGCGCGAGATCGTCCGTCCGCATGTCCTGAACGTCCTGCCCGCCGGCTGGATGTGCGACGAGGCGAACTTCTACGTCAACCCGACCGGCCGCTTCGTCATCGGCGGTCCGGACGGCGACGCCGGTCTGACCGGCCGCAAGATCATCGTCGACACCTACGGCGGTGCCGCGCCGCACGGCGGCGGAGCCTTCTCCGGCAAGGACCCGACCAAGGTCGACCGTTCCGCCGCCTACGCCGCGCGTTACCTCGCCAAGAATGTGGTCGCCGCCGGCCTGGCCGAACGTTGCACGATCCAGCTCTCCTATGCCATCGGCGTGTCGAAGCCGCTGTCGGTCTATGTGGACACCCACGGCACCGGCACGGTCGACGAGGACCGGCTGTCGGAGGTTCTGCAGAAGCTGGTGGACCTGTCGCCGCGCGGCATCCGCACGCATCTCGGCCTGAACAAGCCGGTCTACGCCCGCACCGCCGCCTACGGCCATTTCGGCCGCGAGGCGGAGGCCGACGGCGGCTTCTCCTGGGAGAAGACCGATCTCGTCAACGACCTGCGCGCCGCCTTCTTCTAAGACAGGCTTCTTCTAAGACCGGACCCGTCCGTCCGGGATGCAGGGGCCATGCGGCCCCTGCATTCGTTTTGGGACCCTGCTGTCACGATGACCGACTCCTTCCTGGACTCGTCCAAAAGGCTCTACGGGCGGCGCAAGGGGCGTCCGCTCCGCAAGCGCAAGACCGAACTGCTCGACGGGCTTTTGCCATCGCTGGAAATCCCGGTGCCTCAGCCGGGCGACCGGATCGACCCCCACGCCCTGTTCGCCAACCCCATGCGCGACGTCTGGCTGGAGGTCGGCTTCGGCAGCGGCCACCACATGGCGTGGCAGGCGGCGAACAACCGCGACGTCGGGGTGATCGGGGCCGAGCCCTTCATCAACGGCGTGGCCGGCCTGCTCAAGCTGGTGGACGACGAGGGCGTGCAGGACAATGTCCGCATCCTACCGGACGACGCCCGTCCGCTGCTCGACGCCCTGCCGGACGCCTCCATCGGGCGCGCCTTCGTGCTGTTCGCTGATCCCTGGCCGAAGAAACGCCACTGGGAACGCCGCTTCATCGGTCCGGACAACCTGCCGCGCCTCGCGCGCGTGCTGAAGGACGGGGCGGAACTGCGTCTGGCCAGCGACGACATGGGGCTGGTGCGCTGGATGCTGGAGCACACGGTCCGGCATCCCGATTTCGAATGGACCGCCCGCGGCCCGTCCGACTGGCGCCAGCGCATCGCGGACTGGCCGCCCACCCGCTATGAGGAAAAGGCCATCGAGGCCGGGCGCAAGCCGGTCTTCATGCGCTTCATCCGCAAGGCGCGGGGGTAGACACCACCGGCTCCCCGTAATGCTCCACCAGCGGGAACGGATCGTAGAAGCGGTGGAGCAGGGCCTTCCAGCGGGCGTAGCGCTCGGACCCGCGGAAGCCTTCGGTGTGGTTCTCCAGCCGGTCCCAGCGGACGAGAAGAAGGTAGCGGTCCGGCGCCTCGAGGCAGGGCCGCACCTCCAGCCCGAGGAAACCCGGAGTCGCGGCGATCAGGGGCTGCGCCTCGGCCATCGCGCGTTCGAAAGCCGGGCCCTGGCCGGGTTTGACCGCCAGGAGGGCCGTTTCGAGGATCACGGTGAGCTGCCTTTCCAAGCTGTTTTCGGCAAGGTGCGACGGCCGCCGAAGGCTTGACTTTACCCCGGCCGGACCCGCCCACCAAGCGCCTGGCATAGAACCTTGCGGAAAAGCGCTTGCGGCTTGCTCCGGAATGTCTATATTCACCGCATGAACCCATACGGATCGGCGGCTCGGGAAACCGGGCCGGCGGGACGCTTTGCGGGTGGGCCTTGGCCCACTTATTTTTTTATCAGCGTATGGAATCCCCGTGTTGGTCCCAGGGCGCTGTGCCAGGGGAGACCGCGGGGGCGGGTCAGGTGGAATGGAAGCAACCGGTCGTATCGAGCAGATCATCACGCCGTCGGTCGAGGCCATGGGCTACGAACTCGTGCGTGTGCAGTTGACCGGTGGGCAGCGCATGGTTCTGCAGGTCATGGCGGAACGCGCCGACGGCGCGCCCATGACGGTCGAAGACTGCGCCGACATCAGCCGCGCGATCTCCGCGGTGCTCGACGTTGAAGATCCGATCAAGAGCGCCTACACGCTGGAGGTCAGTTCACCCGGCATCGACCGGCCGCTGACCCGTCTGAAGGATTTCGAGCGTTTCGCCGGTTTCGAGGCCAAGCTGGAGACCCGGCTCGCCGTCGATGGCCGCAAGCGCTTCAAGGGCATGCTGAAGGGCGTCGAAGACGGCCTCGTGTGCATCGAATCGGAACAGGGAGCCGCCCGGTTGGAGTTCGACAACATCCTGCGCGCCAAGCTGGTCTTGACGGATGAACTGATCCGCGCCAGCCAGGGCCAGGGTTGACGGCCGCTCCGGGCTTCACTCGAAGAACAAACGCCAGTCCAGGAAGTGTGACGGATGGAACTGCTGCAAGTCGCTGACGCGGTTGCCCGCGAAAAGAACATCGACCGGGACGAGGTCCTGGAGGCGATGGAGCAGGCGATTCAGAAGGCCGGGCGCTCCAAGTACGGCCACGAGCACGACATCCGCGCCCGCATCGACCGCAAGACGGGCGACATCCACCTGACCCGCCACCTGGAGGTGGTCGAGGCGGTGGAGAACGAGGCGACCCAGGTGACCCTCGCCTACGCCCAGCGCCGCAAGCCCGGCGCCCAGGTCGGCGACTTCCTGGTCGATCCGCTGCCGCCCATCGACTTCGGCCGCATCGCCGCCCAAACGGCCAAGCAGGTCATCGTCCAGAAGGTGCGCGACGCGGAGCGCAAGCGCCAGTTCAACGAATACAAGGACCGCACCGGCGAGATCGTCAACGGTCTGGTCAAGCGCGTCGAGTACGGCAACGTCACCGTCGACCTGGGCCGCGCCGAAGCGATCCTGCGCCGCGACGAGCTGCTGCCGCGCGAGCACTTCAAGAACGGCGACCGCGTGCGCGCCTACATCTTCGACGTGCGCGAGGAAGCGCGCGGCCCGCAGATCTTCCTGTCGCGCACCCATCCGATGTTCATGGCGAAGCTGTTCGCACAGGAAGTGCCGGAGATCTACGACGGCATCATCGAGATCAAGGCGGTCGCTCGCGATCCGGGCTCGCGCGCCAAGATCGCGGTGATCAGCAACGACAGCTCCATCGACCCGGTCGGCGCCTGCGTCGGCATGCGCGGCAGCCGCGTCCAGGCGGTCGTCGGCGAGCTGCAGGGCGAGAAGATCGACATCATCCAGTGGAACCAGGAGCCGGCGACGTTCATCGTCAACGCCCTGGCCCCGGCCGAGGTCGCCAAGGTCGTGATGGACGAGGACAACAGCCGCATCGAGGTGGTGGTGCCCGACGACCAGCTGTCGCTGGCCATCGGCCGCCGCGGCCAGAACGTGCGCCTCGCCACCCAGCTCACCGGCTGGGACATCGACATCCTGACCGAGCAGGAGGAGTCGGAGCGCCGGTCGGACGAGTTCCGCACCCGCTCGCAGCTCTTCATGGACGCGCTGGACGTGGACGATGTGATCGCCCATCTCCTGGTCGCCGAAGGCTTCACCTCGGTGGAGGAGATCGCCTATGTCGAGACCGAGGAGCTGGCCGAGATCGAGGGCTTCGACGAGGACGTGGCGGAAGAGCTGAAGCAGCGCGCCCTCAACTTCCTCGACGAGCAGGACGTCCGCATGACCGAGAAGCGCCAGGTGCTCGGCGTCGAGGACGCGGTGGCGGAAGTCACCGGCTTCAGCCCCACCCTGCTGGTGAAGCTGGGTGAGAACGGCGTGAAGACGATGGACGACCTCGCCGACCTCGCCGCGGACGAGCTGCGCGACATCCTCGGCAAGGAGGCCCCGACGGAAGACGAGGCCAACGAGATCATCATGGCCGCCCGTGCCCATTGGTTCGATGGCGAGGAAGGCGCGCCCACCGCGGCGCAACCCTCGCCCGACGACCAGGCGGCGCAGAGCTGAGCCGGGATTTAGGACGCACAAACGGTACGGATGGTTGGACTGAGCGACAGGAACGAACAGACTCCGGCGGACGGTGAACCGGACGGCCTCGCGGCCGAAGGGGAGGCTCTGCTGCCGGCGGACCTGGAAAAGGGTCCGCTGCGCCGCTGCATCGCCACCGGCACCGTGCAGCCGAAGGACGGCATGATCCGTTTCGTGGTATCACCCGATGGCGAGATCGTGCCTGATCTGGAGGAACGGCTTCCGGGCCGCGGCCTCTGGCTGTCGGGGGACAAGGCGGCCTTTGCGAAGGCCATCGGCAAGAACATGTTCGCCAAGGCGGCGCGGCGCGCGGTGCGCGTCCCGCCCGATCTGGCGGAGCGGCTGGAGAAGCTGCTGGAGCGGCGGTGCCTGGATGCCTTCGGGCTGGCGCGCCGGGCCGGGCAGGCTCTGGCCGGATACGAAAAGGTGCGCGAGGCGCTGAAGACCAATCAGGTCGGACGCTCCGGACCGCCCTATCTGCTGGTCGAGGCCAGCGACGGTTCGCCCGACCAGCGGGGCAAGATCACAGCGCTGGCGCCGAATATGCCGGTTGTTGACCTGTTCGACGCCGCGGCGATGGCCGCGGCCCTGGGACGGGAAAATGCCGTGCACGCGGTGGTGGCGCGCGGGAAGCTGGCCAAGGGATTGGCTCGCGACTCCGCGCGTCTCAAGGGTATCAAGGGCTTTGTCGCCGGCTCTCCGCCGGCCGGCCACGTAAGCAACGTCTGACCATTCGGGAACCGATGACCGACAGCAACGACCAGGACCAAAAGAAAGTCTTGCACCTCTCCGGCTCCGGCAAAGGGAAGCTGGAACTGAAGAAGCCGGTCGAGACCCAGGTCCGGCAGAGCTTCTCCCATGGCCGGTCGAAGCCCGTGACCGTGGAGGTCAAGCGTAAGCGGGCCGTGGAGAAGGGCGCCCTGCCGGGCGTGGCCGACGGCGGCGCCGCCGCGCGTCAAGCCGCCCAGGGCATCCCCGTCCGGGGCGTGCCGGGCCAGCGCCAGCGCGGCGGTGGTGGCGGCGCCGTCCGTCAACTGACCAACCAGGAACGCGAGGCGCGCATCCGCGCTCTGCAGGGGGCGGCCGAAGACAACCGCCGCCGCGCCGAGGAGGAGGCCGAGGCCGCCGTCCTGGCCGCGGAGGAGGCCGTCCGCGCCGCCGAGGAAGCGGCGTCCCAGCCGGTCCAGGTGGCCGAGGCGGAGCCGGAGATTCTCGACGCCGAGACGCTGCGCCAGCGCGAGTTGGCCGAGCTGCGCGGCATCGAGGAGGCGGAGCGCGCCAAGGCCCAGGAGGCCGAGCGCCGCCGCCAGGAAGAGGAAGCCAAGCGCAAGGGGGCCGAGGAGGCCAAGCGCAAGGACACCGAACAGCCCCGTCCGCAAGGTGCGGGCGCCCGTCCCGCCGCCGGTGGCGCCGGTGCGCGCACCGCGGCCACCACCACGGAGGCTCCGGCCGCCCGTGGCCCGGGGGCTCCGGCCGCTCCGCGCTTCGGCGAGGAAGAGGACGATCGCCGCGGCAAGCCCGGGAACAAGAAGGCTCCGGCTCCGGCTCCGGTCCGCAAGGCCGCTCCGGGCGCCGATCGCCGCAAGGGCTCCAAGATGACCGTCTCGCAGGCGCTCAGCGACGAGGGTGGTGAGCGCACGCGCTCGCTGGCCGCCGTCCGCCGTGCCCGTGAGCGCGAGCGGCTCCGTCAGATGAGCCGTCAGGAGACGCAGAAAGTGACCCGCGACGTCGTGCTGCCCGAGGTCATCACCGTCCAGGAGCTGGCGAACCGCATGGCGGAACGCGGCGCCGACGTGATCAAGCAGCTCATGCGCATGGGCGTGATGGCCACCATCAACCAGACAATCGACGCCGACACGGCGGAGTTGATCATCGCCGAGTTCGGCCACCGCGTGCGCCGCGTGTCGGAGGCGGACGTCGAAGTCGGCCTGCGCCTCAACGACGATGCGGAAACGGCGCTGGTGCCGCGTCCCCCGGTCGTCACGATCATGGGTCACGTCGACCACGGCAAGACATCGCTGCTCGACGCCCTGCGCCAGACCGACGTGGTCAGCCGTGAGGCCGGCGGCATCACCCAGCACATCGGCGCCTATCAGGTGCAGCTGGAGTCGGGTGCGAAGATCACCTTCATCGACACGCCGGGCCACGCCGCCTTCACCGAGATGCGTGCCCGCGGCGCCAACGTCACGGACGTGGTGGTGCTGGTCGTGGCGGCGAACGACGGCGTCATGCCGCAGACGATCGAGGCGATCCATCACGCCAAGGCCGCGAAGGTTCCGATCATCGTCGCCATCAACAAGATCGACCTGCCCGACGCCAAGCCGGAGCGTGTCCGCCAGGAACTGCTCCAGCACGAGCTGGTCGTGGAAGAACTGGGCGGCGACATCCAGACCGTGGAAGTGTCGGCCAAGGCCAAGCGCAACCTGGACAAGCTGGAGGAGGCCATCCTCCTGCAGGCGGAAATCCTCGAGCTGAAGGCCAACCCGGAGCGCACCGCCGAGGGCGTCGTGGTCGAGGCCAAGCTGGAGCGCGGCCGCGGTTCGGTCGCCACCGTGCTGGTCCAGCGCGGCACGCTGAAGGTCGGCGACGTCTTCGTCACCGGGTCGGAGTGGGGCCGCGTCCGCGCCCTGGTCAACGACCGCGGCCAGAGCGTCGAACAGGCCGCCCCGGCCAGCCCGGTCGAGGTGCTCGGCCTCAACGGCACGCCGCTCGCCGGCGACGACTTCACCGTCGTCGAGTCGGAAGCCCGCGCCCGTGAGATCGCCGAGTTCCGCCAGCGCAAGAAGCGCGAAGCCGCCAACGCGGCGTCGGCCCGCGGCTCGCTGCAGGACATGTTCAGCCGCATCCAGGCCGGCGAGGCCAAGGAACTGCCGGTCGTCATCAAGGGCGACGTGCAGGGCTCCATCGAAGCGATCTCCAACGCCCTGGAGAAGCTCACGGCGGAGAACACCGAGGTCAAGGTCCGCGTGCTGCACGCGTCGGTGGGTGCGATCAACGAGTCCGACATCACGCTGGCGAACGCCTCCAACGCGATGGTCATCGGCTTCAACGTCCGCGCCAACCCGCAGGCCCGCGACATGGCCAAGCGCGACAGCGTCGAGATCCGCTACTACTCGATCATCTACAACGTGATCGACGACGTGAAGGCGGCCCTCACCGGCATGCTGTCGCCGACCCTGCGCGAGCGTTTCATCGGCTACGCCGAGATCCGCGAGGTGTTCAACATCACCAAGGTCGGCAAGGTCGCCGGTTGTATGGTCACGCAGGGCACCGTCAAGCGCGGCGCCGGCTGCCGCCTGCTGCGCGACAACGTCGTCATTCACGAGGGCACGCTCAAGACGCTCAAGCGCTTCAAGGACGAGGTCAAGGAAGTGCGCGAGGGTTACGAGTGCGGTATGGCCTTCGAGAATTACGACAACATCCTGGCCGGCGACATCATCGAAGCCTTCGAGATCGAGGAGGTGGCGCGCGAGCTGTAAGCCCGCCGCCGCACCCCGGCTCACAGGCCGGTCGCAGATGACGTTACAGTTGACAAGGGCGCCCATGCGCCCTTGTCGCGTTTTCGCGGAGGGGCGGACCCCTCCCGCACCGCATTCGGGATCGACAGCATGAGAAAGAAACACGACCTGGCCGGAAAGCCGCCATCCCAGCGCCAGCTCCGCATCGGCGAGGAAATCCGTCACGCCCTGGCGGATCTGTTCCGGCGCGGCGACTTCCACGACCCCGAACTGGCGGAACTGAACGTCACGGTGACCGAGGTGCGGATCAGCCCGGACCTGCGCAACGCCACCGCCTTCGTCACGCCGCTGGGCGGCGGCCCGATGGACGAGACGCTGTCGGCCCTGCGCCGCGCCGCCCCCTTCCTGCGCGGCCAGGTCGCCCGCGCCATCAACCTGCGCCACGCCCCGACGCTGAGCTTCGAGGCCGACACCTCCTTCGACTATGCCGGTCGCATCGACGACATCCTGCACAGCCCGGCGGTCGCCCGCGACGTCGGCTACCGCTCGCTCGCCGACCGCGTGAACGGCGACGACGACCATGACGACGAGGACGACGGCTGGGACGAGGAGGACGAGAAGGAGACGGACGACCTCGACGACGATGAAGACATCGACGACGAG
Organism: Azospirillum sp. Marseille-Q6669; assembly: GCF_965111635.1. Lineage (NCBI taxonomy): Bacteria > Pseudomonadati > Pseudomonadota > Alphaproteobacteria > Rhodospirillales > Azospirillaceae > Azospirillum > Azospirillum sp. Marseille-Q6669. The sequence continues at coordinate 250,632 of NZ_CBCOOP010000005.1, read as the reverse complement.
GATGAGGACGAAGACGACGGGGATGAGGGCAACGGCGGCGAGGGCGAGGGGCGCCGTGGCTCGTAAGCGCAGGGGCGAGCCGATCCACGGCTGGATCGTGCTGGACAAGCCGGCGGGGATGACCTCGACACAGGCGCTGTCCAAGGTGCGCCGCCATCTGAACGCGGAGAAGGCCGGGCACGGCGGCACGCTGGACCCCATCGCCACGGGCATACTGCCCATCGCGCTGGGCGAGGCGACCAAGACCGTGTCCTACGCCATGGACGGCGAGAAGACCTACCGCTTCACCGTTGCCTGGGGCACCCGCACCACCACCGACGACCGCGAGGGAACGGCGGTGGAGACCTCCGCGGCGCGTCCCGACGCCGAGGCGATCCGCGCCGCTCTGCCCGCTTTCCTGGGCTTCGTCGAGCAGATTCCACCGCAATACTGCGCGCTCAAGATCAACGGCGAGCGCGCTTACGACATCGCCCGCGAGGGCGAGGTGGTGGACATCGCCCCGCGCACCGTGCGCATCGACCGGTTGGAACTGATCGAGACGCCGGACGCCGACCATGCGGTTCTGGAGGTGGATTGCGGCAAGGGCACCTATGTCCGCTCCATCGCCCGCGACCTCGCCGAACGGTTGGGGACGGTGGGGCACATCCGCGATCTGCGACGCCTGCGCGTCGGGTCCTTCACGCTGGACGGGGCGATTTCCCTGGACGATCTGACCGCGATGGAGCAAGGTGCCGCGGTCGAAAGACTTCTGTTGCCGATCGAGACCGCGCTGGACGACATCCCGGCGCTGGCCCTGACGGACGCGGAAGCGCACCGACTGAAGCACGGCCAGACGGTGGCACTCCTCACCCGGCAGGACCGCGAACGCCTCACGGCGCTGCGCGGCGATGTTGGTGGGGATGGCACCGTTATTGCGCTTTTCGGCGGTAAGCCGGTGGCGCTGGCGCGCGTGGAGGGGGCGGAGGTCCGTCCGGTGCGCGTTCTCAACCTATGAACGATGGAGACCCCGATGTCGATCACGCCCGATCGCAAGCAGGAACTCATTAAGGACTATTCGCGCGGCACCAACGACACCGGTTCGCCCGAGGTCCAGGTCGCGATCCTGTCCGAGCGCATCCGGAACCTGACCGAGCACCTGCAGGGCCACAAGAAGGACTTCCACTCCCGCCGTGGTCTGCTGGTGATGGTCGGCCAGCGTCGCCGTCTTCTCGACTATCTCAAGAAGAAGGACAACAGCCGCTACGCCACGCTCATCGAGCGTCTGGGCCTGCGTCGCTGATTTCCAAAAGGCGTCCGTGCCGGTGACCGAACATCCGTCCCGATCTGCGCTCGACCCGCCGCACCGCGTTCCGGTGCACCGGGGAGCGTCGCGCCGGTCGGGACGTTCGGTTGTTCGCGAAGCTATGTTCTAGTCAGACGGCCGGCCCGGACCTTCCGGGACCGGCCGTTTGATTTTTTTAGCCCTTTTCGGGTTTTGCCCTTTGTTGGGTTTTCACATGCGGGGTCCGACGACCGATGACCCCGGCTTAGGCCAGCAATCCGGCGGGCCTAGGTGTCGGATGGAAGGAAGAATCCATGTTCAAAGTTTTCCGCAAAGAAATCGAATGGGGTGGACGCAAGCTGACGTTCGAGACGGGCAAGATCGCCCGTCAGGCCGACGGCGCGGTGCTGGTCACCTATGGTGAGACCACGGTCCTCTGCACGGTCGTCGGCGCCAAGTCGCCGAAGCCGGGCGTCGATTTCTTTCCGCTGACGGTCAATTACCAGGAAAAGTCCTTCGCAGCCGGCAAGATTCCCGGCGGCTTCTTCAAGCGTGAAGGCCGCCCGACGGAGAAGGAGACGCTGGTCAGCCGCCTGATCGACCGTCCCATCCGTCCGCTGTTCGCCGATGGCTTCCGCAACGAGACGCAGGTCATCTGCACCGTGCTGAGCCACGATCTGGAGAACGATCCGGACATCGTCGCGATGGTCGGCACCTCGGCCGCGCTGACGATCTCCGGCATCCCGTTCCTCGGTCCGATCGGCGCCGCCCGCGTCGGCTACGTCGACGGCCAGTATGTGCTGAACCCGACCATGGACGCCGTCGGCGGTTCCGCGCTCGACCTCGTGGTCGCCGGCACCCAGGACGGCGTGCTGATGGTCGAATCGGAAGCCAAGGAGCTGTCCGAGGAGATCATGCTGGGCGCCGTGATGTTCGGTCACAGCGGTTTCCAGCCGGTCATCGACGCCATCATCGATCTGGCCGAAGAGTGCGCCAAGGAGCCGTGGGACCTGCCGGAGCCGGCCTACGACCGCGCCGCGCTGAAGGCGAAGCTGCGCGCGACCGTCGGCGCCGACGTGGAGGCCGCCTACACCGAGACGGTGAAGCAGGTCCGCTACGAGAAGATCGGCGCCGCCAAGGCGAAGGCGCTGGAGGCTCTGGCCGAGGCCCATGAGACCCAGGCCATCGTGACCGAGTTCAAGGAGCTGGAGGCCGACATCCTGCGCGGCGCCGTCCTGAAGACCGGCCGCCGCATCGACGGCCGCGACACCAAGACGGTCCGCCCGATCGTGTCGGAGGTCGGCGTGCTGCCGCGCGCCCATGGTTCGGCGCTGTTCACCCGCGGCGAGACGCAGGCCCTGGTCGTCACCACGCTGGGCACCAGCCAGGACGAGCAGATCATCGACGCGCTGCAGGGCGAGTACCGGGAGCACTTCATGCTCCACTACAACTTCCCTCCGTACTCGGTGGGCGAGGCCGGCCGCATGGGCTCGCCGGGCCGCCGCGAGATCGGCCACGGCAAGCTGGCGTGGCGCGCCATCCACCCGCTGCTGCCGAAGAAGGAAGACTTCCCCTACACGCTCCGCGTGGTGTCGGAAGTGACCGAGTCCAACGGCTCGTCGTCGATGGCGACGGTTTGCGGCACCTCGCTGTCGCTGATGGACGCCGGCGCTCCGCTGGCGCGTCCGGTGGCCGGCATCGCCATGGGCCTGATCAAGGAAGACGACGGCTTCGCGGTCCTGTCGGACATCCTGGGTGACGAGGATCACCTGGGCGACATGGACTTCAAGGTGGCCGGCACCGACGCTGGCATCACCGCGCTCCAGATGGACATCAAGATCACCTCGATCACCGAGGAGATCATGAAGATCGCCCTGGGCCAGGCCAAGGACGGCCGCCTGCACATCCTGGGCGAGATGTCCAAGGCCCTGACCGGCGCCCGCGACGCGGTGAACGAGAACGCCCCGCGCATCACCGTGATCAACATCCCGAAGGAGAAGATCCGCGACGTGATCGGCTCCGGCGGCAAGGTGATCCGCGAGATCGTGGAGCAGACCGGCGCCAAGATCGACATCGAGGACGACGGCACGGTCAAGGTCGCCGCGGTGGACACCAAGGCCGCCCAGGCCGCCATCGACTGGATCAAGGGCATCGTCGCCGAGCCGGAAATGAACGTGGTCTACACCGGCAAGGTCGTGAAGGTCGTCGATTTCGGCGCGTTCGTGAACTTCCTGGGCTCCCGCGACGGCCTCGTCCACATCTCCGAGCTGGCGCAGCAGCGCGTCGGCAAGGTGTCGGACGTGGTGTCGCAGGGTGACTCGGTGAAGGTGAAGGTCATCGGCTTCGACGACCGCGGCAAGGTCAAGCTGTCGATGAAGCAGGTCGATCAGGCCACCGGCGAAGACCTGACCAAGAAGGACGGTCCCGCCGCCTGATCCGTCTTCCCGCGCGCAAGCGGGAACGACGCTTCTCATCTCCCTCCCCTGCGCGAGCAGGGGAGGGTCGGGGAGGGGGTGGGACGCTTCCGCCCCCAATCCTCCTTCGCTCCTTCATCGCGTCCGGCCTTCGGCTGCTCCCGTCCCCTGTGTTACAAGGTGGAACCACCACCATTGCGGGACGCGTGCCTGTCCATGCCCGACCAGCCCTCCGAAACCGCAGTCTTTCCGCCGGATGGACCGTCCTTCCGGATCGACTGGGGACTGCAAGGTCTTCTCCGCCTCGTCGATTCCTATGAGTTCCGCACGGTGCTGGACGTCGGATCGGGCGGTGGCGACCACGCGCGCCTGCTGCGCCACATCGGGAAGGAGGTGGTGACGGTCGATCTGCACCGCAGCGCCGACATTCGCACCGACTTCATGGATGCGGCCATCGACCGGACCTTCGATGTGGTCTGGTGCTCCCATGTGCTGGAACACCAGCGCAATCCCGGTGCTTTTCTCGAAAAGCTGCGCCGCTGCCTTGTTCCGGACGGCGTGCTGGCGATCAGCGTCCCGACCCACCCGGCCGACCGCATGGTTGCCGGCCATGTGACGAGCTGGAACGCCTGGCTTCTCTGCTACAATCTGGTGCTTGCCGGTTTCGACTGCGCACAGGCGCGCTACGTCAACACGGTGGATCTCAGCCTGATCGTCCGCAACCGCCCCGCCCTGGCCGGCGACATCGGCACGGGGGCGGGCAGCGGGGCCGACCTCGATCCGGCGGACGGAGCCGATCCCTTCACCGCCGTCGCCCCTTTTTTTCCCTTCCCGGTCGGCCAAGGCGCCACGGCGCCGCTGGGAGAGATGAATTGGGGTGGTTTCGATTACCTGCTTCCCGCCGGCTTCCCGTCCTTCCGCCTGCACAGCCGCTTCCTGCCGCCGGAAGGGCTGTTCATCGGCGGGGGGACGGGGTGATGGCCGGTGCCCCGATTGTTCCACGATCGGTACTTCCCGTTCCACGGACCCGGTGACCCGCGATGCCCGCTTCCATTCCTGCCGACGCCACCCGTTGCCTGCATTACGGCGACGGCATGTTCCTGACGAGCGCCTTGATGACGCTCGAACAGCGGTTCCTTCTGAACTGGAACGCCTTGCAGAACCGGCTGCTCCATACGCCCGGCGTGCTGGAGGGGCTGGCGGTGACCCACGGCGGCGGCGACCGCGTGACGGTCGGGAGCGGTGCGGGCTTCGACGCCATGGGGCGCTTCCTGGTGCTGCCCGGCGAGGGCGCGTCCCTGACCGTGCCCGGCGGTTCGTCTGCTTCCTGCTACGTCCACCTGCTCTTCCCCGACCCGGCGCCGGTCGGCGAGGATGGAACCACCATGAATCTGGCGGCCTCCCCGCGGGTCGGCGACACGGAGGAGGCGCCGGACAACGGTGTGCTTCTGGCCGAGATCCGGCGCGATGCGGCGGGGGCGGTCGCCGGCGTGATCGACCGGCGCCAGCCGGTGCGCTCCCGCCTGCCCGCGCAACTGACCGACGCCGGATGATTTGAGGAGGGCTACAGCCGCTCCGCCCCGAACGTGTCGCAGGCGTTCAATTCCCCCCGCTCCAGCCCTTTGCGGAACCATTGCACCCGTTGGGCGGAACTGCCGTGGGTGAAGCTGTCCGGCGTCACGGTGCCGCGGGACTGCTTCTGCAAGCGGTCGTCGCCGATGGCGCTGGCGGCGGTCAGGGCTTCCTCGACGTCGCCGGGCTCAATGATCTGGCGCTCGCGGTTGGCGTGGTTGGCCCACAGCCCGGCGAAGCAATCGGCCTGAAGCTCCAGCCGCACCGACAGCCCATTGGCGTCGGCCTGGGAGCCGGCCTGCCGCTGGGCCTGCTGCACCCGGTCGGAGATGCCCAGCAGGTTCTGCACATGGTGGCCGACCTCGTGGGCGATCACATAGGCCTGGGCGAAGTCTCCCGGCGCGCGGAAACGGTCGCGCAGGTCGCGGTAGAAGCTGAGGTCGATGTACACCTTGCGGTCCTGCGGGCAGTAGAAGGGACCCATCGCCGCCTGGGCGAAGCCGCAGCCGGAATCCACCGTGCCGGAGAACAGCACCAGCGCCGGGTCCTGGTAGGTGCGGCCGATTTGCTGGAACTGGGCGGCCCAAGTGTCCTCCGTGTCGGCGAGAACAACGGAGACGAAGCGTTTCAGCTCGTCGTCGCCACCGCCGCGCGGGGCGTCGGATTGTTCGGTGCGGGCCTGCTCCTGCGGGACGGTGCCCTGCAGAAGGTCCAGCGGGTTGATGCCCAGCAGGAGCGACACCACCACGATCACCGCCAGCCCGCCGATGCCGATGCCGCCGCGCCCTATGGGGATGCCGATCCCGCCCGTGCGGAAGCCGCCGCTTCCGGGCGTGCCGCGCCGATCCTCGACATTCTCGCTCTCGCGACCGTCCTGCCACCGCATCGCCCGATCCTCCCCCGACGCATTGCGAGAGGAAAACCAGCGAAAGGGCGTGGCTGTTCCGGCGCTCCGCCGGATGCGTCAACCACGCGCTTGACCGAAAGCGGGGCCGTGCCAATTCCTAAGGCATGAACCACCGCTCCTTCGTCCCGACGGAACCCGCAACCGACACCGGCCCGCTGCCATTCCACGTGCACTGGTGGCAGGCTCTGGTCTTCTGGCTGCTCACCAACACCTATGGCGTGTTCGAGCGGGGTGGGGAGCCGTTTCCCGGCTATCAGCCCTCGCCGCTGCAGCCGCCGGGCTGGGCCTTTCCCGTCGTCTGGTTCAGCATCAGCCTGATCCAGCTCTGGGGCTGCGTGCGGCTGCTGAACGCGCCCTGGACAATCCGCTGGCGCCCGGCGCTGATCGGCTTGCAGGGGGCGCTGTGGCTGCTCTACGCCAGCTTCGGCTTCGCCTATTTCACGATGGGCAGCCCGATCCTGGCGGCGGCCTGGACCATGGCCTACTTCATCATCGCCGCGACCTGCGTGCTGCTGGCTTGGCCGGACGACCGCGCCATCGCGGCGAGCTGGCTGCCGCTGGTGCTGTGGACCGGCTTCGCCTCCATCGTCGCCGTCCATGGCGTGGTCCTCAACCCCGACCCGCTGTTCGGGCTGGGGCCGGGACTGGGAACGCGCTGATCAGCCGCGGTAGCGGTGCGTCGCCCCGGTGAAATCCTCGGCGAGATAGCCGTCCTCACCGTCCGGCCGCACCCAGCCCGGTGCGGCGGGGGCCTTGCCGTGCCCGCCGGGGATGTCCAGCACATAGGTCGGCTGGCAGAGGCCGGAGACGCGCCCGCGCAGTCCCTTCACCAGCGCCTGCCCCTCGGCCAGGGTCGGGCGGAAATGGCTGGTGCCGGCGGCGAGGTCGGGATGGTGCAGATAATAGGGTTTGATCCGGTTGCGCACCAATCCCCGGAACAGCGCCTCCAGCGCCGCCGCGTCGTCGTTGATGCCCTTGAGCAGCACGCTCTGGCCCAGCAGGGGAATGCCGGCGTCGGCCAGACGGGCGATAGCGCCGCGCGCCTCCTCCGTCAACTCGCTGGCGTGGTTGACGTGGACGGCCATCCAGGTCGCCACGTCCGGCGCCTTCAGCGCCTCCACAAGCTCCGCCGTGACGCGCGCCGGGTCGGCGACGGGGATGCGGGTGTGCAGCCGGACCACCCCGACATGGGGAATGTCGGACAGGCTGCGGACGATGTGGGACAGACGCCGCGGCGACAGCAGCAGCGGATCGCCGCCGGTCACCACCACCTCCCACACCTCGGGATGCGTACGCACGTACGCCAGGGCGGCGTCCAGCTCCTCGGGCGACAGGGCCTCGCCGCCCGGGCCGACCATTTCCCGCCGGAAGCAGAAGCGGCAATAGACCGCGCAGGCGTGCAGCGGCTTCAGCAGGACCCGGTCGGGGTAGCGGTGGACAATGCCCTTCACCGGGCTGCGCGCGACGTCGCCGATGGGGTCCTCGCGCTCCTCCGGCGCGGTGTACGCCTCCTCGGGGGAAGGGACGTACTGCGCGTACAGGGGATCGCCGGGCGCGGCGTCCGCCAGCGTTTCCAGCAGGTACGGGGTCAGGGCGATGGCGTAGCGGTCGGCCACGGCGGCCACGGCCTCGCCCGCCGCGGGCGTCATCAGCCCGGCGGCCACCAGATCGGTCACGCTGTGGGCTGCCTTCATCGCTCGTTCCCGATCCGCCGCTTTGCGCCTAGTATGAGAGGCCCGCTCTTACTCCTGCAGGACCCATGCTGTCGACTCTTCCCCGTCTGATCGGCCACCGCGGCGCCAAGGAAAGCGCGCCGGAAAACACGCTCGCCAGCCTGCGCGAGGCCGCCCGCCAGGGCGCCGCCTGGGTCGAGGTGGACGTGATGCTCACCCGCGACCGCGTGCCGGTGCTGATCCACGACGACACGCTGGAGCGCACCACCAACGGCGCCGGGCCGGTGCCGGACCTGACCCTGGCAGAGCTGAAGGCGCTGGACGCCGGTTCCTGGTTCGACGCCCGTTTCGCCGGCGAAACGGTGCCGACCCTGGAGGAGGCGCTGGGCGTGATCCGCAAGTTGGGCCTGGGCCTGAATCTGGAGATCAAACCCTATCCCGGCCAGGAGGTGCCGACAGCGGAAGCCGCGCTGGAGCTGTTGAAGCGGCTGTGGCCCGGCGGCCTGCCCCTGTTGGTGTCCAGCTTCGAGGTGCCCTGCCTGGAGGTGGCGCGCGACCGGGCGCCGGAGATTCCGCGCGGTTACCTGCTGTGGGACCCTCCCGCCGACTGGGCGGCCATCGCCGACCGCATCGGCGCGGCCACGCTGAACGTCCATCAGGATCGCCAGACGGCGGAGAGCGTCGCCGCCTACCGCGCCACCGGGCGTCCGGTTCTGGCCTACACGGTCAACGACGCGGCGCGGGCGCGGGCGCTGTTCGACTGGGGTGTGGCCGGACTCTTCACCGACGCGCCTGGCCGGCTGGCGGCGGAGCTGGCCGCCGGGACGTCCCCGTGAAGCGGTTCTCCCAGGGACCACCGGTTGACGCTTGGGGACATGTCGCTGTGACAGATTTTTTTCTAACACCGCGAATCCGCTCGTCCGCACGGAAATTTCCTCATATATAGATCGCTCATGGCGGCATGGGCCGTCGGGGGCACGACTCCCGGCGGCGTTTTTCGTCGTCTTTCGGGTCGCGCTGTCCGGGTGCCCGCACGCGGGCGCTCTCATGGTCTTGGAGGTTTCGTTGAAGGCGCTTAAGCCGTTGCTGATGTCTGGCCGGGAGGTTCTGCCGCTCGTCGAGGGTGGCAAGGGAATTGCCGTCTCCAACGGGGAAAGCTCGGGCGCCTGGGCGGCGGCCGGGGGTATCGGAACATTCTCGGGCGTGAACGCCGACAGCTACGACGAGAACGGGAATCTCCTGCCGCAGGTCTATCACGGCAAAACCCGTCGCGAGCGTCACGACGAGCTGATCAAGTTCGGCATCCAGGGCGGCATCGCGCAGGCGCGCATCGCGCACGAGGCGTCGAACGGCCAAGGCCGCATCCACATGAACGTCCTGTGGGAAATGGGCGGCGCCGAGCACATCCTGCACGGCGTGCTGGAAGGCTCCCAGGGCCTGATCCACGGCGTCACCTGCGGCGCCGGCATGCCCTACCGCGTGGCGGAGATCGCCGTGCACTACGGCGTGCACTACTACCCCATCGTCTCCTCGGCCCGCGCCTTCCGCGCCCTGTGGCTGCGCGCCTACCACAAGTTCCGTGAGAACCTGGGCGGCGTGGTCTACGAGGACCCGTGGCTGGCCGGCGGTCACAACGGCCTGTCCAACTCCGAAGACCCGCTGAAGCCGGAGGATCCGTTCCCCCGTGTCCTGGCGCTGCGCCAGATGCTGAACAGCTTCGGCCTGAACGACACCCCCATCGTGATGGCAGGCGGCGTCTGGTGGCTGTCGGATTGGGAAGACTGGATCGACAACCCCGACCTCGGCCCGGTGGCCTTCCAGTTCGGCACGCGCCCGCTGCTGACCCAGGAAAGCCCGATCTCCAACGCCTGGAAGCACCGCCTGCTGACGCTGAAGGAAGGCGACGTCTTCCTGAACCGCTTCTCGCCGACGGGCTTCTACTCCTCCGCCGTCAAGAACCCGTTCCTGATGGACCTGATGGCCCGCTCGGAGCGTCAGGTGGCCTATCTGCCCAAGCCGGTGGGCGAGCATTCCGCCGAGCTGCCGCTGGGCCCGCGCGGCCGCCCGGTCTATGTGACCGAGACGGACAAGGCCCGCGCCGAGGGCTGGCTGTCCCAAGGCTTCACCAGCGGCCTGAAGACGCCGGACAGCACGGTCATCTTCGTCACGCCGGAGCAGGCGGAGCGCATCCACCGCGATCAGGTGGACTGCATGGGCTGCCTGTCGGCCTGCAACTTCTCCAACTGGGCGCAGAACGAGGAAGGCACGAACGGCAAGCGCGCCGATCCGCGGTCCTATTGCATCCAGAAGACCCTGCAGGCGGTCAGCCACACCGACGACTGCGAAAACCAGCTCATGTTCGCCGGTCACAACGCCTTCCGCTTCGCGTCGGACCCCTACTACAAGGACGGGTTCATCCCGACCGTGAAGCAGCTGGTCGAGCGGATCGCCACCGGCTACTGACGCCGGCGGCCCGCGGCTTTGCGGGGGGCGCTTGCCCCCTGACCTGAAATCGTTCTAAAGTGAGCGGGCTGCGGCAGATCGCCGCGGTCCGTTTCGCGTTTCGACTTTGTGACCTGAACCACGGCGAACAGACGACGATGACCGGCACCCGACCCTTCAAGCGCGCCCTCGATCGCCTGCAGACGGCAGGCTTCCGCCCGACGCGCCAGCGTCTGGGTCTGGCCCGCCTGCTGTTCGAAGGGGAACACCGCCACGTCACCGCCGAGCAGCTCCACACCGAGGCCATGGGGGCGGACCTTCGGGTGTCGCTGGCCACGGTCTACAACACGCTGAACCAGTTCACCGCCGCCGGCCTGCTGCGTGAGGTGGTGGTGGAGGCGGGCAAGTCCTACTTCGACACCAACACCAGCGACCATCACCACTTCTTCCTGGAAGGGACGGGCCGGCTGGAGGACATCCCCGGCGACGACGTGGTGGTGCAGCATCTGCCGCCGGCCCCGCCGGGCACGCGCATCGCCCGGGTGGACGTGATCGTCCGGCTGAGCGCGGAGCAGGGCGAGGAGCGCTGAGGGCAAGGACCGCTGAAGGACAGGCGGCCGATGGCCGTCTCCGGAAAAAATCCGTCTCCCGACCGGGTCTTCGGGGAATTTCCGGAACATTGACGCGTTTTGGGAGCAATGGCATAAGCCGTAGCCGAGGCTCGGCCGCCGGAGGCCCCACGCCCGCGCGCGGCCGGGCCGGACAGGAACCCCGTCTGGAGAACGCCGCCATGTCGCTGAAGGGCACGAAGACCGAGCAGAACCTCAAGGCGGCCTTCGCGGGTGAGAGCCAGGCCAACCGCCGCTATCTCTATTTCGCCCAGAAGGCCGACGTGGAAGGCCACAACGAGGTCGCCGCCGTCTTCCGCTCCACCGCGGAGGGCGAAACCGGCCACGCCCACGGCCACCTGGAATTCCTGGAGGAGGCCGGCGACCCGATCACCGGCCTGCCCATCGGCGACACGGTGAGCAACCTGAAGGCCGCCATCGCCGGCGAGACCCACGAATACACCGACATGTACCCTGGCATGGCCCGCACCGCCCGCGAGGAAGGCTTCGAGGAGGTCGCGGACTGGTTCGAAACACTGGCCAAGGCCGAGCGGAGCCACGCCGGGCGGTTCCAGAGGATGCTGGACCAGCTGTCGTCATGACGGCACGCCGGACCGCGATCACCCGCGCCGACATTCTTCCCCTGGACCGCTATGCCTTCGAACGCGCCGCCCGCCGCAGCGCGCTGGTCGCCGTGAAGAAGAGGCGCCGCGTCGCGGTCGGTCCCTACGCCCTCATCCATTTCGAGAATTACGAGACGATGTGGCAGCAGGTCCACGAGATGCTGTTCATCGAGCGGGGCGGCGAGGCACAGATCGACGGCGAGCTGCGCGCCTACAACGGGCTGATTCCCCAGGGGACGGAACTGGTCGCCACCGTGATGTTCGAGATTGCCGATCCGGCGCGCCGCGCCGCCGAACTTGGCCGGCTGGGCGGGGTGGAGCGGACGGTGACGCTGCGCTTTGCCGGCCACACGGTGACCGGCCGGCCGGAGGAGGACGTGGAGCGCACGAACGAGGCCGGCAAGGCGTCCGCCGTCCATTTCCTGCATTTCGACTTCATGCCGGAGCAGATCGCCGCCTTCCGCACCCCCGGGACGGAGGTGATCCTCGGTATCGGCCATCCCCGGTACGGCCACATGGCGGTGATGCCGGAGGCGGTGCGGGCGGAGCTTGCGGAAGATTTCAGGTAGAGGGCGCTGTGCTCCCTTACTCGAACGTCTCGTCCTTGTAGGCGCCCCAGAACTCCCCGCGGCTCATCCAGCCGCGATAGCCTTTCAGGTCCACCTCGCACCACTCGCCTTTGCATTTGCGCAGCCAGCCGATCACTCCAGGCTGGGCGCGGGCCACGACGGCGGCGTCGCCGCGCGGCTCCTTGCGGACGCTGCGGATGTCGCCGGTGATGACGATGCTGCGCTTGCCCGACAGCATGCTCTGATGCACCCAGCCCTCGCTGCCTTCCCAATCGCGGATGCGGCGCCAGGTGTCGAATTCCTGGGTGATCTCCACCGGCATTTCCTTGCGGGTGAACACCCATTCAATGGGGTAGCGCACGTTGGGGCCGGTGCGCGCGTTCACCTCGCCCGAGCGCAGCGACACGAAACGGGGGATCGGCAGACCCGAGGCGTGGGTCGGGTCCTTTTCGCGCCGTCCGCCTTCCGACGCGTCGGCGGTGGATGGCGTGACCGGCGCCAGGGCTGCGACGGCCAGCGCCAGAACGGCGAGAGCGCGGCGGATGGCAGACGTCGTCGGCAACGGCAACACCGGCAGCCCCGTGCTGTGGAGATCGGAAGGATTTGAGTCGGAGGCACTATAATTAGGGGTAGCCGCCAGGAGCAAGCGCAAGGCGCGGGCGGGCGTGCAACGTCGGTTCTTGTCACATGGCGGGGCGGCTCATCAGGCTGGCCGCCGCGCCGAATCGTCACTGCCATCTGGACAGCTTCCCAACCGCTTGATAGGACAAGCGTCGGCCCGGAATGGGGGAGGCACCGTCCAATGACCGAAAAGAAGAAGCCGCTCGTCGTCGTCACCCGCAAATTGCCCGACGTCATCGAGACGCGGATGATGGAGCTGTTCGACGCACGGCTGAATTCCGACGACGAACCCTTGACCCACGCGCAGCTCATCGACGTGGCGCAGACGGCCGACGTGCTGGTTCCCACCGTCACCGACCGGATCGACCGCGAGGTGATCGAGAAGGCCGGGCCGCAGCTCCGCCTCATCGCCTCCTTCGGGACGGGCGTGGACCACATCGATCTGAAGGCGGCGCGGGAGCGCGGCATCAGCGTCACCAACACGCCGGGCGTCCTGACCGAGGATACGGCGGACATGACCATGGCCCTGCTGCTGGCGGTCGGCCGCCGGCTGGCGGAGGGCGAGCGGCTGGTCCGCTCCGGCCAGTGGAAGGGTTGGGGGCCGACGACGATGCTCGGCCACCGCATCCAGGGCAAGCGGCTGGGCATCCTCGGCATGGGCCGCATCGGGCAGGCGCTGGCGCGCCGGGCGCGGGCCTTCGGCATGTCGATCCACTATCACAACCGCCGCCGCGTCTATCCGGACGTCGAGCAGGAGCTTGAGGCGACCTATTGGGACAGCCTGGACCAGATGCTGGCGCGCATGGACGTGGTGTCCATCAACTGCCCGCACACCCCGGCGACCTACCACCTGCTGTCGGAGCGCCGGCTGAAGCTGTTGCGCCCGCACTGCTTCATCGTCAACACCTCGCGCGGCGAGGTCATCGACGAGACGGCGCTGACCCGGATGCTGTCGAAGGGCGAGATCGCTGGCGCCGGCCTGGACGTGTTCGAGCATGAGCCGGCGGTGAACCCGAAGCTGCTGCGGCTCGACAACGTGGTCCTGCTGCCGCACATGGGCTCCGCCACCATCGAGGGCCGCATCGACATGGGCGAGAAGGTCATCATCAACATCAAGACCTTCGCGGACGGCCATGCCCCACCCGACCGCGTCCTGGAAACGCTGCTGTAAGGCTGAGTGCTGGAGAGGGCGTCCGGAGGACGCCCTCAACCCAGGAAGACCGGAGGCTACTCCGCGGCCAGACCGCCGCCCAGCTCGATCCGCACCTCGACCACGCCGGGCTCGTCCAGGTTCTCCTTGCGGATGAAGCCGAGCGCGCGGCACATGCCGAGCATGCTGGTGTTTTCGCGCAGGACCTCGCCGTAGACCTCCTTGATCCCGCGGGAGCGGGCGTAGTCCAGGATCTTGTTCATGAGCTGGTAGCCCAGCCCCTGGCCCTTCATGTCCGACCGCACCATCACGGCGTATTCGGCGCGCAGGTTGTCGGGGTCGGCGGTGATGCGCACCACGCCGTACATGATGGTGTCGCCGGTCTCCGGGTCCGGCCCGACGGCGACCAGACCCATCTCGCGGTCATAGTCCATCTGGGTCAGGCGGGCGGCGGCCTGGTGCGACAACCGCTTCAGCGGAGCGAAGAAGCGCAGCCGCAGATCCTCCTGCGTCTGGTTGGCCACCATGTGGTGCACCAGCGGCTCGTCTTCCGGCAGGATGGGGCGGACGACGAACTGGCGGCCGTCCTTGATGGTGATGCGGTCCTCCAGCCCCTTGGGATAGGGGCGGATGGCCAGACGCTTGGCGCCGGGCAGGGCCGGCACGCCGACCTTGATGCGGGCGTCCAGCGCCAGGACGCCCTCCGCGTCGGCGAGCAGCGGGTTGATGTCCAGCTCGGCGACCTCCGGGAAATCGACGATGAGCTGGGAGATCTTGTTCAGCGTCAGCGCCACCGCCTCCAGATCGACCGCGGCGCGCGAGCGGTAGCCCTGCAACTGGCGCCAGATGCGGGTGCGGCCCATCAGCTCCGTCGCCAGCTTCATGTTCAGCGGCGGCAATGCCAGCGCGTAGTCCTCCACCACCTCCACCCCGATGCCGCCCTCGCCGAACAGCAGGACGGGGCCGAACAGCTCGTTCTCGGTCATGCCGACGATCAGCTCGTAGGCGTCGGCGCGCACCGCCATCTCCTGGACGGTGAAGCCCTCGATGCGGGCGTCGGGCACCGCCTCGCGCACGCGGGCCAGCATGGCCTCGGCCTCGGCCTTGACCTCCGCCGGCTCGGTCAGGTGCAGGGCGACGCCGCCGACGTCCGACTTGTGGGTGATGTCCGGCGACAGGATCTTCAGCGCCAGCGGCCCGCCGATCATTTCGGCGCAGTGGGCGGCCTCCTCCGGCGTGTCGGCGCGGCGGGTGTCCACCACCGGGACGCCGTAGGCGGCGAGCACGCGCTTGGCCTCATACTCGCTCAGCCAGTCGCGCTTCTCGGCGATGGCGCGGGAGATGATCTTGCGCACCGTGATGCCGTCGGGCTGGAAGTCCTCCGGCACCGACGGCGGCGTCTCCATCAGCAGCTCCTGGTTCCGGCGGTATTCCACCAGATGCAGGAAGGCGCGCACCGCGTGGCTGGGCGTGTCGTAGGTGGGGACGCGGTTGGCGGCGAACAGCTTGCGCGCCTCCGCCGCGGTGTTGTCGCCCAGCCAGCTCGTCAGCACCGGATGCTTGCGCGTCTTGTTGGCGATCATGGTGTCGACCACGGCCTGCGCGGCGGCCAGCCCGTCGGTCACCGCGGTCGGGCAGTTCAGCACCAGAACGGCGTCGTTGTTGGGATCGGCCATCAGAGCGTTCAGCGCGTCGGCGTAGCGCTTGGGCGGGGCGTCGCCGCCGATGCGCAGCGGATTGCGGGCGCTGCCGGCGCCCAGCGCCTTCTCCAGCGCGTCCATCGTCTCCGGCGCGAACTGGGCCAGCCGCCCGCCGGACAGGATCAGGCTGTCGGTCGCCATCACGCCCATGCCGCCGCCGTTGGTCAGGATGGCCAGCCGGTCGCCGGTGATCGGCGACCCGGTGCCCAGCGTGCCCACCGCGTCGAACAGCTCGTCCAGGCCGCTGACGCGCAGGATGCCGGCGCGGCGGAAGGCGGCGTCGTAGACGGCGTCGGAGACCGCCAGCGCTCCGGTGTGGGAGGTGGAAGCCTCCAGCGCCTCGTCGGTGCGGCCGGACTTGATGACGATCACCGGCTTCTGGCGGGCGGCGGAGCGCGCCGCCGACATGAACTTCCGCGCGTCGCTGATGCTCTCGATGTAGAGCAGGATGGCGCGCACGTTGGCGTCGCCGGCCAGATAGTCCAGCAGGTCGCCGAAATCGACGTCCGCCTTGTCGCCCATCGAGATCAGATGCGAGAAGCCGATCCCCCGCGCCGTCGCCCAGTCGGCGATCGAGGTCACCACCATGGAGGACTGCGCCACCAGGGCGACGTCGCCCTTCTTCGGGGTGACATGGCCGAAGCTGGCGTTGAGCCCGCGGCCCGGCACCATGATGCCCAGGCTGTTGGGACCCAGGACGCGCATCAGGTGGGGCTTCGCCGCCTCGCGCAGGGTCTGGGTCTGCTCCTTGGAAAAGCCGCTGGAGATGACGATGGCCGCCTTGGTTCCGCGCTTGCCCAGCGCGTCGACGGTGGCTGGCACCGTGGCGGCCGGGGTGCAGATCACCGCCAGGTCCGGCGTGACCGGCAGATCGTCCACCGACTTGTAGGTCAGCACCCCCTCGACCGCGCGCTCGCCGGTCACCGGCATGATCGGGCCGTCGAACCCGGCGTTGAACAGGTTGCGGGCCACCACGGCGCCGATGGTGTTCGGCTTTCGGGTCGCCCCGATCAGGGCGATGGAGGCGGGCTTGAACAGGCGGTCGAGGTTGCGAACGGTCATGGCCGGGTTCCGGGGGTTCGTCTCACACAGCAAGGCTCGAACAGCCGCCATTCCGGTAAAGATCGGACCGGGGCCGTCGACTTGCAATCAGCGGTAAGGAGGCAATCGCGGGACGGGAACGCGACCGATCGCCGCTCATGTTGCGGTGCAACATACACATTGGTCATACCTTTGTACAGGCGCCCTTTGTCGCGCCCCCCTCCGAAGCGGATATCCCCGCACCGGATATCCCCGCTGTGCATCGGGGCTTGAGCGGGCGGGCGCGATGCTCCACCCTGTTGACCCTCAACGGAAAAAACAGGGAGCGGGAGCCATGAAGGTCGGGATCGTCGGGGCCGGCGCGGTGGGCGCCACGGCGGGATTCGCCATGGTGATGAGCGGTGCGGCCAGCGAGGTCGTGCTGGTCGACATGAACGAGAAATTGGCTGCGGCCCAGGCGCAGGACATCGCCCACGCCGTGCCCTTCGCCCGCGCCGCCCAGGTGCGCCACGGCGGCTATGCGGCGCTGGCCGGGGCCGGCGTGGTGGTGCTGGCCGCGGGCGTGGCGCAGCGGCCCGGCGAGACGCGCCTGCAGCTGCTGGAGCGCAACGCGGCGGTCTTCGGCGCCATCATTCCGGCCGTCCTGGCGGCGGCGCCCGACGCCATCCTGCTGGTGGCGACCAACCCGCTGGACGTGATGACGCAGATCGCCACCCGCATCTCCGGCCTGCCGCCGTCGCGGGTGATCGGCTCCGGCACGATTCTCGACACCGCGCGGTTCCGCGCGCTGCTGGCCGACCGGCTGGGGGTGACGCCGAAGTCGGTGCACGCCCATGTGGTGGGCGAGCATGGCGATTCGGAAGTCCTGCTGTGGTCCGGCGCCACCGTGGCCTGCCTGCCGGTGGACCGCGGCGCCGAGCGGCTGAAGCGTCCCCTGACCGCGGAGGACCGCGCCGCCATCGACGAGGGCGTGCGCCGCGCCGCCTATCACATCATCGACGGCAAGGGCCACACGGCCTTCGGCATCGCCGGCGGCCTGTCGCGCATCGTGGCGGCCATCGCCGGGGACGAGCGGGCGGTGCTGACCTGCTCCATCCTCAACGACGAGGTGCTGGGGGTGCCGGACGTGGCGCTGTCCCTGCCGCGGGTGATCGGGGCGGGCGGCGTCCTGGAGACGGTGATGCCCGACCTGTCGGAGGAGGAGGCGGCGGCGCTGAAGCGCAGCGCGGAAATCCTGAAGGAGGCGGTGACCTCGGTGGAGAAGTCGCTGCCGTGATGGCGTGAGGGACGCCGCCGCGCCGGGCCCCAACCCGGCCTCCGCCACTGCGCGGGGGAGGGGCTTTTCCAAATTCCCTCCTCCGCGAAGGGAGGAAGGGTCAGGGAGGGGCCCGGTTCGTAAGGCTTTCTTTCATCCGAAGCGTGGTTGGGTGTCGTCCTCGGATGCCTTTGGAGTGAACCGGTCAATGCTGCGGGTTTTGGCTGTGCTTTTGGTGGTTCTTCATGCGAATGGAGCGTCCGCTGGTGATGACGCTCCCAACAGAGAGGCGTATCTGGGGCATATACTTTGTGCGCGAACGGTAATGGTATCTTTCGATACGTTTCTCGGTGCCTGCCAGATGGATGAGGAAAAAGACGTTCAGGAAAATATAAGGCGCAACATCGATACTTTTGATAATTTCATAGAAAATATTTTTGAAATTGAAAAGGATAAAATAATTCCACGGAAAGAAGATTTGACTGATGAACTTTTCAGGATAAAAAATTTTCTGGGGAATGATCATTTTTATAGTATGTGCAGACAGAGATGGAACAAAATCAAAGAGGATGGCCTTATGACAAAAATAATCAATGAAATAACAGAAAAAGACTTGCAAGAAATGTCCAGGATTGCTTCTTCGGCTTGTTTTTAGCTAACACGGACATTTTTTTCAAAACTCATACAAGAATCAGCAAGCAGAAATCCGTGTAAATTCTGTTGACTGCAAAAGCCCCCGAGCCCCGGTCCGCGTTGCAGGACCGGCCCCGCGCTGCGGAGCCGGCCCTTGCAACCCGTCCAGTCGAGAGGCGCGTCAGACCACCGGGCCGAGCTGGCCCTTGGTGGCGGCGGCGGCGCGCTCCATGCCTTCCTGGATCTTCTTGGCGGCTTCCTGCTCGTCGCCCCAGCGCAGGATCTTCACCCACTTGTTCTTTTCCAGATCCTTGTAGTGCTGGAAGAAGTGGGCGATCTGCTCGGTGGTGATCTCCGGCAGGTCCTTGTAGGACTTCACGTTGCTGTAGAACGGGTGCAGCTTGTCGACCGGAACGGCCAGCAGCTTCTCGTCCTCGCCGCCCTCGTCCTCCATGAACAGCACGCCGATCGGGCGCGAGCGCAGCACGGCGCCCGGGATGACCGAATGGCGGCCGACCACGCAGACGTCCACCGGGTCGCCGTCACCCGACAGGGTGTGCGGGATGAAGCCGTAGTTGCAGGGGTAGTACATGGCGGTGTGCAGGAAGCGGTCGACGAACATCGCGCCCGACTCCTTGTCGATCTCGTACTTCACCGGCTCGCCGCGCAACGGGATCTCGATGACCACGTTCACGTCCCACGGGGCGTTCTTGCCGACCGGAACCTTGCTGAGATCCATGGAAAACCATCCTTCGACTGCAAAAGCGGGTTGCGCTTGGTTGTGGACGCGGGCCAAAGCTCCCGGCGCCGCGCGCGCGGAGTTTAGGCAGATGCGGGCATAAGTCAAAGCCACTTGCGCAGGTGCGGCAAAGGGACGAGCCTTCGCCATGCCCTGCATCCTCTTTGCGCTGCTCTGTCTCGCCTTTTTTCCCCTTGCGGCGCGGGCCGACCCCCCCGCGAAGGCTGTCCACGCCATCGCCATGCATGGCGACCCCGCCTATCCGCCGGATTTCGCGCATTTCGCCTACGTCGACCCCGACGCGCCGAAGGGCGGCACGCTGCGCCAGGCGGTGACCGGCGGCTTCGACACGCTGAACCCCCATGTGGTCAAGGGCGTGCCCGCCCTGGGGCTTGGTTTCGTCTTCGAAACGATGCTGGCCCGCTCGTGGGACGAGCCCTTCTCGCTCTACGGCCTGCTGGCCGAGAGCCTGGAGGTGCCGGAGGACCGGAGCACCGCCGTCTTCCACCTGAACCCCGCCGCGCGCTGGCACGACGGGACGCCGGTGACCGCCGCCGACGTGCTGTTCTCGCTGGAGGTCCAGCGCGCCCATGGCACGCCGAACCGCCGCCAGTTCTACGCCAAGGTGGCGAGCGCCGAGGCGCCGGACGAGCGCACCGTCCGCTTTGCCTTCGCCCCCGGCCCGGACGGGCGTTTCGACCGTGAGATGCCGCTGCTGATGGGGCTGATGCCGATCCACGCCAAGGCGTGGTGGGCGGGGCGGGATTTCGCCGCCACGACGCTCGACCCGCCGCTGGGCAGCGGCCCTTACCGGATCAAACAGGCGGAGGCCGGACGGCGCATCGTTTACGAGCGGGTGGCCGACCACTGGGGGCGGGACCTGCCGTCGCGGCGCGGGCTGTTCAACTTCGATGCGCTGGATTTCACCTATTACCGCGACGACTCGGTGGCGCTGGAGGCCTTCCTGGCCGGGCAGGGTGACGTGCGGCGCGAATCCGATCCCGCCAAATGGGCCACCGGCTACGACGGTCCGGCGCTCCGCGCGGGGCGGATCGTGCTGGAGGAATTGCCGCACCGCCGCCCAGAGTTCGCCCGCGGCCTGATCTTCAACACGCGGCGTCCCCCGTTCCAGGACATCCGGGTGCGGCGGGCGCTCGGCCTCGCCACTGATTTCGCCTGGATCGGCAAGACGCTGTTCCACGGCGCGCTGGTCCGCACGGCGAGCTATTACCCGAACTCCGAGCTGGCGGCGGAGGGGTTGCCGGGGCCGGAGGAATTGTCGGTGCTGGAGCCCTTCCGCGACCGCCTGCCGCCGGAGCTGTTCACCACGCCCTTCACCCTGCCGCGCACCGACGGCAGCGGCCCGGCGGGCGCGCGGGACAACCTGCGCGAGGCGCTGCGCCTGCTGGCCGAGGCCGGCTGGCGGGTGAGCGGTGGGCGGCTGATCGACGGGGCGGGGCGTCCCTTCGCCTTCGAAATCCTGCTGGGCAACCCGGCGGACGAGCGGGTGGCGCTGGAATACGCCCGCTCGCTGGAGCGGCTGGGGATCGCCGCCACAGTGCGCACGGTGGACAACGCGCAGTATCAGGCGCGGCTGGATCATTTCGATTTCGACATGACCCTGCGTTGGTGGGTTTCCAGCCTCTCGCCGGGCAACGAGCAGCTTTATTATTACGGGTCCGAGGCGGCGGACCAGCCGGGCAGCCGCAACTATCCCGGCATCCGCGACCCGGTGGTGGACGCCGTCGCCGCCTCCATCGCCGAGGCGCGGACGCGCGCCGATCTCGTGGCCCGCGTCCGCGCGCTCGACCGGGTGCTGCTGTGGAGCCATTACATGGTGCCGCTGTTCCACAGCCCGGCCGACCGCATGGCCCGCTGGTCGCGGTTGAAGCACCCGGAGGCGACGCCCCTCTACGGCCCGCTGGTCGAATCCTGGTGGATCGAGGAGGGCGGCTGAGCCTCCGCATGTCCACCATGATTCTGCCCGCCATGGACCCGGTAGGCGTGCAGGATCACATCGACCACGGCGTCCAGGTCGGTGAAGCGGTCGGTGTTGACGATCAGGTCGTACTGCAGCGGATCGCCGTTGGAGATCTTGAAGAACTCCTTGAAATACTTGGCGCGGGCGGCGTTGACCCGCTGCACCTCGTGCAGCGCGTCGGCGACCTTGGCGGGATCGCCGCCGGCCAGCCGTGCGGCGCAGACCTCGTCCGATCCGACGATGCGGACGCGGAAGCGCGGTGCCCCGCGCAGCAGCAGATGCGCCCCGCGCCCAACGATCACCCCGCCGCGGAAGGCGATGCCGTTGACCACGCGGGTCAGCAGCCGCTGGTACTCGGTCAGCGGGTCGTGCAGCCCCATCAGGCTGGCGTAGAGGAACATTCCCGCCCGCCCCGGCAGTTTCTCGTCGAGCTGGCGCATCAGCGCGGGGTCGGAGGTGGCCGTCGCCACCACGGCGTCGAGGATTTCCTTGTCGAAGCAGGGCACCCCCAGCGACTTGGCGAGCTTCGCCGCGATCGCCTCGCCGCCGGTCCCATGCTCGCGGGCGATGGTGACGACGGGGGGCGCGGACTCCAGCGGGCCGGAGCGGGGCCGGTGCGGCTGGAACTGGTCGGTTCGGATGTAGGTCAGAAGCGCCTGGAATTCGTCGCGGGCCATGGCTTCCCTCCGCGAACGGTTGCGACGACTCCAGTGTCCGGCCGGGCGGCGGCGGGGTCAACGACGCCCAAGGGGGAGAGGCACGTCGCCGCACCCCTTCCGCGCGCCGCCGAAAAGGACCCTACAGCACCCGGACCGCGATCACCGTCAGCAGGATGACGATGATCCACAGGGCGACGCGCTCGCTGATCCGGCGTTCCACCCAGCGGTCGAGCATGTGCTTGATCGAATGGGGGTGCAGGCGCAGGCCGCCGTCGGCCAACTCGGCGGCGGCGCGTTCGGCTTGGTTCACCAGACGGGGCAGGCGGCGCACCGTCGACACCACGGCCTCCAGATCGTCGAGGATCTGGGCTTCCGGCCCGCGGTTCTCGCGCATCCAGTCCTCGATCAGCGGGCGCGCCAGCTCCCACATGTTGATGTCGGGGTTCAGGAAACGGCCCACCCCCTCCGCCGTCAGCATGCTCTTCTGGAGCAGGAGGAGCTGCGGCTGGGTCTCCATCTCGAACTGCTCGGTCACCGCGAAGAGCTGGGCGAGCAGCCGGCCGACGGAAATCTCGCTCAGCGGCTTGTTCTGCAACGGCTCGCCGATGGCGCGGCAGGCCTGGGTGAAGACCTCGATCGACTGGTGGCGAGGGACGTAGCCCGCCTCGAAATGCACCACCGCGACGCGGCGGTAGTCGCCGGTCAGGAAGCCGATCAGCATGTCGGCGAGGTAGGTCCGCGTCGCCCGGTCCAGACGGCCCATGATGCCGAAATCAACGGCGGTGATGTTGCCGTCCTGGGTGACGAACAGGTTGCCGGGGTGCAGGTCGGCGTGGAAGAAGCCGTCGCGGAACACCTGGTTGAAGAAGCTGGCCGAGGCCTTGGCTAGGATCTCGTCGCGGTCGAAGCCGGCGGCGTCGAGCCTTTCCGACTCGTCCACCTTGAAGCCGCGGATGCGCTCCAGCGTCAGGACGCGGCGCGCCGTGCGGTCCCAGTCGATGGCCGGCACGTTGAAGGTGGGGTCGTCCTTGAAGTTGTCGCCCAGCTCCGACGCCGCCGCGGCTTCCATCCGCAGCTCCATCTCCAGGCGGGAGGTGCGGGCGAAGGTGTCCACCACCTCGCGCGGGCGCAGCCGCTTCAGCTTGGGCATGACCAGGACGGCCAGCTCGGCCAGCCAGTAGAACAGGTCGATGTCCCGCTCGAAGGCGTTCTCGATGCCCGGCCGCAGAACCTTCACCGCGACCTCCCGCCCCTCGGCGGTGACGGCGAAATGCACCTGCGCGATGGAGGCGGCGGCGACCGGCACCTCGTCGAAGCTGCGGAACAGCGTCCCGATGGGGGCGCCCAGCTCCTCCTCGACGATGGCGCGGGCCTGGGCGCCGGGGAAGGGCGGCAGCTTGTCCTGAAGCTCGGCCAGATCCAGCGCCATCCGCTCGCCGACGAGGTCGGAGCGGGTGGACAGAAGCTGCCCCAGCTTGATGTAGGTCGGCCCCAGATCGGCCAGCGCGCGGGCCAGCCGCTGGCCGACGCGGCCCGGCTCCTTGGCGTTGCCGACCCAGCGCCAGAACAGCGCGAAGCCGGGGGCGGTCTGCGGCAGCGTTTCCGGCAGCGCGTTGTAGCGCGCCAGCGTGCGGCCGATCACGAAGAGGCGGCCGATGTTTCGGGCGGTCCGGAACAGCATCCGGTCAGATCCGCCAGCCGGAATGGATGGCGGCGATGCCGCCCGTCAGGTTGCGCACGCGCACCGCGCCGAAGCCCGCGGCCTCGATGCGCTTGACCATGGCCTGCTGCTCGGGGAAGCGGCGGATGCTCTCCGCCAGATAGCGGTAGCTGTCCTCGTCCCCGGCCACCATGCGGCCGAGCCGCGGCAGGACCTGGAAGGAATAGACGTCGTAGATCTCGCGCAGGACCGGAAGGACCACGTGGCTGAACTCCAGGCAGAAGAACTTTCCGCCGGGCTTCAACACGCGGCGCGCCTCGGAAAGCGCGGCGTCGATGCGCGTGACGTTGCGCAGGCCGAACGCAATGGTGTAGGCGTCCACCGAACGGGAGGCGATGGGCAGCCTTTCGGCGTCGCCGACCGTCCAGTTCACGCCGGTCAGCAGGTTGCGGTCGTAGGAGCGGTCGCGCCCGACGCGGACCATCGACTCGGTGATGTCGCAGACCACGGCCCGCCCGCCGCCGCGCTCCAGGAAGCGGAAGGCGATGTCGCCGGTGCCGCCCGCCACGTCCAGCAGCGTCATGTCGGCGCGCGGCGCCACCATCTCCATCAGCGTGTCCTTCCACAGCCGGTGGATGCCGCCCGACATCAGGTCGTTCATCAGGTCGTAGCGCCCGGCCACGCTGTCGAAGACAGCGCGGACGAGGCCGGACTTGGCGTCGGGATCGACGGGACGGTAGCCGAACCAGTTCCCTTCGGCCCCGGCGGACACGCCGGTGGCCTGGGCCGGAGCTGCGGGCTGGGACGGGGCGGAGGGGGTGCGCGGATCGGTCATGGCGCGCAACATAGCGCGCGACCTGGGCTTGCGCCAGCCGGGGCGTTGCCGTGACGCACCCCCGGCGCGCGGTTTTTGCGGGCTTGACCCCGCGCCCCGCCTTCGCCACCGTGCCCCCCGGGCGGAACAGGGGGGACCATGGCCACGCTGCAGGAAGCCCTGCTGATCGCCTTCGACCTCCAGCGGGAGGGACGCTTCGCCGAGGCCGACTCGGTCTACGGGCAGATCCTCGACGCCGTTCCCGGCCACCCGCAGGCCCTGCATCTGCGCGGCCTTCTCCTCGCCCAATGCGGGCGCTTGGAGGAGGGCTGCGCGCTGGTCGGGCAGGCCATCGCCGGGGATGGAGGCCAGCCCGACCTGCACGCCAACCACGCCAACCTGCTGGAAGCGCTGGGCCGGTTCGGCGCGGCGGCGGAGGCGCTGGCCCGCGCCGCCGCCCTCGATCCGGAGCGGGTCGCGCTTCTCAACAATTTCGCGGTGCGGCGGCTGGCCGCCGCCGATCCGGCCCCGGCGGAGCAGGCCCTGCGCGCGGCGGTGGACCTTCGGCCGGGGCTGGCCGATCCGCGCGTCAACCGTGCCCAGGCGCTGGACGCGCTGGGCCGGACGGACGAGGCGCTGGCGCAGCGGCGGGTCGCCGCGCTGCTGGCGCCGGACGACGCCGCCCTGCTGGGGGCGCTGGCCCTGCGGCCCGATGCGGGCGAAGGGGATCTGCGCCGCGCCCTGCGGCTCGACCTGGAGCGGGCGGCGCTGTGGAACCGGTTGGGCGCGCGGCGGAAGGACCGCGGCGCGCTGTCCTCCGCCCGCAGCGCCTATGAGCGCGGTCTAGCGCTGGCCCCCGCCGACGCGGCGCTGTGGAACAACCGGGCCAACGTGCAGAAGGGGCAGGGCGATCCGGGCGGCGCGCGGGACGCTCTGCGGCGGGCGGCGGCGCTCCAGCCGGAGTCGGCGGCCATCCGCAACAATCTCGCCGACGCCCACGCGCTCTGCGGCGCCCCGGAGGCGGCGCTGGCCGAGGCGGAGGCGGCGCTCGCCCGCGACCCCGCCCTGGCCGACGCGCGGCTGGCGCGGGCCTCGGCGCTGCTGGCGCTCGGGCGCTTCGCGGAGGGCTGGGACGCCTGGGAGGACCGTTGGACCGCCGAACCCTGGTGCCGCACCGCCGGACGCTTCCCGCAGCCGCTGTGGACGGGCCAGCCGCTCCGCGACGGACGGCTGCTCGTCTGGGGGGAGCAGGGGATCGGCGACGAGCTGATGTTCGCCACGCTGCTCCCGTTGTTGACGCAATCGTCAATAGATAAGACGCAATCATCAACAGGCGCTTTGGCGAGCTGCCTGTTGGAATGCGACGCCCGGCTGGCGCCGCTGTTCGCCCGCGCTCTGCCGGGAGTGGAGGTGGTGCCGCGCGGCCCGCTGCCGGACCCGCGCCTGTCCGCCCCAGACATCGCCGCGCAGATCCCCTCGGGCAGCCTGCCGCGTCTGCTGCTGCGCGGCGAGCAGGATTTCCGCCGGCTGCGCCCGATCCTGTCCGCCGACCCGGCGCGGACACCGGCGGTTCGGCGGGGTGGTGGGCGGCCCCTGGTCGGCATCGCCTGGCACACCACCAACCCGAAATGGGGACGCCTGCGCAACGTGCCGCCGGCCGATCTGGTGCGCGCTCTGCACGCCGCGGGTGCCGACATGGTGGTGCTGCAGTACGGTGACTGCGCGGAGGAAGTGGCCGCGTTGGCGGCGGAGGGCATCGCCCTCACGCTGCCGCCCGGGCTGGACCGCAAGGACGACCTGGACGGGCTGGCCGCGCAGATCGCCGCCACCGACCTCGTCGTCACCATCGACAACGCCACCGCCCATCTGGCCGGCGCGCTGGGGCATCCGGTCTGGGTGCTGCTGTCCCATGCGCCGGACTGGCGCTGGCTGGTCGGCCGGGACGACTCGCCCTGGTACCCCTCGGCACGCCTGTTCCGGCAGGGGACGGCGGGGGACTGGCGGGGGCCGCTGGAGGCCGTGACCGACCGGCTGCGAGCGCTTTTCCGGTAGCTCTGCTACCCTTCGCGTCCTCCCACCCCTTCACTTCCTCCCACGGCCCGGCACGGAAACATGGCGACAATCGCGGAAGCCCTGGCCATCGCCTTCGACCACCACGAGTCCGGCCGTCTGGCCGAGGCCGAGATCCTCTATGGGCGCATCCTCGACGCCGATCCCCATCAGGCGACCGCTCTGCATCTGCTGGGCGTGCTCTACGGCCAGACGGACCGGCCGAAACTGGCCGCGGCGCTGTTCGTCGGGGCGATCGGGCTGGTTCCCGACAATCCGGGCCTGCGCTACGACCTTGCCCGCGTCCGGCTGATCCTGGAGGACGGGGAGGGGGCGGTAACCGCCCTGCGGCGGACGCTGGCGCTCCAGCCCGACCACGCGGCAGCGCTGTTCCAGCTCGCCCTGGCCTGCCGCGGCGTCGGGCGGCACGACGAGTCGCTGCTGGTGCTGGAACGGCTCCTGGCGCTCCAGCCCGACAGCCTGGAGGCTCGCTACCTCGCCGACCGGGCGGTGGAGCGGGAAGGGCGGGAGCTTCTTGATGGAGGGGAAGTCGGGCAGGCGGTGGCGCGGCTCACCCGCCCGGTGGCGGAGGCGGTGGGAGTGCCGCTCCTCTCCGCCCACGCCGCCGCGCTTTACCGCGATGGCCGGGTGGAGGAGGCCGCCCGGCTGTTCCGCGGGCTGCTGGCCGCTCGTCCGGCGGAGGCCCTGGCGCTGTGGAACCTGTCGCTGTGCCGGCTCGACGGGCTCGACGCGGCGGCGGCCGAGCGGCTGGCCCGCCGGGCGCGCGCCCTGGCCCCGCAGGAGGCGGAGGGCCACGCCAAGCTCGGGCTGGCGCTGGCCGCCCAGGGGCGGCGGGAGGAGGCGATGACCGCCGGGCGCGCGGCGCTGGTCTGCGATCCGGCGCACGCTCCGTCCCTGTCCAACCTCGGCGCGCTGACCATCCAGATCGGGGGGGATGCGCAGGCCCTGCGGCTGGCCGAGCGGGCGTTGCGGCTGGCCCCGGATCTGGGCGAGGCCCAGGTCGTCCGTGGCGATGCACTCGTCCATCTCGACCGCCCGCGGGACGCGGAGGAGGCCTTCCGCAGCGCCCTGCGGGTGGCGCCGCAACTGACCGTCGCCCACTGGAATCTGGCCCATCTGCTGCTGCGGCTGGGCGATTACGCCGCCGGCTGGGCGGAGTACGAGTGGCGCTGGAGGAGCGAGGCCCTGGCCGGGCAGCGCCGCCCCTTCCGTCAGCCGCTCTGGGACGGCACCGATCTGGCGGGGCGGACCATCCTGGTCCATGCGGAGCAAGGGCTGGGCGACACCATCCAGTTCATCCGCTTCCTGGATCATGTGCTGCAGGCCGCCCCGGCGCATGTCCATCTGGAGGCGCACGGCCCTCTCCTGCCGCTGCTGGAGCGCAACACCGATCCGGCGCGGGTGACGGTGATCCCGCGGGCTCCCGACTTTCCGGGCGTAAGCGGCTTGCCCGACACCGACGTCCAGATTCCGCTGATGAGCCTCGCCGGCCTGTTCTGCCCGAGCCTGGAGGCGATCCCCGCCCGCGTGCCCTATCTGCGTCCCGATCCGCGGCGCGTCGCCGCCTGGAGCGAGCGGCTGGTGGAGGGGCCGGGGCCGCGGGTCGGGCTGGTCTGGGCGGGCAACCCGTCCTTTCACGGCGACGCCCAGCGCTCGCCCCGGCTGGCCGGGCTGCGGCCGGTGCTGGACGTGCCGGGCGTGCGCTTCTTCGGGCTTCAGAAAGGGCCGGGGCGGGAGGATCTGGAAGGGGTGGCGATGCCGCCTTCCTTCACCGATCTGGGGCCGGACATCGCCGATTTCGCCGACACCGCGGCGATCATGAGCAACCTCGACCTCGTGATCTCCTCCTGCACCGGCCCGGCTCATCTGGCCGGGGCGCTGGGGGTGCCGGTGTGGATCGTGCTTCCGCACGCGCCGGATTGGCGTTGGTTGATGGGGAGGGAGGACAGCCCCTGGTATCCCACTGCCCGCCTGTTCCGCCAGACGCGCGTCGGCGACTGGTCCGGCCCGGCGGCGGCGATGGCGCGCGCCCTGCGGGGGCTGGTGGACGGCTCGGAGGGCTGAGGGCGCCATCCATTCGCCGCCACGGGTGCCCGCTCCCCGACGAGCGTCAATCGGTGCCCCTTGCGTCAACCGGCGCTTCCCACCATCCTCCTTGCCATCATGCCCGAACTTCCCGAAGTCGAAACCGTCTGCCGTGGCCTCGCCCCACATCTGGAGGGGCGGACTCTCGTCCAGGTGCTCCAGCGCCGCGCCAACCTGCGCGTTCCCTTTCCAGACGGCTTCTGCGAGCGGCTGACCGGGCGCCGCGTCGAGTCGGTGCGCCGCCGTGCCAAGTACATCCTGGTCCATCTCGACGACGGGACGGTGCTGATCGCCCATCTCGGCATGTCGGGCCGCATGATCATCGCGCCGGAGCGGCCCGCCGCCTGGGGCGTCCACGACCATGTCGTGCTGGAGACCGACGCCGGGACGGTGGTGACCTTCAACGACGCCCGCCGCTTCGGCCTGATGGACCTCGCCACGGCGGAGACGCTCGCCGAGCATCCGCTGCTGCGCGCGTTGGGGCCGGAGCCGCTGGGCAACGCCTTCTCCGGGCCGGTGCTGGCCGCGCGGCTGGCCGGACGGATGACCAGCATCAAGGCCGCCCTGCTGGACCAGAGCGTGGTCGCCGGGCTCGGCAACATCTACGTGTCGGAGGCGCTGTTCCTCGCCCGCCTCAGCCCCACGCGCATCGCCGCCACGGTGACCGGCGCCAAGGCGGAGCGGCTGGCCACGGCGATCCGCGCGGTGCTGGAGCGGGCCATCGCCGCGGGAGGGTCGTCCTTGCGCGACTACCGGCAGGCGTCGGGGGAACTCGGCTATTTCCAGCACCAGTTCTCGGTCTACGACCGCGAGGGCGCGCCCTGTCCGGGCTGCAGCTGCGACGTGGCGAAGACGGGGGGCATCCGCCGGATCGTCCAGGCGGGCCGTTCGACTTTCTATTGTCCGCAACGCCAGCGTTGATATAGGTGGAAGGTATGACGGCTCCATCGGCCACCGCGAGGGCGACGCTCGCCGCCCTCCTCCTCCTCGCCGGCCCCGCCCTTGCGGGTCTGGCCGGGGTTCCATTGCCCGCAACCTCGTCCGCCTGGGCCGCCGACTCTGCCCGCGCCGACTCTGCCCGCTACGTCGAAGGCATGGGGGACGTGCCGGTCATGCCAGGCCTCACCCCCGCCGAGGAGGCGCCGCTGGTCTTCGACAAGCCCGCCGGACGCATCGCGCAGTCCGTCATGGCGGGCGCCATGGACCGGAACGCGGTCCTGTCCTTCTACAACCAGACCATGCCGCAGCTCGGCTGGAGCCGCGCCCCGCAACGGGCGGGCGGAAGCGCCAGTTTCCTGCGGGAGGGCGAGGAGCTGCGCCTGGAATTCGTCGAGCCGGCCCCCACCACCGACGTGAGGGCCACCGCCGCGAGGGCCACCGTCCGGAAGGCGGCGGCCACGGTGGTCCGCTTCTCGCTGATACCGCGCTGATCCTCCAAACGAGACCAAGAGCAAACCAGAAGCACCCCCGCCCGGAGCGAGGGGGCAAACCACGGGAGCCTGCTGCATCATGCCGTACGAAACCATTCTCGTCGAAACCCGCGGACCGGTCGGGCTCGTCACGCTGAACCGGCCCAAGGCGCTGAACGCGCTGTCCGACCTGCTGGTGACCGAGCTGGGCCAGGCGCTGGACGCGCTGGAGGCCGACGACTCCGTCGGCGCCATCGTGGTCACGGGTTCGGAGAAGGCCTTCGCCGCCGGCGCCGACATCAAGGAGATGCAGAACTTCTCCTACATGGACGTCTACAAGGCCAACTTCATCACCGCCAAGTGGGAGCGGCTGGCCAAGTGCCGCAAGCCGACCATCGCCGCGGTCGCCGGCTACGCGCTGGGCGGCGGCTGCGAGCTGGCGATGATGGCCGACTTCATCCTGGCCGCCGACACCGCCAAGTTCGGCCAGCCGGAGATCACCATCGGCACCATCCCCGGCGCCGGCGGCACGCAGCGCCTGACCCGCTTCGTCGGCAAGTCCAA
Organism: Azospirillum sp. Marseille-Q6669; assembly: GCF_965111635.1. Taxonomy (NCBI): domain Bacteria; kingdom Pseudomonadati; phylum Pseudomonadota; class Alphaproteobacteria; order Rhodospirillales; family Azospirillaceae; genus Azospirillum; species Azospirillum sp. Marseille-Q6669. The sequence continues at coordinate 220,182 of NZ_CBCOOP010000005.1, read as the reverse complement.
GGCCATGGAGATGTGCCTGACCGGCCGCCTGATGGACGCCGCCGAGGCCGAGCGCGCCGGCCTCGTCAGCCGCATCGTGCCGGCGGTGGATCTGGTGGACGAGGCGGTGCGGGTTGCCGAGAAGATCGCCAAGCTCTCGCGCCCGGTCGTCATGATGGCCAAGGACGCCGTCAACGCCGCCTATGAGACCACCATGTCGGAAGGCATCCGGGTCGAGCGCCGAATCTTCCACGCCACCTTCGCCGTCGAAGACCAGAAGGAAGGCATGGCCGCCTTTGCCGAGAAGCGTCAGCCGGATTGGAAGCATCGCTGACATCCCCCGACTCCTCCCCCGTATCTAGCGGGGGAGGACCAGAAATCCGTCAAGATCTCGTAATCTTTCCTTTGCCGAAAAACAGTGTTGGACGGTGCCTTGACTCTCATTCGGCTGGAGCGTATAAGGCCCCCTCGCACTGGGACAGGCGTGTCGTCCGGAGTAGGGTTTTCATGGCCAATCATAAGTCTGCTGAAAAGCGCATTCGTCAAACCGCGCGTCGTACGGAGATCAACCGTAACCGCGTCAGCCGTATCCGCACCTTCGTGAAGAAGGTCGAGACGGCGATCTCGTCCGGCAACAAGGCTGAAGCCGCTGAGGCTTTCAAGGCCGCGCAGCCGGAAATGATGCGTGGAGCCTCCAAGGGCGTTCTGCACAAGAACACCGTGTCGCGCAAGCTGTCGCGCCTGTCGGCCCGCATCAAGGCTCTCTGAGTTTACTCGGCGTTATAAAGCCGCGCACCAGGTCTGGGCGCGGCTTTTTGCGTTTTTGATAAGTACAGTCTCCGTTCTTTCCGAGTCCTCCGGCAGAACTCCGGTGGGGTAGGGGATCGCGGCTGTTGGATGGCGAGTCGCCTCCGGCGGTCCTGGTCTTTGGCAAAGGCAGGGGCGGGTTTCGGAAACGCTGCGTGATTTTTGCCGCAGTCCGGACCGTTCGCTTTCTGTCCTATTGCCACGGCGAGGGCGGCTGATTAGACTTTCCTTCCGTTGGGAATGACGCACCGATGTCGTCTTTGACGTCACGCGCCGTTCGCTGAGGGACGGAGACGTTCAAAGCCGCGGGCAAGGTTGCGGGACGCTCAAGAAGCTCGACTCGACCCGTTGCTCCTGGAGCGATGCTTTTCTTAAAACTCGACGTGGCAAAGGCGGAGTCCAACTTCGCCAAAGGGATAGTATTGCCGTCCAGTTGGGAGGCATCCACCGTTGGAGTCTTCAGGAGAGGAACGTTTTGAAGGCGCGGGACCTAAGTTAAGGGGCCTAGGTTAAGAGGTCTGGGTTCAGTCGGGCGGGATGGTGCCCCCTGCGGCGCGGGGCCGTCCGGGGGGAAAGGAGCGGGGTAGGGGAAGCATGTCGGTCGGCGCGTCGTTGGATCAGCAGTGGGCCCGCATCCGGGGCCGCCTCAAGGACGAGGTGGGCGAGATCGCCTACCGCAGCTGGCTGCAGCCGCTTTCCTTCGCCGGAATCCGCGGCGGGGAGGTGCGCATCGTCGTGCCCACCCGCTTCATGCGCGACTGGGTGCTGACCCACTACGCCGACCGCATCCGCAACCTGTGGGCCGGCGAGAATCCGGACGTCCTGTCCATCGACGTCGTGGTCGCCTCGGCCAACGCCCCGTCCATGCTGATGCCGGAATTGACGTCGGATGGGGACGCGGGCGAGCCGTCGCGCGACTCCGCTCCGGCGGACGGCGCCGGCGGCGGCCCGCTTCCCCCGGCGCCCGCCCCGCGGGCCGCGGCGCTCGGCCAATCCGCTTCCTATGGGGCCGCTTCCTACGGTGCCAATTCCTACATCGGCTCGTCCTATTCGGCGGGGCCGCCCTCCTTCGCGTCGGACGAGTCGCCCACGGCGGTCGCCTCGGTGCTGGAGGACCGTACCGACATCTCCGCGCCGCTGGACCCCCGCTTCACCTTCGAGAATTTCGTGGTGGGCAAGCCGAACGAGCTGGCCCACGCCGCCGCCCGGCGCGTCGCCGACGCCACCTCGGTCACCTTCAACCCGCTGTTCCTCTACGGCGGGGTCGGGCTCGGCAAGACGCACCTGATGCACGCCATCGCTTGGCAGATCCGGCGGAACGATCCGAACCGCAAGGTGATCTACCTGTCGGCGGAAAAGTTCATGTACCAGTTCATCCGGGCGTTGCGCTTCAAGGACACCATGGCCTTCAAGCAGCAGTTCCGCTCGGTGGACGTGCTGATGATCGACGACGTGCAGTTCATCAGCGGCAAGGACAGCACCCAGGAAGAGTTCTTCCACACCTTCAACGCGCTGGTGGACCAGAACCGTCAGGTCATCATCTCCGCCGACAAGAGCCCTTCCGACCTGGAAGGTATGGAAGAGCGGCTGCGCTCCCGCCTCGGCTGGGGCCTCGTCGCGGACATCCACCCGACCACCTACGAGCTGCGGCTGGGCATCCTGCAAGCAAAGGCGGATGCGCTGAACGCGGCCATCCCGCTGAAGGTGCTGGAGTTCCTCGCCCATAAGATCACGTCCAACGTGCGCGAGCTGGAAGGGGCGTTGAACCGCATCGTCGCGCACGCCGAGCTGGTCGGCCGGGCCATCTCGCTGGAATCGACGCAGGAGGTGCTGCACGACCTGCTGCGCGCCAACGACCGCCGCGTCACCATCGACGAGATCCAGAAGCGGGTGGCGGAGCATTTCAACATCCGCGTCGCCGACATGCATTCGGCCCGCCGCGCCCGCGCCGTGGCCCGCCCGCGGCAGGTCGCTATGTACCTCGCCAAGCAGCTCACCGCCCGCTCCCTGCCGGAGATCGGGCGCAAGTTCGGCGGGCGCGACCACACCACCGTGATGCACGCGGTGAAGAAGGTGGAGGAACTGCGCACCACCGACCCTGCCTTTGCCGAGGACGTCGAGCTTCTCCGCCGCATGCTGGAGAGCTGAGCGGGCGGTTACAGGTCGATGAAGTTTGCGCCCACTCCCGCTTGAGCCATGGACGGCGCCCGGATATCGCGGCACAGTTGCCGCTGCGGCGGAGTCCGGCAGGACTGGTTCCGCGGCCGGCCCCGCGATGGGCACAGCCAGCATGAATTCGGGCCAATAAGAAAAGGGGAGAGCAGGTGCCATGACCAAGGTTCCGGAAACCACCAGCCTGGAACAGCGCTCCAGCGCCGAGACGCAGCGCGCCGCCAAGGGCTTCACCCGCCGCCTGCTGCTCCAGGGTGCGGCCGCCGTTGCGGGCGTCGCCTCGGTCGGCCCCTTCATCCTGCGCGAGGGCCGCGCCGCGTCGGGCAGCGTCAAGATCTTCTCCTGGGCCGGCTACATCAACCCGGACATGCTGGCCGACTTCGAGAAGAAGACCGGCATCAAGGCCAGCCTGACCGAATACGGCACCAACGACGAGCTGCTGAACCAGCTCAAGGCCACCGGCGGTGCCGGCTTCGACATCATCCACCCCACGGTGGACCGCGTGCCGAACTATGTGGAGTTCGAGCTGGTCCAGCCGCTGGACGAGTCGAAGGTCAAGTGGGACGGCTGCCTGAAGTCGGCGGTCGAAGGCTCCGCCGCCATGGGCGGCGTGGTCGGCGGCAAGCGCTTCTTCGCCCCCGCCGACTGGGGGACCGAGGCCATCGCCTATGATCAGGCCAAGTCGCCGCTGACCTACGGCACCGCCAGCTACGGCGACCTGTGGAAGCCGGAGCACGCCGGCAAGGTGACGGTGCGCGGCCATTCCGGCCTGATCGGCATCGGCCTGTGGCTGGAAGGCCAGGGCAAGCTGCCCCACCCGATCCGCGAGCAGTTCAAGGACGAGGCGAAGGCGCGCGCCAACTTCGACGCGATCCTTCAGGTTGCCGCCGCCAACAAGAAGGCCATCGGCCAGTTCTGGTCGAACGAGAACGAGGCCCAGGGCGCCTTCCGCACCAACGGCTGCGTCATCGGCCAGACCTGGGATTCGTCTGCGGTCGCCCTGCGCAAGGAGGGTCTGCCGATCCGCTTCCTGGCGCCGAAGGAAGGGGCGCTGGCCTGGATGGAGGGCTTCGCGATCCCGGCCAAGGCGGCGAACCTGGAGCAGGCCTACGCCTGGATCAACTGGTTCTACACGCCGGAGGCGGGCGCCCTCTACACCAACCATTCCGGCATCTCCAGCACGGCGGTCGGGGCGGAGGCGCATCTGTCCGACCTGAACAAGCAGTTCTTCGCCGACGCCTATCCGGGCGACGCGCTGCAGAAGCTGTGGTGGTGGCCGATCCAGGAGGCTTGGTACGTCTCCATCCGCAACGAGTACCAGGACCGCTTCCTGGCGGCGTGAGTGCGACCCTCTCCCGCCTCTCCGCCCAATATCCCCTCTCCCCTCCGGGGAGAGGGTTAGGGTGAGGGGGATGTGCTTTTGCCGGACGTACCGCCACGCACAACCCCCTCACCGGCCCTTCGGGCCTCCCTCTCCCCGGAGGGGAGAGGGTTAAGGATGGCGGCGTGTGATCGTCCCACAAGGGATTGATTTTCAATCAGGTGCCTATGAGTCAGGACGTCCAGCTCGAGTCCGTCACCATGCGGTTTGGTTCCGTCACCGCCGTCCGCGACGTGTCGCTGACGGTCGGGGCGGGGGAATTCTTCAGCTTCCTCGGCCCGTCGGGCTGCGGCAAGACCACCATCCTGCGCATGGTCTCCGGCTTCATGGAGCCGACGGAGGGCGCCATCCGCATCGGCGGCCGTGACATGCGCGGCATCGGCCCGAACAAGCGCCCGACCGCGCTGATCTTCCAGAACCTCGCCTTGTTCCCGCTGATGACAGTGGCGGAGAACATCGGCTTCGGGCTGGAGGTGCGTGGCGTGCCCTCGGCGGAACGGCAGGGGCGGGTGCGCAAGCTGCTCGACCTCGTGGCGCTGCCCGACGCCGCGGAAAAGAAGGTGACGGAGCTCTCGGGCGGCCAGCGCCAGCGCATCGCCATCGCCCGCGCTCTGGCCGTGGAACCCGCCGTCCTGCTGCTGGACGAGCCGCTGTCGGCGCTGGACCTGAAGCTGCGCCAGCACATGCGCGCCGAGCTGCGCGACCTGCAGAAGCGGACCGGCGTGACCTTCATCTACATCACCCACGACCAGGGCGAGGCGCTGACCATGTCCGACCGGATCGGCGTGATGTCCAGGGGCGTTCTGGAGCAGGTGGGCGACGGCCGGGCCATCTACGACCATCCGGAAACCGCCTTCGTCGCCTCCTTCGTGGGGGAGAACAACCGCTTTTCCGGGACTGTCGCCGAGTCGGCCGACGGGTTGGCCGCTCTGGACACGCCCCACGGCCGGCTGATCGGGCGCAACCCGCGCCGCCTCGCCCCCGGCGACCGCGCCACCCTGTTCGTCCGGCCGGAGCGTATGGCGGCGGGGGCGGGGGCGGAGAACGCGCTGGAGGCGCGGGTCACCCACCGGGATTTCGAGGGCGCCTTCATCAACGCCTTCCTGGAGGGCGGCATCACCGTCCAGGTCCCGCATCTCGGCGACGAGCCGCCGCTGACCCCCGGCGACCCCGCCCGGATCGCCTTCCGGGCGGAGGACGCCGTGGTGCTGCCCGACACGCCGGCGTAACGCCGGTCAGCGCCCGATTGGCACCGCCGCGCGGAAGGGCACCTTCTCGAAGTCACTGACCAGAGCGTCGAGCCGCACCGCCCAGGACCCGGCCACCGGCAGCGTCACCCCGTCCGCCGCATAGACCCCGGGCGCCACCTTGGGCAGGGGGCGGGTGATGCCCTCGATCCCGGCGGCGGGCAGGGCCAGCTCCGCCGACACCTCCAGCGCGTCGAGCGGCGCGCCGCCCGGTCCCGTCAGGCGCATCTCGACGCGGTTCGCTCCCGGCGTGGCTGGGGTCACCGTCACGATGGCGGTGCGCCCGCGCGCCACGATCGCGGTGCTGAAGCCCGCCGGCTTCTCGGCGAAGACCGGCAGGGCCTGGGTGCGCGGCGGCGGGGTGGTGCCCAGCCCGGCGGTGAACAGCACGACCAGCGCCGCCACCACCATTTCGGTGTGGACGCTGGCGCGCAGCCGGGCCGCGGCCTGTCCGCCCATGACCTCCAGCCGCGGTGTCAGCCGCCAGCGGTTGACGGCGGCCAGCGCCAGCAGGGCCAGCGCGCAGACGATCTTGCCGGTCCACATCTGGCCGTAGGCGGTGGTCAGGATGGTGCGCGGGTCGCCGAGTTGCAACGCGCTCAGCCCCGCCCCGGCCAGCAGCAGGACGGCCACCGCCGGAACCGCGATGGCGGAGAAGCGCCGAACCAGCCGTAGCGACTCGGCCGGCGGTTCTGTCCGCAGCAGCACGGCCAGCGGCCAGAAGCTGCCGATCCAGAAGGCCACCGCCAGACCGTGCAGGGTGACCAGCGGCACGCTGAGCCAGCGCGGCTCCGCGGTCGCGGCGTGGCCGGTGGCGGCCAGCGCCAGCGCCGCCCCAACCGCCCCGGCGACCAGCAGCACGCTGCCCGCCGTCCCACGCTCCTCCAGCGCCAGCCCCAGCGCGGCGGCGATCAGGCTGAGCAGGGCCAGGAGGACGCTCGGCCCCGCCGTGCTGGTCAGGCCGGCGATCCAAGGCGGGGCGCTGGCCAGGGCGGACAGCGGCGCCCCTTCCAGCACCGCGCCGGCCAGACCGGCGTTCAGCACGGCCACCAGGGCGGCGACGCCGACGCCCAGGCACAGGCCGGGGCGCAGGCGGCGGTTCAGCGGACTCCACCGCCCCGCCACCAGCACCAGGAACAGCCCGCCGCCGACCGCCGCGAGCAGGCTTCCGTAATGGAGCGCCCGAACCGCGGCAGCGGCCAGCAGCGTGGCCGGCGGTGTCGCGCCCCCCAGCTCCACAGGTCGTTCCGGTTCCGCACCGATCCCGAACAGGAGCGATCCGGCGACCGGGTGACCGTCCGCCGAGCTGACGCGGTAGCTGAGGATGTGGGTCCCCACCGCCAGCCCGCCGGGCAGCGCGACGCGAAGCGCCCCGTCCCCGGCGGCCGGGGCGGGCAGGGGAAGCGTCACCCCGCCGGGGCCGATCAGCGTCACCGACACCGGCCGAACCGGTTCGTTGAAGCGCAGCACGGCCTCGGCGGGCGGGTTGTCGAGCCGCGCCCCGTCCTCCGGGGCGCTCTCGACCAGCACGGCATGCGCCAGGGCCGGCGCGGACAGGGACAGCAGCATCAGGGCGGCGACCCACCCCACGACCAGCCGGCGCATGCGTTTTTCCTTCCCTTACGGCTTGGCGGTCAGGGTGACGCCGGGGGCCGGCTCCTTGACGTCGTGGTCGGTCTTGCCCGGCTCCGGGATCTCGATCCAGCGGTGCACGCCCGTCTCGCACTCCTGCACCACGGGGAAATAGACCACGGTGCCGGGGGCGGCGTCGGGCAGGCGGGCGCGGAAGACGAACTCGTCGTAATGGGCGTCCGGCAGCGAGCCGCCGGTCCAGGCGATCTCGGTGACGCCCTTGCTCAGCGACTCGCCGTAATAGTCGTAGGCCTTGGCGTATTGGCCCTCCTTGGTCGTCAGGGTCCAGCCGGGCTTGGGCATCGGCTTTACCGCGATGACTCCCTCCGGGATCTGCACGCGCAGGGCCACGGTGGGGGACGCGCCGCAGCCATGGCCGACGCGCAGCACGCCCTTGTAGGTGCTGGCGGCGGGGGCCTGCTTGGTCTCCAGCGTGGTGTGGGCGAGGGCGGCGGAACCAGGAAGAAGACCGGGCAGGCAAGCGAGGACGGCGGCGGCCAGCAGGGCGCCGCGGGTGTTGCGGATCATGGGAACTCTCCGGTGTGGGTCTGTCTGAGGGTGTCGGTTCAGACACCCACCGGAGGCGCCCTGGCGGAGAAGGCGCGCGGGACGCGGCCGGCCCCGGCCTCGTCGTCCGTGGGCAGCGGAACGGCGGCCAGCACGATCCCGGCCGGCGGCAGCGGGGCCGGTGCCAGGACCGGACCCAACAGGGACCCGCCGCCCAGCGACAGGCAGATCGGACAATAGGTGACGTGGCCCAGCGTACCGTCCGGGACGGGGCCATGGTCGGAGTGCTGCACGGCGGAGGCGTCGGGCGCGGCGCCGGAGTGGCAGATCGAGCCGGCCATGGCGAGCTGCGCCGACTCCGCCAGCACCTTGGCCAGCGGCGCCGGGATGTGGGTGGCCATGACCAGGGCGTGGAAGACCAGCACCAGCGCGGCGACCCACGCTGTTGCCTCCTTCATCACGCCGGATGTCCGCCATGCACGCATGACGCCACTATGGGCACAGTCCGGGGACCGGAAAAAGGCAATAAAAATGTGGTTATTCGAAGTCTCTGGTCTTTTGCCGGGGCATAGCCTCGCTTGCGCTCCGGCCCAGGGTCGTGAGAGGCTTTCGATCCTAGAATCTTGGCTCAGTCTCGGCGGGTGGGGGAGTGGTCATGGGCGGCGTGCTGCGCCGGTACGGTCCGGTTCTGACCTCGGCGATCCTGCTGGCGGTGGCCGCGTGGCTTCTGCTGCTGGTCGTGCTGCCGCAATTGCTGATGGTGGATTTTTCCTTCCGTCCGTCGCTGCCGCCCAGCAAGGCCGGCGGGCCGGAGGACGTCTACACGCTGCGCAACTACGCGACGCTGTGGACCAACCAGATCCATCTGGCGATCTTCCTCAAGACGATCTGGGCCAGCAGCCTCGTCACCGCCGTCACGCTGGCCGTCTGCTACCCCGTCGCCTTCTACATGGCGCAGGTGGCGCCGCGGCGGCGCCTGCCGCTGCTCGTGTTGATGCTCGTCGTGCCCTTCTGGATCAACGAGCTGCTGCGCACCTTCGCCTGGTACATCATCCTGGCCTTCAACGGGCCGCTGAACGCGCTTCTGGTCGGGCTCGGCCTCTTTTCGGAGCCGCAGCGGCTGCTCGGCGGCGACGCCGGGGTGATCATCGGGATGGTCTACGTCTACATCCTCTTCATGGTGTTCCCGATCATGAACGCCATGGAGTCGCTGGACCGCAACCAGATCGAGGCGGCGCGCGATCTGGGGGCCGGCTGGCTGCGCATCCACCGCCGCATCGTCATCCCCCACGCCAAGCCGGGCATCGCGGTCGGCTGCATCATGACCTTCATGCTGGCGGCGGGCAGCTACGCCGTGCCGGCCCTGCTGGGCGGACCGCAGAGCCGCTGGTTCACCGAGGTCATCTACAACTGGTTCTTCGAGGGCGGGAACTGGAACCAGGGGGCGGCCTACGCCTTCATCCTGCTGATCCTGTGCGTCGCCTTCATCCTGCTGATGATGCGGCTGTTCCGCGTCGGCCTCACGGATATCGCCAAGTGACGGACATCGCCAAATGACCGCCGCAAGTTTCCGCCGCTGGGTCACCGGCGCCTATCTGGTCGTGTTCTTCGGCTATCTGTTCCTGCCGCTGGGGATCATGGCGGCGGCGACCTTCAACAGCAGCCGCTTCCCGACCGTCACCCCCTGGATGGGCTTCACGCTGCAATGGTTCGGCGCCCTGTGGGCCGACCAGCGCATGTGGCAGGCGTTGGGCACCAGCCTGCTGGTCGGGGCGGGGGTGATCGCGGTGGCGGTGCCGCTGGGGCTGGCGGCGGCGCTGCTGCTCGACCGGCTGCACAGCCGGGCGCGGACCTTCCTCTACGCCGTGATGGTGTCGCCGCTGCTGACGCCGGGGGTGATCGTCGGCATCTCCACGCTGGTCTTCTGGCGGGAGTGGTTCGGGGTGACCGGAGGCCTGTTCCTGACCATCCTGGCGCAGTCCAGCTTCATCGCGGCCTACGCGATGCTGCTGTTCCTGGCGCGGCTGCAACGGTTCGACCAGACGCTGGAGGAGGCGGCGCTGGATCTGGGCGCCACCCACGGGCAGGTGTTCCGGCGGATCACGCTGCCGTATCTGACGCCGGCCATCCTGTCGGCGTCCTTTCTGGCCTTCCTGCAGAGCTTCGAGAACTACAACACGACGCTGTTCGTGCGCGGGCTGGACACCACGCTGACGGTCTACATCGCCTCGAAGGTGCGCACGGGCCTGACGCCCGCGGTCAACGCGCTGTCGCTGATCCTGATCGCGCTGACCATCCTGGGCGCCGTCGTCTACGAAATCCTGCGCCGGCGCGAAGCGCGCCGGCAGCCGGACCCCGCGTGACGGCAGGAATCAATCTTCGCTTTCGTCGGCGTCGGCTTCGATCTGGGCGGCCAGATCGCGCAGCATGTCGATGACGTCCTCGTGGCTGGTCTCGTCCACGGCGGTGTTCACGGCGGCCTCGATCATGGCGACGGCGATGTAGGGGCCCAGGACCCCGCCTTCCTTGATCGCCGCCTCGAGATGCTTCTCGGCGACCGACAGGGCCTTCTCGAAGAGGGCCTCGGCCGTCTGGTTGGTGCTGTCCTTGCTCATCTTGCGGTCCGTTGCGGGTGTTATGGTGCGACTCCTATAACACCGGCCCGCCCGGCTTGGCGCGGCAAATCGGGACGGTGCGGGGAATGACCGTCATGCCCGGGCTTGCCCCGGCCCGCGCCACCGGCCACATTCGGCCCCAACCACCATTCGACAGGCGACCATGACCGATCCGACCCGCCCCGACCTCTACCGTTTCTGGATCGCGGAGCATGTGCGCTTCGCCGACCTCGACGCGCTCGGCCACGTCAACAACAACGCCATCGGCGTGTATTTCGAGCAGCTTCGCGTGTCGCTGGTCCATGAGTGCGGCGGTTTCCGCGGCGAGTCCCCTTGGACCGTGGTGCTGGCGCGCAGCGTCATCGACTACAAGGCGGAGCTGCTGTTCCCGGCGGACATCCGCGTCGGCGCGCGGGTCGCGAAGGTCGGCAACACCTCCGTCGTTCTGGGGGCGGCGATCTTCGACGGCGACCGCTGCATCGCCGTGCAGGAGGCCGTCTGCGTCATCGTCGACAAGGACAGCCACCGCCCGACCCCGGTTCCGGCGGACCTGCGCGACGCCCTGGCCCGCTACGTGTGAGGACGCCGTGCCGCCCTTTCTCCCGCTGACCCGCCGCGATCTGCTGACCGGCTCCGCCCTGCTGGCTGGGACCGGTCTGCTGCCGCGCGCGGCCCGCGCGGCGGTGGGGGAGGGGACGGCGGTCAGCCTGTCGGCCGGTCCGGCCCGCGCCAATCTGGCGGGGGCGGGCTTTCCCGACACGGCGGTCTGGGCCTATGACGGGCGGATTCCGGGGCCGGAGCTGCGCTTCCGCCAGGGCGACACGGCGCGCATCGCCTTCGCCAACGGCCTGCCGGAGCCGACGACCATCCACTGGCACGGCCTGCGCGTTCCCAACGCCATGGACGGGGTGCCCGGCCTGTCGCAGCCGCCGGTGCCGGCGGGCGGGCGGTTCGACTATGAATTCCCGCTGAAGGACGCCGGCACCTTCTGGTACCACCCCCACGTCAACAGCGGGGTTCAGGTGGCCCACGGCCTGACCGGCGCCTTCATCGTGGAGGAGCGCGAGCCGATCCGCGTCGACCGCGACCTGCTCTGGCTGCTCGGCGACTGGCGGCTGACCAGGGAGGCGGAACTGGCCGGCGGCTTCGGCCATCCCATGGACGCCACCCACGCCGGGCGCATCGGCAACACCGTCACCATCAACGGCGCCGTCCGGGACCGCGTGCCGGTCCGCGCCGGGGAGCGTGTCCGCCTGCGCCTGATCAACGCGGCGAACGCCCGCGTCTTCGCGCTCGACTTCCAGGGGCACGCGCCGCGGGTGATCGCGCTCGACGGCCAGCCGGTGACCCCGCACGCCCCGCCGGACGGCAAGGTGGTGCTGGCGCCCGGCCAGCGCGCCGACCTCGTGATCGACATGGAAGGCAGGCCGGGCGAGGAGTTCGACGTGGTCGACGGCTTCTACCCGCGCATGGCCTACCGGCTGACCCGCCTGACTTACGGCGACGAGGCCCCCTTGCGTGATTCGCCGCTGGACGCCCCGATCGCGCTGGCCGCCAACCCGCTGCCCGAACCCGATCTCGCCGGCGCCGTCCGCCAGGACGTGGTGCTGGACGGCGGAATGCACGGCGCCATGCCGAAGAACGCCGGGCCGCGCGGCCCCTTCTGGGCGCTGAACGGCGTGGCGGCGATGGGGCATCATCATCTGGAACCGCTCATCACCGTCAAACGCCGTCAAACGCAGGTGACGGCCTTCGTCAATGAGACCGGCTGGTGGCACCCCATGCACCTGCACGGCTTTCCCTTCCGCGTCCTCTCGCGCAACGGCCGGCCGGCCGAACACCGCGAGTGGCGCGACACCGTCCTGCTCGGCCCCCATGAGACGGCCGAGATCGCCTTCGTGGCCGAAGAGGCCGGCGACTGGATGCTCCACTGCCATGTTCTGGAGCATCAGGAAGCCGGCATGATGGCCGTCCTGAGAGTGACCGCGTGAAACGACCCGCCCCCAAACACCGCCCGTCCCCGCAGCGGCGAGCCCCGCACCGCCCCCGCCTTGCCGAGGTGACCATCGGCGAGGTCGGCGCCCGCGGCGACGGCATCGCCAGCTTCGAAGATGCCAAGCTCTTCGTGCCGCTGACCGTCCCCGGCGACCGCGTGCGGGTGGCCGTGAAGGAGGCCGCCAACGCCAAGGGAGACGGTCTGCGCGCCGACCTGCTGGAGATCCTGGAGCCCGGCCCGGGACGCGCCGTGCCGCCCTGTTCCCATTTCGGAACCTGCGGCGGCTGCACGCTCCAGCACATGGAGGACGCCGCCTACGCCGCCTGGAAGGTCGGGCTGGTGCAGGGCGCTTTGGCCCGTGTCGGGCTGGGTGACGCGCCCCTGGAGCCGCTGTCCCGGACGCCTCCGGCCGCGCGCCGCCGCGCGCGCTTCGCCGCGCTGAAGCGGGGACGCCGCGTCTGGCTCGGCTTCAACGAGCGGATGAGCCACCGGCTGGCCGACCTGACGGAATGTCCGGTGCTGCGGCCCGGCCTGTTCGCGCTGGTGGAGCCGCTGCGCGGGCTGCTGCTGTCGGTTCTGCCGGACGGCAGCGGCTGCGACGTGATCGCCACCGACCTGGAAGGCGGGATCGACCTCGTGCTGGTCGGCCCGCGCAGCCTGGACCGCGCGGCTCGGGAGCGGCTGGTGGCTTTCGGCGAGGCGGAGGGTGTGGCCCGCATCTCCTGGCAGGCCGACGAGCGTGGCACATCGGAGCCCATCGCCCACCGCCGTCCGCTGGCGGTGTCCTTCGCCGGCCTGCCGGTCACCCCGCCGCCCGGCGCCTTCCTCCAGGCGAGCGCCGAGGGGGAGGCCGCCCTGGTTGCCGCCGTCCTCGCCAACATCGGGGAGCCGAAGCGGGTGGCCGACCTGTTCGCCGGTCTGGGCACCTTCGCGGTCCCGCTGGCCCAGCGGGCGGCGGTCCATGCGGTGGAGGGGGACGCCCCGGCGCTGGCCGCGCTGAACAAGGCGGCGGGGGCGCTGCGCCTGACCACGGAGCGGCGCGACCTGTTCGAGAACCCGCTGACGGCGAAGGAACTGGCGCGGTTCGATGCGGTGGTCTTCGACCCGCCGCGCGCCGGTGCCGCAGCCCAGGCGCAGGCCCTGGCCGGGTCGAAGGTGCCGCGGGTGGTGGCAGTGTCCTGCAACCCCGCGACCTTCGCCCGCGACGCCCGGACGCTGGTGGACGGCGGGTATGTGTTGAGCCGCGTTTACCCCGTGGACCAGTTCCTGTGGTCCGCCCACGTCGAGGTCGTCGGGGTGTTCAGCCGCCCGTAGCGGCCGCGAGGGGAACGGGGAGCCACAAAGGGCACGACGATCATCACCATCCTCGTGCCTTCGTGGTGAGTCACCCTCAGTCCAACTGCATCACGATGGCCTTGAGATAGGCCGACTCCGGCAGATGCGGGTGCACCGGATGGTCCGGGCCGGCCCCGGCGCTGCGCAGGATGCGCCCCGTCCGTCCGGCGTCGTGCAGGCCGCGGGCGACCTGCTCGGCAAAGGTCGGCGGGTCGACGTTGTGGCTGCAGGACGCGCAAAGCAGGAAGCCGCCCGGCGCGGTGATCTTGGCGGCCAGACGGGTCATCTTGCGGTAGGCGCGGCAGCCGACGGCGAGATCCTTCTTGGCCTTCACGAAGGCCGGCGGGTCGGCGATGACCACCCCGAACCGCTCGTCCTCGGCGTTCAGCCGCTCCATCTCTTCGAAGGCGTCGGCGCGGCGCGCCTCGAAGCGGTCAGCCACCCCGTTGGCCTCCGCCGCGCGGGCGGCGTTGTCCAACGCGCCCTGCGAGCGGTCGACCGACACCACCGACGACGCGCCTTCGACGGCGCAGAGCACGCCGAAGCCGCCGTTGTAGCTGAAGAAGTCGATGGCCCGCTTGCCCTTCGCCAGCTTGGCGATGAAGGCGCGGTTGTCGCGCTGGTCGTAGAACCAACCGGTCTTCTGCCCGCCCAGCGGGTCGGCGAAGAAGGTGGCGCCGTTTTCCTCCAGCCGGATCGGGCCGTCGATCTCGCCCTTCACCAGCCGGCTTTCCTCGGGCAGTCCCTCCAGCGCGCGCTGGGTGCTGTCGTTGCGCAGGATGACCGCGCGCGGGGCCAGCACCTCGTCGATGGCGGCCAGGATGGCGTCGATGCGCTGGTCCATGAAGACGCTGTTGGCCTGCACCGTCACCACGTCGCCGTAGCGGTCCACGATCAATCCCGGCAGCCCGTCGGCCTCCGCGTGCACGACGCGGTAGTAGGGCCGGCCGAACAGCGCCTCGCGCATCGCCACCGCGCTCCTCAGCCGCCCGGCGAGGAAGGCGTGGTCGACCACCGTCGCCGGGTCGCTGGACAGCATCCGCGCGGCGATCAGGGTGTGCGGGTTGAAGGTGGCGATGCCCAGCGGTTTCCCGCCGGGGTCCAGCAGGCGCACCGGGCTGCCCGGCGGGATGGCCTTGGCCGCCGTGTCCATCTGGACTTCGTTGGAATAGACCCAGGGGTGGCCGTGCAGGACGCGCCGCTGGCGGCCGGCCTGCAGATGGATCGCCCGGTATTTGACGGGGGTGGTGGGGGTGTCGGTCATGATGGCCGCATCCTAGCCGCTCGCGCCCGCCGAGCAAACGGTCACATCGCCGGAGTCGTAGGAAACGGAGGATGGAGTCGCGGGATGGGGCGGGGCGCCGGCCCGTTCCGGCGGGACTTACGGGATGCCGAGTGGGCTTTCCGCCTGCGACCGATGCGCGCGGTTGTCGTTGGCGCCGTCCATCGCCTTGCACAGCCGCAAGGTTTCCGTGCGGTGCCCGTCCTGGTGAAAGCATGTCAGCAGGGACCCGCGCGACCCGGTCTCCCCGGCCAGCAATTCCGGCAGGGAGGTGTGAATCGCCGTGCATCCGTGGCTGCGCGCCAGACGATCCATGGAGTGCAGCAAAGTCTCCGCCGGACCCGTCATGTCGAACAGGTCGAGCACGACGAAATTCTCCACGGCCAGAATTCGGCCGTGGCGAAGATGCTCCGCAATAGCGTATGAGAAAAGTCCATGGAGGTACCCCCGTGCGTTCTGCACGGTCATGATGCCCGTCGGCGTCGCGGGGGTATCAACCGGCCCGATAAGTGCTGCGGCAAATGCGCGCCATTGCTCCACCGGCAGGTCCGGGAAGATGGCCCGCACCAGCGGATAGGCCTGGTCGATCTGACGCTGACCGAGAGGTTTCGCGATGAAGCTTTCGTCCATGCCCGTCCGACCGCGTGAAGGACGGTGAACGATGGCAGGCACCGGTAAGACCGGTCGTTGACGTAGATCAATGTTGCAAGGTCCACCCCTACACATATTGGGATTATTGGAGGCAGGCGCAACCGGCGTCCGCATAAGAAGTGCATCGTATGTGAACCTGCCCCCCTCCTTAACAGTACGTACCCAGCGGTGGTGCAACCTCAGAGGGAGCGGCCCGAGCCGCCCGGGGCAAACGGGAGAGATTGAATGACATCAGCGACTCTGACGCCAGGGGCCGCCCTGGGCAGCCAGCGGGTGTCGGAAAATGTGCGTTACTACGAAGACGCCGTCCGACTCTTCGTCATCGCTGCAGTGTTCTGGGGCGTCGTCGGCTTCCTGGCCGGCGTCTTCATCGCGCTGCAGCTCGCTTTTCCGGCGCTGAATCTCGGCCTTGAGTGGACGAGCTTCGGGCGCCTGCGGCCGGTCCACACGTCGGCCGTGATCTTCGCGTTCGGCGGCAACGTCCTGTTCGCCACCTCGCTCTACTCCGTGCAGCGCACCAGCCGCCAGTTCCTGTTCGGCGGTGAAGGCCTCACGAAGTTCGTCTTCTGGAACTACAACATCTTCATCGTCCTGGCGGCGCTCAGCTACGTGCTCGGCTACACCCAGGGCAAGGAGTATGCGGAGCCGGAGTGGATCCTCGACCTCTACCTGACGGTCATCTGGGTCCTCTACGCCATCCAGTTCGTCGGCACGGTGATGACCCGCAAGGAGTCGCACATCTACGTCGCCAACTGGTTCTTCATGGCGTTCATCCTGACCGTCGCGATCCTCCACATCGGCAACAACGTCAACGTCCCGGTGTCGCTGACCGGGATGAAGTCCTACCCGTTCGTCTCGGGCGTGCAGAGCGCCATGGTGCAGTGGTGGTACGGCCACAACGCGGTCGGCTTCTTCCTGACCGCCGGCTTCCTCGGCATCATGTACTACTTCGTTCCGAAGCGCGCGGAGCGGCCGGTCTATTCGTACCGCCTGTCGATCGTGCACTTCTGGACGCTGATCTTCCTCTACATCTGGGCCGGCCCGCACCACCTGCACTACACGGCCCTGCCGGACTGGGCGCAGACGCTGGGCATGACCTTCTCGGTCATGCTGTGGATGCCGTCCTGGGGCGGCATGATCAACGGCATCATGACCCTGTCGGGTGCCTGGGACAAGCTGCGCACCGACCCGGTCCTGCGCTTCCTCGTGACGTCGGTGGCCTTCTACGGCATGTCGACCTTCGAGGGTCCGCTGATGTCGGTGAAGCCGGTCAACGCCCTGTCGCACTACACCGACTGGACGATCGGCCACGTGCACTCCGGTGCGCTCGGCTGGGTGGCCTTCATCTCCTTCGGCGCGATCTACTATCTGGTCCCGGTCCTGTGGAAGCGCTCGCAGCTCTACAGCCTGCGTCTGGTCAGCTACCACTTCTGGACCGCCACCATCGGCATCGTGCTCTACATCACCGCCATGTGGGTGTCGGGCATCATGCAGGGCCTGATGTGGCGCGCCTACGACAACCTCGGCTTCCTCCAGTACTCGTTCGTCGAGACGGTCGCGGCCATGCATCCCTTCTACGTGATCCGTGCTCTGGGCGGCGTCCTGTTCCTGGCTGGTGCCCTGATCATGGTCTACAACCTGTGGCGCACGGCCAAGGGTGACGTCCGCATCGAGAAGCCCTATGCCTCCGCCCCGCACAAGGCGGCGGTCGGTGCGGCCTGACGCCGGAGGAACTGAGAAAATGGCTGAGCAAAAAAAGGGCTTTAGTCACGACACGATCGAGCGGAACACGCTTCTGCTCATCGTTCTGATCCTGATCACCGTGTCGATCGGCGGCCTCGTCCAGATCGTCCCGCTGTTCACGATCGAGTCGACGATCGAGAAGGTGGATGGGGTCCGTCCCTACTCGCCGCTCGAACTGGCTGGCCAGAACATCTACTTCCGCGAAGGCTGCTACAACTGCCATAGCCAGCAGATCCGTCCGTTCCGCGACGAGGTGGAGCGCTACGGTCACTACTCGCTGGCCGCGGAAAGCATGTACGACCATCCCTTCCAGTGGGGCTCCAAGCGCACCGGTCCGGACCTGGCCCGCGTGGGTGGCAAGTACTCCAACGACTGGCAGGTGGCCCATCTGGTCGATCCGCGCGCCGTAGTGCCGGAGTCGATCATGCCGGGCTACGCCTGGATGAAGGACCGTCCGCTGAAGTACACCGACATCCAGGATCACATGAAGACCCTGCGCATCGTCGGCGTCCCCTACACGGACGAGCAGATCGCCAGCGCCAAGGCCGACCTCGAAGCGCAGAAGAACCCGGACGCCGACACGGCCGGTCTGATGAAGCGCTACCCGAAGGCCGTCGTGGCGAACTTCACGGGCAACAAGGGCGTCACCGAAATGGACGCGCTGGTGGCCTACCTGCAGGTCCTGGGCACCATGGTGGATTTCACCAAGTACCAGTCGCCCAAGCAGCTCCAGCAGTAACCGGGAGGGATCCATGGACTTGGATTCGATCACTGTCGCCCTGCGGTCCTTCTGGACCGTCTGGCTGGCCCTGCTCTTCACCGGCATCGTGGTCTACGCCATGTGGCCAGGCAACCGGGGCAAGTTCGAAGACGCCTCCCGGATCCCGCTCAAGGAAGATGGTCAGGAGTTTTAGGCCATGGCACAGAAAGAAAAGGACGCCCTTTCCGGCGTCGAGACCACCGGCCACGAGTGGGACGGCCTGCGGGAGCTGAACAACCCCCTGCCCAAATGGTGGCTGTACATCTTCTACGTCTGCATTGCGTGGTCCCTCGTCTACTACGTGCTCTACCCGGCCTGGCCGCTGGGCAAGAGCTACACGAAGGGCCTGCTCGGCTACTCGCAGCGCGAGGAGCTGGTGCAGAAGATCGCCGAGGGCAAGAAGGCTCAGGAAAAGTACCTGACGGCCATCGCGGCGACCTCGGTCGAGGACATCCAGAAGAACAAGGACCTCCTTGCCTTCGCGATGGCCGGCGGCCGCTCCTACTTCAACGAGAACTGCGCCGCCTGCCACGGCGCCGGCGGTCAGGGCGCCAAGGGCTTCCCGACGCTCGCCGACGACGTGTGGCTGTGGGGCGGCACCACCGCCGACATCTACAAGACCATCCAGCACGGCATCCGTGCGGATGACGGCGACACCCGCGGGACGGTCGGCATCGGCATGACCGCCTTCGGCCGGGACGGCATCCTGAACCGCGAGCAGATCGGTCAGGTCGCCGAGTACGTCCTGTCGCTGAACAAGCGGTCGACCGACGCCGCCGCCGCGGAAAAGGGCAAGACCGTCTATGACGAGAACTGCGCCGCCTGCCACGGCGACAGCGCGCAGGGCTCGGTTGCGGTCGGCATGGACGTCGGCGCTCCGCCGCTCGTCACGGCCAACTGGCTGTATGGCGGCGACAAGGCCACGCTGGTGGAGACCATCACGAACGGCCGCGCCGGCGTGATGCCCGCCTGGTCGAAGCGTCTGGACGACGCGACGGTCAAGTCGCTGGCCGTCTACGTCCACAACCTGGGCGGCGGCAAGTAAGCCATCCAGACAGGAAGGACCGGCCGGGGAGGGGGACGCTCTCCCTGGCGGGTCCGCCGGACTTCGGTGCCGGGGAGGCGACTCCCCGGCATTTTCTTTTTGGACCTTCTCCTTCCTAGGCCGCCCTTTTTGTGGTCTGCGGAGAGGGCGGAATCCCTCCGATCCGCTCCCGAATCCTTTGATCCAGCGCAATGCCCCTGTGACGTTCTGCCGCCATAGTCCCCTCGCCACGGCCGAACCATGTCGGCATGGCCAAGCCGCCCGCGCGGCGGTCGCCAGAAGAAGAGGGTCCAGACGAAGAGGGCCCAGACGAAGAGGGCGAGGTCATGAGCACGACCACCGAACAGCAGCCGCCCCAAAGCGATCGATTGGGAAGCGACCGATTGGACAGTGACCGGTTGGAACGCCCGGCCGTCGGGGATGCGCCCGCCGCCGCCCCGCCGAAGGCGCAGCGTCGCGCGTCGCGCTCCATGTACCAGAAGCACGCCAAGGTCTATCCCAAGGCGGTGCACGGCACCTTCCGCCGCGTCAAATGGGCGGCGCTGGCGGTTCTCCTGGCGATCTACTATGTGCTGCCCTGGGTTCGCTGGGACCGCGGGCCGAACGCCCCCGACCAGGCGGTGCTGCTCGACCTCGCCAACCGCCGCTTCTACCTGTTCTTCGTGGAGTTGTGGCCGCAGCAGATCTATTACCTGACCGGCGCGCTGATCGTGGCGGCTTTGGGCCTCTTCCTGGCGACCTCGCTGGCGGGCCGCGTCTGGTGCGGCTACGCCTGCCCGCAGACGGTGTGGACCGACCTCTATGTCTGGGTGGAGCGGCTGGTCGAAGGCGACCGTGGCGAGCGCATCCGCCTCGACCAGGGCGCCTGGACCGCCCGGAAGGCCGGGCGCAAGGTTCTGAAGAACCTGATCTGGCTGCTGATCGCTCTGGCGACCGGCGGCGCCTGGATCTTCTACTTCACCGACGCGCCAACCTTGCTGGGCGAGATGCTGCGCTTCGAGGTGTCCTCCACCGCCCTCGGCTTCATCGGGCTCTTCACCGCCACCACCTACCTGCTGGCCGGTTTCGCGCGGGAGCAGGTCTGCACCTACATGTGCCCGTGGCCGCGCTTCCAGTCGGCGATGATCGACGAGGACAGCCTGATCGTCACCTACCAGGACTGGCGCGGCGAAGGCCGCAGCCTGCTGCGCAAGTCGCAGAGCTGGGAGGAGCGCAGGGCCGAGGGGCTGGGCGACTGCATCGATTGCTTCAACTGCGTCCAGGTCTGCCCCGCCGGCATCGACATCCGCGACGGGCTGCAGATGCAGTGCATCGGCTGCGGCCTGTGCATCGACGCCTGCGACGAGATCATGATCAAGGTCGGGCGGCCGGCCGGCCTCATCAAATTCGACACCCAGACCAGCCAGGTGGCCATCGCCACCGGCGGGCAGCCGGTGCGCTTCCGCCTGCTGCGCCCGCGCACGATCCTCTACACGCTGATGATGCTGGTCATCGCCGGCGGCATCGGCGTCGGGCTTCTGCTGAAGCCGGGGCTGGACATCAGCGTCCTGCGCGACCGCGCCCCGCTGTTCGTGGCGCTGTCCGACGGGTCGGTGCGCAACGCCTACACCTTCAAGATCTCCAACATGACCCGCGACCCGCGCTCCTACACGCTGGCGGTCTCCGGCGTGGCGGAGGCCAGCCTGTCGGTGGCCGGCGACGGCCAGGACGAGCAGGCCGGCACCCAGCGCCTGACCGCCGATCCGGACATGGTGGCGACCTACAGAATTTTCGTGACCGCGCCGCGCACCGGTTTGCAAGGCGCCTCCCAGCCCCTTACCTTCAGGCTCACCTCGGCCGATGGTGAGGTGGCGACCTATGACTCCGTCTTCATGGGGCCGGCCAACTGATCCCGACCGGCTCTTCGCGCTGCATTCACCAAAGGTCAAGACGACGATGACGCTGTCCACCGACGCCGGAACCCGCCGCACCCCGCCCCGCCGGACCGGCCGCCAGCCCGGCTGGTACATCCCCTGGATCTTCGTGGCCGGTTTCGCCGTCGTGATCGCGGTCAACGGCGTGATGCTGCATTTCGCCCTGTCGAGCTGGACCGGCGTCCAGACCGAGCAGCATTTCATGAAGGGCCTGAAGTACAACGAGGATCTGGCCGGCGCCCGCGCCCAGGCCGAGCGCGGCTGGAAGGTCTCCACCGACTTCACCAGCACCGAGGCGCAGAAGGGCATCCTGGCGCTGACGCTGCACGACAAGTACGGCAACCTGCTGAAGGACGCCGAGGTGAAGGTCGCCTTCATCCGCCCGACCAGCGAGGGCCACGACGTGCGTCTCGACCTGCCCTATCTGGGCGAGGGCCGCTTCGCCGCCCCGGTGGCGCTGCCGCTGCCCGGCCAGTGGGACCTGCGCGTGGAGATCCACCACGCCACGGGCGACTACCAGGATGAGCAGCGCCTCTTCATCAAGTAAGCACCCAGCACCCAACGCTACGGCACACCAGCACACGGGTTTCGTGACATGACCGTCTGCCTCCACTGCGGGCAGGAGCATCCCGAGGGCACCGGCACCATCGCCTCCGACGGCGCCGGCCCCTTCTGCTGCACCGGCTGCGCGGCGGCCTACGACCTCGTCCGCGGGCTCGGGCTGGAACGCTATTACGAGCGGCGCTGCGTCGATCCCGCCGCCCGGCCGCTGCGCCCGGACGGCGAGGCGCCGCCCCTCGACTATGCCCCCCACGCCAAGCACGCCGAGGATGGCACCGCCTCCCTGCATCTGATGATCGACGGGCTGCAATGCGCGGCCTGCGTCTGGCTGATCGAGACGGCGCTGGCCCGCCAGCCGGGGGTGACCCACGCGCGGCTGAACATGACCACGCGCCGCCTCTCGGTGATCTGGCGCGAGGCCGAGACCGACGCCAACACGGTCGTCGATACCGTCGCCCGCATCGGCTACCGCGCCGTGCCCTTCGATCCGGAACGGCTGGGCGACGCTCAAGCGAAGACGGAGAAGGAGCTTCTGCGCTCGCTGGCCGTCGCCGGCTTCGGCGCCAGCAACGTGATGCTGCTGTCGGTGTCGGTCTGGGCCGGGCACGCGACGGGCATGGGCTCCGCCACCCGCGACCTGATGCACTGGCTGTCGGCGCTGGTCTGCATGCCGGCCATCGCCTACGCCCTGCGGCCCTTCGCGCGCTCGGCCTTCCAGGCGCTGCGGCGCGGGCGGACGAACATGGACGTGCCGATCACCATCGGCGTCCTGCTCGCCACCAGCATGAGCCTGTTCGAGACGATCAACAGCGGCCAGCACGCCTATTTCGACGGCGCGATGATGCTGCTGTTCTTCCTGTTGATCGGCCGCTACCTCGACCAGCGGGCGCGGGGCCGGGCGCGTTCGGCGGCGGAGCAGCTTCTCGGCCTGCACGCCACCTCGGTGACCGTGCTGAACGAGGACGGGCGCAGCGCCATCGTCCCGCCGGATCAGGTCAGCCCCGGCTCCACCATCCTGGTGGCGGTGGGCGAGCGGGTCGCGGTCGACGGCACGGTGGCCGACGGTGTGTCCGACCTCGACACCGCTCTGATCACCGGCGAGACGGTGCCGGGCAGCGTGCGCCCCGGCGACCGCGTGTTCGCCGGCATGCTGAATCTCACCGCCCCGCTGCGCGTGACCGTCACCGCGGTGGGGGAGGGCACGCTGCTGGCCGAGATCGTCCGGCTGATGGAGGTGGCGGAGCAGGGCCGCGCCAAATACGTCGCCATCGCCGACCGGGTGTCGCGCCATTACGCCCCGGTCGTCCATGTGGCGGCGCTGGGCACCTTCCTGGGCTGGCTGATTCTCGGCGGGCTGCCCTGGCAGGATTCGCTGATGAACGCCGTCGCCGTGCTGATCATCACCTGCCCCTGCGCGCTGGCCCTGGCCGTGCCGGTGGTCCAGGTGATCGCCAGCGGGCGGCTGATGCGGCAGGGCATCCTGCTGAAGACCGCCACGGCGCTGGAGCGGCTGGCCGTCATCGACACGGTGGTCTTCGACAAGACCGGCACGCTGACCGAGGGTCGGCCCGTCCCGCAGTTCGACGGCGTGGCCGAGGACGACCTGCGCCTCGCCGCGGCGCTCGCCGGGACCAGCCGCCACCCGCTGGCCCGCGCCCTGACCCGCGCGCTGCCCAGTGTTCCCGTCGCCGCCGGCGTGCGCGAGGTCCCCGGCGCCGGCCTCGCCCTGGACAGCCCGGAGGGGGAAATCCGGCTGGGCAGCCGCGCCTTCACCGGCGCGCCGGACACGGCGGAGGACGCCGCGGGACCGGAGCTGTGGCTGGCCCGCCCCGGCGCCGCGCCGGTGCGCATCACCTTCCTCGACGCGCCGCGCGCCGACGCCGCGGCGGTGGTGCGCGGGCTGAAGGCGCGGGGCCTGGACGTCCGGCTGCTGTCCGGCGACCGCCGTGGTGCCGTGGCCGCGGTGGCCGCGCAGCTGGGCATCGAGGACTGGCGGGCCGGCCAGACGCCCGCCGACAAGACCGCCGTTCTGGACGCGCTCGCCGCCGAGGGCCGCAAGGTGCTGATGGTCGGCGACGGGCTGAACGACGCCCCGGCGCTGGCCGCGGCCAGCGTGTCGATGTCGCCGTCCACCGCGGTGGACGTCAGCCAGACCGCCGCCGACGTGGTGTTCCAGGGCCGCCGCCTGCGCCCCATCCTGGAGGCGTTCGAGGTGTCCCGCCGCTCCGGGCGGCTGGTGCGCCAGAATTTCGGCATCGCGCTGGTCTACAACCTGTTCGCGGTGCCCATCGCCATGGCGGGCATGCTGACGCCGCTGCTGGCGGCGCTGGCCATGTCCTCCTCCTCCCTGATCGTTATCGCCAACGCCCTGCGGCTCAGCCGCGGAGCGGTGACCAAGGACCTGACCGATGACCGAGCTTCTCTATCTGATCGCGATCGCGCTGAGCCTGGGGCTGATGGGCCTGGGGGCGTTCCTGTGGGCTCTCAAGTCCGGGCAGTTTGACGATCTGGACGGGGCGGCCCACCGCATCCTGTTCGACGACGAGCCGCCGCGCCCGAACGCCGAGCCGTCGAACCCGCCGAAAGGGCGCTGATTGGCCGCTCCGGCGGGCCGCTCATAAGGCATTCGTATGGCAATTCGGCCACGGCCCCCGTGAGCACCGTTGCGAAACAGACCGAATATGACGATTATGGGGGCGTTGTACGGCTAAGGGTTGGGTCATGCCATGCCACCCTTTGACATGGGGCGCGCCCGCGAAAAGGGCGCGGCGAGTGAGATGAATCCCTGTGGGGCCTGTCCCGTGCGCAGTCTGACCGTCTGCGCCGCTCTGGACCCCGAGGAACTGCGCCGTCTCGCCGACATCCTCCAGACGTCCCGCGTCGAAGCCGGACAGACCCTGTTCAGCGAGGGCGACGCGGCGGACGCGCTCTACAACGTCACCGCCGGCACCGTGAAATTGTACAAGCTGCTGCCGGACGGGCGCCGCCAGATCACCGGCTTCCTCGTCACCGGCGACTTCCTGGGTCTGGCCGTCAATGAGAGCTACGCCTACACCGCGGAGACGGTCACGGCGGCGACGCTCTGCCGCTTTCCGCGCAAGAAGATCGACGCGCTGATGGACGAGTTCCCGAAGATGCAGCGCCGTCTCTTCTCCATGGCCTCGAACGAGTTGGCGGCGGCGCAAGACCAGATGCTGCTGCTTGGCCGCAAGACGGCGAAGGAGAAGATCTGCTCCTTCCTGCTGATGCTGTCCCAGCGCGCCGCCCGGCGCGGGCACAAGGAAAACCCCGTCTACGTGCCGATGAGCCGGGCCGACATCGCCGATTATCTGGGCCTGACCACCGAGACGGTCAGCCGCACCTTCACCCAGCTGAAGACCGCCGGGGCCATCTCGCTGCAGGAAGGCAACAAGGTTCTGATCAGCGACATGGACGCCATCTACGACATGGCCGAGGGCTGCTGAGTCTCTTTCCGGGCACGAAACGATTGCTTCGGTCATCATTCGTGATCTGATATGTCGTATTCCAGGAAAAATTCGCATCTTTCGTGCGATCCCGCTCTGGCGGGACGCGCCCGCGCGGGCTAACATCCGCCGCCCGACCGGCCGGAACCGAAAACAACAACGACGGCCGGCCCAAAGAAGAACGGCTGCAACAGCCCACGCTCAGGAACCGAACCCCGATGACCGAACCCGATACCAAGCGCGTCACCGACGAAGAAGCCCTTCTGCTGCACTCCTCCGGACGTCCGGGCAAGCTGGAGATCGCGCCCACCAAGCCGCTGACGACCCAGCGCGACCTGTCGCTGGCCTATTCGCCGGGCGTGGCCGTTCCCTGCCTGCGCATCGCCGAGGACCCCAGCACGGCCTACGACTACACGGCCAAGGGCAACATCGTCGCCGTCATCTCCAACGGCACGGCGGTGCTGGGCCTGGGCGACCTCGGCGCGCTCGCCTCCAAGCCGGTGATGGAAGGCAAGGCGGTGCTCTTCAAGCGCTTCGCCGACGTGGACGGCATCGATCTGGAGGTCGAGACGAAGAACGTCGACGAGTTCGTCAACTGCGTCCGCTTCCTCGGGCCGAGCTTCGGCGGCATCAACCTGGAGGACATCAAGGCGCCGGACTGCTTCATCATCGAGGAGCGCCTGCGCGAACTGCTGGACATCCCCGTCTTCCACGACGACCAGCACGGCACCGCCATCATCGCCGCCGCCGGCCTGATCAACGCCTGCGACATCACCGGGCGGAACCTCAAGGACGTGACGATGGTGGTCAACGGCGCCGGGGCGGCGGGCATCGCCTGCGCCGAGCTGTTCACCACCATGGGCGTGCCGCGCGAGAACATCATCCTGTGCGACACCAAGGGCGTCGTCTACCGGGGCCGCACCGACGGCATGAACCAGTGGAAGTCGTCCTTCGCGGTGGAGACGGACAAGCGCACGCTCCAGGAGGCGGTGGCCGGTTCGGACGTCTTCGTCGGCCTGTCGGCCAAGGGCGCGATGACGCCGGAGATGGTCAAGTCGATGGCGGCCAAGCCGATCATCTTCGCGCTGGCCAACCCCGATCCGGAAATCACCCCGGAGGAGGTGAAGGCCGTCCGCTCCGATGCCATTGTGGCGACGGGCCGCTCCGACTATCCGAACCAGGTTAACAACGTCCTGGGCTTCCCCTACCTGTTCCGCGGCGCGCTCGACGTGCGGGCGACCACCATCAACGAGGCGATGAAGGTCGCCGCCGCCAAGGCGCTGGCCGCCCTGGCGCGCGAGGACGTGCCGGACGAGGTGGACGCCGCCTATTCGGGCCGCCGCCTGCGCTACGGGCCGGAATACATCATCCCGGTGCCCTTCGACCCGCGGCTGATCGTGACGGTGCCCGCCGCGGTGGCCCAGGCCGCCATGGAAACCGGCGTGGCGCGCAAGCCCATCGTCGATCTGGCGGGCTACCGGAATTCGCTGCGCACCCGGCTCGACCCCACGGCGGACAGCCTCCAGCTCATCCTGGAGAAGGTGAAGGCCAACCCGCGCCGCGTCGTCTTCGCCGAGGGCGAGGAGGAGCGGACGATCCGCGCCGCGCTCGCCTACCGCGCCGCCGGCTTCGGCACGCCGGTGCTGATCGGGCGCGAGGCGGTCATCAAGGAGCAACTGGCGGCGATGGGCCAGTCCGGCGTCTCGCTGGAGATCCACAACGCCCGAGTCTCCGACGCCAACCGCCGCTACAGCGACTATCTGTACCGCCGGATGCAGCGCAAGGGCGCCCTGCTGCGCGACTGCCAGCGCATGGTGAACCAGGACCGCAACGTCTTCGCCGCACTGATGGTGGCGCAGGGCGACGCCCACGCCATGGTCACCGGCCTGACCCGCACCTTCGGCGTGGCCTTCGAGGAGATCCGCCGGGTCATCGACGCCAAGGCGAACGAGCCGGTCTTCGGCCTGCACGTCTTCCTGACGCGCAACCGCACGGTGCTGATCGCCGACACCACGGTGCATGTCCGCCCCAACGGCCAGACGCTGGCCGACATCGCCATCGGCGCCGCGGCCAAGGCGCGCCAGATGGGGCACGAGCCGCGGGTGGCGCTGCTGTCCTTCTCCAACTTCGGCCAGCACCCGCACCCCCACACCGACCCGCTGCGCGAGGCCATCTCCATCCTCGACAGCCGCCGCGTCGATTTCGAGTATGACGGGGAGATGTCGGCGGACGTGGCGCTGGACTACCAGCTGATGAAGCGGGTCTACCCCTTCTGCCGGCTGTCCGGCCCGGCCAACGTGCTGATCATGCCCGGCCTGCATTCGGCCAACATCACGGCGAAGCTGCTCAACAAGATGGCCGGCGGCCAGATGATCGGCCCGCTGCTGATCGGCTTGGACAAGCCGGCGCAGATCGTCACCATGGGCGCCTCGGTCAACGATCTGGTCACCGCGGCGGCGCTGGCGGCCCACGACTCGCTGCCCTGGTAAGCGGGAGGGCGTTTTTTGGACGACGCGCGGGCCGGGCGATGACCCCGGCCCGCGCGTTAATCTTTTGTGACGCCCGCTCACCGGCTTGCGGGATAGTGTAAAAGCGGAGTTCCGTCCCGACAACCGTCCGACGCACGGAAAGCGCCGATCATGACTCCCAAGCCGATGCCGCCCCTCCGGTTGATCCTTGCCGCCGCGCTGGCGCTGGCGCCGCTGCTGCCGGCCCTGTGGGGACTGTGGCGGCAGGGGATGATCGGACCGGCGGTAGCGATCCTGGGCGGGCTGGCCGGGGTCGGCGGGGTGGCGCTGATGATCCAGCTGTATTTCCGCGACCTGCGGACGGTGGCCGCCCACGCGGCACAGCTCGCCGCCGGCCCGACGGAGGCGGTCCCGTCCTTGCCCGTCACCGCCTCCCGCCCGGTGCGGGCGGCGGCGGCGGCGGCGGTGCGGCTGCACCGGGTCATGAACGCCCGCACCGAACTGGCGCTGGCCCAACTCGAAGCCAACGAGTCGATCATCGAGGCGTTGCACGACCCGCTGGTCCTGGTCGGGGCGGAGCGGCAGGTGGCGCGGGCCAACCAGGCCGCGCGCGCCCTGTTCGGCGACCGCATCCTCGACCGCGACCTCGCCGCCTCGCTACGCAACCCGGCGGTGCTGGAGGCGGTGGACGCGGTGCTGAAGGGCGGCGCCTCGCGCATCCTGGAATTCAGCCTGCCGGTGCCGGTGGAGCGCATGTTCGAGGTGCGGGTCAAGCCCTTCCAGCGGCGCGTCCCCCGCCCGGCCCCCGGCGATGACGGGGTGCCCGCCGGAACCGTGCCGGGGCGGATGGTCATCCTGACGCTGCACGACATCACCGCGCTGCGCCGGTCGGAGCAGATGCGCGCCGACTTCATCGCCAACGCCAGCCACGAGCTGCGCACGCCGCTGTCCTCCCTGCTCGGCTTCATCGAGACGCTGCGCGGCCCCGCCCGCGAGGATCTGGAAGCGCACGAGCGCTTCCTGTCGATCATGCAGGACCAGGCCAGCCGCATGGCCCGCCTCGTCAACGACCTGCTGTCGCTGTCGCGGATCGAGCTGGACGAGCACATGCCGCCCGCCGGCAAGGTCGACGTGCTGGACCGGCTGGACGGGGTGATGGCGGCGCTGGAGCTGAAGGCGGCCAGCCGCCGCATCCGCCTGACGTTGGAGGCGCCGGACGGCCTGCCCGCGGTGGTCGGCGACGAGGACCAGCTCACCCAGGTCTTCCAGAACCTCGTCAGCAATGCGATCAAATACACGCGCGAGAACACCGACGTGACCGTCGCCGTGTCGCTCGCCGACGGTGTGGCGGTCGGGGTGTCCGGCCCGGCGGGCCGCGGCGGGCGGGGGATGCAAATGGTCGCCGTCGCCGTACGCGACCAGGGTGAGGGCATCGCCCGCACCCACCTGCCGCGCCTGACCGAACGCTTCTACCGCGTCGACGCCGCGCGGTCGCGGGCCATGGGCGGCACCGGGCTGGGGCTGGCCATCGTCAAGCACATCGTGAACCGCCACCGCGGCCGCCTGACCATCGAAAGCGCGGTCGGGGTGGGCAGCACCTTCACGGTCTATCTGCCCGCCGCGTCGGAGGAGTCGGGTGAGGGCTGCGCCGCGGAGCCGGTGCGGCGCCAAGCGTAGAGGTTGCGTCTACCCCGTCCGGCGTGACCGAAAGTGGGCGTCGTCATGAAACTGTCATAAAACCGTAATCAGCGCGTCGCGGACCCCGACTAGTGTCCGCCCCGCAAGCCGCCCGTCCCTGGGGGAAGCGGCACGGGGTTGAACCATCGCGTTCCCCGGAAAAGGGGCAACCGGACCATCGGAGGGATACCGTGAATTCCAAGAAGCTCGCCGTCACCGCCGCCGCGGTCGTCGCCATGACCGCCGCCTTCGCGGGTGCTGCGAACGCCCAGTCGCGCGACCAGATCCGCGCCGTCGGCTCCTCGACCGTGTTCCCGTTCACCACGGCGGTTGCCGAGGCCTTCGGCAAGGGCGGCAAGTTCAAGACCCCGGTCGTCGAGTCGACCGGCACCGGTGGCGGCCTGAAGCTGTTCTGCGCGGGCGTCGGCCCGCAGCACCCGGACGTCGCCAACGCCTCGCGCCGCATCAAGAAGTCCGAGGTCGAGCAGTGCGCCGCCAACGGCGTCGCCCAGATCACCGAGCTGAAGATCGGCTACGACGGCATCGCGCTCGCCTACTCCAAGCAGGCCCCGCACACCGACCTGACCACCCAGATCCTGTGGAAGGCCCTGGCCAAGGACGTGCCGGTCGACGGCAAGATGGTCGCCAACCCCTACAAGAAGTGGTCGGACATCGACCCGAAGCTCCCGAACAAGGAGATCGAGGTCCTCGGCCCGCCCCCGACGTCCGGCACCCGCGACAGCTTCAACGAGCTGGTGATGCTCGAAGGCTGCAAGAAGGTCGCCGAGGTCAAGACCATCGTCGCCGACGAGAAGGCCCGTGAAAAGGCTTGCATGACCATCCGCGAGGACGGCGGCTACGTCGAGGCCGGCGAGAACGACAACCTGATCGTCCAGAAGCTGACCGCCAACCCCGACGCCTTCGGCGTGTTCGGCTACAGCTTCTACGACCAGAACCGCGACAAGCTGCAGACCGCCAAGATGGACGGCGTCGATCTGTCGCCGGAAGCGGTCCAGGCCGGCAAGTACGAGCTGTCGCGCCCGCTGTTCATCTACATCAAGAACGCCCACGCCGGCGTCATCCCCGGCATCCGCGAGCTGGTCGCCGAGTTCACCTCGGAGCGCGCGATGGGCGAGGACGGCTACCTGTCCGACAAGGGTCTGATCTCCCTGCCGAAGGCGGAGCGCGACGCCGCCCGCACCTCGGCGACCAACCTGACCCCGCTCCAGCTCTGACCGGCTGACGGAACCGGCGGCTCTCCTCGGAGGGCCGCCGGTTTCCCGTTTGTGCCAGGAGCCCGTTTTCAGCCCATTTCCGGCGGTTTCGCATGCAGCTCACGGTACTGCTCATCATTCTGGCCCTGCTCACAGTGATCGGTTACCAGATGGGCCGGTCGCGTGCCGTCGCCTCCGTCGGCGGCCGCATCGTCGAGCTTCATTCGGTGCCGTCCTACCACGGCTTCTACGTCGCCCTCTGGGCGGGGCTTCCGGCCCTGCTGCTCTTCGCCTTCTGGGGGGCGTCCGAAGGCTGGCTGGTCATGCAGATGGTCCTGTCCGGCCTGCCGGACCGGCTGGTCAACGGCGACGCCCAGTCGCTCGGCCTGCTGCGCGCCGACATCCTGAACCTCGCCCACGGCGTCGCCACGGGCCGCGAGCCCGATCCGGAGGTCGTCGCCGCGGCGGAGCGCTATCTGCGGCTGCACGCGCTCGGCGACTGGAGCCTGCTGGTCATCGGCTGCTGCGTCGCCATCGGCGGCCTGCTCTACGCCCGCGGCCGGATCGACCCCGACCTGCGCGCCCGCAACCGGGTGGAACGCACGGTCAACATCGCGCTGGTTATCTGCTCGCTGGTCGCCATCCTGACCACCATCGGCATCGTGCTGTCGCTTCTGTTCGAGGCGATCCGCTTCTTCGCGGTGGTCAATCCCCTGGAGTTCCTGTTCGGCACGCACTGGAGCCCGCAGATGGCCATGCGCGCCGACCAGGTGGGCTCCAGCGGCTCCTTCGGCGCGATCCCGCTGTTCGCCGGTACGCTGCTGATCACCGGCATCGCCATGGCGGTGGCGGTTCCGGTCGGGCTGATGGCGGCCATCTTCATGTCGGAATACGCCAGCCCGGGCCTGCGCACCTGGCTGAAGCCGATCCTGGAGGTGCTGGCCGGCATCCCGACCGTGGTCTACGGCTTCTTTGCCGCCCTGACCATGGCGCCCTTCGTCCGCGACGTGGGCAACAGCCTGGGGCTGAGCGTCAGCTCGGAATCGGCGCTGGCCGCCGGCTTCGTGATGGGCGTGATGATCATCCCCTTCGTCAGCTCGCTGTCGGACGACGTCATCAACGCGGTGCCGCAGAGCTTGCGCGACGGCTCCTACGGGCTGGGCGCCACCAAGTCGGAGACGATCCGGCTGGTCGTGCTGCCCGCCGCCCTGCCGGGCATCGTCGCCGCCGTCATGCTGGCGGTCAGCCGCGCCATCGGCGAGACGATGATCGTCACCATGGCCGCCGGCCTCACCGCCAACCTGACCGCCAACCCGCTGGACGCCGTGACCACGGTGACGACGCAGATCGCCACGCTGCTGGTCGGCGACCAGGAGTTCGACAGCCCCAAGACGCTGTCGGCCTTCGGGCTGGGCCTCGTCCTGTTCGTCGTGACCCTCACCCTCAACATGGTCGCCCTCCGGGTGGTCCAGAAGTATCGAGAGAAATATGACTGACCTCGTGGAACAGGATACGCGGGCCATGTCGGTCGCCGTCACCAAGTCGCGCTACCAGAGCGAGGAGTTCTCCGCCCGCCTGCGCCGCCGCTACGCCGCGGAGCGCCGGTTCCGGATCGCCGGGATGCTCGCCGTCGGGATCGCGTCTCTGATGCTGGTGGTTCTGCTCGGCTCCATCGTCAGCAAGGGCTACACCGCCTTCTGGCAGGCGCAGATCCGGCTTGAGGTGACCCTGGACAAGCAGCAGGTCGAGGAGCGGAACTACACCGCCATCGTCCGGCAGGCGCTCTACGCCCAGGTCCCCGCGGCCACCGACCGCGCCACCCGCCGCTCGCTGAACGACCTGCTGTCCTCCGGCGCGCCGTACGAGCTGGAGGCGATGGTCAACGCCAACCCCTCCATCGTCGGCACCACGCAGACGGTCTGGGTCCGCGCCGACGACGAGATCGACCAGTTCATGAAGGGCTTCATCCGGCGCGACGTGCCGGAGAGCGAGCGCCGGCTGAACGACGTCAAGATCGGGGCCATCGACGCGCTGGTCGCCAACGGGTCGATCCGCAGCACCTTCAACACCACCCTGTTCACCGCCGGCGACAGCCGCGAACCGGAACAGGCGGGCATCCTGGGGGCCGTCGTCGGCTCCGCCCTGACGCTGGTGGTGACCATGCTGCTGTCGGTGCCGATCGGCATCGCCGCCGCGGTCTATCTGGAGGAGTTCGCGCCGAAGAACCGCTGGACCGACCTGATCGAGGTGAACATCAACAACCTCGCCGCGGTGCCCTCGATCATCTTCGGCCTGCTCGGTCTGGCGGTGTTCCTCGGCTTCTTCGGGCTGCCGCGCTCCGCCCCGCTGGTCGGCGGCCTGGTGATGGCGCTGATGACCCTGCCGGTCATCATCATCGCCTCGCGCGTCGCGCTGAAGGCGGTGCCGCCGTCGATCCGCGAGGCGGCGCTGGGCGTCGGCGCCTCGCCGCTGCAGACGGTGACGCACCATGTCCTGCCGCTGGCCCTGCCGGGCATCCTGACCGGCACCATCATCGGCATGGCCCGCGCGCTGGGCGAGACGGCGCCGCTGCTGATGATCGGCATGGTGGCCTTCATCGTGGACATCCCCGGCGGCCTGACCGACAGCGCCACGGCCATCCCGGTGCAGATCTACATGTGGGCGGACAGCCCCGAGCGGGCCTTCACGGAGCGCACCTCCGCGGCGATCCTGATCCTGCTCGCCTTCCTCATCCTGATGAACGGCTTGGCCGTCTTCCTGCGCAAGAAATTCGAGAGGCGTTGGTAACCCCATGAGCGTCCAGACCCACATCCCGGCCACGGCCATGGCTTCGCGTCCCGCCGCCGGCATCCACGGCACCAAGATGGTCGCCCGCGACGTCAAGGTGTTCTACGGGGCCAAACAGGCGCTCAAGGGCATCAACCTGGAGATCCAGGAAAACCGCGTGATGGCGCTGATCGGCCCGTCCGGCTGCGGCAAGTCGACGTTCCTGCGCTGCCTGAACCGCATGAACGACACCATCGAGAACTGCCGCGTCGAGGGGCTGATCGCGCTCGACGGCGAGGACGTCTACGGCAAGTCGATCGACGCCGTGCAGCTCCGCGCCCGCGTCGGCATGGTCTTCCAGAAGCCGAACCCGTTCCCGAAGTCGATCTACGACAACATCGCCTACGGCCCGCGCATCCACGGCATCGCCAGCCACCGCGACGAGATGGACGAGATCGTCCAGACCTCGCTGAAGCGCGCCGGGCTGTGGAACGAGGTGAAGGACCGCCTGCGCGAGCCGGGCACCGGCCTGTCCGGCGGCCAGCAGCAGCGCCTGTGCATCGCCCGCGCCATCGCCGTCAGCCCCGAGGTGATCCTGATGGACGAGCCCTGCTCGGCGCTCGACCCCATCGCGACGGCCCACATCGAGGAGTTGATCGACGAGCTGCGCGAGAACTACACGATCGTCATCGTCACCCACAACATGCAGCAGGCGGCCCGCGTCTCCCAGAAGACCGCCTTCTTCCATCTGGGCGACATGGTGGAGTGCGACGACACCGAGGAAATCTTCACCAACCCGCGGGACGAGCGCACCCAGGGCTACATCACCGGCCGCTACGGCTGATCCCCGGCCTCTGATCCCCAACAGCGCCGCCACTCCTCCCTCAGCGAAGGACGTGAAGCATGAGCAACGAACACATCGTGCGTTCCTTCGCGCACGAACTTGAGCGCCTGTCCAACCTGATCACCCAGATGGGCGGCGTCGCCGAAGCGCAGGTGGACGCCGCCGTGAAGGCGGTGGCCCGCCGCGACGTCGCGCTGGCCGCCCAGGTCATGCAGGCCGACCAGCGCATCGACGCCTACGAGCGCGATATCGACGCCGAGGCCGTGCGGCTGCTCGCCCTGCGCCAGCCGCTGGCCCAGGACCTGCGCGAGATCGTGTCGGCGCTGAAGATCGCGTCGGATCTGGAGCGGATCGGCGACTACGCCTCCAACATCGCCAAGCGCTCGCTGGCGCTGGCCCAGGTGCCGGTGGTGCGCCCGGCGGCGGCCATCCCGCGCATGGGGCGGCTGGTCGAGTCGATCATGAAGGACGTGCTGGACGCCTACATCGAGCGCGACGTCCAGCGCGCCATCGCCGCCTGGGAGCGCGACGAGGAGCTGGACGACCTCTACACCAGCCTGTTCCGCGAGGTCCTGACCTACATGATGGAGGACCCGCGCAACATCACGCCCTGCACGCACCTGCTGTTCATGGCGAAGAACCTGGAGCGGATCGGCGACCACGCCACCAACATCGCCGAGACCATCCATTATCTGGTGGTCGGGACGACGCTGCGCGCGGCGCGCCCGAAGAACGACGGCAGCAGCTTCGCCGTGGTCGAGCCGGGTGGTTCGGTCATGGATGCGGCCACGGAGGCGGTGGAACGGGGATTGCCGCGGGACGGCGGCCCGGATAACGATGGAGCGGGACATGCCGCGTGACGGCGAGACGCGCAGTGGGAGCGGGACAAGCATGAATTCGGCGCTGAAGCCGCTCGTTCTCATCGTCGAGGACGAAGCCGACATCGTGACGCTGCTGAAGTACAATCTGGAGAAGGAAGGCTTCCGCGTGAACGCCGCCACCGACGGCGAGGAAGCTCTTCTGCTGGCCGGGGAGCAGACGCCGAACATCGTCCTGCTCGACTGGATGCTGCCGCTGATGTCGGGGCTGGAGGTTTGCCGCCAGATGCGCCGCAACAGCAAGATGCGCGATATCCCGATCATCATGCTGACCGCCCGTGGCGAGGAGGCGGACCGCGTGCGCGGCCTGAACTCCGGCGCCGACGACTACATCACAAAGCCCTTCTCCCCGACCGAACTGGTCGCCCGCATGCGCGCCGTTCTGCGCCGCTCGGCCCCCGGCATGACGGACGAGACGCTGCAGTTCGCCGACGTGACCATGGATCTGGCCGCCCACCGAGTGCGCCGGAACGGTCGCGACGTGCATCTGGGGCCGACCGAGTTCCGCCTGCTGCGCCATTTCATGCAGCATCCCGGCCGCGTCTTCTCGCGCGAGCAGCTTCTCGACGTGGTGTGGGGCCACGACGTCTATGTCGAGCCGCGCACCGTCGACGTTCACATCCGCCGCCTGCGCAAGGCGATGAACGAGGAGACGGAGATGGACCTGATCCGCACCGTCCGCTCGGCGGGCTACGCGCTGGACAGCAAGTCCGTGTGAGCGGCAGGAGTTTTGGGGGGCAATAGGGTTTTCACGGATTTGGACACGGATTTCACGGATTTTTATACTCGTGCGCAGCTCGTGTCGGATCGATCAGCTTGCACGAAGCAAGTCCAAGAAAAATCCGTGTCATCCGTGCTTAAATCCCTGCAATCCGTGTGAATTTTGTTGTTCGCCGAGAATCCGAAGAGCTGCCCTCACCCCTCCAGCAGCCCCACCGCCTCCCGCAAAATCGCTACCTTCGGGCCGAAGCGCTTTGCCGGGTCGCTGTCCTCGATGAAGCCGATCATCATGCGCAGGGCGTGCGCCACCCGCGGTGCGAGATCGGGATGCGCCGTCACATGCTGCGCCAGATGGACCAGCGCGTCCCGGTAGGGGCGGCCCTCGAAGCCCTCCGCGGCGATCGCCTCGAAGCGGTTCGCCTGTTCGATCACCAGGCTGTGGTCGTCGGTCATCGCGCTCACACGAACAGGATCGCGCCGGTCTTCGGCGCGTCGTTCAGGAAGGTGACGACGCCGCCGGTCATCACCGGCACGTCGAGGCGCAACTGCACACCGGCAGGCAGGCCGAGCGCGCGCAGCCCCATTTCGCAGGCCATGACCGTGACCTTCAGCATCACGCAGGCCTCCAGCAACTCCTCGAAGCCGGCCAGTCCGTTGGCGGTGAAGGCGGCGTCGCGCTCCGCCGGGCGGCTGCCGTCGTCGGCGGGGTCCAGCCGGTGCCAGCCCGGCGCGCCGTCCGCACCCTCGGCCAGCAGCGTGTTCAGGGCGCGGCCGGTGAAGAACAGCGTGACCTTGCGGTTGGTCGCCGCCGCCGCGCTGGCCATCACCAGGGCGTAGTGAACCCGGTCGAAGCCGCCCGCGAACAGGACGATGGACAGGGACTCAGGACCTTCCATGACTAAAGGGTTCTCCCAATCGCCGCTCAGTGGGCGGACAGGTCGTGGATGGTCGGGTGGGGGCCGCACAAGGGGCAGTCCGGGTCGCGGCGCACGGTGATGCGCTGGAAGGAGGCGTGCAGCGTGTCCAGCATCATCAGGCTGCCCGACAGGCCCTCGCCGATGCCCATGATCTCCTTCAGCACCTCGGTCGTCTGGAGCGAACCGACGAAGCCGGCCAGCGCTCCCAGCACGCCGCCCTCGGAGCAGGACGGCACCAGACCGCGCGGCGGCGGCTCCGGGAACAGGCAGCGGTAGCAGGGGTGCGGATCGCCGAGATGCGCCTTGAAGGTGGACACCTGCCCGTCGAAGCGCAGGATCGCCGCCGACACCAGCGTCTTCTTCGCGAAGTAGCAGGCGTCGTTCAGCAGGAAGCGCGTGGCGAAATTGTCGGACCCATCGGCCACGATGTCGTAGCGGCCGATCAGGTCCAGCGCGTTGTCCTTCGTCAGGCGCGTCTTGTGCACCTCCACCGCCACGTCGGGATTGAGCGCGCGGATGCGGGCGGCGGCGCTCTCCACCTTCGGAACGCCGAGCGACGACTCGTCGTGGATCACCTGCCGTTGCAGGTTGGACAGGTCCACCGTGTCGTCGTCGATGACGCCGATGGTCCCCACCCCCGCCGCGGCGAGGTAGAGCAGCAACGGTGCGCCCAGCCCGCCGGCCCCGACGACCAGGACGCGGGCGCGCAACAGCGCCTCCTGCCCGATGCCGCCGACCTCCGGCAGGATGATGTGGCGGGAATAGCGGTGAAGCTGGGTGTCGGTGAAATCCATGATCCGCAGAATAGCGCGGAACGCCCCATGCCGCGCAAGCCCCCTCGCTCGGGCTCCTGCGGCGGGCGGCGTCAGGCGAGCAGGCTCATCTTGTAGGGGGTGGTCTTCGACGTGCTGGACGACTTGTTCGCGTCCTCCGCCGCCCACTGCTTCAGCCGTGCCTCGCGCTCCCGCATGATCTTGTCGAACGGGCGTTCCTCGGTCGATTCGGGCGACTTGGCGACCTTCTGGACGAAGTTCAGCTGATAGGGGATTTCGCCGATCACGTTCTTCGGCGGGACGATCACCAACTCGTACTGGCCGGGGTCGATCTTGAAGCTGGGCTTCTTCAGCATGTCCTCACCCGACTTGGCCGGGTCCATCGTGTCGCCGGAGGCCACGACCTTGCCCTCCTTGCTCATGAGGGCCCAGCGCGTCAAGGGAAGGGACATGTTGCCGACGAACTCGCCGCCCTGCGCGACGGTCAGCGTGTGCTTCTGGACACCTGGATCCTTGCCGACGACGGCGCGGGCGATGCCCTTCATCTGGGCGCCGGTCCCCACCATCATGATGTTCTGGCGTTCGGTGATGTCCAGCGTGTATTCGCGTTCATTCACGCCGCGGACGGCCTGGGAGATGACCGCCGTGTAGGTGCCGGGGCCGAGCTTCGCGCTGGCCTCCGCCGCCTCGTTCTTCGCCTTGGCCTCGGCGACGACCTTGTTGTTCTGGTCGACGATCTTGATGTTGGTGTTGATGTCGGCGATTCGGAAATTGAATTCGCCGGCCTTCGACACCGTGAACTGGCGGTAGTCGGTGGATGCGAGGTTGGAGTCCAATTCGTTGGTGATGCCGCGGAACTGGAACCAGTTCATCGTCGAGGCATTCGGAATCGCGACGCCCATGGTGGCCTCCCCCGCTGGTCCTGTGCCGTCAGCTCCGCATCGTCGGGCGCCCGTGGCGCAAGCCGGGCCGTCGCCTGAAAAGGCGGAGCCGCGCCGGCCGAAACTCCCGGCGCAGACAGGTTAGATTACTAAAATCCAATCTTTTTGTCAAAGCGCCGCCTGATACCAGGGGCAGGCACAAAGACCGGACGGACCCCACTCTACAGCAGGATGCGCGGCGGCGCAATATTCGCCGCCCGGTTGCGCAGGAACATGTGCCGGATATCCCTCTCCCACAGCCGCAGGCGGATGTGGGAGAGGGGCGCCGGGTTACTCCAGCCCTTCGAACAGGGCGGTGGAGAGATAGCGCTCGGCGAAGGATGGCAGGATCACGACGATCAGCTTGCCCTCGTTCTCCGGACGGGAGCCGATCTCCAGCGCCGCGGCCAGCGCGGCACCCGAGGAGATGCCGACCGGGATGCCTTCCAGCTTCGCCACCTTGCGGGCCGTCTCGAAGGCGCGCTGGTTGGAGATGCGCACGACCTCGTCGATCAGGTCCTTCTTCAGGACGTCCGGCACGAAGCCGGCGCCGATGCCCTGGATCTTGTGCGGGCCGGGCATGCCGCCGGACAGGACGGGGCTGTCCTCCGGCTCCACCGCGATGGTGCGGAAACCGGGCTTGCGGGCCTTCAGGACCTCCGACACGCCGGTCAGCGTGCCGCCGGTGCCGACGCCGGAAATCAGGAAGTCGGCCTTGCCGTCGGTGTCCTTCCAGATCTCCTCCGCCGTGGTGTTGCGGTGGATCTCCGGGTTGGCGGCGTTCTTGAACTGCTGGAGCATATAGGCGTTCGGATCGGTGGCGACGATCTCGTCGGCCCGGCGGATGGCGCCCTTCATGCCCTCCGCCGCCGGCGTCAGGACCAGCTCGGCGCCCAGCAGCTTCAGCATCTTGCGGCGCTCGACCGACATGCTTTCCGGCATGGTCAGGATCAGCCGGTAGCCCTTGGCGGCGGCGACGAAGGCCAGCGCGATGCCGGTGTTGCCCGACGTCGGCTCGACCAGGGTGGTGCGGCCCGCTTCGATGGTGCCGGCGCGCTCCGCCGCGTCGATCATCGCGAAGCCGATGCGGTCCTTTACGCTGGCCAGCGGGTTGAAGAACTCCAGCTTGCCGACGATCTGGGCCTTGGCCCCGGCGTCCTCGGCCAGCCGATTGACGCGCACCAGCGGCGTGGCGCCGACGGTGTCGAGAATGCTGTCGTAGATCTTACCGCGAAACTCGGAACCCGGCATTTTTCACTCCTCCGGTATGTGGTATTTTCCCACTTTCTACAGCATGTGTAGAATTTAACCGTTTTCCGGGTGGGATCAAATCGTAAAATCGATGCGGTCTTCGGTCTCGCTCTCGACGCCGGCGGTGCGGGCGCGCAGGCAGAGATCCTCGATGGTGATGTCGTCGAGCTTCTTCATGCATTCCTCCTGAAGCTCGTTCCACAGCGGGCGCACCACCTTGTGCCCCAGGATGGAGCCGGCCGGTTCCTCGATGGGGTCGGTCGCGGTCTCCATGGAGCGGACGACCTTCACGATCTCGCCCAGCGTGATCCGCCGGCGCTCGCGGGCCAGCCGGTAGCCGCCGCGCGGCCCGCGCACGCCGGCCAGGACGCCGTCGCGGACGAGCTGCTGGAGCACCTGCTCCAGATAGCGCTTGGGAATGCCCTGGCGGCGGGTGATCTCGCCGGACTGCACGGGTTCGGTGCCGGCGTTGTAGGCGATGTCCAGAACCGCCTCGATCGCGAACATCAGCTTCTTGGAAATGCGGAGCATCAGCGCGACTCCTGCGCAGGGGAGGGCGGGACGAACTGGCCGGTGGAGCCGAAGCCCCCGGTGCCGCGGGCGCTGTCGGGCAGCGCGGCCGACTCGGCCCAGGCGGCGCGCTCATAGCGGGTGATCACGAGCTGGGCGATGCGCTGCCCGCGCTCCACCGTGAAGGGTTGGTCGCCGTGGTTGATCAGGATCACCCCGACCTCGCCGCGGTAGTCGGCGTCGATGGTGCCGGGGCTGTTCAGCACCGTGACCCCGTGCTTCAGCGCCAGGCCGGAGCGCGGCCGGACCTGCGCCTCGTAGCCGTCGGGCAGGGCGAAGGCGACGCCCGTGGGGATCAGCGCGCGGCGGCCCGGTTCCAGGACGACCGGCTCCGCCAGCGCGGCCAGCAGGTCCATGCCCGCCGCGTGTTCGGTCGCGTAGGCCGGCAGGTCCAGCCCTGCGGCGTGGGCGAGCCGGACGATGGGAACAGGAATGGCGGATGCCGTTGCGCTCACGGAATGGTCTCCTGGGGGGCGGGGGTAGAGGGCGGAGTGAAATGCCGGGCGATGGCCTCGGCCAGGCGGGCGGCCACGGCGTCCTTGCCCATGGTGGGCCAGTCCTCGGCGCCGTCGGCGCGGATCAGATGGACGGTGTTGTCGGCCCCGCCGAAGGTGGTGGTGCCCGGCGACACGTCGTTTGCGACGATCCAGTCGCAGCCCTTGCGCGCGCGTTTGGCGGTCGCGTAGTCCACCACGTTGCCGGTCTCCGCGGCGAAGCCGACGACCAGCGCCGGACGGTGCGGCCCCGGCTGGGACAGGGTCGCCAGGATGTCGGGATTCTCGGTCAGGGTCAGGCTCGGCGGGCCGCCGCCGTCCTTCTTCAGCTTACGGTCCGACTCGCCGGCCACGCGCCAGTCGGCGACGGCGGCGGCGCAGACCGCGATGTCCGCGGGCAGGGCCGCCTCGCAGGCCGCCAGCATCTCCCGTGCCGTCTCGATGGGGCGCACGGTGCAGCCGGGCGGGTCGGGCAGGCGGGTCGGGCCGGTGACCAGCGTCACTTCCGCCCCCAGCCGCCGCAGCGCCTCGGCGATGGCGTGGCCCTGCTTGCCGGAGGAGCGGTTGGCGATGTAGCGCACCGGGTCGATCGGCTCCACCGTCGGGCCGCTGGTGACCAGGGCGCGCTTGCCGGCCAGCGGCTTGGGCGCGTCCAGCTCCTCGAAATGGGCGGTGATGGCCTGGACGATCTCCATCGGCTCGGCCATGCGCCCGAACCCGTACTCGCCGCAGGCCATCTCGCCCTTGTTCGGGCCGATCCGGCGCACGCCGCGCTTCTCCAGAAGCACCAGATTGTCCCGGGTCGCCGGATGCTCCCACATGCGGACGTTCATCGCCGGGGCGACGAGCACCGGCTTGTCGGTGGCCAGCAGGACGGTGGCGGCCAGATCGTCGGCCATGCCGGCGGCCATGCGGGCCAGCAGGTTGGCGGTGGCCGGGGCGACGACCAGCAGATCGGCGTCGCGCGACAGCTGGATGTGCCCCATCTCCGATTCGTCGGTCAGGGACCATAGATCCTGATAGACGGTGTCCTCGGTCAGCGCCTGCACGGACAGAGGCGTGACGAACTGCGCCCCCGCGCGGGTCAGGACCGCGCGCACGCGCACGCCCCGCTCCTTCAGGCGGCGGATCAGCTCCAGGCTTTTGTAGGCCGCGATGCCGCCCGCGATGACGAGCAGGATGCGCTTGCCGGACAGCACGGATGTTTCGGCCACGGGCGTCCGCCGCTCCTTGCTATGGATTTTGTAGAATTCAGATATTCCATCACGGCGCCCGGTACAAGCGTCCTTCGCTGATCCTCACAGCGAATCCGGTGTGAAATGCACATCCATGACCGAAATGTGAAACCATGGATGGGATATTTCCTTGCGCGCCCGCATTCCAGGTCTTTCGTCCGCGGCCCGTCATCGCGTAGAGTGCATTTTTAAGGATTTGCTGATAACCAGTGCAATCCGACTGTCTTTTTCCGTATTTTCCATTTGAATTCAAACGGTCCATGCCCGCCCGCTCAACGCCAATCCTTCTCGTCGAAGACACGCCGTCGCTGGCCCGCGTCTATGCGGAGTTCCTGAAGAAGGACTGCACCGCCGTCACCACGGTGGAGACGGGGGCCGAGGCGCTGGAGCAATTGGCCGACGGCGTGCCGCGGATCGTGCTGCTGGACCTCCAGCTTCCTGACATGCACGGGATGGACGTGCTGAAGCGGATCAGCGCCCAGGCGCTGCCCTGCGCGGTCATCATCATCACCGCCCATGGCTCGGTCGGGGTGGCGGTGGAGGCGATGCGCTACGGCGCCTATGATTTCCTGGTGAAGCCCTTCTCGGCGGAGCGGCTGACCGTCACCGTGCGCAACGCCATGGAGCGGCTGCGCCTCGCCCAGCTCGTCGACAGCTTCGAGAAGGACCTGGGGCGCAGCCGCTACCACGGTTTTCTTGGCTCCTCGCTGGCGATGCAGGCGGTCTACCGGATCATCGACAGCGCCGCCTCCTCCCGCGCGACGGTCTTCATCACCGGCGAGTCGGGAACAGGCAAGGAGGTCTGCGCCGAGGCCATCCACCGTCAGAGCCCGCGGGCCGACCGGCCCTTCATCGCTATCAACTGCGGGGCTATCCCCAAGGACCTGATGGAGAGCGAGATCTTCGGCCATATGAAGGGCTCCTTCACCGGGGCGGTGGCCGACCGCGAGGGGGCCGCGGCGCGGGCCAATGGCGGCACCCTGTTCCTCGACGAGATCTGCGAGCTGGCGCCCGACCTCCAGACCAAGCTGCTGCGCTTCATCCAGACCGGCACCTTCACGCCGGTCGGCGGCAGCCGGTTGGAGAAGGTCGATCTGCGCATCATCTGCGCGACCAACCGCGACCCCCTGCGCGAGGTCGAGGAGGGTCGCTTCCGCGAGGACCTCTATTACCGGCTGCATGTCATTCCCATCCATCTGCCGCCCCTGCGCGAGCGCGAGGACGACGTGCTGGAGATCTGCCGCCAGTTCCTGAGCGATTACGCGCGGGAGGAGGGCAAGGGCTTCGTCCGCTTCTCCCCGGCGGCGGAGCAGGCGCTGCGCACCTACCACTGGCCGGGCAATGTGCGGCAGGTGCAGAACGTGGTGCGCAACATCGTGGTTCTGCATGACGGCGACACCGTGACGCCGGTCATGCTGCCGGCCCCGCTCGGCACCCCGGCGGGCGCCGCCGTGGCGTCGCCTGCGGTCGGCGCCGGGAACGGCCATGGCGGCGGGCACGCCGCCGGCCATGGACCCGTGGTCCACGCGCCGTCGCCGAAGACGGTGAAGCCGCTGTGGGAGGTGGAGCGCGACGCCATCGAGGAGGCCATCGCCGCCTGCGACGGCAACATCCCCCGCGCCGCGGCCCTGCTGGAGATCAGCGCCTCAACCATCTACCGCAAGCGTCTCGCCTGGCAAGCCGAAGGAAAACTCTGATTTCCGGCCGCTCCGGGAGTCCCATCCCCCGTTTCCAGCCTCACGCCTCTGGTCCTGTCGAAGCATAGGCTTCGTGTGCGTTCAATTCACGCAAGACCATCGAAAGTCTTGCCGTGCCGGGACCTGCCGCCATCGGCTTATTTCCAAATGACCGGTCTGGCCACATTGGGCATATGCCGTGAAGCCGCCTTGCCGGTTCCGGTGCCATCCGGCTAGCCTCCCCTCGCGTTGCTTTGCTTGCGCTTCCGCGTGGCGCCACACCGGATCGCCACACATGACCGCCGCACCGTCCATCGTCCTTCGCCGGTCCCTTTCGCCCCGCGGCGCGG
Source organism: Azospirillum sp. Marseille-Q6669 (assembly GCF_965111635.1). Taxonomy (NCBI): domain Bacteria; kingdom Pseudomonadati; phylum Pseudomonadota; class Alphaproteobacteria; order Rhodospirillales; family Azospirillaceae; genus Azospirillum; species Azospirillum sp. Marseille-Q6669. The sequence goes on along the minus strand of NZ_CBCOOP010000005.1, from coordinate 176,339 downwards.
ATCGGCGGCGGAACCCGACCGAGGAGCAGGAGTTCGCCTTATGACCACCGGCACCGTCAAATGGTTCAACACCACCAAGGGATATGGCTTCATCGCGCCGGAGGCCGGCGCCAAGGACGTGTTCGTGCACATCACGGCCGTGCAGAAGTCGGGTCTTCACGCCCTGTCCGAGGGCCAGCGCGTCGAGTTCGAGGTCGCGCGCGGCAACAACGGCAAGGACGCCGCGGTCAACATCAGCGTCATGGAGTGAAGCCGCGTCATGACGTGACGTAGCCGCGGAGCCGGTAGGCCTCCACGGCTTCCCGGGTGAGGCGGGGGATGTCGCGGCACAGCGACGTCACCTCACCCACCGCGTTGCTCCGGCAGGCCAGCTCCAGCGCCCGGGCGGCCGCCGACAGGTCGCGGGCGCCGAAGGTCCCCGCGGTGCTCTTCAGCGTGTGGGCCTCCTTCGCCAGCCCGGCGAGATCGGCCGGGCCTCCCCCCGCCGCTTCCGCGCCGCCGCGGGCGATCCTCTCGGCCCGCTCCAGCGTCTCCTCCACGAACTGGCGGATGACGTCGGCCAGAAGCTCCGCATCGAGATCCTGGGCGAGCTGTTGCAGGACCTCCATGTCTAAAACGCCTTTCTCCGGCGTGCCCATATCCCCGACGCGCGCAGAGGTGGGGCCGTCCCAGGGCGTGGCAAGGGCGGCGGACTCCAACGGGGCGGACTCCACCGTGGTGGCGTCCAGCCAGCGGGCCACCGTCTCCAGAAGATGCGGACGGTCGATCGGCTTGGCGACGTGCCCGTTCATCCCGGCGGCCAGACAGCGTTCGCGGTCGCTGTCCATGGCGTCGGCGGTCATGGCGATGATCGGGACGGTGCCGGCCGGCGGCGGCAGGGCGCGCAGCCGGTGGGTGGCGGTCAGCCCGTCCATCTCCGGCATGGCGAGGTCCATCAGGACCAGCCCGTAGGGCGACGGGCCGGCCGCCGCGGCCGCCATCGCCTCCAGCGCTTCCCGTCCGTTGTTGGCGATGTCGACGCGATAGCCGGCGCCCCGCAGCAGCAGGGCGGCGACCATCTGGTTCGTTGGGCTGTCCTCGACCAGGAGAATCCGCCGGCCTGTTCCGGCGGTGGACGGGGCGGCGGGGCTTTGCACAGGCGACGGCGCGGCGGGCGGCGCTTCCGCCACACTCCGCCCGGTGACGGCGGCGAGCAGGCGGGAGGGCCGGGCCGGCTTCGTCACCGTGGCGTCGGCGCCATTGCCGTCCCCGCCCGCGGTCCGGTGCGGCAAGGCGAGACGGACGATCCGCCGCACGCCCCGCGCGCGCAGCCGGTCGGTCAGCGAGCCGGCGACCGGAGTCTCCACGCTGCCGATCACCGCGATGCCAGCGGCGGGCAGGGTGCCGGCGTCCAGCCCGGCCACCATCGCCACGACGTCCGGCGCGCTGACCGTGGCCCCCCAGGAGTGGAGCTGCTCGGCCAAAGCCCGCCGGGCGACGGGGTTGGATTCCAGAAGCAGAACCGTTTCCCCGGCCAGCGGCGGTTCCGCGACGGCGGCCCACGCCGTCCTGGGCTCCAGTGGCCCGGCCTCCGGCGGCCCGGGCTCCAGCGGCAGGGTGAACCAGAAGCGGCTGCCCTGGTCGGCGGTGCTGTCGAAGCCGATGCTTCCTCCCATCATCTCCACCAGCCGCTTGGAAATCGCCAGCCCCAGCCCGGCGCCGTCGTGGCGCCGCGACAGGCGGGGATGCACCTGGGAGAATTCGGTGAAGAGGTCGGCCTGCGCGTCCTGCGGAATGCCGATCCCGGTGTCGGTCACCTCGAAGCGCAGGCGCGGCGGCGCCTGTCCGCCGCCCTCCAGCTCCGACAGGGTGACGGCGACGCCGCCGCGGTCGGTGAACTTCACGGCGTTGCCGACGAGGTTCAGCAGGACCTGCCTGACCCGCCCCGAGTCGCCGCGCAGCGCCGCCGGCAGGCCGCTGGGGATGCAGACGGCCAGCTCGATCCCCTTGGCGAAGGCGCGGGCAGCCTGCAGCTCGACCACGCTCTCCACCACCTCGGCGGGGGAGAAGCGGCCCGACTCCAGGGTCAGCTTCCCGGCCTCCATCTTGGAGATGTCCAGGATGTCGTTCAGCATGAACAGCAGCGCCTCCGCCGACTCGCGGGCGGTGCGGGCGTAGGCGCGCTGCTCCTCCCCCAGCGGGCCGTCCAGCAGCAGCCCCAGCATGCCGAGGACGCCGTTCATCGGGGTGCGGATCTCGTGGCTGATGGTGCGCAGGAACTCCGACTTGGCGCGGCTCGCCAGCTCCGCCTGCTCCTTGGCGAGGCGGAGCTGCGCCTCCGCAAGGCGGTGGGCGGTGATGTCGCGGAAGGACACCATGGCCATTGTCCGCCCGCGGTAGGGAACGTAGCGGGTCTCCCCCTGCACCGTCAGCCGTTCGCCGTTGCGGCGCAGGCAGATGGCTTCAAAGGGGGTTTCGTCGCGGGCTCGGATGCGCAGCCAGTTGAGTTCACGGTCCTCCGGCACCATCAGCGCGGTGATGGACAGCCCCGTCAGCTCGTCCGGCGCATAGCCCAGGATGGCGGCGGCGGCGCGGTTGGCGTCGGCGATCACCCCTTGCTCATGCACCAGGATCCCGTCCATGGCGGCGTCCGACAGTTTGCGGAAACGGTCCTCGCTCTCGCGCAGGGCCAGCTCCGCCCGGCGGTGATCGGTGATGTCGGTGTAGGTCATCAGGACCGAGCGGTCGGGCAGGAAGCCGGCGGTGATCTCCAGGACCCGGCCGTCGGGGCGCGTGCGCTCGATGCGGCTGGCGCCCTCGGGGCGCAGGTTGGTCAAATGGCGGGCGACGATCTCCGCCGTATCGCCGGGGCCGAACTCGCCGCGTTCGGCCATGAAGCGCAGGAAGCCGGCCATGCTGAGGCCGGGATGGAGCGCGTCGTCCGGCAGGTCGAGCATTTCCCGCAGGCGCCGGTTGCAGGTCAGGAAATGATAGTCCGCGCTCCACACCACGAGGCCCTGCGACATGGCGCTGAAGGTGGCCTCCAGAAGGTCGGACTTGTGGGCCAGTTCCTGCTCGCGCCGTTTCAGCTCGCTGATGTCGGTGCGCAGCCCGACATAGCCGCCGTCGCTGGTCCGCCGTTCCTCGATCTTGAACCAGCGCCCGTCGCCGATCCGCAGCACTTGCGGCCCCTGCGGGTTGCGGTGCCGCTCCATCTCCCGCTCGACCCAGCGGTCGATGTCGCCGAGGCCGCAGTCGGGGTAATGGCCGGCGGCGGCGGCGCGGCGGATCAGCGATTCGAAGGTGATGCCGGGCTCCAGAGGCCCCAGCAGGGCGTAGATCTCGCGGAAACGGGCGTTGCATTGGACCAGCCGGTCATCCGCGTCGAACAGGGCAAAGCCCTCGTTGACGACCTCGATGGCCTCGGACAGGCGGCGGTGGGCGTCCGCCGCCCGGCTGTCGGCGGCGCGGGCCTCCGCCTGGGCGCGCCGGGTGGCCTCCCGCTCGCGCAGCACCGCCAGGGCCATCACCGCGCCGGCCAGCCCGATCCCGAAGAAGGGCCAGATCAGCTCGTCCGTCCCATGCTCCAGAAGATGCTGCAGCGTGTGCAGCGCGCTCGCCATCAGGAGGAGGAACGCGACCAGGGTGAGCCAGCTCCAGCGGCGCGGCCGGCGGTGGGGGAACGGCATTCGGCGCTCCGCATCGGACGAGGCGAAAACGTTACGGCTTTTGCGCCTCCGGAGCAATGAATCCGGGGGAGTTGCGCAACCGGCCGACGGCGCGGCGCCGGCCCAGCAGACCGTGGCGCGGCCCGAACAGGACGGCCAGCGCCAGAATCAGGCCGGACGCCACCGCGATCATCCCCGCCGCGTTCAGCGAGTGGGAGGCCCCGAGCAGCATCGGCCCGAAGGCCGCGGCGCCATAGCCGGCCAGCGCCGCCAGCACCCCCAGCGCGACGCTGAGCAGGATCTGCGCGGCCAGCCGGTCGGTCAGCAGGCGCGCCGCGGCGGGCGGGGCGATCAGCATGGCGATGACCAGGATGGAGCCCACCGCCTCGAAGGCGGCGATCGCGGTGGCGGCGACCAGAAGCACCACCCCGTAATGGAACAGCCCGGCCGGGATGCCCAGCGTGGAGGCCAGCGCCGGATCGAAGGTGGTGATCTTCAGCTCCTTGTAGAACAGCCCGACCAGGGCGACGCAAAGCGCGAAGACGGCGGCCAGCGTCAGCACCTCCCGCGGCAGGGCGGCCCACACCGCCGGGTCGCCCAGCGATTCCCAGCCCTTGGGGGCCAGCCACAGGATGGTCTCCAGCTGGCCATAGAGCACGCAGTCGGCGTCCAGATCGATGCCACCGGCGGACGCCTGCTCGATCATCACCACGCCGGCGGCGAACATCACGGTGAAGACGACGCCCATGGCGGCGCCGGACTCCAGCCGGCCCAGCCGCCGCACCGCCTCGATCAGCAGGCCGGCCAGCGCCGCGGCGGCCAGCGCGCCGAGCATCATCGGCAGCGTCTCCCGCGTGCCGGCGACCAGGAAGCCGCCGACGATGCCGGGCAGGATGGCGTGGCTGACCGCGTCGCCCATCATCCCCTGGCGCCGCAGCACCAGGAAATTGCCGACCAGCGCGCAGGCGGCGCAGGCCAGCACGGCGGCGAGCAGGGCGGGGGCGTCGATCTGAAGGAATTCCTGGACGTCGGGCATCATGACGGGGCGCTCCGCTCCTCCAGCAGCCGGACCATGTCGCCGGGCAGGACCGAGTCGATGGGGTCCACGCCCCAGTTGGCGTGGGCGGGCAGCAGGGCCGGGTAGTCGGCCAGGAACCGCTCCCACAGCCGGCGGTCGCGCGCCGCCGCCCGGGCGGCGGTCTGCCCGGCGGGGGTCAGGGCGCCGTCCCGGATATACCCGCGCAGGCGCAGCCAGAGCGCCACGGAACCCTCCACCGGCCGGCCGTCCAGAAGGTCGGTCAGGGCGCGCCGCTCGGCGAAGGTCAGGCGCAGCCGCCCTTGACGCAGCGCGGCGGCGACCAGCCCGCGCGCCGGGGCGAACAGGAAGCTGAGCAGGAAGAAGCCCCCGGCGACCAGGACGATGACCGCCCCCGCCGGCAGCTTGGGCAGCAGGGCCGACAGGGTGGCGCCGAGCCAGCCGGACAGCGCGCCGATCACCGCCGCGGCCACGGTCAGGGCGGGCAGCCGGTCGGTCCAGAAGCGGGCGGCGGCGGGCGGGATGATGAGAAGCGCGACCACCAGGATCAGCCCCACGGTCTGGAGGCCGATCACCGTCACCAGCGTCGCCAGCCCCATGAGCACGAGGTCGAGCGCCCCGACCGGCCAGCCCTGCACGGCGGCGAAGCCGGGATCGAAGGCCAGCACCCGCAGTTCCTTGAACAGCAGGGCGACGGCCAGCGCCGCCCCGGCGGCCAGAAGGCCGATGGCGATGGCCTCACCCTGAGCCATGGCGGCGGTCTGGCCGAGGATGAAGGTCTTCAGCCCGGCCTGCCCACCCAGCTCCAAATTCTGGATGACGCTGAGCAGCACGACGCCCAGCCCGAAAAAGACCGACAGCACCGCGCCGATCGCCGAATCCTCGGTCAGCCGGGTGAAGCGGGACAGCGCCTGCACGGTCAGCAGCCCGACCACCCCGCTGGCCACCGCCCCGGCCAGCAGCAGGGGCAGCGACCGCTCCGGCAGGCCGAGCGCCGCCCCGACCAGGAAGGCGACGGCGATGCCGGGAAGGGTGGCGTGGCTCAGCGCGTCGCTGACCAGGGCGCGGCGGCGCAGCAGCAGGAAGGTGCCGACGGTTCCGCCGGCCAGCCCCAGCGCGGCGGTCCCGGCGACCACCACGGCGCTGTTGAAGCCGGACTGGAAGGTCAGGACGCGCAACGCCTCCTCGAACATGGGGTCGATCATGATGCCTCCGCGGCGGCGGGAGCCGGCATGGGCCGTCCGCCATAGGTGCGGGACAGCAGATCGGGGGTCATCACCCGCGCGACCGGCCCCTGAGCGACCACGCGGGTGTTGAGCAGCAGGGCGTGGTCGAAATAGTCGCTGACCGTCTGAAGATCGTGGTGAACGCAGATCACCGTCCGCCCGGCGGCGTCGAGGTCGCGCAGCACCTGGAGCACCGCGCGCTCCGTCGCGGCGTCCACCCCGGCGAAGGGCTCGTCCATGAAGTAGAGCTGCGCCTCCTGCGCCAGTGCGCGGGCCAGGAAGACGCGCTGCTGCTGGCCGCCGGACAGCTGGCCGATCTGGCGCCTGGCGAAGTCGGCCATGCCCACCCGCTCCAGCGCGTGCAGCGCCGCCTCCCTGTGGGCGCGGGTGACCGGGCGGAACCAGCCGATCTTCCCGTAGCGGCCCATCGCCACCACGTCGAGCGCCGAGACGGGGAAGTCCCAGTCCACGCTTTCCCGCTGTGGCACATAGCCGATCAGGCGGCGCTGCTTGGCGATCGGGCGGCCGAACACCTCGACCGTCCCCGACACGCTGGGGACCAGCCCGAGGCACGCCTTGATGAGGGTCGATTTGCCCGCCCCGTTCGGCCCGACCACGGCGATCAGCCCACCCGACGGGGCGGCGTAGTCGACGTTCCACAGCACCGGCCGGCGGTGGTAGGCGACGGTCAGGCCGCGGATCTCCAGGGGCGGCGGCCCGATGGGCGAGGCCTCTTCGGGGGCGGTGCGGCTGCCGGGGGTGCGCCAGAGATACTGCATGGTCCGTTCCTTCTCCGCCGCGTCAGCGCTGCGCCAGGGCGAGCTTGCCCTGGAAGCCGGCGGCCGGCGCCTCGCCGCCCAGCGCGCGGGCGATGGTCGTTACATTGTGGTCGATCATGCCGATGTAGGTGCCTTCGTAGCTGCCCGGCGCACCCATGGCGTCGGAGAACAGGGCGCCGCCCAGCGTCACCCGATGGCCGCGCGCCCCCGCCCCTTCGACCAGGGCGCGGACGTTGCGGTCGGACACGCTGGTTTCCGGGAAGACCGCCGGCACGCCGCGGTCCGCCAGCAACGCGGCCAGCTCCTCGATGATCCGCAGCCCGGCCTCGGATTCCGTGCTGATTCCCTGGATGCCGCGGACCTCGATCCCATAGGCGCGGCCCAGATAGTTGAAGGCGTCGTGGGCGGTCACCAGCACGCGGGCCTTGCCGGGGATGGAGGACAGGATGCGCCGGGCGTACGCGTCGAGCCGCGCCAGCTCCGCCCCGTACGCGTCGGCATTGCGGGCGTACGTCTCGGCGCCCGCGGGGTCGAGCCGGGCCAGCCCGTCGCGGATGGACGGCAGGGTGCTCGCCCAGATCCCCACATCCATCCAGATGTGCGGGTCGTGGGCGCCCTCGAACTCCGGCGGGCTGAGCAGCCGCTCCTTGGGCACCGCGTCGCCCAACGCCACCACCGGCTTGCCGGACTCGCGCAGCCGGTCGAAGGCAGCGGTCATCTTGCCTTCCAGATGCAGGCCGCTGATGAACACCGCGTCGGCCCGCAGCAGCTTCACCGTGTCGGAGCGGGTGGGCTTGAACAGGTGCGGATCGACGCCTTCGCCCATCAGCGCCTCCACCTCCGCCCGGTCGCCCGCCACCGCCCGCACGAGGTCGGCGACCATGCCGGTGGTAGCGACGATATGGGGCCGTTCACTTTCGGCCTGCGCCGCTCCCGGCAAGAGGAGGCAAACGGCCAAGCCCATGATGGCAATAAAGTTCGTCAGGCTCTTCGTCGCGAAGGTTTTTGAACATATGTTCATATTCATTGATCCCGACAAAGATCGGCAAGGTTAGGGCGGAAGGACCAAGTAAACGGGGCGGAATGCATTTGCGTTCCATGAATATATGAACCGCCTCTCGGGCCTTGCAAGGCGGCTCGTAACGATCCGTGTCTTACCGAACGGGGCGGAGTGCGCTAGAGTGGCGGAATGATCGTGCTCTTTACGGATTTCGGGCTGTCCGGCCCCTACACCGGGCAGATGAAGGCGGTGCTGGCGCGGATGGCGCCGGGCCTGCCGGTCATCGACCTGTTCGCCGACGCGCCCGCCTTCGACCCGCAGCTGTCGGCCTATCTGCTGGCCGCCTACGCTCAGGAGTTCCCGGCGGACAGCGTTTTCCTCTGCGTGGTGGACCCCGGCGTCGGGACCGACCGCCGCCCGCTGGTGGTGGAGGCCGACGGACGCCGCTTCGTCGGGCCGGACAACGGCCTGTTCGAGCTTCTGCGGCGGCGGGCCGAGTCGGTGCGCGCCTGGACCATCGGCTGGCGGCCCGAGCGGCTGTCGGCCAGCTTCCACGGGCGGGACCTGTTCGCCCCGGTGGCGGCCAGCCTTGCCATGGGGAACCCGGTCGCGCTGGAGCCCGTCGCTCCGGCCAGTCTCGCGCGGTCCGACTGGCCGGACGATCTGGCGCGGATCGTCTATGTGGACGTCTACGGCAATGCCATGACCGGCCTGCGCGCTGACCGGCTGCCGGAGAACGCGGTGCTGCGGGCCGGTGGGCGCACGGTGCGCCGGGGCCGGACCTTCGCCGACGTCCCGGTGGGGGAGGCGCTGTGGTACGCGAACTCCAGCGGTCTGGCGGAGATCGCCGTCAACCGGGGCCGCGCCGACCATGACGCCGGGCTGGGGGTGGGGACGCCGGTGGAGGTCGTCCTATAGCCCGTCCAGGCAGAGGTCGAGCAGCGCCAGATCCACGGGGCGGACCAGCACGGTGACCGGGCTGTTCCCCGGCTGGGCGTCCGGCGCGCCGGCGGTCAGGATGATCCGGGTGTGCGGGTAGAGCATGCAGGCCAGCGCCGCGGCCCGGTCCCCCTCATCCTCCAGCCGGTGGCGGCGCAGCAGGGCGACGGACGGACCCTCGGCCCCGATGAGGCTCAGCGCCTCGAAGCCGCCGGACACCGTGGACACGGTGAAGCCGCGTTCGGCCAGATGGCGGGCCAGCGCGTCCCGCTGGCCGGGATCGTCGTCGGCGACCACGGCGCTGCGGCCCCCCTGGCCGGGCGGGCGGATGTCGGCGTCGATGGAAAAGCCGGTCGTCATGGGGGTCTCACCACGGGCTTCCCCGAACTTCAGGGGCCTTGAACCTGAGGGGCTTTCTAAGCCAAGCGGATTGCGGTTGCAAATCCCCATGGGCGGCACGCGCCGCCCGATCAGCGGATCTTGAGGTCAGCGGATTTTGACGACGGTGGGACGGTCGACGATGGACAGCATCGGCAGGTCGCTGGGCCGGTTGCCGTAGCCCCAGGTCTCGCCGAACGGGCCATTGGCGGCGATCCAGCCGCGCACCCGTTCCAGCTTGTCGAGCCGGACGCAATTGCCGGTGCACAGCCGCCCGGTCAGGGTGCCGTCCTCCACCTCCATCCCGGTGGCGAGCAGGTCGTCGACGTTCAGCCCGCGCAGCAGCGCCGGCATGTAGACGTCGAGCGCCCCGGTGGCGACGACCACCCGTCGCCCCTCGCGCCGGTGCATCTTCAGGGTCTCGACCAGCGGGGCGTGCCAGCGGATGCGATGGACCAGCCGCTCCGCGGCGGCCAGCGCGTCGGCCACCGGAACGCCGCGCAGCGTGCGGCGCAGCAGGATGGTCTTGACCGATCCCGGAAAATCCACCCCCGGCCCGCGCCCGCGCGCGTGGCGGTGCAGGCCGGACCGCAGGGCGTCCAGGAAGGCCAGCCGGGCGCGGTTGCGCCCGATGACCTCGCCGATGAACATCAGCAGGCTGTCGCCGTGGATCAGCGTCCCGTCGAAGTCGAAGAAGGCCACCCCCGGTGCGATGGAGGCCAGGGGACCGACGCCGTGTGTGGTGGCGCCTCCGGTGGAGGGACCGGAGGTGATGGCGTCGAAAACGGGCGTGGCGCTGGTCTGCATGCGCCCTTATCCGGCGGAACGCGCCGCGTCACAAGCCAAATGCGTTGAACGGCGCCGTCCGGGGCAACTTAAAGCGAACTTCCGTTCGCTTTAGATTCACATCGCCTCATTCGCCGGCTCTCAGCGGATGCCGATGGCATCCGCCTGCCGCCAGCGGGAACGATGTTCCCGCGAGAGGCGGGCTTCGGCCGCATGTGCGGCCGGGACCGCCGTCGCGGTCCAAAGCGGATTGCAATCCGCTTTAGTGCAGCGACGGGCTGGGGGAATCATCCGCGTCGTCCGCCTCGATGAGCATCTCGCCCACGGCGATTTCTCCGGCGCATTCCTCCAGCCCGGCCTTCACGGCGATCAGGAGGTTGATGATCTCGCCGTTGTCCTGCTCCAGGATGCGCAGGCGCTCCTCCAACTTGTCCAGACGGCGGGTGACGCTGTCGGTCAGCCGATCGAGGCGGGCGAGAACCGGGTCGTTGTTCGTGTCGTCCATGGCGGCGGTTGGTCCGTCGATGATTCGTGTGCGGTCCTGAAGCTAGGACCACGCACCGCCTCTGGACAGACCCGCGCCCGGCGCAACCCGCAATTGATGGGATTGTCGTCCGGATGGTGCCCGGCGAGTCCCAAAGGACTCAAGGCTGGGCACGCCCGGGCGTTACTCCCCCTCCGACGTGGTGGTGCGGCGGCGCAACGGAACACCATACAATTCGAGCCTATGGCCGAGCAGTTCATAGCCCAATTCGCGGGCTATGACTTCCTTCAGCCGTTCGAGATCTTCATTCTGGAACTCCACCACCTTTCCGGATTCGAGATCGATCAGGTGATGATGGTGCTCCGACCCGGCTTCCTCGTAGCGGGCGCGGCCGTCGCCGAAGTCCAGCCGGTCGATGACGTTCGCGTCCTCGAACAGGCGCATCGTGCGGTAGACGGTGGCGATGGAGATGCGCGGATCGATGGTGGACGCCCGGCGGTGAACCTCCTCCACGTCGGGGTGGTCGGCGGCCTCCGACAGCACGCGCGAGATCACGCGGCGCTGGTCGGTCATCTTCAGCCCTTTCTCGATGCAGAGCTGTTCGAGGCGCGAAGGCATGGAAGTCCCCTTGTTGTCGTCTCACTGGCGCGCGCGGTTCGGCCCCGTATGGCTTGGCGCCTGTGGCCCCGGCCGCGCGTTGGCCGCCGTCCCTCCCCGGCACGGCCACCCAAAAGCCCGAGCACCATACTGTGATTCGGAACCATTCACAAACGCCGACGTTTGGTGTCGGCTTACGGAGAGGGCGCGCGCCATGATGACCCTGGACATCCACCACACCACCACCTACCGCTACGCCAATCCGGTGACCTTCGGCGACCACCGCCTGATGTTCCGGCCCCGCGACAGCCACGATCTGCGGTTGATCGAGACGGGTCTGGTGATCAGCCCGCCGCCGGCCTCCGTCCGCTGGCTCCACGACGTTTTCGGCAACTCCATCGCGGTGGCGAGATTCGACCAGCCGGCGACGGAGCTGCGCTTCGAAAGCCACATCCGGGTCGATCACTACCCGATGGGCGAGCTGGAATTCCCCATCGAGGACTACGCGCGCTCCTATCCCTTCAGCTATTCCGCGGAGGAGGTGCCGGATCTGGCGCTGACCACCCAGCGGCACTATCCGGACCCCGAGCATCTGGTGGACGAATGGGCCCGGCAGTTCGTGACGCTGGGCGAGGGCGGGCCGCCCGACACGCAGGACATGCTGGTGTCGATGACCCGGGCCATCAAGGAGACCTTCACCTATCAGGCCCGCGACCTGGAAGGCACCCAGAGCCCGGTGGACACCCTGACGTGGAAGAGCGGCTCCTGCCGCGACTTCGCGCTTCTGATGATGGAGGCGGTGCGCTCGCTTGGCTTCGCGGCGCGCTTCGTATCCGGTTACCTCTACGATCCCGCGCGGGACGGGCAGGAGGGCGCGATGACCGGCGGCGGGGCGACCCACGCCTGGGTGGAGATCTACCTGCCGGGCTGCGGCTGGGTGGAGTTCGACCCGACCAACGGCATCGTCGGCGGCAAGAACCTGATCCGCGTCGCCGTCGCCCGCGACCCCTCGCAGGCGGTGCCGCTCGGTGGTTCCTGGATCGGAGCGCCGGCGGATTTCCTCGGCATGACGGTGGATGTGCAGGTCACCGCGACCGGCGGGACGGGTGCCGGCGGCGCTCCGCAGAACCCGGTGCCGGCGGCCGGCGCCGCCTGACACGGCAACCAATTGCAAACGAACGTCTGGCAGGATGGAGGGTCCGGGGCTGCTTCGGTTCCGGACTAACCGTCCCATCCGACAGACGAGGCTGCGTCACCCCGTGCTCGATCCCGATCCGACCAGTCCCGCCCCCGGCGGCACGCCGGAAACGGAGGCCGCCCCTGTCCTGACGGCGGCCCTGCTGGCCGTCCCTGAGCCGTCCGTCGGGCCGGACGTGCCCTGCCGCACCCTGCGGGATCGGTTGGCCGCCCAGCCCGGCCTGCCGGCGCTCGCCGTGACGGCGGAGGACGGACGCGTTCTGGGGCTGGTGGACCGTCTGGCGCTGGCGGGGATTGCCGATCCGCAGGCGCCGGCACGGACGGCGATGGACCCGGCGCCGCTGCTGGTCGAGGCGGACCTTCCGCTCTGCGAGGTCGCGCGGCGGATCATGCAGGACAATCCCGGCGCGCTGGCGTCCGGCTTCGTCGTGCTGGAGAACGGGCGGTACCTCGGCATCGGGTCGGGGGTGGCTCTGCTGGCGCGGACGGACGAGCAGATCATCGAGCGGACCCGCCAGCTTGACGAGGCCCGCCGCGCCGCGGAGCGCGCCAACCGGGCCAAGACCGCCTTCTTCGCCTGCATGAGCCATGAGATCCGCACCCCGCTGAACGCCATGATGGGTTTCGCGGAGCTGCTGGAACAGGAGGTCCTGGGGCCGATCTCCAACCCGCTCTACCGCGACTACGCCCGCGACATCGCGGAAAGCGGTCGCCATCTGATGGACCTGATCAACGACCTGCTCGACCTGTCGAAGGCCGAGGCCGGGCGGCTGGAGCTGGCCGAATCCCTGGTGGACGTGCCGCGCGTCGCCGTGGGCAGCGCCCGCCTGCTGTCCGACCGCGCCGGGCGGGCCGGGGTCGGCATCGACACGGAGCTACCGCCCGACCTGCCGCCGCTGCGCGCCGACGAGCGCAAGCTGAGGCAGATGCTGCTGAACCTGCTGTCAAACGCGGTGAAGTTCACGCCGCCCGACGGGGTGGTCACTCTGAACGGCCGCGTGGCGGCCGATGGGACGCTGTGCCTGTCGGTGCACGACACCGGCATCGGCATGACCGCCGACGAGCTGGAAAAGGCGCTGGAGCCCTGGGGCCAGATCGACAGCGCGCTGGGCCGCAACCACATCGGCACCGGCCTCGGCCTGCCTCTGACCAAGCGGCTGGTGGAGCTTCACGGCGGCCGTCTTGACATCGACACCGCCCCCGACCGCGGCACCACCATGACGCTGGTCTTCCCGGCGGAGCGGGTGGGCGGGTAGCGTTGCCCCCACCCCGGCCCTCCCCGCTCTCGCAGGGGAGGGAGATTTGGTCCCCTCCCCTGCGAGAGCGGGGAGGGTTAGGAGGGGGCACCGTGGGGCTTATGCCAGCCCCTTCTCCATTGCGCTCGCCAGACGGCGGGCGAAGGCGGCGGGGTCGGGCAGGGCCTCGCCTTCCACGATGCGCGCTTGGTCGAGCAGCAGCCACGCCGCGTCGTCCAGCGAGGTCGCCGCACCGCTCGCCTTGGCGCGCTCGGCGAGGCGCTTGATCAGCGGGTGGGCGGGATTGACCTCCAGGATGCGCTTGGCCGCCGGGGCGTCCATGCCGAGCTGCTTGTGCTGCTTCAGCAGGCGCTCCAGGTGCATGTCCATGTCGTTCTCGTCGGCGACGAGGCAGACGGCGCTGTCGGTCAGGCGCTCCGACGGGCGGACGTCCTTCACCACGTCCTGGAGCGTCAGCTTCAGCAGGACCAGCAGGTCGGTCAGCTCACCTTCGGAGGCCTTCTCCTCGGCCGGCTTCTCCTCGCCGCCCTGGATCTTGCCGAGATCGGCGCCGCCGCGGGTCACCGACTTGAAGGGCTTGTCCTGGAAGCTGCCGACCGACGGCACCCAGAACTCGTCCACCGGGTCGGTCAGCAGAAGCACCTCGACGCCCTTGGCCTTGAAGCCTTCAAGCTGCGGGCTGCGCTTCAGCGTCTCGATGTCGTCGCCGCTGATGGTGAAGATGGCCTCCTGGCCCTCCTTCATGCGACCCAGATACTCCTCCAGCGAGACCAGACCGTCACCGGCGGTGCTGCGGAAGCGCATCAGCTTCAGCAGATCGTCCCGGTGCTCGTAGTCGTCGTAGAGGCCCTCCTTGAGGACGGCGCCGAAATTCTCCCAGAAGGCCGCGTATTCCTCCGCCTTCTCAGTGTCGCGGGCCTTCTTGCCCAGCTCCGACAGGACGCGGCGGGTGATGCCGGCGCGGATCTTGGCCAGCATCGGGTTGTGCTGGAGCATCTCGCGGCTGATGTTCAGCGGCAGATCCTCGCTGTCCACCACGCCGCGCAGGAAGCGCAGGTAGGGCGGCAGCAGCCCTTCCGCCGAATCGGTGATGAAGACGCGCTTGACGTACAGCTTCACCCGGTGGGCGCGCTTGGGGTCGAACAGGTCGAACGGCTTGGAGGACGGCACGAACAGCAGGTTCGTGTATTCGATGGCGCCCTCGGCCCGCCAGTGCAGGGTCAGCCACGGATCGTCGAAGGCGTGCCCGACATGGTGGTAGAACTCCGTGTACTGCTCCGCCGTGATCTCGTTCTTGGAGCGCATCCACAGGGCCGAGGCGCTGTTCAGCGACTTGGCGTCCTCGCCCTCCCCGAAGAGGATCGGGATGGCGATGTGGTCGGAGTATTTGCGGACGATGGCGGAGAGGCGGTGCTCCTCCAGATACTCGTCGTCGCCTTCGCGCAGGTGCAGCTTGATCTGCGTGCCGCGCGGCAGGTCGGCCACGTCGGAGATGGTGAACTCGCCCTTGCCGTCCGACAGCCAGCGCCAGCCCTGCGTCTCCCCGGCCTTGCGGGTCAGCACCTCCACCCGGTCGGCGACCATGAAGGCGGAGTAGAAGCCGACGCCGAACTGGCCGATCAGGTTGACGTCCTTCTTGGCCTCGCCCTCCTTGGCGCTGTCCTTCAGGTTGCGCATGAAGGCGGCGGTGCCTGAGCGCGCGATGGTGCCGAGGTTCTCGACCAGATCCTCGCGGTTCATGCCGATGCCGTTGTCGGCCACGGTGAGGGTCCGCGCCTCCTTGTCCACGATCAGCCGGACCTTCAGGTTCGGGTCGTCGGCGGACAGTTCGGGCTGCGTCAGCGCGGCGTAGCGCAGCCGGTCGCAGGCGTCGGAGGCGTTGGAGACCAGCTCGCGCAGGAAGACTTCCTTCTCGCTGTAGAGCGAGTGCGCGACGATGTCGAGCAGGCGGCTGACCTCGGCCTGGAAGCTGAGCCGTTCCTCGGTCATGGT
Organism: Azospirillum sp. Marseille-Q6669; assembly: GCF_965111635.1. Lineage (NCBI taxonomy): Bacteria > Pseudomonadati > Pseudomonadota > Alphaproteobacteria > Rhodospirillales > Azospirillaceae > Azospirillum > Azospirillum sp. Marseille-Q6669. The sequence goes on along the minus strand of NZ_CBCOOP010000005.1, from coordinate 161,022 downwards.
GTCATCCTTGATCGTTCTTGTTGGTGGTGGGCTTGTTGGTGGTGGGCTTGCCGATGGGTCCGGAGGACGGCGCAGATATGTGCGAGCGCGCGGCCCCATGCAAGAGCGATCGGCTGGCGTTGTCGTGGAGTTTCGCAACCGGAGTGGTGGGGTGAGGGAAGTCTTGCCCCCACCCTAACCCTCCCCCGCTGGGCGGGGGAGGGGACTAAAATTTCCGGCCCCAAGCCTCAGCGCTTCTTGCCCTGGATCGGCTCCGGCGTCGGCTGGCCCATGCCCATCATCGCGCTCATGTCCGCCCCGTTCAGCAGGAACTGGCCGGTCTCGGTGACGTCGATCTTGTAGCTGCGCACGTCGTTGCCGGCGTCGTCCTTGGACGCCTGCCCGAAGGCCTGGAGCATGGCGATCACGCCCAGCGCGTTCTGGGTGCTCTCGTCGGCCTTCTTGCCCGGCTTGGGCTGCATCGCCTTGGTGGCGGCGTCCAGACCGCGCAGCAGCACGGTGCTGCTGCCCACCGCGCCGAAGGCGGAGTTGGCGGCCATGCGCATGGCGCCGGTCATGGTGCCGGAGATCGCCGGGGTGTTGACGACGAAGCGGTCGATGCTCAGCTCCGTCCCGATCTCGGCCATGGCGCCCATCAGCCGGTTGCCGATGGCGGCCATCGCCGCCTCGTCGGCCCCGTCATCGGGCAGGGCGGCCTCCTCCTCGCCGTCTTCCTCTTCATCCTCCTCGCCCGCGGCGGCCTGGGCCTCGGCGAGCGTGGCGAGGTCGGCGAAGGCCCGCCACAGCGAGGCGGTCGGCAGCTTCGCGGTGCTGATCTGGATGTCCAGCTTGTCCGGCATGAAGGCCTTCGGCGCCACCTCCGGCTCCAGCGTCAGGCCGCTGGACTCGATCCCGAAGGTGGTCGAGGCCATCGGCTTGTCCAGATCCTCGGCGCTGCCGCGCAGGACGAGCTGGCCGAGGGCGAGGCGGGTGCCATCCTCCGGGTTCAGGGCGGTCAGGCCGGACAGGCGGAGCCGCCCGCTGGCCCCGCCCATCAGGTTCTGCATCAGCGGGATCAGCTCCGCCGCCGGGGGCTGGGTGCCGGCCAGGGCGTGGGTCTGGGTCAGCCGCTGCATGGCGTCGGCGCGGGCGAGGTCGACGCGGGTGTAGGTGCCCTCCATCGTCAGGCCGCCGAGATTCAGCACCTCCTTCTTCGTCTCGTCGAGGAAGCGCAGGTTGCTGACGGACAGGGCGCCGGGGCCGCTCCACAGCGGGGTGCCGGCGGCGGCGGTGCCGTCCGGCTTCAACTCCCCGGCGACGGTGATGGCGCCGACGGTCAGGGCGCTCTCGTCCTTCTTGCCCTTCTTGCCCTTGCGGTCGCTGGTGACCGACAGGTCGCCCAACTCCGCGTCCATGGACAGCGCCGTCTCGTAGGCGCCGGACCACAGGGCACTGATGCGCTGGCGGCCCAGCTTGACGGTGGCCGACGGCTTGCCGTTGTCCAGGATGGCGACGCGGTCGGGCAGGGTGGCGGTGACGGCGTGGGTGTTGCCGTCCTGCGGCTTCACCATCAGGCGGATGGTGCCGATGTCGGCGGTGGTGCCGTCATCCGACACCGCGGTCAGGGCGGGCAGGGCGACCTCGTAATGGTCGCCGGCCGGGGTCGCCACCGGCTCGCCGGTCCAGCGCAGCTCGGTCGTGTCGCCCTCGCTCTTGGGGAACCAGCGGGCCAGCCCGTCCTTCAGCGCGGCGGCCAGCGCCCTGGCCCCGTCCTCGGTCACCGGGGGGGCCTCCGCGCGGGCGGCGGCGGGCGGCAGCGCCAGGGTTGCGAGCATCAGCGCGGCGGCGAGCGGACGGGCGGGAAGACGGCGCATGGTGTGGCGCATGAGGAATCCCTTAGGGTGGAGCGCGCCAGGGTAGACGGGATAACCGGCGCCCGTCCATCGGCCCGAGGTTTTATACCGTTTCCGAAAGAGTGCGGCCCCGGATGGTCCTTGCGGCATGGCACGGCCGCCCTGACGCTTGCATTGCCGGTCCCCAGGCCCAAAACTTACGCTTATGACCTCTGTCCTTTCTTCGTCCGGGGGCGGTCTGGGTGCGGGTGGCCGGGTGGTCGCCGTGCTGGGGCCGACCAACACCGGGAAAACCCATCTCGCCATCGAGCGCATGCTCGGCCACCGGACGGGGATGATCGGCTTTCCGCTGCGCCTGCTGGCCCGCGAGAACTACGACCGTATCGTGTCGATCAAGGGCAAAAACGCCGTGGCCCTGGTGACGGGGGAGGAGAAGATCCTGCCGCCCAGCCCGTCCTACTGGGTGTGCACGGTGGAATCCATGCCGCTCGACCGGGCGGTGGACTTCCTGGCGGTGGACGAGGTGCAGCTCTGCGCCGATCCGGAGCGCGGGCACATCTTCACCGACCGGCTGCTCAACGCGCGCGGGCTGGTGGAGACGATGTTCCTCGGCTCCGACACGGTGCAGCCGCTGATCCGCCGGCTGGTGCCGCGGGCCGAGTTCATCAGCCGCCCGCGCTTCTCGCAGCTCACCTACGCCGGCTACCGCAAGCTGACGCGCCTGCCGCCGCGCTCCTGCGTCGTCGCCTTCTCGGCGACCGACGTCTACGCGCTGGCCGAGATGATCCGGCGCCAGCGCGGCGGCACCGCGGTGGTGCTGGGGGCGCTGTCCCCGCGCACCCGCAACGCCCAGGTCGGGCTCTATCAGGCGGGGGAGGTCGACTATCTGGTGGCGACCGACGCCATCGGCATGGGGCTGAACATGGACGTCGACCATGTCGCCTTCGCCCGCATCGTGAAGTTCGACGGCTTCGCCCCGCGCCGCCTGCGCGCGCCGGAGGTGGCGCAGATCGCCGGGCGCGCCGGGCGGCACATGCGCGACGGCACCTTCGGCACCACCGACGAGGTGGGCGAGCTGGAGGCCGACGTGGTCGACCGCGTCGAGAACCACCAGTTCGAGACGATCAAGACGCTGATGTGGCGCAACAGCAAGCTGCGCTTCGACACGCCGGGCTTCCTGCTGAAGTCGCTGGAGGAGCGCCCGCCGATCCCGGAGCTGCTGCGCGCCCGCGACGCCGACGACCATCTGGCGCTCCAGGCGCTGGTCCGCGACCATGAGGTGATGGACCTCGCCAAGGGCCGCGACAACGTGCGCCTGCTCTGGGAGGTTTGCCAGGTCCCCGACTTCCGCAAGGTGCTGTCGGACGCCCACACCCGGCTGCTCGGGCAGATCTTCCGGCAGCTGCGCACCGGCATCGGGCGGCTGGACGAGGACTGGGCGGCCAAGCAGATCGCCCGGCTGGACCGCACCGAGGGCGACATCGACGCGCTGGTCGCCCGCATCGCCCACATCCGCACCTGGACCTACATCTCCAACCGGCCGAGCTGGCTGACCGACCCGGTGCACTGGCAGGCGCGCACCCGCGCCATCGAGGACAAGCTGTCCGACGCCCTGCACGAGCGGCTGACGCAGCGCTTCATCGACCGCCGCTCGGCCACGCTGGTCCGGACGCTGAAGGACGGGCGGGAGCTGATCGGCGGCGTGCGCGCCGACGGCGAGGTGGTGGTGGAGGGTCACCCGGTGGGCCGGCTGGAGGGCTTCCGCTTCGTCCCCGACGCGCCGGAGCGCTCGGAGGAGGCCAAGTCCCTGCTGACCGCCGCCCGCCGCGCGCTGCGCGAGGAGGTGGCGTCCCGCCTGCGCGCCTTCGAGCAGGAGCCGGACGACGTGTTCGCCCTCGGGCCGGACGGGGTGCTGACGGCGGACGGCTTGCCGGTGGCCCGGCTCGGCCCCGGCCCGTCGGTTCTGACCCCGGCGGTTCTGCCCTTCGACGAGGGGCTGCTCGACCAGGGGCAGCTCGACCGCGTGCGCGTCCGCTTGGAGCGCTGGCTGAAGGACCGCGTCGCCGCCCGGCTGCGCCCCCTGCTGGCGTTGCGCGATGCGACCGATCTGACGGGAACGGCGCGGGGGCTGGCCTTCCAGCTCGTCGAGAACATGGGGGCGATGCCCCGCGCGCCGGTCGCTCCGATGGTGGAAGGGCTGGAGAAGGCCGACCGCAAGGCGCTGTCCCGCCACGGGGTGCGGCTCGGCGTGTCGCATCTCTACCTGACCGCGCTCGCCAAGCCGGGGGCCGTGGAACTGCGCGGGCTGCTGTGGGCGGTGAAGCACCGCCTGCCCCTGCCGGTGCCGATCCCGCCGCCGGGCCGCGTCTCGGTGGAGGCGACGGGCGCGCCGCCCGCCTTCTGGGAGGCCATCGGCTATCCGGCGGCGGGGCCGCGGGCGCTGCGGGTGGACATGCTCGACCGGCTGGAGACCGAGCTGCTGACGGCCGCCAAGGAGGGCCGGGCGGTGGCCGAGCCGGCGCTGGCCCAGATGATCGGCGCCAAGCCGGACGAGCTGGGGGCGGTGATGAAGGGGCTTGGCTACACCCGCTCGGTGGCGGAGGATGGGGCGGTCTCCTGGCGCCGCCGCCGCAACCCGCGCCACAAGCCCCGCCGCGAGGTCCCCGTCAACGCCGACCACCCCTTCGCCAAGCTGCGCCAGCTTTCGGGAATTGGATGAAGAGATACACACTTGCCCCCACCTGACCCTCCCCCGCTGGGCGGGGGAGGGGATGACGTTTGCGTGGTGGAAAACCCCTCCCCTGCCCAGCGGGGAGGGAAGGGCCCACGGCGTCAGCCGTGGGAAGGGTGGGGGCGCCGCATGACCGACCTCGATGACAACGACGACGATCTCCCCGGCTCCGACCCCACCCCGGCGGGCCGGCTGCGGATCGACAAGTGGCTGTGGTTCGCGCGCTTCTTCAAGACGCGCAGCCTCGCGGCGAAGCTGTGCAACGGCGGCGGCGTGCGGGTGTCCGGCACGGTGGTCGGCAAGGCGCATTACGCGGTGAAGCCCGGCGACGTGCTGACCTTCGCGCAGGGGCGGCACATCCGCGTCATCAAGGTGGTCGCGCTGGGCAGCCGGCGCGGCCCGGCGCCGGAGGCGCAGGCCCTTTACGAGGACCTCGCCCCGCCGGTGCGCGAGGAGGCGATCCACGACCCCTACCGCGCGCCGCCGGCCCCGCGGGAGCCCGGCGCCGGCCGCCCGACCAAGCGCGACCGCCGGGCGCTCGACCAGCTGTACGGAGAGGAGTAAGCCGGAACAGCCGGAGAAAGCGGGGGCGAAGCGCGGGCGGGGCATTGCCATTCGGGGGGCGCAACCTCATCTGCGCAAAATAATCCCGCAACGGCCGACTTTTTCGGAGCCCGCCGCCCTCATGCTCGAACTGTTCTCCGACCCGCAGGTCTGGGCCAGCCTCCTGACGCTCACCGCGTTGGAGATCGTGCTCGGCATCGACAACATCATCTTCATTTCGATCATGGCGGCCAAGCTGCCGGTCCACCAGCAGCAGAAGGCCCGGCAACTCGGTCTGGCGCTGGCGCTGGTCATGCGGCTTCTGCTGCTCGCCTCCATCTCCTGGGTGGCGACCCTGACGGAACCGCTGATCACCGTGCTCGGCATGGGCTTCTCGGGCCGCGACCTGATCCTGCTCGGAGGCGGCCTGTTCCTGCTGGCCAAGGGCACCATCGAGATCCACAACACCGTGGAAGGCCACGAGGAGGGCAGCGCCGCCCCCAAGCTCGCCAGCTTCGGCGCGGTGGTCGGTCAGATCATCGTGCTGGACATCGTCTTCTCGCTGGACAGCGTGATCACCGCGGTCGGCATGTCCAACGACCTGCCGGTGATGGTCACCGCCGTCGTCATCGCCATGGCGGTGATGCTGTTCGCCGCCCGCCCGGTGGGCGATTTCGTGAACCGCCACGTCACCGTGAAGATGCTGGCCCTGTCCTTCCTGCTGCTGGTCGGCGTGGCGCTGATCGCCGACGGCTTCGGCTTCCACATCCCGAAGGGCTATCTGTACTTCGCCATCGCCTTCTCGACGCTGGTCGAGGCGCTGAACCTGATGGCCGCCGCCCGCCGCAAACGGAAGAAGGCCGAAGCGCACTGACGCTCCGGCCCTCCTGAAGACGTGCTCGACGGGCCGCCCCTGCAATGGGGGCGGCCCGTTCGCTTTCCGGGGATCAGGTCCGCATCAGACCGTCGCGGAACTCCACCTCCTCCACCAGATGCTCGTAGGCGAGTTTGAACAGGTCGCGGATCGAGACGATGCCGACCGCGCGCTTGCCCTGGGTGATCGGCAGGTGGCGGTAGTGCTTCGACTGCATCAGGGTCAGCGCCTCGATGGCGTCCGCGTCCGGCGGCAGGGTGTCCGGGTTGCGGGTCATGATCGCCGATACCTCGGTCTCCAAGGCGTCGATCTGGGTGGAGAGCACCTTGTTGTTCAGGTCGCGCTCGGTGACGATGCCGACGAGGTCGCCGTGGTTCACCACCAGCACGGCGCCGATGTTCTTCTCCGCCATCAGCTTCGACACGGTCAGGACGGAGGTGTCCTCCGGCACAAGGATGAGTTCCTGCGACTTCACCACGTCCGGAACCAGCTTCCGCTTCATCATTTCCCCCAATTTGTAATTTGTTTACAAACTCAAGCGCTGCAGGGAAACAATAGCAAATATCGCGGGTGCAAAACTGCGGCAGAAGACCGCACCTCGGGCGAGGTGGTCCGGATGGGCGAGTGGGCGGTGCCTAGCGGCGGCGCAGCACGACGGTCAGGTTGTTGGCGGGCATTTCCACGACCTCGGCCAGAGCGAAGCCGGCGGCGGCGCGCTCCACCGCGTCGAGGTCGCGCACGCCCCAGGCGGGGTTGCGGGCCTTCAGGTCGGCGTCGAAGGCGGCGTTGCTCGGCGCGCTGTGCCGCCCGCCGCGCATGAAGGGGCCGTAGAGCAGCAGCGGACCGCCCACCGGCAGAAGGCGGGCGGCCCCGGCGAACAGACCGAGCGCCGCCTCCCACGGGGCGATGTGGATCATGTTGATGCAGACCACCGCGTCGGCCGCCTCGACCGGCCAGTCGCGCGCAGCGGCGTCGAGGTCCAGCGGGTCGCGCAGGTTGGGCAGCGCCGCCGCGGCGGCCCAGGAGCGGATGCTGTCACGCAAGCCCGGGTCGGGGTCGCTCGGCTGCCACGTTACGCCGGGCAGCGCCTCGGAGAAGGCCACGGCGTGCTGGCCGGTGCCGCTCGCCACCTCCAGCACCAGACCTTGCGGCGGCAGGACGCGGCGGAGCACCTCCAGGATGGGGGCGCGGTTGCGCTCCGTCGCGGGGGCGTGACGGCGGGAGGTCTCGGGGTGCAGCGGATCGAACATGGGGGCAGGCTACCCGCGCCCGGCGCCCAGGGCAACCGCGGCGGGCTCGCGGCGCCCGGCCATCCAGGCCCCGGCGGCGAGGGGGAGCGCGCCGGCCAGCACCGCCGCGGCGGCCCCCAGCAGGGCGGAATCGAAGCTGCCGGTGCGAGCCGCCACCATCCCCGCCGGCACCGGCCCGATGATCTGCCCCAGCCCGTAGACGGCGGTCAGCGCGCCGATGACGCGGGCCGACGCCCCGCCCGACAGGTGGCGCCCCAGCGTGAAGGACAGGGTGACGATGCCGACGAAGGTCCCGCCGAACAGCACGGCCGACAGCAGGGCCGCCGCGGGGAGCCGGTGATCGGCAGCAGGATGCCCACCGCCTGCACGACATGGGCGAGGATCAGCGCCCGCCAGAGGCCAAGCCGCCGCCCCGCCGCCGCCCAGAGGATGCCGGACGGCATGGCCGCCAGTCCGGTGACCATCCAGGCCGCGGCGCCGAGCGGCGCCGTCTCCGGCATGGTCTTCAGGATGGCGACCAGGAAGGTGCCGGTGACGATGTATCCGGCCCCCTCCAGGAAATAGGCCAGCGTCAGCAGGATCATCGGGGCGGAGGGGCGGAGGGAGGGCGCGGGTGTGGGCCGGGCGGCGGCCAGATGGCCAGGCTCGCGCGGCGGGTCGCTCACCCACAGCCATGACAGGGTGCCGAAGCCCAGGCAGGCCAGCCCCAGCCACAGCCAGTCGCCGCGCCAGCCGAGCCGGTCGCCCATCACGGCGACGAACAGGCCGCTCGACGCGATGCCGAGGCCGACGCCGGTGTAGAGCCAGCCGGTCCAGGACTCCCGCCCGGCGCGGGCCAGCGCGTCCAGCGTCATGGCAATGCCCAGGATGAACAGGCCGGCGCTGGCCAGCCCGGAGACGAAGCGCAGCACGGCCCAGGCCGCCATGCCCTCGGTGAAGCCCATGCCAGCGGTGGAGGTGACGCTGGCGATCAGCGCGGTGCGGAAGACGGCGGTGCGCGCCGCGCCCTGCGGCACCAGCCCGACGCCCAGCGCCCCCAGGAAGTAGCCGAGATAATTCAGCGAGGCGAGCAGCCCCGCGGCGTCGGTGCCCAGCCCGGTCGCCGCCTGCATCGCCGGCAGAATCGGCGTGAAGGCGAAGCGCCCCACCCCCATGGAGATGACCAGCACCAGCACGCCGCCGATCAGCACCCGGACCATGGCTTCCTCCCGCAGGCTCGTTTTTCGTGTGGGTCCATCCTCGCGCGACGGAACCCTCATTTCTAATGATTTGTTTCGATGGTATGCTTCACTGTGAGTGATGGGAGATGTTCGGATCGGGGAGGGTGGCGATGGACCTCGCGGGCCTGCGGGTGGTGAAAGCGGTGGCGGACACCGGCAGCGTCAGCCGGGCGGCGGAGACGCTGAACTGCGTCCAGTCCAACGTGACGGCGCGGCTGAAGCGTCTGGAGGAGGATCTCGGCGTGCCGCTGTTCCTGCGGCTCAGCCGCGGCATGGCGCCGACGCCGGCCGGGCGGGTGCTGGCCGACTACGCCGACCGCGTGCTGCGCCTCGTCGCCCAGGCGCGCGACGCGGTGGCCGACGCGGCGGGGCGGGGCGGGCGGCTGTCCGTGGGCACCATGGAGACCACCGCCGCCGTGCGGCTGCCGCCGATCCTCGCCCGCTTCCACGCGGAGAATCCGGATGTCGAGCTGACCATCGTCCCCGGCCCCACCGAAACCATGCTGGGGGAGGTGCTGGCCGGTCGCATCGACGGCGCCTTCGTCTCCGGGGCGGTGGAGCATCCCGAACTGGTCAGCCAGCCCGTCTTCGAGGAGGAGCTGGTGCTGGTCGAACCGGCCAGCGGCATCACCAGCGAGTCCGGGCGGAACACCCTTCTGGCCTTTCGGCGCGGCTGCGCCTACCGCGCGCGGGCCGAGACGGCGATGCGGGAGGCCGGGCGGGTTCCCTACCGCGTGATGGAGTTCGGGGCGCTGGAGGCCATCCTGGGCTGCGTCGGCGCCGGCATGGGCGTCACCGTCCTGCCCCGCGTCGTGGTGGAGCGGGAGCCCTGGCGCGGCCTGTTCACCGCCCGCCCGCTGCCGCCGGAACTGGCCCGCATGCCCACCCGTTTCGTCCGGCGGGTGGATTCCATGGAGACGGTGGCGCTGCGCACCTTCCTGGAGGCGGTCGCGGAGGGGAATATGGAGGGTGGGGCTGCGTCGCTTGCGCCCACACAACCGGCAGGGTTGATCCCGTCTCAGGCGGCGTGCTAGGCAAGCGCCGCGGTTGGCGCCATGGTTCTTTCATGACCTCGACCGCACCCACGCGCGAGCACGTCAGTCGAAGCGTCCATCGAAGCGACTCGAACCCCGGCGCGTGAACACCGCCGGAACTGGCGAGAACAGCGGAGAACGAATCATGCCCTACGTCGTGACGGAAGACTGCATCAAGTGCAAGTACACCGATTGCGTCGAGGTCTGCCCCGTGGACTGCTTCTACGAGGGCGAGAACATGCTGGTCATCCACCCGGATGAATGCATCGACTGCGGCGTGTGCGAGCCGGAATGCCCGGCCGAGGCCATCGTGCCGGACACCGACGGCCGTGCGGAGAAGTGGATGGAGCTGAACCGCGACTACGCGGCGCAGTGGCCCAACCTGACCCGCAAGAAGGACGCGCTGCCCGACGCCGACGCCATGAAGGGCGTGGACGGCAAGTTCGACAAGTTCTTCTCTCCGAAGGCCGGCGGCTAAGCGGAGTCGGGACTATTGCGGCGCATGACATTCTTTTGCCGCCATGCAAAAACGACAGGTCGGCCATCGGCGGGCAACGTCAGAATCCGGACGGCTGCCCGCGCGTAGCCTTTGTAACCCGGCCGTAACATCGCTATAATACGCGCCCGGAGCCGGCCTCAGCGTCATTGCCGGATTTCCCATAGACCAAGGGCTCAGTGCAACAGTGCGCGGCGTGGAGGACCCCATCCCCACGGTGTGTCGTTGTCACCGGGCCTTTTTCGCCCCCTCCACCGGGGCGGCAAAATGGCGCGATCGCGAGAAGTGAGAGCCAACCCAAATGTCGAACAAGCTTGACTTCGAGGCCGGTGACTTCGTCGTCTACCCGGCCCATGGCGTCGGTCGGGTCGAGGGAATCGAGACCCACAGCATCGCTGGCATGGATGTTCAGCTCTACGCGATCACGTTCGAAAAAGAGCGCATGACGCTCAAGGTTCCGGTCGGCAAGGCCAAGGCCGCCGGCCTGCGCCGCCTCAGCACGAAGGACCGCATCAAGGTCGCCCTGGAGACGCTGCAGGGCCGTTCGCGCGTCCGCCGCACGATGTGGAGCCGCCGCGCCCAGGAGTATGAGGCCAAGATCAACTCGGGCGACCCGGTGGCCATCGCGGAGGTCGTGCGCGACCTGTACCGCGGCGCCGACCAGTCCGACCAGTCCTACAGCGAGCGCCAGATCTATCAGGCCGCCCTGGAGCGTCTGGCCCGCGAACTGGCCGCCGTCGAGAAGATCGACGAGACCAAGGCCACCGAGCGGCTGGAGCTGGTCCTGAAGAAGGCCGCCTGATTCCCGTCCGAGCCCGTTTCCCGGTTCGGGGGACGGGAACCGCTTCGAGAGTGTGATGTTGACGATGAAGGCGCGGCGCTTTGGCCGCGCCTTTGTCTTAAGTTTTCGTCTTTCGCCGGGCCTGCGCGGCGCCTACACTCCCGCCCCCGGCCTGTTCTGGGCCGGTCCGTGACCGCTGGATGGGGTGAGCGTCTCCGGCATGTCTGAAGCGCAGAAATTCATCGATCTCCGAAACCCGCGGCGCATCTGGGCCGTCGGCTCGATCCATGCGCAGACGGACCATCTCCACGCCGTGCATGAGGTGATCGCGGCGCGCTTCCTGCCCGGCGACCGGCTCGTCTATCTCGGCAACATGGTCGGCTGGGGCGAGCGGGTGCTGGAGACGGTGGACGCCCTGCTAGCCTTCCGCACCTGGCTGCTGAGCTGGCGGGGCATGGAGGCCGGCGACATCGTCTATCTGCGCGGCGCGCAGGAGGAGATGTGGCACAAGCTGCTCCAGCTCCAGTTCGCGCCCGACCCGCAGCAGGTGCTCGACTGGATGACCCGCCACGGGGCGGGGGCCACGCTGGCCGCCTATGGCGGCACGGTGGAGCAGGGCATGGCGGCGGCCCGCGGCGGCACCATGACGCTCGGCCGCTGGACCCAAGGGCTGCGTCAGGCGATGCACGCGCAGCCCGGTCACGAAAATGTGTTCAACACCCTGCGCCGCGCCGCCTACTGCACCGGTCCGGAGAGCGGGGAGGGCGGTGTGCTGTTGGTCAGCGCCGGCGTGGACATTCGCCGCCCGCTGAACCACCAGGGCGACGCCTTCTGGTGGGGCGCGCCCGGTTTCGCCCAGATGTCAGAGCCTTACGGCGGTTTCGCCCGCGTCGTGCGGGGCTACGACCCGGCCCGCAAGGGCGTGGCGGTGACCGACCGCGTGGCGACCCTGGACGGCAATTGCGGGTTGGGTGGGCACCTCGTTTGTGGATGCCTGTCGCCTTCGGGTGAGATCCTGGACCTGTTCCAGGTCTGACCCATCTCCCTTTTTCCTAACCGTCTTACCCATCCCCTCGGCCTCCGCCACCGAATCCCTTCCGGTGCGGATGATCCGAAACGTCTTGTGCTGCGTATGACGTGCAACAGGGCGAGGGGAACGGCTGTTGTCCCAACCGTCGGCAATCCGAGGCGAACCGGCCATGGTGAACCGACGGATCATTGGACCTGAGGGGGCCTGTCCCTTCGGACTCCGCAGCACAGGGCACGAGCAGCCTGAAACGCGGCCGCCCAGACGGGAAGGAAGGGACGTATGGCCTACATTGACGATCCCGAGACTCAGCGCGCGAATCTGAGTTTCATCAAGGCTTCCATGCGTGAGCCTCTGCTGACGCGCGATCACGAATTCGATCTCGCCCGCAAATGGCGCGAGGGCGGTGACGAACGGGCCCTTCACGAACTGGTCCGCGCTTACACCCGGCTGGTGGTGGCGACCGCCGCGCGGTTCCGCAACTACGGCCTGCCCATGGGCGACCTCGTTCAGGAGGGCAATGTCGGGCTGATGCAGGCGGCCAGCCGGTTCGAGCCGGACCGCGAGGTGCGTTTTTCCACCTACGCGGCTTGGTGGATCCGCTCGGCCATGCAGGACTACATCCTGCGCAACTGGTCCATTGTCCGCACTGGCACCACCGCCGCTCAGAAGTCGCTGTTCTTCAACCTGCGCCGCCTGCGCGCCCGCATCGAGAGCATCACCCAGGGCAACAGCGGCGGAGGCAACGGCCTGACCAAGGAAGGGCGGGAGTGGATCGCCGGCGAACTCCAGGTCGACGTGACCGAGGTGGAGGCGATGGAGATGCGGCTGTCCGCCTCCGACCAGTCGCTCAACTCCCCGGTCGCCGACGGCTCCGACGAGGACTGGCAGGACTTCCTGGCCGACCAGCGCCCCTCGCCGGAGGAGGTGGTGATCGGCATGCGCGACAGCCGCACCCGCTCCCAATGGCTGGCCGAGGCGCTGGGCGAACTCAGCCCGCGCGAACGCACCATCATCCAGGAACGCCGCCTGCGCGAGGAGGGCGCCACCCTGGAGCAGCTGGGCCGCGAACTGGGGGTGAGCAAGGAGCGGGTGCGCCAGCTCGAACACCGCGCCCTGCTGAAGCTGCGCCAGTCGATGCTGAAGCGGGTGGAAGGGTTCGGGGATCTGCTGGCGGACGCGTGAGAGGGCTGTTGCCCCCTCCCTAACCCTCCCCCGCTTCGCAGGGGAGGGGACTGCCGTCGCTTCGCGATCATCTCCCTCCCCTGCGAGGGGGGGGGGGGCGGGGGGGGGGGCAAGCCCACGCTACGCCTTCTCCTCCTCCCGAACCGCCCCCGCACCATCCCCGCCATCGCCATCCAAGGTTACCCGCCACACTTCCGTCGTGCCTGTGCGGCCACGAAGCGTGCGGTCGCCGACGCAGTCCAGCGGGGCCGCGCCGTCGCCCTGGAAGGCGGTGGCGGCGCTCGACAGGACGATGACCTCCTCGTCCCCCTGAAGGGCGGAGGCCAGCTCCTCGATGCGGGCGGCGACGTTCACGGTGTCGCCGACGATCGTGTAGTTGATGCGGCTCGCCGACCCGATGTTGCCGACCACCACCGGCCCGGAATGCAGGCCGATGCGAACGCGGATCGCCGGCAACCCCTCCGCCGCGCGGCGGCGGTTGCCTTCGCGCACGGCGCGGGTGATGGCGTGGGCGGCGCGCAGCGCGCGGGCGGCATGGTCCGGCTGTTCCTCCGGCGCGCCCCAGAAGGCCATGATGGCGTCGCCGATGAACTTGTCCACGGTGCCGCCCTCCGCCTCGATGCAGTTGGCGAGCAGAGTAAAATGCTCGTTGAGCAGGGCGGCGGTGTCGGCGGCGCCCATATGCTCGGCCATGCGGGAGAAGCCGCGGATGTCGGTGAACATCACCGTCACCTCCCGCTCCTCCGACTGGAAGCTGGTCAGGCCGCCGCGGCGGTGCATCAGCCGCAGCACCAGGGCCTTCGGCACATAGGTCTCGAACCAGCGCAGACCGGCGACCATGGCGTTGAAGGCGCTGTTGGCGCGGGCCAGTTCGCGAAGGCGCGAATCGGGAAGCTCGTCGATCGCGCGGAAGTCGAAGGTCCGGACATGGTCGGCCGCCTCGGCCAGATGGGCCACCTGGGTGCTGATGCGCCGCCCGACGATCAGCGCCACCGCCACCGAGATCAACAGGATGCCCAGCCCGGCGAGGCCGGTGGTGTAGAGGCGGCGCACCTCGGCGCTGGCCTCGTTGGCGCGGAAGCTGATGCCGATGGTCCAGTCCTGCTGGCCGTAGCCGGCCATGCTGCGCATCAGGAACAGGTAATCCTCGTCCAGCACATTGACGAGCCGGCCCTCCACCCGCTTCTTCAGGGCGTCCACCGGTTGGCCGGTCTGCCACAGCGCCGCCAGCGCCGGGTCGGCCACCTGATCGATTCGCGGCAAAGGCGGACCGTCGGTCTTGGTGGAGAAGTCGAACTTCATGCCGGCCAGCGACGGGTGGGCCAGAACGTGCTGCCGGTCGAACAGGACGAAGGCGTTCAGCCCCTGCTCCACATAGAGCGTGGACAGGAAGCGCGACAGGTCGCCCAGCGACACCCCGACGACCACCTGCCCCAGATAGGTGCCGTTGCGCCGCACCGGCTGGAACAGGGTGACGAAGCTGGTCCCCGCCTCCTTCGACCACAGCGGGTCGGCCCAGACCGCGGTGGTGCGGTCGGCGCCGTTGCGCAGCTCCGGCCCCAGCTCCGGCTCGTGGCGCAGGTCCTCCCGCCCGATGTGGAGCTGGTTGCCCAGCCGGTCGGCGCGCAGGCCGGTGCGGTTGGGATGGAAGAAGGCGATGCCCGTCACGTCCGGCGCCCCGGCCAGCGCGCCGCGCAGCGTATCCTGGAGAGAGCGGGAATCGGCCGGGTCCAGCTCCCCCCGCTCCATCAGTCCGGCCACGAAACGGGCCATGTCCCGCGCGGGGTTGAGCTGGTTGCGGATGCGCACCTCCACCCCCGACAAAGCGAGGTCGGCGCGGTCGTTCAGCAGCGCGAAGGTGTTCCGGCTGGCGCTGACGAGGCCGAGCACGAGCACGCTCGCCACCGCCAGCAGCATCAGCGACCCGAAGCCGGCCACCAGCACCGCCGCGATGGGCAGGCGCAGGCGTGGGCGTCCCAGCGCGGGCGGGCGCGTCCGGCGCGGACCACCCTTCTTGCGCACGGCCTCCTTCGGTCCGGAGACGCGCAAGCCGGTTCGCAGAAAACGCCGTTTGGTGGGGTGGTCAGCCATGGCGCGGAGCCTACAGGACGCACGCGTCCATCGGCAATCGGCCATCGCGCCGCGTCCTGTAACGGTCACCCCGCCTTCAACCGGGCGCCATCAACCGAGCGCCGTCAGCCGGTGATGATCTTCACCGGACGTCCGGGCTGGATCGGCGTGCCCGGTGGAAGATCGTTGATGATCCGGAACAACTCTTCCGCGTAAGGCTCCCGCGGCATCTGGCGGATGAAGCTCTCCACGCTGTCGCCGGGGCTGGCGGTCTCCACGCGGATACGCCGGGGCTGGTAGGACGCGGCCTCCTGCCGGGTCAGCCGGCGGAAGCTGACGGCGGTCTGGCGGAAGTCGGCGTCGAAGCGCGACAGCGCGCCGCCGGGGGCCAGGAAGGTGAAGCGGTAGAGCGTGCCGGAGTCGGCGCGGATGGCGACCAGTCGCACGTCCACCGCACCGGCGTCGGTCTTGCCCTGGGTCAGCGCGGTGGCCGCCGGCATGCCGTTGACGGCGAAGGATTGCAGGTCGCGCAACGGCGCCCCCTGCGCCCAGCTGCCGGTCAGATAGGCGGCGGGGTCGCGCACGCCCGGCGCCTTGCCGCCGTCGAACACGATGGCGCCACCGTTCGGCCCCTTGGCGATCACCTGCTGCGCCCCGTTGAGGAGGCTGTAGCCCTGCGGCACGTCGAAGGCGATGCCCAGCTGCGGGTGGGCGAAGGTCCGGCCGCGGACGAAGCCGTTCTCCGGGCTGTCGCCGTAGATCACCCCGTTCATCGCCGCCATGTAGGGATCGACGGGACGCGCCCCGCGGGGAAGTTCGCGGGCGATGGCCGCCGCCTCGTCGACGCGCGACGCGGTCTGCGGGTGGGTGGCGAAGAAGTCGAAGCCGCCTTCTCCCGCACCCTTGCCGGAGCGCAGGCCGGAATATTGGGTGTCGCGGCGCATGGTCTCCAGGAAGGTCGCCATGGCGAAGGGGTCGTAGCCGGCGCGGTGCAGATACTCGATGCCCAGCCGGTCGGCCTCCGACTCCTGGCCGCGGGAGTAGCGGGCGAGCAGGGCGGTGCCGCCGATGTTGGCGATCTGCGCCAGCTCCGGGCTGCCCAGCACAAGGCCGATGCCGGCGGCGAGCAGCCCGGCGATGGTCTGGTTGGTCTGCCGCTCCTGGCCATGGTGGGCGATGACGTGGCCGATCTCGTGCCCCAGCACGCTCGCCACCTCCGCCTCGTCCTTGGCAAGCGCCAGCAGGCCGCGGGTGATGTAGACGTAGCCGCCGGGCAGGGCGAAGGCGTTGACCACGTCACTGTCCAGAACGGTGAAGGTCCAGGGTCCGGAGCGGTCCGTCTGGGCGGCCAGCCGGTCGCCGATGCCGGTGATGTAGGCCTGCAGCCGCTGGTCGGGGTAGGCCCCGCCATACTGGGCGAGGATCTTGGGATGCTCCTGCGCACCGATGGACTCCTCGCTGCCGCCGAGGAGCTGGGCTCTGGCCGGGGCACAGGCCGAGGTGAGCAGCAGGACGGCTAGGCCCGCGGCGGCGATCCGGCGCAGCGGGGACAGGGAAGACGGCTTGCGTTCGGTCGTCGGTTCGGGCGTCATGGGTCGTCATATCGGAAGGGGGCTCACAGAGATCAAACTCCCCGTCCGGCCCGCCTGTTCCACGGCTCCATCCCTTGGCCCGCCATGCCGCGCCGCATTCTCTCGCTGATGCTGTCCGCCCTGCTGCTGATGGCGAACACCGCCGGGCCGGCGGAGCTGCACGTCGTCGCGGTGATCGACGGCGCCACGCTGCTGCTGGAGGACGGTCGCAGCCTGCGTCTGGCCGGCATCGAGCCCGCCGCACCGCCCATGGGAGCCGAGCCGGGCGCCCCCTGGCCGTTGGCCGAGGCGGCGCGGCAGGCGCTGGCGGAGCTGGCCGTCGGGCAACGTCTGAGCGTGCGGGGGGAGGCGCGGACTGACCGGCACGGGCGCCTGCTGGCCCAGGTGGTGCGCGGCGACGGTCTGTGGCTCCAGGGCGAGCTGCTGGCGCGCGGCCTCGCCCGCGTGCACACCCGGCCGGACGCCCGCGCCCTGGCCCGCGAGATGCTGGCGGCGGAGGCCGGCGCGCGGGCGGCCGAGCGCGGCATCTGGCGGACTCGCGCCTACGCCGTGCGGCCCGCCGACCCGGACGCGCTGCGCCGGGACCGCGACAGCTTCCAGATCGTCGAGGGGCGGGTGCTGCGGGTGAGCAAGGCGGGCGGCGACGCCTATCTGGATTTCGGCGAGGACTGGCGGACCGACGTCACGGTGCACATCGGGCGGGCCGCGCTGCGCGAGTTCGTGGCCGCCGGCATCGACCCGCTGTCCTACGAGGGGCGGGTTGTCCGGGTGCGCGGCTGGGTGGGCCTGCGCGCCGGTCCGCTGATCGAGGCGACCCATCCCGAGCAGATCGAGCGGCTGGACGGAGCCGGCCCGCCCGTCCGCACCGCAGGGCATGACACGGCCCCGTCGCCGGATGCGGTTGATGAGGAGGATGAGGAGTGAGCCGATGGCGGAGGCCGGACCGGCGCCCTACACTCGCTTGAGGATCGGCATCGGGAATGATTGGGCCGGATTCCTTGGATCGGCTACTCTGTGGGCCGGACGACCCGGCCCGGACTGACAGGACCTCTTCATGCCCCGCAGCGAGCTTTTCCCGCCCATCGACCCCTACCAGACCGGCTTCCTGCCCGTGGACGAGATCCACACGCTCTATTGGGAGCAGTCGGGAAACCCGCGCGGCGTGCCGGTGCTGTTCCTGCACGGGGGGCCGGGGGCGGGCGCCTCGCCGACGCACCGGCGTTTCTTCGATCCCGGCCATTACCGCATCGTCGTGATGGACCAGCGCGGGGCGGGCCGCTCCACCCCGCTGGGCGAGGTGCGCCGCAACACGACCGAGCTGCTGGTGGAGGACGCCGAACGGCTGCGCCGTCATCTGGGGATCGAGCGCTGGCTGCTGTTCGGCGGAAGCTGGGGATCGACGCTGGCGCTGGCCTACGGGCAGACCCATCCGGAACGCTGCCTGGGGCTGATCCTGCGCGGCATCTTCCTGATGCGGAAGACGGAGATCGACTGGTTCCTCTACTCCATGCGCACGATCTTCCCGGAGGCCTGGGCCACCTTCGCCGGCCACATCCCGCCGGAGGAGCGCGGCGACCTGCTGGAGGCCTACTGGCGGCGGCTCAACGCGCCGGATGCGGCGACCCGCATGGCGGCGGCGCGGGTGTGGAGCCTGTATGAGGGGTCCTGCTCCTCGCTGCTGCCCTCGCCGGAGCTGATCGCGACGAGCGCGGAGGACACCCACGCTCTGGGTCTCGCCCGCATCGAGGCGCATTACTTCCGCTCCAACCGCTTCACCCCGGAGGACAGGCTGCTGCGTGACGTGCACCGCATCCGGCACCTGCCGGGGGCGATCGTCCAGGGCCGCTACGACATCGTCTGCCCCATCACCAGCGCCGACGACCTGCGCCGCGCCTGGCCGGAGGCCGATTACCGCGTGGTGCCCGACGCCGGCCATTCCGCCATGGAACCGGGCATCCGCGCCGCCCTGGTCCAGGCGACGGAGCGGTTCAAGGAGTACCGGTAGGGAATACCGGCAGGGGAGGGGACGCGCCGGCCCCTCTCATACCTCTCCCGCATTCGCTCCCCCTTGCGTTGCGGCGTGGCCGCGCGTATAACCCTGCGCTCCAACGGGCGGCGAGGCCGGGTCCGAGACCCAGGGCATGCCCAACCGTCAGTCGGGAACATCCAACGCAAGGATTGAAAATGCCCAAGCTGAAGACGAAGAGCGGCGCCAAGAAGCGCTTCAAGGTGACCGCGTCCGGTAAGGTGCGCGCCCAGGCGGCCTTCAAGCGCCACTGCCTGGAGCAGAAGAGCCCGAATATGAAGCGCAATGCGCGCGGCATGATGACCCTGGCCGAGCCGGACCAGAAGATCGTGCTGAAGAACTGGCTGCGCAACGCTTGATATCGTAAGGGAATCTGAACCATGGCTCGTGTTAAGCGCGGCGTCACCACGCACGCCCGTCACCGCAAGATCCTGAAGCTCGCCAAGGGCTACCGGGGTCGCAATTCCAAGAACTTCCGCATCGCGATCGAGAAGGTCGAAAAGGCCCTTCAATACGCGTATCGCGACCGCCGCAACAAGAAGCGCGATTTCCGCGGCCTGTGGATCCAGCGCATCAACGCCGGTGTCCGCCAGTACGGCCTGACCTACTCGCGCTTCATCAACGGCATCAAGCTGGCCGGCATCGAGATCGACCGCAAGGTCCTGTCGGATCTGGCCGCCCGTGAGCCGGAGGCCTTCAAGGCCATCGTCGATCAGGCCCAGGCCGCTCTCGCCTCCAAGGCCGCCGCCTAAAGGGTTCGCCGCGCAAGCGGAAACCCCGGTCCGGCGCCGGACACGAAAGAAGGGAGCCGTGCCTCTGGGCCGGCTCCCTTTTTCTTTACGCTCGCACTTCCTTATGGCTCGCGGGAAATGACATGCTCGATGCGCTGAAAGACGAACTCCTGTCGCAGGTCAACGCCGCTGGCGACCTCGCGGCCCTCGAAGAGGTGCGGGTCACCGCGCTCGGCAAGAAGGGGCGCATCACCGGCTTCATGAAGGAGCTGGGCGGGCTGTCGCCCGACGAACGGCGCGAGCGCGGCCAGCAGCTCAACGCGCTGAAGGACGAGATCGCCGCGGCCATCGACGGCCGCAAGGCCGACCTCGCCCGCGCCCATCTGGAGGCCCGCCTCCAGGCCGAGCGCATCGACGTCACCCTGCCGGTCCGTCCGCAGACCGAGGGGCGCATCCACCCGATCAGCCAGACCATCGACGAGATGGTGGCGATCTTCGCCGAGATGGGCTTCAGCGTCGCCGAGGGGCCGGACGTCGAGGACGACTTCCACAACTTCACCGCCCTGAACTTCCCGCCGGGCCACCCCGCCCGCGACATGCACGACACCTTCTATCTGCCGGATGCCCCCTCTGAAAACGGGGCCGACAAGAAGATGCTGCTGCGCACCCACACCAGCCCGGTGCAGGTCCGCACCATGCTGAACAAGAAGCCGCCGATCCGCATCATCGCGCCGGGCCGCACCTACCGGTCCGACTACGACATGACCCACACCCCGATGTTCCACCAGATCGAGGGGCTGGTCATCGACGAGGCGACCCACATGGGCCACCTCAAGGGCTGCCTGATCGAGTTCTGCCGCGCTTTCTTCGACGTGGACGACCTGCCACTGCGCTTCCGCCCCAGCTTCTTCCCCTTCACCGAGCCGTCGGCGGAGGTGGACATCGGCTGCTCCCGCAAGGGCGGCGAGCTGAAGCTCGGCAACTACGGCGACTGGCTGGAGATCCTGGGCTGCGGCATGGTGCACCCCAACGTGCTGGAAGCCTGCGGCATCGACAGCACCAAGTACCAGGGCTTCGCCTTCGGCATGGGGATCGAGCGCGTGGCGATGCTGAAATACGGCATCCCCGACCTGCGCACCTTCTTCGAAGCCGACCTCCGCTGGCTGAAGCATTACGGCTTCGTGCCGCTCGACGTTCCCAGCATGGCCCAGGGCCTGACGCGCTAAAGGAGCCGGACCCATGAAGTTCACGCTGTCCTGGCTGAAGGACCATCTGGAGACCGACGCCACGCTCGACCAGATCGTGGAAAAGCTGACCGCCCTCGGCCTGGAGGTCGAAGGGGTGGAGGACCGCTCCAAGGAGCTGAAGCCCTTCCGCGTCGCCCACGTCGTCTCCGCCGAGAAGCACCCGGACGCCGACAAGCTGCGCGTCCTGGTCGTCGACACCGGCACCGAGAAGCTGCAGGTCGTCTGCGGCGCGCCCAACGCCCGGGCCGGGCTGAAGGGCGTCTTCGCGCCGGAGGGGGCCTACATCCCCGGCTCCGACATCACGCTGAAGAAGGGCGTCATCCGCGGCGTCGAGTCGAACGGCATGATGTGCTCCGAGCGCGAGCTGATGCTGTCGGAAGAACACAACGGCATCATCGAGCTGCCGGACGACGCGCCGGTCGGCGCCGCCTACGCCGACTATGCCGGCCTGGGCGACCCGGTCATCGACATCAGCCTGACGCCCGACCGCGCCGACTGCGCCGGGGTGCGCGGCATCGCCCGCGACCTCGCCGCCGCCGGTCTGGGCCGGCTGAAGCCGCTGGCGGCGGAGCCGGTCAAGGGCGCCTTCGCCAGCCCGTTCGGCGTGACCATCGAGGCGCCGGACGCCTGCCCGATGTATGTCGGCCGCTATTTCCGCGGCGTGAAGAACGGCCCGTCGCCGAAGTGGCTGCACGACAAGCTGGTCGCCATCGGCCTGCGCCCGATCTCCGCGCTGGTCGACATCACCAACTTCATCACCTTCGACCTGTCGCGCCCGCTGCACGCCTTCGACGCCGACAAGGTCAAGGGCGGGATCGTCGTCCGCCTGGCCCGTGAAGGCGAGACGCTGGCGGCGCTGAACGGCAAGGAATACCCGCTCGACCCGGGCATGACGGTCATCGCCGATCATGAGCGGGCCGAGGCGCTGGGCGGCATCATCGGCGGCGAGGCGTCGGGCTGCACCGAGACGACGGTCAACGTCTTCCTGGAGGCGGCGATCTTCGACACCGTGCGCACGGCGCAGACGGGGCGCAAGCTGGGCATCGAGTCGGACGCCCGCTACCGGCTGGAGCGCGGCGTCGATCCGGCGGCGGTGGTGTCGGGGATGGAACGGGCCACCCGCCTGATCCTGGAGATCTGCGGCGGCGAGGCCTCCGACCTCGTGATCGCCGGCGAGGAGCCGCAGTGGCGCCGCACCCTGACGCTGCGTCCGGGCCGGGTCGCCGCGCTGGGCGGTGTCGAGGTGCCGCGCGACGAGCAGACCCGCATCCTGATCGACCTTGGCTGCGAGATCGTCGGCGAGGATGTGGACGGCACCCTGCGCGTCGTCCCCCCCTCCTGGCGCGCCGACATCCATGGCGAGGCCGATCTGGTGGAGGAGGTGCTGCGCATCCACGGCTTCGACGCCATCCCGGCGACGCCGCTGCCGCGCGACAGCGTGCTGACCCGTCCGGCCCTGACCACCAAACAGCGCCGCGTCGGGCTGACCAAGCGCACGCTGGCCGTCCGCGGCCTGTCCGAAGCCGTCACCTGGTCCTTCATGGCCGGTCCGGTGGCCGAACTGTTCGGCGGCGTCGGCGAGGGGCTGACGCTGGTCAACCCGATCAGCGCCGACCTCGACGTGATGCGCCCGTCGATCCTTGGCAACCTGATCCAGGCCGCCGGGCGCAACGCCGACCGCGGCTACGCCGACGTCGGCCTGTTCGAGGTCGGCCCGGCCTTCCGCAAGCCGTCGCCGGACGGGCAGGACATCGTGGCCGCCGGCATCCGCGCCGGCAACGCGGTGCCGCGCCACTGGGCGGAGAAGGCCCGCGGCGTCGATGCCTTTGATGCCAAGGCCGACGCGATGGCCGTGCTGGAGGCCGCCGGCGCGCCGGTGACCAACCTGCAGGTCACCACCGACGCGCCGGGCTGGTACCATCCGGGCCGCTCGGGCGTGCTGCGCCTCGGCCCGACGGTGATGGCCCGCTTCGGCGAGATCCACCCGACCGTGCTGGGCACGCTGGGCGTCAAGGGTCCGGTGGTCGGCTTCGAGGTGTTCCTGGACGCCATTCCGCTGCCCAAAAAGAAGGGCGGCACGGCGCGTCCGCTGGTCCAGCTCTCGCCCTTCCAGCCGCTGGAGCGCGACTTCGCCTTCGTCGTCGGCAAGGACGTGGAGGCCGACAAGCTGATCCGCGCCGCCAAGGGTGCCGACAAGGCGCTGGTCAAGGACGTGACCGTCTTCGACGTCTACCAGGGCACCAACCTGGAGGAGGGCAAGAAATCCGTCGCGCTCTCTGTCACGCTCCAGCCGACCGAGCGCACCCTGACCGAGTCGGAGATCGAGGCCGTCGGCCAGAAGATCGTCGCCGCGGTCGCCAAGGCCACGGGCGGCAGCCTGCGCAGCTGACATCGACGTTCCTGACACGGGCGCATCCAAAGGCTGCGGATCCCGGAAAGGGTTCAATTTCGTAAGACAAAGTTTGGGCCCCCGCCGCAAGGCGGGGGCTCATTGTTTTTCCATGTCCGGATGGAACGGCTCCCAATCCGGACAGTTCAAAGGATTGTTCCGGAAGCGACACGTCTGGATTCGCGGAACATGCCGCGGTCCGTTGTTTGAAGCACGTTTCGGTGCGGCATCCGGACGTGCCTCATATGCGCTTTTTCAGAGTTGAATGGAATTGGTCCATCAGATAAAGCGAATGAACGTAAATTTTCAAATCATGCGTTCGTATTGTCTCGATGCTGCGCAACGCTGCCTATAAATTTCAGGAATGGAATGTTTTCTTTCCACGATACATGGCGGGTGTTTCAGAAAATTCGTCTGGCTGATATTTCTATTTTTTTAATATTTTTCATTCTTTTTTGAAGCGGCCATGTGGAAAACGGCGCGGGGTGCCCTGGCTCCGCCGCCCTCAGAGCTGGTGAAGAATCCGATGCTGAGCTTAACGAACGACCACGCCAGAACCGCCTCCGTCCTCGCCATGACCGGGGATGCCGGCAATGGTTCGGTGGACGGCGGCGGTGCCTTCCGCCGTGAAGACGGAGATGGAGGAGCGCCGGCCGAAGCCAGCCGGCTGGTCATCGTCGTGGACGACGACCGGTCGATCGTGGAAGGGTTGGCGCTGCTTCTCGAAGCCTGGGGGTATGACGTGCTGACCGCCCTGTCGCTGAACGAACTGGCGCAGCGGCTGCCCCAGGCGCCCGGCCGTCCGGGACTGGTCCTGGCGGATCACTTCCTGCCGGCGGGGGGCACGGGCGCCCAGGCGGTGGAGATGGTGCGCGCCCATGTCGGCGCCCCGGTGCCCGCCCTGATCCTGACCGGCGACACGATGCCGGAGCGTCAGGCCGAAGCCGCCGCCCTGGGCTGCCGGCTGCTGCACAAGCCGGTGCAGATCGGTCCGCTGAAGGACATGGTGGACACGCTGATGAGCGGCGCCGGCTGATCCCGCCGCCTCTTTCTCCGAAGGGTGTCACCCCCGGCGCAGGCTGCCGGACACCGCCAGGAAGGCGTCGACCACCACCGGATCGAACCGGCTGCCGGACAGGCGCCGGATCTCGGCCACCGCCACGTCATGGTCCAGCGCCTTGCGGTAGGGCCGGTCGCGGGTCATGGCGTCGAAGCTGTCGGCCACCGCGACGATGCGGGCGCTCAGCGGGATGGCGTTGCCCTGCAGGTGGTCGGGATAGCCGGTGCCGTCCCAATTCTCATGATGCGACCGGGCGATCTCCGCCCCCAGATGCAGATGCGTCCGTCCCTCGGACCGCTGACTCGCGCGGTCCAGCAAATCCCAGCCCGTGGTCGTGTGGGCCTGCATGACGGCCCGCTCCTCCGGGGTCAGCGGCCCGGTCTTGCCGAGGATGGCGGGGTCCAGTGTGGCGTTGCCGACGTCGTGGAGGATGGCGGCCAGACCGACCGACTCCAGGAACACCGTGTCGAGAACGGAGGGATGGCGCCCCTCTTCGGCCAGCCGGCGGGCGATGCGGTCGGTCACCATGGCGATGCGCGGGCCGGTTTCGGCCTCCGCGCTGGGATGACCGGCGCGCTCCGCCAGATCGGCCATGGCGATAACCGTATGCTCCTGGCTGCGCCGCAGCTGTTCGTACAGGTGCAGGTTGTCGAAACCGACCGAGATCTTGCGGCAGAACACCTCGATCAGGTTGCGGTCGAGGTCCGACAGGGGCCGGTCGGAACTCAGATAGACCACGTTCTCGCGGTCGTTCGGCGTGCGGATGTAAAGCGTGCAATGGTCGGCGGCGTAGCGGTTGCTGCGCGACTCCAGGCAGCGCTTCACCTCCGCCAGAACGGCGGGCTCGACATGGTTGGCCGCTGGCTCGTCGATCAGCGTCTCGAACCGGCCGGACCCGGCCAGGACGTACAGGCCGTCCGCCGCGCCGCTGATGACCGGACCGCGCTGCACGCACAGGATGGCGTCCGGCCCGACGCCGAGGATGCCGGACAGCTGCGTCAGCACGCCGGCGGCGAACAGCTTCATCGAGCGCGCCTGGAACAGCGACGATGACGCCTCGATGATCTTCTCCAGCCCGCGCCGGTTCATCTCGATCGCCATGATGTCCTCGTAGGAGCGCAGGGCGGCGACCGTGGTGGTGAACAGCTGCTGGGCGGTGAGCTGCGTCTTGGCCTTGTAGTCGTTGATGTCGTAGTCGAGGATCACCGCGCGCTCCGGCGCCTGGCCGGGCTGGCCGGTGCGCAGGATGATGCGGACGTGGCGGTTCTTCAGCTCCTCCCGGATGTGGTGGACGAGCTGCAGCCCGGCGTCGTCGGTCTCCATCACCACGTCCAGCAGAATGATGGCGATGTCCTCCTCCCGCTCCAGGATCGTCCGTGCCTCCGCGGCGGAATAGGCGGAGATGAACTGGGCGGAGCGGCCCTTGTAGGCGAAATCGGCCAGGACGAGCTTGGTGATGGAGTGCACCTCCGGCTCGTCGTCCACGATCATCATCTTCCACCGGTTTCCGGTGGCCGGCGACCCGGTTTCACCGTTTCCGTCGCCGTCCTGGTCGTCCAGAAAGAGGAACTCGTCGTCGGAGTCGGTCATGGGCAAAGCCTGGGGCGGAGCGGGCAGGGGGTAAGAAAGATTAACACGGCACGGCGGTGCCCGCCTACCGCCACGATCGATGCATTTTTGACGAAAAAGCTCAATAATTTGCATTGAGCGCGGGGACTGTTCCGCTTGGTGGAAAGCGGCGCGAGGATCAGAAGGTCTCCAGCTCGATCACCCAGCAGTCCATAGAGCGCTGCGCCAGCGCGCCGCAGACATTGTCCACCTGGGTCCGGGTGAAGGGGCCGACGCCCATCTGGTAGGTGGTGCGGGCGCCGCGGAAGACCGGCCAGACCATCGGCGGCAGGTCGCGGTAGGCCGTTCCTGGGCCGTAGGTGAATTCCTGCCACGCCCGCAGCCCCTCGGCGTGGCTGACATACTCGCCGAGCCGCGCAGCGAACAGCGCCCCCGGCTCGATCGGCGGCATGCCGGGCAGCGGGTAGGGGGCGACCACCCCGATCAGACTTTCCGCCGTGGCAACCGCCCGCGTCCGGCCGGGCATGCCCAGCGTCACCCGCCCGTTCGCGGAGTCGATCAGGCTGACCACGTCGCCCTTGCGCAGGGTGAAGCTGCGCCGCTTCTTGTTGTCGAGGATCTCCGTCGCCTTGATGGCGTCCGCCGCGACCACATAGCCCTGGGCCGGCACCTGGGCGGCGATCTCCCACGCGCTGCGCGGCACCACGGCGGCGCTGCGGTGGATGACCGGCGGCTTGCCGGTCGAGGGGGGCGATCCGCCGGCGTTGGCCCCGCCGGCGGTGGCGCCCATGGCAGCGGTGATCGAGCGCGACACCATCAGCGCCGGGTCCAGCGAGTCGGAGGGCACATAGCCGATGGGCTGGCCGCCGATGGCGACCTCTGTCCAACTGGTGCCGCGCGGTGTGCCCAGCGCGTTCAGCGCCTTGCCGCGCGGCAGGGTCTGGATGATCCGGGCGTCGGCGTTGGGGCCGATGCGCACCTCGATGTCGCGGTTCAGGACCACCTCGCCGGTCAACGGAGCGCCGATGGCGACGGGGCTTTGCGCCAAGGCGGCGTCCGGGGCGAACCACATCGTCGCCGCGGCCAGGATCAGCCGCAGCGCCAGGGCGCGGAAGGCGGTGGTGGAACGCGTGCGCACGGCGGTTTGCCCCCATGGAGGAGGGGCCATTCTGCATCGGTCCGGCCCGCCGGGGCAACCCGGCGCGCGTCCGGGGCGGCGGATGTCACGAAGCGGGACCAAGCGTTAGGCCGGCCGTCAGGCCAGGCGCCCCTCGCCCACCAGATCGTGGATGGCCTCGGCCAACAGGCGGACCGGCTTGGCGGCCATGCCGGGGGCGCGGTGCAGCGCGATGTCGATGTCCGGCAGGTCGGGGAAGCCGTCCGCCGCGGTCAGCCGGCGCAGGCTGGGCGGGATGGTGCATTCCTCCATGGCGGTGACGCCCAGCCCGCCCAGCACGGCGCCGTGCACCGCCACCACGCTCTTGCTGATGAAGGCGACGCGCCAGCCGCGCCCGATGCCCTCCAGCGCCGCGACGGCGAGGTCGCGCACCACGCAGCCCTTGGGGAACAGGGCCAGCGGCAGCGGGTCCTCCCGCTCGATGGGGATGGAATCGACGACGATGGAGCGTGGCGGGGCGACCCAGGCCACCGGCTCCCGCCGCACCAGTTCGCCGCTGCGGCTGTCCGGGTGGCGGGTGACCAAGGCGAGGTCGTAGCGGCCCTTGTCGATCTCCGCCACCAGATCGGGGCTGTTGTCGCAGATCACCTCCACCGGCACGTCGGGGTAGGCGGCGGCGAAGCGGGCGAGCACGCCGGGCAGCAGCATGGTGGCGTAATCGTCCGGCGTGCCGATGCGCACGCTGGCTACCGTGGCGGGCCGGCGCATCAGGGCCAGCGCCTCGTCGTTCAGGGTCAGCATCCGCCGGGCGTAGGTCAGCAGAAGCTCGCCGTCCTGGGTGAGGTGGACGCTCTTGGTGTCGCGCTGGAAGACGCGGGTGCCCACGACCTCCTCCAGCCGGCGGACCTGCTGGCTGACGGCGGCCTGGGTGCGGCCCAGCGTGTCGCCGGCACGGGTGAAGCTGCGCGCGTCGGCGACGGCGACGAAAGCGCGCAGAAGGTCGGTGTCAAGGTTGGCCGGCATGGTCACGCATTCAAGCAGAGGGGGCGCGCGGGTTCAACGCGCGAAAGGACCATCACGATCTGTGATGATCCTCATAAAGCCTATTCGTTTCCAAGATTTTCCACGCGGGCGCAGGGTGCCCTCCAAATCTTGGGAGAACGGAGCGATGGGCGTGTTCGACGCGATGACGACGGTGGTGCTGGAGGCCGGACGGCTGGACCGCGAGGAGGAGCGCCGCCCGATGACGGTGACGGTGGCAGCGCCGTCGCCGTGGCGCTTCCGGCTGCCGCGGATGCCGGCTCTGCCGGTGCTGCTGCTGACGATCCTGGTGGTGTGAGCGCGAATCAGGTGGCGGGCGTGCCGTCGGCGGGCTTGTCCGCCGGGGCCTCGGCGGCCGGCGCCGGCTCGGGAGTGGGCGTCGCAGCCGGCGTCACAGGAGGCGGGGTGAGGCGGATGGGCGCCGGCCCGCCGCTGTCGGGAGTCGAGGCCGCCGGAGCCTCGGCAGGTGCCTCCGCGGCGGGCGGGGCGGGAAGCTCCTTTGCCTCGATCGCCTCGGCGGGCTTGGCGTCCTTTTGGGCGTCGTCCTTGGCCGCTTCCTTCGCCACGTCCTTTAGGACGGGAGCCGGCTCCGGGTCCGTCGAATAGTCGGCGACGATGCGGGCCTGACTGCCGGCGATGACGAGAACCTTCTGCCCGATCTCGATGGGCTTCTCTTCCCGCTGGGTGACCGACAGAAGCTCGCCGTCCGGCTTGCGGACGATGTATTCCCAGCCCGTGGTGTCGCCGGTCACATGCTCGATCGAGGTGCCGATCAGCCCGCCGATGGCCGTGCCGCCGACCGCGCCCAGCGCCGCGTTGATGCCGAAGGTGCCGGACTGGGAGCCCAGCACGCCGCCCGCGGCCCCGCCGGTGACGGCGCCGACGGTGCCGCTGGTGCTGATCTTGACCTGACGGAACCCGATGACGACCGCCCGCTCCACCTTGTTCGCCTGCTGGGTGGCGGTGGCGGCGTAGGTGTTGGGCGAGTAGTTCGGGGTGCAGCCTGCAAGGATGCCGACGACCAGGGCGGCGGGCAGGCCGAACATGACAGTGCGCGTCACGGGACATCATCCGTTTGGAAGCCTGACCGGGTGATAGGCGATTCCGCGTGGCGAGTCATTCGACTTTTTGTGGGCTCCGGGATGCGTGGACAAAAAGAAAGCGGGCCTTTTCGGACCCGCCTTCCGTCATGCCGTCGCGAGGCCGGCGCTTATTCGTCGCCCATCTTGAGGGCGGCGATGAAGGCGCTCTGCGGGATTTCGACCTGGCCGAACTGCCGCATGCGCTTCTTGCCTTCCTTCTGCTTGTCCAGCAGCTTGCGCTTGCGGCTGATGTCGCCGCCGTAGCACTTGGCCGTCACGTCCTTGCGCAGCGCGCCGATGCTCTCGCGGGCGATGATCTTGCCGCCGATGGCCGCCTGCACGGCGATCTTGAAAAGCTGGCGCGGGATCAGCTCCTTCAGCCGCTCGCAGAGCTGGCGGCCGCGGCGCTCCGACTGGGAGCGGTGGACGATCATCGACAGGGCGTCCACCGGCTCGGCGTTCACCAGGATCGACATCTTCACGAGGTCGCCTTCCTCGTAGCTGTCCATCTGGTAGTCGAAGCTGGCATAGCCGCGGCTGATCGACTTCAGCCGGTCGTAGAAGTCGAAGACCACCTCGTTCAGCGGCAGGCGGTAGACCAGCATGGCGCGGGCGCCGGCGTAGGTCAGCTCGATCTGCTGGCCGCGCCGCTCGGTGCAGAGCTGGAGGATGCCGCCCAGATACTCGTCGGGCAGCATGATGGTGGCCTTGATCCACGGCTCGTCGATGCGGTCGATCTTCATCACGTCCGGCATGTCCGCCGGGTTGTGCAGATCCATCACCGTGCCGTCGGTCATGTGGAGCTTGTAGACCACCGACGGCGCGGTGGTGATCAGGTCGAGGTTGAACTCGCGCTCCAGGCGCTCCTGGATGATCTCCAGATGCAGCAGGCCGAGGAAGCCGCAGCGGAAGCCGAAGCCCAGCGCCGCCGACGTCTCGGCCTCGTAATGGAAGCTGGAGTCGTTCAGCTTCAGCTTGCCCAGGCTGTCGCGCAGCCGCTCGAAGTCGGCGGCGTCGACCGGGAACAGGCCGCACCACACCACGGGGATGGAGGGCTTGAAGCCGGCCAGCGGCTCCGCCGCCGGGCGGCGGTCCTCGGTGATGGTGTCGCCGACCTTGGTCAGCGTGATGTCCTTGATGGCGGCGGTGATGAAGCCCATCTCGCCCGGCCCCAGCTCGCCGGTCAGCAGCGCCTTCGGGGTGAAGACGCCGACGCGGTCCACCTCGTGCGCGCTGCCGGCGGCCATGAAGCGGACCTTCTGGTTCACCTTCAGCCGCCCGTCGACCACGCGCACCAGGATGACCACGCCGAGATACGGGTCGTACCAGGAATCGACCAGCAGGGCCTTCAACTCGCCGTCGGCGTTGCCCTTGGGCGCGGGCAGGCGCTGCACCACGGCTTCCAGCACGGCGTCGATGTTCAGGCCGGTCTTGGCCGAGATCTCCACGGCGTCGGTGGCGTCCAGGCCGATCACGTCCTCGATCTGCTGCTTGACGCGGTCGGGCTCCGCCGCGGGCAGGTCGATCTTGTTCAGGACCGGGATGATCTCGTGGTTGTTGTCGATCGCCTGATAGACGTTGGCGAGCGTCTGCGCCTCCACACCCTGCGAGGCGTCCACCACCAGGATCGAGCCCTCGCAGGCGGCGAGGCTGCGGCTGACCTCGTAGGCGAAGTCGACGTGGCCCGGCGTGTCCATCAGGTTCAGCGTGTATTGCTGCCCGTCCTTGGCCTTGTAGAGCAGGCGGACGGTCTGCGCCTTGATGGTGATGCCGCGCTCGCGCTCGATGTCCATGCTGTCGAGCACCTGTTCGCGCATCTCGCGCGAATCGAGGCCGCCGCACTGCTGGATCAGACGGTCGGCAAGGGTCGACTTGCCGTGGTCGATGTGTGCGATGATCGAGAAATTGCGGATGTGCGAAAGGTCAGTCATCGGTGCCCGGAGCCCTGGTTTGGGGCGGAACATAGGGCGGACGGACGATGCGCGCAATGGCGGCGTGGACAGGCCCTATGGAATGGCCCTGTCCCCGTTCCACTCCTTTCGCGGGAAACGCGGGGATCGGCCCCGCGCTCTCCTACGCCACCAGAACCGGCGCCACCGCTCGGTACAGCTCCATGTACTCCTCCGCCGGGCCGTGCCAGCCGAAGTCGCGGGTCATCGCGTGCTGCTGCATGGCGTGCCAGCGCTCGGGCTTGCGGTAGAGGGCGGCGGCGCGGCGCAGCGCCCAGGTCAGTTCCTGGACGGTGGCGTTGACGAACTGGAAGCCGGTGGCGCTGCCGTCGTTCACCGCCGCCGGGTTGGCGTCCACGATGGTGTCGGCGAGGCCCCCGGTGCGGCGGACCAGCGGCAGGGTGCCGTACTTCAGCGCGTACATCTGGGTCAGGCCGCAGGGCTCCGACCGCGAGGGCACCAGGAACAGGTCGGCGCCGGCCTGGATGCGGTGGGACAGCGCCTCGTCGTAGCCGATGCGCACGCCGACCGACTTCGGGAACCAGGTGGCGAGGTGGCGGAAGCCGGCCTCCAGCGCCGGCTCGCCGCTGCCGAGAACAGCGAGCTGGCCGCCCCAGGCGATCCATTGCGACGCCGCCTCCAGCACCAGATCCAGCCCCTTGTGGCCGGTCAGGCGGCTGACCACCGCGGCCAGCGGGGCGTCCGCCCGGCGGTCCAGGCCGAAGGTCGCCTGGAGGTCGGCCTTGCACAGGTCCTTGCCGCCGAGGTCCGCGGCGCCGTAGCGGGCGGCGATGTGCGGGTCGATGGCGGGGTCCCAGATGTCATAGTCCACGCCGTTGAGGATGCCGGTCAGCGCCTCGGCCCGCGTGGCGAGCAGCCCTTCCAGGCCCGAACCGTGCTCCGCCGTCTGGATCTCGTGGGCGTAGGTCGGGCTGACCGTGGTCAGGCGGTCGGAGTAGAAGCAGCCGGCCTTGAGGAAGCCGACCCCGCCGTAATACTCCACCCCGTCGATCCGGAAGGCGGCGGACGGCAGGCCGAGGTCGCTCATCATCCAGGCACCGAACAGGCCCTGATAGGCGATGTTGTGGATCGTCGTCACCGTGCCCGGCCGGAATGGCCCGGTGAAGCGGTCGGGGCGCAGCTCCAGATAGGCCGGGATCAGGCCGGTCTGCCAGTCGTGCCCGTGCAGCACGTCGGGACGCCACCAGGGATCGAGGCCGTCCTCCGCCGCGAAGCCCGCCGCGCACCAGGACAGGGCCGCGAAGCGTTCCGCGTTGTCCGGCCAGTCCTTGCCGTCCGGTCCCAGATAGGGGTTGCCGGGCCGGTCGTAGAGCGCCGGCGCGTCCAGCACATAGGCCAGCACCCCGTCGGGCATCCGTCCGATCCGCAGCGTCGCCGGGGCGCCGCCGGGCAGATCGGTGAGCGGCGTGCCGACCGGCTGCAGGTCGGCAAGCCCGTTCAGCACCGCCGGATAGCCGGGCAGCAGCAGGCGGACCTCGGCTCCGGCGCGGTTCAGGGCGGGGGGCAGGGCGGCGGAAACGTCGGCCAGCCCGCCGGTCTTCACCAGGGGGTAGCATTCCGGCGTGACGAACAGGACGCGCATGGAGGCGGGGTCTTTCGGTTTCTTCTTGGTCTTGCTCACCGCCCCCTCGCCCCAGGGGGGCGAAGGGGGATGGGAAGGGTCAGTCCTTGGGCAGGCGGTCGATCATGTCCTGGGTGATCAGGCAGACGCCGCCCTCGCTGCGGTGGAAGCGCTTGGCGTCCAGCTCCGGGTCCTCGCCGACGACCAGCCCCTCGGGGATCACCACGCCGCGGTCGATCACCACCTTGGTCAGGCGGCAATGACGACCGATGTCGACGTCCGGCAGCACCACCGCCTGATGCAACTCGCTGAAAGAGTTGACGCGCACCTCGCTGAACAGCAGCGAGTTCTTCACCAGCGAGCCGGAAACGATGCAGCCGCCCGACACCAGGCTGTCCACGGCCATGCCGCGCCGGTTCTCGTCGTCGAAGACGAACTTCGCCGGGGGAAGCTGCTCCTGGTAGGTGAAGATCGGCCACTCGCGGTCGTACATGTTGAGCTGCGGCGTGACGTGGCAGAGGTCGAGGTTGGCCTCCCAATAGGCGTCGATGGTGCCGACGTCGCGCCAGTAGGGCTCCGACTCATGGCCGTTCAGGATGGCCGACTCGGCGAAGTCGTGGGCCATCACCCGCGCCCCGCTCGTCACCAGATACGGGATGATGTCCTTGCCGAAGTCGCGGGACGAGCCGGGTTCGTTGAAGTCGCGCTCCAGCTGGTCGTAGAGGAACTGCGCGTTGAAGACGTAGATGCCCATGCTGGCCAGCGACTTGTCCGGGTTGCCCGGCATCGGCGGCGGGTCGGCGGGCTTCTCGACGAAGTCGATGACGCGCTGCGTCTCGTCCACATGCATGACGCCGAAGCCGGTCGCCTGGGCGCGCGGCACCTGGATGCAGGGGATCGTCACATCGGCCTTCTTGGCGATGTGGTCGAGCAGCAGCGCGCCGTAATCCATCTTGTAGATGTGG
Organism: Azospirillum sp. Marseille-Q6669; assembly: GCF_965111635.1. Lineage (NCBI taxonomy): Bacteria > Pseudomonadati > Pseudomonadota > Alphaproteobacteria > Rhodospirillales > Azospirillaceae > Azospirillum > Azospirillum sp. Marseille-Q6669. The sequence goes on along the minus strand of NZ_CBCOOP010000005.1, from coordinate 127,629 downwards.
TCGCCGGCCAGGATCAGGATGTATTCAGGCTCGTGGTCGCGCAGGATGTCCAGGTTCTGGTAAACCGCGTCGGCGGTGCCCTGGTACCAGGCGGTCTCGCTGATGCGCTGCTGCGCCGGCAGCAGGTCGCAGAACTCGTTCATCTCGCCGCGGAAGAAGTTCCAGCCGCGCTGCAGGTGGCGCAGCAGGCTGTGCGACTTGTACTGCGTCAGCACGCCGATGCGGCGGAAACCCGAATTGATGCAGTTCGACAGGGCGAAGTCGATGATCCGGAACTTGCCCCCGAAATAGGTGGCCGGCTTGGCGCGACGGTCGGTCAGCTGCTTCAGCCGGCTGCCCCGGCCGCCGGCCAGGACAAGTGCCACGGCGCGGCGCGGCGCCAGCCGCAGATCCCGTTTGTCGAGCATGTGTCTCCCCTTTCGGTTCTCTTTTTTGCTGTCGGCCATCCGGAAGCGTCCGGCGGACCCGTATGGGCGGAGGCCGCTTGTCCCCGGCCCCGTCCGGCTCCGCCGGTTGAGAGGGTGACCGTGCCACATTTCACGGGGGCGGGCCAATAGGCCGAGGGGAACAGGCCGGAAATAGAGGGGGGCTGCCCAACGGTTGTGCGGAAATCAGGCGCATCACTGTGCACAATAAACAGGCAAGCGCGTGGGAAACGGGCGCGCGGCGCCTCAACAGGGGGCAGCCAACCTGCAATCCATGGGCGAATCACGCTGCGGTGCAAGGCTTTGGGTGGTCCGATTTTCTGCTCAATTTCTGGGCAAGGCAGTCCGGCGACTCGGGTCCTATGCTGCTTTGCGGTCATCCGAAAGGCCGCAACCACCGCGATTCCTAGCCCTTTTGGGTTGGCACGCTTCTTGAAGAGAAATCGGCGTACACGGTCCCCTCCCGCCGCCCCGTCTGTACCGGGGACGGGGCGAAACGGGCCAGAAGCATTCGAATAAAGAGGAGCCTCGATGAGCCGTCTCTTCACCCTCGCCGCGCCGACGATGGCGGCGATTCTGGGCTTGGCCGGTCTGCCTGCCGCTGCCCTCGCCCAGGAAGCGGCCGCCGCCGCGGCCGAGCCGACCCTGAGCAGCGGCGACACGGCTTGGATGCTGGTCGCCACGGCGCTGGTTCTGTTCATGACCATCCCGGGTCTGGCCCTGTTCTACGGTGGCATGGTCCGCAAGATGAACGTGCTGTCGGTCGTGATGCAGAGCTTCGCGATCTGCTGCCTGGTCAGCATCCTGTGGTTCTTCGCCGGTTACAGCATCGCCTTCACCGAAGGCACCCCGTATTTCGGCGGCCTTTCGAAGTTCATGCTGGCCGGCATCACCAAGGACAGCCTGTCGGGCGTCATTCCGGAGACGATCTTCGTCGTCTTCCAGATGACCTTCGCCATCATCACGCCGGCCCTGATCACCGGCGCCTTCGCCGACCGCATGAAGTTCTCCTCGATGCTGGTCTTCACGGGCCTGTGGTCGCTGATCGTCTACGCGCCGATCACCCACTGGGTCTGGGGTCCGGGCGGTTATCTGATGGGTGACGGCGTGCTCGACTACGCCGGCGGCACCGTCGTGCACATCAACGCGGGCGTGGCCGGTCTGGTCGCCGCCATCGTGCTGGGCAAGCGCAAGGGCTACCCGAACGAGAACTTCGCCCCGCACAACCTGGTGCTCAGCCTGATCGGCGCCTCGATGCTGTGGGTCGGCTGGTTCGGCTTCAACGCGGGTTCCGCCGTGGCCGCCGACGGCCGTGCGGGCATGGCCATGCTGGTCACGCAGATCGCCGCCGCCACCGCCGCCATGTCCTGGCTGCTGGTCGAGTGGGCCACCAAGGGCAAGCCCTCGGTCCTCGGCATCATCTCCGGGGCCATCGCCGGCCTGGTCGCCATCACCCCGGCCTCGGGCTTCGTCGGTCCGACCGGCGCCCTGGTCATCGGTCTGGCCGCCGGCGTGATCTGCTACTGGGGCGCCACCGGCCTCAAGCGCGCCCTCGGCTATGACGACTCGCTGGACGCCTTCGGCGTGCACGGCGTGGGCGGCATCGTCGGCGCCATCCTGACCGGCGTCTTCGCCCAGGAAGCCATCGGCGGCACCGCCGGCGCCCTGGAAGGCAACGTCGGCCAGATCTGGACGCAGGTCTACGGCATCCTGGCCACCATCGCCTACTCGGCGGTCGGCTCCTTCATCATCCTGAAGGTCATCGACGTGGTGATGGGCCTGCGCGTCGACGAGGACGTCGAGCGCGACGGCCTGGACCTCGCCCTGCACGGCGAGACCATCCACTAAGCACCTTTTGCAGCCTGGTTGTTTCCTCCATGAACTTCCGCCGCCGGGGCCTCCCGGCGGCGGATTTTTCATTTTGGAAGCGGTGACGCGCTCAGCGGCGCAGATACATCTTGCCGACGCCGTTCAGCGCCGTGAAAAGCTGCGCGAACTGCGCCAGGAAAGCGTCCCAGGCCAGCGGCCCGGCCTTCTCCGCCACCGCTTGGTGGATGTCGCCCAGGCTGGTCCGCCCGTCCACCCGCGCCAGGATCGGCCCGGCCAGACGGGGCAGGGGCAGGGGGATGACCGCGCCCATCAGCTCCGCCTCCAGCACGCCGCCGGGGGGCAGGCCCTTGGCCACCGCGGCGCCGTCGAGGTCGCGCAGCACCGGCACCACCTCCGGCCCGTCCGGGCGGGCGATGGCGCCCTCGGCATCCTCGGGACGGACGAGATAGGCGATGTGCTTGGTCATGCTGCCGGTGACCTGCTCGGCCCAGGCGGCGCGCTCCAGCCGGGACAGCCCGTCGAGCCGCTTCAGCAGGCGGGGGTCCTTCACCCAGACGGCGGGGTCGTAGCGGTAGGGGTCCACCAGCGCGGCGATGGCCAGACCGCCCGCCGCCGCCAGCTCCGCCAGCTCCGGCACGGTGAAGGGCCGGTCGCAGGAATGCAGCAGCAGGTCGTAGAGGTCGGCGTCGGCCTGTTTGTGGTCGTTGATGAAGGGGTTGCGCAGCAGCCAGTTGGACGTCGGCAGGCGCTCGATCAGCCGGCGGGCCAGCGCCACCCGCTCCTTCGGCGGCAGGTCCGCCGCGATGGTGCGCAGCGCCGCCTGCATGGGATAGACGCCGGTGCGCCCGTACGGTGCGTAGACCATCAGCCCGATCCCGCCGCCCGGCTTCAGCGCTCCCGCCAGCGAGCGGATGCCCGCCGCCGGCTCGTCCAGATGGTGCAGCACGCCGCAGCAGTCGACGTAGTCGAACGGCCCCCCCTCCTCCAACAGCCCGCCGAGGTCGAGCAGCGAGCCGCGGCGGAAGTCGATGTTGGTCAGCCCGCGCGCCTTGGCCCGCGCCTCGGCGATGTCGCGCGCGGCGTCGGAGAGGTCGAGATAGGTGACGTGCCCCGGATTGCCGGCGTCAGCCAGCTGCTGGGCGATCATGATCGTCCCGTCGCCGGTCCCGCCGCCGGCCACCAGCACCCTGAGGGGCTTGGCGTGGTCGAGACGCCCGCCGAAGACGTTGTGGTTCACCTCGTCCAGATGGCTGGGCGATCCGGTGATCAGGCGCTTTTTCTCGTCGGCGGGGTTGCGCGCGGGATAGGGGAAGGCTTCGTACTGGGCGCGCAGGGTGTCGATGCTCATGGATCGGGCAACCGGTCAGGTGGACGGGTGCCGGACCATAGCATCAATGGAACGGGCTTGGGGGATGGGGAGGGGAGGAACGCCTCCCCTCCGCCTCCTCTCACGCCAAAGGCAACCGGATCTCCGTCAGCCACTCCTCGGGGGGAAGGGTGCGGGGATTGTTCAGATATTCCTCGACGCAGGGGCGGTCGGCCGGCGCGTGGCCGCTCGACGGCAGCCAGTCGCGGTAGAGCCAGCGGTAGGGGCGTTCCAACTCCGCGTAGGGACCCTTGTGGATCAGAACGGCGTGCCGGCCGCCGGGAATGTCACGCGCGCGAACCGGTCCGTCCTCAGGGATCGGTCCGTCGACCAGCAACGCGGCCTCGGAACGGAGATGGTCCGCCGGAACCGATTCCGGGTCGTCGTAATAAAGGGCGAAGGACCGCGTCTCCGGTCCCACAAGGCCGCGGCCCGCGGCCCAGGCGTACAGCCGCTCGAAGGTCGTGCCGATGTTCATATAGGGGCCTTGGTGAGCCATGGCGGCCACGCGCAGCGGCGGCAGATCGCGGATGGTGACGTCGTGCATGCTTCGCTCCTCGTCCGGTGGTTGGTCGGATGGAGGAACCAGGCGGCCTTGCCGCCGGTAGGCGCCGGGGCTCAGGCCGTAGACCTGCCCGAAGGCGCGGGTGAACGCCTCCACGCTGCCGTAGCCGGCGCGCCGTGCGACCTGCTCCATGCCGTCTCCGCCCTTCACGAGGTCGCCTGCGGCACGGTGCAGACGCAGCCGACGCAACGTGTCCGCCGCCGTTTCCCCCGCCATGGCGCGGTAGATGCGGTGGAAATGGTAGGGCGAGAAGCAGGCGACGGCGGCCAGCCGTTCCAACTCCAGCGTCTCGTCCAGATGGGCGGCGATGTGGTCGATGACACGCTCGATGCGGCGGCCGTAGTCCAGCAGGGTGTCGGGCTTGGTCATGGGTCCTCCATGCCCGGCACCCTAGCCGAGGGCCGCTTGATCGCGCTTGCGGACCTTCAGCCCTCCGCCGGGCGGACCACGCCGACCTCCAGGCCGTTGCGGTTGGTCACCGGCTGGTTGATGAGCTGGCCGGCCCGCGCCCACTGTTCGTCGGACAGCACCTTGGTGGCGCGGATCAGGGCGGCCAGGGCGACCTCGCGGGCGCGGGGGGTGCCGTCGTCGATCTTCAGGGCGATGCCCAGGCCCTGCTTGGGCAGGACGGCGCAGCCCACGCCCTCGGCCCCGCCCTTGACCAGCACCAGCCCGCCCGCCGCCTGCATCATGCCGGTGTCGAAGCTGTCCTTGCCGGCGATCAGGTGCGGGTGCGACCGCCAGGCGCGGCGGATGCGGGCCACCGCCTCGGCGCGGGAGTCGGGCAGATCCTTGGGGTCGCCGATGCGGGCCATGGCGTAGGCGATGGCGCCCAACGGGATGCCGATGGTCGGGATGGCGCAGCCGTCGACGCCCCAGGGGGCCTGCGACAGGTCCTGGCCGGTCATCTGCTCCATCACGCCGAGGATGCGCTGCTGCACCGGGTGGTCGAAGCGGACATAGCCCTTGGTCGGTTCGCCCCTGTGCAGGGCGGTGGTCAGGAAGCCGGCGTGCTTGCCGGAGCAGTTGTTGTGGAAGGCGGTCGGCGTCTCGCCGTGGCGGATCATCTCGTGGGCGGTCTCGGTGTCGGTCGGCAGATGCGCCCCGCACTCGTAATCGCCCACGGTCAGGCCGATGCGCTTGATCCAGGCCTCCGCGATGCGGGTGTGGCGGATCTCCCCATGGTGGGAGGAGCAGGCCAGCGCCAGCTCCTGGTCGCCCAGCTCGTAGGCGTCCAGCGCGCCCGTCTCGACGAGCGGGATCGCCTGGATGGCCTTGATGGCGGAGCGCGGGTAGACCGGCGCCTGGATGTCGCCCCACTGGGCCAGCACACGACCGTCGGAATCGACGATGCAGGCGCGCCCGCGATGGACGGATTCCACCATGCCGCCGCGCGTCACCTCGACGAGGATCGGCGCCTCCGGCGGTCCGGACAGGTCGGCGTGCCCCTCGGCGGGGTGGTGATGGTCGGCGTGGCCGTGGTGGTCACCGTGGCCGCCGCAGCAGGAGGAATGGTCGTGGCTCATGGGTGGAGAGCTTGCCTCTCTCCGGGGCGCGAGGCAAGGTGTCGCACCATCGGACCCACCGGATCACGGCCGATTCGCGCTATGCGCGGGCCGAAACTACGAGTGATTGTGCAAAGCCATGCGTGGATATTTCGCCATCGGGGTGGAGCGGATCAGCAAGCCGGGCAATGTCGGCAACCTGATGCGCTCCGCCCACGCCTTCGGCGCCTCCTTCTTCTTCGCCATCGACCCGGAGCCCGACCTGCACGAGGCGCACATCGTGGACACCTCCGGCGCGTCGGAGCATCTGCCGCTCTACGTCTACGACCGGGTGGCCGATCTGGCCCTGCCCAAGGACTGCCAACTCGTCGGGGTGGAGCTGACCGAGGACGCGGTGGAACTGCCCAGCTTCCGCCATCCGACGCGCGCCGCCTATGTGCTGGGGCCGGAGCGCGGCAGCCTGTCCGAACCGCTGCTGGAGCGCTGCGACTTCACGGTGAAGATCCCGATGAAGTTCTGCATCAACGTCGGGGTGGCCGGCGCCCTGGTGATGTACGACCGGATGATCAGCCTGGGCCGCTTCGCCGAACGCCCGGTGCGCGTCGGCGGCCCGACCGAGCCGCTGCGCGATCACCAGCACGGCCGCCAGATCATGCGCAACCCGGAGCGGCGCCGCCGTATGCGCGGCATCCAGAAGCCGGTGATCGTCCGTGACGATGACTGATGTCGTCCGCGACGACGGATGATCCGGTTCAAATTCAGAACGTCACGAAGGGGTTGAGGATCAGCCCCAGCGCGCCGGTGAAACGAAGCGGCGCGTCGGTCACGGCCAGGCACAGGCAGCCCTCGTCGTCGGCCACCGGGCGGTGGCGCACGGAGTCGTCGGCGACGGACAGGTCGCCGCGGGCGAACTGGCCCAGATCGTCGGTGAAGCCGCCGTCCAGAACCAGAGTCAGTTCAATCCCCCGGTGGGTGTGGTGGGGCGGCCCGACGCCGCTCGCCAGCCGCATCAGCCGGGCCTTGCCGCGGCGTTCGGAACCGGACTCCAGTGGGGAACCCAGCGGGATGTCGTAGCAGTCCATGCCGCGCATAAGCCGCTTCCAGGGCAGGCGCGACAGGTCGCTGCCGACATAGCGGCGCAGCGGCTCGGGCAGCAGCGGCACTTCGGCCGGCTGGCAGACCAGCTTCGGCCGGGGCGCGCGGGGCAGGGGCGGCAAGTCGTCCAGCCGGGCGAGAACCGTCTCCAGGCAGGCGGGGTCGACCTCCTCCGGCTCGATGCTCTCCAGCAGGGCGCCGCCGACCGCTTCCATCTCGGCGACGTTCAGGCGGCAGCAGGGGCACAGCGCCAGATGCGTCGCCACGATCAGCGACGCCGCCTCGCCCAGAGCGCCGCCGGCATAGTCGATCAGCAGGGTGTCGCCGGGATGGTGGGTGGGCACGGTCATCGGGAGTCCCTCATGGCCTTGCGCAGCCGCTCCATGGCCAGACGCAGGCGCGACTTGACGGTGCCCAGCGGAATGCCCTGTTCGGCGGAGATCTGGCTGTGCGGCTTGTCCTCGAAATAGGCCAGCCGCAGCAGGTCGGCCTGTTCCGGCGGCAGGGTCTTCAGCGCCGCTTTCAGGCGTCCGGCGGTTTCGCGCGCCGCCACCCCGTCGTCGGCGCTTTCCACCGGGTCGGGCACCAGCGTGGGGTCGGCTGGGTCGATCTCGGGCCGCTGTTCCCGCCGCAGCGCGTCGATCCGCCGGTTGCGGGCGATGGTGAACACCCAGGTGGCGGCGGACGCCTGGGTCGGGTCATAGGTTTCCGCGCGGCGCCACACCAACAGCATTACGTCCTGCACCAACTCCTCCGCACCGCCCGCGTCGCAGCCCTGGCGGCGCAGATAGGCCTTCAACCGTGGGGCGAAATGCCCGAACAGGGCCGCGAAAGCCGTGCGGTCGCGGTCCCGCCCGACCGCGGTCAGCAGTTCTTCGAAGGTCCGGTCGGCGCCGGCGGCAGAGGAACCAAGATCCTGCATCCACGTCTTCGGGCACGTCTTCGGGAGCGCCGTCTCTGCGCGCATGGGCTTTGCGCACAAGGGCAAGCCCCGCATCACATGGTGCGCGGGGCGCCCCGCTGCAAAGCGTGTTTGGCGCTCCCCCGCGTCGTGTGCACCGTCGAGTGGTCGGGCGGCCAGTGGTCTCATGGGTGTGCTGCGGCGTTCGGTCCAGCGTTCGATGGACCTTCTACGCGTCCTGTTCTCGGTCGGATCACCGGCTTTCGACGCGAAATCGAGCGATCGATTGCAGGACCGGCTCGCGGAACAACCCGTGACTTCGCCGCCGGGACGGGGCGGCGGCCCTGGAAAGCCTCACCGAATTGGGGTAGGGTCCGACCCACTCCCGAACCCGTCCGCGAAACCATTCGAGCCTTCGCCAACCGATGTTGCCCATTCGCACCATCCGTCGCACCGCCGGCGCCGCTCTGCTTCTGGCCGGTCCGATCCTCGCCGCAACCGTTACCACGGCTGGCGCCGCCGATCCGCGCCTGCTGGGGACCTTCAAGGACTGGAACGCCTTCGCCTTCGACGAGGGCGGGCACAAGGTCTGCTACCTGTCCAGCCAGCCCAAGAAGAAGGAGCCCGCCGCGGCCAAGCGCGGGGACATCTATGTGCTGGTCACCCACCGCCCGGCGGAAAAGGCGCTGGACGTCGTCAGCGTCGTCGTCGGCTATCCCCTCAAGAAGGACAGCGAGTCCACGCTGGACGTGGCCGGCAAGTCCTTCAAGCTGTTCACCGACGGCGAGACCGCCTGGGCGCGCGACGCCGACACCGACAAGGCCGTCACCGCCGCGATGCGCGACGCCAAGGGCAAGTCCATGGTGGTGAAGGGTGTTTCGGGCCGCGGCACGAAGACCACCGACACCTACAGCACCGACGGCTTCGCCCAGGCTTACGACGCGATCAACCAGGCCTGCGGCGTGAAGCGCTGAGCAGCGCTGCTCTTTTCACTTGGTCGCTCCTCGTTTCGTCTTTTGACTCCGGACGCTCGTGGCCCTATTTAGGGGGCCATGAGCGCCTCCAACCATGCTGCTGCCTTTGCCCTGCCGGCTGTTGACGCCGACGGGCGCAAGAACCTTGTCGGCCTGTCCCGCGACGAGCTGGAAGCCGAAATGCTGTCCGTCGGCCTGGAGAAATTCCGGGCCCGCCAACTCTGGCACTGGATCTACCACCGCGGAGCCACCGACTTCGCGGTGATGACCACGCTCGCCAAGCCAGTGCGCGAGAAGCTGGCGGAAAGCTACGCCGTGGCCCGCCCGACGGTCGTCCGCGACCTGAAGTCGGTAGACGGCACGCGCAAGTGGCTGCTGCGGATGCCCGACGGGCAGGAGGTGGAGAGCGTCCACATCCCCGAGGAGGACCGCGGCACGCTCTGCGTCTCCTCGCAGGTCGGCTGCACGCTGACCTGCCGCTTCTGCCACACCGGCACGCAGCGTCTGGTGCGCAACCTCGACGCCTCGGAGATCGTGGCCCAGGTCATGCTGGCCCGCGACGCGCTCGGCGAATGGCCGGCGCCGCCGGACGGGCGGATGATCTCCAACATCGTCATGATGGGGATGGGGGAGCCGCTCTTTAACTACGAGAACGTCGCCAAGGCGCTGAAGATCGTCATGGACGGCGACGGGATCTCGATCTCGAAGCGCCGCATCACGCTTTCGACCTCCGGCGTCGTCCCGGCCATGAAGCGCTGCGGCGAGGAGCTGAACGTCAACCTCGCGGTCAGCCTGCACGCCGTGACCGACGAGCTGCGCGACATCATCATGCCCATCAACCGGAAATATCCGTTGAAGGAGCTGATGGACGCCTGCCGCAATTACCCCGGCCTGAACAACGCGCGGCGCATCACCTTCGAATACGTGATGCTGAAGGGCATCAACGACAGCCCGGCGGACGCCCGCGCCCTGGTCAAGTTGCTGGAAGGCATCCCGTCGAAGATCAACCTGATCCCCTTCAACCCCTGGCCGGGCGCACCCTACGAGCGTTCGACCGACCGGGCGATCCAGATCTTCGGCGACATCGTCAACAACGCCGGCTACGCCAGCCCCGTCCGCACCACCCGCGGCGAGGACATCATGGCCGCCTGCGGCCAGTTGAAGAGCGCGTCCGTCCGCCTGTCCGCCGCCGACCGCGCCGCCATCGAGAAGGTGCTGGCCGAGAAGGACGCGGCGCTGGCCGGGTAAGGCCGGAATTATCCCTGGGAGTGCTCCGTGCCTGAGTTCGCCGTCGATCCCGGCCTGATCCTGTTCCTGTTCAACGCGGCGGCGGTCTGGCCGCTGATGCGCATCTTCCGCCGGGCGGGCTTCTCGCCCTGGTGGGCGCTGGTGATCTTCGTGCCGGTGATCGGGCTGGTCGGCGTGCTGGGCCTGCTGACGGTGCGGCGCTGGCCGGCGCGGGTCCTGGTCGACGGGCCGGCGCGGCCGCGCAAGGCGCGGAGGGCCGCGTGATGGAGATGCTCGACGCCATTGTCGGCCTGCTCAACGCCGTCTATTGGCAGCCCTGGGCGGCGATCATGTCCACCGACCCGTGGACGGCGAACCTCGTCATGGCGATCCTGCTGATGCTGAAGCTGATCTTCGGCGGCTGGGTGCTGGCCAAGGGCGGGCGCAGCCCGCTGTGGGCGCTGGTCCTGCTGATCAACGGGGCGGACATCCTGGCGATGTGGCTCTACGCCTACATCCGCTGGCCCTTCGTGGACCGGGCGCCCGCCCGCCCCGCCGCGGAGAGCACCGTTGCGGCCGACGCCGGGACGGATTGAGCGTAGGGCGGTCGCCCGAATGCCAAGCGCTGAAGACGCCGGCAAGATCGACACGGATTTCACGGATCACGACCGGATTTCACGGAGGCGATCGGCTCGATGCGCTTGGCGTGTGGCCGGAACGGTGACGTCCGAGAAATCCGTGCTCAAATCCGTGAAATCCGTGTCGATCTTGCCCCCCGGCCAAGCGGCGTCCCCTTCGAGCGATTGCCTTGGGACCGAGCGGGACCGATTGATTCGCATCGGTCGTAGGGCTACTGTCCGGCACCGATATTTTTCCCCACCCGCGTGAGTAGTCCCATGAGCGGTGCGTCCGGCAAACAGATCAAGAAAGTGGTGCTCGCCTATTCGGGCGGCCTCGACACCTCGGTGATCCTGAAGTGGCTCCAGGAAACCTATCAATGCGAGGTGGTGACCTTCACCGCCGACCTCGGCCAGGGCGAGGAGCTGGAGCCGGCGCGCAAGAAGGCCGAGCTTCTGGGCATCAAGCCGGAAAACATCTTCATCGACGACCTGCGCGAAGAGTTCGTGCGGGACTTCGTGTTCCCGATGTTCCGCGCCAACACCCTCTATGAGGGCACCTACCTGCTCGGCACCTCGATCGCACGGCCGCTGATCGCCAAGCGCCAGATCGAGATCGCCAACCAGGTCGGCGCCGATGCCGTGGCCCACGGCGCCACCGGCAAGGGCAACGACCAGGTCCGCTTCGAGCTGGGCTACTACGCGCTCCGCCCGGACATCAAGATCATCGCCCCGTGGCGCGAGTGGGACCTGAACAGCCGCACCCGGCTGATCGACTACGCCGAGAAGAACCAGATCCCGATCGCCAAGGACAAGCGCGGCGAGGCCCCGTACTCCACCGACGCCAACCTCCTGCACATCTCCTACGAGGGGAAGGCGCTGGAGGACCCGTGGGTCGAGCCGTTCGAGGACATGTACACCCGCTCCGTCGCCCCGGAGAAGGCCCCGGACACCCCGACCTACGTCGAGGTCGAGTTCAAGCGCGGCGACGCCGTGGCGATCGACGGCAAGGCCCTGTCCCCGGCGGCCCTGCTGACCGAGCTGAACCGTCTGGGCGGCGAGAACGGCATCGGCCGCCTCGACCTCGTCGAGAACCGCTATGTCGGCATGAAGTCGCGCGGCGTGTACGAGACGCCGGGCGGCACCATCCTGCTGGCCGCCCACCGCGCGATGGAGAGCATCACGCTCGACCGCGGCGCCGGCCATCTGAAGGATGAGCTGATGCCGCGCTACGCCGAGCTGATCTACTGCGGCTACTGGTTCAGCCCGGAGCGTCTGGCGCTCCAGGCCCTGATCGACCAGACCCAGGAGCCGGTGAACGGCGTGGTCCGCCTGAAGCTGTTCAAGGGCAACGTCACGGTCGTCGGCCGCAAGTCGCCGAACAGCCTCTACCGCATGGACTATGTGACGTTCGAGGAAGACAGCGTCTACAACCAGAAGGACGCGGAAGGCTTCATCAAGCTGAACGCGCTCCGCCTGCGTCTGGGCGCCATGGCCCGCGCGAACGTCAAGTAAGCGCGAGACCGTTGTGAACGTGGAACGAGGGGGCTTCGGCCCCCTCGTTTCGTTTCGGGCGATGGCTGCGTGGTGCGGAACGCCGCTCACGCCGCCCGGATGTTGACGAGGAAGCGCTCGACCTCCAGGCGGAGCGTTTCCGCCTGCCGGCTGAGTTCCTCGGCAGACGACAGCACCTGGGAAGCGGCGGACCCGGTCTCCACCGCGGCCTGATGAACCTGGACGATGCTGCCCGACACCTCTGTCGTGCCGTGGGCGGCCTGCTGGACGTTGCGGGCGATCTCGCCGGTGGCAGCACCCTGCTCCTCCACCGCGGCGGCGATGGTGGTGGCGATGCCGTTGATCTCCCCGATCGTCCCGCCGATGATCTTGATGGCGCGGACGGTTTCGGTGGTCACGCCCTGGATCGTCTGGATCTGGGTGGCGATCTCCTCGGTCGCCTTGGCCGTCTGGTTGGCCAGCGACTTGACCTCCGAGGCCACCACGGCGAAGCCCTTGCCGGCCTCCCCGGCGCGCGCGGCCTCGATGGTGGCGTTGAGCGCCAGCAGGTTGGTCTGGTCGGCGATGGCCTTGATGAGCCCGACCACCTCGCCGATCTTCTGACCGGCCTCCGCCAGGCCCTGGACTGTCCGGTCGGTGCGGGCCGCCTCCTCCACGGCGTTGCCGGCGATGGTGGTGGAGGTCGCGACGTGGCGGCCGATCTCGGTGATGGAGGCGGACAGCTCCTCGGTGGCTCCGGCAACCGCCTGGACGTTGGTGGTCGCCTGCTCCGACGCGGCGGCGACCGTCGACGCCTGCCGGCTGGTCTCCTCGGCGGTGGACGACATCGACTCCGCGGTGGCGCGCATCTCGGTGGCGGCGGAGGCCAGCATCTTCAGCGTCGCGTGCACCGTGCTGTCGAAGCCGACGATGTACGTCTCGACGAGCGCCTGCCGGGCTTCCTTGCGGGCCTGCTCCTGGCGCTGCTCCTCCGCCATCCGGCGGTTCGCGGCGGCGGAGTCCTTGAACACCGCCAGCGAGCGGGCGAGCGTGCCGACCTCGTCCATTCGGTCCGTGCCGTCGACGGTGATGCCGAGATCGCCCTTGGCGAGGCGCTGCATCAGTTCGGCCATGGCGTGCAGCGGGCCGACCACGCGGAACAGCGTCGTCGTCACGGCAAAGGCCGCGGCCAGAACGCCGAGGAGCACCGCGATCCCCAGGATCCAGCGGGAGGTGTCGTAGGCGGCGTTGGTCCGCCCATACTCGGCCTCGGCCTCCTTCAACTGCAGGTCGACCAGCTTGCCGACGGCCGCCGCCACCGGGTCGATGCTGGGGTAGAGCGTGGACACCGCGAAGGCTTCGAGCGCGGCCTGATCCCTGGCCTGCATCAGCGCGCGGGCGGTCGTCGCGGCGGCGCGCGCCTTGCCCATGTGGCGCTCGGCCTCGTTCGCCAGCTCCTTTTCGCGGGCGTTCATCGAAGTGGCCGTGAAGGCCGACCAGCGCGTCGCGATCTCGCCGAGCGCGGCATCGATGGATTTGAGACCGCCTTCCCACGTCTCGGCGCCGCCGCGCACCTTGTGCGTGGTGTCGACGATGTTGACGGCGAACATGTCGGAGACGACCTTCAGGTCGCGCAGCGGGACGACGCGGTCCTTGAACACCGTCTCCATGCCCTGGTGCGACTGCCCAAGGGCCAGCCAGCCGGTGGCCGCAATCGCGAAAAGAAAGAAGCACAGAACAGAGAGAGCAACCAAAAGGCGTGCTTTGACCGTAGACATCGGCTGGTTCCACGATGCGTTGACGTTGCAGGTCATTGCATCGTGGATGGTACATATTAATATTGATCTACATTTTAACGAAAATATATTTCGTCAAAAAGTAACATTCTTCGTTTTTGAACGACACCGTCATGGGTGTCATGACGGTGTCCTGGTCCGAACGGCGTCAGACGCCTCCACCGCATTCTCGATCAAAGATTGCAGATGGACGACGTGCCCCTCACCCTTCCAGCCTGAAGCTCCCGTCCTCGCCCAGCGCGGCGAAGGGGTTCCAGGCGACCTCCCAGGGATGGCCGTCCGGATCGGCGAAATAGCCGCTGTAGCCGCCCCAGAAGACATCCTGCGCCGGCTTCAGGATGCGCCCGCCGGCCCGCTCGGCCTGGGCCATCACGGCGTCCACCTCGGCCTTGCTGCGCAGGTTGTGGGCCAGTGTGATGCCGCCGAAGCCCGAGGTCGGGCCGGACTCCGCCAGATGCGCGTCCTCGGCCAGCGCCTCCCGCCCGAACAGGGCGAGCGCCACGCCACCCAGCTGGTAGAAGGTGATGGCGTCCTGGCTGACCGGAGAGGGGGTCCAGCCCAGCCCCTCCTCGTAGAAGCGGCGGCTGCGCGCGAGGTCGGCAACGCCCAGAGTGATCAGGCTGACTCTCTGGTCCATCTCAGCTTCCCTTGCGTTCGGTGGCGGGCGGCATGGCGACGGGCAGCCCGGCCTCCTTCCAGCCCTTGAAGCCGCCTTCGAGGTGGCAGACGTTCTCCAGCCCCATCGACTGCACGGTGTCGGTGGCGAGCGCCGAGCGCCAGCCGCTGGCGCAGTAGAAGACGAAGCGCTTGCCCGACGCGAAGACCGGCTTGTGATAGGGGCTGTCCGGGTCCACCCAGAATTCCAGCATGCCGCGGGTGGCCGGGAAGGCGCCGGGGATCATGCCGTCGCGCGTCAGCTCGCGCGGGTCGCGGATGTCGACGAAGACCACGTCGGGGTCGCCGTGCAGGGACAGCGCCTCCTGTGGCGTGATCGCCTCGATGCGGGCGTTCGCTTCGGCCAGCAACTCCTTGTAGCCCTTCTTCATCGGCATGGCGGTTTCCTCCTTCTGACCCTTTGGCCGTAGTCGAACCCTTGGCGGGACCGTTGGCGCGTCTGCGCTGTTGTCACTCCACGCAACTGTGCAACAGGCCGCCCCGCCCGGTCCACCGGGAAGGGCGGCCGGTGCAGGGGGAGCCCAGGGAAAGCCATGCCGATCGCCACCGACGGACCCACCGAAGCCGCCGCCGCTTTGCCCACCGTCATTGATCCCGTCCGCGTGGAGCGGAACGAGCGCTACGTCCGCCGCCGCTTCTGGAACACGCTGCGCGCCAACCTGCACCGCGTTCCCTTCCTGGAGCAGGCGCTGGCCGCCTTCTTCTGCGCGACCGACCCGCAGACGCCCTTCAAGGCGAAGGCGATCCTGATGGCGGCGCTGGCCTATTTCGTGCTGCCCGCGGACTCGATCCCGGACTGGCTGATCGCGGTCGGTTTCGTGGACGACGCGGCGGTTCTGGCCACGGCCGTCCATGCGGTGCGGAGCAATCTGAAGCCCGAGCATGAGGATCGCGCCCGCGCCGCCCTGCGCAAGGAACAGCGGATGAAGCCTGCCGCGGAGCATTGACGGCTCACGCCTTGGCCGCACTCCGCTCCGCGCGTGACTGCGCGGCGTCGCGGTGCGCGGTGTAGAGGGCGGAGGCGGCGATCACCCCGGCGCCGACCCAGCCCCAGACGTCCATGGCCTCGCCGAACAGCGGCCAGGCGAGCAGGGCGGTGAAGGGCAGGCGGGCGTAATCGTAGGGCATCATCGCCGAGGCCGGCGCCAGCTTGAAGGCGCGGGTCATCGCCAACTGTCCCAGGGTCAGGATGCCGCCCAGCAGGACGAGCCAGCCGAGCGCCGTCCAACTCGGCCACTCCCACACGAACAGCGCCGGCACCAGCGCCATCGGGGTCAGGAACAGCCCCATGTAGGCGACCACCACCATCACCCCGTCGGAGGTCGCCAGCGCCCGCACCTGGAGCGTGGTTATGGCGGCGGCGACGCAATGCAGGAGCATGACCAGGATCGTCGGGTCCAGGGTGGCGTCGTCGGGGCGGATGACGATCATCACCCCGGCCAGCCCGACCAGGACGGCGGCCCAGCGTCGCGCCCGCACCGTCTCGTTCAGGAACAGCGCGGCCCCGGCGGTGACGAAGAGGGGGATGGTGAAGCTGAGCGCCGTGGCGTCCGGCAGCGGCATGTGGGTGACGCTGTAGAACCAGCACAGCATCGCCACCAAGCTGGTCGCCGAGCGCGAGGCGTAGAGCCCCGCCCGCCCGGTGCGCAGCCGTCCCAGCCCGACCGCCGCGATCCAGGGCAGCATGAACATCAGGCTGAACAGGTTGCGGAAGAAGACGATTTCGAAGGGATGAAGCTCGCCGCTGACATGGCGGATCATCGCGTTGCCGATGGCGATGAACAGGGCGGCCCCCAGCATCCAGAAGGCCGCCTCCAACGGCTTTCCCGCCATGCCGGGGCCGGTGGCGGGACCTTTGGCGGTGAGCGCGTGGGTGGGCAATCGGTCGCGTCCCTGGCGGATCGGCCTGCGGGTGGCGCTCCATTGCCGGAAACGCCACCCCAGCGTGCATCGCTATCCTGCTCTTCGGACCGGCCAGGGTGCAAGGGACATTCGGGAGAGGATCAGCCGCCGGCCTTCAGCGACTCGAGGCGGGCGCGAATCAGCGTGTATTCCGGCTCCTCCGGCTTGAACTGAGCCAGCAGGCGGGTCCACAGATCGGTGGCCTCGGCGGTCTGGCCGACGCCCGCGGCGTTCAGGCCGAGCAGCCAGAGCGCGTCGCGGTTGTCGGGCTCGGCCGCCAGCGCCTGACGGAGCGAGGCGACGGCCTCCTCCGGCATCGGGCCGGGCTTGCTGCTCCGCGGCTCCGCCGACAGCAGGGCAGAGGCGTAGGCGACCAGAACGTCGGGCCGCTGGGGCGCCCGCTCCCGCGCCTTGCGGGCGGCGTCGATGGCCTTCGCCGACTCGCCCATCACGCCGTAGGAGCGCGACAGCCGCAGCCAGCCGTCCACGTCGTCCGGGTTGGCCTCCAGCCGGGCGGCCAGCCCGTCGACCATGCCGCGGATCATCTGCTGGTCCTCGCCCTCGGTCTGGCCCTGCGCTTGGCCCTGACCCTGATTCTGGCCCTGGTTCTGGGCGACCGGCGGCTGTTGCTGGGCGGGCAGCGGTTCCGGCGTCACCTTGGCCGGGTCGAGGTTCAGCGCCTTGGCGGCCTCCGCGATCTGCGTCCGGACGATCGGCACCCAGGGCGCGTCGGCGTGGGACTCGGCGAGCAGGGCGCTCCAGCGCTCCAGCGCGTCCTTGGTGTCGCCGGCCTGGAAGCGGGCCAGCGCGGCGTAGAAGCGGGCGCGCGGCTCCTTGGGGTCCTTCGCCAGCACGCGGTCGAAGGTCTTGCGGGCCTCGTCCGGAACGGTACCGCCATTGGCCGAGATCAGGACCTCGCCGTAGCTGCCGAGAAGCTCCAGATCGTCGCCGGCCAGGGCCACCGCCTTGCCCAGCGCGTCGGCGGCCTCGGGCAGGCGGCCCATCTTGGCGTAGGCCTGGCCGAGGATGGCCCAACCCTGCGGGTCGTCGGGGGTCTCGGCGAGCTGGGCCTTCAGCTTGTCCATCGCCGCCAGCACGTTCTTCGGCGGCCCGCCGCGCTCATGATCCAGATTGCGCGAGGCCAGCGGCTGGGCCGGCAACTCGGGACGGCCGAGCTTGCCGTAGACGGCCAGCGTGCCGAGCGGCAGCAGGACGGCCAGCAGGGCGGCCAGCGCCATCGCGCTGCGCGGGGCGCGGGCGGCGGGCACCTTGCTCTTCTTCGCGTCTTTCGCGGAGCCCTTGCCGTGGTCGGCGATGGCCAGCATGCGGCGGCCGATCTCGGCGCGGGCGGCAGCGGCCTGCGCCTCGCTGATCAGGCCGCGGCCCTGGTCGCGCTCCAGCTCGCCCAGCTGGTCGCGGTAGACCTCCAGGTCGTAGGCGGCCCGCTCCTCGGCGGCTCCCTCGGGCTTCCTCAGCAGCGGCGGCACGATCAGCAGCACCACGGCCGCCGTCAGGGCGGCGGCGACGATCCAGAACAGCATCAGGCTTTGTCCTTGCGGAGCAGGGCGTCCAGGCGCCGTCGCTCGTCCTCGGTCAGCGGGGCGGTGTCGCCGCCCGCGGTCATCGGGCCATCGGCGGCAGCCCCCTTCCGCCCGCGCAGGTACAGGGCCGTCACGACGCCGCCGATGGCCAGGATCACGAAGGGGCCGATCCACAGGAACAGCGTCGTCGCCTTGAAGGGCGGGCGCAGCAGCACATAGTCGCCGTAGCGGTCGGTGACGAAGCTCAGCACCTGCTGGTTGCTGTCGCCGGCGGTCAGCCGCTCACGGACCAGAACGCGCAGGTCGCGGGCGAGCGGCGCGTTGGAATCGTCGATCGACTGGTTCTGGCAGACGAGGCAGCGCAGATCCTTGCTGATCTCCCGGGCGCGGCCCTCCAGCGCCGGGTCCTTCAGCACCTCGTCGGGCTGGACGGCGGAGGCGGCGACCGGGGTCAACGCCAGCAGGACGGCCATCAAGGTCGTGGAAAGAAGGGCTCTCACGACGCGCTCCGCAGATGCTTGACCATGGGCAGGATCTGCTCCTCGACCACCTGCGGGGTCAGGGGGCCGACATGCTTGAAGCGGATGCGGCCCTGGCGGTCGAGCAGGAAGGTCTCCGGCACGCCGTAGACCCCCCAGTCGATGGACACGCGGCCGTCCAGGTCGACGCCGATGCTGGCGTAGGGGTCGCCGTTGCGGTTCAGCCAGGCGATGGCGTCCTCCGCCTTGTCCTTGTGGTTGATGCCGCGCACCGTCACGCCCTGCTCGCGGGCCAGCCGGGTGATGATCGGGTGCTCGGCCTTGCAGGGGATGCACCAGGAGGCGAAGACGTTCACCAGCGTGACGTCGCCCTTCAGCGTCGCGTTGGACAGCCCTTCCTTGTGGCCCGGCAGCGGCGGCAGGGCGAACTCCGGCGCCGGCTTGTCGATCAGGGCGGAGGGGATGTCGCGCGGGTCGCGGTCGAACCCGCGCAGGAAGGCCACGCCGACACCGACGAACAGCAGCAGCGGCAACAGATAGATCAGGCGGCGCATCGGAAGCGTGTCCTTACTCGGCGGGCTGAAGATTGCCCTTGGCGGCGCGGCGGCGCTCCGGGGCACCGACGCGGAAGCGGCGGTCGGACAGGCTGACCAGCCCGCCCAGCATCATCCCCAGCGAGCCGATCCAGATCCACGGCACCAGCGGGTGATGGTACAGCCGCACGGTCCAGGCCGTGCCGTTCTGCGTCGGGTCGCCCAGCGCCACGTAGACGTCGGACAGCCAGGTGGTGTGGATCGCCGCCTCGGTCGTCGTCATGCGGGTGACCGGGTAGCTGCGGCGCTGCGGCGTCAGGGTGGCGATGGTCTTGCCGTCGCGGGTGACGGTGAAGACGCCCTGCTCAGCGCTGTAGTTCGGCCCCTGCATCGTGCCGACGCGGTCGAAATGCACGGCGTAGGCGCCGACCGTGGCGTTGTCGCCCGGCTTCATCGCCTGGATGGTCTCGCTCTGCCAGGCCGAGGTGCCGGTCATGCCGGCGATGGCGATGCCCATGGAGGCGTGGGCGATGGTCATGCCCCAGGCGCTGCGCGGCAGGTTGACCGCGCGGTTCCAGCTGTCCTTCACCGGGATGCGGAACAGGCGGATGCGCTCCGCGAACTCGGCCAGCGAGCCGAAGAAGGCCCAGGCGGCGAGCGCGACCCCGACCAGCGCCAGCAGCGGCCCGCCGCCGTTGGTGACGTAGGCGGCGATGGCGACGCAGGTCACGGTCGCCACGCCGGCCGTCCACAGCCGGGTCAGGGCGCCCAGCAGGTCGGCGCGCTTCCAGGCCAGGAAGGGGCCGACCACCATGGCGATCACCATCGGGATGGCGACGGGGATGAAGGTGGCGTTGAAGAAGGGCGGGCCGACCGACACCTTGCCGAGGTCGAGCACGTCGAGGAACAGCGGGTAGAGCGTGCCGATGAAGACCGTCGCCGTCGCGGTGGACAGCAGCAGGTTGTTCAGCACCAGCGAGCCCTCGCGGCTGACCGGGGCGAACAGGCCGCCGGTCTTCAGGCTGGGCGCCCGCACGGAGTAGAGCAGCAGCGAGCCGCCGGTGGCGATGGCCAGCAGGACCAGGATGAAGACGCCGCGCGCCGGGTCCACCGCGAAGGCGTGGACCGAGGTCAGGATGCCCGACCGCACCAGGAAGGTGCCCATCAGCGACAGCGAGAAGGTGATGATCGCCAGCAGGATGGTCCAGGTCTTCAGCGCGTCGCGCTTCTCCACCACGATGGCGGAGTGCAGCAGCGCGGTGCCGGCCAGCCAAGGCATGAAGGAGGCGTTCTCGACCGGGTCCCAGTACCACCAGCCGCCCCAGCCCAGCTCGTAATAGGCCCACCAGGAGCCGAGCGCGATGCCGGCCGTCAGCGTCGACCATGCGGCCAGCGTCCAGGGCCGCACCCAGCGCGCCCAGGCCGGGTCGACGCGCCCTTCGATCAGCGCGGCGACCGCGAAGGAGAAGGCGATGGAGAAGCCGACATAGCCCGCGTAGAGGAAGGGCGGGTGGAAGGCGAGGCCGGGGTCCTGCAGCAGCGGGTTCAGGTCGTTGCCGTCGAGCGGCGCCGGAACCACGCGGATGAAGGGGTTGGAGGTGATCAGGATGAACAGCAGGAAGCCGACGCCGATCATGCCCTGGACGGAGATGACGCGGGCCTTCAGCGAGGGCGGCAGGTTGCGCCCGAAGATGCCGACGGCCGCGCCGAACGCGGTCAGCATGACGACCCACAGCATCATCGAGCCTTCGTGGTTCCCCCACACGCCCGACACCTTGTAGAGCATCGGCTTCATCGAGTGGCTGTTCTGGACCACGTTCGACACGCTGAAGTCCGACACCACATGCGCCCAGGTCAGGGCGCCGTAGGCGACCAGCACCAGCAGCAACTGCGCGATGGCGGCGGGGCGGGCGACGCCCATCCAGGCGGCGTTGCCGGTGGCGGCGCCGACCAGGGGGACGCCGGACTGCACCAGCGCCACGAACAGCGCCAGCACCAGCGCGTAATGGCCGAGTTCGGGAATCACGGGCCCGATGCTCCCTAAAAGAACGGAATGAGGAGGAGTGGAGAAGCCGCCAGCGTCACGAGCTGGGCTTCTGCTCCTTCGAGTTCGCCTTGAAGTGCTCCGCCTCCTTCAGCGCGGCGGCGACCTCCGGCGGCATGTAGTTCTCGTCGTGCTTGGCCAGCACCTCGCGCGCCTGGAAGACGCCGTTGATCATGCGGCCTTCCGTGATGACGCCCTGCCCCTCGCGGAACAGGTCGGGAAGCTGACCGCGGTAGCTGACGGCGACGGTGTGCACCGTGTCGGTGACGCGGAACTGCGTCGTCACCCCGTCGGGCATCTTGCTCACGCTGCCTTCTTCGACCAGACCGCCCAGGCGGAAGTTGCGGTCGCCGATGTCCTGGGTCTGCAACTGCGTGGGGCTGAAGAAGAAGACGATGTTGTCCTCGAACGCCGTCAGCGTCAGGGCGGTGGCCGCGCCAAGGCCCAGCAGGGCGAGGCCCAGCATGTAGAGGCGCCGTTTCTTGCGGGTCATCCTTCACCAACCTCCGCCGCGGGCGACGCCGCAGCTCCGTTGCGCGCCCGGCGCCGCCGCGGCGGGCGGCTGCCTTCCAGCGCCTTCAGGGTCGTCTCGGCACCGCGCAACGCCTTCAGCGTGGCGGCCAGAAGGCCGACCATCACCAGCGCCGCCAGCGCATAGGACGACCAGACATACGCGGCATAGCCGCCCATCGCGAAAAACTCTGTCATCCTTGCCTCCGGCCCAGTCTGCGCCCGCGCCTCAGCCCTGCGCCTCGGTCAGGCGCATGGTCTGGATCTTGCGCTGCACGATCTCCGCCCGCAGGCGCAGCAGGACCACGGTGATGAAGTAAGCGGTGAAGCCCAGCGCCATGACCAGCAGCGGGACCAGCATGGACCCGTCGATGGTCGGTCCGCCCATGCGGATGACGCTGGCCGGCTGGTGCAGGGTGTTCCACCAGTCCACCGAGAATTTGATGATCGGCACGTTCACGATGCCGACGAGAAGCAGCACGTTGCCCGCCCGCGTCCCGCGCTGCGGGTCGTCGAAGGCGTTCACCAGCGCCATGTAGCCGAGATAGAGGAAGAACAGGATCAGCACGCTGGTCAGCCGCGCGTCCCACACCCACCACGTTCCCCACATCGGCGCGCCCCACAGCGAGCCGGTGACGAGGCAGATGAAGGTGAAGCCGGCGCCGACCGGGGCGGCCGCCTTGGCGAACAGGTCGGCCAGCGGATGCTTCCACACCAGCCCGCAGGCGGCCGCGATGGCCATGTTGACGTAGACGAACAGGCTCATCCAGGCGGCGGGGACATGGATGTACATGATCCGCACGGTGTCGCCCTGCTGATAGTCGCGGGGCGACCCGATCAGCGCGATGTAGAGCCCGACGATCAGCAGGATCACGGTCGCCCCCGCCGTCCAGGGCAGGATCGCCGCCGACAGGCGCTGGAAGCGGGCAGGATTTGCAAATCGATGCATAGGACCTATGGGCCTCTGGTCGTGCTGCGGACGATATAAGCTCAGTGATGCCCCAGCGCGAGGGGTTTCGCCTTGATCTTGGTCAGGAAACATGGCCGCACACCGTGGTGTTTTCAGGACGGTGCGGCGGCCTGTCGCACTGACGGTACGACGGGTTGACGCGGCCTTTCCATGCTACGTTGGTGTGGGATGGGCAAAAAAGTCCGAGGGGCTGCCATGGGCATGATCACCGTGCGCGACATCGACGATTCGGTTCTGAAGGCTCTGACCGACCGCGCCAGTGCCGCCGGCCGGTCGCTGGAAGAGCAGGTGCGCGAAACGCTGGCCCAATCCGTCCGCCGGAGCCATGAGGATTTCTGGGAGCGCGCGGACCGGCTTCGGGCCGGTTTCGGGGGCGTGTCATTTCCGACAGCGGTGTGATTTCCGCTGAGATGCGGGAGGAGCGGTCGCAGCGGATCGGCAAGCCATGAAGCTCGGGCAGCGTTCTCGTCCTGAACGCTCTTGAGTGAGCCTACTCCACCGCCTGACGCAGGGCGGCGGCGCTGGCCCAGGGGGCGAGCGGCAGGGCGCCGGCCAGAAGGCCGCCCAGAAGCAGCAGATGCGGACGTGGGGTCAGGCCGTTCAGCGCGGCGTCGATGGCCCCAGCCCCGAAGATCAGCACGGGGATGTAGAGCGGCAGGATCAGCAGCGACAGCAGCACGCCGCCGCGCCGGGCGCCCAGCGTCAGCGCGGCGCCGATGCTGCCGATCAGGCTGAGGATCGGCGTGCCGACCAGCAGGGTCAGCACCAGCACCCCGAAGCCCTCCGCGTCCATGTTCAGCAGCAGCGCCAGCAGCGGGGCGGCGGCGATCAGGGGAAGGCCGGTCACCAGCCAGTGGGCCAGCGTCTTGGCCAGCACCACCGCCTCCATCGGCAGGGTGGACAGCGACAGCAGCTCCAGCGAGCCGTCCTCGTAGTCGTTCTGGAACAGCCGCTCCAGCGACAGCAGCGAGGCGAGCAGGGCGGCCACCCAGATCACCCCGGCGGCGATGCGGGCAAGGATGTTCGGCTCCGGCCCGACGCCGAAGGGGAACAGCACCACGCACAGCACGAAGAACATCACGGCGATGCTGGCGTCCGACCCCTGGCGCAGCGCCAGCCGCAGGTCCCGTCCGATCAGGCGCAGGAAGCGGGTCACGCCGCGTCCTCCTCTTCTAAAACGTCGTCCTCGCCCCCGTCGTCCCCGTCGTGGGGGACGGGGGTGAACTCGTCGAGGTGCAGCTCGCCAGCGCCGGGCATGGCGATGTCCACATGGGTGGAGACGGCGACCATGCCACCGGCGGCCCGATGCTCCGCGATGATCTCCTCGAACAAGGTGATCGCCGCGCGGTCGAGCGCCACGGTCGGCTCGTCGAGCAGCCACAGGGCGGCGGGGGCGGCGATGATGCGGGCGAGGTTCAGGCGCCGCTTCTGCCCCGCCGACAGGTAGCGCCCCGGCACGTTGGCGATGTGCGGCACGCCCAGCCGGTCCAGCGCCTTCAGCGCGTTGCCCCGCGGGTCGGCGGCGCCGCCCAGCGTGGCCCAGAAGGACAGGTTCTCCACCGCGCTCAGTACCGGCTTCACCGCGTCGAGATGGCCGACATAGTGGATGCGGCCGCGGTGGCCGTCGGGATCGTCGGAGACCGCCACATCGTCCCAGGAGAGCCGGCCGCGAATCGGCTTGAGCAGCCCGGCCATGACGCGCAGCAGGCTGGACTTGCCGCTGCCGTTGGGACCGAGCAGGAACAGCGCCTCCCCAGGCGCGATCCGGAAGTCCAACCCGGTGAAGACCAGCCGGTCACCACGGAGGCAGGTCAGCGCGGAACCGGCGAAAACGGGCATGGCGACGGGCAGGGCTCTTGCGGTGGACGGGGCGGGGGGAGCTATAGCACAGCCCGTCCGGGTGCCAAAAAGAAACGGCCCCAAAAAAGAAACGGCCATCGCAAGGGGGTTCTTGCGATGGCCGTCGATCCAGCCGGGGCCTGGCTGGGGACGCCGGAAAACCGGAGCCCTGATCGTCGCTTAGGGGCCGGGCCGCAGGGGTTCACGGGTCCGGCCAGCCACTTGATGCCGTAAGGCTCCGTCCGGTTTAGGACCAGAAAGTGGCGAAATTTTGATCCGATGAATGTCCCTTTCCATTCCGGGGCATTGCCCGGGCGAAGCGGAGCGGGCATTCATAGGCGCCTTCGCCCCCTCAATGCTCAACCGGACCGGGTGCCTGCCATGACCGTGCTGATCGACCTGTTCAACGGCCTTCCCGACATCGCCCGCATCATGCTGATGCTCAGCGTGGTGGCGGCGTCGGGGCTGGCGCTGGGGCAGATCAAGGTGCGCGGCGTGGGGCTGGGCATCGGCGGGGTGCTGTTCGCCGGCATCGCCGCGGGGCACGTCGCCAAGGCGCTGGGCCTGACCTTCGACCATCACGTCCTGCATTTCATGCGGGAGTTCGGGCTGATCCTGTTCGTCTACACGATCGGCGTGCAGGTCGGCCCCGGCTTCTTCGCCGCCCTGAAGAAGTCGGGCCTGACGCTGAACCTGCTGGCCGCCTCGCTGGTCGGGCTGGGGGTGCTGGTGGCGGTGGCGATCCACGAGATCGGCGGGGTGCCGCTGCCGGCGGTGCTCGGCATCTTCTCCGGCGCCGTCACCAACACGCCGTCGCTGGGTGCCGCACAAGAGATGCTGCGCGAGGTCGGGGCCTCGGCGGCGGAGATCAACACGCCCAGCCTCGGCTACGCCGTCGCCTATCCCTTCGGCATCGTCGGTATCCTGATCACCATGGGGATGATCCGCGTCGTCTTCCGCATCGACCCGGCGGCGGAGGCCGAGACCTTCGAACGCAAGCGCCGCGCCCAGGTGGAAACCTTGGAGACGCTGGACGTCGCCGTGCGCAACCGGTCGGCCATGGGGCTGCCGCTGCGCGACATGGAGCTGTTCGGCGACCAGGGTGTGATGATCTCCCGCCTGCTGCGCGAGGGGCGGCTGCAGGTGCCGCACCCGGACACCTGCCTGCGCGCCGGCGACGTCGTGCATCTGGTCGGGCCGCGGGTCAAGCTGGAGGCGACGAAGCGCCTGCTCGGCGAGGCGGCGGAGGTCACCCTGACCACCAAGGGCACCGACATGCGCTGGGACCGGCTGGTCGTCACCAACGAGCATGTGCTGGGCAAGGCCATCGGCCAGCTCGACCTCGCCGACGCCTACGACGTGGTGGTCAGCCGGGTCAACCGGGCGGGCGTGGAGCTGGTGCCGAGCCCCGCCCTGCACCTCCAGTTCGGCGACATCCTGACCGCCATCGGCAAGCCGTCGGACCTCCAGCGGGTGGCGGCGCTGATGGGCAACTCGGCGCGGCGGCTCCAGCAGGTGGAGTTCGTGCCGGTCTTCATCGGCATCCTGCTGGGCGTGCTGCTCGGCTCCATACCCTTCTACATTCCGGGGATGCCGGCGCCGCTGAAGCTGGGTCTGGCCGGCGGGCCGCTGGTGGCGGCGATCCTGCTGGCGCGCATCGGCCACATCGGGCCGCTGGTCTGGTTCATGCCGCCCGCCGCCAACATGGCGCTGCGCGAGATCGGCATCGTCCTGTTCCTGGCGGTGGTCGGGCTGATGTCCGGCGACCGCTTCGTCGAGACGCTGGTGCACGGCGACGGGCTGCTGTGGATCGGCTGCGGCGTGCTGGTGACGCTGATCCCGCTGCTCGTCGTCGGCTTTATCGCGCGGGCCTTCGCCCGGCAGAACTACCTGACGATCTGCGGGCTGCTGTCCGGCAGCATGACGGACCCGCCCGCGCTCGCATTTGCAAACGCAATGAGCGCATCGGAGGCTCCCGCCCTCGCCTATGCCACTGTTTACCCTATGGTTATGTTTCTGCGTATCCTTGCGCCGCAGTTGATCGTCCTGTTCCTCTGGTAAGGGGCCGGCCCGGAAAGGGCGCCTCCCACGGGATCGGCGGGCGGTCTGTCCTCGCATGAGGAGACGCGGCCATGCACGCGCTCATCGAACTCTTCCTGGCCATGCCGCCGATCGCGCGCGTGGTGTTCATGCTGGGCATCACCTCGGCCCTCGGGCTGGCGCTCGGCCACATACGGCTGCGCGGCGTGGGGCTGGGCATTGGCGGCGTGCTGTTCGCAGGCATCGCGGTCGGCCACTTCGCCAAGCAGGCCGGGGTGACGCTGAACGCCGAGATGATGGAGTTCATCCGCGACTTCGGCCTGATCCTGTTCGTCTACACCATCGGCATCCAGGTCGGCCCCGGCTTCTTCGCGGCGCTGAAGAAGTCCGGTCTGGCGCTGAACGGGCTGGCGCTGCTGATGGTCGGGTCGAGCATCCTGCTGACCGCGATCCTGGTGCTGTTCGATCTCGTGCCGCTGGGCTCCGGTCTCGGCGTCTTCGCGGGCGGGGTGACCAACGCCCCGGCGCTGGCCGCCTCGCAGCAGGTGCTGAAGGAGGTCGGGGCCGACGCCGCGGTGATGGCCCTGCCCGGCCTGGCCTTCGCCGTCACCTATCCCTTCGGCATCGCCGGCAACCTGCTGGCCATGGCGGTGGTGCGGATCGTCTTCCGCATCGACCCGCAGGAGGAGGCCAGAGCCTTCGAGGCCGCCCGGCGCGCCGAGGTCGCAGCGCTCGACACCATGGACATCGCCGTCACCAACCCGGCCCTGCGCGGGGTGCGGCTGGGCGACCTGACCCTGCTGCCGAGCCTGGGGGTCTGCGCGTCGCGCCTGCTGCGCGGCGGCCAGCTCCGCGTGCCCGGCGAGGACACCCGGCTGGAGGAAGGCGACGTGCTCCACGTGGTCGGCCCGCGCCCGAGGCTGGAGCAGGTCCGCCTGCTGATGGGGCGCGAGGCCGACGTCCGGCTGACCACCAAGGGCAGCGACCTGCGGTGGGAGCGCATCGTCGTCACCGCCAACCCGGTGCTGGGCAAGTCCATCGCCGCGCTGAACCTGAAGGGGGCGTGCGACGTGGTGGTCAGCCGGGTCAACCGCGCCGGGGTGGAGCTGGTGCCCAACGCCGCGCTGAAGCTGCAGTTCGGCGACATCCTGACGGTGATCGGCAAGCCCGACGACCTCAAGGCGGCCGCCTGCATCATCGGGAACTCCGAACGGCGGCTGCAGACGGTGGAGATGATCCCGGTCTTCGTCGGCATCACGCTGGGGGCGCTGCTGGGCGCCATCCCGCTGTTCCTGCCGGGCATGCCGGCGCCCTTGCGGCTGGGCATGGCCGGCGGGCCGCTGATTGCCGCCATCGTGCTGGCGCGCATCGGCCACATCGGGCCGCTGGTCTGGTTCATGCCGCCCGCCGCCAACCTCGCCCTGCGCGAGATCGGCATCGTCCTGTTCCTCGCCGTGCTGGGCATCGCGTCGGGCGACCGCTTCGTCGAGACGATGGCGAGCGGCGCCGGGCTGCCCTGGATGGCCTGGGGCGTCCTGGTCACGCTGGTGCCGCTGCTGCTGACCGGGCTGCTGGCGCGCGGGGTGATGAAGCTGAACTTCCTCAGCATCTGCGGCGTGCTGGCCGGGGCGCAGACCAACCCGCCGGGCCTCGCCTACGCCAACGCGGTGGTCGCGTCGGAGGCGCCGGCGCTGGCCTACGCCACCGTCTACCCGCTGGCCATGTGCCTGCGCATCCTGGCGCCGCAGCTTCTGGTGCTGATGCTGTGGTGAAAAACCCGCCGGCTTCCCCCGTCGCGCGGTTGCCCCGGGGCCCGCAAAATCCGCGTTGCGGGAGTTTGTCCGGCGGTCTAGCCTAGCGGCACCGTCCAGGGTTGGGCGGTCCAGACCGTTCCCCGCCCCGCTCCCCGCCGACAAGCCCCGCATGCACCGACACCCGCCCACGAATCCCAACGCCCCCGAAGCCGTCCTCGTCGAGAATGTCCACAAGCGCTTCGGTCCGCTGGAGGTGCTGAAGGGCGTCTCCCTGACCGCGCGCGAAGGCGACGTCATCACGCTGATCGGCTCCTCCGGCTCCGGCAAGAGCACGCTCCTGCGCTGCATCAACATGCTGGAGGTGCCGGACGAGGGGCGGATCGTCATCGGCGGCGAGGCCATCGGCCTGAAGAAGGCGCGCGGCGGCCAGACCGTCCCCGCCGATTCCCGGCAGGTGGACCGCATCCGCACCCGGCTGGGCATGGTGTTCCAGAGCTTCAACCTCTGGACCCACATGACCATCCTGGAGAACGTCATCGAGGCGCCGGTCCATGTGCTGGGCGTCCCGAAGGCGGAGGCGGTGGACCGCGCCCGCAAGCTGCTGGACAAGGTGGGCATCCTGGCCAAGGCCGAGTCCTACCCGGTGCAGCTCTCCGGCGGGCAGCAGCAGCGGGCCGCCATCGCCCGCGCGCTGGCCATGCAGCCCAAGGTGATGCTGTTCGACGAGCCGACCTCCGCGCTCGACCCCGAGCTGGTGGGCGAGGTGCTGCTGGTCATCCGCCAGCTCGCCGAGGAGGGCAACACCATGATTCTCGTGACGCACGAGATGGGTTTCGCCCGCGAGGTCGCGTCGGAGGTGGTGTTCCTGCACCAAGGACGGATCGAGGAGCGGGGGCCGCCCGACCGGGTTCTGGTCAATCCGGAATCGGACCGCGTGCGACAGTTCCTGTCGCGCCACCTGTCCGGCGGCGGCTGAATCGATCGCGCGAGGACGGCCCGCTCAATTCCCTTGACTGACGCTGTAAAACCGTAAACCTCAGAGCCTGCCCGAGCATAAGAGCCATCCATAAGGGCATCAGAACAGAGGAGGTTTTCCCGTGAAGAAGATCGTTGCGGCCCTGGCGCTCGGCGCCATCGTGGCGGTTGCCGGCACCGCCGCCGAAGCCAAGGACTGGAAGAAGATCCGCATCGCCACCGAGGGCGCCTACGCCCCGTGGAACGCGACGGACCCGTCGGGCAAGCTGGTCGGCTTCGAGCCGGACCTCGCCATGGAACTCTGCAAGAAGATGAAGGCCGAGTGCGAGATCGTCGCCCAGGATTGGGACGGCATGATCCCGGCCATCCAGCAGGGCAAGTACGACGCCATCATGGCGGCGATGTCGATCACCGACGAGCGTGAGAAGGTCATCGCCTTCGCTGGCCCCTACGGCACCGAACCGTCGATGTTCGGCACCATGAAGACTTCGCCGCTCGCCAAGGCGACCTTCCCCGGCGAGCGCTACGACCTGTCCAAGGACGACCCGAAGGCCGCCATCGCCGCCCTGGCCGACGCGCTGAAGGGCAAGACGGTCGGCGTGCAGACCTCGACCATCCAGGCGAACTTCATGGAGAAGCTTCTGCCGCAGGTGGCGGTCCGCACCTACGACAAGCTGGACAACGCCGGCATCGACATGGCCGCCGGCCGCGTCGACGCCATCTTCGGCGACCGTTCGGCGGTGGACGCCATCCTCAAGGCCGACGCCGGCAACGGCATGACCCTGTTCGGCCCGGCCTTCGCGCGCGGCGTGCTGGGCAAGGGCGTGGGCGTGGGCCTGCGCAAGGCCGACGGCGACCTGAAGGAGCTGTTCAACAAGGCCATCGCCGAGGCCAACCAGGACGGCACCATCACGAAGCTGAGCACCCAGCACTTCGGCTACGACATCTCGATCAAGTAACCGGTCGATCAAGCAACCGGCCATCATGTGAAGGGATGTCCCCTCTCCCCGTCGCGGGGGAGGGGAACCCGGTTCGGAGCCCTTTCGGAGCCCATTTCGGAGCGCATGTTCGAACTTCTCTCCTTCGGCCCGAACGGGTGGGGCGGCCAGCTTCTCGGCGGGGCCGCGATGACGGTCGCCGTGTCGGTGTCGGCCTTCGTCCTCGGCCTCGTCTTCGGCTCGCTCGGCGCTTCGGCGAAGCTCAGCCGCAATCTCGCCCTCACCGGCGTGGCGGAGGTCTACACCACCGTCGTCCGCGGCGTTCCCGAACTGCTGGTCATCTACCTGCTGTTCTTCGGCGGCAGCGGCGCGGTCATGGCCGTCGGCCGGGTGTTCGGCTACGAGGGCTACATCGAGCTGAACGCCTTCTCCATCGGCGTGCTGGCGGTCGGTCTGATCTCCGGCGCCTATTCGACGGAGGTGATCCGCGGCGCGGTCCAGGCGGTGCCCCACGGCCAGATCGAGGCGGCGCGCGCCTGCGGCATGTCGCGCTGGCTGATCCTGCGCCGCATCCTGGTGCCGCAGACCCTGCGCTACGCCCTGCCGGGGCTTGGCAACGTCTGGCAGCTCACCCTGAAGGACACGGCGCTGATCTCCGTGACGGCGCTGGCCGAGATCATGCGCGTGTCGCATGTGGCGGCGGGGTCAACCCGCCAGCCGTTCCTGTTCTACACCACCGCGGCGGTGCTCTACCTCCTGCTCACCACCGTCTCCACGGTGGCGTTCGAGCGGGCGGAGCGCTACGCCAATCGCGGCGTGCGGAGGGCCTGACCCATGAACTGGGAACTGATGTGGGACAGCGTGCCCACCCTCCTGCGCGGCGTTCCGGTGACCCTGCAACTGGTCGGGCTGGCGCTGCTGTTCGGCGCGGGCGTGGCCTTCGCGGTGGCGTTGCTGCGGTTGTACGGCAACCGCGTCACCGAGCGGCTGATGGCCGCCTACGTCTTCGTGTTCCGCGGCACGCCGCTGCTCGTGCAGATCTTCCTGATCTATTACGGCATGGGCCAGTTCGAGCTGGTGCGCAGCAGCTTCCTCTGGGTCTATCTGCGCGAGCCCTTCTGGTGCGCGATCCTGGCGCTGACGCTGAACACCGGCGCCTACACCAGCGAGATCCTGCGCGGCGCCATCCTGTCGGTGCCGCAGGGCCAGATCGAGGCGGCGCGGGCCTGCGGCATGTCGCGCACGCTGCTGTTCCGCCGGATCGTGATGCCGGTGGCGATCCGCCAGATGCTGCCGGCCTACGGCAACGAGGTGATACTGATGGTGAAGGCCAGCTCGCTCGCCAGCACCATCACGCTTCTGGAGATCACCGGCATCGCCCGCAAGATCATCGCGCAGAGCTTCGCGGTGTTCGAGGTGTTCATCGTGGCGGGCAGCATCTATCTGCTGCTGAACTTCCTCGCCTCGCGCCTGATCCGCTACGCGGAGTGGCGCATGACCCCCTACCTGCGGGCGCGGGGGTAGCCTTCATCCCCTCCCCTGCGTCAGCGGGGGAGGGTTAGGGTGGGGGCAACGGTTCCCCCACTCAACAGGCGTGCGAGGCATCATGCCCCGAACCGGCGCGACGACCGCCATCCTGGCCGCGGTTCTCTTCGGCATCAGCACGCCGCTGGCGAAGCTGCTGGTCCACGACCTGTCGCCCTGGATGCTGGCGGGCCTGCTCTATCTCGGCTCCGGCATCGGGCTGGGGCTGGTCCGGCTGGTCCGTGGTCTGACGGTCCCGCAGAAGCGGAGCGAACGCGGCATCCGCGGCGCCGAATGGCTCTGGCTGCTGGCCGCCATCGGTGCCGGAGGTATCGCCGGACCGGTGCTGCTGATGGCCGGCCTGACGGCGACGCCGGCATCGACCGCCTCGCTGCTGCTCAATCTGGAAGGGGTGTTCACCGCCCTGCTGGCGTGGTTCGTCTTCCGGGAGGGCGTCGACCGGCGCCTCGTCGCCGGGATGGTCGCCATCGTGGCGGGAGCGGTGGTGCTGTCCTGGGGCGGAACAGTGGACATCGCCGGTGGTTGGGGGCCGGCCGCGGTCGCCGCCGCCTGTCTGATGTGGGCGGTGGACAACAACCTGACCCGCAAGGTGTCGCTGGCCGACCCGGCGGACATCGCCACGATCAAGGGGCTGGTGGCCGGCACCGTCAATGTCGGGATCGCCCTGGCGCTCGGCGACGCCCTGCCCGCCACGCCGACCGCGGCGGCGATGCTGGTCGGGCTGCTCGGCTACGGCGTCAGCCTCGTGCTGTTCGTGGTCGCCCTGCGCCACATCGGCGCCGCCCGCACCGGGGCCTATTTCTCGACGGCCCCCTTCGTCGGCGGCATCGCCTCCCTGGCGATCTTCGGGGAGCCGCTGACGGTCGGGCTGGCCGCCGCGGCGGCGCTGATGGGGGTGGGCGTCTGGCTGCACCTGACCGAGGACCACGACCATGAGCATGACCACGAGGAGATGGAGCACGACCACCCGCATGTGCATGACGAGCACCACCGGCACCATCACGATGGCCCGGTGACCGAGCCGCACACCCACCGTCACCGTCACGGGCGCCTGCGGCACCGGCACGCCCACTTTCCGGATGCCCACCACGCGCACAGGCACTGAGGCTTGGGCCGGATCGGCGAACGTTTTAAAAAGAATGGGGAGATTTGGCCGACGCCGCGTGCGACAGGGCGGTGTCACACCGCGGGGAATTCCGCCGCTTCCGGGCGAATTCCAGTGTCGCATCACTGTCTTGGGGGGATTGGTGGAGCCGAGGAGGATCGAACTCCCGACCTACGCATTGCGAACGCGTCGCTCTCCCAGCTGAGCTACGGCCCCACACACCGTTACCGGCGTGCGGCGGATAATGGTGATGCGGAGGGGGCCTGTCAAGCCCTCTGAACGCGCCTGATTGCGGGCATCGGCGGTTCACGGAAGGGGATGGCGAAGGGGATGATGGCGGCCCGCCGCGCGGCACTGGACAGCACTCGCCGCTTGTGCTTAGGGTGCCCCGCAAAATCGGACAATAAAGGGACGGGCCGGGCATGATTGCGCTCTACCTGCTGATCGACACCGTTCTCAGCCTCTATGTGTGGCTGCTCATCGCTTCGGCGGTGCTGAGCTGGCTGGTGGCCTTCAACGTCGTCAACACCCGCAACCGCGCGGTCTATGTCATCGGCGACTTCCTCTACCGCGTCACCGAACCGGTCCTGCGCCCGATCCGCCGCGTCCTGCCGAACATGGGTGGCCTGGACCTGTCGCCGATCGCGCTGATCCTGCTGATCTTCTTCATCCGCAACCTGATGGCGGAATACTGGCCGCGCTTCTGATGGCGGTACCTTCGGAAGCTGCGCCGTTCGAGGCCGTGGCGGACGGCGTCCGGCTGGCGTTGCGGGTGACGCCCAAGGCGTCGCGCAACGCCATCGCCGGGCTGGCCGCCACAGCGTCCGGAGGAACGGCCCTGAAGGTGACCGTCACCGCCGTGCCGGAGAACGGCAAGGCGAACGAGGCGGTGGTGAAACTGCTGGCCAAGGCGTGGAAACTGCCCAAGACCAGCCTGACGGTGGTGGCCGGCGCCACCGACCGGAACAAGATTGTCCATGTGGCCGGCGATCCGGCCGACCTGATGCGCCGGCTGACGGCGCTGGTGGAAACCGCGACCGGCGACCCGGTGAGCAGCAACGGTGGGAAGAGCGATGGCTGAGGCGAAGATCATCGACGGCAAGGCGTTCGCCGCGGGGCTGCGCGCCCGCGTGGCGGAGGGTGTGGCCGCGCTCAAGGCCAGCCACGGCGTCACCCCCGGCCTCGCCGTCGTGCTGGTGGGCGAGGACCCGGCGAGCCAGGTCTATGTCCGGTCCAAGGAAAAGGCCCTGGCCGACCTCGGCATGAACAGCTTCGACCACCACATGCCGGCCGACCTCGGCGAGGCGGAGCTGCTGGCCCTGATCGATCGGCTAAACGCCGACCCGGCGGTGCACGGCATCCTGGTCCAGCTTCCCCTGCCGAGGCACATCGACACCCAAAAGGTTCTGGCCCGCATCGTCCCGGAAAAGGATGCGGACGGCTTCCACGTCGTCAACGCGGGCCTGTTGGCGACCGGCAGCCCCGGCGCCATCGTGCCCTGCACGCCGCTGGGCAGCCTGCTGCTGCTCCGCGACACGCTGGGCGCCGACCTGAAGGGCAAGCGGGCGCTGGTGCTGGGCCGCTCCAACATCGTCGGCAAGCCGATGGCGCAGCTTCTGCTCCAGCAGGACTGCACGGTCACCGTCGCCCATTCCCGCACCCAGGACCTGCCCGGCGAATGCCGGCGCGCCGACATCCTGGTCGCCGCGGTGGGCCGTCCGGAGATGGTGCGCGGCGACTGGATCAAGCCGGGCGCCGTGGTCATCGACGTCGGCATCAACCGCGTGCCGCACCCGACCGAGCCGGGCAAGACCAAGCTGGTCGGCGACGTCGCCTACGACGAGGCGGTCAAGGTCGCCGGCGCCATCACCCCGGTGCCGGGCGGCGTCGGGCCGATGACCATCGCCTGCCTGATGCTCAACACGCTGGCCGCCGCCTGCCGCGCCGCCGGCGCGCCGGTCCCGGCCGAGGCTCTTGCATGATCACGGTCCACGCCCGGGTGGGCGGCCGCGTGGTCGAGCAGCCGCTCGCCCTTGGCGAGCCGCTGCCGCCCAACACGGTGTGGATCGATCTTCTCCGCCCCGATGAGGCGGAGCGCGCGCATGTCGGCGCCGTCACCGGCTGCGACCTGCCGACGCGCGAGGAAATGAAGGAAATCGAAGCGTCGAGCCAGCTCTACACCGAGGGGGAGGCCGTCTACCTCACCTCCTCGGTGATCGCGCGGGCCGATTCGCCGATGCCGGAGCAGGGCGAGGTCACCTTCGTCCTGACCCCCCGGCATATGATCACGGTGCGCTTCACCGAGCCGCGCTCCGTCGCCACCTTCGCCGCGCGGACCAGCCGCCAGCCGGAGCTTCTGGCCAGCGCGGAGGACGCGCTTCTGGGCATCCTCGACGCGGTGATCGACCGGGTGGCCGACGTGCTGGAGCTGATCGGCGCCCGCATCGACGGGCTCTCCGCGCGCATCTTCACCGACTCGCTGAACAGCAAGGGGGTCGGAAGCTCCAAGAAGCCGGACGAGCTGCAGGATGTGCTGCGCGGCATCGGACGGGCCGGCGACCTGACGCACAAGGTGCGCGACAGCCTCGCCGGGCTGGACCGGCTGGTCGCCTTCCTCTCCTCCGTCGCCGCCGGGCGGCTGACCAAGGAGCAGAAAGCCGCGCTGAAGACCCTGACGCGCGACCTGCGGTCCCTGAACGAGCACGCCGGCTTCCTGGCGCATGAGGCGAACTTCCTGCTCGACGCCACGCTCGGCCTGATCAACATCGAGCAGAACGCGATCATCAAGATCTTCTCGGTCGTCTCCGTGGCGCTGATGCCGCCGACCCTGATCGCGTCGGCCTACGGCATGAACTTCCACCACATGCCCGAGCTGGACTGGGACTTCGGCTATCCCATGGCCATCGTGATGATGGTGCTGTCCGCCGTCGTGCCGCTCTGGTACTTCCGCCGCCGCGGGTGGCTTTAACAAGAAAAGGGAACCGCCGATGATCGTCCTGTCCGATGCCGCGCTCGACGCGCTCCTCGTCCAGGACGTTCCCTACGGCGATCTGACCACCGACTCGCTGGGCATCGCCGCCGCCCCGGCGCGCATCCGGTTCACGGCGCGCGGCGCCATGGTGCTGGCCGGGACGGAGGAAGCCGCCCGCCTGATCGGGAAGGCCGGCGGCACGGTGACCTCTTTCCGGCCCAGCGGCACGGCGGTGGAGGCCGGAGCGCCCTTCCTGGAGGGGCATGGCCCGGCGGGCGCCCTGCACCGCGGCTGGAAGGTGGCGCAGACGCTGGTCGAATACGCCTCCGGAATCGCCTCCCGGGCCCGCCGCATCGTCGAGGCCGCCCCCGGGGTGACGGTCGCCTGCACCCGCAAGAATTTTCCCGGTGCCAAGGACCTGTCGGTCAAGGCGGTGCTGGCCGGCGGGGCGGTGATGCATCGGCTGGGCCTGTCGGAAACGATCCTGGTCTTCGCCGAACACCGCGCCTTTCTGTCCGGCCCGCCCGAGGCGTGGATCGCCGATCTGCGCCGCCGGGCGCCGGAAAAGAAGATTGTGGTGGAGGTCGACACGGTGGCGGACGCCATCGCCTTCGCCCGGGCCGGGGCCGACGTGCTGCAACTGGAGAAACGCCCGCCCGAGGAGGCCCGCGCCGTGGTCGAGGCGACGCGCGGCCTGCCGCGCCCGCCGGTCGTCGCCGCGGCGGGCGGCGTGACGGAGGACAATGCGGCGGCCTACGCCGCCGCCGGTTGCCCGCTGCTGGTCACCACCGCCCCCTTCTTCGGGCGCCCGGCGGATGTGAAGGTGGTTCTGGAACCGGCCTGACGCGCTCCGTGCGCGCTTAGATCAGCGGTCGCGGTTCGGGGCGATCTGGTCCACGCGGTGGGCGAAATCGACGTCGGCTTGGGTCAGGCCGTCGGCGCTGCGGGTGCACAGGATGATCTCCACCCGGCCCATGTCGTTGAACCATTCCGGATGATGGTTCACCCGCTCCGCCAGCAGGGCGACCTGGCTCATGAAGCCCCAGGCGGCGGGGAAGTCGGGGAAATGGTAGGTTTTGCGGATCGCGTCGCGCTCCAGCACCTCCGCCCAGCCATGCAGTTCCTTCAGCGCGGTCTGCCGCTTGGCACCCACCAGCTTGTCCGACATTCCTTCCCCCGTTGTTGGTTGGCCTGTGCTCGGTTGGCCTGTGCAAGGCGTAACGGACACGGATCGATTGTGGATCAAATCGCTGTTCCGGTCCGTCTTCCGGTTTAGCGCCGCTTGGCCTGGGCGGCAAGCAACGCTACCTTCCCCCCTATGATGCGCAAACCGGCACACACCCACAGCGTTCCCCCCTCCACCCCCGACCTCGAGCGGATGGCCGAGGACGCGCTGGAGACGATTCCGCGGGAACTCCTGGCCCCGATCGCCAATCTGTCGATCCATGTCGAGGATTTCCCCGACGAGGAGACCGAGCGCGAGATGGAGCTGGAGAGCCCCTTCGACCTGCTCGGCCTCTATCGGGGCGTCGATATGACGCGGCAGAGCGTCGCGGACCTGCGCAGCGGGCCGGACATGATCTTCCTCTACCGCCGCCCGATCCTGGACTACTGGTGCGAGACGGGCGAGGACCTGTTCGCCATCGTCCGCCACGTCCTGATCCACGAGATCGGCCACCATTTCGGCCTGTCGGACGAGGACATGGAGCGCATCGAGGCCATGGAGGGGTGAGTCACCCGTCCAGAGCCTCGTCCACGCGGCGGCGCAGGGCGGGCACCAGTTCCGCGTCGAACCAGGGGTTCTTCTTCAGCCAAGCGGTGTTGCGCCAGCTCGGGTGGGGCAGGGGCAGGAACTCCGGCAGGTAATCCCGCCACGCCGCCACCGTGTCGGTCATCGTCCGCCGGCGGCGGTTTCCCAGATAGTGGGCCTGGGCGTAGCTGCCGACCAGCAGGGTCAGCCGAACCCCGGTCAGGGCGGCGCGCAGCGGCGGGTGCCAGAGCGGCGCGCATTCCGGGCGCGGCGGGTAGTCGCCGCCCTTCGGCGCCGTGCCGGGGTAGCAGAGCCCCATGGGGACGATGGCGATCCGGCTCTCGTCGTAGAAGGCCGCGCGGTCCATGGCCAGCCACTGGCGCAGCCGGTCGCCGGACGGATCGTTCCAGGGGATGCCGCTGGCGTGCACCCGCGCGCCCGGCGCCTGCCCGACGATCAGCAGGCGGGCGGACGGGCTGCCGCGCAGCACCGGGCGGCAGCCGTGCGGCAACACCCCCGCGCACAGCCGGCAGGCGCGGGCCTGTTCGAACAGTTTCTCAAGATCGCCGCTCAAAGGCTCAGCAGCTCGCTCACGAAGGCCGGGACCAGCTCGGTCGCCGGGCCGTTGACGGAGTCCGCGAACAGGCTGGCGCCCGCCGACGGCTCCAGGTTCAGCTCCAGCGTCAGGGCGCCGGCGTTGCACGCCTCGGCCACGAAGCCGGCGGCGGGATAGACGTTGCCGGAGGTGCCGATGGAGACGAACAGGTCGCAGGCGCCCAGCGCGCGGTAGATCCGCTCCATCTGGTAGGGCATCTCGCCGAACCACACCACGTCGGGGCGCATGCCGCCCTTGCGGGCGCAGGACGGGCAGACGTCCTCCACCGACAGGTCGCCGGCCCAGTGTTCCACCTTGCTGCGGCAATGGCGGCAGAAGACCGCGTTCAGCTCCCCATGCATGTGGATCAGCGTGTGCGACCCGGCGCGCTCGTGCAGGTCGTCGATGTTCTGGGTGACCAGCAGCAGGTCGCCTTTCCAGCGCCGCTCCAACTCGGCCAGAGCGGCATGGGCGGCGTTCGGCTGCACCGCGGGGTCGCGCAGGCCGCGCCGCCGGTCGTTGTAGAAGCGGTGGACCAGCACCGGGTCGCGGGCGAAGCCCTCCGGCGTGGCGACGTCCTCCAGATCGACCTTTGCCCAGATGCCGTCGGCGCAGCGGAAGGTGTCCAGGCCGGATTCCTTGGAAATGCCGGCCCCGGTCAGGAGGACGATGGAGTCGGTCGGCTTCAGATGATTGGCGATGGTCGTGATGGCGGCGGTCATATTGGCGGCGGTCATATTGGCGGCGGTCATATTGGCGAGGGTCATGGCGCCCTGGCGGGTTCGGGGAACGGCTGCTAGATCTCGGGCCGGGAAAGGCACAGGCGGAAAGCAGAGAGGAGGAGGCCGGGATGGTCAAGGTCCTGTTCGTGTGTACGGGCAACATCTGCCGGTCGCCCACCGCGGAAGGTGTGTTCCGCGACCGGGTTCGGCAAGCCGGTTTGGAAAGCCAGATCGGCATCGATTCGGCGGGCACCCACAGCTATCATGTGGGGGAGGCGCCCGACCCGCGCAGCCAGCGCGCCGCCAAGGCCCGCGGGGTGGACCTGTCGGACCTGCGCGCTCGCAAGGTGACCGGGGCGGACTTCGCCGACTTCGATTACGTCCTGGCGATGGACGGCGGGCATCTGGCGCAGTTGCGGCGCATGGCCCCGCCGGACAGCAGGGCGACGGTCGCCCTGTTCCTCGATTACGCTCTTGACGCACCGAAGCGCGAGGTGCCCGACCCCTATTACGGCGAGGGGCTGCACTTCACCGAGGTGCTGGACCTCTGCGAGGCCGGGGCCGTGGGGCTGTTGGAGGCGATCCGGCGGGACCGGCTGTAAACCGCGACCTTCACCGCCAGAGAGACTTCCGCGCTTCGGTGACGGCATCGTAGCGGGTGATGCCGATGTCCCGCAGTTCGTAGTCGGAGAGGGAGAGCAGGGCATCGCGCTGGCGGCGCTCCTCCCGGAAGCGGGCGATCCAGGCCAGCAGCGCGCGAAGGCGGCGGGCCGGTGGCGGCGCGGTGCGGGGGAGGACGTGCAGCGTCATGATGGCCTCCGGCGGGTGCGATGGAAGCACCAGCATCCGGCCGTCCCCGCCGCTCCGGCAAACGGGACCTTTTCATCGTCGGGTGAGCGAATTTCACCCGAAGCGGGTCACCCTCCCTGGGCGAACTCCGCCCGCATCCAGGCACGGAAGGCTGCGACCTCCGGGCGGCGCAGGCTGTCCTGGGCGGTGACCAGCCAATAGGCGCTTTTCGCGCGCAGGCGCGGCCCCATCACCTCGACCAGCTGGCCGGACGCCAGCTCCGGGTCGACGGTCGGACGCCGCCCGATGATGACGCCCAGCCCGCGCACCGCGGCGTCCACCGCCATGTGGATCGCGTCCAGCCGCAACCCGCGCTTCAGCCCGTCGTCCAGCGCCGACGGCGGCAGGCCCGCGGCCTCGGCCCAGGCGGTCCAGTCCTCCGACACGTCGGCGACGTGGAGCAGTGGGACGGAGGCGAGATCGGCAGGGCAGGCGATGCGCGCCGCCAGGGTGGGGGCGGCCACCGGGACGAGGTCCTCCTCCATCAGCTTCAGCGCGGCCAGACCGGGCCAGTCGCCGCGTCCCAGCCGGATGCCGGCGTCGATGCCGTCGCGGGGGAACTCGACCACCCGGTGGGCGGTGTCCAGCGCCACCGTGATCGCCGGGTGGCGCTCCTGGAAGGCGGGAAGGCGGGGGATCAGCCAGCGCAGGGCGAAGGTCGGGGCGGCGCTGACCGACAGCCGCCCGCTGGGCTTGCGGCCCGGCACGCTCTCCGTCGCCAGCGCCAGCGACTGCAGCGCGTCGCGCACGCGGGGCAGATAGGCGTGGCCGGCGGGGGTCAGCGACAGGCTGCGGTTGCCGCGCAGGAACAGTTCCACCCCAAGCCAGTCCTCCAGCGTCTGGATGCCGTGGCTGACCGCGCTGGGGGTCAGGTGCAGCTCTTCCGCCGCCGCCTTGAAGCTCTGGTGGCGGCCGGCGGCCTCGAACAGGCGCAGGGTGTTGAGGGGGGGCAGTCGGTAGGCCATCGTTTGCCAAATCTGCGACGGAGGTGGATTGGCCGCAAGGGGAAGCTGGTGCCGTGTACCACCCCTCTCCCGCCCCGGGAGAGGGAAGGGGCCCACGCGAAGCGTGGGAAGGGTGAGGGTGCGGCAAAGAACGAGCGCCTTGATCCTCGGAAGACCCTCACCCGGCCCTTCGGGCCACCCTCTCCCCGGAAAGGAGAGGGGATTGGTCTTGCAGTGCCCAAACAAAAAGCCCCGCCGGAGGGGCGGGGCCTTTCGATCGTCCGGGGACCGCTTGGCTCAGAGAGCCTCGTCGACCCACGTAAACAGCGCGGTCTTCGGCAGGGCGCCGATCTTGGTGGCGGCGACGTTGCCGTTCTTGAACAGCATCAGCGTCGGGATGCCGCGCACGCCGTACTTGGTCGGGGTGCCGGGGTTGTCGTCGATGTTCAGCTTGGCGACGGTGACCTTGCCGCCATACTCCTTGGCGAGGTCGTCGAGCGCGGGAGCAATCATCTTGCAGGGGCCGCACCACTCCGCCCAGAAATCGACCAGGACCGGACCGTCGGCCTTCAGCACGTCCTGCTCGAAGCTGTCGTCGGTGACCTTGATGGGATCGCTCATGTGACCTCTATGCCTGGGTTCAGGGGCACCGCCGCGCCGATTTTCCACCGGCGGCGGACCCATCCCTCATCGGTGGAATTTGCCAAAATGTATGACCGACCCCCCTCGCTGGTCAAGCCGGGGCGCGACTGCGGTCTCGTCAACCCAATCCGCCGTCCCGTGCAACGCGGCCGGGGGTGAAAAGTTCCCGAGGCGGACTATCGCGCGCGCCTCACTCCGGAAGCTCCATCAGCGCCGGGGTATCCGTCCACAGCAGGACGCAGCGCACCGCCTTGTCCGGGTAGATGGCGCGCAGCGCCGCGCGGTAGGCCTCCATCTGGCGGACATAGACGGGCGGCACGTCCTCCGCCCGGACGGGCGGCGGGCGGTTGGTCTTGTAGTCGACGATCCACACCGCGTCGTCCTCGATCACCAGCCGGTCGACCCGGCCCGACAGGGCGCGCCCGGTCACCAGACCGACCACCTCCACCTCGGCGCGGGAGTTGAGGCCGAACAGGCGGGCGAAGCGCGGGTCGGTCAGGACGCGCATCGTTTCGGATGCGATTTCATCCTGGCGTTCCGCCGTCAGCTCATGCCCGGGACGAGCAAGGTAGCGTCGGGCGGCGGCCTCCCGCGCGTCGGGCGGCAGGTCGGGCAGGGTCTGCATCAGCCGGTGGATCAGCAGGCCGCGCTTGAAGCGCGCCCCGTCGTCCTCGCCCAGCGGGGAGCGCATCGCCGGCTCGTCGCCGTCCGGGCGGGGGGGGTGGGGCGCGACGGCTCCGGCTCCTCCGGCGCGGCGGCGGTCAGCCAGGGCGGGGCGGCCTGCGTCGCCAGCACGCGGCCGGCCCCGGCGCCGTCCGGCTTGGGAACGGCGGTCTGCGGGTCGGCCAGCCGCCACCCCTCGCCGCTCCAGCCGTCCGGGCAGAGGGTGGAGAAGTCGAAGGGGTGCGGCACGCCGATCTCGCCCATCGCGGCCTCGACCAGCTTGTACCAGCAGGCGTCGGACGGCTCCTTCTTGCCCTGGTAGCCGCAGACGTACAGCCGGTCCTCCGCGCGGGTCAGCGCGACGTACAGCAGGCGCCTGTACTCCTGGTCGCGGCGGCGGTTGGCGCGGGTGCGCGCCTCGGCACACAGCGCATCCTCCTGCGAGCGGCGGGCGGCGAACAGCGGCACGGCGCAGCCCTCGTCGGGCCAGAGGATCGGCGGGCTCTGGGTCGGCGTGCCCAGCGTGTCGGGCAGGAAGACGATGGGCGCCTGGAGCCCCTTGGAGCCGTGCACCGTCATGATGCGTACGCGTCCGCCGCCCTGTTCCAGCTCGCGCTTGATCTCCGCCTCGCTGGCCGCCAGCCAGGCCAGGAAGTTCTGGAGGGAGGGCGGCTCGGTCTTCTCGAAAGCGAGGCTTACGGCCAGGAACTCGTCCAGCGGGTCCTGCGCGTCGGGGCCGAGCCGCTTCAGGAGGGCGCGGCGGCCCGACCCGTCCGGATCGGCGGGGCAGGGGGCGGCCAGCAGCCCGGCGAACAGCTCGTAGGGCGCCAGGAAGTCGGTGCGGGCGAGCTGGGCGCCCAGATAGCGGCGGGCCGGGCGGTAGGCCGGGTCGTCCTCCGCCTTCGCCACAAGCGCCCGCCACAGCGTGCCGCGCCGCCCGTGGGCGAGGTCGAAGAGCTGGTCCTCGCTCAGCCCGATCAGCGGTCCCTTGAGGACGGTGGCCAGCGTCAGGTCGTCTTCCGGCAGCAGCAGGAACTCGCACAGCGCCATCAGGTCCATGACCGCCAGCTGCTCGGTCAGCACCATGCGGTCGACGCCGGCCACCGGAACGGCGCGGTCCTTCAGGGCGCGCACCAGCTCCGTCACGAAGGCGGTGCGGCGGCGGACCAGCACCATGACGTCGCCGGGCTGGATCGGCCGGCCCCGCGACTCGAGCGACTCGCCGCGCTGGGTCCAGTCGCGGATGGTGTCGGCGATGACCGCGGCCAGCCGGGCCGACGGCGAATCGGCGGCCTCGCGCTCCACCGGGGGCGCCCAGGCGGGCGGGTCGGCGGCCTCCGCCGGCTTCACCGGGGGCCACAGCTCGACCAGACCGGCATGGCCGCGGCGGAAGGCGCGGTGGCGGATCACCGGGCTCGTTTCGGAAGCGACACCATCCTTGGCGCCGTCCAGCCGGAACACCGCGTCCACGGTCTGCAGCACGGTGGCGGTGGAGCGGAAGGAGATGTCCAGCGCCACCGCGTGCCAGTCGCGCTCGGCGGCCTTGGCGCGGGTCTGGAAATGGCGGCGCATCCGGGCGAATTCGGCGGGGTCGGCGCGCTGGAAGCTGAAGATCGACTGCTTCTCGTCGCCCACCGCGAAGACGGTGCGGGTCGTTTCGCCCCCGTCACGGGCGCTGAGCCCGGCGAAGAACTCCTCGGCGATGGAGCCGACGACCTGCCACTGCTCCGGGTTGGTGTCCTGCGCCTCGTCGATCAGGATGTGGTCGAGGCCGCCGTCGAGCTTGAACAGCACCCAGGGCACGGCGGGCACGCCATCCTTGCCGCGCAGCAGGGCGTTGGCCGACAGGATCAGGTCATCGTAGTCGAGCAGCGCCTTGGCCTTCTTCTTCGCCTCGTAGGCGCTCAGAAGCGACTCGGCCAGGGTCAGCAGGGCGGTGGTGGAGGCGGCGACTCCGGCCGAGCGAACCCGTTTCATCAGCGAAACGAGCCTCTCGGCCTCACGTTCCAGCGCCGCCAGAGCGGCGGGGAAGGATGTGGCCGGCTTCTTGGTGATCAGGGTCTTGCGCGCGCCGCCCTCCGCCGTCAGGAAATGGCGGGCGTAGATCTGGAAGGCGCGCATCCGGCTGTCCGCGGCGTCGAGCCAGCCCTGGATGCCGACTCCGCGCTCCTCGTCGGTCTTGCTGCCGGTGGACAGCGCGCGGCAGGCGTCGCGCAGCCCCGGAACGTCGAAGGCGTCGTCGGCGCAGGCCTCGCGCAGGATGGTGGCCTCGGTGATGCCGGGCGGCACGCCCAGCGCCTCGTGGACCGCGTCCACCACGCCGTCCAGCCCGTGGAAACTCTCGAGCAGGCGCTGGATTCGTCCGCGCTCGCTGGCCAGTTCGGCCAGGATGTCGGCGAACTCCTCGGCGTTCAGGTCGGCGGTCAGGCGGGCCATCGCCTTGCCGAGCGGGCTGTCCGGCGCGGCGCGCCCGGCGTGCAGCACCTCGTCCCGCGCCTCGGTCAGCAGGCCGGCGGCGGTGCGCTCGTCCATCACCTCGAAATGCGGGGCGAGCCCGGCCTCCAGCGGGAAGCGGCGCAGCAGCGACTGGCAGAAGGCGTGGATGGTCTGGATCTTCATGCCGCCCGGGCAATCCACCACCTGGGCGAACAGCCGCCGGGCGATGGTGCGGGTCTCCGCGCTCGGGCGCTCGCCGCAGAGGTCGGCGAGCCGGTCCTCCAGCCCTTCGTCGGGCAGGGTCGCCCAGATGCCCAGCGTGCGGTTGATGCGGATGGACATCTCCGCCGCCGCCGCCTTGGTGAAGGTCAGGCAGAGGATGCGCGCCGGCGCGGTGCCGGACAGCATCAGCCGCAGCACGCGGTCGGTCAGCACCTTCGTCTTGCCGGACCCGGCGGAGGCGCCCACCCACACCGACGACAGCGGATCGGAGGCGAGCCGCTGCGCGACGTTGGGGTCTAGCGGAAGCTCGCGGACGGGGAAGTCGAGGACGGTCATGGGCGGGT
This sequence comes from Azospirillum sp. Marseille-Q6669, assembly GCF_965111635.1. Taxonomy (NCBI): domain Bacteria; kingdom Pseudomonadati; phylum Pseudomonadota; class Alphaproteobacteria; order Rhodospirillales; family Azospirillaceae; genus Azospirillum; species Azospirillum sp. Marseille-Q6669. The sequence goes on along the minus strand of NZ_CBCOOP010000005.1, from coordinate 82,846 downwards.
CGTCGTGTGAGGAGGTGCGGCCCCCACCCTCCCCATGCGGCGCATGGGTCCCCTCCCCCTCCCCGCTGGGCAGGGGAGGGCATTCGGGGCGTGCGGCGGCCGTTCCCTCCCCGCCCAGCGGGGAGGGTTAGGGTGGGGGTTATGACGTGGGCTCATCACCCTCACCCCCATCGCCGCCCGCCGACCATTCCTGCACTCGCGCGAGGTGGGCGTAGTCGGTGTAGCGCGGCGCCATGGCCGGGCGGGGGCAGGAGCGGTAGGGGGTGGCGGGGTCGTCGAAATGGCGGATCAGCTCCTCCAGCCCGGTGCGGGCCTCGGCGGCGAGCGTCGCCGGGTCGCCCTTCACCGCCTTCTCCTCGCCCGGCGGATCGCCGCCGGACAGGCGCCAGAAGGCCAACTCCGCGACCCGGTTCCGGGCCACCCCGGCGAAACCGCCGGCCTCGGCCATGGCGGCCTCCAGCGGCAGTTGCGGGGCGAAGCCCAGCTCGATCTCGCGGGTCGAGGGCGGGGTGCCGGTCTTGTAGTCGATCAGGACCAGCCCCTCGCCGCCCGAATCGATGCGGTCGGCCTTGGCGGTCAGCAGGAAGGGACCGGCGGGGCCGTGCAGCGCCAGTTCGCCCGACACCTCGGTGGCGAGCGGCTTCAGGGTGCGGCGGCGGTCGCGCTCCTGCCCGACGAACCACTCGGCGATGCGCTCGAAGCGCGGCCACCAGAAGGCCCAGACGTCGGGATGGCTGTGCAGCAGCGGGCCGAAGGACTCGCGCCCCATCGCCAGCAGCCGGTGCAGCGCGTCGTCGGGCAGGTGGCCAGGATAGGCCTTCACGAAGGCGTCCAGCGCCGCATGGATGAACTGGCCGCGGTCGGCGGCGCCGGGGTCGGCGGCGATGGGGTCGAGCTTGCGGAGATTCAGCACATGCTCGGCGTAGATGGCGTAGGGGTCGCGCATCCACTTCTCGATCTTGGTGACCGACAGCTTGCGCGGGCGGGCGGACACCGGCGGGCGCGGCTCCGGCGGGGCGACGGGGCGCACGGCGTCCGGCTCGTCCAGACCGCGCGCCCAGGCCAGCCAGGGCTCCCCGGCCAGCTCGATCCGCCCGTCCAGACCCAGCGCGCGCAGCACCGTCTCCAGCCGCAGCAGCCAGCGCGACGGGACGGTCGGCGTGCCGTCCACCCGCTCCGCGCGGGTCAGCACGACCTCCTCCGCGCCGCAGGCATGGGTGAAGTCGTGGGCGGACAGGCCGACCATGCGTTCCGGGCTGGGCAGGCCGAAATCCCGGCGCATCGGGCGCGACATCCAGGGATCGGCGCCGGGGTCGGGCGGCCAGGTCCCCTCGTTCAGCCCGCCGAGGACCAGCAGGTCGAAATGCTGAAGGCGCGCTTCCATGGGGCCGAGGATGTAGAGGCGCGGGTGCAGGCCGAAGCGCGGGCGCACCGGGCGCATCGCCATCAGCGCGTCGAGCAGCGCCGGATAGTCCTTGCCGGGAACGGCAGGGAAGCCGTCCGCCGCCTCCAGCAGCTCATGGACGAAGGTCGCGGCCTCCTCGCCGTCGTCCTGCCGCCACAGGAACTCCGACCCCGGCGCGTCGGTGCGCGAGGCCAGCGCCTCGGCGAAGGCGACGTGCGCGCGGACGAGGTCGCTGAGCGGGGCCTCGCTGAACAGCACCTCCATGAAGGGGGCGGCGAGCGTTTCCAGATTTTCCAGCCAGCTGAGCAGGGCGGCCTGCTGGTCCGGGTGGTCGAAGCGGGCGGCGGCCTTCAGGGCGGCGATCAGCCCGGCGAAGCCCTCCGCCGGGCGGGGGCCGCGCAGGACGGTGCGCTCCAGCGCGCGGGCGGAGCGGCGGAACTCCGCCGGGTCGTGTCCGCCGGCGGCCAGCGGGTGCTTGGCGAGCGCCAGCAGGGCCAGCGGGTGGGCGCGGCTGGCGGCCAGCTCGGCGGTCAGCCGCAGATAGGTGCCGACGGCGGTGTGGACGAGCGGCTGGCCCGCCGAGTCGTTAACCGCGATGCCCCAGCGGGTCAACGCCATGGCGACCCGGCGCGCGAGGTTGCGGTCGGGCGAGACCAGCGCCGCCGTCTTGCCCGGAGTCTCCAGCGCGTGACGGAGCAGGAGCGCGATGACCGACGCCTCCTCCTCCGCGGTCGGGGCGTCGATGCGGGTCAGCCCCTCCAGGGCCGCGGCGTCCAGCCCGTCCAGCTCCCGCCAGCTTTCCGTGGTGGCGGCGGGGCGCATGGCCTCGGCGAGCAGGCGGGCGCGGGCGGCCCGCGGCTCCTCCGCGTCGTTCCAGCGGCGCACGGCGGCGCGGCCGACCGACAGCCGGTCGAGCAGATGGGCGAGGCCGTGTTGCGGGTGCGCCTCGTCGGCGCGGATGGCGTCCCAACTCGCCTCGTCGGCCTCCAGGTCGAGGCCGGGCAGCACGACGGCGCCCTGCGGCAGGGCGGCGACCACCGCCAGCAGGTCGGCGGAGGCCGGGATGGAGCCGGTGGAGCCGGCGGCGATGACCAACCCCTGCGGCGGCTCCGCCCGCCAGAGCGCGGCTTGCGTCTGAAGCACGAGGTTGCGGCGCTGCGCCGGGTCGGTCAGCGCGCTGGCGCCGAGGATAGCCGGCCAGTGCTCCGTGACGATCTTCAGGAACTCCAGCGTCACCTGCCAGTGCTGAGCGTAATCCTCCGGCACCAGCGAGGCCAGCCGGTCGAAGGCGACATCCTCCGTCCATACCGCGTCGATCAGCCGTCCCAAATCGGCGCCCAGCCGCACCGCCTGCGCGGTGGTGGCCGACACGCCGGTCGCCTGGAGGATCAGCCGGGCCAGCATCATCTGGCGCTTCAGCCCGCTGATCGGGTCCGGCAGCTCCAGCGGCACGCCGGGCAGTTCCTCCGCCGAGGTCAGGCTGAGGGAGGCGGCGTCCAGCTCGCCCAGCGGGCTCATCCGCGGCAGCAGCATCGGCTGCCCGCCGGAGCGGCGCAGGAAGGCCTCGCGCAGCGAGCGGCAGGAGCGGCGCGTCGGCAGCAGGACGGTCACCCCGGCGAGCGCCAGCGGGTCGTTCCCCACGCGGTCCAAGATTCCCGCGGCGAGCTGGTCCACGAAGGACACGCCGGTGGGAATCGAATAGACCTTGGGCTCCGCCCTGCCGCTCATGCCTGCCCCGGAAGCTGTATCGTCAGACGCGCGAGGATACTAGATGTGGGGCAATGACACCACAAAGCGTCAAGGAATACAAAAATTCTCACAAAGGGTCGGTTGGGTGGCCGGTCAGGTGGTGACCACCGACACGTCGCTCATCGACAGCATCTCCTCGGTCTCGGCCAGTGCGTCGGGGGTGCCGATGTGGAACCACAACCCGTCGTGGGCGAGGCCGAAGAGGCGCCCGGCCTCCTGCGCGCGGTCCCAGATGCGGTTGGTGGAGAAGGCGCCGTCGGGCGTGTCCTGCCCGAACAGCCCCGGCTTCACGATCTGGACGCCGGCGTAGACGAAGGGGGCAATCTCCTGCTCGCCGCGCCGGGTCAGCCGGCCCAGCGGGTCCATGTGGTAATCGCCGCGCCCCTCGTAGCCCACCGCCTTGGTGGTCGCCATCAGCAGCAGGAGCGCGTCCATCTCCTCCGGGTTCCAGTGGCGGGCCAATCGCGCCAGCGTGGGGGAGGGGCCGTCGAGCCACAGGATGTCGGCGTTGACCACATAGACCGGGTCGGTTCCCAGCAACGGCAGCGCTTTCTTCACGCCGCCGCCGGTCTCCAGCAGCGTGGCCTCCGGCGATAGGGTGATGGCCGGGGCGGTGCGCCCCGCCAGATGGGCGGCGATCATCTCGCCCTTGTAATGGCTGTTGACCACGGCGGCGGTCACGCCGGCCTCCTCCAGCCGGTCGAGCGCGTGGTCGAGCATCGGCTTGCCCATTACCGGGATCAGGGGTTTCGGGCGCTCCAGGGTCAGCGGGCGCATCCGCAGGCCCAGCCCGGCGGCCATCACCATGGCTTTCGTGGGGGCGGTTGTCACAGGCGTGGTCTTGGTACGGGTCTTCTTCGAGACAGGCGACATAATCAATCCGGCTCCGGAACGACAAGCTCCGCGCGGGTTCCCGGCGGCAGATGACGGGTAAACCAGTCGGCGACCGGAGCCAGCTCGGGCTTGGCGAACTGGCCTTCCAGAAGCCGCCAGACGCGCGGCAGGTGAAGGAGATAGCCGCGTCGGCGCTGCAACGCCAGACGCACGAAGATGGCGAGGATGCGGGTGTGCCGGATCGCCCCCAGCACCGCGTAGGAGCGGCGGAAGGCCTCCCAGTCCCGATCCGGGAAGGCAGTGCGGTAGCGTTCCAGCAGCACGCCCTCCAGCCCGGCGGGCAGGTCGCGGCGGGCGTCCTCCAGCAGCGACACCAGATCGTAGGCGACGGGGCCGAGCCCGGCGCTCTGGTAATCGATCAGCCCCGCCGCCCGGAGGCCGGGCCGCGGCAGCCGCATCACGTTGTCCACATGGTAATCGCGCAGCAGCAGCGACTGCGGCCCGGCGCAGGCCCCCGGCACCACCGCGTTCCACGCCGCGTCGAAGTCGGACCGGGCCTCGTCCGACAGCGGTTTTCCCGTCGCCGCGGGCATGTAGACCTCGGCGAACAGCGCCACCTGCTGCGTGAACAGGCCCGCGTCGTAGAGCGGCAGGTTCAGGCAGGCCGCCTCCTCCACCGGGAAGCGGCGGTGCAACTCGATCAGAACGTCGGTCGCCAGCTCGTAGAGCGGGCGCGGCTCCTCCCCGGCGTTCAGCAGGCGGGTCAGGGTGCCGTCGCCGAAATCCTCCTGGATGGCGAGCCCCGCCTCCACCTCCGCCGCCAGGATGGCGGGGACCGAGAAGCCCAGCCGGTCCAGGGTGGCGCCGATGGCGATGAAGGGCGCCAGATCCTCCGCCGGGGCGGGGGTGTCGACCAGGATCAGCGTCCCGCCGTCCGGAGTCGTCAGGCGCTCGTAGCGGCGTGCCGAGGCGTCGCCGGCCAGCGGCTCGCGTTTGGCCCCCTCCAGCCCGTGGCGGGCGAGGAAGGCGGCGATCTGCGACGCGCGGTCGGTCACGGCCGCTCCAGTCCGGTGAGGTCGATTGTGGTGAGGCGCGATTCCCAGGCGCCGTGGCCGGTCAGGGTGGCGCGGCGCTCGGTCGGCCCGGCGAAGCTCATCACGATGTCGAGGCGGTCGGCGGGCAGCAGCGGCCCCAGCCGGTCCGGCCATTCCACCAGCAGGACGGCCTCGGCGCGGGCCTCGTCCCAGCCCAGTTCCGTCACCTCGTCGGGGCCGGACAGGCGGTAGAGGTCGAAATGCCAGACCGGGCCGATGTCGGTGTCGTAGGTCTGCACCAGCGTGAAGGTGGGGGACGGCACCTCCGCGTCCTCCTCCGTCACGGCGCGGATCAGGGCGCGGCACAGGGCGGACTTGCCGGCGCCCAGGTCGCCGCGCAGGGCCACGAGGTCGCCGGGCGCCAGCGCCGCGGCCAAACGGCGGGCCAGGGCTGCGGTCGCGTCCTCGCTCGGCAGCGCGACGGCGCGCGCGGTGGGGGGGGATTCGGTCTGGTTCATCGTGTCAAACAGGGTCGGATCAGCGGCGGGAGGCGGCCTTGCGCGGCACCGGGCCGGGGAGGGGGGGGTGCGGGGGCAGGCTCCGCCGCCTCGGCGCGGTCCTCCACCAGACGCGGCGGCTTCTTGAAGTTCATGGTGATCATCAGCGTCAGGGCGCCGTTGATCAGGTGGATCATCTTGTCGGACTCGACGGGCAGGGGGATCTTGCGCCCCATGCAGTAGGACACCAGCGCCGCCGCGACCTCGGACTCGTGCAGCGTCATGCTGCAGTCGTCGCCCTCGTCCCCGGTGACCTGGATCAGCGTCTCCACCCCGCCGCCGCCGGGCTGGCCGGGGCGGTAGGTGACCTTGCCGACCGTGCCGTTGGGCAGCGGTTCGCGCATCCGGCGGCGGCGGTCGAGCACGGCCTTCACGACCTCCTGGTCGGTGAACACGAGGCAGCGCAGCTCCTTCATCGCCAGTCCTTCATCGCGGCCGCTCCGGCACGGGGAAAACGCGCAAATCCTACCCCACCGCGACCGCGCGCCCAGAAGGAAATCGGCGGGACCGCACCCATTTTGCGCGCGCCGTCCGCTCTCCCCGTGCAGGGCGGGGTTGACCGGGGGCGCGAAACCGGACAATTGAAGGCGTCATCGTTCCCCCGTTTGCACAAGGCAGCGCGTCCCATGTCGCACACCGTCCATCGCACCGACGTCGTCATCGTCGGCGCCGGCCCCGTCGGTCTCTTCGCCGTGTTCGAATGCGGCATGCTGAAGATGCGATGCCATGTGGTGGACGCGCTGGACATGGTGGGCGGGCAGTGCACGGCGCTCTACCCGGAAAAGCCGATCTACGACATTCCGGCTCACCCGGCCATCGAGGCCGCCGACCTGATCGACCGGCTGGCGGAGCAGGCCGCCCCCTTCAGCCCGACCTATCATCTGGGTCAGCAGGTCGAGAAGCTGACCCGGACGGACGAAGGGCGCTGGCTGGTGGAGACCAGCATCGGCACCCGCATCGACACCCAGGCGGTGATCATCGCCGCCGGCTGCGGCGCCTTCGGCCCCAACCGCCCGCCGCTGGACGGGCTGGAGCAGTATGAGGGCACGTCGGTCTTCTACATGGTCCGCCGCAAGCAGGACTTCGCCGGCAAGCGCGTGGTGATCGCCGGCGGCGGCGACTCCGCCGTGGACTGGACGCTGTCGCTGGCCGACGTGGCGGAGAAGGTCTATGTCGTCCACCGCCGGCCCAAGTTCCGCGCCGCCCCGGAAAGCGTCGCCCGCATGGACGTCCTGGTCCGCGAGGGCAAGGTGGAGATGGTGGTGCCCTACCAGCTCTCCGGTCTGGTGGGCGGGAACGGCCAGCTCTCCGCCGTGCGCGTCGCCACGCTGGACGGCGAGGAGAAGGACCTGCCGGCCGACGCGCTGCTCGCCTTCTTCGGCCTGTCGATGAATCTGGGGCCGATCGCCGAGTGGGGCCTGAACCTGGAGCGCAGCCACATCGGCGTCAGCCTGCCCGGCTGCGCCACCAGCGCCCCCGGCGTCTACGCCATCGGCGACATCGCCACATATCCCGGCAAGCTGAAGCTGATCCTCTGCGGCTTCTCCGAGGCCGCGCAGGCGGCCCACGCCATCCACCCGCTGGTCCATCCGGGCGAGGCGCTGCACTTCGAATATTCGACCTCCAAGGGTGTTCCCGGCGCCGAGTAAGAACGGAAACGGGCCGCCGGGGGTACCGGCGGCCCGCTCCGTCAGCGGCTGACGGGAGGCAGGAGATCAGCCGCCGCGGGGGCCATTACCCGGACCCGGACCGCGGCCGGGGCCTTCGCCGTGCATCGGGCCGTGACCGTGGTGGCGCATGCCCGGACCACCCATGCCACCGCCCATCATGCCGTGCCCGGCGCGGTCGAGGAAGCGGTCGGCCTGCTTCTGCTGGTCCGGGGTGAGCTGGGCGTAGAGGTCGGTCAGCGCCGGGCGCACCTGCTGAAGCTGGGCGAGACGGGCCGACATCATGGCCTCCATGCGCTCAAGCCGGGCCGGGGCGGCGGCGGGCATCGGCTGGTCCTTGTACTTGGCGCAGAGGTCCTGGGTGGGCTTCTGGCTCGCGTTCGCGGCGTCGGCGAACTTGGTCCAGGCGGCGCGCTGCTGGTCGGTGATGTTCAGCTTCTTCTCGGCGTAGGCCAGCATGCCGGCCAGCCGGGCGTCCTGGTCCTCGCACATCCGGGAGAAATGCCGGCCGCCGTCCGGACCGGGGCCAGGGCCGGCGCCGGGACCCGGCTGCTGCTGGGCGAAGACCGGCACGGCGAGGCCGAGACCGAGAACCAGCGCGGCGGTGGTCATCATAGCGCGTTTCATGGGGATGCTCCTTGTTATCGACGGGGTCTTGCGTTCCCGATGACCCCGATGATGGGCCGGCAACGTATCCGGTTGATGTCCGGCCTTCCGTGAATTGGTAACGCTGTGTAACAGCCGGGCTCCCCGTAACGTGGCGTTACACATTTCTTCTTCACCCCGGCGCCCGCGCATCGGATCATGCGTTCCATGGACCGCACACCTCACCTGCTGGTGGTCGACGACGACCGCGAAATCCGCACCCTCCTGTCGCAGTTCCTGACGCGGCACGGTTTCCGCGTGACCGGAGCCAAGGACGGGGTGGAGATGATGCGCACGCTGGACAGCGCGCGCGTGGACCTGATCGTGCTCGACCTGATGATGCCGGGGGAGGACGGGCTGAGCCTGTGCCGCCGCCTGCGCGCCGCCCCCGAGACGGCGCAGACGCCGGTCATCATGCTGACCGCGATGGGCGAGGAGACGGACCGCATCGTCGGGCTGGAGATGGGGGCCGACGACTATCTGGCGAAGCCCTTCAGCCCGCGCGAGCTGCTGGCCCGCGTCAAGGCCGTGCTGCGCCGCGCCTCCGGCCCGCCGATGGCCGGCGGCGCCACGGGCAAGACGCTGGGCTTCGAGGGCTGGACGCTTGACCTCGCCAAGCGGGAGCTGCGCTCGCCCGACGGGGTGCTGGTGCAGCTCTCCGCCGGGGAATACGACCTGCTGGTCGCCTTCGTGGAGCATCCGCAGCGGGTGCTGACCCGCGACCAGCTGCTCGATCTGGCGCGCGGCCGCTCGGCGGTGCCCTTCGACCGCTCCATCGACGTGCAGGTCAGCCGCCTGCGCCGCAAGATCGAGCCCGACCCGGCCGACCCCACCATGATCAAGACGGTGCGCGGCGGCGGCTATCTGTTCACCCCGGCGGTGACGGGAGGCTGAGTTGGAGACTGCCCGCAAGAGCCGCCTGCTGGTGGCCCGGCGCTGGCTGCCGGACAGCATCGCCTCCCGGCTGGTGCTGACCGTGGTTTTGGCGCTGCTGCTGACCCAGGCGGTCAGTGCGCTGGTCTACCTCACCGACCGTCCTCCGGGACCGCCGGCCCACAGCCTGCGCGTCCTCGTCCAGCGCGTCACCGCCATCGTCCAGCTCGTGGAGAGCACCCCGCCGCCCGAGCGGCGGCGGCTGGTCAAGGCGATCGACGACCCCGTGCTGCGGGTGGACTGGAATCCCGAGACGCCGCGCTTCGCCAACCAGCGCGAGGGCTTTCCCTTCGACCGGCTGCGCCGCGCCATCCGCGGCGAACTGGACGATCCCGACCGCGCCGTGGTGGTCGAGGTCCGGCGGGAGCGCCCGATGCCCGGCCCCTTCCCGGTGGACGAGCACCGCTGGGGCGCCGACGTCCGGCTGTCGGTGGGGCTGAAGGACGGGTCCTGGCTGACCTTCGTCGGCGGCGACCCGCTGGAGGGGCCGTTCCGGCTGCTGCGCTTCGCGCTGTGGATGGCCGGCATCGTCGGGGCGGTGGCTCTGGTCTCGGTCTGGACGGCGCGCCGCATGACTGCCCCCATCGCGCGCTTCGCCGACGCGGCGGAGCGGCTGGGCGTGGACGGCGAGGCGCCGCCTCTGCCCGAAGCCGGTCCCCAGGAGCTGCGCGCCGCCACCCGCGCCTTCAACCGGATGCAGGCGCGTCTGGCCCGCTTCGTCGCCGACCGCACCCAGATGGTGGCGGCGATGAGCCACGATCTGCGCACGCCTCTGACCCGCCTGCGCCTGCGCGCCGAGCTAGTCGAGGACCCGGAGATGCAGCGCAAGATGCTCGCCGACCTCGACGAGATGGCGGCGATGATCAACGCCACGCTGGCCTTCGCCCGCGACGACGCCAAGCACGAGCCGCGCGGCCCGCTCGACCTCGCCGACCTGCTGCAGAGCCTGTGCGACGACCGCGTGGACGCCGGTCACGAGGCGGCCTACGAGGGGCCGGCGCACGCGACGGTGGACGGCCGCCCGGTGGCCCTGCGCCGCGCCTTCGCCAACCTGATGGACAACGCCATCGCCTACGGCGGCGGCTTCACCGTGCGCTTGCGGCCCGCGGACGGGGAATTGCGGGTGGAGATCGAGGACGGCGGTCCCGGCATCCCGGAGGCGGAGTTCGAGAAGGTCTTCGCCCCCTTCTACCGGCTGGAGCGCTCGCGCTCCCGCGACACTGGCGGGGTGGGGCTGGGGCTGGCCACCGCCCGCACGGTGGTGCGCGGCCACGGCGGCGACATCGCGCTGGCGAACCGCCTGGAGGGAGGACTGCGGGTAACGGTGACCCTGCCGCGGTGAGCTTTAGGGACTTCGCATAGGCATCAATTTCGGTAGTTTTGCCCCCACCCCGGCCCTCCCCGCTGCGCAGGGGGGGGAGATTGTTGCGAATGGGCGGCAGTTCCCTCCCCTGCAAAGCGGGGGAGGGTTAGGGTGGGGGCAACGGCTGGCATCCGTTAGACTCCAGAATGCACCGCAACATCGGCGGCGCAGCGGCGTTTAACGGTGCAGGATCAACGTCACCGGAGGTTGCCGCCGTGCCGCAGATCGACCGTACCCCCGCGCCCGTGGACCGTCGCCCCCATGTCGTGATCGTCGGGGCGGGGTTCGGCGGGCTGGCCTGCGCGGAGGCCCTGGGCGGGACGAACATCCGCGTCACCATCATCGACCGGAACAATTATCACCTGTTCGTGCCGCTGCTCTATCAGGTGGCGACCGCCGCCCTGTCGCCCGCCGACATCGCCGAGCCGATCCGCCGGATCGTCAGCCGGCACCCCAACATCGACGTGGTGATGGGTGAGGTGACCGGCGTCGACCGCGCGGCCAAGCGGGTGGAGCTGGCCGACGGCAGCTTCGTTCCCTACGACCGGCTGGTGCTGGCCACCGGCTCCTCCTACAGCTATTTCGGGCACGACGACTGGGCGGAGATTGCCCCCGGCCTGAAGACCATCGAGAACGCCCGGCGGATCCGCGCCCGGCTGCTGATGAATTTCGAGCAGGCCGAGATGTGCGAGGACCCGGCCCGTCAGAAGGCGCTGATGACCACCATCGTGGTCGGCGGTGGCCCCACCGGGGTGGAGATGGCCGGGGCGGTAGCCGAACTGGCCCGCTTCACGCTGGCCCGCGACTTCCGCCGCATCGACCCGCGCACCGCCCGCGTCCTGCTGGTCGAGGCCGGGCCGCGCATCCTGTCCACCTTCCCGGACGACCTCGGCCAGTACGCCCGCCGCAAGCTGGAGGAACTGGGTGTCGTCGTGTTGACCGGGCAGGCGGTGGAGAGCATCACGCCGGAGGGTGCCACGGTCGGCGGGCGCTTCATCCCGGCGGGCGCCATCGTGTGGGGTGCCGGGGTCAAGGCGTCGCCCGCCGGGTCCTGGCTGGGGGTGGAGACCGACCGCAGCGGGCGCATCCCGGTCGGTGCCGACATGGCGGTGCCGGGCGTGCCGGACGTCTACGCGCTGGGCGACACGGCGGCGCTGGCCGGCGACGACGGCAAGCCGCTGCCCGGTCTGGCCCAGGTCGCCAAGCAGCAGGGCGAGCATCTCGGCGGCGGGCTGGAGGCCAGCCTGCTGCGCGGCCAGCCTTTGGAACCCTTCCGCTTCCGCAACCGCGGCAACACCGCCATCGTCGGGCGCAGCGCCGCCGTCTTCGATTTCGGGACGCGCAAGCTGAAGGGCTGGTTCGCCTGGGTGCTGTGGGCGATCATCCATGTCTATCTGCTGGTGAATTTCCACAAGCGGATGCTGGTCACCATGCAGTGGCTGTGGCGCTGGGCCACCTACCAGCGCGGCGCGCGGCTGATCACCACCGACCGTCCGGTGGCGGTTGCGGAATCCGTCACGTCACCGCATGGGGAGAAGGCCGAACCCTTTCGGGGGGTGAGGCGTGGTCAGGGCTGACCGGGCACATCAGGAGGCAGGAGGAAGCGGCAGGACGCAGCGGAAGCGGGTGCCGTTGCCCGGCCACTCCTCGACCTCCAACCGCCCGCCGTGCAGTTCCATGACGTTGCGGACGAGCGAAAGGCCCAGCGCCGCCGCGCCGCGCGGGTCGTTGCGGTCGTAGCGCGAGGGCAGGGCGGCCTCGCCCGGCCCGGCGCCGCTGCCCACGGTCAGCACGAGGGCGCCGTCGGTCCGCTCCCCGGACAGCAGGATGCGGCGGTCCGTCGGCGGGTGGCGGATGGCGCCGACGACCAGGGTGAACAGCGCCTGCTTCAGCCGCCGCTCGTCGCCCTCCACCTCGCCCAGCGCCGACGGGGCGGTGAGGTCGAGGCGCAGCCCCTCGCGCCGCGCCCATTCGCGGGTCAGCTCGCCCACCGTCTCCAGCAGGTCGGGCACGTCCACGGTGCCGCGGTCCAGCGTGGTCACCCCGGCCCCCAGGCTGGTCATGTCGACCACGTCGTCGATCAGCTCCAGCAGCCGTTCGCCCGCGTTCAGGACGCCCTTCACATACTCGATCTGGCGCGGGTTCAGCTCCCCGAAATACTGGTTCGCCAGGACCTCGGCGAAGCCGATGATGCCGTTCAGCGGGTTGCGCAGATGGTGCGAGACGTTGGCGATGAACTCGCTCTTCAACTGGTCAGCGGCCTCCAGCGCGGCGTTGGAGGCGCGCAGCGCCTGCTCCAGCCGGGCGCTGTCGGTGACGTCCAGATAGCTGTTCAGCACCGCCCCGTCGGGCAGCGGCAGGGTGGAGAACTCCACCACCGACCCGTCCGCCCGCTCCAGACGGCCCGAGCGCACGGCGCGCTCCAGGGTCGCGCCGATCATCTCGTCCTTCAGGCTGTCCCAGTCGCCGCCGTTCTCCAGGAAGGGCCGCATCCGCTCGAACAGGCCGGAGATGTGCGGCTCGCCCAGCAGGTCCTCGTCGTCGAGGTCCCAGACGCGCGCGAAGGCCGGGTTGGACAGCTTCAGCCTCCCGTCGCCGCCGAACACCGCGATGCCCTCGGCCAGATTGTCCAAGGTCTCCTGCTGCACGGCGATCAGCGTGTTGTAGGAGGATTCCAGGGCCAGCGTGTTGGTCACGTCCTCCAGGATCTGCATCAGCCCGCCCAGCGGGTGGGGGGCGGCGAGGCTGCGCAGCGTCGTGCCGTCCGGCAGATGCATCAGCTCCTCGACCGGCTCCAGCAGGCGGGTGTAGCGGCTCAGCCGCTCGCGCTTGTAGCTCTGGTAGTCGGCGTATTCGGGCAGGCGGCGGCGGGTGCGCAGCTCCTCCAGGATCTCGCCGTGGGTGGGCTGGCTGCGCAGCCAGGACTCCTCCAGGTCCCACAGCCGGGCGTAGGCCTGGTTGAAGAAGGTCAGCCGCGTGTCGGCGCCGAAGATGGCGATGGCCGCACCCAGCCGCTCCAGCACCTCGCCATGGGCGGCGAGATGGCGGCTCAGTTCGCCGCGCATCTCCTCCACCGCCGTGACGTCCAGCGCGTAGCCGACGACCAGCGTGCCGCCGCCGTCGGGGGCGGGCAGGGGGGCCTCGGTGACCTCCAGCAGGCGACGCTCGGTGCCGATGACGGTGGAGACCCGCTCCGACTGGGCGACCCCGCTGCGAAGCGCGCGTTGCGCCAGGGAGCGCCCGGCGTCGCTCAGCTCCTTGCCGCTTTCCGGCACGGCGGCGGGGTCGGAATCCACGGCACGGGCGTAGGCACGGTTGCACCAGGACAGCGTCTGTCCGGCGCCGCGCAGCCACACCGGCAGCGGCAGGGCGTCCACCGCCGCGCGCAGCTCGGCCAGCGCCGATTCGGCGTCGCGCTGTTCGCGGGTGAGCGTCTCCCGCTCGGTGCAACGGTCGGTGATGTCCTCCAGCCAGACGACGTTCTGGTGTCCGGCGTCCCGGTGCCCGGCGCCTTCCGTTCCTTCGGACAGCCCGCCGGCCCGCCCCCCGCTCAGCAGCAGGCGCCGTCCGCCGCGGGTCGTCGCCTCGACTCGGAAGCCTTCGCCCGTGGCGCGCAGGCGGCGGACGGCCTCGGCGACCCGCGGGGCGTCGGTGTCGGTGAAGGCGCCCGCGATGTCCTGGCCGGGCACGACGCCGAGCAGCCCGGCGCAGCCCGGCGCCGCGCTGACGGCGCCATCGGCGCTCCAGGCGCACCAGGGGTGGGGGGAGGCGGCCAGCAAGGCCTCCAGGCGCGCCACGTCGGCCGCCAGCCGGTCGCTGCGGCGGCGCTCCCTGCCGGTCCAGAACAGTCCGCCGAACCCGGCGGCGCCGAGGACGCCGGCAAAGCCCAGCACGGCGGGCGAGCCGGAGGGCCCGGCCATCAGGCCGACTCCCACCGCCAGCCCCAGAGCGGCGAAGGCGTATGATCGGGTCAGGACACTCACGCGGGTGAGACTAGTCCACGCCTCCCGGCGGAGCAAGGCGGGCCGGCGGTGGTGCCACTTTCGGGGTGGTGCGGCCCTTTCTCCCGGCTAAACCGCTTCTCCGATCCGTAGGGCGCGGATCGCCGCTTCGACCGCCGGGTAGGCGGCGCGCACCGCCGCCAGGGCCTGCTCGGCTCCGTCCGGGTCGCCGCGATGAGCGGCGAGTTCCAGGGCGGACGCGGCGCGGCCCAGCCGGTTGGCCCCCGCCGTGCGCGCCGCCCCGGCCAGCGTGTGGGCGGTGCCGCGGACGGCCTCCAGGTCGCACCGTTGCAGGGCGACGGTGGCCTCGTCCAGCAGGGGGCGGGTGGTTTCGAGGAAGAAATCCAGCATGTCCAGCGACGCCGCGTCGAAACCGCCGAAGGTGGTGCGGACATGGTCGAGGTCCAGCGCCTGCTCCGCCGTCGCGGCGGGCTCCGCCGCGGGCGGCTCGTCGGGGGGCATGACGCTGCCTTCGCCCAGCGCCCGGTTCAGGGCGGCGGCGAGCTGCTTCAGGGTCACCGGCTTGGCGATGTAGTCGTCCATCCCCGCTGCGGTGCAGCGCTCCATCTCGCCGGCCAGGGCGTTGGCGGTCATGGCGATGATGGCGGTGCGCGGGCGGGGACCGGGAGCCGGTTCGGAAGCCGATTCGGCGCTGCGGATCTGGCGCGACAGCTCGTAGCCGTCCATGCGCGGCATGTGGCAATCGGTGATCAGCAGGCGGTAGGGCCGGGCCCTCCAGGCGGTCAGCGCCTCCAGCCCGTCGCCGCTCAGGTCGGCCTCGAAGCCGAGCTGGCGGAGCTGGCGCAGGATCACCTGCTGGTTCGTCGGGTGGTCCTCCGCCACCAGGATCGTCGGCGGGGGCGCCGCCGGGTTGATCGCCGGGTTGATGGCCGCCGGACCACCATCCGTCACGGCAAGCGGGGAATCGGCCTGGCGGTCCGGGGGAACGGCGCGCCCGGCCAGGGCGGCCAGACGGCGAAACAGGGCGTCGCGGCGGATCGGGCGGCCGAGATGGTCGTGGCGCGGCGGCTGTCCCGCGGACGGGGCGCCGTCCCCGCCGGCTTCCGGCGGGCAGTCGCCGGCCTGCTCCCGCCCGTCCACCAGATGCAGCGTGGGCGGCGGGCGGACTCCGGCGGCGGCGATACGGGCCAGCACCGCCGGCGCCGACAGCCGCGGGTTGGGCGCGCCGGGCGCGTCGTCCGGATGGTGTTCCAGCAGGCCGTCGGAGAGGACCAGCAGGTCGGCGTCGGCCATCGTCAGCAACTCCACCGCCTCGTCCGCCGTCGTGGCGTCGGCGACGGCGGCGCGCTTGTCCTCCAGCGCGCGGATCAGAACGGCGCGCTGCACCGGGTCCGGGTCCGCCACGATGATGGACAGGCCGGTCAGGTCGGTGTCGTCGCCGGGGACCGTGCGCGGGTCCCCCGGGGCCAGATCGACCGTGAACCAGAAGGTGGCGCCGCAGCCCGGCGCCGACTCCACACCGATGCGCCCGCCCATCATCTCCACCAGACGGGCGCAGATGGCCAGCCCCAGCCCGGTGCCGCCGAAGCGGCGGGTGGTCGAGCTGTCGGCCTGGCTGAAGGGCTGGAACAGTCGGGCCTGGCCGGCGCCGCTGATGCCGATGCCGGTGTCCTCCACCGAGAAGCGCAGGCGCAGCCGGTCCGACCCGGCGTCGGACGGCTCCAGCCGGGTGCGCAGGACGACCCGACCGGCGTCGGTGAACTTGATGGCGTTGCCCGTCAGGTTGAACAGGATCTGGCGCAGCCGCCCGGGGTCGCCGCGCACCGCCGCGGGCACCTTGCGGTCGAGGTCGCAGACGAGAAGCAGCGCCTTCTGGTGGGCTTGCGGGGCCAGCAGCTCCGCCACCCCCTCCACCAGCTCGCGCGGGTCGAGGTCCATCTCGTCGAGGTCGAGCTTGCCCGCCTCGATCTTGGACAGGTCCAGGATGTCGTCGATGATCCGCAGAAGCGCCGTCGCGCTGTCGCGCACGGTGGTGACGAGTTCGGTCTGCTCCGCGTCCAGCGGGGTCAGAGCGATCAGCTCCAGCATGCCCAGCACGCCGTTCATCGGGGTGCGGATCTCGTGGCTCATGGTCGCCAGGAATTCCGACTTGGAGCGGGCGGCGACCTCCGCCTGCTCCTTGGCGTGGCGCAGATCCTCCTCGGCGCGCTTGCGGCCGGTGATGTCGTAGCTCCAGGCGAGGATCGCCGGCTCCCCCTCGAACTCCGTGCGCTGCAGCGTCTGGACCGCCCAGACGCGGCTGCCGTCGGGCCGGTCCACCGCCACCTCGACGTCTCGGGCGACCAGCCCGGGGCCGTCCTGCGGCAGGGCGCGTCCCTGCAGGGTGGCGCCGGGAAGGGCCAGCGCGTGGCGGCGCCCGACGAAGGCGTCCGGCGGCAGCCCGGCCAGCTCCGCCGCGCGGGCGTTGGCGAAGGCCACCGAGCCGTCGGGCCGCCCGATCGACACGCCGACCGGGCTCTGCTCCAGGATCGCGCGCAGGCGGCGCTCGCTGTCCGACAGGGCGTGCTCGCGCGAGCGGATGGTGGCGACGAAGTAGTGCAGGGCGCGCGCCATGTCGGCGATCTCGTCCTGCCCGTGGGTGGGGATGGCGACGGACCGCCCGGCGGCGGACGCGGCCATGGCCGACTGCAGGCCGCGCAGCCGCCGCACCACGTTGCGGTGGATGTAGAGGAAGATGCCGAGCGCGCCGAGGATGGAGACCACGGCCATCGCCAGGATGGCGTTCTTGCCGTCGCGGATCACCCGCTCGAACTCGCCGGAGCGGGCGGCGATGTCCTGCTCAATGGTCAGGAAATGATCGGACACCGCGCCGACCAGCCGGTCGGAGACGTTCTGGTTGCGCGCGATGGAGCCCTTGATGGCGCGGGCCAGCCCGATTTCCGTCAGGCGGCTGTTGAACAGGTTGTGTTCCCCGAGCCCCAGCGTCTCCAGCTCCCGGTACAGCGGCTCCAGGTCGAAGGCGGCGCCGGGGGGCAGGGCGGCCACGACCTCCGCCGCGCGGTCCATCGCGGCGCGGTAGTCCTGCCGCAGCCGGTCCACCCGAGCCTCGTGGTCGGCGCGGGAGGCGGCGAGCATCAGCAGGACGGCGTGCTGCGCCTCCGCCGTCCACAGGTCGATCCGCCGTTCGACGCCCCGGGCCTCCTCCCACTCCTCCAGGGTCCGGGGGGCGGTGGCCTTGTCCCGCAGCGCTTCCTCGGCGTTGCGGATGCGTTCGGCCAGCTGCATCAGGCGGCCGACCAGCCCGCCCGTCTCCGCCGCGGCGGCGAGCTGGCGCTCCACCTGGGTGTTCAGGGTCATCAGGTTGGCGATCAGCTCGTTCTTGCGGCGCTGCAGCTCGGCCACGTCGGCTACGTCGGTGCCGCGGTCGCGCAGCCGGTTCATCAGGTCTTCCAGCAGGGCGATCTGGTCGCTCAGCCGGGCCATCACCGATTCGCGCACCGACTGGCTCTGCACCGCCACCAGGGCCGGGGCGTTGGCGGCCAGGGTGCCGCTCTGCTGGGCCAGCTGCGAGGCGTTGACAAGGCCCGGCACCTTGGCCGTGGCGATCTGCTCGAACCCCTCATGGAAGCGGCCGAAGAGGGAGACGGCCACCACGCCGGTGGCGGCGGTCAGGCCGGCGATCACGGTCAGACCCGCCAGGATGCGAAACGCCACGCCCAGCCGGGGAAGCCGCATGCCCGTCCCTCGATTCTTGTCGTCCGCTTGAGATAACACGGGCAATCGACCGGGCGCAATTCACACCCCCGCGTCGCAATCGCACGCTGCGCACTCGGGCACCGGGCAAGGGGGCACCGGGCAAGGGAGCGCCGGGCGGGCTTGACCCGCGCCGGTTGCCGGACCAAAGCTGATCCGTAGGCGGCAAAGAGGGATGGTCGATGGGCTTGGTCCGGTCTTTCGCGCGCGCCGCGATGGTCGTCGCGGTCCTGGCGGCGGCGGTGTCCGCGCCATCCGCCGGCCTGCGGGCCGAAACCATGGAGGACGTGCGGGAGCGCGGGCTGCTGCGCTGCGGCGTCTCGTCCAGCGGCGCCGGTCTGGCGGCGGTGGACGACAGCGGCAACTGGCGCGGCTTCTTCGTGGACATGTGCCGGGCGCTGGCCGCCGCCGTCGCCGGCAAGGCCGACCGGGTGGAATTCGTCGAGACCAACTCCGAGAACCGCTTCGCCATCCTGCGCAACGGCGAGGTGGACGTGGTGATGGAGGGGACGACCTGGACCCTGCAGCGCGACGCCACCTTCGGCATCGACTTCCCGGCGGTCTACCTGTTCGACGGCCAGGGATTCATCGCGCACCGCGCCCAAGGCGTGGCCCGACTGTCCGATCTGCCGCCCGGCGCTTCCGTCTGCGTGATCGAGCAGACCACCACCCTGCGCAACCTGGAGGACTGGATGGCCCGCACCGGCGTGCGCTTCCGCCTGAAGCCGGTGCGCTCGACCGAGGGGGCGCTTTCGGCCTTCTTCAACCATCACTGCGACCTCTACACCAGCGACCGCATCGGGCTGCACGCCCAGCGCCTGCTGAAGGCCCCCGAGCGCGACGACTACGTCATCCTGCCGGAGACGATCTCCAAGGAGCCGCTGGGTCCGATGGTCCGCCCGGACGAGCGGCGATGGTTCGACATCGTGCGCTGGGTGTTCCTGGCCACCGTCCTGGCCGAGGAGAAGGGGATCACCGCCGCCAACGCCCCGCGTCTGAAGGAGGAGGCCGAGGATCCGGAGGTGCGCCGCCTCCTCGGGGCCACCACCGGGGTCGGCTGGGGGCTGGGGCTGGACGACGACTGGGCCTTCCGCGTGGTCACGCAGGTCGGGAACTATGGCGAGATTTTCGACCGCCATCTGGGCGCCGCCTCGCCGCTGGGCATCGACCGCGGGATGAACGGGCTGTGGATGAACGGCGGCCTGCACTACGCCCCGCCGCTTGGGGGATGAGGGCGGTTGAGCGGTGAGCGGTGGGCGGGCAGCGGCGCTCCGCCATGCCGCTTGGCCGGCCATGCCGCATTGCCTCATTGCCTTCGCGCCGGCTTTTCCCATGTTGTGGGCATGTTCGGCGAAAGGTTCGGCGAACGCTTCAAATCCGGGCGATCCGCCGCTATGGTGGCGCCTTCCGGGCGCCGCGCGGCCCGCTTCAGGCAGTTTCCCAGGCCATGACCAGACCCAACACCTACCGTTCCGGTCCCGACGAGCGCGGGCATTTCGGCATCTATGGCGGACGCTTCGTCGCCGAGACGCTGATGCCCCTGATCCTTGAGGTTGAGAAAGCCTACCGCGAGGCCCGGGCCGATCCCGCCTTCGAGGGCGCGATCCGCGAGCAGCTCAAGCAGTATGTCGGCCGCCCGAACCCGCTCTACTACGCCGAACGCCTGACGGAGAAGCTCGGCGGCGCGAAGATCTACTTCAAGCGCGAGGAGCTGAACCACACCGGCGCGCACAAGATCAACAACTGCATCGGCCAGATCCTGCTCGCCCGCCGCATGGGCAAGAAGCGGATCATCGCCGAGACGGGCGCCGGCCAGCACGGTGTCGCGACCGCCACGGTCTGCGCGCTGTTCGACATGCCCTGCGTCATCTACATGGGCGAGACCGACATCGCCCGCCAGCAGCCCAACGTCTTCCGCATGAAGCTGCTGGGGGCCGAGGTGGTTCCGGTGACCTCCGGCGCGCGGACGCTGAAGGACGCGATGAACGAGGCGCTGCGCGACTGGGTCACCAACGTCGCCGACACCTACTACCTGATCGGCACCGCCGCCGGCCCGCACCCGTACCCCGCCATGGTCCGCGACTTCCAGTCGGTGATCGGCGACGAGGTGCGCGTGCAGATGCAGGAGTTGGAGGGCCGCCTTCCGGACAGCCTCGTCGCCTGCGTCGGTGGCGGCTCCAACGCCATCGGCCTGTTCCATCCCTTCCTTGACGACCCGTCGGTGCGGATGGTTGCGGTCGAGGCCGCCGGCCACGGCATCGACAAGGGACCGCTGGCCCACGCCGCTTCGATCACCGGCGGGCGCCCCGGCGTGCTGCACGGCAACCGCACCTACCTGCTGCAGGACGAGGACGGGCAGATCCTGGAAGGCCATTCCATCTCCGCCGGCCTGGATTATCCGGGCGTCGGGCCGGAGCACAGCTGGCTGCACGACATCGGGCGCGTTGAGTATGTCTCTGCCACCGACCAGGAGACGCTGGACGCCTTCCAGCTCTGCGCCCGCACCGAGGGCATCATCCCCGCGCTGGAATCGGCGCACGCGCTGGCGGAGATCGTGAAGCGCGCCCCGAAACTGCCCAAGGACCACCTGATGGTGCTCTGCCTGTCGGGCCGCGGCGACAAGGACATCTTCTCCGTCGCCCAGCATCTGGGAGTGAAGCTGTGAGCGCCCTCAACGACAAGGCCATCGACAATGGCCGCATCGCCCGGCGGTTCGCCGCGCTGAAGGCGGAGGGCCGCGCCGGCCTCGTCACCTTCATCACGGCGGGCGACCCGGACCTGGAGACCTGCCGTGCCGTCCTGCACGGCCTGCCCGCCGCGGGCGCCGACCTGATCGAGCTGGGGCTGCCCTTCTCCGACCCGATGGCCGACGGCCCGGCGATCCAGGCGGCCAGCCTGCGCGCGCTCCACGCCGGGACGACGGCGCGCAAGACGCTGGACCTCGTGCGCGGCTTCCGCGCGACGGACGCCGACACGCCGGTCATCCTGATGGGCTATTACAACCCGATCCACGCCTATGGGGTGGACCGCTTTCTGGCCGACGCCATCGAGGCCGGGGTGGACGGGCTGATCGTCGTCGACCTGCCGCCCGAAGAGGACGAGGAGCTGTGCATCCCGGCGTTGAAGGCCGGGGTGAACTTCATCCGTTTGGCGACGCCGACCACCGACGACAAGCGCCTGCCGACGGTTCTCCAGAACACCTCGGGCTTCGTCTATTACGTGTCGATCGCCGGCATCACCGGTGCGGCCAGCGCCGACAACGCCGCGGTGGGCGCCGCGGTGGAGCGTCTGAAGCGCCACACCGACCTGCCGGTGGCGGTCGGCTTCGGCATCAAGACGCCGGAGCAGGCGGCCGATGTCGCCCGCGTCGCCGACGCGGCGGTGGTCGGCTCGGCCATCGTCACGCGGCTGGCCGGCGGGCTGGCCGCGGACGGCAAGGCCCGTCCGGGTCTGGCCGAGGATGTGCTGGGCTTCGTCCGGGAACTGGCCGGCGGCGTGCGCGGCGCGCGCGGTTGAGTGCGCCGGCCTGCGAGCGCCGGCTGAGCGGGATATCAGGAAGAATTCAATGAACTGGCTTACCAACTACGTCCGCCCCAAGATCCGCGCCCTCTATGCCCGCAAGGAGGTTCCCGACAACCTCTGGCACAAGTGCCCGAGCTGCGAGGCGATGCTCTTCCACCGCGATCTGGAGGAGAACCTCAACGTCTGCCAGCATTGCGGCTTCCACATGCGGCTGGACCCGATCAAGCGGCTGGCCTCGATGTTCGACGAGGGCGATTACCAGTCGGTCGAGCTGCCGAAGTCGGTGGTCGATCCGCTGAAGTTCCGCGACCAGAAGCGCTACACCGACCGCCTGAAGGAAGCCCAGACCAAGACGGGCCGCCATGACGCCATCGTCGTCGGCTCCGGCCTGATCGGCGGGCAGCCGGCGGTCGTCGCGGCCTTCGACTTCGGCTTCATGGGCGGCTCGATGGGCATCGCGGTGGGCGAGGGCATCCTGGCCGCCGCCCGCACCGCCATCGCCCAGAAGGCGGCGCTGATCGTCGTCCCGGCCTCGGGCGGCGCCCGCATGCAGGAAGGCATCCTGTCGCTGATGCAGATGCCGCGCACCACCATCGCGGTGGAGATGGTCAAGGAAGCCGGCCTGCCCTACATCGTGGTGCTGACCGACCCGACGACCGGCGGCGTGACCGCCTCCTTCGCGATGATCGGCGACATCCACATCGCCGAAAAGGGCGCGCAGATCGGCTTCGCCGGCGCCCGCGTGATCGAGAGCACGATCCGCGAGACCCTGCCGGAGGGCTTCCAGCGCTCCGAATATCTCCAGGAGCACGGCATGGTGGACATGGTCGTCCATCGCCGCGACCTGCGCCCGACCCTGTCGCGCGTTCTGAATCTGCTGATGCAGCCGGTCCTGGCCGTGCCGTCGGAAGCGCTGCCGGCCGCGGCCGTCCAGGCGGAAGAGCCGCGCAGCCAGGCCGAGGCCGCCGACGAGACGCCGGCCCAAGCTGGCGCCGAAAGGGCCGGCGCCGAGAGGACCGGCTCCGAGCAGCCGGCCTGATCCCGCGATGTCGCTCGCCGATCCGGTTCTCGACCGGCTGAAGAGCCTGCATCCCAAGGTCATCGACCTGTCGCTGGACCGCGTGCACCGGCTGCTCGCCGCGCTGGACCATCCGGAGCGGCGCCTGCCGCCGGTGGTCCATGTGGCGGGCACCAACGGCAAGGGCTCCACGCTCGCCTTCCTGCGGGCGATGCTGGAGGCCGCGGGGCTGCGGGTGCATGTCTACACCTCGCCGCACCTTGTGCGCTTCCACGAACGCATCCGGCTGGCCGGTACGCTGATCGACGACGACCGGCTGGCCGCCCTGCTGGAGGAATGCGAGGCCGCCAACGGCGGCGGGCCGATCACCTTCTTCGAGGTGACGACGGTCGCCGCCCTGCTCGCCTTCGCGCGGGAGCCGGCGGACGTGGTCCTCCTGGAAACCGGGCTGGGCGGGCGGCTGGACGCCACCAACGTGGTGGACCGCCCGGCGGTCACCGCCATCACGCGCATCTCCTACGACCACCGCCAGTTCCTCGGCGACACGCTGGAAGCCATCGCGGGCGAGAAGGCCGGCATCTTCAAGCCGGGCGTCCCCGCCGTGATCTTCCCGCAGCCCGCGGAGGAGGCCGCCCGCACCCTGGCCATCCGGGCCGAGACGGTGGGTGCGCCGGTTTCCGGCTGGTCGGTCACCCCGACCGAGGGCGGTTTCCGCTTCGAGAGCGCCCGCCGCCGCATCGAGTTGCCGTTGCCGGGGCTGGCCGGAGCGCACCAGATCGTCAACGCCGGGGTGGCGCTGGCCTGCCTGGACCATTTGCCGGTGGCGGTGGACGACGCAGCGGTGCGCCGCGGCCTCGCCGCCGTGGAGTGGCCGGCCCGTCTGCAGCGGCTGACCCGCGGCCCGCTGGCCGACGCGCTTCCCGCAGGTTGGGAACTGTGGCTGGACGGCGGCCACAACGACTCGGCAGGTGAGGTTCTGGCGATCCAGGCCGCGCGCTGGGCGGAGGAGGAGCCGCAACGGCCGCTGCTGCTGGTCTACGGCATGCTGGCGAGCAAGGATCCGCAGGAATTCCTGGGTCCGCTGGCGCCCTTCGTCACCGCCGCCCGCACCGTCGCCATCCCCGGCGAGGAGGCGTCGCTGGCGGCGGAGGACACCGCCGCGGCCACCCGCGCCTGCGGCATCGCCGACAGCGCGGCGGCAGCGGACGTGAGCAGCGCCCTGGAGGATCTGACGGGGCGGGTCGAAGGGCCGGCCCGCGTGCTGATCTGCGGCTCGCTCTATCTGGCGGGCACGGTCCTGGCGGAAAACGGCTGATTCGAAGGGACGGGCAAGCGGGGGGCTCAGCGCCCCTGCTTGCCGTCCAGTTCCAGCATGTTGCGCAGCGCGGCGAGGGTCTTGCCGAGCGTGCCCGAATCGTCCTTGGCGGTTTTCTTGCCGGACTCGTTGCCTTCCGCCGGCCTGATGGCGTCGGGCTTGGGCTTTTGCGGCGCGTTCATGGGGACCGGCTCAACGAGGTCCAGAGGCTCGTCGGCATCGTCCGCCTCCGCTTCCGCCTCCGCCGCGCGGCGCGGCAGCGGCTTGAAGCCGGGCAAGGCGTCCGCATCGGGGCGGGTGGGCGCTTCGCTTTTCCAGGCCGGGTGGGGCGGGTCGTCCAGATCGCTTTCCGCCTCGACGAGCGCGCGCAGGGCGCGCAACGCCTCTTCCATCTCCTGTTCCTGGGCGGACTTGCGCAGCACGGGAGCGCCGTGGTCTTCCGGCTCGTCGTCCCTATCCGCTGTGTCCGCGCTCTTGCGGTTCCAAAAGGCATCGTCGGCGTCGGCTTTCTGGTCCTCCGCGTCGTCGTCCTCCGGACCGTCGTCATCACGATCAACATCGACATCGTCGGCCGGCTTGCTCGACCGGCCGAACAGCGGAGTCACCACGCCGCCGTCGCGGTCGTCCCCGCTCTCGTCCTCGTCGCGGTCGGCGGCGGCCTTCTGGACCATGCTGCGCAGGGCGGCGATGGTGCGGTCCAGCGGTTCGCTGCCGGTGGGCGCGGGGTCGCGCTCCCGGGGGCGCTCCCACGGCGGCGGGGCCTTGTCCGGATCACGGATGGCGAAGCCCAGGATGTCATCGTTGGACGGCTCCGCGTCGTCGTCGTCACCGTCCGGATCGGCCTCCCGGACATCGGTTCTGCCGGCGTCGTCCTCGATCGAAAAGGCTGGCGGTGGGGACGCAACCTCAACAGCCGGAGCACCGTCGCCGCGGCCATCCAGAATGCTGCGCAGCGCCGCGATGGTGCGGTCGAAGGAGCGGGAGGCCTCGCCGTCCGCATCGTCCTCGACCGCCGGGTGGTTCTGCCGGGCGGGCGGAGCCGGAGGCAGGCCCTCGACCCGATCCGCTTGGTCGTCTTCGCCCTCGCCCTCGCCGTCATCCTCGTCCGCATCTTGGTCCACGAGTGTCCAGCGGCGCGGGCTCCAGTCCTCGTCGTCGTCCCACTCCGTCCCGTCGGCGTCCCGCTCGGCGGTGTCCGCCGTGTCATCCACGTGGCCGGCGAGATCGGCGAGCGACACCGGTTCCCACAACGGGCGCCGGCCCGACTCGGGAGCGGCATCACCGTCCGCGGCCAACCGTTCCAGCTCCAGATCCGTTGCCAGAGTGTCGGGTTCGGGCTGAGCGGCGGGGAAGGGGATCGGCGCCCGCATGGCCGGGGCCGCGTCCTCCACGTCCGGCTCGTCCATCGCGTCGCCGCGGATCCGCACCGCGTCGAGCAGCCCTTGCAGGGCGGCCAGCGGCCCGGCGAAGGACGGGGCGTCCTCCTCCATGGTCATCGTCGTCGCCGGCGTTGCGAAGGGCGGAGGCGCCGGGCGGCTTTCGGTGTCGCGGGAATTGCAGCGCGAGCAGCGGTAGTGGGGGGCGATGGACAGGACCGGGTAGTTGGGTCCGAAGCGCCGGTTCATGTCCGCGCGCGGCAACACGCCCTCGTGGCCGCAGGCGCGGCAGCGGACGTGCACATCGACCTCGATGTCGCGCAGGTAAAGCATGCGTGCCATGGGCGCAGTATACGCAGCGGCGTGCCCAAGCCCAGCGGATTCGCCGCGCGCGCCGCGTGCCGCGCCGGTGCCGGCGGTGACCTTTTCGGTCGGCCGTGCCGACGAGTCATCCCGGCGGGCCGTCCCGAGACGGACGGTTGGCAAGTCGCGGCGGAGCCGCTATGTTCAGCGCCGTGGCCCCGTAGCTCATCTGGATAGAGCGACGGTTTCCTAAACCGTAGGCAGCTGGTTCGAGTCCAGCCGGGGTCACCACCTCCTTCCGCGACCGGTTCCGCAGTCTGCTGGCCCCGCAATCTGATGGAAGGCTTTCCCATGACCGCATCCCTGTTGCAGGACGCCGTTCTCGTCACCGGCGCGGGTCGCCGCGTCGGTCTGCATCTGGCCGAGCGGATGATGGCGCTGGGGCACCCCGTCGTCGCCCATTACCGCACGCCCACCGACGGTGTGGAGCGGCTGCGCGCCGCCGGGGCGATCTGTCTGCAAGGCGATCTGGCCGATCCGGACGGCGGGCCGCGGCTGGCCGAGGCGGTGCGGGGCGTGGCGGGAAGCCTGCGGGCGGTGATCCACAACGCCTCGGCCTTCGAGGTGACGGCGGCGGACACCGCGGACGCGCTGCGGCAGCTCGATGTCTTCCACGCCGTTCATGTCCGCGCGCCCTTCGCGCTGAACCGCGAACTGGCGCCGCTGCTGGACGCCGGTTCGGCGCGAAGGGCCGACATCGTCCACATCACCGACATCTATGCCGACAACCCCAACCCGGCCTTCGACGCCTATTGCGCCAGCAAGGCCGGGCTTCAGAACCTAGCGCTGTCCTTCGCCAAGCGGCTGGCGCCCAAGGTGAAGGTCAACGTCGTCCAGCCGGGGCCGATCCTGTTCAAGGAGTGGCACGGCCCCGAGGCGCGGGCGCGCGTGCTGTCAGAGACTCTGCTCGGCGAGGAGGGCGGGGTGGAGGCCATCGGCATGGCGGTGGAGGCCATTCTCCGGAACCACTATCAGACCGGCGCCGTCGTCGCGGTGGACGGTGGCCGGCGTCTCGCCTAACCGGGGGGAGCCGTCGCGGCAACCCGGCAGGGCGGCAGCGCACAGTTCGCCCTGCGCTGGCGGAACGGGGCGCCCGGCGAGCAGAGCGGCGATCTCCGCGAAGGGGGCGGCCAGATAGGCGTCCGGGCGCAGGGCCGCCAAGCTGTCCACCGGGAAGGAGCGGTTCACCCGCCCGATCAGGTCGATGTCGGCGGGGCGGTCGCGCGTTTTGCAGCAGGGGTGGGCGCGGTCGCGGCCCAGCGCCAGCTCGACCCCCACGCACAGCCCCTTGCAGCAGGAGGGGTCCAACGCGCTCGGCACATAGGCGCAGTAGTTGACGAAGGGGTGGTCGCTCGTCATGCCGACCGGAGCCGTGCGGTAGAAGCGGCTGACCAGGACGGAACCGAACAGGTCGGCCAGACGGGCCGCGATCCGTGCCGCGTTCCGATCGGGTTCCACGTTCGTTCCGATTCCCAGAATGTAGCCGTCCAGCGGCAGCGGGGCGGCCGAAACCGGAATCAATGCGTCCATAAGCGTTCCGTCGGGCGGGGTGTGCATGGAAAAGATGTGAAAATCCGGGCGGAAACAATGATGCCGGATCGTTGCGGGTTGATCATTTCACGGGACAAATATGAACGAATTTCGATACACCTTTCCGTATGTGAAAATTCGGCGGCTGATTTTTACAGAATTTTCGTTGGATCGTTCGTAGAATGCAATCATGATAAAGGTTGCATGGCCGAATAGCGGACGGTTAGCCGATATGGTGGATAGAGTTGTTTGCCGTCTTGTCGCCCTGACGTTGTTTGTATTTGCCGGTGCTGCCAGCGCCGGGACGCTGCCGGAACCGACGGAAAAGCCGATTCTGGTCGTGTCGGGGCAGATCGGGGCGACCAACCGCGACGGTGCGGCGGTCTTCGACCGTCCCATGCTGGAAGCGCTGGGCATGGTCTCCTTCACCACCGCCACCCCCTGGTACAAGGAGCCGGTGACCTTCGAAGGCGTGCCGCTCGCCCGCCTGATGGAGCGTGTGGAGGCGCGTGGCGAAACGCTGACCGCGACGGCGCTGAACGACTACACCGGCGAAATCCCCATGGACGACGTGCGGAACCGCAAGGTGATCCTGGCGCTGAAGCGCGATGGGGCCTACATGCCGGTCAGCGACAAGGGGCCGCTGTTCATCGTCTATGATTTCGACCATGATCCGGAAGCGAACCGGCAGAAATATTTCGCACGCTCGGTCTGGCAGGTCGCCCGGCTGACCGTGAAGTGAAGGCAGCCCTTGTGAGTCCGCCGACCGAGACCGCGCCGAAGGGAAGCTCGCGGCTGTCCCGCCTGCTGGGCTGGGCGTCGGAGGACCGTACGCGCCGCATTGGGCTCTGGCTGGCGATCCTGACCGGCGCGTTCGGCCTGGCGGCTGCCTATCTGTCGCTGCTGGTGGTGAACTACGGCGAAGCGCTGCGCGGGGCCGCGCCCTACAACTTCGCCTGGGCCGCCAGCCAGACGGTGGGGGAGGTGACGCGGCTGGAGCAGCGCATCCTGGCCAGTGCGCTTCCCGGGGCCAAGGTCGACGCGGACGAGGTGCAGCTCCGCCTGGACATCGTCCGCAACCGCATCGCTGTGCTGGGGCGGGGGCAGGCCTCCCTCTTCATGGACCGCTACCCGCAGCATCGCCGCACGGTGGCCCGGCTGGAGGAGGCGCTGAACAGCGTCGGCACGATCCTGGCCGGGCCGCTGCCGCCGGCGGACAAGGCGCTGGCCGCCCTGGCGGTTCTGGAGCCCGTCGACCGCGAACTGAACGCCTTCGCCTCCGTCGCCTCCCAGTTCGGTGGGGAGCTGGTGGACGAGGGGCACGACCATCTGCTCTATCTGCATGGACTGTTCTCCATGCTGTCGGCCGGTCTGGCGGTCTGCGGCGTTCTGTTCATCACGGTGCTGCTGATCCAGAACCGGGCCATCCGGAAGGCGCATGACCGGATGGAGGCGATGGCCGGCGCCCTGCGGACGGCCATCGCCCAGGCGGAGGAGGCCAGCCAAGCCAAGACCCGCTTCCTGGCGACCATGAGCCACGAGCTGCGCACCCCGCTGAACGCGATCATCGGCTTTTCGGAGCTGATCCGCGAAGACGGCGACATCGGCGGCGGCCGCTCCGCCGCCGTCCCGTCCGGCAGCACGAAGGAAACCACCCGCCGGGAGAACGCCCAGCGGGAGCACGCCCAGTATGCGGGCTACATCCTGACCAGCGCCCGGCACATGCTGGGTCTGGTCATCGACATCCTGACGGTCGCCCAGATGGAGGCGGGCCACGCCAACCTGACCTTCGATTCGGTGGACCCGCGCAAGGTGGTCGGCACCGCCATCGCCACGGTGCTGGGCACCCAGGCCGGGCGGGGCCGGACGATCCGGACGGCGGCGGGGGCGGTCTGGCCGGTGCTTCAGGCCGACGAGCGGGCGGTGCGGCAGATGATGCTGAACCTGCTGTCCAACGCGGTGAAGTTCAGCACCGCCCCGTCGGTGATCGAGGTGGAGGCGTGGCTGGACCCGCAGGGCGGTTTCGTCATCGCCGTGCAGGACCAGGGCATCGGCATGACGGCGGAGCAGATTGAAAAGGCCGCGCAGCCGTTCTATCAGGCGGAGGACGGCGCTACCCGCCGTTTCCAGGGATCGGGGCTGGGGCTCAGCATCGTGAAGAGCCTGATGGAGGCGCATGGCGGCCGGCTGCTGCTGGAAGGCGCGGCGGGGACCGGCCTGCGAGCCTCCCTCCATTTTCCGGTGGAACGGGTCGGCGGGTCGGCGCCGCGTCCGGACCCGGCAAGCCAGGTTTGAGCAAGGCAGGTTTGAGACCGAGCGGCGTCGGCCTTGCCGAAAATAAGCAAAGCAAAGAAGGGATCGGGTTTTATGACGGTGCAGGCAAATGTTCTCGCCCTCGTGCAGGAAGCGATGGAGGCGCGCCGCTCGAACGAGGCGCTCGACACGCCGCTGGACGCCGCGGGCGAGGCGGCCATGATCGACGCCGCGGCGCGGAAGGTCGAGGAACTGCTCGACGTGCTGCGGATCGACCATCGCAACGACCACAACACCCGCGACACGCCGCGCCGCGTCGCCAAGATGCTGGTGCGCGAGCTTCTCAAGGGCCGCTTCACGGCGGCGCCCGAGCTGACCGAGTTCCGGAACGCCGAGGAGTTCGACCATCTGATTGTTACCGGCCCGATCGCCGTGCGCTCCACCTGCGCGCACCATCTGATGCCGATCTACGGCACGGCCTTCATCGGCATCCTGCCGGCCAAGGGCGGCAACATCCTGGGCCTGTCCAAGTACGACCGGATCGTCGACCATTTCGCCGCCCGCTTCCAGATCCAGGAGGAGCTGGTCAAGCAGATCGGCAACTTCATCGTCGAGGCCACCCGGCCGCGCGGGCTGGCCGTGCGCATCAGCGCCGTTCACATGTGCAAGACCCACCGCGGCGTGCGTGCCGGCCATGACAGCCGCATGGTCAACAGCTCCTTCCATGGCGAGATGCTGGAATCGCGCGATCTGCGCGAGGAGTTCCTGAGGGAGTGCGCGACGCTTGAACATTCCGCCCGCTGAGCGGACCGTTCTGCCCGTCCCAACGGGCGCGAAGCGCCCGACTGTTTCTGAGGGCGCGAAGCGCCTGACTGTTTCCGAGGGCGCGGAAAGGCGGTCCGGCATCGCGGGGGCGGCGCTGTTGATGGCGGCGTCGCTCGCCCTGGTGCTGACCGCCGGGGCGCTGGCCCGCGAACTGGGAGCCCGCTACGGAGCGGCGGAGGTTCTCTTCCTGCGCTTCCTGCTGTCGCTGCCGGTGGTCGCCGCGGCGGCTTTTGCGATGGCCGGGCGGCGCGCCCTGTCCGTCACCCGGCCCGGCGGCCACGCGGTGCGGGCGCTGAGCGGCGTCGGGGCGGCGCTGATCTTCTACGCGGCGACCCAGCATCTGCCTTTCGCCGATCTGGTCGCCCTGTCCTACGCGGCGCCCCTGTTCGTGGTGCTTCTGTCCGGCCCGGCCATCGGGGAACGGGCGGGGGCGGCCTCCGCCGTCTGCGTCGCGCTGGGGATGGCCGGGGTCTTCCTGATCGCCCCGCCGACGCGGCTGGAGCCGTGGAGCCTCGCCATGCTCGCCATGCCCTTCCTCAACGCGGTCTGCATCCTGGCGACCCGGCGGACGGCCCAAGCCGACGGGCCGGCGGCCACCGGGCTGGTCTTCGTGCTGGCTGGGTGCCTGCTGACTGCTCCGGCGGCCCTGTTGACCGGCTTCCGGATGCCCGAGCCGGCGGATCTGCCGGTCTTCCTGCTGCTGGGTTTCGCCGCGGGGGCGGCCATTCTGCTGAACGCCGCCGCCTTCCGCCGAGCGCCGGCGGCGGTGCTGGCGCCCATCGACTATCTGGGGATTGCGGCCTCGGCGGCCATCGGCTTCCTATGGTGGGGCGAAAGCCCGTCGCCCGCGGTGCTGCTGGGCGGAGGGCTGATCGCCGCCGCCGGGCTGGGAACCCTGTGGGCCGGCGCGCGGCGCTGACGGCTTCCGCCCGTTTCGCCTACTGCACCACGATCCGACGCATCACGGCCTTGGTGGCGCGGACCAGATCCGCCGGGGCCAGGGCGATCTGCAGGCCGCGCCGCCCGCCGTTGACGACCATTTCCGGCAGGGTCTCGGCGCTGCAATCGATGAAGGTGGGAAGGGGCTTGCGCTGGCCCAGCGGGCTGATGCCACCGACCATGTAGCCGGTGGTGCGCTCCGCCAGGGTGGGGTCGGCGAGATCGGCCTTCTTGGCCCCGGCGGCGGCGGCCAGCGCCTTCAGGTCCAGCTTCGCCGCGACGGGGATGACGACGCAGGCCAGCGCCTTCGGCTCCAGCTGGACGATCAGCGTCTTGTAGACCACCGCCGGGTCCAGCCCCATCGCCGCCGCGGCGTGCAGGCCGATGGCGTCCGCCGAGGGGTCGTACTCATACTCCATCAGGCGGTGGGGCATCCCCGCCGCCTTCGCCGCGTTCACCGCCGGTGTGACCTTCGCCGCCATCTCGACCTTGCTCCCCAGGCGCGGATTCGCCCTTTCATGCCGGGAGCTTAGCAGACCGCCCCAGCGAGGGGGAGAGGGGGACGGAGGGGAGGGCGCAACGCCGCGGTGCACCCCTTTCGACGACGCAATTTTGCCCAAATTGCGCCGGTGTTCATGCCAACGCGCCTTGGACAGACGGGCCGCCTGCCGCGATTCTGACCGCCGGCCCGTTCCCCGGTCGGAGAGTTGGAGAATCATGGTCCCACGCACGCTGCTTGTCGTCGATGACGATCCCACCCTGGAAGGCCGGGTCCAGGACGCCCTGCCGGTGTGCCGGATCGTCGCCGCGGGCGGCGTGGCGGACGCGCTGGAGGCGGTGCGGGCGTACCGGCCGCCGGTGGTGGCCCTGTCGGTCGATCTGGCCCAACTGGCGGAATCGCCGAACGGCGGCGGCGACGGCCTGGACGCCCTGTCGCTGATCCTGGGCGAGGCGCCGTCGATCAAGGTCATCGCGCTCGCCCCGCACGACCAGCGGGTGCTGGCGGTGCGCGCGGTGGCCCGCGGCGCCCACGAGGTGTGCGGCAAGCCGATCGACGCGCAGGAGTTGGCCGGGGTGGTGCAGCGCGCTTTCCAGCGCGCCGACCTGGAACTGGAAGGGCGCCGGCTGGCCACCGGGGACGCCCCGCCGACCCTGCGTGTCCTGCGCGACGAGACGGAGCGGCGTGCCTTGCTCGACTCGCTGGCCCGCTCCGGCGGCAACCTGTCGGCGACGGCGCGCCTGCTCGGGGTCAGCCGCCCGACGCTCTACAGCCTGCTGCGCCAACACGGCATCCGCGCCGATTGACGCGGGATTGGCTCATTCGGCGCGCGAGCCGGGGTTGCCGATCATCGACAGGAATTCGCGCCGGGTGGACGGATCGCTGCGGAAGGCGCCCAGCATCCGGCTGGTCACCATGGTGACGCCGGTCTTGTGCACGCCGCGGGTGGTCATGCACTGGTGCTGCGCCTCGATCACCACGGCGACGCCTTCGGGCTGGAGCACCTGATCGATGGCGTTGGCGATCTGCGCCGTCATCTTCTCCTGGATTTGCAGGCGCTTGGCGTAGGCTTCGACGAGCCGTGCCAGCTTGGAGATGCCGACGACGCGCTGGCGGGGCAGGTAGGCGACGTGCGCCTTGCCGATGATCGGCACCATATGGTGCTCGCAGTAGGACTCCAGACGGATGTCGCGCAGGACGACCATCTCGTCGTAGCCGTCGGTCTCCTCGAAGGTGCGCGCGAGGATTTCCTCCGGTTCGATGGCGTAACCGGCGAAGAACTCCTCGTAGGAGCGGACCACCCGGTCCGGCGTACCCAACAGACCCTCACGCGCCGGATCGTCGCCGGCCCAGCGGATCAGTGTGCGGACGGCATCCTCGGCCTCGGCACGGGTGGGGCGCGCGATCTCGCCATGGCCAGTGCCGGCGGGGTGGCCGGGGCCGCGGAGGACATTGTCGGCGTGCGGAGTCTTGGAAGCCGTCACGGGGCGAAGCCTTTCGATTCCTGGTCAAACCGGTTCTGATCACATGCGGGCCGTCGCCGCGGCACACAATGCCGGAGCCGGCAAGTCAGGTATGAATACGGCCCACTGCTCGCCCGGATCACAGAGATTTTCGAGAAAGCCGGCAGGCCGCAGAACGGAGTATGGCGCAGGTGGGTTCGGACGCCGCACAGTCAAGACGTTGGAGGCAGCCTTTCAGCCCGCTCTGCGGCGATAGGCTGCACGCTCCGGATGATTCTTACCGGAAGCCGCTGCGCGACCGGCGTCAGTTCAACTGGCGGGGCTGGTGCGGGCTGTCCAGCGAGAAGGCGGGAACCGCCACGTCGAAGGTCTCGCCGCCGCCCGTTTCGAACCGGTAGGAGCCGACCATGATCCCGGATGGCGTGGGAAGTGGTGTCCCGCTGGTGTATTCGAAGCTGCCGCCGGGTTCCAGCACCGGCTGTTCGCCCACCACGCCCGGCCCGCGGACCTCCTGCACGCGCCCCAGCGCGTCGGTGATGTGCCAATAGCGTGTGCGCAGCCGGACGGTTTCCTGGCCTTCGTTCTCGATCCGGACGTGATAGGCCCAGACATAGCGGCTTTCGGCGGGCATGGACTGCTCGTCGAGAAAGACCGGCTGGACGGTGACGCGGATCGCGCGGGTGACTTTCGTGTACATGGCGGCACTCCCGGTCCAGAGAATAGGGGCGGGGGAAAGCGCCTGTCCAGTGGTGGAGCGGGGGACACCCCCTCCGGATGCCCCGAAGCGGCAAGGCGGGGGCCGCGGCGATGCATGCAGGACACACCGGGAAGCCATGCGCAACGGGCCGGTTCCGACCCTTTCACGATCGCTTGAACCCCCTGTCCGCTGGTGTTATATGCGAGGTCCCTGCAACGGCCGAAGAGCCTTGCCCATGTCTCGTCCGCACAGCATCAGCATCCGACGACGACGCCATGCCGCGCTGCGCGCGGTTGCGGCCGTCCTTGGGTCGCGTGCGGACGCTTCGGGTCTCCGCCGGCACTGATCCGGCGCTCCCCCGGCGCGGCGGCGCGATCCGCCTCCGACCACAGTCTTTCTGCCGGGAAGCCCCTTGACATGATGATCTCCCTGGAAGAGCCGCGGCACGACGCGGCGATCGAAGCCCTGCTCGACCGGTCCTTCGGCCCGGATCGTTTCAAGAAGACCGCCTACAAGCTGCGGGAGGGCGTCGCCCCGATCCCGGAGCTCGGCTTCGTCGCCATCGAGCATGACGAGCTGGGCAACGAGATTCTGGAGGGCACGATCCGCTACTGGCCGGTGACCATCGGCGGCACGGTGCCGGCGCTCCTGCTCGGCCCGATCGCGGTGTCGGACCGGCTGCAGGGCGGCGGGCTCGGCAGCAAGCTGATCCGGATGAGCCTGAACAAGGCGGCGGCGCTGGGCCACCGGGCGGTGATCCTGGTCGGCGACGCGCCCTATTACGCGCGGTTCGGCTTCACGCGGGAGCTGACTCTGGACATGGCGCTGCCGGGCCCGGTGGATCTCGACCGTTTCCTCGGCCTCGAATTGGTCCCCGGCGCCCTGGCCGGCGCCGCCGGCATGGTGACCGCCCCGGCGGTGGACGAGGCCTACGGGGTGCCCGCGAACGAGGACGTTCGGCAGGAGGCCGGCGGCACCGCCTTGTTTCCGCGACTGATCTCGCCGCTGGTGTCGGTTTTCGCCGCTTCCCCTCGGGAACTTGCCGAATCCCGCCTGTGGCATGCTCGAACCGCTTGAAAGCGGCGAAAGCGTCGCCTATAAACATGCGGCGCGCGGGTGTAGCTCAATGGTAGAGCAGAAGCTTCCCAAGCTTACGACGAGGGTTCGATTCCCTTCACCCGCTCCAACATCTCCTTGAAAATCAGAAGTCTGCTGAAGCCCTGACATTGAGGGCGCGCAGGCGCTTGGGGGGCCGCGGACACTGGTCCGGCGGCCTGATCCCCGTTGTGAAACCGGTGTTTACCGGTGCTTGCCGTTGTTGGAGGTTAGGGCGCCCACCGCCGCGCCAGCCGCGCCACCGATCACACCGCCCATTACGGCGCTGCCCCCCGTCAGGGCGCCGACCGCGGCGCCGCCCGCGGCGCCGATGGCGCCGCCCGACAGCGTGCGCTGTTCGCGGTGGCTGAGGTTCGAGCAGCCCGTCAGAACAAGGCCGCCAACCACGATCACTGCCAGTTTCTTCACCATGATCCTACCCGTTTTCTTCCCTGCATTCTTGGGTGCCGCCAGCCTTGGAAGCCAGCGGCCAAGCCTGCGCTTGCGTCGCATGCTTACGGAATGAACACGCTTTTGCGTGTGACTATTCCGGGGCAGAAAGCCATCCTTTCCATCCCTAAGAGAGAGGGTTCTGGCCCCTACCTTCCCTCAAAATAGGGAATCGGGAGCACTCTGCAAAGCCGGGAAGGCAGTGCTTGGCCAACGATCGATAACCATAGAAATAATCTTGTTATTACTTTTTTACCATTCTCCCACGTCGAAAGGCTGCACGGATTCGGGGGCATTTCCTCTTTACTTCATTCAGGGCGCGTGGAACGTTCAGTGTCCTAATGACCTGCGCGACATCGAGGAGGCAGGCTCATCGGAAACGTCCCAGGATACCCACCATGCTGCATCTTTCCAGACCGCAGGCGCTTGCCACTCTCCCGGCGAGCGGCCCGAGTGACCGCCGTGAACGGCACCCGTTGCAGCCGGTCAGCGCCCATCCTTGCGCGCCGGCTTACGAGCGCTCGGATGCGGCAATCCATCCAGCGGTTCCGGCTGCTGCCCAACCCACGTCTCCGGTTCATCCAGGCTTCAGCGGGGAGCCGCTGGCCCGTGTCATTCGCTTGGCGACCACCGGCGTGTGGGTGGTGAAGCGCCATGGCCGGATGCTTGAAATCGATGGGCGGCTGCACTGGAACTGCCCGCGCACGCTCGCGTCGGACGCCGAGCGCGCCGGTGTCGCCCTGTCCGATCTGGTCGTGAACACCGGCCATCAGCTTCGGGTCGGTGATTAAAAAAGAAAGGAGCGGCACCCGCCGGTGCCGCTCCTTCGTGTTTTCCGGTCCGGACGGGAGCGCCGGTCAGCGCTCCATCGTCACGGCCTTGATGGTCTCGACGCGGATCTCCTCGGTCAGCCGTTCCTTGTAGGCGGCGAACTCCGGGGTGGTCTTGACCTTGTAGGACCGGGGGTGCGGCAGCTCGATGGGGATGTCGCACTTGATGCGGCCGGGGCGGGCCGACATCACCACGACGCGGCTGGCCATGAAGATGGCCTCGTCGATGTCGTGGGTGACGAACATCACCGTCTTGCGGTCGGCCTCCCAGATGCCCAGCAGCAGCTCCTGCATCAGCTCGCGCGTTTGGTGGTCCAGCGCGCCGAAGGGCTCGTCGAGCAACAGCATCTTCGGGTCGTTGGCCAGCGCGCGGGCCAGCGCCGTGCGCTGCTGCATGCCGCCGGAGAGCTGGGCGGGGTGGTGGTTCTCGAAGCCCTTCAACCCGACCTGGGCCAGGAAGCGGTCGGCGATCGCCAACTGCTCCGCCCGCGGCAGGCCGCGCTCGCGCAGGCCGAAGCAGACATTGTCGCGCACGGTCAGCCAGGGGAACAGTGTGTAGGACTGGAAGACCATGCCGCGGTCGGGGCCGGGGCCGGACACCGCCTTGCCCTCCAGCAGCACCTCGCCGGCGCTCGGTGTCTCCAGCCCGGCGACGATGCGCAGCAGCGTGGACTTGCCGCAGCCCGACGGCCCCAGGATGGTGATGAAGTCGTTGTCGGCGACCTCCAGGCTCGTCGGCACCAGCGCGCGGGTCGGCGCCGTGCTGTTGCGGCCGGGGAAGGTCTTCTCGACGTTGCGGATGGACAGCTTGCTCATGGCCGGCGCTTATCGTCCTTTGGCCCACGGGAAGAGACGGGCGTTGAGCGCCCGGAACAGCAGGTCGGTGATCAGGCCGATCACGCCGATGATGAAGATGCCGAAGATCATCTGCCCGGTGTCAAGGAAGCGCTGGGCATCGATGATCATGTGGCCGATGCCGCGCGACGCGCCCACCAGCTCCGCCACGATCACGTAGGTCCAGGCCCAGCCGAGCACGAGGCGCAGCGCCTCGAAGATCTGCGGCGAGGCGGCGGGCAGCAGGACGCGCAGCACCACGCCGTCGCGCTTGGCGCCCAGCGTGTAGGCGGCCTCCACCAGATCGCTGCGGATGCCCGACACGATGACCGTCACCATGATGATGAGCTGGAAGACGGAGCCGATGAAGATGACCAGGATCTTCTGCAGCTCGCCCACGCCCGCCCACAGGATCAGCAGCGGGATGAAGGCCGAGGCCGGCAGATAGCGGGCGAAGGACACGAAGGCTTCGAAGAAGGCCTCCACCGGCTTGAAGGCCCCCATCAGGATGCCCAGCGGCACCGCCAGGGCGGCGGCCATGACGAAGCCGGCGAAGACGCGCCAGACCGTGACGGCGATGTCCTCGGCGAAGCCGAACTCCCGGAACAGCGCGATGCCCGCCGTCAGCGTGTCGCCGGGCGAGGCCAGGAACAGCGGCTTCACGAAGCCGCCGTAGGTGGCGATGCCCCAGCCCAGGAAGAACAGCACGAAGCAGGCGATGCCCAGCACCGTGCGCAGCGCCGGAGCGACCGGCTTCAGCGGAGTGAAGAGGGGGGACATGGGATTGGTGGACCGTTGTCGGTGTATTGGAGGCGCTTGCCCCCACCCCGGCCCCCGCGGCAGGCAGACCTTCGGTCCGCCGGGAGCGGGGGGAGGGGTTTAGGTGGGGGCAACGGCAGCAGAAACGTACCGTCTTACTTCACGAAGGACGTGTCAGTCATGCTGTCCAGGCTCGGCGGGGCCTTGCGGATCAGCTTGGCCTCCAGCATCACGTCCTGGACCTCCTTGATGAAGGTCGGCATGGTCTTGGTCAGATACTCGACGTTGCCGGCCTTGTCGTACCAGAGCACGGTCTTGGCGGAGCTGGCGAACTGTTCCGGCGTCTGGTTGACGTCGCGGGCCATGATCTCGAAGGCCTTCTTCTCGTCCTTCTTGATCTCGTCCAGCGCCTCGAACCAGCTGTCGACGAAGGCCTTCACGACCTTCGGGTTCTTCTGGATGTAGTCGGGCTGGAAGGCCAGCGTGTCGATGATGACGCCCGGCGTCTGGTCCGACGTGACGATGATCTTGCCGTTGGCCTCGCGGACCTTGGACAGGTACGGCTCGTAGGTCACGGCGGCGTCGAACTGGCCGGCGACGAAGGCGTTGGCGGCGTCGGACGGCTGGAGGTTGACGGTCTGCACCTCGCCGATCGACAGGCCGTTCTTCTTCAGCACATAGGCCAGCCAGAACTGCGGCACGCCGCCATACTGCACGGCCACCTGCTTGCCCTTCAGGTCGGCGAGGCTGTTGACCGCGTCGCGCACGACGATGCCGTCGCCGCCGTGCGAGCTGTCGAGCACCAGCACCTGGGTCACGTCCACGCCAGAGGAGGCGTAGAGCAGGTGCGTGTCCACCGTGGTGGTGATCGCCTGCACCTCGCCCGCCGCCATCGCTTGGTGGCGGTTGGAGGTCGGCATCTTCTTGATCTCGACCTCAATGCCGTTCTTCTTAAAGATGCCGGTTTCCTTGGCCAGCGTGATCGGCGCAAAGCCGGTCCAGCCGCTCATCGCCACGGTCACCTTGGTCTGCGCCGAGGCCGAAACCGCGCACAGCCCGGCGACGGCCGCCGCCAGGGCTCCGGCCATCCACGACGTCTTCCTCATGATCCCCCGCTCCCGGTTCTGAAGGTGTCTTTTGATCGCGCCGGGCGGCGGCCCGCCGCCCACGCATCCGTGTGCCGCATTGTGCACGCCCGCAGGGCGGGTGGGAAGGGACGGGCGGCCGCGGCCGCGCAAGCCTGACCTTCGTCGGAAGGGCCGGAGGGAAGCTCTTGCAACCAAAGGCTTATTGGGATGCTTGCGTGCCCAATCCATATACCAACTGAACAAACCGCGACGGGTGTATGCCGTTCTTTTGGGCACCACAGAGGGGAGGCCGGACAGGATGCGCTCCATGGACCCGATGAACCCGCCGATGAACGCGATGGACCGCCAGCGGACGCTGGACTATTTCGAACGACTCGGCCGGGACAAGGTACGGCTGTACAGCGCCATCGACTGCGACCGTTACCTGGGCGGCTGGCAGGTGCGCGAATTGGCCGACCAGTGGCTGGCGGAGAAGGCCGAGGAGGAGCGCCCGGTGCCGTTGTGGCGGCGGATTGTCCGGCGGCGCTGACGCCGCCGCACTGTCTTCCTCTGTTTACGCCGCCCCGGCGCTGGCCATCATCTTGCGCAGGTCGTTGGGGAAGACCGGCTTGTGCAGGATGCTGAAGCCGTTGCGGCGGGCCTCGTCCAGCCGTTCCGGGGCGGTGTCGCCGGTCAGGATGATGCCCGGCACGTCCTTGCCGACCAGACCCTGCACCGCGGCCAGCGCTTCCGGACCGGTCCGCCCCTGCTGGAGTTGATAGTCGGCCAGAACGATCTGCGGGCGGCGTCCGTCGGCGCGCAGCCGCTCCAGCGCCTGATCGCCCGACCGCGCGGTCAACACGCTGTAGCCCCAGCCCTCCAGCATCGCCTTCAGGCCGAGCAGGATGATCGCCTCGTCGTCGATGACCAGCACCATGCCCTTGGTCGCGCAGTCGTTGGCAGCCTGCCGGAAGAGGTCCATCGCGGGCGGCGGGACGGCGGCGCGGGGCCTCTCCACGACGACGCGCGGCATCTCCACCGAGAAGACGGAGCCGATCCCCTCCTTCGAGCGCACGCGGACGCGATGGTCGAGCAGCTTCGACAGGCGCTTGACGATGGCGAGGCCGAGGCCCAGCCCGCGGTCGCCGCTGCCCTGGATCTGGGTGAACTCCTCGAAGATGTCCTCCAGCCGGTCGGCGGGGATGCCGACGCCGCTGTCCCAAACCTCGACGCGCAGACGGTCGGGGCCGCTGCGGCGGCAGCCGATCAGGATGCGGCCCTGGCGGGTGTAGCGCAGCGCGTTCTCGATCAGGTTGCGCAGGATGCGCTCCAGATGCGACGGGTCGGTGCGCACCCAGGCCCGCGTCGGGACGGCGCGCAGCTCCAGCCCCTTCTGGGCGGCGCGCGGCGCGTATTCGGCGACCAGACGGCCCAGCACCTGGCCCAGGCGGACCTCCGCCGGGTTGGCGGCGATCTTGCCGGATTCCAGCCGCGACATGTCGAGCAGGCCGTCCAGCAGGCCCTTCAGCGTGTCCAGCGCCTGACGCATGTTGTCGAGCAGCGGCAGGCTGGGGTGGCCCTGCAGGCGGTCGCCCAGCGCGGCGGCGAAGAGGTAGAGCGACTGCACGGGCTGGCGCAGGTCGTGGCTGGCGACGGCCAGGAACTTCGACTTGCCGGCGGCGGCGTGCTCCGCCTCCTCCCGCGCGCGGCGCAGGTCGGCCTCGGCCTGCTTGCGGCCGGTCACGTCCACGGCGGCGCAGGTGATTCCGGCCAGCGCGCCGTCCGGACCGCGCAGCGGGTCGATGGTCATGTCGTAGAAATGGTCCTGCCCGGCGTGGCGGATGCGGACCTCCTCGCGCACGCCCTCGCCGGTCTCCAGCGCGCGGCGCTTGATGGCGGTCAGGGCTTCGGCGTCGACGGCGTCCTCGAACACCTCGAAATCCGTCTTCCCGACGACGCGCTCCGCCGTGTAGCCAAGGGCGGGGTTGTGCATCCAGGTGTAGCGCAGGGCGCAATCCTGGTTGAACACCACGACGCCGGAGTTGCGCAGCGCCGTGCGGAAGCGCTCGTTGGCGACGCGCAGCGCCTCCTCGGTGGACTTGCGCTCGGTGATGTCGATGCCCGAGACGATCAGGTGGGTGATCCGCCCGTCGGCTCCCCGCATCGGGGTGACCCGCATCTCCATGATCGCCGCGCGGTCTCCGGCGATGCGCACCGGCGCGTCGAAGCGCGCGGAGTCGCCATCGGCCGCGCGCTCCACCGCCGTGCGCAGGCGGTCGCCCGCGGCGCCGGCGAAGGCGCGCCGGCAGGCCTCGTGGAAGGGGTGACCGACGATCTGCTCGACCGGCAGGCCGGCGGCCTGGACGGCGGTCTGGTTGACCTGAAGCACGTCGCCCGCCGGGCTCAGCACGCCGATGAAGGTGGGCAGGGCGTCCAGGACGGCGCGCAGATGCTCCTCCGAGCCGCGCAGCGCGCGCTCGCGGGCCTCCAGCGTCTCGGCCATGGCGTCGAAGGCGCGGCCGAGCTGGCCGATCTCCGACTTGCGGTCCACCAGACCGGCCCGCGCGCTGGAATTGCCCGCGCTCCACCCCTGGGTGGCGCGGATCAGCGCCTCGACCGGGCGGCGGATGAACAGGGTGCCGCCGATCCAGGCGGCCAGGATGGCGACCACCAGACCGGTCAGCGTCATCAGCAGGCCCTGGCGGGTGGCGCGGTCGATGGTGCCGGCCACGGCGGTGTGGTCGAGTCCGACGCTGATGAACAGGTCACGCGTGCCCTGGCGGGACGGCGAATAGGCGAGAACCCGCGCCACCCCGTCCATTCCCGGCAGGGTGATGACGCCGCCGCGCGGTTCGCCCAGCAGGTTCATATAGGGCTGCGGCACGCGCTCGCCGCGCTGGGCGATGCCGTTGGGCAGCTTGACCAGGATGGTGCCGTTGCGGTCGGTGACCAGCAGGCTGGCGTTCTCGGGCAGGGGGCGCGCCGCGAAGTTGGTGGCCAGCCAGGGCAGGTCGAGGCCGAGCGTCACCACCCCGGCGACCATGCCGGCCTCGTCGCGGAAGGGAACGGCGAAGGGCAGCATGGCGGTGCCGGGCTCCGCCGCCGGGCCGGGAGTCGTCCATTCGCCGACGACGAAGCGGCCTTCCTTCAACGCGCGTCGGACGTAGGGAAGGTCGACGGCAGCGGGGGCGTTGCTGGGGATGGCGCTGCACAGAACGGCGCCGTCGCGGTCCAGGACGGTCAGGTTGCGGTATTCGGGGGCGCGTTGGGCCAACCGGATCAGATGGGCTTGGCACTGGGCATAGTCGCCGGACCGCAGAGCGGCCGATTCCGCGATGGAGGTGACCATCAGCCGCGCGCCGTCGACGATCCGCGCCTGCTCTCCCTCGACCAGATGCAACAGCCGTTGGGCCTGGGCCGCGACTTCCTCGGCGCGTTCCGCACGGAACTGGAACACGCTGTAGGCCTGGATGCCCAGGGCCGGCAGGACGGCCAGAAGCACCAGGAGGAAAAGGCGGGCCAGCAAGGTCATCGTGTCACAGGCTCCCATCGGGCGGGAAAGCAGTCGGAACCAAAAGTCCGCTATCGTTTCGCCTGTGTTCCGAATAACCTTTGCATGGTTAAATCGCAGTTA
This sequence comes from Azospirillum sp. Marseille-Q6669, assembly GCF_965111635.1. NCBI lineage: Bacteria > Pseudomonadati > Pseudomonadota > Alphaproteobacteria > Rhodospirillales > Azospirillaceae > Azospirillum > Azospirillum sp. Marseille-Q6669. The sequence continues at coordinate 40,475 of NZ_CBCOOP010000005.1, read as the reverse complement.
ATGAGCGGGATTTATTTTCTTTCAGGCTGGCAACTTACAGGGTTTCCGTAGGCAATAAAGAGGTAGTTTGGATGGGGGCGTTGAAGATTTACTTCTGAAGTTCTCCTAAAATTTTTAGAATTCTGTTATCGAAGGGGGTAATCACCAATCCTTTCGATGGGGGAACCGACGCAGGTCGGCACCGGGTGCCTCCGGGACAAGGCACCCGGTGCGTCGTGGCGGGTCAGGCCAGCGTATCCACGCCCTGCGAACCGCGCGGCGCCAGGGATGAAAAAGCCTTCTGCGCCTCTGACAGATCACCCGACTGAAGCGCGCCGCTCATGCTTTGCAGGGCCGTCTTGAACAGGTCGGCCACCGACGACGAGGCGGAGGATGAGGAGGAGGAGGACGCGTCGTCGTCCGACGTCTCCTGCAGGAAGGAAAGCAGCGACGAGACGGACTCCTGCGCGCCCGACAGGTCGCCGGATTGCAGAGCCTGCGACAGACTGCCCATGGCGTCCTTCATCGCGTCCGGCGGCCCATCCGCGCCGCCCGGCGGCGGGCCGGAAGGCGGGCCGCCAGCACCGCCGGGGCCGCCCTGTCCCTTGGCACCCTTCGGACCGTTCGCCTCGAAGGCCTGCTGGACCTGCGAGACGTCTCCGGTCTGCAGCGCGTCGCCCACGGTGGTCAGCATCTTGTTGAGGGGGGAGTTGGCGTCGGACGCCGAACCGCTCTGGCTTTGCAGTTTGGACAGCGAATCATAGGCGCTCTGGATCGAATCGAGGTCACCGGATTTCACGGCGTCCTTCAACTGATGCATGCCGTCGCGGATGTCCTTGCCCGGTCCGGCGGCCCGCTGCTGGGCGATGTCGGACATGGCCGATGACGTCACGCTTGAGATGGACATGGCGTTCTCCTTCGTCCTGTGCCGGACTCCGCCGTGCGGACGGAGTTTGGTCTGGACGGGGCGGGTTGCGGATGCCGGATTGGACGCGCGTCCGCCGCGACTCCTGCGCGGCGTCCAGAAAATATTTATCTGCAACTCTTTGGCGAAGCGTTACCTTGGGTGGATGTGCGTGTCTGCCACAACCCACGGTGAATGCGGAAAGCACGCCGCCGCTGAACCGGATCACCCGCTTCCAGAGGAGCAGGGGCGTGCTACAGTGCACACCCCGCCGCTCCGGAAGACCCGCTTGCCCTTGAAGTCCCATCATCGTCCGCTGGTTCTTCTGGTGCTGGCCGCGCTGCTGCCGCTGGTTGTCCTGTCCGCGGTTCTCGGCGGCGCCTGGCTGCGCGGGCAGCAGAGCGCGATGGAAGCCAACGCCGTCGCCCTTGTGGACCGCCTGTCGGCCCTTGTGGACCGCGAGTTGTCCGCGCAGACGGACGCGCTGAAGGCGGTGGCGGCGTCGCCCCTGCTGGACAGTTTGGCCACGGGCCATGAGGTCGATGCCGTGACCTTCTTCGAATACGCCGAGCGGGTGCAGAGCGCGCTTCCCCTGTGGTCGACCATCGTCCTCAGCGATGTCGAGGGCAACCGGCTGGTCGACGCTCCCTTCCTGGTGGGCGGTGTCCGGGGCAGGGTGCTGGAGATGGACAGCCATCGGCGCGTGGTGGAGACGGGCAAGCCGGCGGTCGGCACGATTCTGCGCGGCCCGCGCGGCGGCTACGCCTTCCCCATCCGCGTTCCGGTGACGCGCAACGGCGCGCCGGTCGCCGTCCTCTCGGCGGTGGTGATGCCGGAGGCATTCCAGAGCCTTCTGTTCGGCAACCGCCTGCCGACGGGCTGGATCGCTGCGGTCATAGACGCCGAAGGGCGTCTGGTGGCACGGGCCGGCGGCGACGCGGACATGATCGGGCGCCACGCCAGCGAAAACGCGCTCCGCGCCCGCCGCGCCGCCGGCAGCGGCGTCTATGAGGGAATGAGCCTGGAGGGCGTGTCGACGGTGGTCGCCTTCCGCACGCTGCCCGACTACGGGTGGTCGGTTCACTTCGCCATCCCGCAGGACGCCTATCGGGCACCGGTCTCCAACGCGCTGTGGCTGGCCGGGGCGGGGGCGTTGGCCAGCCTGTTGATGGCCGGCGCCTTCCTGTTGCTCCTCGCCCGCGAGTTGCGGCTGCGCCGCCGCCAGGAGGCGGCGCGGGAGGAAAGCCTGCGGCTGGAGGCCCTGGGCCGCATGACCGGCGGCGTCGCCCACGACATCGCCAATCTGCTGACCGTGGTGATGAGCGGCATCGCCGCCATCCGCAGCCGTCCCGACGATCCGGAGCGCATCGCCCGCGTGCTGCCCGAGATCGAGGGTGCCGTGGCGCGCGGGCAGGCGCTGATGCGGCAGATGGCCGCCTTCGGCCGGCGCAGCGTCTATGAGCCGGTGCCCTTCCGCCTTCAGGGCCGCAAGGCGTCTTTGGAGGCCCTGCTGGCGCGCTCCGCCGGCAGCGCGGTGGACACCGTCCTGATCGTTCCGGACGACCTCTGGCCGATCATCGCCGATCCGGACGCCATGGAGGTGGCGCTGCTCAATCTGGCGGTGAACGCGCGCGACGCCATGCCGGAGGGTGGCGCGCTGACCGTCATGGCGGAAAACCGCGCCCTGCCGGGGCGGCGGAGCGACGACACCGGCCTGACCGGCGATTTCGTGGCGCTGGCCGTCCGCGACACCGGAACCGGCATCCCGCCGGAGCATCTGCGCCGCATCTTCGAACCCTTCTTCACCACCAAGCCAGATGGCAAGGGGACCGGGCTGGGGCTCAGCCAGGTCTTCGGCTTCGCCCGGCAGTCGGGCGGGACGGTCACGGTGACCAGCACGGTCGGGGCCGGCACCACCGTCACGCTCTATCTGCCGCGGGCGGCGACGGACGACGGTGCCGGCCGACCCGGGCCGCAGCCGGAATAGTGATGAGGGCGGCGGGGAACCGCCATGCCGCGCGCCGTGTTGAACGGGCGCCATGGACACCGCATTCCGCACGCCCCCCCATTCCACCACGACGGACGGCGCCCCGCGCACGGTCGGCGTGGAGGTCGAATTCGCCAACCTTGACGCCCCGTCCGCGGCGGCGGTGGTGCGTGGCCTTTACGGCGGCGCGCTGGAGCCGGAGAGTCCACACCGCTGCCGGGTGACCGGCACGCGGCTGGGCGATTTCGCGGTGGAGCTGGACATGCGCTCCGCGCATCCGGGCAAGCCGGAGGCCGGCAATGCGGAAGACGGCGACGCCGGTCCGCTGGGAAAAGCGGTGGGCAAGGCGGTGGATGGCGTGGTGGAGGCGCTGCGGCCCTGGTGGGGCAACATCGGCAGCCTCGTCATGCCCTTCGAGATCGCCGCCCCGCCCATTCCCATCGCCCGGCTGGCCGAACTGGAACCCCTGTTCATCGCCCTGAGCGCCCAGGGGGCCGCCGGCACGGACGCCAGCCCGCTGTTCGCCTTCGGCCTGCACCTGAACCCGCAGGTGGCGCGCACCGACGGCGCGTATGTGCTGGACCATCTGAAGGCCTTCCTGCTGCTGGCCCCCTGGCTGCGCCGCGAGATCCGCGTGGACCCGACCCGGCGCCTGACCGGGTTCATCGCCGCCTTCCCGACGGACTACGCGGTGAAGGTGGTCGATCCCGCCTACCGTCCCGACCTCGACGGGCTGATCGGCGACTATCTGGAGGCCAATCCAACCCGCAACCGCGAGTTGGACCTGTTTCCGCTGTTCGCCCATCTCGCCCCGGAGACGATGGCGGCCAAGCTGAACGACCCGCATGTGCGGCCCCGCCCGACCTTCCATTACCGTCTGCCGAACGCCCGGCTGGGCGACCCGGACTGGAGTCTGGCCCAGGACTGGAACCGCTGGGTCGCGGTGGAGGACTTGGCGGCTGACCGCGACCGGCTCGACGCGCTGGGGGCTGACTTCCGCGCCTTCGCCGCGCGCAAGGCGCTGGACGGCTGGGCCGCCGAGGCGGGCCGGCGGCTTGCCGTCTGACGGGGGCGACATGGCCGCCTTCATCGCAAGGGGACGCCCCCTGATCGGAGTCACCGCGTCGGTGCACGGCAGCCGCATCGCCTGGTGGGCGAACCGTCTGGCGCTGCGCCGCGCCGGGGCGCGGGCGGTGCGCATCACGGCGCGCGACCCCTTTCCCATCGAGCGGCTGGACGGCCTGGTGGTCGGCGGCGGCGACGACATCGATGCCGCCCTCTACGGCGAGACCGCCCTCCCGAAGATGCGCATCGACCCGGAGCGCGACCGGTTGGAGCTGTGCGCGCTGGACGGCGCGGCGGCGCGGCGGCTTCCCGTGCTGGGCATCTGCCGGGGCTCGCAGATGATCAACGTGCACCGCGGCGGCTCGCTGCTCACCGACATCCATGAAGTGTACGAGGAGGCGCCGCGCCTGCGCACCGTCCTGCCGCGCAAGCGCATCCGCATCGACCCGCGCAGCCATCTCTACCGCATCCTGGGCATCGCCGAATGCCGGGTCAACGCGCTGCACCATCAGGCGGTGGACCGGCTGGGCGACGGCCTGCGCGTGGTGGCGCGCGAGACGGTGGGGATCGTCCAGGGGATCGAGGCGATCCACCACCCCTTCCTGATCGGGGTGCAGTGGCATCCCGAATATCTGGTCGCCGACCAACGCCAGCAGGCGCTGTTCCGCACCCTGGCCGCCACCGCCGCCGGTGCGGCCAGCCTGGAGGACGCCGCGGCCTTGTGATCGCTCCTTCTGTGCAACCGCTCCCTAACTGTTCGTTGTGCCACCATTTCCCTCGCGCGCGGAAGCGGTTATCCTAACGATCGGGCCTAACGATCGGGCCGCCGCAACGGCGGAGGGGCAAGGGCGTGACGGAGAGACAGACGGGCCGGCGGCTTCGGCTGCACACGGTGACGATGATCACCGCGCTGGCCACGGCGTTTCTGATGGCCGGGCTGACGCTCGGGGTGGGCGGCGCCTTCGTCCGGGTGCTCGACCTCGCGGAGGAGGCGGACCGCGCCATCGTTCCCCAGATCGCCCGCCAGCACCAATACGCCGTCTTCGCCGCCCGCATGGGCCAGCTCGCCGAGGCCGTCCTGCGCTCCCGCTCGCCGGAGGAGCGGGCCGGCGCCCTGGCCGAGGTGGAGGGCGTGTCGCAACGCTTCGCGGCGGACGCGGCGGCCCCGGAACTGCTGCAACGGCTCGAGCAGGCCATCCAGGCGGTCCGCCGCACCGCGGAGCGGGCCGACGCCATCGACGCCCTGGCGGCCCGGGCCGTCGCCCTGCAGCGCAAGGGGGACGAGGCGTTCCTCAGCCTGCTGCGCTCCGGCGCGCCCCTGGCGGTGCAGGAGCCCTACCACCGCGCGCTGGAGGCGCTGGCCGCCGGCCTGGTCGCGACGGACACGGAACAGCTTGCCGGTGAGGTCGCCCGCTTCCACGAGCACGCCGCCGCGGTGGTGAACGCGCTGATCCCGCTGGAGCCGGGGGACCGGGCGCCGCTGGCCCGCACGGCGCGCGACCTCGACGGGCTGGGCGAGCTGTTCACCCTGCGCCGGACCATCCTGTCGGAGGCGGGGCTGATGGGGCTGGAGACGGAAATCGCCCACGGCGTGCTGAACGACCTCAGCGGCAGCCTGACCGACGCCGCCGCGACCAACACGCGGCGCATCGCCGACACCTTGACCGATCAGGCGCGCAGCGGCCTGTGGATCGTGCTGGTCGGGCTGGGCATCGCCTCGGCGGTGCAGACGGTGCTCTACGTGCTGCTGCGCGTTCATGTGGTTCGCCCGATCCGCCGCGCCTCGCAGGCGTTGGCCATGGTGCAGAAGGAGCGCCGGACCGTCCGCCTGCCGCCGGCCCTCTTCGCCGAGCTTCAGGCCATCTCCACCAGCGTGGAGCGGTTCGGCACGGCGCTGGTGGAAACCCACGCCTATGCCGAGGCGCTGAAGGCGGGGGAGGAGCGGATGCGTGCGATCCTGGCGGCCTCGCCCTTTCCCATCGTGATCGCGCGGCGGTCGGACGACGCCGTCCTGTTCGCCAACCCGCAGGCCGAGGCGCTGTTCGGGACCGGGGGGCCGCGGCTGGCGCTGACGCGCAACGCGCGCTTCTTCGTCCGCCCGTCCGACGCCGCCCGACTGTCCCGTCTGGTGGCCGAGCAGGGGGCGGCGAGCGATCTGGAGATGGAGATGCGCACCGCCGGGGGGCAGCCCTTCTGGGCGATGATCTCCGCGGTGGAGATCCGCGACGTGGACGAGCCGGCCATCCTCATCGCCGTCAACGACATCACCCTGCGCAAGCGGTCGGAGGAGGAGACGGAGGCCGCCAAGCAGCGCGCCGAGAGCGCCCTGGCCGACCTGCGCGACACCCAGGCCCACCTGATCCAGGCGGAGAAGATGGCCTCGCTCGGCGGGATGGTGGCGGGGGTGGCGCATGAAGTGAACACGCCGGTGGGCATCGCCCTGACCGGCATCACCCACTTGGCCGACCAGACCCGCAAGGTGGTCCGCGGGGTCGAGGCCAACACGCTGCGCCGCGCCGACTTCACCGGCTACCTGACCACCGCGGGGGAGGCCTGCCGGCTGATCGAGAGCAACCTGAACCGCGCCGCCGAGCTGATCCAGAGCTTCAAGCAAACCGCCGTGGACCAGACCAGCGAGGAGCGGCGCCGCGTCGATCTGGCCGCCTACCTGGACGACGTGCTGACCAGCCTACGCCCGCGGCTGAAGCAGACTCCCCACCGCGTGGTGATCGACTGTCCGGCGGGCCTGTGGGTGGACAGCTATCCCGGCGCTCTGTTCCAGGTCCTGACCAACCTGACCATGAACGCGGTGGTCCACGCCTATCCGGACGGGCGGGCCGGCACGCTGACCGTCGCCGTGACCCGCCCCACCCCGCAGGAGGTCGAGCTGCGCTTCTGCGACGACGGTTGCGGCATTCCCGCCGCGCATCTGGGGCGCGTCTTCGACCCCTTCTTCACGACGCGGCGTGGCGAGGGGGGAAGCGGGCTCGGCCTGCACATCGTCTACAACATCGTGACCACCCGCCTGCGTGGCAGCATCCGGGTGGAAAGCCGGGAGTGCGGCCAGGAGAGCGCCCAGAAGAGTGGAGGCACCTGCTTCGTCCTGCGCTTCCCCATCGAGGCCCCTCCCGTGGTTGATGCCGGCGAACCGGCTGCGATCAGGCCGGAGCCCGCAATCTGAAACGAAAAAAGGCGCGCCGGAGGTCCCGGCGCGCCCTTCGCTGCAAAGCTTGAAGGCCGTTATTTGCTGCCGTCCGGGCCGCAATTCGGGGTGCCCGGCGGGCAGTGGGTGCCGGTCGCGGTCTGGTTGTCGCGGGCCGGGTTGCTGCTGGTGGCGCTGCCCAGGCCCGACGGCGCGGTGGTCTGGCCCTGCCAGGTGCCGCCAGACGAGCCGCTGCCCATGGTGCCGTTGCCCATGGTGCTGCCCGACGAACCGGGCACGGTGGTCCCCGGGGTGTTCATGGTGCCGGTCGAGCCGGCGGTGCCCGGCGTGGTGACGCTGCCCGGGGTGGAGCCGGGGCCGGAGGTGCTCAGGCCGGTGGACGGCGATGTGGTGGTGCTGGGAACGGTCGGGCTCACGGCGGTGCCGCCCGACTGGGCGACGGCGGAGCCGGACATCAGGGCGAGGGCCGACGCGGCGGCGATCAACAGGGTACGCATCCTCATCTCTCCATCTGGTGGCGGCGCCCTTTGGCCGGGCGCCTTCCTGGCGGGGGTTTCAGTCCGGCGTCCTGCGGCGCGCCCGTCCCCCATTCGCCCATCCCCAACAGAAGGCCCGGCGCATCGTTGCGGAGAAACCGGACGGTCATCCAATCTTTTGGTCCGATCTTTTGGCGAGCCGCCCGCCGTCCGGGCGTTCCGTCCGCCCCCACCCAGATGCGGATGCCGGGCGATTCCGGAGCAGCCGGTCGCCTTGCGGAACAGGCCGCCCCCGTAAGAGTTGACGCAAGCACCGCTACGGCACGTCGAGGCAGGAATGAGCGAACATCGGGATGCGGCGGACCTTGCCGGGGCGCGGCCCATCCTGCGCCCCGGCGCCACCTGCTGGCGGACCGAGCGCGCGGACCGGGTGGCCGTGCTGGTCGACGGCGCCGCCTTCTTCGCGGCGGTGCGCGCCGCCTTGCTGCGGGCGCGGCGGTCGGTGATCCTGCTCGGCTGGGACATCGATCCGCGAATGCGCCTCGACCCCCACGACCCGGAAACGCTGGGCGATTTCCTCGCCCGCCTGATCCATCACCGCCCGTCGCTGCAGATCCACGCGCTGAAGTGGGACATGCCGTTCCCGATCTCGCTGGAGCACCCGCACGGACCGCTGGAGCGGCTGAATCGGCGCACCGGCCCGCGGCTGACGCTGGAGCTGGACGACGCCCTGCCGGTGGGCGCGGCGCAGCACCAGAAGCTGGTGGTGGTCGACGACGCGCTGGCCTTCTGCGGCGGCATCGATCTGGCCGGCGACCGCTGGGACACGCCCGAGCATCGCGACAACGACCCGCGCCGCCGCTGGCCGACCGGGGAGCTTCACGCCCCGCGCCACGACGTGATGATGGCGGTGGACGGCCCCGCCGCCCGCGCGCTGGGGCTGATGGCGCGCGAGCGCTGGAGCCACGCCACCGGGCAGGCGCTGCCGCCCCCGCCGCCGGACGTTGTTTCGGATGGGGGCGCCGATCCCTGGCCGGAGGGGCTGCACCCGCTGATCACCGACGCTGATGTGGGCATCGCCCGCACGCTTCCCGACTGTCTGGTCGGCCGTCCGGTCCGCGAGAACGAGGCGCTGACCTTCGCCGCCATCGCCGAGGCGCGCCACAGCATCTACTTGGAGAACCAATATTTCGCCTCCTTCCGCGTGGCCGAGGCGCTGGCCCGGCGGCTGCACGAGCCGGACGGGCCGGAGGTGGTCGTCGTCGTCCCCATGGAAAGCCCGAGCTGGTTCGACCGCATGGCCATGGACACGCCGCGCGGCGTGGTGCTTCAGGAACTGCGCGCCGCCGACCGTCATGGTCGGCTGCGCGCCATGACCCCGCTGACCGAGGGCGGCAACGGCATCGTCGTGCATTCCAAGCTGATGGTGGTGGACGACCGGCTGCTGCGCATCGGGTCGAGCAACCTGAACAACCGCTCCATGGGCTACGACACGGAATGCGATCTGGCGGTGGAGGCGCCGCCCGGCGACCGCAGCACCGCCAGCGCCATCGGCGCGGTGCGCAACCGCTTGCTGGCCGAACATATGGGCGTGGACCCGTCGGAGATGACCGCCGCCGTCCGCGCCACCGGCCGTCTGGTGGCCGCCATCGACCGGTTGAACAAACCGTCCGGACGCCGTCTGGCGCCGCTGCCCGACACCGACCCCGGCCTGACCGAGCAGGCCTTCGCCGCCCTGCGCATCGCCGATCCTGACCGTCCGGAGGAAGCCTGGGCCGTGTGGAAGCGCATGCCTCCGGCCCCGGCGCCGGCTCGCTCCCTGACCCGCGCGGTGGGAGCGGCCCTGTTCACCGCCGGGGCGATCGCCGGTGTCTACGCCGTCGCGCGGGCGATGGTCGAGACCGAGCGCGGCGACCGCTGAGCGGCGCGGCGCACAGGTCGGTCAGGCGGCGCGCTTCCGGATGGCGGACAGGCCGCGCAGATCCTCCTCCAGCCCGTTCAGCCGGGCCAGCCCGCCGCTGATCGCGTCCAGCTCCCGCCGCAGCCCCTCGGGAACGCGCAGGTCCCCGGCGAAACCGGCCAGCGTGTCGGCCAGGGAGTCGCCCAGCCGGTCCAGCTCGCCCATCAGCCGCCGCTCGTGCCCGGCGACGTCCTGCTGGCCGGCGCTGAGGCTTTGCAGGCGGTCGGCCAGATCGGACAGCAGCGCGTGCTCGGCGGCCACCTTCGCCTGGGCGTCCTGCCCGGCGATCTGTTGGGCGATCGCCTGCTGCATGCGGTCGATGCCCTTCTGGATCACCTGGATGGCCTCGTTCGACTGGCGGGCCAGATCGCGCACCTCGTTCGCCACCACGCGGAAACCGTGGCCGTACTCCCCGGCCCGCGTCGCCTCGATGGCGGCGTTCAACGCCAGCATGTTGGTGGCGGACATGATGCGGGTGATGGCGTTGACCGAATCCTCCAGCGCGCGGGACTCCGCGACGATCTGCTCGAACCGCGTCAGGTCGGAGGTCGCCTCCGCCCGGCGGCGGTCCAGATGCTCCTGGAGGTTGGCGAGAAGCGCGTGGTTTTCCGTCGCGGAACGCTGGGCGTCGTCGTGGCGGCCGGCGATCTGCACCCCGCTGTCGCGGATGAAGCCGACCAGGGCGGCCACCGCGTCCTGCGTGTCGGACAGGCGGGCGCGCAGGGCCTGCACCTCCCGCTCCGCCTGATCGAGCGCCCCGCCGACGCGGGCCTTGGCCAGTTCGACCGCCTGCGGCACCTCGGCGATGGCGCGCTCCGCCTCCGGCGGGATTCCCTGGGGGCGGCGCGCGAAGGCCAGCCGGGCGGCGCACAGGCTGCCGAACTCATCCAGAGGGCCGTCCATGCCGTTGTCGCGCAGCAGGCGGCGCCACTCCTCCGAATCCCGGTGCAGGGTGACGAAGAGGCGGTTGGCCTCGTCCGTCGTCAGCGTCTCGCCGTCGAAGGTCAGACGCTCGTGCGGGATGAAGTTGAACAGCGACGTGACCATGGTCCGCCGCGTTTCCAGCACCCAATATTGGACGACCATCACCACCATGATGGTGACGATCATGCCGAGCGCCGCCGCCGGCCCCTCCGGCACGCCGAAACGGTGCAGCGTGGCGTTCCACAGCGGGTTGAGGAGAACCACCACCACGATCACCGGAAGGCCGATGATGAGGAGAAGCAGAGCCTGCGCCTTCAAAAATCCCCTGCTGAGCATCGCTCCCTCGTCACCCTGTCCAGTGGTCATTCCGAATCCCCGCGCAATCAAAAGGACGCTGTGGCCCCTCATGTTCGCGCATCGTAAAACCACACACCGTAAAAGGTAAAGAAGCATTGATTTTGCTCTGCATTCGAGACAATTTTTCCGAATGACCGCGCTTCCGGCGCAATGGTGATGCGGGACGGGAAAGTCGGAACAGGAAAAACGACCGAAATCAGGCCGGAATAGAAGCGGGCGAGCCGTTTCCGGCCCGCCCGTTCTTGTTCAAGCGCAATGTGCGTCAAATGGCAGCATGGCCCGTCAGGAGCGCGTCTCCGCCACCGAGCCCGGCTCGGAGATCACGATGTCCACCCGCCGGTTCTGCTGGCGTCCCGACTCCGTGCTGTTGGATGCGACCGGCTGGGCCGACCCCAGGCCCTGGGCGGCGATGCGGCTGGGGTTGACGCCGCGCGCGGTGAGCGCGTCGCGCACCGCCATGGCCCGCTCCTCCGACAGGCGCAGGTTGGTGGCCGACGAGCCGGTGGTGTCGGTGTAGCCCTCGATCCGCACGGTCCGTTCCGGATTGCGCTGGAGGAAGTTGGCGAGTTCCCCCAGCCGCGCGTCGGCGCCGGAGGTCAGCCGCGCGCTGCCGGTGGCGAACAGCACGTCGCCCAGCGACATCACCAGCCCGCGCTCCGTCCGCTCCGCCTGAAGGGCACGGATCTGGTCCTGGAGGCGGTAGGTCTCGGCGTTGGCGACGACCTGCTGCGCGCCCTTCATCGCCGCCACGTCCTGGGCGATCTGGAGCTGCCGGTTGGCGAGATAGGCCTGATGGTCCATCTCCGCGGTGTTGCCGTCGCTGCGCGCCCGCTCGCCGCGCTGCAGCGCCTCTTCGGCGCGGCGCAGCTCCAGCGTGGCGTTGCTCGCCAGCTGCGGGTTGGCGGCGGCGCCGGAATAGGACTGGCGCGCCTGGGCCAGGGCCGGGGTGTCGTCCGGGGTGGCGCAGGCGCCGAGCGACAGGGCGACGACGCCGAGCGACGCCAGAGCCAAGCTTTTCCTCACCGTTTGGGACTTCCTTGTGGTGTGCATCACGGCGTGCCCTCCAGCGTGCGCGGGGAGTTCCAGGTCGAGGTTCCGCTCATGCCCGATGGGGCCAAGGGAGCGGTGGCGGACGCGGCGGGCGCCCGGCCCGGAACCGAAGCGCCCGGCATACCGGTGTTGGGCAGGCCGGCGTTGGGGTTGGCGAGTGTGCGCACCGCGCTGGCGGCCTGCTGCGCCGTCGCCCGCTGCGAACGCACGGTGGCGAGTTCGGCGTCGGCCTGCGCCTGCTCGGCGAGGCGGCGGGCCTGGGTCCGCTCGTCCTCGCGCATGGCGGCGTCGGCGGCGGCCAGCTTCTCGCGGGCGGACTGGAACTCCGCGGGGGCGTGCTGGAGGGCGCCGGCCCGTTCGGCCTGCTGGATGGCCTGCGCCGAGGCGCCGAGCTGGGCGGTCGGCGGTGGCACGCTGCCGGCGCAGGCGGCCAGACCGACCGACGCCGACAGGATGACGGCGGCCCTCCATCCCACCCTGGGCCATCCGAATGTCGAAGTGCTGTTGCGGTTCATGCTGCGGCTTCCCGAATGACCGCGGCGCACGGCCGCGGGAGAGTGAACGCCGCTCCAACGCGCCGCCGGGTGGAAGGTTCCTTGCCCGCACATCCGCGCCGGGAAACGCCCCGCTTGCGCACAAAAAAGACGGCCGGGGGAGTGCCCCGGCCGCAAGGTCTGCCTGGATGGGAGGGTGGATGGGGAGGGACTTACTTCTGGATGCCGGTAACCTGCTGCTGGGCCTTGTTGCCGATGCCGGCGGCGAGGTTGGAGACGGTGCCGAGGTTCTGGTTGAACAGGGCGCCCGGCGCGCCGAACTGCATGGCCTTGACCTGCTGCTGGGCGGTGTTGCCGATGCCGACCGCGCTGTTGCTGACGTTGCCGGCGTTGCTGTTGAAGCCGCCCAGAGCGAAGGGCGTCTTCACCCCGCCGCCCATCCCGCCGGCCTGCACGCCAACCACCTGCTGCTTGGCCTTGTTGCCGACGCCGGCGGCGAGGTTGGAGACGTTGCCCAGGTTGGAGGCGGTGCCGAAGGGACCGGCCAGCCCGCCACCGGCCTGCACGCCGAAGACCTGCTGCTGCGCCTTGTTCTGGATGCCCGCGGCGGTGTTGGAGATGACGCCCAGGTTGCTGGTGCTGCCCATCGGGATGCCGCCGGTCATCAGGTCGCCGGCGAAGGCCGGGGCGGAGCACAGGACGGCGACGGCGGCGGCGATCAGGGTGGTGCGGCGCATGGTGTGGTTTCCTTCCGGTGTCTGGGGGAGTTGGCTTCTGGGGGGTGGCTGCCGGTTCCGTCTGCGTCGGGGCCCGGCCTGTTCGATGACCAGACAGTACGCCCCGCCGCCCATCCCCGCTGTGGCCTGCGCCACATCCGGACGCGGTTTGCTTTCGGTGCCGCATGCTTGACGTTCATCAAGACTCCGTCCGGCAAAGCGGTGTTTCCTTGCGGCCCATGACCACCGACCTTCTCCTTGCCGCCCTGTTCCTGTTCGCCACCCACGCCGTGCCGTCCTGGCCGGGGGTGCGGCCGTGGCTGATCGCCCGGATGGGACGGGGCGGGTTCGTCGCCCTGCATTCGCTTGGCTCGCTGCTGGCGCTCGGCCTGTTCGTCTGGGCCTACCGCGAGGCCGGGGGCGGAGAGCCGCTGTTCGTTCCCGCCGGATGGGCGGCGCCGCTCGTCGTCGCGCTGATGCCGCTGTCCTTCCTGCTGATCGCCGCCCGCGTCACCAGCAAGGCCGGCGAGCCCGACGCCCCCAACCCGCCGCGCGGCATCTACCGGATCACCCGCTTTCCCGGCAGCATGGGGCTGCTGCTGTGGGCGCTGCTGCATCTGCAAGCCACCGGGGACGGGCGGCGGGTCGTGCTGTTCGTCGCGATGGCGGCCATCGCCCTGTTCGCCATGGTCAAGAACGACTGGCTGCTGCGCCGCAGTGCTGCCGGGCGGGCCTACCGGGCGGAGACCTCCGCGCTTCCCTTCGCCGCCCTCCTGGCCGGACGCCAGAGCTTCCGCCCAGGAGAGATCGGCTGGGGCCGTGTTCTGGGCGCGCTCGCCGCCTATGCCGCGATGATCGCCGTGCATCCCTGGCTGTTCGGAGTCAGCCCGCTCTATTGGCTGTAGCGGGAAGGTTTGCGGCACGCCGCGCCGCTCCGCCTGTTGACGGTCATGAATGCAGACCGCCGAGGAGGGACAGCGCCATGGAGCATCACACCGGCCCCGACGACCCCCGCGTCCGCGAGCGCGCCCACGCCATCTGGGAGCGGGAGGGCCGTCCCGAGGGGCGCCACATCGAGCATTGGCAGCAGGCCGCCCGCGAGATCGCCGAGGAGGACGCCGTCCCCGGTCCGGAGGCCGGGCTGCAAACCCCCGACAGCGCCAGCGAGCGCGCCCTGCACGAGGCCGCCGAGCATCTGCGCGGCGTGGACGCGCACAGCCACCACCGCCAGTCGTCGACGGCGGAAGGCTGATCGGGCGGAAGGCTGATCGTCAGTCCTCGTCGTCCAGGGACAGCTGACGGACTTCCAGTCGCGGATCGGGCTGAGGCAGCGGGCGCGGCTCCGCCGCCCGGCCCGCGGCGGGAGGCGCGGCGGCGCGCGGCGGGCGCAGCGGCTTGTTCACCGTGCCCCGCGGCCCTATGCTCGGCTCGTCGCCGAAGTCGGGCAGGGGCGGGCAGCGGTCCATCACCGCGCGCATCAGCACGGCGACGCGGTCCGTCTGCTTGCGCAGGCCTTGCCCACGCTCCCCGTCGTAGAGCGGGTCGTCGAGGAACTTGCGGATCTCCATCAGCGCGCGGAACTCCACCCCCACCGTCTCGTGGGTGCCGATGGGCAGCGCCTTGACCCGCGCGAAGGTGTTGAAGAAGCCCAGGCTCTCCTCCACGAACAGGATCACCATGCGGGCGTGCAGGCGTTCCAGCGCGGTGGTCATCGGGCCGATCAGCTCCTCCATCTCCGACGGGGCGGCGTCCAGCCGTTCCTGGGTCACCGCCGCCAGCGAGAAGAAGTCGCGCACCTTGCGGGAGAATTTGCGGTAGCGGCCCATCCCGCCGACCGACACACGCTCCCGCGCCGCCGCCGCCAGATCCGCGCACTTTTTCAGCATGTCGTCGAGCCGCATCAACATGCGGGCGACTTCACGCTGGCGCTGGGCCGCGCTGACCATGGGGGCGGGCAGGGCCTGCCGGCGGGGAGGGGAGGGGGCGGCCGATCATCAGACCATGGTTATCCCGATCCGGTTCGCCGGGTCTAGTTCCCCGTGCGGACGTTCAGCACCCGTTCGCTGCCGCCGCGCAGGACAGTCACCTGAAGGGGCGTGCCGACCCGCACCAGCCCCATGCGGTTGCGGAAGTCGGTGGCGCTGCGCACCGGGCGCCCGTTCACCGCGGTCACCACGTCGCCGCTGCGGAAGCCGGCGCGGTCGGCGGCGGACCCGCGCTCCACCTGGGCGATGACCGCCCCGGCGTCGCCGGTCAGATTCATGCTGTCCGCCAGATCGGGGGTCAGGTCCTGGATGGAGACCCCCAGCCGGCCGCGCCGCACCTCGCCGTACTCGACCAGCTGCTCCATCACCGAGCGGACGATGCTGACCGGGACGGCGAAGCCGATGCCGACCGACCCGCCCGCCGGGCCGATGATGGCGGTGTTGATGCCGACCAACTCCCCGTTGAAGTTCACCAGCGCGCCGCCGGAGTTGCCGGGATTGATGGAGGCGTCGGTCTGGATGAAGTCCTCGTACCCCTCGATCTTCAGCCCGCTGCGGCCGAGCGCCGAGACGATGCCGGAGGTCACCGTCTGGCCCAGCCCGAAGGGGTTGCCGATGGCGACCAGGAAATCGCCGACCTTGAGCTGGTCCGAATCGCCCCAGGGCAGGGCGGTCAGCTTCTCCGCCTCGATCTTCAGCAGCGCGATGTCGGTCGCCGCGTCCCGCCCGACCAACTTGGCGCGCAGGCGGCGGCGGTCCTTCAGGGTGACGGCGATCTCCTGCGCGTTCTCCACCACATGGGCGTTGGTGATGACGTAGCCCCGCCGCGCGTCCACGATCACGCCCGACCCGGCGCTGACCTGCGGGCGGGCCTGCTGCTCTGGAACGTTGAAGAAGCGGCGGAAGAAGGGGTCGCGGAGCAGCGGGTTCTCGGCCTGCGGCGCCCGCGACAGGACGGCGATGTTGACGACGGCGGGGGTCACCTGTTCCAGCATCGGCGCGATGGTCGTCACCCCGGTGACCCCGGCGGGCAGGGCAGCCGCGGCGGGGGCCAGACCCGCGCCCGGAACGCCGATCCCCAAAAGCCCGGCCATGCACGCCGCCCCCGCAAATCGAAGCGCCGCGAACCGAAGCGTCGTCGTCATCGGCATCTTGTCCCCGTTCCTGTTGTTCCGTGCTGCCTTGGCGCGGCTGATGTGGGCGAGCGGCGCCCGTGGGTCAAGCCTGCGCACCCTTTGCCCCGCCGCGCGGCGCGCCGGAGTATAGGGCAGCGCCAGCGACGGGAGGATCCTCCATACCGCAGCCCGCCGTCTTTCCGGGCTCCGCTCCGGCGATCGACTTCCATGCTTGGTTGCATGATGACGGGGTGCGGCATCGAGGCACCGCCCATGACTTCATTAAGACTTTGTTCAGCGGGATCTGCGAGGCAGAGATGTGCAGGATTTGTCTGAAATCCAGGCCATGTCTGGTGTAACCTCAGTTTTCCTAAGACGTGCTTTCCTCCATGGCGGATTCTCAACAGCGGCCCGCCGACGGTGACGACGATGAGCGATGTTCCTCTGATGGAACTGACCGAGCATGACTACCTCCAGATGGAGGAGGCGCTGTCGCAGACCGCGCGCGGCCGCGCGTTCCTGCGCATGCGCGACCGACGATCCCGCGTGGTCGCGGTGGACGAGTTCCACCGGCTGACCGGCGCGCTGGAGCAGCAGGTCAACCGGCTGCGCGGGGTGGACTCCGGCGCCTTGCCCCGTCCGGTGCCGGGTGGCGGGGTGGGGCAAGGCTTGGGGGATGGCCTGCAGCTTCAGCAGGAGTTGATGTCGATCACCCAGGTGGTGCGCGAGACGCGCAGCGACATCGCCGCACTGCGCCCCGCCGACACCGGGTCGAACCGCATCGAGGCGGCGACCGGCGAGCTGGACGAGATCGTCGCGGCGACGGAGCGGGCGACCACCGACATCCTGAACGCCACCGAGAAGATCCAGGAGATCACCCAGGGCATCCCGCGCACCGATCCCGACATCGCGGAAATGGTTGACGCCATCGACGCCTGGAGCATCGAGATCATGACCGCCTGCGCCTTCCAGGACATCACCGGTCAGCGCACCACCAAGGTGGTCAACACGCTGCGCTACATCGAGCAGCGCGTGAACACGATGATCGAGATCTGGGGCGTCGACCGCATCGCCACCGCCTCGGAAACCGCGTCCATGGGCGAGGGGGCGTCCCACCGCAAGCTGGGCGACACCCGGCCCGACGCGCATCTGCTGAACGGCCCGCAGCTCGGCGGGCCGGAGGTCAGCCAGGACGACATCGACGCCCTGTTCGACACGCTGGCCACCCAGATCCCCCAGGTGCTGGAACGGGCGGAACCGGCCGAGGCGCCAGCACCGCCCCCTCCGCCTTCGTCTCCGCCTCCCGCCGCTGCGAAGCCGGCCCCGCGACCCGCCGCCCCGGCGCCCGAACCGTCGGGCGGCGGCAGCGAGATTTCGCAGGCCGACATCGACGCGCTGTTCGCCTGAGGCGCCGATGGCGAACGACGGCTCCCACAAGTCCCGGATACGCTTGAGCCAGGAGCAGCTGGACCGGGTGTGCGAGCGCCATGTCCGCTTCACCGAGGGGCGGCCCAACGGCGCCCGCGCCAACCTGCCCTTCTTCGACCTGACCGGGCTCGACCTGTCGGGGCGCAACCTGACTGGCGCGCATCTGTCCGGCGCCATCCTGCGCGACGCCCGGATGCAGGGAACGATCCTGGACCACGCCGACCTCTACGGCGCGGACCTGCGCGGCGCCGACCTGACGGAGGCGCGGCTCTACCGCACCGACATGCGCGGCGCCAACGTGCGCGGCGCCATCCTGGACGGCGCGGTGATGGTGGAGGTCGACCTGCGCGACGGCAGCGTCGCCAACCGCAGCGCGTCCGGCGAGCTGAAGGTGGTCGGGTTCGAGCCGGGACCGGCGGACATGGCCTCGGCCAAGCTGACCAACGCCGACATGGCGCGGGCCAAGCTGTCGGGCAGCTTCGCGCGGGCGGCCGACTTCACCAACTCCCGCCTGTCGGGGGCGCGGCTCCAGCGCACCGACCTGCGCGACTGCAACTTCTCCGGCGCCGACCTCCAGGGGGCCGACCTGAACGGCGCCGACCTGCGCGGCGCCATTCTGGACGGTGCCAAGGTGTCGGAGCTGGACCTCGTCACCTCCATCCGCACCGACGAGGAAGCGGCGGTGGCGGCCCAGATGCCCCAGCCGATCCCGGAGACGGACGAGTACCCGGCGGCGGAGCCCGCCCATCCGGCGATCCCGGCGGCAGACATCGAGGTCCTGCTGCACCAGCACCTGTTGTGGCTCGGCACCAGCGGCCAGAAGGGGCGCCAGCTCGACCTGACCGGCCTGAACCTCGACGGGGCGGACCTGTCGGGCAAGGTGCTGACGCTCGCCAAGGGCTCCGGCGTGCGGCTGCGCCACGCCCGGCTGAACGGCGCGCAGCTCCAGGCGGCCCAGTTCGACGGCGCCGATCTGCGCTCCGCCGACCTGCGTGGCGCCGATCTGCGCGGCGCGAAGCTGGACCGCGCGATCCTCATCGACGGGTGTCTGGACGGGGCCAACCTGGGGATGCTGCTGATCAGCGCCGGGGCGAAGGTGATGCGCGCCTCGCTGGTGCGCGCCCGCATGGCCGGCGCCTCGCTCAGCGCGACGAACATGAAGGGGTGCGACCTGACGCTGGCCGACCTGACCGGCTGCGACCGCAGCAGCGCGATCTTCGACGAGGCCATCCTGGACGGCGCCCGGCTGGGCAACGCGTAGGGTTCGGGGCCGATTCACCGCAGAGGCGCGGAGCCCCCTTCCTGCGGTCCCTCGCGCCTTCGTGTCTTCGCGGTGAATAAGGACGACGCCCCTCAGCGCCCCTCCTCGCGGAACGGCCGCGACAGCAGCCCGTCGATCGTCGCATCCAGCCCGGCGCCGTGGTTCAGGATGGCGTCCACCGCACCGCAGATCGGCATGTCCACGCCCTTGCTCCCGGCCAGTCCGACCACCGCAGCGGCGGTGTAGACGCCCTCGGCGACGGAGCGGCGCTCGGCCAGGACCTCGGCCAGCGTCCGGCCGGCGCCCAGAGCGGCGCCCAGCGACATGTTGCGCGATTGCAGGCTGGAGCAGGTCAGCGTCAGGTCGCCCAGCCCCGACAGCCCCATCAGCGTCTCCGGCCGTCCGCCGAGCGCCAGGGCCAGCCGCGTGATCTCCGCCAGCCCGCGCGTGATCAGCGCCGCCCTTGCGTTGTCGCCCAGCTTGCGGCCCTCCACCACGCCGCAGGCGATGGCCAGCACGTTCTTCACCGCCCCGCCGATCTGCGAGCCCACCACGTCGTCGGACAGGTAGGGGCGGAAGGTGCGGCTGCCCAGCGCCTCGACCAGCCGGGCGCCCAGCGCGGCGTCGGCGCAGGCGAGCGTCACCGCGGTCGGCAGGCCACGGGCCACCTCCGCCGCGAAGGTCGGACCGGACAGCACGGCCAGCGGGGTCCCCGCCGGCAGGGCGGCGGCGGCCGCCTCGCTCATCAGGGCGTGGCTGTCCAGCTCGATCCCCTTGGCGCAGATGACCAGCGGGGTGCCCGTCCGCAGATGCGCGGCGAGGCCGGCGCAGGCGCTGCGCAGATGCTGGGCCGGGGTCACCAGAAGGATGGCGTCGCAGGCGGCGGCCTCGGCCAGATCGCCGGTCGCGCGCAATTCCGCGGGCAAGGTCACGCCCGGCAGATAGTCGCGGTTCTCCTGCGCGGTGTTGACCGACTCGACCACCGCCGGCTCGCGCGCCCACAGCAGGGCCTCCCGCCCGGCGCGCAGGGCGGCCAGAGCCAGCGCCGTGCCCCAGGCCCCGCCGCCGATCACGCCGATGCGCCGGAAGTCCGTTGCCGCCATGGATGCCCCCCGTTCCACTGTTCTCGCTTGAAGGATTTGGCCGACTGTTTAGGCGGAGCGTCCCCCGTCCGCAACCCGAACGGTCAAGTCTCCGGTGTCAGCAGAAGCTTCATCCCGACATGGCTCGCCCGGAAGCCCAGCCGTTCGTAGAAGCGGTGGGCGTCGGTGCGCCGGGTCTGGCTGGTCAGCTGCACCATCACGCAGCCCTCGGCGCGGGCCAGCGCGATGGCGTGCCGCATCATGGCGCTGCCGATCCCCTGGCCGCGCAGCGCGCTGTCCACCTTCACCGCCTCCACCGTCGCCCGCGCCGCGCCCCGGCGGGCCAGCCCGTGGGTGACGGTGAACTGGAAGCAGCCGACGATCCGCCCGTCCCGCTCCGCCAGCACGATGGAATTGCCCGGCTGGGTGGTCATGCGGTCGAAGGCGTCCCAATAAAGCGGGTCCAGCGGCTCAGCATAGACGTCGCCGGCCGTGGACAGGGCGTCGTCGGCGGTCAACCGGACGATCTCCGGCACGTCGTCGCGCCCGGCGGTGCGGAAGGTCAGAGCCATGCCGGAATCATCCTCACGCCTTCACGCCGGAGCCGACCCCGGCCTTGCCGATGGCCGGCTTTGCGGTCGGATCGAGCGGCCAGCGCGGGCGCGGCGCGAAGTCCAGCGGGTCGGTCTGGCCCAGCCGCAAGCGCTCGATCCCCGCCCAGGCGATCATCGCCGCGTTGTCGGTGCACAGCCGCAGCGGCGGCGCCACGAAGGGCATGCCCTCGCGGTCGGCCAGCTTTTGCAGGCGGGCGCGCAGCGTCTTGTTGGCCGCCACGCCGCCGGCCACCACCAGGGCGCCGCCCTGCGGGTGCATCTCCTTGAATTGGCGCATGGCGCGGGCGCAGCGGTCGGCCATCACCTCGGCCACCGTGGTCTGGAAGGCGGCGGCGAGGTCGGCCTGGTCCTCCGCCGACAGGGGCATCCCCAGCTCCTCGACGTGGCGCCGCACCGCGGTCTTCAGGCCGGAGAAGGAGAAGTCGCAGCCGGGACGCCCGACCATCGGGCGCGGCAGGTCGAAGCGGCCCGGATTCGTCGCCAGCGCCGCCGCCTTCTCCAGCAGAGGCCCGCCGGGATAGCCGAGGCCGAGCAGCTTGGCCGTCTTGTCGAACGCCTCCCCCACCGCGTCGTCGATGGTGGTGCCGAGCCGCCGGTACCGGCCCACCCCCTCGACCACCAGAAGCTGGCAGTGCCCGCCGGACACCAGCAGCAGCAGATAGGGGAAGGGCACGTCGTCGGTCAGCCGGGCGGTCAGCGCGTGGCCTTCCAGATGGTTCACCGCGACGAAGGGCAGCCCGCGCGCCGCGGCGATGGCCTTGGCGGTCATCACCCCGACGATCACCCCGCCGATCAGCCCCGGCCCGCCGGTCGCCGCCACGGCGTCGATGTCGGCGAAGCCCAGCCCGGACTCCGCCATGGCGCGGCGGATCAGCCCGTCCAGATGCTCCAGATGGGCGCGCGCGGCGATTTCCGGCACCACCCCGCCATAGGGCGTGTGGTCGTCCAGCTGCGACAGCACCACGTCGGCGCGGATCTCCCGCGCGTCGGTCACGATGGCCGCCGCCGTCTCGTCGCAGCTCGTTTCGATTCCAAGAACGATCATGATGGCCGTCAAACTAGCCGTCTCCACCGCTCTGGTATAGGGTCTTGACCCGGATTCTTCAGGGTTTCGCCCTCCATGAACAAAGACGTCCCCGACGACGACGCCAGCATCGTCTATTACGACGGCGACTATCCGTCGCTGGAGATCGGGGAGGCGCGGGCGGATCACGCCGCGACGCTTGCCCGCCTCGGCATGCTGGGCGACGTGCCCTTCTACAAGGAGCGCGCGGCGGAGACCGGCGGCCCGGTCCTTGAGATCGGCTGCGGCACCGGGCGCCTGACCATCCCGCTGGCCCGCGCCGGGCACGAGGTGTGGGCGGTGGACGTTTCCGCCGCCATGCTCGACCAGCTCCGCGCCAAGCTGGCGCGCGAGGCGCCGGAGGTCCAGGCCCGCGTCCATCCGGTGCGGCAGGATGCCACGGCGCTCGATCTGCCGGTGCGGGACTTCCGGCTCGCCGTCATTCCCTTCAACGTGCTGATGCTGATCCCGGAACTGGCGGCGGAGCGCCGCGCGCTGGCCGCCGCCGCCGCCCATCTGGCGCCGGGCGGCACGCTGGCGCTGGACGTTATGAATCCGCTGACGCTGCCGATGGACGCCGAGACGAAGCCCAGCCCGTCGGAGCCGCGGCGCAGCCCGCACAACGGCAACAGCTACATCCGCAACACGATGGCCTCCCGCCTCGACGAGGGGCAGTGCCAGCGCATCCACGGCTGGTACGACGAGCTGTTGCCGGACGGCAAGATCGTGGTAACCGAATACGGCTTCACCTGGCGGATGATCTTCCGCTACGAGCTGGAGCTGATGTTGGAAAGCGCCGGCTTCGCGATCGAACGGCTGGCCGGCGATTTCGAAGACGCCGCCTGGACGGTGGACAGCCGCCGCATGATCGTCACGGCGCGGCGCGTATCCTAAGACGCGCCGCAAAGTGTTTCACCAAAGAGTAGCACGCCCGTCACCAGGGCTTGCAAACCGCGGTGGATCGCCTAGAACACTGGCCTCATGACCCAACCGCTCCGCATCGGCACGCGCGGCAGCCCGCTGGCGCTGGCGCAGGCCCACGAGACCCGCGACCGGCTGATCGCGGCGCACCCGCATCTGGCCGCCCCCGGCGCCATCGAGATCGTCGTCTTCAAGACGACCGGCGACCGCATCCTGGACCGCACGCTGGCCGAGGCCGGCGGCAAAGGCTTGTTCACCAAGGAACTGGAGGACGCGCTGCTGGAAGGCAGCGCCGACCTCGCCGTCCATTCGATGAAGGACGTGCCGACCTGGATGCCGGAGGGGCTGGAGATCGCCACGCTCCTGCCGCGCGAGGACACGCGGGACGCCTTCTTCTCGCGCGGCGGACACACGGTGGACACGCTGCCCGCCGGCTCCGTCGTCGGAACCGCCGGGTTGCGCCGTCAGGCCCAGATCCTGGAGCGGCGGCCCGACCTCAAGGTCGTGCCCTTCCGCGGCAACGTGCAGACGCGCCTCGCCAAGCTGGAGGCCGGGGAGGTCGATGCCACCCTGCTGGCACTCGCCGGGCTGCGCCGTCTCGGCCTGACCGACCGCATCACCGCCGTGCTGGAGCATGACGAAATGCTTCCCGCCGTCGCCCAGGGCGCCATCGGCATCGAGATCCGCAGCGCCGACGACGCCACCCGCGCCTTGCTCGCCCCGCTGAACTGCGTCGCCACCGCGGCCCGCGTGACGGCGGAGCGCGCGTTGCTCGCCATGCTCGACGGCTCCTGCCGCACCCCCATCGCCGCTCTGTCGACGCTGGACGGCGACCGGCTGCACCTGAAGGCCAAGGTGCTGTCCAACGACGGGCGGCAGGTCTTCCGGGCGGAGCGCAGCGGCAACGCAAGCGATGCCGCCGTCATCGGCGCCGACGCCGGTGCGGAGATCAAGGCGGTCCTGCCGCCCGACTTCTTCAAGAGCTGACGGGCGGCCGGCGATGGCGGGCCCCCACCTCCTGGTCACCCGTCCGGCGGAGGATTCCGAGCCGCTGGCGGCCCGTCTGCGCGCGCTGGGATTCGTCGTGTCGGTGGAGCCGATGCTGGACATCCGCTGGCTGGACGGGCCGGAGCCGGACGTGGGGAACGTACAGGCCCTCCTCTTCACCAGCGCAAACGGCGTACGGGGCTACACCAGACGTACGAGCCGGCTTGACCGTCCGGTCTATGCGGTCGGCGACGCCACCGCGACCGCCGCCCGCGCGGCCGGTTTCACGCGGGTGGAAAGCGCGTCCGGCGACGTGTACGCGCTGGCCGATCTGGTGCGCCGACGCTGCAGCGCAGCGGCGGGACCGCTACTTCATGTCGCAGGAACCAAGCTGGCCGGCGACCTGTCGGCGCTGCTGGGCGAGGCCGGATTTTCCATCCTGCGGGAAACGCTGTACGACGCCGTTCCGAGCGTGCGGCTGTCGGACGGCACGGCGGCGCTGTTGCGTACGGGAACACTGGACGCCGTGTTGTTTTTCTCTCCCCGTACCGCCCGTTCGTTTGTTAGGCTTGTCGCCGAGGCCGGGCTCATCGACCGCTGTCGTACAGTGGACGCGCTCTGCCTCAGCCCCGCGGTCGCGGAGGCTGCCCGCGCGTACGGTGAGCTGGGAGTGACACCGTGGCAGAACGTACGGGTGGCGCCACGGCCGGAGCAGGACTCTCTGCTCGGCCTGCTGCCGGAAGCATCCGGCGGCACGGGCCGGGCTTGAGCGCATCCGCTTGGGGGCTTGTGTGGCGTTCGTTGAGAACAACTGCGACCAGAAGGCACCCAATGACCTCTCGCCCAGGCTCCGAACACGAGGCTGACCCGAACGGCCACACGCCGTCCGACCAGAACCAGACGCCCGACCAAAACCAGCTTTCCGGCGGCCCCGCCGTCGAACGCATCATCGAACGCTTCGGCGGCATCCGCCCCATGGCCCACAAGCTGGACATCCCGGTCACCACGGTGCAGGGCTGGAAGAAGCGCGGCGCCATTCCGCTGGCCCGCCACGCCGACCTCCGCACCTCCGCCGCCAAGCACCGGATCAAGCTGAGCGAAGCCGACCTGGAAGCCGCCACGCCGAGCGAGGACCGCAACGCTCCCGACGCCGCCGGCTCGGTGATGCCGCTGCCGCCGGACGCCGCCGTCATCGCGCCGGCAGTCTCTCTCCCCGGGAGCGCCGAGCCGTTCAAGACCGAGCCCGCCCAAACCGAGTCCCACAAGACTGAGGACACCCTGCCGGGGGCCGACACCCTGCCGGGCGGTGGCCCGGTCCCGGCCACGGACCTGCCACCCTCCACCCTGCCGCCCGTCGCGGATACCATTCCGGGTGCCGCCGACACGCTGCTCGGCGGCGATGTGAAGGCCGAGACGATCAAGGGCGAGGAGATCCGCTCCGAAGAGGTCAAGGTCGAGGAGGCCCGGATCGAGGAGGCCAAGACCGACTCGGTCGCTGCCGATTCCTTCAAGGCCGATCCCTTCAAGTCCGACGCGATCAAGGGCGAGACGCCGCCCCCGGTGGAGTCCCCCGCCTACACCGCCTCCTCCTATGAGCCGCCGCGCTACGAGGCGCCGCGCGAGGAGCGCAAGTCCGGCGCCGGTTTCGCCACCGCCGTCTCGCTGATCGCCCTGCTGGTCGGCGCGGCCGCCCTGTCGCAGCCCTGGTGGGGCCCGCGCGTTCCTGGCTGGCCCACCGCCGGCGGTCCCGCGACCGGTCCGGCCGCCACGGCGCCCGCGCCGCAGCCCGACCCGGCCCTGCGCAACCAGATCCAGCAGTTGTCCGAGCGCCTCGCCAAGCTGGAGCAGCGCCCCGCCGCCCCGGCCGAGGGCAACGCCGCCGCCGCCGGCATCGACCAGCAGACGCTGGACAACGCCGTCGGCCAGCTCACCGCCCGCATCCAGCAGCTTGAGGAGCGTCCGCAGGCCGCCGCCTCCGCCGCCCCGGCCGAGCCCGACCCGCGCATCGCCCAGCTGACCGAGCAGCTCGGCCAGGTCCAGCAGCGCGTCGACGCGGTGGGCAGCGAGGCCCAGGCCGCCGGGCAGATCCGCCAGGATGTGGACGCGCTGAAGCAGGAGCTGGCCGCCGTCAACCAGGCGGTGGAAACCCGCCGCGACGCCGCCGCCGCCGCCCAGACGCTGGTGCTCGCCGCCGGGCAGCTCCGCTCCGCCCTGGCCGCCGGGCAGCCGTTCCAGCAGGAACTCCAGGCCGTCCGCGCCGTGGCGTCGGGCGACGCCCAGGTGACGCAGCCGCTGGACGCGGTGGCCGGCTACGCCGCCAAGGGCGTCCCGACCCAGCCGCAGCTCACCGACCGCTTCACGGCCATGGCCTCCGACATCGTGCGCGCCGACAACCAGGGCGAGGGCAACGACTGGGTGGAGCAGGTCACCGGCAAGATCGCCACGCTGGTCACCGTCCGCCGCCAGGGCGGCGACGCGGTCGGCGACGGCGCCTCGGCGGTGGTCGCCCGCGCCGAGGCCGCCCTTCAGGCCGGCAACCTCGGCGGCGCGGTCAATGAGCTGGCGGCCCTGAAGGGTCCGGCGGCGCAGGTCGCCGCCCCGTGGATCGCCGACGCCAAGGCCCGTCTGGCCGCCAACGAGGCCGGCCAGCAGCTCACCAACCGCGCCATCGGCCTGCTGTCGCAGTCCGCCGGGGTCAAGGGAGCGGCCCAATGACCCGCGCCATCTGGTTCATCATCAAGGTCGCCATCGTCGTCGCGATCGCGGTCTGGCTGGCCAACCATCCCGGCACGGTCGCCATCAACTGGCAGGGCTACGTCGTCGAGACCGGATTCGGCATCGCCGTGCTGATCGGCGTCGCCGCCCTGGTGGCGGTCATCGTGCTGTACCGGCTGGCCCGCGCCATCATCGGGGCGCCGCGCAGCTTCGGCCGCTACCGCCGGTCCCGCCGGCGCGAGCGCGGCTATCAGGCGCTGACCCGCGGCATGGTCGCCGTCGCCGCCGGCGACGCCACGACCGCCCGCAAGATGGCGCGCAAGGCCGACGGCCTGCTGAACGAGCCGCCCCTGACCATGCTGCTGTCGGCCCAGGCCGCCCAGCTCCAGGGCGACGACCGCGCGGCGAAGGAATACTTCACCGCCATGCTCGACCGGCCGGAGACCGCCTTCCTCGGCCTGCGCGGCCTGCTGACGCAGTCGCTGAAGGCCGGTGACCGGGTGGAGGCGCTGCACCTCGCCCGCCGCGCCCAGTCGCTCCAGCCCAACACGCCCTGGCTGCTCGGCACGCTGTATGACCTGGAAGCCCGCTCGGGCGAATGGGCGGCGGCGGAAGGCACGCTGCAGCAGGCTGTCCAAGCCGGCGCCATCAACCCCGACGATGGCCGCCGCCACCGCGCCACCTTGCTTCTGGAGCGCAGCTTCGAGGCGGAGCGCCGCGGCCGGTCCGACTCGGCCCTCTCGCACGCCCAGGCGGCGCACGACCTGCTGTCCGGCTTCGTCCCGGCGGCGGCCCGCGCGGCCCGGCTGCAGATGGCCATCGGCAAGCACAAGAACGCCGCCAAGACCCTCGAGCGCTGCTGGCGCGTCAACCCGCACCCGGACCTGACCTCGGCCTACCGGGAGGTGGTTTCCAGCTACGACCCGATGACCCGGGTGAAGATGTTTGAGAAGCTGCGCAACCACGCCCCCAACGACGTCGAGTCGCTGCTCGCCGTGGCCCGCGCCGCCCTCGACGCCCAGCTGTGGGGCGAGGCCCGCGCCCATCTGACCAAGGCGCTGGAGATGCGGCCCTCCCGCCGCGTCTTCCAGCTCCTGGCCGAGCTGGAGCGGGCGGAGCGGCAGGACGAGGAGGCGGCCCGCGCCTGGCTGGCTCAGGCGGCGAACGCCCCGGCGGACGCGGCCTGGACCTGCACCGCCTGCAACGCGGTCAGCCCGAGCTGGGGCGGCCTGTGCGGCCATTGCGGCGCCTTCGACAGCCTGGAATGGAAGACCCCGACCGTCAGCATGTCGCTGATGAGCCCGGAGTCCGCTCCGACGGCCATCGCCCATCATGCGACGGAGCCGGTCACCGGCCAGCCGGGCGTCGCGCCCGGAGGCCAGATCGCCCCCCAGGGAGCGACCTGAAGCGGGTCGTGCTTCGCTTCGGACCGCGCCGGCGGTCCCGGTCGCATCAGCAGAAAGCCCCTTCCCGGTCCGCCGGGAAGGGGCTTTTTCTTTGCCGGGACGGTGAGCCAAGGAGACGGACGCACGGGGAAGCCGTCCGCTGCCGCTGCGCGCCCCTTTCCTCTGGCTGCATCGCTGACACCACCGCCAGCGGAAAGGCCGCGCGTCGCGGCACCTTCCGCGGCGGTCGCGGCTGCGCTAGGCTCCCGCCCAACCGAACGGGAGACCCAAGCCATGCTCTACATGTTCCATTGCACCGACAAGGCCGGCGCCGCCCAGGTGCGGACCGACAACCGCCCCGCCCATCTGGCCTATCTGGAAGCGCACGCCGACCGCCTGTTCGCCGCCGGCCCGCTGCTGTCCGACGATGGCCAGGGCATGGCCGGCAGCCTGCTGATCGTGGAGTGCGCCGACGAGGCCGCCGCGAAGGACTTCGCCGCCAACGACCCCTACGCCCAGGCCGGGCTGTTCGAGAGCGTGGAGATCCGGGCGTGGCGCCGGGTCTACCCGAAGTCCTGATCGGGGGGCGGACGGCGATGGCCCGCTGGCTTCTGAAGTCGGAGCCCTTCAAATATTCGTGGGAGCGCATGGTCGCCGACGGCACCACCCATTGGGACGGCGTGCGCAACCATCAGGCGTCGAACAACCTGAAGGCCATGAAGGTCGGCGACCGGGCCTTCTTCTACCACTCGAACGAGGGGCTGGAGGTGGTCGGCGTCGTCGAGATCGCGCGGGAGTACTACCCGGACCCGAGCGACGAGGCGGGCCGCTTCGGCATGGTCGACGTGCGGGCGCTGCTGCCCGTGAAGACGCCGGTCACGCTGAAGACGATGAAGGCCGACCCGCTGCTTCAGGGCATGGCCCTGGTCAAGCAGTCGCGCCTGTCGGTCTGCCCGGTGTCGGATGCCGAATGGGCGCATGTCTGCGCGCTGGCCGGGATCGAGGCCTGACGGTTCCTTGGATCTGTCGAGAACGCGGCCGTCTGCGGCGGCGGATCAGTCCGCCGGTTCGCAGATGGCCGCCTGGAAATCCTGCGTGGCCTGAAGCATCCGGCGGGCCAGCGCCTGCATCTCCGCCGCGGCTCCGGCGAAGCCCGCGTCTTCGCCGAACGGGGCCAGGGCGGCCGAACCGGACGCCTCCAACTCGGCCAGCGACGCCGTGCGCAGGGCCGCGTCGATCACCATCAGGCTGGTGCGGCTGCCCATCTCCGACAGGCGCCCGGCCAGTTCCATGCCCGGTTCCATGCCTTGTCCGCCGCCGCCGCCAGTCGTGCCGTTTCCGGTGGTGCCGTCCGCGTTGGTCGTGCTGGCCATTCCGGTGCCCTGCTGTTGGGTGAACAGCATGCACGCTAACGATGAGGCGGTTAAGACCGGGTTAAGCGCCCCTCCGCGGGGCGTTCTCATGCTTTCGTGCTATGCGCGACAAATAGTCGCGCTGTCGTGTCGCCGCGGAAGCCGGTGAATTCAAAAGAACGGGCGGTGCGCTGCAACAAAGTGGAACGGAAAGCCCCGATGGAGGGGGCGGACAATCAGCCGTTCTGCTTGTGGTGACGGGAACTTGTGTGGATAATGTCCCGCAACAGGGGCGGCCGGAAACCGCTCCCCAACAGCCCTTCAGGGCGTAACCAGAAGCACTACGGGGGAATCGCGAGCCAATGTCCGACAATTCGTTTTTTCCTGTTAAGCAGGAAATCGCCAAGACCGCTTACGTGGACGAAGCCGCCTACGCCCGCCTGTACGAGCAATCGATCAACGATCCGGAAGCCTTTTGGGGCGAGCAGGGCAAGCGCATCGACTGGATCAAGCCCTACAGCAAGGTGAAGGACGTCAGCTATACCGGCGATGTCCACATCAAATGGTTCTACGACGGCACGCTGAACGTGTCCGCCAACTGCGTCGACCGCCACCTCGCGACGCGCGGCGACCAGACCGCCATCATCTTCGAAGGCGACGATCCGGGCGTTTCCAAGCACATCACCTACAAGGAACTGCACGAGCAGGTTTGCCGCCTCGCCAACGTCCTGAAGAAGAACGGCGTCAAGAAGGGCGACCGCGTCACCATCTACCTGCCGATGATCCCCGAGGCCGCCTACGCCATGCTGGCCTGCGCGCGCGTCGGCGCCATCCACTCCATCGTGTTCGGCGGCTTCTCGCCGGACAGCCTGAAGGACCGCATCGTCGACTGCGACAGCCACTTCGTCATCACCTCCGACGAGGGTCTGCGCGGCGGCCGCAAGGTTCCGCTGAAGGCGAACGCCGACAAGGCCGTCGCCGCGGCGCCGGGCGTCAAGCATGTACTGGTCGTCAAGCACACCGGCGGCAACGTCGCCTGGACCGAGGGTCGCGACCTCTGGTACCACGAGGAGATCGCCTCGGTCTCCGCCGACTGCCCGCCGGAGGAGATGAGCGCGGAGGACCCGCTGTTCATCCTCTACACCTCGGGCTCGACCGGCAAGCCGAAGGGCGTGCTGCACACCACCGGCGGCTATCTCGTCTACGCGTCGATGACCCACCAGTACGTCTTCGACTACAAGGACGGCGAGGTCTACTGGTGCACCGCCGACGTGGGCTGGGTCACCGGCCACAGCTACATCGTCTACGGCCCGCTGGCCAACGGCGCCACCACGCTGATGTTCGAAGGCGTGCCGACCTATCCGGACATCTCCCGCTTCTGGCAGGTGGTGGACAAGCACAAGGTCAACATCTTCTACACCGCCCCGACCGCCATCCGCTCGCTGATGCGCGAGGGTGAGGGGCCGGTGAAGAAGACGTCCCGTTCCTCGCTGCGCATCCTTGGTTCGGTGGGCGAGCCGATCAACCCGGAAGCCTGGCTGTGGTACTACAACGTCGTCGGCGATGGCCGTTGCCCGATCGTCGACACGTGGTGGCAGACGGAGACCGGCGGCATCCTGATCACCCCGCTGCCGGGCGCCATCGGCCAGAAGCCGGGTTCGGCGACCAAGCCCTTCTTCGGCGTCAAGCCGGTCGTCGTGGACAACGACGGCAAGGAACTGGAGGGCGAGACGGAAGGCAACCTGTGCATCGCCGACAGCTGGCCGGGCCAGATGCGCACGGTGTTCGGCGACCACGAGCGCTTCGTCCAGACCTACTTCTCGACCTTCGCGGGCTACTACTTCACCGGTGACGGCTGCCGCCGCGACGCGGACGGCTATTACTGGATCACCGGCCGCGTGGACGACGTGATCAACGTGTCGGGCCATCGCATGGGCACGGCGGAAGTGGAAAGCGCGCTGGTCGCCCACCCGAAGGTGGCCGAGGCCGCCGTCGTCGGCTACCCGCACGACCTCAAGGGCCAGGGCATCTACGCCTACGTCACGCTCAACGCCGGGGAAAGTCCGACGGAGGAGCTGCGCAAGGAACTGGTGGCCTGGGTGCGCAAGGAGATCGGCCCGATCGCCTCGCCGGACCTGATCCAGTGGTCGCCGGGCCTGCCGAAGACCCGTTCGGGCAAGATCATGCGCCGCATCCTGCGCAAGATCGCCGCGAACGAGCACGACAGCCTGGGCGACACCTCGACGCTGGCCGATCCGACCGTCGTGACCGACCTGATCGAGAACCGCATGAACAACGCCTGATCGCGGCGTTCATCGGGGTTTGTCTGCGGACCGGGGGCCTTCGCGGCCCCCGGTTTCGTTTTGGGGCCGTTATCTGGGAGCGGTGTCCGATCCGCCGGACGCGCCGCTGCCAGATTGGGTCTTCATGGCTTCGGCGGTGCCGGGCTTCAGGCCGGACTCGCCGCTCGCCGCGTCGGGGACGGAGCCGATGCGGCCCTGCGCGCGGGTCTCCGCCGCGTTCTTCTGCTTCTCGGTGCGGCGCTCGCCCAAAGTCGGGTCCTGGGCGCCGGTCGATTCCATCCAGGCTTCGCCCTGGGACGGCGGTGCGGCACCGAGACCGCCCTCCATCGTCTTGGCGTCCTGCGCCACGGCGGCTCCGGACAGGGCGAGGCTGGCGGCCAGCAAGGCGATGGCGCCGGGGACGTAAGACGAGGCCTGGGTCGTCATGGTTCGCTCTCCTCCTTGGTGGGAGGGGCAACAGCGGAGCGAGACGGCGGGTTCCCGAATCATCCTTTGGTGGAGTCGGGTTAGCCCATGCCCGTCCCGTCGCACCAGGGTTGGCGCCGTTCGCCGTGATAGCGACGGGCGAGCCCCGCTTCGATCAGCGCGGCCGACAGGTCGGTGCCTCCGCCGGTCAGCACGCAGGCGCGCACCCGCCCGCCATATTTGTCGGGCTGGACGTCGAGCAGCCGCACCGGGGCGGCCCCGATCAGACGGCGCGCGTGGTCGCGGGCGGTTTCCGCCAGTTCCCGCTCGCGGGGGCAGCGGGTGCGCATCTCCGGCGCGTCCAGGCCGTCCACCCGGACATGGGTTTCCACCACCTGCCCCAGCCAGATGGTGGCGCGCACCAGCAGCGTGTCGCCTTCCAGAACTTCCAGCACCTCCGCCGGGATCGGGCCGGGCATGGGGTGATGAACTTGGGCGATCCCACGGCGCGACCTCCCCGGACACCGGTTCGCGAAGGGGCGAACCGGTCACAGAGTAGCGCGCGAACAGGAGCGCATCAAGCACAACCTAGGTATTCAATCCTGGTTTCCTATGCATCCAATTTCGGAGCGGTGGTGTTCAGGTGATTGGTCCTAGCAGCGCCGGCTTAGAAGTCCGAGCAGCGGCCCTTGAACTCCCAATCGCCGAAGCGGGTCGGCTCCGGTCCCTGCGGACCGCCGATCTCGCCGGGCATCTGCTCGGGTCCTTTGGCGCCGGTTTCGGGGGTCGCTTCGGCGTCGGGCTTCGTGGCGTTTTCCGGTGCCGGGCCGGTGGTCTTCGTCTCGGTCATGGCCGTCCTCTGGGGTCGGGTGCGGTGCTTGGCCATCTTGAACGATGCCTTCCGCCAAGCCCATATCACCAGACAAGCCCCGCGGAAAGCCCCGCCGGGGCCGTCTCGTTCAACCAACAGTGAAACCGTCCAGAAGATCGCCCGGAACACCGCCATGACCAGCTATGTGAAGACCACCATCCTCCTCGCCGGCCTGACCGCCCTGTTCATGGGCATCGGCTATCTGATCGGCGGCAAGGGCGGCATGATGATCGCCTTCGTCATGGCGCTGGGCATGAACCTGTTCAGCTACTGGAACTCCGGCGACATGGTGCTGTCCATGTACGGCGCGCGGGAGGTCGACGCCTACACCGCCCCCGAATATTACGGCATCGTCCAGCAGCTGGCCGAGCGCGCCGGCCTGCCGATGCCGCGCGTCTACATCATGGAGAACGACCAGCCCAACGCCTTCGCCACCGGGCGCAACCCGGAGAACGCGGCGGTCGCCGCCACCACCGGCCTGCTGCGCCTGCTGAGCCCGGAGGAGATCGCCGGCGTCATGGCGCATGAGCTGGCCCATGTGAAGAACCGCGACACGCTGATCATGACGATCACCGCGACCATCGCGGGCGCCATCTCCATGCTCGCCAACTTCGGCATGTTCTTCGGCGCGTCGCAGAGCAACAGCCAGAACGGGCAGGGCGGCAACCCGCTGGGGCTGATCGGCGGCATCCTGATCGCCGTCCTGGCCCCCTTCGCCGCGATGATCGTCCAGATGGCGATCAGCCGCACCCGCGAGTACGAGGCCGACCGCATCGGCGCGGAGATCTGCGGGCGCCCGCTGTGGCTGGCCGACGCGCTGACCCGCATCCACACCTACGCCCACCAGATCCCGAACCACGCGGCGGAATCCAACCCGGCCACGGCGCACCTGTTCATCGCCAACCCGCTGCACGGGCGCAGCCTCGACAGCCTGTTCTCCACCCATCCGAACATGGAGGAGCGGGTGCGCCGTCTGCGCGGCATGGCCGGCCCCTCCTTCATGCCGCGCAGCCCCTGGGGGTGAGCGGAGACGGCTCGGTTCGCGGTTGCGTGACGAAAGGCGTAAGACTACTTTCCCCCTGCTTGCCGATTGTGGGGCGATCAGGGGGAACCGCATGTCCGACGTCACGAAATACCGCCTCGTCACCCGGTCCGACTTCGACGGGCTGGTCTGCGCCGTGCTCCTGAAGGAGCTTGGCATCCTCGACGAGATCAAGTTCGTGCATCCCAAGGACATGCAGGACGGCAAGGTCGAGATTTCCGACCGCGACATCACCACCAACCTGCCCTATGTGCCCGGCGTCCATCTCGCCTTCGACCACCATCTGTCGGAGACGATCCGCGTCGGCAAGCGCGACAACCATATCATCGAGGCCGACGCCCCCTCCGCCGCCCGCGTCGTCTACAATTACTACGGCGGCAAGGAGCGCTTCCCGACCATCTCCGACGCGATGATGGCCGCGGTCGATCAGGCCGATTCCGCCCAGTACGGCATCGAGGACATCCTGAAGCCGCAGGGCTGGGCCCTGCTGAACTTCATCATGGACGCGCGCACGGGCCTCGGCCGCTTCCGCGACTTCCGGATCTCCAACTACCAGCTGATGATGGAGTTGATCGACTACTGCCGCAGCCACGGCATCGACGAGATCCTCGCCCTGCCCGACGTGAAGGAGCGGGTGGACCTCTACACCGAGCATGAGGCGAAGTTCTCCGACCAGCTCGCCCGCTGCAGCACGATCCGCGGCAACGTCGTGATCATCGACCTGCGGCGGGAGGAAACCATCTTCGCCGGCAACCGCTTCATGATCTACGCCATGTATCCGGAAGCGAACGTGTCGATCCACGTGCTGTGGGGGCTGAAGCAGCAGAACACGGTGCTGGCCTGCGGCAAGTCGATCATCAACCGCAGCTCCAAGACCAACATCGGTCCGCTGATGCTGGAATATGGCGGCGGCGGGCACGAGGCGGCGGGCACCTGCCAGGTGGACAACGACAAGGCCGAAACGGTGCTGGAGGAGATCGTCGGGCGCATGCGCGCCGACGGCTGACGGGAATCGTGCCGGATCTGTTTCTCGACAAGACCCCGCTGTTCGAGGCGGGGTGGCTGAGCGTTTCCACCGCCACCAGCCGGGATGACGTGCTCCTCCGCATCGCCGAGGCCGAACGCCGTGCCGAGGCGGCGCTGGATCAACTCGGGCGGACGCTGACGCAGGGCATCGCGGCGGCGGAGCGTGACCGGCGCATCGACGCCCTGCTGGCGCTGGAGACGCGCGGCATTCCCGCCTCCAGCACTGCGGCGGACGGGGCGGTGGAGCGCGTCATGATGGAGGTCGGCTTCCGCAAGCGCGACCTGATGCCCTGCTTCCACGAGCTGGCCGAGCAGTGCCGCGCCGTCCACCGCCGTGCCCTGGCGATGGCACGGGACGCCCGCTGGGCGCTGATGCTGGAGCGCGCCGCCGCCGACCCCGGCGCACCGTCCAGTCCCATCCAGGGCACGGGGACCCGCTACGTCAAGAGCGACCGCTACGACGCCCGCGCCGCGCGCAGCCTGCCGCCGGACGACCGCGTCCGCGCCGACCGTTTCCTCAAGCGGCTGGGCGAGGACCCGGTGCCGCCGGAGCTGGAGCTGAGCCCGCTGGAAGGGACGGCGCTGTGGGGGATGAAGGCCGGCAACGGCAACCGTTTCATCCTGCGCCGGGGCGAGCTGCGGGGTGTCGCCTGCTTCTTCGTCGAGGATGTCGGCCCCTATCCCGACCACGAAGGCGGACGGCGGGGCGCCCTGGCCCGCTGAGGCCCCTGCCGAGAAGAGTCCGATTCCGTTCGGCCCCGCGCTGCGGCTACTCGACACCCGCCGTCCGGCGCGCTACATCCAGCGGCATGTCCGACGCCTCCCTTGCCGCGCGCTCCGCCGCACTCGATCTTCTGCGCGATGTGCTGCGCAAATCCATTCCCTTCGATGATGCGTTTGACGCGCATCCGGAGTTGCGCGGGCTCGACCCGCGCGACCGCGGCTTCGTGCGGCTTCTGACCGCCACCGTGCTGCGCCGGCTCGGCCAGATCGACGCGCTGATCCAGAGCAGCCTCGCAAAGCCGGGTCTGCCCAAGGCCACCGTGCACGACATCCTGCGGCTGGGCGCGGCCCAACTCGTCTTCCTCGGCACGCCCGCCCACGCCGCCGTCGACACGGCGGTGGAATTGGCCGCAGCCCGGGGAGCCGAACCCTACAAGGGCCTGATCAACGCCGTCCTGCGCCGCATCGGGCGTGAGGGGACGGAGTTGGCCGCCCAGCAGGACGCCGGGCGCCTGAACACGCCGGACTGGCTGTGGCTGGCCTGGCGGCAGGCCTACGGCATCGGCCGCACCCGCGGCATCGTCGAGGCGCACCTGCACGAGGCGCCGCTGGACATCACCGTCAAGGCCGATCCCGCAGTGTGGGCGGAGCGGCTGGAGGCCAGGCTGCTGCCCACCGGCACGCTGCGCCGCGCCGCCGGCGGCAACCTGACGGAGCTGCCGGGCTTCGCCGAGGGTGCGTGGTGGGTGCAGGACCTCGCCGCCTCGCTGCCGGCCAAGCTGTTCGGCGATCTGGCGGGCAAGCGCGTCTACGACCTGTGCGCGGCACCCGGCGGCAAGACCGCCCAGCTCGTCGCGCAGGGCGCGCTGGTGACGGCGGTCGACCGCTCCGCCAAGCGGCTGGAGCGGGTGCGGGAGAATCTGGCCCGCCTCAACCTGTCGGCGGAGGTGCTGGCGACCGACGCCGCCACCTGGACCCCCGACCAGCCCGCCGACGCGGTGCTGCTCGACGCTCCCTGCTCGGCCACCGGGGCGATCCGCCGCCATCCCGACATCCTCCGGGTCAAGTCGCCGGAGGACATCGCCAAGCTGGCCAAGGCGCAGAGCCGCCTGCTGGCCCACGCCGTCGATCTGGTGAAGCCGGGAGGAACGCTGGTCTACTGCACCTGTTCCATCCAGCCGGAGGAGGGCGAGGGGCAGATCGACCGCATCCTGGCCCGCGACAAGCGGGTCGAGCGCCTGCCCATCACACCGGTTGATCTGGGTGGCGGCCATGCGGGGGATGGCAATTTGGCCGAGTTGATCAACGAGCGCGGTGAGGTACGATCCCTGCCGGGCATGCTCGGGGATCTCGGCGGCATCGACGGGTTCTTCGTGGCAAGGCTGCGACGGTTGCACGATTAGGGCACCACCGGCTTGCGGGGGTCGAGGCGAATTTGATACGACAACAGGATGCATCCCCCCGATCGCCCGAATGCCTTCAGCGAAGCGCCGGCCATCGCCTCCCCCTGCCGTGTGACGGGGTGAGCCGATGAGCGCCGGGCGTGGGAAAATGGGCCGCTTGCGGGACGGCGTCGCGCAGATCGCCTTCGGCAACCCGATCTACAAGCTGACCTTGGGCGGCCGTGCGCCGACCGCCCTGTCCGCCGTGCCGCCGGACCCCTGGCCGGGCGACGCCGGGGACGGCTCGGCGATCCTGGCCGGCGTCTTCCGCTTCGGCGGGCAAGCCGCGGCGGCGGATGCCCACGGCGCGCCGAACTGGCGGGCCGGCAGCGCCGTCTGGCAGGACGCCCTGCACGGCTTCGAATGGCTGCGCGATCTGCGCGCGGTCGGCGGCGACACGGCGCGGCGGCGCGCCCGCGCGCTGGTGCTGTCCTGGCTGGACCACAACGGAAGCTGGAACGCCCAGACCTGGGCGCCGGAGGTGCTGGGCGCCCGCATCGCCGCCTGGATCGGCCTGCACGACTTCTATTGCGCCTCCGCCGACGACGAGTTCCGCGCCGCGGTCTTCGACAGCCTCGCCCGGCAGGTCAAGCATCTGACCCGCGTGGTGCCCGGCGCGCTGGACGGCAAGGCGCTGGTCACCGCGGCCAAGGGCCTCGTCTATGGCGGCTTCTGCCTGCCGGAGCATGAGCGGATCGGCCAGGACGCGCTGAAGCTGCTGGAGCGGGAGCTGCCGCGCCAGATCCTGCCGGACGGCGGCCATGTCGAGCGCTGTCCCTCGGTGCAGCTGCGCATCCTCCGCGACCTAATCGACATGCGGTCGGTCCTGCGCACCGCCCGCGCCGACGTGCCGGAGGCGCTGCAGCACGCCATCGACCGCATGACCCCGGCCCTGCGCTTCTTCCGCCACGGCGACGGCGGGCTTGCCCTGTTCAACGGCGGGCGGGAGGAGGACGCGGCGCTGGTCGACACGGTGCTGGCCCAGGCCGACGCCCGCGGGCGCCCGCTGAAGAGCGCGCCGCACACCGGCTTCGAGCGGCTGATCGCCGGGCGGACCATGGTGCTGATGGACACCGGCGTGCCGCCGGTCACCGGGTTGGACGCCACCGCCCACGCCGGCACCCTGTCGCTGGAGATGTCGGTCGGCAAGGAGCGGTTGATCGTCAACTGCGGCGCCCATCCGGTGAAGACCGGTCCCTGGCGCGCCGCGCTGGCCGGCACCGCCGCCCATTCCACCGTCGTGCTGGCCGAGACCAATTCGTCGGAGGTGATCGAGGCGGGCGGGCTGGGCCGCCGCCCCTCCCATGTCGGCTGCGAGCGGCAGGAGAACGACGGGGCCGTGCTGGTCGTCGCCACCCACAACGGCTACAGCCGCAACTTCGGCTATCTGCACCGCCGCCGCGTCTATCTGGCGGAGAACGGCGAGGATCTGCGCGGCGAGGACATGTTGGAGCCGGTGATCGGCGCCACGCCGGAGCCGCGGCCCTTCACCATCCGCTTCCACCTGCACCCCGCGGTCCAGGCGACCCTCGTCCAGGGCGGGCAGGTGCAGCTGAAGCTGCCGAGCGGGGCCGCCTGGCGGCTGCGCGCCTCGGGCGGCACGCTGGAGCTGGAGGAGAGCATTTATCTGGGCAGCGGCGACGAGCCGCGGCGGACCACCCAGATCGCCGTCTCCGGACATACCGGCTCCGCCATCAAGACGGTGAAATGGGCCTTGCGCCGCGAGCGCAAGGGGGGGTAAACCGCGCGCATCCGCGGCGGACAGGCCGTGGGAATACGGATCGGTGCCTGTTTCGAGAGTCTGTGGAGTGTTCGCCCTGCGACCGTGATCCCCGCCCGGGCGGGGGTGACGAAGCGGGGTGTTTCGCTTTTCCGGCTTTCCGGGTCCCGTCTTCCCATGCCCCGTCTTCTCAGGCCCTGTCCGCCGCAGCCGGTTCCATGACAGCCAGGATGCCCCGATGAGCCCGCCGAACGTCGCCCACTCGCCCGCCCCCGATCTCGTCCGCATCACGCGCGCGCTGATCTCCGTGTCCGACAAGACGGGCCTCGTCGCGCTCGGTCAGGCACTGGCAGCCAAGGGCGTGGAGATCCTGTCCACCGGCGGCTCCGCCCAGCGGCTGGCCGAGGCCGGGATCCCGGTGAAGGAGGTCTCCGACCACACTGGCTTCCCGGAGATCATGGACGGGCGCGTCAAGACGCTGCACCCGCGCGTGCACGGCGGCATCCTGGCCCGCCGCGACATCCACGCCGAGGCGATGACCACCCACGACATTCCGCCGATCGACCTCGTGGTGGTGAACCTCTACCCGTTCGAGGCGACGGTGTCGAAGGGCGCCGACTACGCCAACTGCGTGGAGAACATCGACATCGGCGGCCCGGCGATGATCCGCGCCGCGGCCAAGAACCACGACTTCGTCACCGTCGTCACCGACCCTGAGGATTACGAGGCGGTGCTGGACGAGCTGGCGACCCATGACGGCGCGGTCACGCTGAAGCTCCGCCGCACGCTGGCCCAGCGCGCCTACGCCCGCACGGCGTCCTACGACGCGGCCATCTCCTCTTGGCTGGCCGGCCAGCTCGGCGAGACCTTCCCGCCGCGCACCACCCTCTCGGGCAAGCTCAGCCAGACCCTGCGCTACGGCGAGAACCCGCACCAGCAGGCGGCCTTCTACGTCACCGGCGAGCAGCGTCCGGGCGTGGCGACGGCGATCCAGCTCCAGGGCAAGGAGCTGTCCTACAACAACCTGAACGACACCGACGCCGCCTTCGAGCTGGTCGCCGAGTTCGAGCGTCCGGCCGTCGCCATCATCAAGCACGCCAACCCCTGCGGCGTGGCCGAGGGGGCGAACCTGCTCGACGCCTACAAGCAGGCCTTGCTGTGCGACCCGGTCAGCGCCTTCGGCGGCATCATCGCCGTCAACCGCCCGCTGGACGCCGCCACCGCGGAGGAGATTGCCAAGCTGTTCGCCGAGGTGGTGATCGCCCCGGATGCCGACGACGCGGCCCGCGCCCTGCTCGCCACCAAGAAGAACCTGCGCGTCCTGCTGACCAAGGACGTGCCGAACCCGGCCGAGCCGGGGATGATGGTGAAGCAGCTTTCGGGTGGCTTCCTGCTGCAGAACCGCGACAACGGCCGCATCACGCTTGACGACCTGAAGGTGGTGACCAAGCGCGCCCCGACGGAGCAGGAGCTGGCCGACCTGCTCTTCGCCTTCCGCGTCGCCAAGCATGTGAAGTCGAACGCCATCGTCTACGCCAAGAACGGCGCCACGGTGGGCGTCGGCGCCGGCCAGATGAGCCGTGTCGACTCGGCGCGCATCGCCGCCATCAAGTCGGCGGAGGCCGCCAAGGCCGCCGGCCTGTCGGAGCCGCTGACCAAGGGTTCGGTGGTCGCGTCGGACGCCTTCTTCCCCTTCGCGGACGGCCTGCTGGCCGCGGCGGAAGCCGGCGTGACGGCGGTGATCCAGCCCGGCGGCTCGATCCGCGACAACGACGTCATCGCCGCCGCCGACGAGAAGGGTCTGGCGATGGTGCTGACCGGGATGCGCCACTTCCGGCACTGAGCATCCGCGTTCGCGAGCTTTTGCCCCCTCCCTAACCCTCCCCCGCTAACGCAGGGGAGGGGACCATTCTCCCTCCCCTGCGTTAGCTCTCGCGCAAACCAAAGGTTTGCGCTGACG
>NZ_CBCOOP010000004.1:0-850374 GCF_965111635.1 Azospirillum sp. Marseille-Q6669 | reverse complement strand
CTCCTCCATCACGTCCACCACGCGGTCGTAGTAGGGCGACGGCTTCATCCGGCCGGCCTCGTCGAACTCCTGGAACGCCTTGGCCACCGACGACTGGTTCGGGATGGTCACCATGCGCATCCAGCGCCCCAGCACCCGCATGGCGTTGACCGCGTTGAACGACTGCGACCCGCCCGACACCTGCATCACGGCCAGCGTGCGCCCCTGCGTCGGCCGGACCCCGCCGCTCTCCAGCGGAAGCCAGTCGATCTGGCATTTCAGAATGCCGGTGATGGTGCCGTGGCGCTCCGGGCTGACCCAGACCTGCCCCTCCGACCATTGCGACAGCGCCCGCAGTTCGGCCACCTTGGGGTGGTCAGGGGGTACGCTGTCCGGCAGCGGCAGGTCGCGGGGATCGAAGACGCGCGTCTCCGCCCCCATGCGCTGGAGCAGACGCGCGGCCTCCTCGGTGAGGAAGCGGCTGTAGGAGCGCTCGCGCAGGGAGCCGTAGAGCAGCAGGATGCGTGGCGGGTGGGTGGACACATGCCCAGGCGTCAGCTTGCCAAGGTCCGGCGGCTCGAAATAGCGCTCGTCCAGGCTCGGAAGGTCCGCGCCATTCTCACTATCATGCTCAGACATGCCGACACTCTCCGGTGATGGTTCCATGGCGGAGCCGGGCCATCAGGCGCCGGCCCGCCCCTCGTACCAGGGCTTGGTCGCCTTGACGATCTTCACCACCGACAGCATCACCGGCACCTCGACCAGCACGCCGACGACGGTGGCGAGCGCCGCCCCGGAGCCCAGGCCGAACAGGCTGATGGCCGCCGCCACCGCCAGTTCGAAGAAGTTCGAGGCGCCGATCAGCGCCGCCGGCGCCGCCACGCACCACGCCACCCCGAACCGGCGCGACAGCCAGTAGGCCAGCCCGGCGTTGAGGTAGACCTGGATCAGGATCGGCACCGCCAGCAGCAGGATGACCAGCGGCTGGGCCAGGATCTGCTCGCCCTGAAAGCCGAACAGCAGCACCAGCGTGGTCAGCAGCGCCACCAGCGACACCGGCTGCAGCAGCGACAGCGCGCGGGCCAGGGCGGGCTCGCCGCCCGACGCCAGCAGCATGCGGCGCCAGAACTGGGCCGCGACCACCGGCAGCACGATGTAGAGCGCCACCGACAGCAGCAGCGTCCCCCAGGGCACGGTGATCGACGAGACTCCGAGCAGCAGCCCGACCAGCGGCGCGAAGGCGAAGATCATGATCAGGTCGTTCAGCGCCACCTGGCTCAGGGTGTAATGCGGCTCGCCCTCGCACAGGTTCGACCAGACGAAAACCATCGCCGTGCAGGGGGCCGCCGCCAGCAGGATCAGGCCGCCGATGTAGGAGGGGATCTGCTCCGCCGGCAGCAGCGGAGCGAACAGGTGGCCGATGAACAGGGAGCCGAGGAGCGCCATCGAGAAGGGCTTGACCGCCCAGTTGATGACCAGCGTCACGCCGACGCCGCGCCAGTGCTCCTTGACCCGGCCCAGCGCGCCGAGGTCGATCTTCAGCAGCATCGGCACGATCATCAGCCAGATCAGCACCGCCACCGGCAGGTTGACCTGGGCCAGTTCGGCGGCGGCGATGGCTTGGAACAGCCCGGGTGCCAGATGGCCGAAGGCGATGCCCGCGACGATGCACAAGCCCACCCAGACGCTGAGGTAGCGCTCGAAGAGGCCCATGGCGGGGCGTTCCGCCGGGGCGGTGTGAATGTCAGCCGTCATGTCGGTGGTCCTGTCAGGAGGCTGGGGCGACGCGCCGCCCGGCGGCGTCGACGACGGGCTCGCCGTCTTCCTTGGCGAAGGCGCCGCGCTGTGGAGCGGGGAGGAGATCAAGGACCGCTTCCGACGGCCGGCACAGGCGCACGCCGAGCGGCGTCACCACGATCGGCCGGTTGATCAGGATCGGATGCGCCATCATGGCGTCCAGCAGCGCCGCGTCCGTCAGCGCGGGATTGTCGAGACCGAGTTCGGCGTAGGGGGTGCCCGTCTGCCGGAGCACGGCCCGCACCGGAATTCCCATGCGGCGGATCAGCGTCACCAGTTCGTCACGGCTCGGCGGCGTCTTCAGGTACTCGATCACCGTCGGCTCGACGCCGCTGTTGCGGATCAGCCCCAACGTGTTGCGCGACGTTCCGCAGTTGGGGTTGTGATAGATGGTCACCACGCTCCCGGCCACCAGATCCTCGGCCGGCTGCGCGAGGTCCGCGCGCAGGCAGACGGCGCTCCCCGGGCACAGGCCGGCGAACTGCGCACTGGAACGGATCGCCGGCGGAGCCGAAGCCCGCTCCACCCGCTGGAAACCGAGACGTTGGAAGAAGCCGGCGGCGCCGGTGGTGAGCAACCACAGCCGCTCGACCCCCAGTGTGACCGCCTGTGCGCACACGGCCGCCACCACGATGCGGCCGCCGCCGGCGCCGCGCCGCTCGGCCGGCACGACCACGGAACGCAGCAGGGCATCGGCGCCATGGACCTCCAGCCCGCCATAGCCGAGCGTCCCCTGATCGTCCGCAACGCGCCAGAAGCGCCGGCCGGGCTCGCCGAGATCGTCGGTCGGCAAGCCGTTGGCTGCCAGCAGGCGGGCAAGCGCCGGGCGCTCCGCGTCGGCCAGCGGGGTGACGCACCTGGTCATGCGTCGTTCCCCGCGGCCATGTCGTCGAGCCTGCGCTTCAGGGCCAGCCGGTCGAGCGAGGTGAAGGGCAGGCTGGCGAAGGCCTGGATGCGGCGCTGGATCTGTCCGAACACCGTGGCGGTGAAGGCGGCCTTCTCGGCGTCCGAGCCTTGGGCGCTCGACGGGTCCGGGAAGCCCCAGTGCGCCGTCATCGGCTGGCCCGGCCACACCGGGCAGACCTCGCCGGCGGCGCTATCGCAGACGGTGAAGATGAAGTCCATATGCGGCGCCCCGGGCTGGGCGAACTCGTCCCAACTCTTGGAGCGCAGCGTGGCGGTCGGAAAGTCGAGGCGCTCCAGCAGGTCGTGGACGTGCGGGTTGAGGCGCCCGGTCGGCTGGCTGCCGGCGCTGTAGGCGCGGAAACGGCCGCGGCCCTCGCG
Organism: Azospirillum sp. Marseille-Q6669; assembly: GCF_965111635.1. Classification (NCBI taxonomy): domain Bacteria; kingdom Pseudomonadati; phylum Pseudomonadota; class Alphaproteobacteria; order Rhodospirillales; family Azospirillaceae; genus Azospirillum; species Azospirillum sp. Marseille-Q6669. The sequence continues at coordinate 847,314 of NZ_CBCOOP010000004.1, read as the reverse complement.
GTTGAGCAGGCATTCGGCCATGACGCTGCGGGCGCTGTTGTGGGTGCACAGGAACAGGACGTTGTAGACGTGGTCGGTCATTGCGGGATCGCCTTTTCCAAGCCGCGGGGGCGGCGGGTCGGGTCAGGTGTCGGGGCCGCAGCTCGCCGGGCTGCAAGCACCCGCCTGGAGGAGGTCGGTTGAGCACAGCTCGGGACGGCCCTGGCAGCAGTCCTCCATCAGGAAGGCGATCAATTGCCGGGTGCCCTCGTAGTCGCAGGCGTAGAAGATTTGCCGCTGGACCCGCCAGGAGCGCAGCAGCCCGGCGCGTTCCAGCGTCGCCAGATGGTGCGACAGCGTCGAGCCGGGCACGCCAACCTGCTGGGCGATGTCCCCGGCGGTCAGCCCGTTCGGTCCGACCTGGATGAGCAGGCGGAACACGGCCAAGCGGGTGTCCTGGGCCAGGGCGGCGAAGGCATCGATGGCGTTCTTCGTTTCCATATTTCGACGATAGTCGAATCATCGATATGAGGCAAGTGGTTTGCTTCTCTGTGCATCACCCCTCGCTCTCTGGCCGATCCGCTCAATGTGGCGGTTGTGGATGTCCGATGCCTGCGACCACCCTCTCCAGCAGCTTGAAGACGGAGAACAGCGTCACCACGGTCAACGCCTTGATCGTTTCGCCGACGGTCAGCACGCCCGCCCTGACCATGTTGGCCAACACCCAGCCGGGTTGGCTTCAACGTGTTCTCCGGGACGGAGTGGAAATGTGGTGAGGAGCGGCATCAGCCATTTCGCGCCATGCCTTTTGATTCAAGCATCGGACCGCCGTCGCGGACAGTTGGCGCAGCACCGCACGACGTTGGCGCGCTCGGAGCTTTCCGGTCGGCAAGGGGCCATGGGCGTCCAAGGCGAACTGGACGGCCTGCGCGATGTGATGGTGGATCGAGAGGAACATCGTCGGCCTCCTCGGCGGTGACCTGGAACTCCGCGTCGATCGTCCGCGTGGTATCTGGGGCCGTCAGCGCCGGTATCGATGGGGACATGCCGTGGGACGGGCCGCTACTCGCCTTTCGGCCGGCCAACATATGGCCTGGGAGGTGTGGAGCCCGATCCGGCCTTGCGGAGCGAGTTGCGCACGGCACTCGCCGGCTTCATCGGCCGGCCGCTGTCCATGGCGCTGATCGCCAACGCGCGAGCGGCCGTCGCAGGGGTCCATCGGGACGTCGGCGACCCGTTCGTCTCGGTCAGCGTTCCCCCGCAGGAAATTTCCGCCGGCATCCTCAGCCTGCAGGTGATCGAGTTTGGATTGGGCCGAGTCTCCACCCAGGGGGAGGGCCAGGGCCGGGGCCGCACCAGCGCGCCAACCGTGCCCGCTCGGCGGTGCGGTCCGTTGTCGAGCATGTCTTCGCGGACCAGAAGGAGCGCATGGCGTTGTTCATCCGCACCATCGGCCTCGGTCGCGCGACGGTGAAGATTGGCATCGCCAACGTTGCCTACAAGTTTCGACGCCTGATCTGGCTCGAGGGGCGAATTGCGCCCGTATAGCGCCAAAACCGTCGCATACTTCCGACTTTTCAGCCAAAACCGAGAGCTCATCCCCCCAAAAAAAACGCCGTTTTTCCCTTCCCGTGGCCCCTTGTTACCATCAACCCGCACTCAGAGGCGGTTTATCGAGGTGTTCTGCTGCCGGGCCGAGAGGCGCCAACAATCCTGCAGTCTTTGGTCGGCGGAACCATCGACGTCGACCACCCCACGGCCAATTGGACGGAACTGCTGCGGCTGGCAACCTCGATCCGTTCGGGCACTGCGACGGCCTCGGCCATACTACGGCGGCTTGCGGCTTACCCACGGCAAAATGGCTTGGCCTTGGCAATTCGGGAACTGTGCCGTATTGAACGCAGCGCGTTCACCTTTCAGTGGTTGCGTGAACCTGAACTTCGTCGACGCGCCAACGCCTGACTCAACAAGGGAGAGGCACGGAATGCCCCGGCCAGGGCGATCTTCTTCAATCGCCTGGGGGAAATGCGTGATCGCAGTTTCGAGAATCAGGTCTTCCGCGCCTCGGGGCTGAACCTGCTGGTGTCGGCGATCATCCTGTGGAACACACGCTATCTCGAAGCTGCCTTGGCCGAGTTGGCAAGCCAGGGCCATGCCGTCGTGTAGTGACCCCTGTGCGGGTTTGCTTGCCCTGGCGCTCGCCATGGACCGCCATCACGAGCAGGTTTTCGCCCGCCGCCCTTCCGTCCGGACCAGCCGCCTGCTGGGGTGGGCGGGATGACTGGGGCTCGTGCTGTCGCTGTCGCCCGCGGTGCTGGTGTCGATGCTCCCACACGCGCCGCGGGCTGCGTTGAGGCTCGGTCCCACGGCGCTGCTCTGCGCCCCGTTCCCTGCACTTCTTGGATGAGGACGCGGTTTTTCCGCAACGCCGCCTTGCGTCCGGCGCCTGTGCGCGAAGCCGAGGAAATGTTTCACCATTGTGAAAATATGGATATCCTGCACAACCGTGGAATGCCCCCGGCCGTGTGAGCGGACCGTGGCCGACACAGGAGAACGGGCAATGAGCGGACGGACCTCTCCCATCGCATCGGCGGTACCCGGACGCATCCGCGTGCGCCACCCGCTGCTGCGCCGGACCGACCGCTTCCAGGAGGCGCTGGGCCGCCTGGAAACTCTGAATGCCGTCCGGGTGACCGGGAGCAACCCGGCGGTGGGCAGTGTTCTGCTGAGCTACGATCCCGCCGTGTTGATGCCGAATGACGCCCGGTCCCAGGTGGAGGCGCTGCTGTCGGCGGTCCTGCACCCCGCTGAGGCTTCTCCGGTACCGGACGACCCCGCCCCCGTCGCGGAAAGCAAGCCGGCCGCTCCGGAGCTGAAATGGCGGATCAACCGTACGGCCAAGATCGGGATGATGGGCAGCATGGCGGCGACCCTGGCGGCGCTGGGGGTGGGCAAGCGCGTCCATGCCGGCTTCGGCACGCTGTTCGTCGCCTTCATGATCGTCCACATGACCGTGCAGCGCAAACGCCTGTTCCAATGAAGGATTGTGACCCAAGCATGCCCGACGATTTCCTGAGCCGGCTGGCCGCCGCCCTGACCATCGCGCACCACATTCCGGGCCGGGTGCGGCTGAAGCTCGACGGCGCCGCGGAGCGCGGTCTGGCGGCGCTGGCGGACGACGCCAAGGCGCTGCACCGGGCGCTCACCGGGGCGGAGGGCATCCGCTCCGTCGCGCTGAACCCGCTCGCCCGCTCCTGCACCATCGAATACGACCCCACGGTGATCCCGCCCTCGGCGTGGCCGGATCTGCTGCGGGGGGAAGCCAGCGCGGCGGCGGGGACGCTGCTGCGCATCGCCACCGCCGGGTTTGCGGGCGGTGCGCCGGAAAGGAGACCATGATGCTGCCGCTTCTGACATTCGCGTCCGGCGTGATCGCCGGGGCCATCGGCGTCCGGATGATGAAAAACGCCAAGGTCAAGGCCGATCCGAAGATCGCTGACCTAAAGTCCGTCGATGTGAAGGCCGCCGCCCGCGAGGGCGCCGGCAAGGCCCAGACCGCGGTGCGCGAGGCCGCGGTCACCGGCCTGCTCGCCATCGAGCGGACCTCCGCCGGTCTGCGCTCCCGCCTCGCCACGCCCGTGGACGCGGCAGCGGAGGAGCCGGTTGAGGAAGCCCCAGCGGATGTGGCGCCCGCAAAGGAAGATGTGGCGGAACCGGTGAAGTCCGAGCCGACGCCGTCCGCCGCACCGGGGGCCGCGTGAAACGCGCGAAGCGGCGCGGCGCGGCGCGGGGCTCCGGCACGCTCGCCGCCGACTTCACCCGCGGCATGGTGGCGACCGGCCTGCTGACCGCCGTCCAGGACCGCTGGGTGACGGGCGCCGAGCCTCCCGCGCCGCGCACCATCCTGCGCCACGGCCTGCAGGGCGGTGCGGCGCTGGCCGCCGCCAGCGTCGCCGCCGATGCCCTGCGCAACCGCGACTACGCGCGCCTCGCCCTGGCGGTCGCCGCCGGGGCGGCGGGCGTGGTCATGATCGAACATCTGCTGAATCCGGCGGACGAGCCGCCGCAAGAACTGCCGAAGAACGAGGGCTCCCATGGCTAAGAAGACCAAGAAGGCGTTGAGGAAGCTGAAGAAGCAGCAGCGCCAGTACGAAGCCGCCATGGCCGCCGGCGCCCCCATTGGAGGTGGCATGGGGGCCGGCATGGCGCGGGGGCAGGGGCTTCTCGGCGGGCTGAGCGGTCTTCTCCCGTCGCGCCGGTCCGAGCAGTTCCTGGTCGGGCTCCTGGTCGGGGCGGCGGCGGCCTATGTGCTGTCCGACGAGGAGTTGCGCGGCAAGATCGTGAAGTCCGGCCTGAAGCTGTACGGCAACCTCGCCGGCGGCCTTGCCGAGATGAAGGAGCAGATGGCCGACCTCCAGGCCGAACTGGAGGCGGAACAGGCCGGACCGTTATGAGCGGCCTGCCCTGGTTCCTGCGGCTGGAGCCGGTCCATCGGGTTCCGGGGCGCATCCGGCTGCGCTACGCCTGCCGCCCCGGCGCCCCCGACGACGCGGCGACCCTGCACCGGGTGGTGGAGGCGGTCGCCGGCGTGACGTCGGTCCGGGCGAGCCGCGCCGCGCGGTCGCTGGCTGTCCGCTACGATCCGGCGATGACGGACGCCACGGCGCTGTGCCTCGCGTTGGCCGCCCTGCCGATTCCGGAACCGCCGCCCGCCGCGGCGGCGGAGGAGGGCGGGGAGAATCACGTCGCGACGCTGGTCCGCAGCCTCGCCACGCTGGCCGGCGGCTTCCTGCTGCCCATGCCGCTGCGCCTGCCGCTGTCGCTGGCCGTCGCGATGCCGATGCTGCGCGAGGGCATGGCCATCTACGGGCGGGAGGGCGTCAATTCCCATGTGCTGGAAGCGGCGGCGGTGGCGATCTCCCTGGCGCGGCGGGATTTCACCGCGGCCAACACCACCGTCTTCATGCTGGCGCTCGGCGAATACATGGAGGAGTCCATCGCCCGCCGGTCGGACGCGCTGCTGAAGCGGCTGCTGCGCCCGTCGAGCGATCAGGTGTGGCTGCTGCGCGACGGGGTGGAGATTCAGGTGCCCGCCGACACCGTCATGGTCGGCGACAGCGTGGTCATCGGCGCCGGGACGGTGATCCCGGTGGATGGCACGGTGCTGAGCGGGGAGGCGACCGTCAACGAGGCTGCCATGACCGGCGAGAGCGCCCCGGTGGTCAAACAGCGCGGCTCCGCCGTCCTGTCCGGCACGCTGATGGAGGAGGGCCGGCTGGTCGTCTACGCCGAGCATGTCGGCAGCCACACCGCCGCCGCCCGCATCGCCGATTACGTCGAACAGTCGCTGACCGCCAAGAGCGAGGCGCAGCTCGACGCGGCGCGGCTGGCCGACCGGCTGGTTCCCACAGTGCTGAAGCTGGCCGGCGGCTCCTTCCTGATGACCGGCGACTGGCGCAGCGCCGCGTCGGTGCTCCAGGCCGACTATTCCTGCGCGCTGAAGCTGGCGACCCCGGTGGCCTTCAAGTCGGCCATGTATGGGGCAGGGCAGGCGGGCATCCTGATTAAGGGCGCCAACGCGCTGGAACGGCTGGCCCAGGCCGACACGGTCATCTTCGACAAGACCGGCACGCTGACCACCGGCGATCTCCAGGTGACCGATTCCATCGCCTTCGACCCGACCTTCAGCCCCGACGACCTGATCTGCCTCGCCGCCTCGGTGGAGGAGCATTACTTCCACCCGCTGGCGATGGCCGTGGTCAACGCCGCCAAGGAGACGCACAACCGCCACTTCGACCATCAGGAGGTGAAGTTCATCGTCGCCCACGGGGTGGCCAGCGTCATCGACGGCAAGCGCATCGTCGTCGGCTCCCGCCATTTCATCGAGGATGACGAGGGGATCGACACCACGGCTCACCGGGAGGCCATCGACGCGCTGCACCGTGACGGCAAGACGCTGCTGTTCATCGGCTTCGGCGGGGTGCTGGCCGGCGTTCTGGCGCTGAAAGACAGCGTGCGCGCGACCAGCGCGGCGACCATCGCGCGGCTGCGGCGGGCCGGGGTGAGGCAGGTGCTGATGCTGACCGGCGACCACCGCGACCGCGCCGCCGAACTGGCCGCGGAACTGCATCTCGACGGCTTTCACGCCGACCTGTTGCCCACCGACAAGGCTCGCATCATCGAGGATCTAAGCCGCGAGGGCGCGCGCATCGCCTTCGTCGGCGACGGCATCAACGACGCTCCGGCGCTGGCCGGCGCCCATGTCGGGATCGCCATGCAGAAGGGAGCCGATATCGCCCGGCTGACCGCCGACGTGGCGCTTCTGGAGGACCGGATCGAACGGGTGGCCGATGCCAAGGAGACGGCGAACGCCGCCATGGCGCTGATCGCCCGCAACTACCGCCTGACTGTCGGTCTGAACAGCGCGATCCTCGGCGCCGCCGCGCTGGGTCTGCTGTCTCCGGTGAGCACTGCCGTGCTCCACAACGGAACCACGATCGGGATTCTTCTGAACGCGCTGCGCCGCGCGCCGTCGGCCGTACCTTGAGCCTAGCGCACTGACACTGACATAACGCGATTCCGTCGGCACGATCCAGTCTGTCGGCCTCATCGTTGGATCGGAGGATCGTGGACATTGCTATTTCCCATTTACCTAGGGTGAAGTTCGGATTAATGGTGTGGAATAAGGGGTTGCACGTCGCTGACATGTCAGTTTGGGGCCATTACACGAAAGTGTACAAATTTTCCGGGGTATGAGAACGCGGCATGAACTTAAGCTCAGCTACGCATTATCGTCCCCCTGCTTAGTGGCGAAAGCGATAACTTAGGCGCCCTGTGCCGGAACCGCACGATGATGGCTAAGACGAGCGACGTGCGAAAATAATTATCAAATCCGCTTAAAAATAGGTGCGGTAGATTGAAGCTATTTGGTGAGGCGCAAAATGAAATCGATGATAAAAGCTAAATACTATCTTGTAATATTAACTATTTTTGTCATATCAGGGTGCTCTACTCACAACAAGCAGAGTATAGTTATTCTATCAAAGAATATCGAAACAAAAAAAGATCTTTTGAACGCCGTGAGAACGATAGGCGAATATAGAGAGGCTTGCAAAGCGGAAACTGCAGAGTATCTTTTTTCAAGTCCTGTTAAGTATGAAAATACAACATCTATTGATGGTGTTATTGTCCATTCTTGGTATCAGAATGCAAGTAATGCAAAGATAATTTCTCAAATATTGATACAATGCCAGAGCAAAGATAAGGCCCAACATTTTGCCGTTAGTGTGGTTGTTGAAACTAAATATACGTGCATTGAGATTGATGACATAAAGAGAGTGTTCGGCGAACCGAATTTCATTGAGAGATTTGGCCCATTAACAAGCTTGGTAAAAAGTATGAAAGCAGTGAATAGCGAGGATATACTGTATAGCATTATTTATCAATCTGATCAATTGACCTCAAAGTTCGTATTTAATTTTACAAACTGCGCAGTATTAGTCTTTTCCCAAAAAGGGTCGATGCGGTGACCAACGTATTGCGAGAGCACAGGCACGCTGCGGGAATGGTCAAGCAATCTGTCGCGAAAAGGCGCGTAATGATTGATTTTTTCGTCAGTGCTGCCGAATGTGTACGCTCAAAATTCCGCCCGGCCCTTCCCGTATTTGCAGCTTTAGCGCTGTCCGCTTGTGCAGAGCCGCCGCGAATGGCGACTGCAACTCTTATCCATCCCAGAGCACCATGGTTTCTAGTTGCGGATGAGCCGACCCTCATTGTTCTTCGGCTTAAGACCATGATCACCGCATGCCGGAAAGAGTTCTTGGATCAGGGGCCGATGGATGTTCAGGAGCTACCGGACGGTGCGAAAAATTTCGTCATCGACAGCACAATCCCCCTGAGAATCGGATACTTAATGATCCGCAACACGCCGCGTGGCAGCGAAGTCAGCGTAGAAGGACAAAGGCTGATAGCTGACTTCGCCCAACTCCGGCGCTGGGCAGAAGGTGACAAGGAGTGCTGAGTGCTGTCGCGAAAGGGCGGAATGTTGACTGGGGCAAGTCGTCCACCAGGTATCAGATCACCGGAGCGACGATCCTGCGGACTCCTCAGTCGGAAGGGCTAGAATGCAACTGGACGATCCCTTCAATCTCCAACGCTTCGTGACCGCACAGGAGCCGGTGTTCACGACGGTGCTCGACGAATTGCAGGACGGGCGCAAGCGGAGCCATTGGATGTGGTTCATTTTTCCGCAACTGCGCGGCCTCGGCCGCTCGGCAACCGCTGAGTTCTACGGCATCGCCTCACTCGACGAGGCGCGCGCCTATCTGGAGCATCCGACGCTCGGCCCACGATTGGAAGCCGCGACGCGGGCCGTTCTTGCGATCCGGGGGCGATCGCTTCATGAGATCTTCGGCTCTCCGGACGACATGAAGTTCCACTCCTGCATGACCCTGTTCGCCTTGGCTGCGAAGGAGTCTGTTCCCCTTTACCATGAGGCGCTTGCGCTCTGCTTCGATGGCCGAATGGACAAGGCGACGCTAACAGCATTGGGGAGTCCCGGGGCGGCCGCGCGGCCGCGGCCGCCGTTTGAGGGCGGGCGTAAATCCTGATGTGTCAGGATTTACGCCCGATAGTATGAAAGGGGACTGTGGGGGAGGCGCCCAGCATGATGGTCGAGGCGGTCGCCACCACCACATTTGCGGTCGATTGACTGGAGCGGCGCTACGGTTGAGCCCACGCTCATCGGCAGACTTGCTGATGGCGGACATGGATGGAGGGGCACAGCTCCGTCATTGCCGGTTTCGTTGCGGATATCGTTGCGTCGACGTCGCAATCTCCCCATGGAATGAATAAATTCCATCGGTCCCTGGCCGGGGCGGCTTCTGGCCCATGCAGGAATGATCGTGGCAAAAGGTAATGTTCACACTTAAACGGAAAGAGCAATTCGAGCAGGAGATCAAGAAGAGCCGCTTTTTGGCCTCGGCGGGTCCGGTCACGACCGAAGAGGAGGCACGTGGATTTATCGCTGCGTGCAGCCAACGGGATGCGGGCCACAACTGCTGGGCCTTCCGGATCGGCGACCTCTACCGGTCCAGCGATGACGGCGAACCGGGGGGAACGGCGGGACGCCCGATTCTTCAGGCCATAGACGGCCAGAAGCTGGATCGGGTGGCGCTGGTGGTCAGCCGCTGGTTCGGTGGCGTTCTTCTCGGTGCAGGCGGGCTGGTGCGTGCCTACGGCGGCACCGCAGCGGCGTGTCTCCATGCCGCTGAACGTCAGCCGATCATCCGCTTTGCAGCCCTGACGGTCACGTGCGCCTTCGCCGACGAGGCCAGGATCAGGTCGGGGCTTGGCGCCTTCCCAGCAGCCTCTGCCGAGACCAACGGCTTCACGCCCCAAGGCGTGCAACTCCAGATCAAGGTTCCTTGCGGGCAGCTGGACGATGTCGTTTGCATGATCTCGGATGCGTCTCGCGGTCAAGCCAAGGTCCAAAAGTCGCCCGGATAGCGAATGAGAATCCGTCCGGCGAGTGCCGGTCCTATCACTGCGCTCCGTTGGGCAACCGGGCCGTTAGGGCTCGGACGGGCGGCAAGCGGCCTCCAGGGCCGCCTCATCGTCGCAACGCTCCTCGAAGCGGCGGATTCGGCCGTCCTGCAGCACCCACCGGTGTTCGGTCGTCACCGCCACCGGTTTCCCGGTAACCTTGCTGAAGGCCTCAACGAGGTTGCGCGTGACGATTTGATCTCCGTCCCTTGCGATGTCCCGCATCTCGTGCTTGGTGATCGTCCATTCCTGGGCCAACCCCTGGAAATAGCGCTGGACACCATCCAGGCCGTGGAAGATGCCGGAAAAGGCCGCAAGGGCCGGGGATCGGCCGCAGGATATCCACTCGACGTCGGGCGCGAGATGCTCGAACAGCGGCGCCACATCGCCCACGGCGTAGCGGTCGTACAGGTCGCGAAGCAACTCGATGTCGGTCTGCGCCATGCCGCATCTCCGCCCGCCATGGGATGGTCCGCCATGATAGGGCCGGGTCCCGTGCGCCATGCCGGCGCAAAGGCGGTGCCTCTGTTGGGCGGGGCTGCTCCTCACAACTGGGCAAGGGTCTGCCGCATCACTTCCGCCGTGGCGAGGTCGGCCGGGAAGAAAGCCTCGATGGCCAGTTCGGACAAGGTGACGTCCACCGCCGTTCCAAACACCGTCGTGGTGCTGAAGAAGCTGAGCATCCCGCTTTCCGCCCTGAGCCGGAGAGGAACCACCACGCCATCATGCGACGACAGCGGCTCGCTCCGGCTGTGCGGAGCCTGCCCGTCGGGCACCGGGTAGCCCTTCAACTCACCGAACAGCGCGGCCAGTACGGGATCGGCGCTGACGTCGATCTGCCGGATCAGCCGGTGCAGCACGTGCGCCCGCCACTGGGCGAAGTTCTCGATCCGCGGTGCCAGCCCGGAGGGGTGGAGGCTGAGGCGCAGCACGTTCACCGGAGGCTGGAGAAGATCCGGCGCGGCTCCGGCGAGCAGCGGGGCGACCGCCCGGTTGGCCGCAACCAGCGTCCAGTGCCGATCCACGGCCAGCGCCGGGTGAGGCTCGTGCCCGGTCAGCACGAGATCGACCGCCTGACGGGCGGCCTGCATCTCCGGATCGCCCAGCCGGTGTTCGGAAAAGACCGGCGTGAAGCCCGCGGCGGCGAGCAGAGCGTTGCGGTCGCGCAGCGGAATGTCCACCCGCTCCGCCAAATGGAGCAGCATGGTCCGGCTGGGCTGCGAGCGTCCCGTTTCCAGGAAGCTGACGTGCCGGGTCGAGATGTCGGCTTCGCAGGCGAGGTCGAGTTGGCTCAAGCCACGCCGCTTGCGCCACGCGCGCAGCAACTCGCCGACCGGCTGGCGCGGCACGGTCCTCGGGGTCGGTCGGTGCCGGGTGGCTGTTTGCGGCATTGTTCCGGCCTCCGGTCCGGTGTTGTCGGTGTTTTGCGCTCCACATGATGCCAGCGCTGCCGATCATGCATCCAGAAAGGTCAGCAGGTCGCGGTTGAAGCGGTCCATATGCGTCAGGAACAGACCGTGCGGCGCCCCCTCGTAGACGGTCAGCGCCGCGTTCGGCATCAAGCTCGGCGGTTTTCCTTCCGGCGATGCCAAGCGGGCTGGAGACATCCAAATCGCCGTGGATCAGCAGGGTCGGCACGGTGATGTCCCTAAGCTCCCGCCTGAAGTCGGTGGACGTCGTCGCCCGATGGCAGTCCAGAAGCGCCTTCATCAAGGCTTGCAAGGCCATCGATTTCATCCACGCCATCATGCCGGGCGAACTGTTCGCCGTCATGAAGGGGCGAATGTTGTCCTCCAGCCATGCCGGAAAGTCCCGCATCAGCCAATCCGAGCGGAAGGCTTCGAAGATGGCAGGATCAATTCCGTCGGGGTGGTCGTCGGTCCGGGAAAGTGTTGGTGTCATCGTGCCGACCAGAACCGTGCGGGAAACGCGGCGGCTGCCGTGCCTGCTCAGGTAGCGGATGATTTCCCCACAGGACGTGGAATGGCCGACCAACGTAACACCGTCCAGATCCAGCGTGTCGAGCAGGGTTGCGAGGTCGTCGGCCAGCCTGTCGAAGTCGAAGCCGATTCCCGGGTCGCTCGACCGGCCATGGCCGCGACGGTCATGTCCTGCCGAAGTTAACCGGCCATGCATCGCGCGCTTGATCGCCTTCAGCCAGTTGACTTGGCTCTCGACCTGCCCGCTGCTCCACGGCTCGCTCAGGGCGGCGCGCACCGCGTCCTCGTTGCGGCGGATCCCGGCGCAGCGCGCTGACCTCTGCCTCGCGCAGCCCGCCATCGAATGGGTCGGGCAACTTGCCCTTCACCATCTCGCAGAAGCGGGTGATGAACTCGGCAGCCGTCGCGATCGACGGCGAGCGCTCCCGCAACGCCTGGACAAAGCGGCGGTCCTCGTCGGTCAACTTGTCGGGATCGTCAGCCAGGAGCCGAACCGCATGCCCGGGCGTTGGAGGTTCGGACTGCTTCGCCGGCGCCGGATTCCCTAATCCCACACGACGCTGTTCTGTCCGATCGTGCCCTGCTCAGTCCTCGTCCTGCCACCTGCGCAGATCAGTCCGGTCATGATAGGGCATACGGTCCGGCGTGGTGATGAATTCCATCGTCGTGCCCCAGGGCATGCGGCAGTAGCAGACCTTGTTTCCAGGACCTTTCTCGGTAGCATAGGGAATAGCGCGCGGCGCGGTGAGGGGGGTGCCTCCAGCCTTCTCGAAGCGCTCGACCGATGCGTCGATGTCGTCGGTGTAGAGAGCGAAGTGCGTGATGCCGAAGTCGCTCGCCCGGATCGGCTGGGCTTGCTCGGGGCCGTGCATTTCGAAGAGCTCGATATCGGGTCCGGTTCCGATCTTGACCATCGCCTGCGCACGCACGACCGTTCCGGGGAAAGCGCCGACGGCCCGCTCGAATTCGGGTCCCTGCCGCGGTGGATCCTGCGGTCCGAAGGATTGGTAGATCACCTGGCCGCCAAAGGCTTCCGCCAGGAACGATTTTGCCGCTTCAATGTCGGGCACCGTAATGCCGATATGATTGACGCCGCGAATGAGGGATGCGGTCATGACAGTCTCCTTGATTTTGTCGATCCATCGCGACCGCTTCGGGTGCAATTCGCCCGCAGCGTCGCGATCCGCCCAGCCCGCGACGGCGCGGGCGCAGAGTTTCAGCTGGTCTTAGTTTCAGTTGGCCTTGAGGAAATCGATCAGGGCGGCCGCGACTTCATTGGGCCGCTCATCCGCGACATAGTGGCTGCACCGCGCGATCGAGCCACCTGTCACGTTCCTGGCAAACTCTTTGAGCATCGGCACCATCTGCGCACCGAACCGCTGGTCCCCACCCAGACCGAGCACCGGTATCCCGAGCGGGTGCTTCTTGTACTCAAGAGCCGCCGCGTGATCGGCGGCGAGGGTGCGATACCATTCCATGCCGCCGCGCGTGCGGCCAGGAAGAGCCATCGCCTTCGCGTAGATCTCGATGTCCGCCGGATTGAAGGTGCTGTGATCGTAGAAACGCTCTGCCATGAAGGTCGAAACATAGTCATATTCACGGCCATGGATCAGGCGCTCGGGTAGATCCCGGTTCATATGGAAGCTGAAGTGCCAGAGCCCTGCGGTCGTAGCCTCCCATCCGGTCCAGCCGGGAAGCGGAACGTCGAGGACGGCCAAGTGGGTGACAGCCTCCCGGTAGATGGCGGCCTGCGGCAAGGCGACCATTCCGCCGATGTCATGTCCGCACACGGCGTAGCGTTCATGCCCAAGGGCAATCATGACCTCGTGCGCGTCGCGCGCCATCGTTGCCTTGTCATAGCCGTCGAGCGGGCAGTCGGAAAAGCCCGCGCCGCGCAGATCGATGGCCACCACGCTGACATGCTCGGCCAGCAGCGGCATCACATTGTGCCATTCCCACCATGTTTCCGGCCAGCCGTGAAGCAGAAGGATCGGCGGGCCTGAGCCTCCCATGACAGCGTTGATCTTGATGCCATTCACCGGCACCAGCTGCTGGGTGAACCCCTTCAAAGTTGCGATCATGATCGCTTTCCAGTCGATGTTGACGTTTAAACAAAGTTCGCGGCCAGCGCTCAGTGCTGATCGAAATCGGTGGCGATCGAAATGTCGCGCCAAGCGTCGATATCGCTGCGGAACGCAGCCAGCTTTCGTTCGGCGATCGCGTGCGCGATGGGGCCGAGTGGCAAATGAAGCGGGGCGTCATCGGCGTCGACTGCCTGCAGGATCACCGTGATCGCCTTGTCGGGATCGCCCGCCTGATTGCCGTTGTTGGTTTCGCGATAGTGCTTGCGCGAGCTCGCGGCGTATTCCGGCATCTCGTTGGCCGCCATCCTGATCGAACGGCCAAGGAAATCGGTGCGAAACGGCCCAGGCTCGACAATCAGCACGCGGATGCCGAAGGGCTTCAGCTCGCTGGCGAGCGCTTCGGAAATCCCTTCCACGGCGAACTTGGCGGCGTTGTAATAACCTCCGCCGCCGCTGCCCGCGATGCCGGCGCCGGACGACATGTTGACGATCGTTCCGCCCGAATGTCGCAGGACGGGCAGGGCGGCTCTGGTGGTTTCGATCAGACCGAAGACGTTCACCTCAAACATCGGCCGATAGTCTTCGGGTGTGCCTTCCTCGATCGCGCCGAACAGTCCGTAGCCGGCGTTGTTCACGAGCACGTCAAACCCGCCGAATGTCTCGACCGCCTTTGCGACCGCTGCCTTGGCGGCCGCCACATCCGTCACGTCCAGCGGCAAGGTGATCATGCGGCCGCCGAAAGGCTCGGCCATGTCTTCGATTGTTTCGACATCGCGGGCCGTCGCGATGATCTGATCGCCGCGTTGTGCCGCGGCGAGCGCGAGGCGCTGTCCGAAGCCACTCGAGCAGCCGGTGATGAGCCAAGTCTTCATTGTTTCTTCTCCGAGTTGGCTTCAGACGACAGCCAAGCTGTCGCCGCCGCGAACCGTCATGTCGGCCATGATCGACCAATCCTTGTTTCCGAAGCCCGCCGAGACAGCTTTGCCGAGCCCCTCGCGGACAGCATCGAGCATCGGGAGCGTGCGTCCGATCTCGTTGCTGGCCTCAGTCGCGAGACGCATGTCCTTGAGCGCGAGCTCGGCTTTGAAACCCGGCTCGAATGACCGTTCCGTGATCTGCGCGCTGTAGCTCTCGTAGGCGCGACCCGAGAAAAGGGTGCCTAGGATGAGTTCAAAGAAATCCGCACGGTCGAGGCCGACGCTCTCGGTCAGCACGACACCCTCAGCCATCGCCTCGATAGCCATGGCGATCATCATATTGCAGGCGAGCTTCGCCGTATTCGCCCGAGCGGGGTTCTGCCCCAACCTCCAGACCTTTTTGCTGAGTGAAGCGAGCAGCGGTTCGACCGCGGCAACGGCATCGGCCTTCCCGGCCGCCAGGATGTTAAGCTGGCCACTCGCCGCTACGTTCGGTCGCCCGAGGACCGGTGCGGACACATAGCCAAGGCCTGCCTCTTCGTGCAGCAGCTCCAGTTCCCGCGCGAAGGCGACCGAAATCGTCGATGTGACAACATGGGTCAGCCCTGGTTGCGCGCTTGCCAGAAGGCCGGCATCGAGGATCACCTCCCGAATGGCAGGGTCGTCGGATAGCATCGTGAAGACTGCGTCAGCTTGGAATGCATCCGCCGCGCGCTTGACCAGCGTTACCCCGGGAACGCTGTCCTGAGCGACCTTGCTACGGTTCCAGCCCCGCACGTCATGGCCTGCCTTCACGAGGTTCAGGGCCATTGCCGAGCCCATATTGCCGAGACCGACAAACCCGATCTGCATGTTCTATCTCCTGTTGTTCAGATGAGAGCTGTGCGCGGGATCGGACGCAGGCTGCCAGGCGATCGTGAGGCCGAGACCTGCGCCGACGAGTTGGCGGGTGGCGATGCAGAGGAGAGCCACAATGAAGACGTGAGCAAGTTGGCCAGCATCGGCGCACGCCCCGCTGAGCGCACAGAGGGCACCGCCGATCGCGGCGACGCGCCGGGGCGCAGACTGGAGGGATCAGCGGCCCCGGCAATTGACAGGCACCGCCGTGCCGCTCAGAGAGGCTTCACGATGCTGCGCTGCGGTTTGACGACAGTGACGATGTTGACGTCAGCCATGACCTGGGCGGTCTCCGGCGAATTGAGCGCCGCTTCCATGGCGGCCTCGTCGCGGAAGTTGACGACCCCGACCGCGGTTAGCCCGGCACCATCACCTTGCGGGAAGAACCCACCGGCGCTTACCAGTCCATAACGTCCCCAGCTTTCCCGCACGAGCGGGAAGTGCACGTTGATCCAATGGTCGCGGTCGAACGGTGTTTCCTCATCGCCCGCATAGGTCACCAGCATCGTGATCATCGTCGAGGTCCTCATTTGCGAGTATCGAGGCGGGCCGCCGCGTTCCGCGACCCCTCAGGAAATTCCTCTCGGTTACGTCCGGACGAGCTTTCCTTGGACCCCGCAGCCAGGGTCACGATTCCTTCACCCAAGCGGCGGCCCGCATGGGTCTGGCGAATCCGCAGAAGGACGCATCTCCAGACGATGATGGCAATCTAGGCATTTAGATTTGTTCGATAAGTGACATAACTGTACTCTCGGCGTTCAGTTTTGTGTGGGTGGTTGTGATGGAATGGAGTGACGTCAGAGTCTTTCTTGCGATTGCGCGATCCGGCACGCTCGGCGCTGCCGCGCGTTCTCTTCAGACAAGCCATCCGACCGTCGGCCGGCGCCTCCGCGCACTTGAGCAGGCGATCGGTCACACGCTCTTCCAGCGCACCGCGGACGGTCTTGTTCTGACCGAAGAGGGCCACGGGATCATCGCGCTGGCGGAGCAGATGGAGGAAAGCGCGCTGGCGATGGAGCGCCGGCTTGCGGGGCAGGAGCAGAACCTCAAAGGCAGTCTGCGCATTTCATCCGCGGACTGGTTCGGGGCCTATGTCTTGCCTCCCATCCTGGCGGATTTCTCGAAAGCCTACCCCAATGTCGACGTCGAGATCCTGACCGGCACGCGCCTGTTCAATCTCGCCCAGCGGGAGGCCGACGTCGCTTTCCGTATCGTTCCGTTCGACACCGCTGACGTTGTTCAGCGACGGCTCTTCCGCCTTGAGTACGGCGTTTACATCGCGGAAGAGGCGCAGGAGCCGAAATATGGCGATGGGACCGGTTTCCGGCTGATCACCCACGACACGTCCACCGGCCATTTCCCCGACATCGCGTGGCTCATCGAGAGTTTCCCCAACGCGAGGCCGGTCCTGCGATCGAACAACCGGAACGTCCAGGGGCGCATGTGCAGGCAAGGCGTCGGAATCGCCGTCCTGCCCCGCGTGGTCGGCAATCAGATCCCGGGTATTCGCAGACTGGACCTGCCGACACCGCCGCCGGCGCGAGACATCTGGATGGGATATCACCGGGACCTACGGCGTCTTCAGCGTCTTCGTGCGTTCATCTCGACCGTATCGGGCCATCTCGTGAATGCGACCGCATGACGTGCGGCCCGGAGATGATTCAAGGTTGCCCGAGAAACTCCAAGATCGCTGCAGTCGTCTCGGTTCCGTCAGGTGTCGCGCCATACCTGAGTCGACGATGCCGAAAGTCTGGCGGCGGGCGCCGTGAACCACGCGAGGCCGATCATATCGCGCAGAGCAGAGACTCTTTGGACATGGATCGCCCGTCGCTGCGCCGCAGAGACGGGCTGGTTGCGCCGGGTTGCCGGGCGTAGGAAGTTGCGCACCTTTGACCATGCAGCGGCACGATCTTCGGCTCGATGGCTGCGAGAAAGCGATCGAATTCCGGCGCGGTCAGGTTGGCGAAGCACTTGTCCAGAGTCTTCAGATGGTTGCCCAGGCGGAACTCGGACACCACGGCGCCGGTGTCGTCAAAGGCCGTCTGATTGACCGAACCCGATGGCATGACGACGCGCTGGAGGAACATGGCGAAGCCGCTGCGTCGTTGACAGACCCAGGGTAAGCCTGTCAGCGACGTGCCTCAAACGCGCATCAAGATCACGATACTTTCCATAAGCTATCTTATGGGATTTATGTGCCAATGAAAACCAAACACCGTATCAAAGCGCAAGCTTGGCATCAGTGCAACAGCTCCCCGGCTTGCGGGGCTCGGCGTGCGGATCAACTCCCCGAGACCGGTGCCGTCTCACCCGGCAGGCGGCGGTTGCGGATGGTCAGCTGGTGGGTCAGGAGCAACGGAGCCGGCCGCTCCTCCCCGTCCCAGAGCCGGTGCAGCATGCCCACGATGGCCGGACCGAAATGGTCGGACGGCACACGGACCGAGTTCAGCCAGTCGGCGATCCAGGGGTTGATCGGGTTGTCGTCGAACCCGAAGAAGGCCACGTCGCCCGGCACCTCCAGCCCAGCCTCCCGCGCGCGGCGGAAAGCGCCATAGGCCAGCAGATCACTCAGGCAGACGATCACCGGCGGGCGGTCCGGCCGCTCAAGCATCGTTCCCATGGCGTGGTAGCCGGCCACGATGTGATCCAGCCCCGGCCCGGTGGCGCAGGGAATGGTCGCCGTGTCCACTCCCGCCTGGGCCAGCCGGTCGAACAGCCCGAGCAGGCGCCAGTGACCGGCGGTGCGGTCCAGCGAGGCGTGGAGGACGCCGATGCGGCGCACGCCGCGGTCCAGCAGCCGCTCGGCGATCTCCGCCCCGGCACCGGCGTTGTCGAGCCCGACATAGGGCGAGGACGGGTCGCCGGGGTCCGGGCGGTTCACGAAGACCAGCGTGTCGCCGGCAGCCCGCGCCTCGTCCAGCGCCGGGCTGTCCACCGCACCCACCAGAATCATCGCGCGGACGAGCTGGGCGCGCATTTCGCGGATGTACTCGTCCTGCACGTCGGCGCGCTCGTGCGTGTCGCACAGCGACATCACCAGCCCCTCCCCGCGCAGCGACCATTCGATGGACGAGGCGATGGCGGCCATGGAGGGGTTGGCGAGATTCGCGGCCAGGACGCCGACGATGCGGCTCTCCCGGCGGCGCAGCGCCCGCCCGACGCTGCCCGGCCGGTAGCCCAGCTCGCGGATCGCCGCCCTCACCCGCTCCGCGGTCTCCTCCGTCGCCTTGTTGGCGACGCCGTTGATGACGCGCGAGGCGGTGGCGACCGACACCCCGGCGCGGGCCGCCACCTGGGCGAGCGACGGGGCGGGCGACGCACGCCCCGTGCGCGTCGCGCGGTTGCGGTCGGATGGCGGGGGCATCGGCACCTCGGTTTGCGCAAGAGGGTTGGCGGTCGGCGCCGGCGTGAAAACCGGTTGCGTAGAAATGCACGCGCGCCTATTGTTTCGGCAAGGGTAATCGATTTCCCTCGGTCGTGATATCGGTAACGATGCCGGCGGACGGACGAATTGCCCAACCTCGCCCCTTCAACAATGCGGGCGCGGAAAGAAAGACGAGGGAGAGGACGCTCATGACAGCCGAAGGCGCCGACCGCGCCACGGTCGTTGACCCTTACGACCATCTGCATGACGAAGCTTACGCCGACGTCTTCACCCGTGGGCGGGTGGGCTCCGCGGCCCTGGTGACCGTCGCCGGGCGCTCCGTCGAGTCGCTGGATGGCGACTGGCGCTTCGCCATCGACCCTCATGACGAGGGGCTGCGCCAGACATGGTACGCCGACGAGCCGGTGCCGGCCTCGGAATGGACCGCCCCGCGCGATTACGACGACGGCGCGTGGCAGACCGCCCCGGTTCCCGCCTGCTGGAACATGCTGCACCCGGAGTGGCGGCATTACGAGGGTGGCGCCTGGTACACGCGGACGCTGGACCTCACACCCGGCGAGGCCGGGGAGCGCACTGTCCTGCACATCGGCGCCGCCGCTTACGAGGCGCGCGTCTTCCTGAACGGCCAGTTCCTGGGCGCGCACCGCGGCGCCTCGACGCCCTTCTGCGTCGAGCTGACCGGGCATCTGCGCCCCGGCCCGAACCGCCTCCAGATCCAGGTCGACAACGCGCGCCGGACCGACCGGGTGCCGATGCGCCACACGGACTGGTTCAACTACGGCGGCCTCTACCGCTCCGTCACGCTGCTGCGGCTGCCCGCGCTGTTCATCCGGGACTTCGGCGTGGCACTGGTGCCGGGCAGTGGCTTCCGCCGAGTCGCCGTGGACGTCACCCTGTCCGACCCGGTGGACGGAACGGCGACCGTCGCCATCGACGGGCTGCTGCCGCCCTCCCCTCTTCCCGTCATCGCCGGACGAGGACGGGTGGAGTTCGACCTCGCCCCGGAGCTGTGGTCGCCGGACTCGCCGCGCCTCTACGGCGTCACCCTGCGCTTCGGCGCCGACTCCGTGTCGGATCGCGTCGGCTTCCGCGACATCGCCGTGGCGGGCGAGCGCATCCTTCTCAACGGGCGCGACATCACTCTGCGCGGTGTTTCCGTCCATGAGGACGACCTGTCGCTCGGCAAGACCAGCGACGAGGCGGACATCCGCCGCCGGTTTGCCGACGCCAAGGCGCTGGGCTGCAATTTCCTCCGCCTCGCCCATTACCCGCACGACCCGCGGGCGGCGGCCATCGCCGACGAGGTCGGGCTGATGCTGTGGTCGGAGATTCCCGTCTACTGGGCCATCGACTTCGCCAACCCTGACACCTACGAGGACGCCGCGAACCAGCTTGCCGAGCTGATCGCCCGCGACCGCAACCGGGCCAGCACGATCCTGTGGGGCGTCGGCAACGAGAACGCCGACACCGACGCCCGCCTGTCCTTCATGGCGCGGCTGGCCGCACTGGCCCGCCAGCTGGACCCGACGCGGCTGGTGACTGCGGCCTGCCTGATCGACCGCGAGCGCTTCGCCATCGCCGACCGGCTGGCCGACCATCTCGACGTGATCGGCCTCAACGAATATTTCGGCTGGTACGAGCCCTCCTTCGACGGGCTGCGCCGGCTGCTCGCCAACTCCGCCCCCGGAAAGCCGGTGATCATCTCCGAGTTCGGCGCCGACGCGGTGGTGGGCTTGCGCGGCGGCCCGCGCGAGCTCTTCACCGAAGACTGCCAGGAGGCGGTCTACCGCGAGCAGCTCGCCATCCTCGCCACCGCCCCCTACGTGCGCGGGATGACGCCCTGGGTCCTCTACGACTTCCGCACCGAGCGGCGGCAGACCGCCTTCCAGCGCGGCTGGAACCGCAAGGGGCTGATCGCCGAGGACAAGACCACCCGCAAGCGCGCCTTCGCCGTCCTTGCGGACCATTACCGGGCGATGGCCGACGCCGAGGCGCCCGCATCGCCGCACACCGATACAGCCAAATCACGATAATCGGAGGAACCGTCATGTTCGCGTTGAACCGTCGTCACGCCGCCCTTCTCGCCGCTGCCGTTCTGGGCCTCACCCTCGCCGGGCCGGCCGCCGCCAAGACCACGCTGCGCCTGGGCCACGGGCTGGCCAAGGGCCACCCGGTGGACGTCTCGCTGGACGAGTTCGCCAAGCTGGTGCGCGAGCGCAGCAAGGGCGATCTGGACATCAAGGTGTTTCCCGCCGGCCAGCTCGGCCAGCAGCGCGAACTGATCGAGCAGATGCAGAACGGCGCGCTCGACCTCGTGCACGCCAACGCCTCGCCGCTCGCGGCCTTCGAAGCGAGCTTCGGCGTCTACGACATGCCCTTCCTGTTCCGCGACAGCGACCATTTCTTCAAGGTGGTCGACGGCGCGGTGGGCGACGAGATCCTGACCTCCAGCCGCGCCAAGGCCTTCGTCGGCCTCGCCTACTACGACAACGGCACGCGCAGCTTCTACGCCAACAAGCCGCTGGCCAAGCCGGAGGATTTGAAGGGCCTGAAGGTCCGCGTCCAGCCCGGCCCGATCGCCACCCGCATGATCAACCTGCTGGGCGCCACCGCCACCCCGCTGGCCTGGGGCGAGGTCTACACGGCCCTGCAGTCCGGCGTCGTCGACGGGGCGGAGAACAACGTGACCGCTCTGACCCTGGCCCGCCACGGCGAGGTGATGAAGGTCTACACCCGCGACGAGCACACCCGCGTGCCCGATGTGGTGCTGGTCGCCACCGCGACGCTGGACCGTCTGAAGCCGGAGCAGCAGGAGCTTCTGCGCCAGGCGGCCCGCGACAGCGCCAAGGCCCACAACGCCCGCTGGACGGCCGAACTGGAGAAGGCCGAGGGCGAGGCCGTGAAGATGGGCGTGAAGTTCGTGGACGCCGACAAGGCCGCCTACCGTCAGGTGGTGCAGCCCATGTACGACGACCTGAAGGCCACCCCGGCGCTGGCCACGCTCGCCGACCGCATCCAGGCGGTCAAGTAAGCCCCCGCCCCGCCCGCTCGCCGCGTCGAAACAGAGGAGCGCCTCCATGCTGGCCACCATCCACCGCACGCTCGACCGCGTCGTGCTCGCCATCACGATCCCGCTGACGGTCGCCATGCTGGGCTGCGTGGTGTGGCAGGTCGTCGCCCGCTATGCGCTCAACGTCTCGACGTCGGCGACGGACGAGATCGCCCGCTTCGCCTTCATCTGGGTCAGCCTGCTCGGCTCGGCCTATGTGCTGGGCAAGCGCGGGCACATCGCCATCACCGGGCTGGTGGATCTTCTGCCGGCCCGGCCGCGGTGCGGCGTCGAGATCGCCATCGCGGCGCTGGTCGCGCTGTTCACGGTGACGATCCTGTGCGGCGGCGGCTGGCTGCTGGTGGACAAGGCGCGCACGCTCGGCCAGGTCACGCCGGCGCTCCAGCTGCCGATGTGGGTGGTCTACGCCGTGATCCCGCTCTCCGGCGTGCTGACCCTGATCTATATGGTCATCGCCCTGATGGAGAGCCTGCGCGAAGGGCCGGGCGTGACCAGCCACGCCGTCTCGCTCGACTGACGCCCCCCCTTCCGTCGCGGAAACGCAGCCATGGACTTCTCCCCCGCCCTCGTCCTCAGCGCCGCCTTCGTCGCCCTTCTGGCCTTCGGCGTGCCCATCTCCTACGCGACCGGGCTCGCCTCGATCACGGCGCTGCTGACCATCATGCCGCCGCTGCCGGCGATCTCGGTGACGGCGCAGCGCATCGCCACCGGCCTGGACAGCTTCGCGCTGCTGGCGATCCCCTTTTTCTTCATGGCCGGCTCGATCATGAACCGGGGCGGCATCGCCCGCCGCCTGATTGACTGCGCCAAGGTCTTCGTCGGCTGGATGCCCGGACCGCTGGCGCAGATCACCATCCTCGCCAACATGATGTTCGGCTGCGTGTCGGGGTCGGCGGTGGCCGCCGCCTCGGCCATCGGCGGCACCATGCAGCCGTCGATGGACAAGGCCGGCTACGACCGCAGCTACACCGCGGCGGTCAACATCTCCTCCTGCATCACCGGTCTGCTGATCCCGCCGTCGGGCGCCTTCATCGTCTATTCGCTGGTGTCGGGCGGCACCTCCATCGCGGCGCTGTTCGTCGCCGGCTACCTGCCGGGCATCCTGCTCGGCCTGTCCGTGATGATCCCGGCCTGGATCATGGCGAAGAAGCGCGGCTACGCCCGCCTGCCTTCCCCCACCCTGTCCCAGTCCTCGCGCGCGCTGCTGTCCGCCCTGCCCAGCCTGGGGCTGATCATCGTGGTGATCGGCGGCATCGTCGGCGGCGTCTTCACCGCGACGGAGGGATCGGCCATCGCCGTCGTCTACGCGCTCGCCCTGGCGCTCGCCTACCGGGAGCTGTCGATGGACGACATCATGCAGATCCTGGTGGACACCATCGTCGCGACGGCGGTGGTGGCGCTGATGGTTGGCACCTCCATGGCGATGGCCTACGTGATGTCGCTGGCCGAGATCCCGCAGATCATCGGCGACTGGGTGCAGTCGGTGTCCGGCAACTGGATCATCGCGCTGCTGCTGGTCAACATCGTGCTGCTGCTGATGGGCACCTTCCTGGACATCACGCCGGGCATCCTGATCTTCACGCCGATCTTCCTGCCGGTGCTGGTGGAACTGGGGGTGGACCCGGTGCATTTCGGGGTGATCCTGGTGTTCAACCTGTCGCTCGGCATCGTCTCGCCGCCGACCGGCAGCGCCCTGTTCATCGGCTGCGCCGTGGCGCGCGTGTCGATCGAGCAGGTGATCCGGCCGCTGATCCCCCTCTTCGCCTGGAGCACCGCGGCGCTGCTGGTGGTCACCTACGTCCCTGGCCTGTCGCTCTGGCTGCCCAGCCTGTTCGGCCTCATCAAGTAAGCGGGACGCAAGCCGGGCCCTGCCCCCAGGAACCGGCCCCCGCAAACCTCAGGTCTCATGACTTCAGGAGTTCACGCGCCATGCGCACGCTGACCGGCGCCTCCCTCGCAGCGCCTGCCCCATCCCGCGACGGGACGCAAGCCGGCCCCCAGGGGATCGCCTTCGACCTCGACCGCGGCTATCGCCTGACCCTGTTCCCGCTTGGGCCCGCGCTGGCGCGCGTCCTCATCGAGCGGCCGAACGGGCTGCGCACGCCGCGCACCTGGTCGCTGGCGCCCGAGCTGTCGGGCGAGACCGACCCCGCGCTGGCCGACCCCATCGACGGGCGCGACCGCCGCGACCTGACCGGCTTCCCCGGCACGCCGGCGGCGGTCGAGGAAGGCGCCGACAGCGTTACCGTCACCACCCCCGGCTGGCGCGTCGTGGTCCAGCGCGCGCCCCTGGCGCTGCGCTGGTACGAGCCGGCGGCAGAGGGCGACGGCTGGCGCCTCGTCCTGGCCGACCGGCCGACCCAGCCCTACCTGTTCGACGACCGTTCGCCCCGCTTCGCCCACCATCTGGTCAGCCACGCCGGGGAGCGCTACCACGGCTTCGGCGACAAGAGCGGCGGCACCGACAAGCGCGGACGGCGCCTCGCCATGGGGACGACCGACGCGCTCGGCTACGACGCCGAGACGAGCGACCCGCTCTACAAACACATCCCCTTCTGCCTCAGCGTGCGGCCGGAGCGCGGCGGGGCGGCGGTCGGCGTCTTCTACGACAACCTGTCGCGCGGCCTCTTCGACCTCGGTCAGACCATCGACGCCTACCACGGCGACTTCATCCGGTTCGAGGCGTCGGACGGCGATCTCGACTGCTACGTCCTGTTCGGCCCGAGCGTTCCGCAGGTCGTGGCGAACTTCACCGCCCTGACCGGCCGCACCTCCTTCCGGCCGCGCTGGGCGATCAGCTATTCCGGCTCGACCATGCAGTACACCGACGCGCCGGACGCCGGGGTGCGGCTGCTCGGCTTCCTCGACGCGCTGAAGGAGCACGGCCTGCCCTGCGGCTCGTTCCAGATGTCGTCCGGCTACACGATGATCGGCGACAAGCGCTACGTCTTCCACTGGAACCGCGACAAGTTCCCCGAGCCGGAGGCGGTCACCGCCAAGTTCGCCGAGGCCGGCGTCCATCTCGTCGCCAACATCAAGCCGGCGCTGCTCAACGACCATCCGAAATTCGCCGAGGTCCAGGGCTTCGGCGGCTTCGTGCGCGACAGCGACGCCCCGGACAGCCCGCAGATCACCCAGTTCTGGGGCGGCGACGGCGCTTATCTCGACTTCACCAACCCGGCGACCACCCGCTGGTGGATGGCCAACGTCACGAAGGAGTTGTTGGAGCGCGGCATCGGCTCGACCTGGAACGACAACAACGAGTTCGAGATCTGGGACGACGCGGCGGTCTGCGACGTCAACGGCCATGGCGGCACGATGGCGACGCTGCGCCCGGTGCAGACCCATCTGATGATCCGCGCCTCGCATCTGGCCCAGGTGGCGCACGCGCCGGACAAGCGCCCCTACCTGATCTCGCGCTCCGGCGGGCCGGGCCTCCAGCGCTATGTGCAGACCTGGTCGGGCGACAACCGGACGAGCTGGAAGACGCTGCGCTGGAACCTGCGCATGGGGCACGGCTTCAGCCTGTCGGGCCTGTTCGACTACGGCCACGACGTGGGCGGCTTCGCCGGTCCCCGGCCGGAGCCGGAACTGCTGATGCGCTGGATTGAGCAGGCGGTGTGGTGGCCGCGCTTCACCATCCATTCCTGGAACGACGACGGCAGCGTTACCGAGCCCTGGACCTATCCGGAGCTGCTGCCCCGGGTGAAGGCCGCGCTGGATTGGCGGGAGCGGCTGGTGCCGCTGCTCTACACGCTGCTGTGGCGGGCGCACCGCGACCATGCGCCGGTGATGCGGCCGCTGTTCTACGATTTCCCCGACCAGCCCGCCGCCTACGGGGAGGAGGACAGCACCATGGTCGGCGACCGGCTGCTGGTCGCCCCGGTCCTCGACCCCGGCCGGACGGAGCTGGAGGTCTGGCTGCCGGCGGTGCCCGGCGGCTGGTACGACCTGCGCGACGGGCGGCGTTACGACGGTGGCGGGCGCGTCACCGTGGCGGCGCCGCCGGGCGTGGCCCCAGCCTTCGTCCGGGCCGGCACGCTGCTGCCGCTCGGCCCCGCCCCCTCCTGGGCCGAGGGTCCGCTGACGGTGCGCTGCTTCCCCGGACCGGAGGGCTACGCCCCGCTGACCCTGTTCGACGACGACGGGGAGAGCGTGTGCCGCGACGAGACCATCTGCCTGCTGACCATTGCCGGCACCGACGCGGCCGCCCTGTCGGTGAGCCGCAGTGGCGGCCGCGCGCCGCGCTGGACCTCCCTGTCCATCGAGACGGCGGACGGCACGCCGGTCGGCACCCTGCCTCTTTGATAGGGCCGCTTTGAGCGAAACGGCACGCCCACGTCCATGGGCGTGCCGTCCTCACCCCACACACGATCGCATGGCCGCCCCGGCGAAACCGACGTTGTGGTGTCGGAAGTGTTGGTATAAAGACCGGCTTACCAGGCCGGGCCCCTCTGACAGTTCCCTGAACTGTGATGTCGGACTGGAGACATTCAGAGTGGCCCCACCCGCCCGCCCCTGCCGGCAGCGTTTCTGCCCTGTGCCTGGTCCCGCCCGTGGGTGCTGCTCTCTTGCCCTATGTAAGAGGAAGGCACCGCATGACCGATCTGTTCACAGCCGACGCGCTCGCCGCGCTGCTCCAAGTCATCGCCATCGACCTTGTTCTGGCCGGCGACAACGCCATCGTGGTCGGCATGGCCGCCGCGGCGGTGCCGCTGGCCCAGCGCCGCAAGGTCATCTTCTGGGGAATCGCCGCCGCCATGGGGCTGCGCGTGTTCTTCGCCCTCATCACCACGCAGCTCCTCGCCATCATCGGCCTGACCCTGGCGGGCGGCGTCCTGCTGCTGTGGGTGTGCTGGAAGATGTACCGTGAGCTGCGCAGCCACGGCGCGGACGAGATCGCCCCCGACGAGGCGATGGACGCGCCCGACCCCTCCTCGGTCACCGTCACCGCCGGTATGGCGGGCAACGCCGCCGTCGCGGCAGCCGGTGCGACCACCTTCGGCGCGGCGATCTGGCAGATCGTGGTGGCGGACGTGTCGATGTCGCTCGACAACGTGCTGGCGGTGGCCGGCGCCGCCAAGGAACACCCGACCATCCTGGTCATCGGTCTGGTCCTGTCGGTCGTTCTGATGGGCGCCGCCGCCAACATGATCGCGCATGTGCTGCACAAGCACCGCTGGATCGGCTGGGTCGGCCTCGCCATCATCTCCTACGTGGCGCTCGACATGATCTGGCGCGGCAGCAACGAAGTCCTCCGCCACATGGCGTGAGGCTGACCGCCGATCACGGTCGGGGTCGTTGACCGGGGGCGCCCGCACCATGACGGTGCCGGGCGCCCTCATTCGTTTCAGGGGACTGTCTGGGATAGCAAGGTTGTCCGGCTGCATCAGCCGGAGAAGATTGAGGATGCGCTGACGGCCCTGCTCGGCAAGGTCACGTCCCTGAGCGTGGTGTAGGAGCCGGGGCGTCTCATAGGCGGATCTCAAAATTGCCAGGTCGCGGGGACCCAGGCGTACCCGCCGTCGGTCTTGAGCATCCGGCCGAGGCCCGGAAACGGAAAATGGAAACCCAGCACGGGAATACGGTCGGCGGCGGCCCGGTCGAAGATGCGACGGCGGGAGGCGAGCGCGGTGTCCTTGTCGCGATCGGGTCCGGGACGCCAGGGGTTGTCGACGTTGACGACCGGGTGGTAGGCGAGGTCGGCGGTGAGCAGCAGCTGGTCGTTTCCGGAGTGGACGAGGAAGGTCGCCATGCCCGGCGTGTGGCCGGAGGCGACGATCGTCGTGAGCCCCGGCACGATCTCGGCACCGGCTTCATAAAGCTCAACATCCTCCCTGACCGGTTCGAGGCTGCTCTTGATCGCGGCGGCGAAGCGCAGGCGGAAATCCTGCGGAACGGGCATGTAGGACAGATCCGGATCGTTGCGGACGAAGAAATCCCAGTCCGCCCTCGGCACGAAGACGGTGGCCCGGGGGAACGCCCGGCCGCCGTTCGCGGTCCTGAGATTGCCGACATGGTCGGGATGGGTGTGCGAGATCACGATGGCGTCGATGTCCGCGGGACCGAGCCCGATCGACGCGAGGTTCTGAAAAATCCGCCCGCCGTTCGGCCCCATCGTCGCGCCCGCGCCGGCCTCGACGAGGATGCGCCGTCCGCCGGTATCGATCAGAAGGGTGTTCAGATTCAACGTCATGTGGTCCGTCGGCAGGAAGGCGCGCCGCAGCACCTCCTGAAGCTCCGCTTCGGGCGCGTCGCTCGCGTAGACGCGGGGCGGACCGCCGATCACGCCATCGCTCAACACCGTCGCGCTGATGTCGCCGACCCGGAAACGGTAGTGGCCGGCGTTGCCGGTCGCGGGCGTCGGCGTTGGCGTCGGCTGCGCAGACGCGCCACCACCACCGGGAACGAACAGGGTCGAGGCGCCGACGACCGCGGACAGCATGATCCTGCGTCGGTTCAGAGTGAGGGCATTCATCGGTGTTTCCTCCCGAATGGGGCGCCCCGCTTCCAGCCACGGGACCGGGGGGACCGGTGACGGACGGCGATCCGGGCGCGACGATCAACCGCAGATCGACCATGACACGGCAAGATTGCGCTGATAAGCTCGTCAAATGTGATCGGCTTGATTAGGCCTGCTTCGCAATGAGCCCAATTCGCTTGGACAGCTTCGATGTGTTCGCGGCGATCGTGCGCTGTGGCGGCTTCCGCGCGGCGGCGCTCGAACGGGGCGTCTCGTCATCGGCCTTGAGCCAGACGATGAACGCCCTGGAGGAGGCTCTCGGCATCCGGCTGCTCAATCGGACGACGAGGAGCGTATCGCCGACAGAGGCCGGGCAGCGCCTCCTCGATCGCTTGGCCCCGGCGCTGAGCGATATCCAGCTTGCGATCGCCGAGGTCGGCGAATTGAGGGACAGCCCATCGGGAACGCTGCGGATCAACGCGCCGGCGCCCGCCGTCGATCATCTCCTCTGTCCGCTGGTCTTCGACTTCATGGACGCCTACCCCGAGGTGAAGATCGAGATCATCAGCGATGCCGCGGTGATCGACATCGTGGAGCAGGGCTTCGATGCCGGCGTCCGTTTCGGCAAGCAGTTGGCGCAAGACATGATCGCGGTCCCGTTCGGGCCATCGCTCCGATACGCGATCGTCGCGTCGCCGGATTACATCGCGCGGCATGGGCTGCCGGTGACGCCGCATGCCCTGGTCTACCACGACTGCATCAGGCGGAGATTCCCCGGCGGGACCCTCGTCACATGGCGCTTCGCCCGCGGGAGCGACGCGCTGGAGGTGACGCCCGCCGGACGCCTGACGGTCAGCACGGTGCACAACGAGCTTCAGGCCGCCCTGGCCGGCCGGGGCATTGCCCACGTCCTGGACGACTATGCGAAACCCCATGTCCGGGACGGTCGGCTGGTGGAGCTTTTCCCGGAGTGGAGCCCCACCTTGCCGCACTGGTTTCTGTATTACCCGAACCGCCGCCTTCCGAGCGCGGCCATGCGGGCCTTCCTCGATCACATGAAGGGCTACGACTGGCGGTCCGGGGATCAGGCCAGCTTCTGAACGACGGTCGCGATGCTGGAGCCCAAATCACCCAGCGTCTTGACCGTCGCGCCGTACTCGTCCGCGTATTTCTTGAGGATCGTCTTCCAGTCGGCGTTTGGAATCGCGTCGTAGGTGGACGGGTCGAACGCCCGCCGCGCTCCGTCGATCAGCGCGTCCAGGCGCTTCAGGTCGGCGCGGGCCGCGTTCAGCAGCGGGGTGAGGCGGTCGATCAGATCCTTGTACCGCTTCACCTTGTTGACCAGACCCAGGAGAGTGGAATCCGCGGTGATGGTGATCCCGTCGATCTTCTTCTGGTTGAGGATCCGCTCCACGTCCGCGTATTTGGCCTCCGCCGCGCTAAGCTGCCGCTCCAGCTTGTTCACCGACTCCGCCATGAGGTAGCGTCGGCTTTCGGCCCGCTCGACCGCCTTCATCGCCTCCTGCGCGCTGGCCCTGTGTTTCTTCACGGCGCTTTGCAGAGCGACCACCTCGTCCGCGCCATCGTTGAAACTGTCGTAGGCCGCCTTCCCTTCCTTGACCACGTCGAGCGTGATCTTGGCGCCCGCCACGACCAGCGGCAGCGCAGCACCCCCGGTCAGCACCGTGGCCGTGATGGCGAGGGCGGTCGCCGTCAGGGCGAGAACGATCTTTCCCACCGTCTTGGCGTAGACCTTCCACTTCATGTCTTCGAGCATCTTGCGCACGGCCGCGTCGAGGCCGGCAAAGGCCTTCTTCACGATCAGCTTCATGACCGTCGCGATGCCGCCGACGATTCCCCCGAAGCGGTCGGCGGCCCGCTGCTCCATGGTATCGTTGATCGTGTTCATGAACAAAAACAGGTTGCGGCCGTCGATCTCGTGCTTGTCGATCTTTTGATCCCACGCCTGGATCTGCTTCTTTATTTCGGCGACCGTCTTCTCT
This sequence comes from Azospirillum sp. Marseille-Q6669, assembly GCF_965111635.1. Classification (NCBI taxonomy): domain Bacteria; kingdom Pseudomonadati; phylum Pseudomonadota; class Alphaproteobacteria; order Rhodospirillales; family Azospirillaceae; genus Azospirillum; species Azospirillum sp. Marseille-Q6669. Next base: position 817,033 of record NZ_CBCOOP010000004.1, on the reverse strand, counting down.
TCGGTCTTCATCAACTCCTGAATGGCCTCGCGCACATTCTTGTTGAAAAGATCGATCACCTTCTTCGGCATCGGCTTTCCCGACGGATCGGTTTTCGGGGAGTCCCAGGAGAACTCGACATCCACCTTGTTGTTGTTTCCGGAAAATTCGAAATATTTGTATTTCCCGTACTCGTAGGAGAATTTTATCGACTGGTCCGCCATGCTGTCCATCCTTCCACTGCAAAATGCTGCAAGGCGTCGTCCAGCCGGGAAGACAGCCGCGACAACAGGGTGATGTCCCGATGAAAACGGCGGAAGAAGAATTGCCTCCAGTTGGGATCAAACACGTCCGCGACCCCAGCAATTTTGCACGGGATGATATCTCAGGGCATGGTTGATCCGATGGCCGGCGGTCCACTCCATTGGGTGGACCGCGCGGCCGTGACAAACGGCGCCGTGCCGTCATCACGGCCGCCGGCCACGGACCGGAGCGGACGCCAACCCAGATAATTCACCAGAGCTGAATTTGAAGTGGCGGGTGCGAGGTTAAGCCGCTGAGTTCGTGTATGATTTTGGTGCTGAAGCAGTCTCACCACGGATCAACGGAGTTCACGCCCGCGATAGCCGAAAGCACCTGGGCTCTGCCCGTCTTGTCACCGGTTGTCGGCAAGCTGGTTATCGCTGCGTTCGATGGCGGCCATCTCACCTCAAATGGGTTCTTCCGCATTTCTGGTGCAAGACAGCCGCCGGTAGCTTCGCTTCTCGGGCAACAACTTTATGCGACGGTCAAGTTCACTCACCGTGCTGCGGATGGAGATGCCATATCGTCACCGCATGCTCATATAGATGGCCGCAGCACTCTCCAGCCTCCGGGTAACCGTTGCCTTTCGATCCCCACGCGGTTCTTCCGACCGGTCTCTCCGTTGTTCAGCTTCTCCCAACCGCAGACCGCATTGTTCTTGTCGTCAAGCCGACGGCAAGGGAGTCCATCTGCCCGTTGTGCGGCCACATGTCCGCTCGCGTTCACAGCACCTATGTGCGCAGGCTCGCCGATCTGCCCTGGCAGGGCAAACGTGCGGAACTCCAGGTTTTTGCACGTCGGTTCCGCTGTTCGGTCACCACGTGCCGGCGCCGCATCTTCACCGAGCGCCTGCCCGAGGTTGCTCGGCCCAAGGCCCGACGCACGCCCCGTCTGGCCCAGGCGCAACGGGAGGTCGGGCTGGCTCTGGGCGGCGAGCCCGGATCGCGCCTGGCGGGTCGCCTCGCCATGCCGGTCAGCGGCGACACGCTTCTGCGCCTGATCCGCGCCGCCCCGATCGCGGCGTATCCGCCGCCGCGCGTGGTCGGCGTGGATGAGTGGGCCTGGCGCCGCGGTCTGCGTTACGGCACGATCCTCGTCGATCTGGAACACAACCGGGTGCTGGACCTGCTGCCGGACCGCCAAGCGGACAGCGTGGCCGCGTGGCTGCGCCGGCACCCCGGTGTTGAGATCGTCGCCCGGGATCGGGCCGGCGTCTTCGCCGACGGGATCCGCCAGGGCGCTCCGCAGGCGAAGCAGGTTTGTGACCGCTGGCATCTGTTGCGCAACCTTGGCGACGCCCTGCGCACGGTGGCCAATCGGCATCGCCGTGCGATCCGCCACGCCGCCCGCGGCATCGCCGGGGCGGTCGAGAGGGCCGCACCGCCGGACGAATTGGCCGTTTCCGGGACCAAACTGGAGCGGACCCGGCAAGCCAACCGGCACCACCGCGAGGAGCGCTTCGCGGAAATCCGGCGTCTGCGCGACCAAGGGGTGCCGCCCAAGCTGATCGCTCCGGTACTGGGGATGAGCCGCCGTTCCGTCGAACGCTGGCTCGCCGCCGATGGCGCCCCGGAACATGCACGTCCCCGTGGGCCAACGGTGCTCGACGGCTTTCGGGCGTACCTGGAGCGCCGCTGGCGGGAGGGGTGCCACAACGCCGTCCAGCTTCATCGGGAACTGAAGGAGCAAGGCTGCACCGCCAGTGTCCAGACCGTCGGGCGGTGGGCTTACGGACAGCGCACCCGCGACCCGGCCCGTGAGCCCGTCGTCGCGGCCGTCATGGAAGCGACGATCACCGCCGCCTGGAAACCGCCCTCGGGTCGGCGGTGTGCGTGGCTGCTGACCCAGGCGGCCGAGCACCTCACGCCAGAGGAGAGCGCCTTCGTGGCCGGTCTGGCCACCACCGCCCTGGATCTCGTGCAGGCGGCGGACTTGGCCAAGGCCTTCACGGGCTTGCTCCAGGAGCGCCGGGCCGATGGGTTCGACGCCTGGATCGCCGCCGCGCGCGACAGCACGTTGCGCGGCTTTGCGAACGGCTTGATGCGGGACGAAGCGGCGGTTCGCGCCGCCTTCACCGAATCGTGGAGTACCAGCCCGGTCGAAGGGCAGATCAACCGGCTGAAAGGGCTGAAGCGGCAAATGTACGGCCGAGCGAAGCACGACCTGCTGCGAAGCCGAGTGTTGGCCGCCGCATAAAGTTGTTGCCCGAGAAGCGAAGCTACCGGCGGCTGTCTTGCACCAGAAATGCGGAAGAACCCTTCGATGGCGGCCGTCTCACCTCCGACGTCGGCGTCCTGCTGCTGGCCGAGATCGATCGGCGGCTTGGCGTCTGCGAGCGTCTGGCGCGCTGCATCGAGGACCCGCGCGCTCCCGAGCGCGTCCAGCACACGCTGGCGGAGATGATCCGCTTCCGCGCCTTGCTGATCGCCGCCGGCTACCCGGATGCCAACGACTGCGACGCCCTGCGCAGCGACCCCGCTTTCAAGATGGCGGTCGGCCGACTTCCCGAGAGCGGAGGCGACCTTTGCTCGCAGCCGACCCTGGAGAACCTGCCCAGCCCGGTGGCGCTCAAGCGCATGATGGCGGCCATGGTGGACCTGTTCTGCGACAGCTTCGCCACGGTGCCGCGACGCATCGTGCTGGACATCGACGACACCGAGGACCGCGTCCACGGCGCCCAGCAGTTGTCCCTCTTCCACGCCTATTACGACGGGCGCTGCTTCCTGCCGATGCACATCATCGCCCGGATCGAGGCGTCGGCCCAGGGCACCGACACGCGCTTCATCGTCACCAACCTGACCGGCACGCCCAAGGCGCTGTACGAGACAATCTACTGCGCCCGTGGCGCAGATGGAGAACCTCATCAAGGCCCACAAGCTGCACCTCGCTTCCGATCGGACCTCCTGCAGCAAGGCGACGGCGAACCAGTTCCGGTTGCTCATCCACACCGCCGCCTGCTGGCTGCTGCACACCTTGCGCAGCTTGGCGCTGAAGGCGTCGTTCCCCAGTTCGACACGCTGCGCCTCGGCCTCATCAAGGTGGCGGCACGGGTCACCGAGATGGTGACGCGCGTCAAGGTGTCTCTGCCGAGCAGCTTCTCCTACCAGGAGAGCCTGACGGGGCTGGCCGCCCGTACCGTCAAGCTGCCGCCGTGAATGCCGGGGCGACGTGCCCCCGAACGAACCTGACCCCGCAACCCTCCAGCCCCGTCATCCCGCGCCCTTGGCGCCACCCATCGACACGCCTTCGGGCTGACGTTCCAAAACACTGATGAATGATCCGGGCTAGAGCAGGTCCTCGATCCGGATCGGCAGATGCCGGATTCTCTTCCCGGTCGCGTTGTGGACGGCGTTGACGATGGCCGCCGCCGCGCCGACCATGGCCACTTCGCCGAGCCCTTTGACGCCCGACAGGTTGAGCCGGCTGTCCGGCTCGTCGATGAAGTCGACGTCGATGGCGCCGATGTCGGCGTTGACCGGCACGACATAGTCGGCAAGGTCGTTGTTGAGAACGCCGCCGAACCGGGGATCGCATTCGGCGGCCTCGCGCAGGGCGGCGCCGATGCCCCAGACCACGCCGCCCCGGACCTGGCTTTCCGCGGTGCGGCGGTTCATCACCCGTCCGCAATCGGCGACGCTGACGACCCGTCGGACCCGCACGCGACCCGTCGACGGCTCGACATGGACTTCGGCGAAATGCGCGATCCAGCTGAAGGCCAGGAAGTTGGGGTATTCGGGCCCGGTCGGCACCGGCATGCCCCGGCGCAGCTGCTCGATCGCCTGCCGGTCCTTGCCGAGCGGCACGGTGTCGACCGACACCTCCAGATAAGGGCGCCGGGTCCGGGCAAGCTGGACATGAACGGGCTCGTCCGACAACGCCGCTCCGGTCAATCGGGCCAGCTCCTCGCGCAGCTTCAGGGCGGCGGCCCGCGCCGCCGGGGCGGCACTCCCCGCACCCCAGGAGCCCGCGGTGAGGTGCTGGGGGGCGTAACTGGTGTCTCCGATCCGGATGTCGAGCTTATCGGGGTCGACGCCGAGGACGTCGATCAACTCGGCGGCGATGACGCTGCGTATCCCCTGTCCCATCTCGTGACCGGACGTCGCGATCCGGCATTGGCCGCCGGCGGAGAGCCGAAGCGTGGTGACGGAGGGCGTCATCGCCGCCTTGTAGCTGCCGCAGGCGACGCCGAGGCCGATGCGGTCGCCGTTTCCGGCGACCAGGGCGCCCGGCTGGTTCGTCCATCGCTCCCAGCCGAACCGCGCGGCCCCGCGCCTCAGGCAGTCCGCAAGATGGCGGGACGAGAAGGGTTTGCCGGTGATCGGGTCACGCTGGGTGTCGTTGGCGAGGCGCAGCGCGACGGGATCCATGCCGAGCGCCCCGGCGAGTTCGTCGAGCGCGCATTCGGTGGCGTGGCTGGCCGGATGCTCGTGCGGGGCGCGCTGGTGCCCGGGGGTCTGGGTGTCGACCCGGACGATGCGCTCGCTTCCCCGCCACGCGCCATACCCGTACATGCGCGGCGGAGTGGCGCCGTGATCGCTGCCGAAGCCGTCATACCGGCTGTTCTGCTGCACCGTTTCATAAATGCCGGCGAGCAGACGGCCGTCACCGTCCGCGGCGAGCCGGACGCGATGCCGGCTTTGCGGGCGGTAGGACGCCGTGTGGAACAGCTGGCCCCGCGGCATGACGAGCTTGACCGGGCGGCGCAGGAGCAGGGCGGCGCTCGCCACCAGCACGCTCTGTTCCTGAACGCCGTTCTTCTGGCCGAACCCTCCGCCCGTGTAGGGGCTCACGCCGCGCAGCGCCTGCGGCTCCATCCCCATCATGCCGGCCAGACCGCCGGCAAAGGCCGCGGCGGACTGCGTTCCCTCGTAAATCCGCAACGTGCCGTCCTCGAAGGCGGCGGTGGTCGAGATCAGCTCGATGGGATTGTGATGCTGCTGGGGATGCCGATACTCCACGTCGACAACGTGCGCGGCGTTGGCGAAGGCGGCCTCGGCATCGCCGGGCGCGAGCTGGCCGGCGGCTTCCGGCTCGGGGCTCGCAAGGTCATCGTCCATCCGCGCGCTGAAGGGTTCCCCGGCGTAGCGCACCGTCACGGCTTCGGCGCCTTCGACCGCCGCCTCCAGCGTCTCGGCGACCACCAGGGCGACCGGTTCACCCCGGTGGCGGACCTGTGGGGCGGTCATGGGCTGGTAGCCCTTTCCCGGCCGCCCATAGGCGCCGCGGGCTGCGGGCGTCGTCCGGATCTGCGAAAAATCATCATGGGTGAAGACACGCACGACGCCCGGAACCTGCAGGGCCGCCGCCGTGTCGATGGACAGGATCCGCCCCTTGGCGATCGTCGCGGGCACGGTCATCGCGTGAAGCAGCCCGGGAAAGGGCTGGTCGGCGGCGTACAGGGCACGGCCGAGCACCTTCTCATGGGCGTCGATCCTGGGACGGTCCACGTTGCGGTTCGGCGTCATTGGCTCTTGCTCCCGGCGTTGATGATGGCGTCGGCAAGGGTCCGCGCGCCGAGTTCGATCTTGAAGGCGTTGTGGCGGCCGGCCCGGGCCTCGGCGAACGCCGCCCTGGCGGCCTCCAGCGCCCGCTCCCGATCCAGGGTTTCACCGCGCAGGAGAGCCTCGGCGGGACGCGCGCGCCAGGGCACGGTGGCCACCCCGCCGAGCGCCACATGCGCCTGCCGCACGCGATCGCCGTCCATCTCCAGCGCCACCGCGGCGGACACCAGCGCGAAAGCGTAGGATTCGCGGTCGCGCACCTTCAGATAGGTGGAAGTCCGACCGGCGGCGGTCTTCGGCACCGAAATGCCGGTGACGATCTCCTCGCAGCCGATGGTGAATTCGAGGTGAGGCGTCCGGCTGGGCGGCCGGTAGAGTTCGGAGATCGGGATCACCCGCGTTCCGTCGAGCCCCTGCAGCTCAATCGCGGCATCCATCGCCATCAGCGCGACGGGCCAGTCCCCAGGCGACACGGCGTTGCACGCCGCGCTCGCCCCCAGCACGGCCTGGGACCGGTCCAGCCCGCCGACGGCGGCGCAGCCGGAGCCCGGTTCCCGCTTGTTGCACGGGTAGGCGCCGTTCGCGCCGTTCCGGAAATAGGGGCAGCGCGTCCGCTGCAGCAGGTTGCCGCCGACGGTCGCCATGTTGCGCAGCTGCTGGGAGGCCGCCTTCGACAGGCTCTCCGCCAGCACCGGATAATCGTCGCGCACGACCGGGTGCTCGGCGACGTCCGCCATCAGCGCAGCACCACCGAAAAACAGCCGGTCGCCGTCGGTGTCGATGCGGTTGGCGCCATCGAGGTCGGCGATGTCGATCAGATGCGCCGGCTTCTCGATGCCGAGCTTCATCAGGTCGTAGAGATTGGTGCCGCCGGCGATGTAGCGGGCGCTTTCGCCGGCCGCGACGAAGGCCTCGATCGCCTCACGGGCCGTTCGGACCTGAACGTAGGACAAGGGCTTCATGGCTCAGCTCCTCTCGATCTGGGGAGCGGCCTGTTCGATCGCCGCGACGATGCCGACATAGGCGCCGCAGCGGCAGATGTTTCCGCTCATGTATTCCTTGATCTGCTCCGGCGTCGACGCGTGTCCCTCCTTGACGCAGGCGATCGCGGCCATGATCTGGCCGGGCGTGCAGTATCCGCATTGCAGGGCGTCGTGATCGATGAAGGCCTGCTGCATGGGATGAAGACCGTTCGCCCCGGCGATGCCTTCGATGGTGGTCACGTCGCGGCCATCGGCCTTGGCGGCCATGGTCAGGCAGGAGGCGACCCGGCGGCCGTCCAGATGGACCGTGCAGGCGCCGCATTGACCGTGGTCGCAGCCCTTCTTCGCGCCGACGAGGCCCAGCCGCTCGCGCAGCAGGTCCAGCAGGGACGCCCGGGCATCGATGTCCAACGCCATCGGGCGGCCGTTGACGCGGAAGGACACATGGAGCGTCATGCCGTTCTCCGGTGAGGGTTGCGGACCGGCGTGCTGGGCGAGCCCGGCGGCGGGCAGCATCGTTCCCGTCAACGTGACGATGGTCCCGGCCTCCAGAACCTGCCGGCGGGTGAGGTCGAAAGGTTGCCTGTCTTGCGGGTCCGGCATCGGAACTCCCTTGATGATTGCACCATGTTGGCCGCCGGCCGTGGGTCGGACGGGCGCCTTGGGATCGCAGGTCATTGAGAGTGGTTCGCGAGGGCCGATAGAATAAGGCGTCTCATCCTGATCAGGCTGGTAAGCTGTTCTGTGCAATCAGATGAGGCTGGCGATGCGGGCCATGCCGACGGGTGCTCACGAGACAATTCAGGCGGCGCAACTCAGGCGCCGAGCATCTTCGAGCTTGCGGGTTTGCTGGACACGGGAATGGCTGCGAACTCCGCCCCTCTCTCACATCCATGGTATCTTCATGTCGACGGTTCGCTGGCGCGCGCTCTCGGCTTCCGATCCACCGCAAGAACCGTCTACCAGGCCCATCAGGAAGGGCTGATGTGGCACACAGCACCGCATGGCGGCGTGGCTCACCCCGAATGGCCTCCGGAAAGCCCGGTGGAAACGGCGGTAGCACCTGATGGAATGACCACTGCGGCTTCGGGGTCGCGCTGCGGACTGGCCGCCTGTAGCTGGCGATTTCTTCTGAACGGGTCCCCGTTTCGGTTCTCGCGCACTTTGGGTGGATCAGGCTGATGACGCTGGAACCGGTGACCTGCTCCCCAAGTTTCCTCCGCTCAGAGTGGGAGTCCTCTCATGTGATGCCCTGACCGGGCGTTGATGGCAACCGGGGCATGCCCCAGCCCCGCTTTCGGCGACATCCGCGTGGCGACCTCGATCGGTGTGGCGGCGCCGAGGCCGGAATGCGGTCGGCCGTGGTTGTCATCGCTGTGCCACGCCGCCAGGACGGCACGGGCATGGACGAGCGAGGTGAACAGCGTCTCGTTGAGGCACTCGTCGCGCCGTTGTCCGATACGCACACCGCCGGCCAATTATTTTGCAGCGAGATCCTTGAGCACCGCGTTGTCGAGCATCGCCTCCGCCAGCAGACGCTTCAGGCGGGCGTTCTCGTCCTCCAGCGTCTTCAGCCGCTTGGCTTCCGACACCTCCAGACCGCCCTACTTCGCCTTCCACCGGAAGAACGTCGCCTCGCTGATCCCGTGCTTGCGGCAGACCTCCGCCGGCAGACCTCCGCCGTTGGCCTGCCAGCTTCCTGCTCGCGCAGGATTCCAATGATCTGTTCCTCGCTGAACCGGCTCTTCTTCATGTCCGTCTCCTTGCTCGACGGACTCTAACTCAGGGTGGAGGAGTTTCAGGGGAGCAGGTCAAGGAACGCTGCGCCCTCATTTTTCCACCTCCAGCACGGTCAGCGTCTTGGCCTCGCCCGAACGCGTGTACCAGCAGATCGAGTGCCCTTCGGCGACACCGATGAGCGCGGCGCCGATCGGTGTCAGGACAGACACCTTTCCTGCGGCCAAATCGGCCTCCGAGGGATAGACGAGGGTAACGGTCCGAACCCGTCCGGTCGCCTCGTTGCGAAAGGTGACATGCGCGTTCATCGCAACCACGGTCGGCATGACCTCGCCTGACCGTACCACCATCGCTCGCTCGAGTTCCGCGCCCAGATAGTCGGAGACATCAGGTTCCGATGCTGCGGAAGCGGCGGCAAGACCGAGCAGGCGGACGTAGTCGTCGGATGACAGCGTGACAGCCGGAAACAGGTCGGGAGAAGGCATGGTTCTATCCTTTCACACGTGGGCCCGGAAATTTGATGGCGAGGCGGGAGACATCCCCACCCGCCAGGGACCGTGTCACGCGGCGGGCGGCGAGGTGTCATCGCCGCCGTTCTGCGGGCGAGGCTGGGAAGCGGCCGGCCGCTGCGGCCTTTGTTTGAACGGCACGACCTGCGATGTGCGGGTTTCGGCTTCAGCAGGGCGGTTCGGCGGCGTCACGTCACGCTCCGTCATCATCGGATCACCTCCAAAGTTGACGTCCAAGGTCGCGATGGCGGCCTCGACGGCGGTCAGCAGGAACAAGCCAGGGGGATTGCCCGCATGAAACGCGGGTCCTCCCCAGCTGCGGCGATGTCGGGAATGTGGAGCCCCGGTTCTGGACCGTGGCGCTGCCTAGCGGTCCAGATCCGGGGCGGACGTGCCTGAATGCACGCAACCAGCGCGCAAAAGAGGACGGTTCTGGAGAGCGACGATCATCATGGCAGCTCCAATCATGGCCGATGCCGGGCCCGGTAGCAAGCTGGTGTTGCCGGGCTTCTCCGTTCGCGTTGGCGCTCCACAGGACGGAGCACCCTCCCCGACTGGAACCGAGGTCCGCATCCGTGCCGTCGGCGCCAATCGTCCTGGGCGCCCAGACGTCGGTAAGACGAACCTGACCGAGGCAGCGGACTAGTCGACTGCCCGGGGAACAGAGACCACATCATTCACACATGCCGGAACAGTCGGGATTGGAACATCAAGCATCGCCTTTTCCGTCGGCGTGAGATGCCGGACCGAGCCCTTTGCGAGATCGCCCAACCGCACTCCGCCCACATTGACGCGCACGAGGCGGAGCACGTTTGCCCCGACAGCGCCGAGCAGGCGCCGGATCTGGCGGTTCTTGCCTTCACTGAGGACAACTTCGAGCCATGCATTGCGTGCGCCGGCACGGAGCAGGCTTGCCGACTTCGCGACAAGGCGTTCGCCATCAAGCACCATGCCCGCCTGCACGCGTTCCAGCATGCCTTCGTCCGGCAGGCGGTCGATCTGGACGTGATAGGTCTTTTCGACGTCCGATGCGGGATTCAAGACGCGTTGCGCCCAGCGGGTGTCGTTGGTGAGGAGCAGAAGGCCCTCGCTCGCCTTGTCGAGACGCCCCACAGGCGCAACAAATGGGAGATCGAGCCCCTCAAGGCAATCGTAGACCGTCGCCCGCTCCTGCGGATCATCCCGGGTCGTGACAAGGCCCCGCGGCTTGTTGAGCGCCAAGTAGACCTTACGCTCGGCCACGACCAGCGCGCCATCGACGGCGATGCGGGCGCGGCCGGGATCGACGCGGGCCGTCGCGGCGCGGATAACCCGACCGTCGACGCGCACGCGCCCCTCGGCTATCAAAGCCTCGGCTTGCGTGCGGGAACAGAATCCGAGTTTTGACAGGGCGCGAGGCAGGCTGACGACGGCGCCATCTGGACGCCTCAATCCACCCACTCCCCACGATGGGGGTGGCCTTTTCATGATGGTGTCGTCCTTGCCTCAATCATGGAGAACAGCGTAATGCCATAGGCTCCGGCACGCCGGCGCCAAGCCGCGGATGATCGGCGGGATCAGAGAATCTGATTTCCAGCGCCCTCTGTGCCGTCGAGCTGAGAAACCGCCTCAACCTTGAGGCGACGCCACGTCCCCATGCGGTTCTTCCAACCGATGCTTTGACCGGCGCGAAGCCCGATCAGAGCTGCACCCACCGGCGTCATGACGGACAGCCGTTGGTGCGAGACATCCTCCCCCATAGGCCACACCAGTGTAACGCTGTGCCGTTGCTCGGTATCGCAATCCACGAACGTGACGTGCGAACCGATGGTGACGGTTGACGGCGGCAAAGCCTCATCAGACACCACGCGGGCACGCTCCAATTCGCGTTCCAGATATTCCGCCACCTCCGGCATCCGGTCGCCAGCGGCAAAGGCAAGTTCGGACAGCCGCTCGTGAACGCTGTTGGCCAAAGTGATGGTCGGCAGCCGGCTGGGCCGCGGCGGTGTGCTCATAATTCGATCCTGCAAGGGGAAAGAGAAAGCGGCTCAGGCTGGCAGAACGCGCTCGACCGACAGCCAGCGCATGGTTGCGTCGGCATCGCTGTAGGGCATGCGGGCTCCCTCCCGGAGGCCGGGCAAGGCCACGCCCAAAGGTGATGCAAGGCTGATCTGGCCTTCTATGGCCGACTGGTCCGGGTGCACCGGTTTGCCCCGTTCGCACGGCATGTCGTCGTCGCGGAGAAACAGCACTCGGCTGCCCATGCCCACGATGGTCCGGGGCAGATCGCCTTCCCGACGGACGATCGCGCGATCCAGTTCCCGGGATAGGAGCGCCGATACATCCGGAGCCTGTACGGCCAGCCGACCCATTGCCCTCAGCAGACGGCCATAGTCCGTACGTCCGATCCAGATCAGCGGTCGGTCAGCTCCCTCGGTCATTGGTGCGTCCTCGGATGAACGGCGACTGCGATGCAGGCCGGGACGAATTCTCACCCACGCACATCGTCCGCCGCCATCCGTATCATTACGGAACCTGTTCCACGGCTCGCTTTCCAAAAAATTTCTTGTGTAAGATCAAATAGTTAATTGCTATCCGAATTAATACGGATATTTTGATCCGAGCACTTCCTGAGCAGAAAAGGCCGGTGGTGACCGTGGTGATCGACTCCACGGGGCTGAAGGTGTTCGGCAAGGGTGATTGTCAATTGAAAAAGCACGGCGGCACGACGCGCCGAAGTTGGAGAAAACTTCATCTGGCGGTCAACCCCACTATGGGGGAGGTTCTCACCTCGGAGTTGACGAGCAACGAGGGGGTGACGCCTCTCTGGTCACCTCGTTGCTCGACCAGATCAAGCCCCCGACCAGCGCGGACTTGGCGGACTGCGCCTACGATGGCGAGCCCGTTTATCGACCCATTGCCGAGCGTGCCCCAGACGCCGAGGTGATCATCCCGCCGGGCGCGACCGCGGTGCCGAGGGACACGGCCGGGGGCGCCCCCCAGCCAACACGATCGCCACATCCAGATGATCAACCGGCGTGGTCGGCTCGGCTGGCAGACGGCGGTCCAGTACGGTCGCCGCTCCTTGGCCGAGGTGACGATGCTCCGGTACAAGGTTGTGATCGGACGCAGCCTGTGCGCTTGAGCTCTCCCCACCCAAGCCGCGCAAACTGCGTGTCGGTCAGCCAGAAAAAGTCTCGGTCCAACAAAGGTCTCCTTTCGGAAACCTTGAATTACGACCGCCCATCCTTGGAAACCCCTTTTATGAGTTCCAGCCTTAGAACGGATTGCCGGCCATCTGAATCGGGGATTCCCCAGGATGGGCCGTTGTGATTCACGGTTCGGACTGGTTGGAGGAGACCGGTCTGGATGGCGAAAGCACTGTCGGTCGATCTTCGTCGGCGCGTGGTGGAGGCGGTTGCGGCTGGAGCCTCTTGTCGGGCAGCCGCGGCACGCTTCGAAGTCGGGGTTTCCTCAGCGATCCGCTGGGTTGCCCATGCACGGACGCGCGGCGACGTGACTCCGGACAAGCGTGGTGGCAATGTCCGCTCACATCGGATCGACGAGCACCGGGACCTCATTCTGGGCTGGATCGAAGAGAAGTCCGACCTGACCTTGGCGGAGGTGGCCGCGCGTCTGGACGCAGCGGTGGGGTATCGGCCGCTGCCCAGCAGCGTGCACCGGTTCTTCCAGCGTCACGGCGTAACGCGGAAAAAAAAGACGGCGCACGCTGCCGAACAGGATCGAGCGGACATAGCCGCCAGCCGCCAGGCTTGGTTCGACGCCCAGCCAGGCCTGGACCCGGAGCGCCTGGTGTTCATCGATGAATGCGGCACCTCCACCAAGATGGCCCGGATGTATGGCCGCGCGTTACGAGGAGGACGCTGCCGTGCTGCGGTTCCCCATGGGCACTGGAAGACGACGACCTTCGTCGGCGCCCTTCGGTTGTCCGGGATCACCGCCCCGATGACGCTCGACGGCGCCATGGGCGGCGCGGCCTTCCTCGCTTATGTCGAGCGGATCCTGGGGCCGACGTTGAGCCACGGAGACGTCGTCGTGATGGACAACTTGCCCGCCCACAAGCTTCCGGCCGTCCGGGCGGCAATCGAGCGGACAGGCGCCGTTCTGAAACTCCTGCCGCCCTACAGCCCCGACTTCAACCCCGTCGAGATGGCATTCTCGAAGATCAAGGCGAACCTCAGGAAAGCCGCCGCAAGGACGCTCCCAGAACTGTCGGATGCCATCCGCGATGCAATCGACAGCGTGACGCCAACCGACAGTCGAGCCTTCTTCACCGCTGCCGGCTACGAACCAGAATGATCGGAATCTGCTCTAGGGCCGACCGCGACCAGAGCCATGTTGCAAATGGGACAGCGGCTTCGGAGCCGGCGGCTTGCCACTTCGTCTCTTATCCGGAATGGGCACTCCGTCTACGCGGGAACCTAATCGCCACGTCGTGGATCAAATCCACAAGACAGGGAGCGCGGAATGGATCAGGCAAACGCCAGCGGGCGGCACACGGTGTACAGCGACCTCGAACTGGCCGGAATGATCCGGCGCGGTAACGCCAACGCCTTCCGCATTCTGATGCAGCGGCACAACCAGCGACTCTTCCGCATGGCACGCAGTGTGCTGCGCGATGCCACCGAGGCCGAAGATGCCGTACAGGACGCCTACATCCTGGCCTTCACGCGCATCGGCCAGTTTCGCGAGGATTCCAGTTTGGCAACTTGGCTGGGCCGCATCGTCCTCAACGAGGCGCTGCGGCGGCTGCGGCAGAGGAGGCCCATGACCGAGTTGGACGAGGGCGGCGCTGACGGTCAAACGGCGGGCGCCGCGGTGATCCCCTTCCCAGGGAGCCAACAGCCTGTCGCGACGCCCGAAGAGAACGCCGCCCGCGCCGAGACGCGGCGCCTGCTGGAGCGTGCCATCGATGCACTTCCGGACCCGTTCCGCATCGTCTTCGTGCTGCGTGAGATCGAGCAGATGAGCGTCGAGGAGACGGCCGTTGCCCTCGGCATCCCGCCCGATACCGTGAAAACCCGCCTGCATCGCGCCCGCCGCCTGCTCGGCCACAGCCTGCGGCAGCAACTCGCGCCCGACTTGGCTGGCGTGTTCCCGTTCGCCGGTGAGCGCTGCGCACGCATCGTGGCCCGGGTACTCGACCGCCTGGACCTGCCAGCACCGCCGCCCGACGGCGAGTGACACCTATCGGTCCGACCCGGCGTCGGGCCCTCATCAAGGGAGGACAAACATGCTGATCCGCACCATCCTGGTCGCCGGAGCCTTCGCCATGGCTACTGTACCCGCACAGGCGCAAAGCCTGGACAAGGCTCCACCCGGCGGCGCTTACAAGAAGGTCGGCGAACTGGTGAAACTGCCCGACTTCCTGCCGGGCATGGGCACGCTCTATGTCGACCCGAAGACGCTTCCGGTCGGCCCCTTCCTGGCCTACGACCGCGACGGGCGGCTGGCCAGCACCATTTACATGGTTCCAGTCGAGGACATCCAGGCGCAGAAGAAGCTCGACAACCTGAAGACCTCCGGCGGCAAGGTCGACCATGTCGACATGTACTTCAACGCCGGCCATCCAGGCGTGGAGAAGCCACATTACCACGTCGTCCTCTGGCATATCGCCGAGGCCGACGAGGCGCGCGTGGCGAAGTAACATGATCACGCGACGCACCGTGCTGCAGGCCGGCGGCTGGGCCGCCGGCCTGGCGCTGCTCGGCCCGCTTCCACCAGCAGGGGCCGAAGGGGCTGTGGAGATCCACATGCGCGGCAACGCCGACGGCTCGAAGGTGTGGTTCGATCCAATCGGCGTGCTGGTCGAGCCCGGCCAGACGATCCGTTGGATCAACGCCGATCCCGGTAATTCGCACACCAGCACCGCCTACCACCCGGTGAACGACGGCCACCCGTTGCGCATCCCGGAAGGGGCGACGCCGTGGCACTCCGACTATTTGCTGCCGGACCAGAGCTTTGAGCTGCGCCTCATTGTGGGGGGCGTCTACGACTATTTCTGCCTTCCGCACGAGGAAGCTGGCATGGTCGGACGCCTCGTCGTCGGCCGTCCGCAAGGTGGCTCGTCCGCGGCCACGCTGCCGGAGCCGGCGCGGCTGCTGCTCCCGTCGGTGGAGGAGATCGTCCGCCGCGGAATCGTGCGCATCGACCGATAAGGCAGAGTCTTTGTCAATCGGCTTGAGATAGGGACCCCTGATCGGCATGGAAGCACGCCCGGACTCCGTCCGCAGGGCCTGATCAAGGGTCCTGGTTGGCATCAGTGTGCCTGCGCGGACCTCAATGCACCAACGCCTCTTTCGAGGGCTTACCTCCCGTACCCGCAATCAAAGAACCAAAGATACACATAACAGAACCGTCTGGTCAGCGCCGCGGCTCATGCTGGATGCCATACGCTTGGTACATATCGTAGATGAGATCCAGCAAAATACCGATTTCCGGCGAGCCATCCTTTGCCCGGTGGCTCATGATCACCGGCGCGACCGCTTTGTTCCCGTGAAGCGGCCTGTAGACAATGTCATCGCGCCGCAGCCGCTGCGCGGACGCCGGCACCAAGGAGACCCCTTCACCGGCCACGACAAGCCCCAGCGCGGTTTGCAGCTCGCGCACTTCGTGCACGGCGCCCGGCCGCAGCCCGCGTTCACGAAAGAGTGACAGCACCATGTCGGCGAAGCTCGGTCGCGGAGCCTTTGGGAAGACGACCAGCCCTTCTCCGGCAAGGTCGTCCAGGCACAGCGGATCCTCGTGGGTAGCGAGGGGATGGCCGGTTGGCAATGCCACCACCAGCGCCTCGTTCCTCAGGAGCCGTTGGTCCACCGTGGGGTCGTCCAGGGCGATGCGACCGAAGCCGACATCGATGCGCCCCTCCTTCAGCGCCGCCACCTGCTCAATGGTGGTCATTTCGAGCAGTGTCAGCTCGACCTCCGGCCGTGCGGCCCGGTAGCGGCGGATCACCTCGGGCAAGCCACCGTAGAGCGTCGAAGTGACGAAGCCGATGGCGAACCGGTCACGCCCGGCCGTACGCAGGCGCTTGGCCATCGCCCGGATCTCGTCGACGCGCTCCAGAACCTGGACCGCCTGTTCGTGCATGAGGCGCCCGGCATCGGTGAGACGCAGCGGCCGGCTGTCCCGGTCGATCAGCACAAGCCCGAGCTCTTCTTCGAGCTGCTGAATCTGGCGGCTGAGCGGCGGCTGCGCGATGTGCAGCTTCTCAGCCGCACGCGTGAAGCTCTGCTCGCTCGCGACGGCCACGAAGTAACGCAGGTGGCGGAGTTCCAAGGGGCACCTCCGGCTGCTGACGCGGCGATCCCTGACCTTTCTCGGGCACCCGCCCGTCCATACCCGGTGGGTATGAACTCAGACAAACATGGTCTTTTACTTCCCGTTAAGCAAGCCGTATTCGTTACCCAACAGTCAGTGCAGAAACATTCCGCTATGGGAGCAATAAGCTCATGGCACAGATCGAAGAGATCGAGACCTTTCTGGTCGATCTCCCCACCATTCGGCCGCATGTTCTCTCAATGGCGACGATGCATCGCCAGACCATCGTGGTCGTTCGCATCCGCTGTTCCGACGGAGTCGTCGGCATCGGCGAGGGCACCACGATCGGGGGCTTGAGCTACGGCGACGAGAGCCCGGAAGGCATCAAGCTGGCGATCGATACCTACATCGCACCCCTCCTGCGGACCTGCGACGCCCTTCAGGCAGCCTCGGCGATGGCGGCCATCGACCGGTTCGTGGTCGGCAACCACTTCGCCAAGTCGGCGGTCGAGACGGCGCTTCTCGATGCCATGGGCAAGCGCGTCGGGCTGCCGGTTTCCGAACTGCTGGGCGGGCGACTCCGCGACGAACTGCCGGTCGCCTGGACGCTTGCCAGCGGCGACACCGGCAAGGACATCGACGAGGCGGAGCAGATGCTCAGCTCCCGCCGGCACAACATCTTCAAGCTGAAGATCGGCAAGCGCGCCATCGTCGCCGACGTGGCCCATGTGGCTGCGATCAAGAAGGCGCTCGGCGACCGGGCGAGCGTGCGCGTCGATGTCAACCAGGCCTGGGACGAGGCCAGCGCGAGCCGCGGGCTCGCGATGCTGGAGGATGCCGGGGTCGATCTGGTCGAGCAGCCCATCGCGCGGAGCAATCGCGCCGGGCTGGCGCGGCTCGCGATGCGGTCTGCCGTCCCGATCATGGCCGACGAGACCCTGCACGGGCCTGAGGATGCGTTCGACATCGCCTGCCGTGGCGCCGCGGAGGTGTTCGCGGTCAAGATCGCGCCGTCGGGCGGCCCCCGCGCCGCCGGCCGCGTCGCCGCCATCGCCGACGCCGCCGGCATCGGGCTCTACGGCGGCACCATGCTGGAGGCGGGCATCGGCACCATCGCGTCGGCCCACCTTTTCGCAACCTTCCCCCGGCTCGCCTGGGGCACCGAACTTTTCGGCCCCCTCCTGCTGACCGAGGAAATCCTCGTCGAGCCGCTGTCCTACGGCGACTTCGCGCTGAAGGTGCCGCGCAAGCCCGGCCTCGGCATCGAGTTGGATGAGGACCGCGTCGCCTTCTTCCGCCGGGACCGCGTCGCGACGCGGACTTACAGCGCTTAATCCCAAAGAGGCAACCCATGCTCTTTCAAGTCGAAATGGATGTCCGACTGCCGCCGGATATGGCGCCGGACGTCGCTCAGGAGCTGAAGCGGATCGAGCGCGCGCGCGCGCAGCAGCTTCAGCGCGACGGCATCTGGCGCCACCTCTGGCGCGTCGCCGGGCGCTACGCCAACACCAGCATCTTCGACGTGCGCAGCGCCGACGAACTGCACGAACTTCTCACCTCGCTGCCGCTCTTTCCGTACATGGCGGTCAAGGTCACGGCCCTTTGCCGCCATCCCTCCTCCATCCACGAAGACGACCGGTAGCCCCGCTGCCGGGCACCCGAACGCACAACCACACACGCTAGGGAGGAAACCCATGAACAAGGCACAGATCAAGAACGTCGCCGGTCGCATCGCCGCCACGCAAAGCGGCCCCGCGAACGAGCGCGTCAAGGCCATCGTGGACCGCATCGTGCTCGACCTGTTCAACGTGATCGAGGACTTCGACGTCACGCCCGAGGAGTTCTGGTCGGCGGTCAACTACCTGTCCGAACTCGGCAAGGCCAACGAATCCGCGCTGCTGGCGCCGGGCCTCGGTTTCGACCACTTCCTGGACCTGCGGCTCGATGAGAAGGAGCAGGCCGCCGGCATGGAAGGCGGCACGCCGCGCACCATCGAAGGGCCGCTCTACGTCGCCGGAGCCCCGGTCTGCCGGGGCGAAGCGCGCCTGGACGACGGCACCGACAACGGTGAGCCCCTGTTCATGAACGGCCGGGTCACCGACACGCAGGGCAACCCCATCGCCGGAGCCCAGGTCGAAGTCTGGCACGCCGACTCCTACGGCAACTACTCGTTCTTCGACACGTCGCAGAGCCCGTTCAACCTGCGCCGCACCATCGTGACCGATGCCGATGGGTGCTACCGCTTCCGCAGCATCATGCCCTCGGGCTACGGCTGTCCGCCGAACGGCCCGACGCAGCGACTGCTGACCCTGCTTGGCCGTCATGGCCGGCGCCCGGCGCACATCCACTTCTTCGTGTCGGCGCCTGGGTTCCGGACACTCACCACGCAGATCAACATCCAGGACGATCCGTATGTCAACGACGACTTCGCCTTCGCCACCCGTGACGGCCTCGTCCCCGACGTGGTGCGGCATGCCGACGAAGCTTCGCGGCGCGAGAAGGGCGTGGACCGGCCGTTCGCCGCGATCGCCTTCGACTTCACGCTTCCCCACGCCGTCGAAGGTCTACCCAGCGGCCTGATCGAGCGCCCCCGCGCCGCAGCCGAGGCCGAAGTGGCCTGAGCCAATCCGCACACCCGGAGCGCAAGAGCCGGAACGCAAGAGGAGGTTACGCCATGGCCATCGACCTGATGGAACGGATCGAGGGTGCGGTCGTCGAGGACAAGGAGCGCGGCCTGTACCGCTGCAAGCGCGACATCTTCACCGATCCCGAGCTGTTCGAACTGGAGATGAAGAACATCTTCGAGGGCAACTGGATTTATCTGGCCCATGAAAGCCAGATCCCGAACAAGAACGACTATTTCACGACCCACATGGGTCGGCAGCCGATCTTCATCGCGCGCAACAAGAGCGGAGACCTGAACGCCTTCATCAACGCCTGCAGCCATCGCGGCGCCATGCTGTGCCGGCACAAGCGGGCCAACAAGGCGACTTACACCTGCCCCTTCCACGGCTGGACCTTCAACAACTCCGGCAAGCTGCTGAAGGTGAAGGACCCGGAGGGTGCCGGATATCCGGAGTCCTTCAACAAGGACGGCTCGCACGACCTGAAGACGGTTCCGCGCTTCGAATCCTACCGTGGCTTCCTGTTCGGCAGCCTCAACCCGGACGTCCCGCCGCTGGTCGAACATCTGGGCGAGGCGGCGAAGATCATCGATCTGATCGTCGATCAGTCGCCGGACGGGCTGGAGGTGCTGCGCGGTTCCTCCACCTATGTCTACGACGGCAACTGGAAGCTCCAGACCGAAAACGGCGCCGATGGCTATCATGTCAGCGCGGTCCACTGGAACTACGCCGCGACAACCGGCCGTCGCAAGACCGCCGCCATCCCCGACACGACGCGTGCCATGGACGCGGGCGGTTGGGCCAAGCAGGGCGGCGGCTTCTACTCCTTCGAGAACGGCCACCTGCTGCTGTGGAGCCGCTGGTCGAATCCGGAGGACCGTCCGCTTTACGAGCGCCGCGCCGAGTTGGTCGCGCAGCATGGCGAGGCGCGGGCGGACTGGATGATCGGCATCTCGCGCAACCTGTGCCTCTACCCCAATGTGTACCTGATGGACCAGTTCGGTTCGCAGATCCGCACTTACCGGCCGATCAGCGTCGATAAGACCGAGGTGACGATCTACTGCATCGCGCCGAAGAACGAGAGTGCTGCGGCGCGCGCCCGGCGCATCCGCCAGTATGAGGACTTCTTCAACGCCAGCGGTATGGCGACGCCGGACGACCTGGAGGAGTTCCGGTCCTGCCAGATCGGCTACATGGGCAGCGCGGCGGCGTGGAACGACATGACCCGCGGTGCCGCCCACTGGGTCATGGGTGCCGACGCCAATGCGGAAACGATCGGCCTCAAGCCGCTGATGAGCGGCGTCAAGACCGAGGACGAGGGGCTGTTCGTCGTGCAGCACCAGCATTGGCAGGACACGATGCGCAAGGCCGTGGCGGCCAACGCGGACAAGACGTCCTGAAGGAGGATTGCGCCATGACTGTTTCCGAAATGACCAGCGTTGCCCCCGCGACCGTCTCCTATGAGACCCTCCTGGCCTTCCTCCACCGCGAGGCGCGTCTGCTCGACGACAAGCAATGGGACGAGTGGCTGACCCTCTACGCGCCGGACGCCGAGTTCTGGATGCCGGCCTGGGACGACGACGGCACCCTGGTGGCCGACCCTCACCGCGAAATCTCGCTGATCTACTACGCCAATCGCGGCGGCCTGGAGGACCGGGTGTTCCGCATCAAGACCGAGCGGTCGAGCGCCACCAGCCTGCCCGAGCCGCGCACCTCGCACAACATCAGCAACGTCGAGGTTCTGGAGCGGCAGGGCGGCACGGTCAAGCTGCGCTTCAATTGGTTCACGCTGAACCACCGCTACAAGACCACGGATATCTACTTCGGCACCTCGTTCTACACGCTTGATGTTTCGAGCAAGGCGCCGCTGATCAAGAACAAGAAAGTCGTCCTTAAGAACGACTACATCCATCACGTCATCGACATCTATCACGTCTGATCCGTTCGCTCCGGTGTTTGGGCTGGAGGACTTGGGGTCAGGGAGGCGACCATGAGCTTCAACATCGCTCTCAACTTTGAAGACGGGATCACCCGCTTCATTCAGAGCAATCCCGGCGAGACGGTGGCCGACGCCGCCTATCGCCAGGGGATCAACATCCCGCTCGACTGCCGCGACGGCGCCTGCGGCACCTGCAAGAGCTTCTGCGAGGCCGGGCGCTACGACGGCGGCGACTACATCGAGGACGCGCTGAGCGACGAGGAGGCCGGGGAAGGCTACTGCCTGACCTGCCAGATGCGGCCGCAATCCGACATCGTGCTGCGGATCGAAGCCTCTTCGGAGATGTGCAAGACGCAGGCGACCGATTATGCCGCCGAGGTCATCGGTGTGGACAAGCTTTCCGACAGCACCTTCAACCTGTCCCTGAAGCTGGAGAACGCCGGCCGGCTCGCCTTCCTGCCGGGCCAGTACGTCAACATCCAGGTGCCGGGCACCAGCGAGACCCGCTCCTATTCCTTCAGCTCCCCGCCGGGTGCGGATATCACCACCTTTCTGATCCGCAACGTGCCGGGCGGCCTGATGAGCGGCTATCTGGCCGAACGGGCCAAGCCCGGCGACCGGCTGACCGTCAAGGGGCCGCTCGGCGGCTTCTATCTGCGCGACACCAAGCGGCCGGTTCTGATGCTGGCGGGCGGCACGGGTCTGGCGCCATTCCTGTCCATGCTGGGCACGATGGTGGAGACCGGCTGCGACCACCCGATCCACCTCGTCTACGGGGTCACCAACGACGGCGACCTCGTTGAGGTGGAAACCATCGCAGACCACGCCAAGCGCATCCCCGGCCTTACCTTCGCGACCTGCGTCGCCAGCGAAGACAGCAACCACCCGCTGAAGGGCTACGTCACGCATCACCTCGACGAGCGGCACCTGAACGCGGGCGACGTGGACGTCTACCTCTGCGGCCCGCCGCCGATGGTCGAAGCCGTACGCGCCTTCTTCCGCGACCAGGGCATCACCCCCGTGAACTTCCACTATGAGAAGTTCGCGCCGAGCGAGGGAGGCGCATCATGAGCCCATTTGTCAAAGGGGGGCGTCAGCGTTTCGACGGCAAGGTGTTGGTCGTCACCGGCGCCGCGCAGGGCATCGGCCGCACGGTCGCCGTCAACGCCGCCCACGAGGGTGGACGAGTGGTCCTGGTGGATCGTTCCGACCTCGTCCACGAGGTCCGCGAGGAGATCGGCGCACATGGGGGCGAGGCGCTGGCGGTTACCGCCGACCTGGAAACCTACGCCGGTGCCGAGGCGTCGATGGCCGCCGCCATGGAAGGGTTCGGCCGCATCGACATCCTCGTCAACAACGTCGGCGGAACGATCTGGGCCAAGCCCTACGCCGAGTACCGGGAGCGGGAGATCGAGGCGGAGGTCCGCCGCTCGCTGTTCCCGACCCTGTGGTGCTGCCGCGCGGCGCTGCCGCACATGCTCGAACGGCGCAGGGGCGTGATCGTGAACGTGTCGTCGGTCGCCACGCGCGGCGTGCACCGCGTGCCCTACGCGGCGGCAAAGGGTGGAGTGAACGCGATCACCGCTTCCCTGGCCTTCGAATACGCCGAGCACGGAATCCGCGTCGTCGGAACGGCCCCCGGCGGCACGGAGGCGCCGACCCGCCGGGTTCCCCGGAACCCCGGCGAGCAGAGCGAGCAGGAGAAGGTCTGGTACCAGCGCATCGTGGACCAGACGATCAAATCGAGTTTCATGAAGCGTTATGGGACGCTTGAGGAACAGGCGGCGGCGATCCTGTTCCTGGCCTCCGACGAGGCCTCCTACATCACCGGCACCATACTGCCGGTTGCCGGCGGCGACCTCGGCTGAGCCGCCTCCTCCACGGCACATCTACAGATCATCGAGACAGTCAACGGGTCGTCCCCTGGGATGCCAACGAACGCGGCCGGGCGGATGCCGGCCCCGCGCGTCCCTGAACGTCAGCGGCCTGGAAATCATGCCGGTCAGCCGGTCCTTCGCCGGCTTCCAGATCCACCGCGACGCGGTCTGATCCCGCATCGGCGTCCATCACAACACAAAGAGGGAGGAAACCATGGCGCACGCCCGGACCATCGACGTCCAAGACTTCATCAATTCGCACAAACTTTCGCGATTCCAGATCACGATCATCGCCCTGTGCTTCATCATCGTGGCCATCGACGGCTTCGACACGGCGGCCATCGGTTTCATCGCGCCGGCCCTCAGGGCCGATTGGCAACTGACGCCGGGGCAGCTCGCGCCCGTGTTCGGCGCCGGTCTCTTCGGCCTGATGGTGGGTGCCTTCATCTTCGGCCCGCTCGCCGACAGGATCGGTCGGAAGTACGCCCTGATCCTGACCGTCGTGTTCTTCGGCGCGACCAGCCTGCTCTCCGCCTGGTCAACGTCGCTCGAGATGCTGATCGTGCTTCGCTTCCTGACCGGCATGGGCCTGGGCGGGGCGATGCCGAACGCGATCACGCTGACGTCGGAGTTCTGTCCGGAGAAGCGTCGCTCCTTCCTGACCACGGTGATGTTCTGCGGCTTCACGCTGGGTTCGGCCCTGGGCGGGCTCGCCGCGGCGCAGCTCGTCGCCAGCTACGGATGGCCTTCCGTTCTGCTGATCGGTGGCATTGCGCCGCTCGCCATGGTTCCGCTCCTCCTCATCGCCCTGCCTGAATCCGTGCGCTTCCTGGTGCTGAGGAACGCTCCGTCCGAGCGGATCGCCGCCGTGCTCCGCAAGCTCGCGCCCGATGCGGATCTCGATGGTGCGACCTTCGTCGGGATCGCCAAGCCAAAGGGCTCGCCGGTGGCGCAACTCGTCAGGCCCGACCTGATCAAGGGCACGCTTCTGCTCTGGCTCACCTTCTTCATGAGCCTGCTGGTTTTCTACCTGCTGGCGAGCTGGCTGCCGACCGTGATCAGCGGCGCCGGCATGTCCCTGAAGGACGCGTCCCTGATGGCCATGCTGCTGCAAATCGGCGGCACCATCGGTGCGCTGCTGATCGGGGCGCTGATGGACCGGATGGACCCCCATCGCGTGCTCGGCGTGTCCTACGCCTCGGCGGCCCTGTTCATCGCCCTGATCGGCAGTGCGACGGTGTCGCCGTGGCTGCTGGGGGTTGCGGTCTTCGGTGCGGGCTTCTGCCTTGCCGGATCGCAGGTCGGGGTCAACGCTCTGGCTGCCGGCTATTACCCCACGGCCAGCCGCGCGACCGGCGTCGCCTGGGCGAACGGGATCGGCCGCAGCGGTTCGGTGCTGGGGTCGATGGTCGGAGGCGCGATCCTCGCCAGTGGCCTGGGCCTGTCGACCGCCTTCGCCATCGTGGGCCTCCCCGTGGTCATCGCCGGCATCGCCATGCTCGTGAAGGGATGGCTCGCACCCCAGCCGACGCACGCCACGGCCGCTCATGTCCTCCCCGATACGCGAACCACTGATCAACCGGCCGCCGAGGTCGCCTGATCTCCGCCCCAGCGTTCAAGGATCCTAGTCATGAAACCCACCATCATCACCGTCGCGATCACGGGCTCCGTTCCGCGCAAGAAGGACAACCCGGCGGTGCCGGTTACCGTATCGGAGCAGGTCGAGTCCACGCACGAGGCGTTCGAGGCCGGCGCATCCCTGGTCCACATCCATGTCCGGAACCCGGACGAAAGCCCCTCCTCCGACCCCGAACTCTTCGCCCGCGTGCAGCAGGGCATCGTCAGGCACTGCCCGGGGATGATCGTCCAGTTCTCGACCGGCGGGCGCGGGCGCGATCCGGCGGCGCGCGGCAGCGCCCTGTACCTGAAGCCCGACATGGCCTCGCTCTCGACCGGTTCCGTCAACTTCCCGACCATCGTCTACGAGAACGGGCCGACCCTGGTGCGCGATCTTGCGACCAAGATGCGGGACAACGGCGTGCTGCCGGAGATCGAGATTTTCGACCTCTCCCACATTCACGGCGCCAAGCGTCTGGTGGAAGAGGGGCTGATGAACGACCGTCCGCACGTGCAGTTCGTGATGGGCGTGAAGAACGCCATGCCCGCCGAGGAACGTCTTCTCGACACTCTGCTGATCGAGCTGAAGCGGGTCCTGCCCAAGGCGACCTGGACCGCGGCGGGCATCGGCCGCCACCAGTCCGAAGTGATGCGCTGGGTGCTGGAGCGCGGCGCCGACGGCGTCCGGACCGGGCTGGAGGACAATGTCCGCATCACCAGGGACCGGCTGGCGA
The DNA here is from genome assembly GCF_965111635.1 of Azospirillum sp. Marseille-Q6669. Classification (NCBI taxonomy): domain Bacteria; kingdom Pseudomonadati; phylum Pseudomonadota; class Alphaproteobacteria; order Rhodospirillales; family Azospirillaceae; genus Azospirillum; species Azospirillum sp. Marseille-Q6669. Next base: position 791,970 of record NZ_CBCOOP010000004.1, on the reverse strand, counting down.
AGAACAACGCCGAGCTGGTGCGGGTCGCGGTGGACCTCTGCGCCGAACACGATGCGCGCCCGGCGACCCCTGCCGAGGCCAGGGCGATGTTGGGCCTGCCGGCCCTGGAAACCGCGGTCACCGCTTCGTGATCCCCGAGGGAGAAATGGACATGAGAAAGATCTATCCCGACGCGACGTCGGCACTGGCCGGCTTGCTCAAGGACGGCATGACCGTCATGGCTGGCGGCTTTGGACTGTGCGGCATTCCGGAAACCTTGATCGGGGCGATCCGGGACTCCGGCGTTGAAGGCCTGACCGTGATTTCCAACAACGCCGGCATCGACGACGTCGGCCTGGGCGTCCTGCTGGAGACGAGGCAGGTCCGCAAGATGGTTTCGTCGTACGTGGGTGAGAACAAGACCTTCGCCAAGCAGTATCTGGCCGGCGAACTGGAGATCGAGTTCAACCCGCAAGGCACGTTGGCCGAGCGCATCCGGGCCGGCGGTGCCGGCATCCCCGCCTTCTTCACCAAGACCGGCGCCGGCACGCTGGTGGCCGAAGGCAAGGAACTGCGCGTGTTCGACGGCGAGACCCACGTCATGGAAACGGCGCTGAAGGCCGACCTCGCCGTCGTCAAGGCCTGGAAGGCCGACACCGAGGGCAACCTCGTCTTCCGCAAGACCGCGCGCAACTTCAACCCGATGATGGCGGCTGCCGGCAAGGTCACCGTCGCCGAGGTGGAGGAGCTGGTCGAGCCCGGCGGAATCGACCCCGACCACATCCACACCCCCGGCATTTTCGTGCAGCGCATTGTCCACGCGCCGGGCGTGGCGAAGCGCATCGAGCAGCGCACCGTGCGCCAGCGCGCCTGACAAGAAGGGAGAACCGAACCATGGCATGGACCCGCGAAGAGATGGCCGCCCGCGCCGCGAAGGAGTTGCGCGACGGCTACTACGTCAATCTCGGCATCGGTATCCCGACGCTGGTGGCGAACCACATCCCCGAGGGGATGACGGTGTCGCTGCAATCGGAAAACGGCCTGTTGGGCATGGGTCCCTTCCCCTACGATGGGGAGGAGGACCCGGATCTGATCAACGCCGGCAAGCAGACCATCACGGAGCTGCCAACCACCAGCTATTTCAGCTCGGCCGACAGCTTCGCGATGATCCGCGGCGGGCACATCGATTTGTCGATCCTGGGCGCCATGCAGGTGGCCCAGAACGGCGACCTCGCCAACTGGATGATCCCCGGCAAAATGGTCAAGGGCATGGGCGGCGCCATGGATCTCGTCGCCGGGGTTAAAAGGGTGGTCGTTGTCATGGACCACACGGCCAAGGACGGCGAGCGCAAGCTGCTGACGCGCTGCACCCTGCCGCTGACCGGGGTGGGCGTGGTGGACATGGTCGTCACCGACCTCGCTGTCTTCACCATCGATAAGCACAACGGCGGCCTGACGCTGATCGAGCTGGCCCCCGGCGTCACCGTGATTGAGGTCCGCGAGAAGACCGAAGCCGACTTCGGCGTCGATACGGACCGCTTCCGCGATCAAACCTCGCTCTGCCTTGCGGAGGGATAGTCCCATGCCTTCGATCAACGCCAACGGCGTCGAACTGCATTATGAACTCTCCGGCCCTGCGGGGGCACCCGTCGTCGTCTTCTCCAACTCCATCGGCACCACGCTGGAAATGTGGGATGCCCAGGTGCCGGCGCTCTCTGGGCGGTATCGCTGCCTGCGGTACGACAGCCGGGGCCATGGCCGGTCGGCCGTGATCGACCGCCCCGCCACCATCGGCGATCTGGCCGCCGACCTTGCCGGGCTGCTGGACGCGCTCGGCATCGAAAAGGCCCATGTCGTCGGCCTGTCGCTGGGGGGTATGACGGCGCAGGCCTTCGCGATCGAACACCCAGACCGGGTCGCCGGCCTCGTTCTCATGGCGACGGCCGCCTGCCTGCCGCCGCCCGAGGGCTGGGAGCAGCGGGCGCGGACGGTGTGCCGGGACGGCATGGAGGCCATCGTGGACGCTATCATTCCCCGCTGGTTCACCCCCCCGTTCATCGAATCTTCGGGGGAAGCGGTCGCCGCGATTCGTGAGCGGTTCCTGAAGAACGATCCTCGCGGCTATGCGGCCTGCTGTCGCGCTATCCGGGACATGGACCTGAGGGAGGCGATCCCGGCCATCGGGTCGCCGACCCTGATCGTCGCGGGAGCCGACGACCCCGCGACCCCAGTGCCCTTGATGGAGGACATCCGCGCGCGCATCAGCGGCGCCGAGATGGTCGTCCTACCCCGCGCGGCGCATCTCCTCGCCGTTGAACGCGCTGATCGCGTGAACCAGCATCTTCTCGGATTTCTGGACACGCTCACACGGGTACTGTCAACTTCACGGTCTGTTGACGAGCTGAGGGTCTGAAGAACCCGCGTTCTGGATGGTTCAAGCGGTCAGGGCGAGGCCGGTCACCTCGCGCCAGATGGTGAAGGCGCGCTCGGGTGCACGGTACTCGGTGGCGGAGATCAGATGGCGGCGCCGAGGCCGGAATGCGGTCGGACGTGGTTGTCATCGCTGTGCCACGCCGCCAGGACGGCACGGGCATGGACGAGCGAGGTGAACAGCGTCTCGTTGAGGCACTCGTCGCGCCGTTGTCCGATACGCACACCGCCGGCCAATTATTTTGCAGCGAGATCCTTGAGCACCGCGTTGTCGAGCATCGCCTCCGCCAGCAGACGCTTCAGGCGGGCGTTCTCGTCCTCCAGCGTCTTCAGCCGCTTGGCTTCCGACACCTCCAGACCGCCCTACTTCGCCTTCCACCGGAAGAACGTCGCCTCGCTGATCCCGTGCTTGCGGCAGACCTCCGCCGGCAGACCTCCGCCGTTGGCCTGCCAGCTTCCTGCTCGCGCAGGATTCCAATGATCTGTTCCTCGCTGAACCGGCTCTTCTTCATGTCCGTCTCCTTGCTCGACGGACTCTAACTCAGCCTGGAGGAGTTTCTGGGGAGCAGGTCAGTCACGATCCCTCAAACGCTCGATGCCATCCAGGCGGTGCTCCCGTGCTGGACGGATCGCTGGCCTCCCGTTGCCACCGCACGGCTGACGACCTCGCCGTCAAGATTGACGAAGTACGTCGCGGTCCGCACGAGTTGCTCCGGCGTGAGGCCGTTGGCCCGCAGTTCCTCCCACATCCTCTCCATCTCGTGCTCCGGCCGGCCAAGATAGGAGTCGGTGATGCGGTCCATCAGCTTCTGCTGGTCGGCCGTCACGTAGGGCATGTAACCGCGGTCGTTGACAGGCAGCGCCATCTGAAACGCCGGCGGGTCGCTGGTTCGGCTCTGGACGACTTTCTCCCGCTGGCGCTTGTAAGCATCCAGATCCTTTTGCAGCCGGGCGATCTCTTCGCTCTCGGCCGGCTCGGTCGATGCCGGCGCGGTCATGGGAGCCGGCGCTTCGGAAGCGTTCGCCGACAGCAGATCCGAGAAGCTGGTCGAACCGGTCGGTTGGCCGGCACCCGACATCCGACCCCGATCCGAAACGGCAGCCTGTCCAACGGCCACAGGGTGCCCAAGGACGTGCATGTTCACCTCCACTGCGGTTCATGGCTCGGGCCATGCGGTGTCGAGCAAAAGCAAAAGTTGTGCCACATCGCCTCCCGCCGATGAACACTATGCCGGGCACCCGTGACGCCGGTGCGGACGTCTTTCGCTTGGCGGGACTCTGCCCATGGGCACAAATTGCCGGCCAGACCTGCCGGAGGCATAAGCATCGCGGTGTTCCCGGCCTCCGACTTCGTCAACGGCCAGTTCATCTTCGCCGATGGCGGCTTCATGACCATCTACGGACCAAGACCGTCGGCTGAACCTCCGCCGCTCCGTCCCGGGTCGGGATGCCGAACGGAGCGGTGAACAAGCCGTCCGCGCGTTCATGGCCGGCGGTCCGGGATCCCGGGCCATGGCGTGCGATTGACTTGTCCACCCGGGATGCCTAAACAACAGGAACCGCTGCGTACCAGCGAACCAGTTCAGCGACTGGAGAGCGGCATGGAAGACCCTGATTCCGACGTCTCACGCCACCTGCAGAAAATCAAGGTCCGACGCCCGCCCGACATCATCATCGAGCAGTTCAACGGCCTGATCGCCCGCCGGATCATCGAGGCGGGACAGAAGCTGCCCGCGGAACGGGTGCTGGCCGGGCGCTTCGACGTCAGCCGCGGCACGGTGGTGGAAAATCTCAGCGAGCATGTGCTGCGCGGCCTCATCAACAACACCCTCAACGCGGACGACACCAGCCCGGAGATGCCGATCGAGGTGCGGGGCGCCCTGGAAGCCCGCCGCGCCAAGGCGTCGAAATCCCTGCGGGAGACCGGGTGAGGACGGGCTCGCCCTTGCCGGAACCGCGCAACGTCACCCGGACCATGGAGGTGATGGACGCGATCCGTCAAAGGATGGCGGACGGGCGACTGTTCCCAGGCGACCGGCTGCCGTCCATCCGCCGCTTCGCCACGGCCATGGGCGTGTCGCCGTCGACCGTGGTGGAGGCCTACGACCGTCTCGCCGCCGAAGGCGTGATCCGCTCGCGGCCCGGTTCCGGCTTCTACGTGTCCGGCGCTTTGCCGCCGTTGGCCCTGGCCGAGGCCGAACCGCGCCGCGACCGGGCCATCGATCCCTTCTGGGTGTCGCGCCAGTCGCTCGACGCCGACGCGGAGATGCTGAAACCCGGATGCGGGTGGCTGCCGGCGGACTGGATGCCCAACGCCACCCTGCGCCGCGCCATCCGCCGTCTCGCCCACGCCGACGACGCCGTGCTGGCCGACTATGGCAGCACGCGCGGCTCTCTCGCCCTGCGCAGGCTCCTGGCGCGGCAGTTCGCGGAGGAAGGGATCGCGGCGGGGGCCGACCAGATTCTCCTGACCGGGTCGGGAACCCAGGCGATCGACCTGATCTGCCGCTTCCTGCTGCGCCCCGGCGACGCGGTGCTGATCGACGACCCCTGCTATTTCAACTTCCAGGCCCTGCTGCGCGCCCATCAGGTCCGCATCGTCGGCGTGCCCTACACCCGCGACGGGCCGGACACCGCGCTCTTCGCCAAAGCGCTGGCCGAACATCGGCCACGCCTCTATATCACCAACGCGGCGCTCCACAACCCGACGGGGGCGACGATGTCGCCGCAGACGGCGCACCGGCTGCTCAAGGCCGCCGCCGCCCACGACGTCACCATCGTCGAGGACGACATCTTCGCCGGATTCGAGCCGGACCCCTCCCCGCGCCTCGCCGCCCTGGACGGGCTGTCCCAGGTCATCCGGATCGGCAGCTTCTCCAAGACGCTTTCCGCCTCGGTGCGCTGCGGCTATCTCGCGGCGCGGCCGGACTGGGTGGAGGCGCTGGTCGATCTGCAGGTCGCGACGAACTTCGGCGGGCCGAGTCCGGTCGCCGCCGAACTCGTCCTCGCGACCCTCGGCGATGCCGGCTACCGCAAGCATCTGGAGGGCCTGCGCCGTCGTCTGGCTCGGGCGCGGCGCGAAACGGCGGACCGGCTGGCGGCCCTCGGCCTGCACCCCTGGCTGATGCCGCGCGGCGGTTTCTATCTCTGGTGCAGCCTGCCGGACGGCCGGGACGCGGCGGACGCGGCACGGGCGGCGCTGGACGAGCGGGTGGTTCTCGCCCCGGGCAACGTCTTCAGCGTCAGCCAATCGGCCGCCGGCTATCTGCGGTTCAACGTCGCCCAGATGAGCGATCCGCGCGTTTTCGAAGTGCTGAAACGCGCGATCGCGGCGGCGGAAGGATGAGGTCCCGTTCGGCGGCGGATGCGCGGATGCCCGCTCTGCGCTATCCTCCACCCTGAAGTCACTACAGGGTCAAAGGGGTTTGTGATGGCGCAGCAGGATCTGTCCATCGGCGCGCTCGGCAAGATGACCGGCACCAAGGTCGAGACCATCCGCTTCTATGAGAAGATCGGCATCCTGCCGGCGCCCGCCCGCACGGCGGGGAACTACCGCAGCTACGGCCACGACCATGTGCGGCGGCTGACCTTCGTCCGGCGGGTGCGCGATCTCGGCTTTCCGCTGGAGACCGTCCGGGCGATGCTGGATCTGGCCGACCAGCCGGACCGCCCCTGCGGGGAGGTCGATGCCCTGGTGCTCGAACAGCTTCACGAGGTGGAGCGCAAGATCGCCGATCTGGAACGCCTGCGCGAGGAGCTGGACCGGCTGGCCCACCAGTGCCGGCGCGGCGGCCGGATCGCTGAGTGCCGCATCATCGAGGCGCTGTCGCCGCACCATGAGGATGGCCGCTGCTGCCCGTGACCCGGCGGGTCCGGCACGGCCAGAAACACATTCCATGACCGGGAGCCGAGACATGGCCGCCATCACCCGCGCGGATCTGGAAAACCATCAGGTCCCCGTTTATTTCGCGGCGGTCGTCGCCGGGCTGCTTGCCGCCGCCGTTGTGCCGGGCGACGCCTGGGAAGCGGGCATCAACCCGTCCCTCGCCGCGCTGATCTACATCACCTTTCTTCAGGTCCCGCTGGGCGACCTGCGGCGGAGCGTCACGAACACCCGCTTCCTGTCGGCCCTGCTGCTGGTCAATTTCGCGGTGGTGCCCTGCGTCGTCTTCGGGCTGGTCTCCGTGCTGCCCGCGGACCAGTCGGCGGTGCGGCTCGGCGTGCTGCTGGTCCTGCTGGCGCCCTGCATCGACTATGTCGTCGTCTTCACCCATCTCGGGCGCGGCGACGCGCGGCTGGTGCTGGCCGCGACGCCGGTGCTGCTGCTCGTCCAGATGCTGCTTCTGCCCGTCTATCTCGGCCTGTTCGCCGGGGAGGGAGCGGCGGCGCTGATGCAGCCGGGTCCGTTCGTCGACGCCTTCGTCGGACTGATCGCCGTGCCGCTGGCGCTGGCCGGGGTGACGCAGGCCTGGGCTGCGCGCAGCGGTACTGGAAAGGCCGTCGCGGGCGCCCTGGCGTGGCTGCCGGTGCCGCTCATGGCGCTGGTGCTGTTCCTGGTCGTCGCGGCGGTCGCCGCCGACGTGGCCGCCCAGGCGCGGGCGGTGGCCCTCGCCGTGCCGCTCTACATCGCCTTCGCGCTGGCGATGCCCTACGCCGGCCGGGCGGTGGCGCGCCTGTTCCGGCTTGAGACCGAGGCGGCGCGGGCCGTCGTCTTCAGCGGCGGCACGCGCAACTCCCTGGTCGTCCTGCCGCTGGCCTTCGCCGTCCCGGACGGCGGGGCGCTGGTGCCCGCGGTGGTGGTGACGCAGACGCTGGTGGAACTGGCGGCGATGCTCACCTACGTCCGCTGGGTGCCGCGCCTCGTGCCGGCGCGCTGAACCAGAAAAGGCGCTTCACACCAGAGAGGCGCCGCCGCACACCACGATGCGCTGGCCGGTGATGCTGGCCGCCGAGTCCGACAGCAGGAAGGCGGTCAGCGCCGCCACCTCCTCCGGTTTCACGAAGCGGCCGATGGGGGGCCGCTTCGGCTGCACGCGGTCGAAGACCGTCACGGCTCCCGGCAGGTCGAGCAGCCCGACGCGGGCGGCGTTGAAGGCGTCGGCCACCACCAGCGTGCGGGCGATGCCGTTCTCGCGCGCCCAGGCGCCGACCGAGGCGACCAGACCGCCGCCGAACAGGACGCGCGGGGGCCGGACCTGCTCGATGGGCGCGAAGGCGGACGGCATGGCTTCGGGCGGGGTGGCGTGGATGGACTCCGTCATGGCGGGTGCTCCTTCCTCAGCCGGTCCGCCGGCGGGCGGCGGCCGGTTTCTCGGCGTGATCGATGGCTTCGATCAGGCTCAGCTCGTTGGCGATGCCCTTGCCGGCGATGTCGAAGGCGGTGCCGTGGTCGACGGAGGTGCGGATGATCGGCAGCCCCAGCGTGATGTTGACCCCGTTCAGCGCGTCCCACCGGCCGGTCGCCGGATCGACGTGGAAGCCCAGCAGCTTGACTGGGATGTGCCCCTGGTCGTGGTACATGGCGACCACCGCGTCGAACTGGCCGGCGCGCAGCTTGACGAACACCGTGTCTCCCGGCACCGGCCCCACCACGTCCAAGCCTTCGGCCACGCAGCGCTCGATGACCGGGGTGGTGATCTCGATGCCCTGCCGGGGCCGAACAGCCCGCCTTCCCCGGCGTGGGGGTTCAGGGTGGCGCTGGCGATGCGGCGGCGCTCCAGCCCCAGCCCGGCCAGCGTCTCGTCGGTGCGGTCGATGACATAGCGCAGCCGCTCCGGCGTCAGGCGCTTCGGCACGTCCTCCAGCGCGATGTGGGTGGTGACGTGGCTGACCCGCATGTTGCCGTGGGCCAGCATCATCACCGACCCGCGGGCGCCGGTCAGCTCGGCCAGCAGGTCGGTGTGGCCGGCGAAGTGGTAGCCGGCCTTGTTCGCGGGGCTCGACCTGATGGCCGACGCGACCCGCGCCCACCGGCACCGGGACGACGCTGATTTCGCCTTCCACGCCGCCATCGCGGACGCCGCCAACAACCACTATTACGCGTCGTCGATGCAGGCGCTGAAGGACCACATCGCCGTGGGCATGAAGTTCCACGGCTCGTCGCTGCTGGGGCCGAGCGGCGGGCTGTCCCATGTTCTGGAGGAACATCGGGGCATCTTCGAGGCGATCCGCAACCGCGAGGCCGACACCGCGCGGGCGCGCATGCGCCGGAATCTGGAAGGGTCGTGCGACCGCGTGTTCGAGGGACGGGTGCTCGACCTGTCGCTGTGATCCGGGCGCCCTGAATCCTGTCACCGAATCCCCTCCCCCTGTCATCGCGCTCGCCCGCCCGCGCCCGGAATGGCACTCTGTCGGGACCGGCGGATTGCGGATGGCCGGTGACTTGCGGATGGGGTGTGTGGACCGTGCTTCACCATGACTTGGCGACGCTTCGGCTGTTCGTGAAAGCCTGCGAGCTGAAAAGCCTGAGCCGCGCGAGCGAGGCCCTGAATCTCGCGGTGTCCGCGGCCAGCCGGCGCATCCGGCTGCTGGAGCACGATGCCGGCATGCCGCTGCTGAAGCGGCGCCCGCACGGCATCGAGCCGACCCCGGCCGGGCTGCTCGTGCTGCGCTACGCCCACGACATGGTCTATCTGGGGGCGCAGCTGGAGGCGATGCTCGCCGAATACCGGTCTGGCGTGCGCGGCCATGTGCGGGTCTACGCCTCCTCCTCGGCGCTGGTGGAATGCCTCGCCGCCGACCTCTCGCGCTTCGCCGCCGAAAATCCCGGCATCAAGCTGGAGCTGGAGGAACGCCCCAGCGCCGACACGCTGGACGCGCTCTACCGCAAGAAGGCCGACATCGGGGTCATCGTCGGCGGCCGGGGAACGGAGGGATTGGTCCGCTACCCCTACGCCAAGGACCGGCTGTGGGTGGCGCTGCCGCGCGGGCATCGTCTCGCCGGCCGGCCCAGCCTGCGCTTCGCCGAGCTTCTGGACGAGGAGCATGTGGCGCTGGAGGGTGGCACCGCCGTGCACGGCCTGCTCGCCGAGCGGGCGCGGGCGGAGGGCCGCTTCATCAAGGTGCGCGTCCAGGTCCGCAGTTTCGAGGTGATGTGCCAGATGATCAGCCTCGGGCTGGGCGTCGGCGTTCTGCCGAAGCGCGCCGTGCTGCCGCTGTCGAACGCGCTCGGCGTCGAACTGGTCGCCCTCGACGAGGAATGGGCGGAACGCAGCTTCGAGATTTGCGTCCGCTCACCCGACGCGCTGGATGCGCCGAGCCAACGGCTCCTGGATTTCCTGCGGGAGCAGGCCGTGCCGAAGCCATGATTTCGAGAAATTCGAAATCAGGTGTGTCGCAATTGTTCTTCTAGGCAACTGTGCAGACCCTCATCATCAGGTCCGGCGATGAGGGAGTGGGCCGAATGTCCTGGACCATCCAGAACCCCGATGTTCCTGACGACCCCTGCGGGGCCGAGCCCGGTTTCGCGGATTGGAGCGGGCTCCCGTCGGCGGCACGCAAGGACGCCGCGGCGGCCTGCGCGGCCTTGGCGGCGGAGGTTCAGGCCCGCTTCGGCTGCTTCGTCGCGCTTGGCACCGCCGAAGCGGAAGCCGCCGGCCCGCTGGCCGGGCTGCCCTACGCCGCCAAGGACATGTTCGACAGCGTGGGCCGCTCGCCCGGCTGCGGCCTTCCCGGCGCGGCGGACGACGCATCCGGCCCGGCACCGGAGCGGGCGGCGGTGGTGTTGGAGCGGCTCGACCGGGCCGGGGCGCGGCGGATCGGCTTCACCACCATGACGGCTCTGGCCTACGAGCCCTCCGGCGTGGGCAAGGCGCTCAACCCCTGGAATCGCGACATCGTCCCCGGCGGCTCGTCCTCCGGGTCGGCGGTCGCGGTGGCGGCCGGCGCGGTGTTCGCCGCGCTGGGGTCGGACACCGCCGGCTCGCTGCGCATTCCGGCGCAGGCCTGCGGAGTCACCGCCTGGAAGCCGACCTACGGCGCGGTGCCGGTCGCCGGGGCGATGACGCTTGCCCCCAGCCTCGACACCATCGGGCTTCTCGCCCGCAGCGCGCGCGACATCCAACTCCTGGCGCCCGTTCTGGCGACGGATATGGGGTTCCCATCCGAACCGCCGGCCCGCGTCGCCCTTCTGTCCGACGCGGTCGAGGCATCCGAGGCGCCGATCCAGGCGGCCTGCCGCAATGGCGCGGAGGCCATCGCAGCCTGCGGCGTCTTCCTGGAGCAACGGTCGGGCCTGCCCGCCATCGAGGCGCTGTCCGACCCCCTCTTCCTCATTCTCCAGGCCGAGGCGGCAGCCCAGCATGGCGGGCTTGCCCTCGCCGCGCGGGACCCGACCCTCGCCCGGCGACTCGCCAAGGGCCGGGATATCGCGGCCGACCGCCTCGCCGCGGCCAAGGCGGCGCTGTCCGGCGCCACGGCGCCCATTCTGGACAGCCTGTTCGGCGAAGCCGGCGCCCTCCTGCTGCCGATCATGCCGATCCGCACGCCGCCGGTCGCCATGGCCGATCCGTCTTCCCCGGACTTCCACGCGGCGACGCTCTACCGGCTCAGCGCCTACACCCGTTTCGTCAACGCCCTCGGACTGCCGGCGGTCGCCGTCCCGGCCGGCTTCGACGACCGCGGGATGCCGGTGGGGCTCCAGATCGTCGGCCGTCCCGGGACGGACGGCCCGCTGCTGGCGCTCGCCGCGGCGCTGCAGGCGCGGACCGGCTGGCACCGGCGGCGGCCCAGCGAGATCACCGATTTTCCCAGCCCTCTTGCACAGCGTGGCTCATGACCCGATCCGAACCCGCAAAAGCTCTTGAGCACATCCGAGTCCTGGATCTCACGCGCGTGCGCGCCGGCCCGACCTGCTGCCGCGTGCTCGCCGACTTCGGGGCGGACGTCATCAAGGTCGAGGCGCCGCCGGGCGTCGACCGCAACGAGGGGATGAGCGGCCCCCGGCACGGCTACGACATGCTGAACCTGCACCGCAACAAGCGGTCGCTGTCGCTCAACCTCCGCACCCCGCAGGGGCGGGACCTGTTCCTGGAGCTGGTGCGCACGGCCGACGTGGTGGTCGAGAACTACCGGCCCGACGTCAAGGACCGCCTCGGCATCGGCTACGACGCGCTGCGGGCGGTCAATCCGCGGATCATCCTGGCCTCCATCTCCGGCTACGGTCAGACCGGCCCCTACCGCGAGCGCGCCGGCTTCGACCAGATCGCCCAGGGCATGGGCGGCCTGATGAGCGTGACCGGCCTTCCCGGCCAGGGTCCGGTCCGGGCGGGCATCGCGGTCGCCGACAGCGCCTCCGGCCTGTATGCGGCCATCGGCATTCTGGTCGCCCTGTCGGAGCGCGACCGCTCCGGCGAGGGGCAGTGGGTCCAGACCTCGCTTCTGGAGTCCCAGATCGCCCTGATGGATTTCCAGGCGGCGCGCTATCTGGTGGAGGGCGAGGTTCCGCAGCCGGCGGGCAACGACCACCCCTATTCGACCCCCATGGGCGTGATGGCGACGGCCGACGGCCATCTGAACATCGGCGTCGGCGGCGACGGCCAGTGGCAGTCCTTCTGCCGGGCCATCGAGCGCGAGGACCTCGCCAACGCCCCCGAATTCGCCACGCAGGAACAGCGCTTCCGCAACCGCCCGACGCTGAAGCCGCTGCTGGAGGAGGTGTTCCGCACCCGCAAGACCGCGGATTGGCTGGCGCGGCTGGAGGAGGAAGGGGTTCCGGCGGGGCCGATCTACCGCATGGACGAGGTCTTCGCCGACCCGCAGGTCGGGCATCTCGGCATCGCCGTGCCCTGCGAGCATCCCGCCCGCGGCGCCATGCGCCTCGTCGGCCAACCGGTCGGCCTGTCGCGCACCCCGGCCCGAATCGAGCGGCCCGCCCCCGACGCGGGCGAGCACACGGCGGAGGTGCTGGGCGCCATCGGCCTCTCCCCGGCGGACGTCGCCGCCCTCAAGGCGCAGGGGATCGTCTGATGAGCGAGCAGGAACCGGGAGCGGTTGGCGGCGTGGTGGGACTCGACGTGTCCGGCGGGATCGCCCGCCTGACGCTCGACCAGCCCCGGCGGCTGAACGCGATGACGCTGGAGATGTGGCGCTCCCTGCCCGAGCGCATCGGCCGCGCCGTCGCCGACCCCGAGGTCCGCGTCCTGCTGGTCCGCGGTGCCGGGGAGCGCGCCTTCTCCGCCGGGGCCGACATTTCCGAATTCGGCAACGTCCGCGCCGACGCCGCCCAAGCTGCCGCCTACGAGGAAGCGGTGTCGGCGGCGACCGAGGCGCTTCTCAACGCCCCGGTGCCGACGGTCGCGGCCATCCGCGGCATCTGCTTCGGCGGCGGGCTGGAGCTGGCGCTGTGCTGCGACCTGCGGCTCAGCGACGACGGCGCGCGGTTCCGCATGCCGGGCGCCCGGCTCGGCCTCGGCTACGGCTTCCCCCTGGTGCGCCTCGTCGTGCAGCGGATGGGTGCCGCCGCCGCCGCCGACCTGCTGTTCAGCGCACGCATCGTGACGGCGGACGAGGCGGCGAGCCTCGGCATCGTCCAGCGCGTGGCCGCCGCGTCCGCCTTCGACGGCGCGGTGGAGGACTATATCGGCCTGATCGCCGGAAACGCGCCGCTGACGCTGCGCGCGGCAAAACGGGCCATGCTGGAAGCGCTGCGGACCGACGGTCCGGCCGACACCGAAGCGGTGGACGCGCTGGTCGCCCGCTGCTTCGCCAGCGCCGATTACGCGGAGGGGCGTGCCGCCTTCGCGCAAAAAAGAGAACCCGTGTTCAAGGGAGAGTAAGGCGGAGGATCGGCCCCACGGGGCGGCGAACCATAAACAGGGAGACAAGTCATGGACTGGAAGCATCTGGGTCTCAACACCATCGGCGCGGTCATCGCCGGATGTCTGGCATTGTCACCCGCCGCACGCGCGGCGGAACCCGCTCCCCTGCCGAAGCCGGTCGAGCTGACGGTGGGTTATCAGAAGGTGGGCCATCTCGCCCCGGTGGTGATGATCACCGACGACCTCAAGAAGCTCGGGGTCGAGCTGAAGACGGTCGAGTTCGCCCGCTACGCCGACGCGCGCACCGCACTCCTCGCCGGCTCCCTCGACATGGCCACCGTCGGGCCGGCCGACCTCGCGATCTCGCTGGCCCAGGGCGCCACCGACATGGTCGGCGTCATGGGCGTCGGCAGCTCCCCGAAATACGTGATCGGCCGCAAGGGCGTGAAGCTCGACAGCTGGGACGATCTGAAGGGCAAGAAGGTCGCCATCGCCCCCGGTTCGGCGGTGTGGTTCCAGTTCGCCGCGACCCTGACCGAGAAGAACATCCCCTACAACAGCTTCCAGGCCGTGAACATCCAGGGCGGCGGCGCCAACTTCGACCAGGCCCTGCAGCGCGGCGAGGTCGACGCCATCGTCACCTGGGAGCCGTTCGAATCCATCCCCGTGATGGAAGGCTACGGCTTCTTCGCCAAGAATCTCGAATACAGCCAGTCCAAGTCGGTCGGCGCCGAACTCGGCATGCTGGCCGCCAACCGCAAGTCGATGGCCGAGAAGCGGCCTGCCATGGAGCGGTTCGTCTGGGCCTATCTGCAGGCGCAGAAGACGCTCGCCGCTTCGCCGGACGCGTTCACCAAGGCCTACGCGTCGCTGACCGGCCTCGACACCAAGCTCGCCGCCGAGGCGTCCAAGGTCATCGAGCTTGGCTCCGTCACCACGGTCGACCAGATCAAGCGTCAGGCCAAGGCCTTCAACGAACTGGGCGTGATCCCGAAGGACGTGTCGGGCGACATCGAGAAGTACTGGGACGCCTCCTTCGTCGAGAAGGCTCAGTGACACGGCAAGCCGCCGCCCGCTTCGGCGGGCGGCCTTCCGACAGCGTGGCGGCCGACAAGAATGGCGGAGGACTGGAGTGATGAATGACGCGCCCGCAAGAGCCCTGGACGCGGCCCCCGTGCCGGCGGCTCCCAAGGTGAAGAGCCGGGGCCTGTTCCCGGCGGGCCGCACCGGGGCGGCGATGCGCGCGGCGCTGCTGCCCGTCTTGGTGATCGCGGCGTGGCAGCTCGCCGGATCGGGCGGTTCGCTGGCCGGCGGGGTGCTGCCGACGCCCGACCGGGTGTGGGACGCCTGGGTCGTCTGGGCCTTCGGCCCGCAGGGCATGGGCCTCAACCCCTACAGCGGCACCTGGCTGAGCAACGTGCTGTTCTCGTCGATGCGCGTCGCCCAGGGCTTCGTGCTCGCCATGGCGATCGGCATTCCCGCGGGAGTCATGATCGGCTGGAGCCGCGCCGTGTCCGGCACGGTGGACCCGACGATCCAGCTTCTGCGCCCCATCCCCATCACCGCGTGGCTGCCCTTCTCCATCGCCGTGTTCGGCATCCAGGACATGGGCGCGATCTTCCTGATCGCTCTCGGCGGCTTTTACCCGATCGTGGTGAACGCCACGCACGGCGCCCGCGACGTCGACCGCAACTGGATCCGGGCGGCCGAGATGATGGGCGCCAGCCGCTTCGACGTGCTGCGGCGCGTGGTCCTGCCGGCGGCGCTGCCGGCGATCTTCACGGGGCTGCGCATTGGCCTGGGCATCGCCTGGACGGCGGTCATCGTCTCCGAGATGGTCGCGGTCAAGTCGGGGCTCGGCTACGTGCTGTGGGACGCCTACTACGTCGGGCGCATGGACGTCGTCATCGCCGACATGCTGTCGATCGGGGCCATGGGCCTTCTGAGCGACCGCCTGATCGTCACCGTCGAGCACTGGGCCCTGCGCTGGCGCCGGCTCCAATCCGCCTCGCGCTAAAGCACGGAGACACACATGGGCACCATACGTTTCCGCGAGGTCGTGAAGACCTATCCCGGCAAACAGCCGGTCGTCGCGCTCGACCGCGTCAACCTCGACATCGGCGAGGGCGAGTTCGTCGCCCTGCTCGGCCCCTCGGGCTGCGGCAAATCCACCCTGCTCAACCTCATCGCCGGCTTCGAGGAGATGACCTCCGGCGCGCTGTCCTTCAACGGCGGCACGGTCGACAGCCCCGGCCCGGAACGCGCCGTCGTTTTCCAGGAGGCGGCCCTGCTGCCCTGGCTGACGGTGGAGCAGAACATCGCCTTCGGGCCGAGCGTGCAGAAGCGCCCGCGCGCCGAGTACGAGCCGAAGATCCGCGAGCTGCTCCGCCTCGTCGGGCTGGAACGCTTCGCCCACTCTCTGCCATCGCAGCTTTCCGGCGGCATGCGCCAGCGCGTCGGCATCGCCCGCGCCCTGGTCATGGACCCCAAGGCGCTGCTGATGGACGAGCCGTTCGGCGCGCTCGACGCCCAGACGCGCATGAGCATGCAGCAGTTGCTGCTCGACGTCTGGCAGACGCTCGGCACCACGGTGCTGTTCGTCACGCACGACATCGACGAGGCGATCCTGCTCGCCGACCGCATCTGCATCATGTCGGCCCGGCCGGGGCGGATCACCCGCGAAATCACCGTGGACCTGCCGCGGCCCCGCTCGGTGGACCAGCTCACCGACCCGGCCTTCATCCGGCACAAGGCCGCCATCATGGCCGAGATGCGCGAAGCCCAGAAGGAACACGCATGACCAACCCCCGGATCAGCTACCGCCTGTCCGACGCGCGGCCGGCGCTGCCGGACTTCCAGGGGCGGCGGATCATCGCCCATCTGGTCGTCAACGTGGAGAACTGGCGCTTCGACGAGGCGATGCCGCGCACCATCATCACCCCGCCCCATGGGCGGGAGACGGTGCCGGACGTGCCGAACTTCAGCTGGGCCGATTACGGCATGCGCAGCGGCCTGCCGCGCATCCTGACGCTGTTCCGCGACCGCGGCGTGCCCGCCTCGACCAGCCTCAACGCCGGCGTCATCGACGCTTACCCGCAGGCCGCCGAGGCCATGCTCGCCGCCGGCTGGGAGTTCATCGGCCACGGCATGCACCAGAAGGCGATCAACCACGCCGGAGACGGCGAGGAGGCGTTGATCGAGGCGGCGCTGGACCGCATCGAGCGCTTCACCGGCACGCGCCCGCGCGGCTGGCTGAGCCCCGGCCTGCGCGAGACGGTGCAGACGCCCGACCTGCTGCGCCGCCAGGGCATCGACCATGTGTTCGACTGGGTGGTGGACGACCTGCCGAGTTGGATGCGCACCGCGCACGGCCCGCTGCTCGCCATGCCCTACAACCTGGAGATCAACGACTCCATCGTCTACGCCATCGAAAAGCACGCGACGGGGGAGATGCTGAGCCGACTCGGCCACACCCTGCGGCTGTTCGAGCGGGAATGCGCGGAGAACCCGCGCGTTCTGGCCATCGGCCTGCACCCGCACCTGATCGCGGTGCCGCACCGGCTGCACGAGCTGGAAGCCATGCTGGACCTGTTGCAGGCCTCGCCGCACGTCGCCTTTGCCACCGGCCCGCAGATCGCCGACTGGTACGCGGCGGCGGAGCCGGCAGCGGAACAAGCGGGGGGCTGAGCGATGGATTTGAACCTGTCCGGCAAGCGGGTCCTCGTCACCGGGGGCTCAAAAGGCATCGGGCTCGCCTGCGCCGAGGCCTTCGCCGCCGAGGGCGCCCTGCCCGTCCTGGTCGCCCGCGACGCGGCAGCGCTGGAGACGGCGGCGGCGGGCATCCGCGCGCGTCACGGCGTGGCGGTCGAGACCATGGCCGCCGACCTCGCCGACGGGGCGGCGCGCGAACGCCTCGCCGCGGCGCTTCCCGGCATCGACGTGCTGGTCAACAACGCCGGGGCGATCCCAGGCGGCAGCATCCTCGACCTCGGCATGGCCGAATGGGAAGCGGCGTGGCAGCTCAAGGTCTTCGGCTACATCCACATGACGAAGCTCTTCGTCGAGGCAATGCGCCAGTGCGGCGGCGGCACCATCGTCAACGTCATCGGCATGATGGGCATGACGCCGCGCTGGGACTACGCCTGCGGCTCGGCGGGCAACGCCGCCCTGATCGCCTTCACCCAGGCGGTGGGCGCCCGCAGCACCGACTGGAACGTCCGCGTCTTCGGGGTGAATCCCTCGGCGACGCGCACCGACCGGGTCGCGGCGGTCTACCGCAAGCGCGCCAAGACGCGCTTCGACGACGAGGAACGCTGGGCCGAAGCCCTGGGCGATCTTCCCTTCGGGCGTCTCGCCGAACCGTCCGAGATCGCCTCCCTCGTCACGCTCCTCAGCTCGCCGCGCGTCGCCTACCTGTCGGGCTCGGTGGTCGACATGGACGGCGGCGGACGGTTCCGCTGAACCGGATCGCGCGACGGCCCTCCCCGGTCATGCCGGATGGGTCCCGTGCGATCGCACCCGCTCCGCAAGCGCTTCCGCCAGTTGGGCGACGGCGGGCTCCCAATCGCCGGGACTGGGCTGGTGGAACAGCCGGAGCGTCGGGTACCAGGGGCTGTCCGTCCGCCGGGTGAGCCAACGCCAGCAGCCGGAGTGTCGCGACAGCACCCAGACCGGCAGGCCCAGACCGCCCGCCAGATGCGCCACCGACGTGTCCACGGTGACGATGAGGTCCAGGCAACGCATCAGCGCCGCGGTGTCCGCGAAATCCGTCACCGCGTCCATCGGGTCGATCAGGTCCATGCCGGGGGGCGGCTCCTTGGCCTGGGCCGCGGGACTTCCCTTCTGCAGGCTGACGAACAGCGCATCCCCGGCGGCAGCCAGCGGGGCCAGAGCGGCCAGCGTCAGGCTGCGCCGCCGGTCCACCGCGTTGGCCTTGGGGCTGTGCGGGCGCGGATCGCCGGACCACACGAGGCCGACCTTGAGCCGCCCGTCCGCGGGCAAGCGCGCCCGCCACCGCTCCACCTCCGCCGGATCGGACTTCAGGTAGGGGACCGCCGCGGGGATGCTGCCGAGTTCCGTTCCGAAGGCCCGCGGCAGGCTGAGCAGCGGGCAATGGAAGTCCGTCACCGGCAGCCTGCCGTACAGGTCGTACACGCCCTCCAGTCCGGGAATGCGCTCCATCAGGCGTCGCAGACCATTGTGGACGGCCAGATGGACCCGGCCGCCCCGCTCCGCCACCATCGGGGCGTAGCGCACGAACTGCAGCGTGTCGCCATGGCCCTGTTCGGCGTGCAGCAGGATGCTCCGGCCCTCCAGCGGCTCGCCCATCCACAGCCGGCCCGGCGCTTTGGGAACGGGAATCTCACCGATCCGCCAGCGCTCCTCGTAATGCTCCCACCCTTCGCGCAACCGGCCGCTGGTCAGCAGGACCAAGGACAGGTTGAAGCCGGCCTGGGCGCTCTCCGGGTTCCGCTCGATGAGCGTGCGGAAGCCGGCCTCCGCCTCCTCCAGGCGCCGCAGGTCCAGGCACAGCACCGACAGTGCGTTCAGGGCGGCGCCATGACCCGGCACCAACGTCAGGGCGCGGCGGCACAGCGCCTCCGCCACCCGGAAATCCGGCATCCCCGCCGCCGAGGAGCGGATGGTTTCGCCCATGTTGGCATAGGCCACGGGATGCACCGGGGACAGCGCCACCGCACGCCGGTAATGGTCCAGAGCCAGGGCCGTGTCGCCCCGCTCCTGCAAGGCGCTGCCGGCGTTGTTCCAGGGGTCGGGATAGCCCGGACGGAGCTGGATGGCCCGGCGGTAGTGGCGTCCCGCGTCCTCCCGGCGCCGCAGACCGAGCAGCGCACCGCCGAGGTTGTTGAGCGCCTCCGGAAAATCGGGTGCAAGCGCGAGCGCCCGTTGCAGCATTGGCAGGGCTTTGGCGTGCGCGCCGACCTTCAGCGTCAGATCGGCCCGCTCGCGCCACGCGTGAGCCGCCTCCGGATCGAGGCGGAGGACGCGCCCGAGCAGCCGTTCGGCCAGATCCCGGTCGCCGCGCTGCCCGGCCAATCGCGCGGCGTGGCCCAGCGCCTCCCCGTCGGTGGGGAGAAGCGCCAGCCCCCGGCGTCCAGCCCGCTCGGCCAGGCCGGCTCCACCCCGTTCCAGCGCCGCATGGCCGAGCGTGCGCCAAGCGTCCGGCAACAGGGGCGACAGGCGCACCGCGCGCCGGGCCTGTCGGTCACCATCGCCCGGCCGGCCGGCGGCCACCGACAGCTTGGCGAGGTTGACCCACGGCTCGGCATAGGCGGGGTCGAACGCGACGGCCTGCCGGAAGCACAGGACGGCGGCTTCCAGACGGTCGGCGGAGCGGCGGCACTCGCCCAACGAGTTGCGGAAGGTGGCGCGGCCCGGCTCGACGGACACGCCGCGGTCGATCCAGCGCTCCGCCGCGGCCTGGTCCCCACCGACCAGATTCGTCAACCCGAGGAGATGCAGCGCGTCCCCCCTCGCCGGGTCGGCGGTCAACGCCCGGCGGTAGCCGGCGGCGGCTTCCGTCAGGCGTCCGGAGCGGTGGGCGGCGACCGCCGCCTGCAAACCCGCCCCGAGGGGATCGCCCCGAAACGCGCCCGCCGGATCGGGCGCCCGGTCCGTCGTCCGCCGGGCGGCCGGTCCGGGACCATCGCCGCCGGAGACCAGCTTGGCCAGCGCGGTGGCCAGCCGCGCGATCGGGGCGTCCCAGGCTCCCGGTTCCTCCTGGTAGAACAGACGCATGGTCGGGTACCAGGGGCTGTCCTCCCGATGGCCCAGCCAGCGCCAGCAGGCGTCAAATCGCGACAGCACCCAGACCGGTTTGCCCAGCCCGCCCGCCAGATGGCAGACCGAGGTGTCGACCGTCACCACGAGGTCCAGTTCATCGATGAAGGCCGCGGTGTCGGCGAAGTCGCGGATGTGGCCGGTCCAGTCGATGACCTCCATCCCCGGGGGCGGCGCCTTGGCCTGGGCGCCCGCCTCCCCGATCTGCAGGCTGTAGAAGGCGATGTTCGGAATGGCGGCCAGGGGCGCGAGAGCGTCCAGCGTCAGGCTGCGCCGACGGTCGACGGAGTTGGCCTTGAGATCCCCCTTGCGCGGCTCGCCCGCCCAGACGAGGCCGACCTTCAGCCGCCGCTCCCCGGCCAGACGTTCCCGCCAGGACGGACGGTCGCCCTCGCTGGCGCGCAGATAGTGCATGGCGTCGGGAATGCTGTCCAGCCGGGTCCCGACCAGCCGGGGAAGGCTGAGCAGCGGCGCGCACAGATCGCAGGCCGGCGGCTCCTCGTCCATTCCGAAAACCGCCGTGACGCCGGGGGTGTTGGCGAGCAACCGCTTCAGCATAGGCTGCACATGCAGGAACACGCGCCCGCCGCGCTCGGCCAGCAGGGTGGCGTAGCGGACGAAATGCAGGGTGTCGCCATGCCCCTGCTCGGCGGTCAGCAGGATGCTCCGCCCGTTCAGAGGGCCACCGTCCCAGGCCGGGGCATGGCGCGGGTAGCCGGCGCCCCACATCGACCAGCGCGCTTCGTACAGCGCCCATCCGCGGGCGAAATCGCCGCGCTGCAACAAGGCCATCGACAGGTTGAAACGGGCCACCGTGCTGTCCGGGTCCAGGCGCAGGGCACGCTTGTTCCAGCGGATGCTCTCCTTGCCCTCGTTCCCGGCGTGCAGGAGCAGGGCGAGGTTGACCAGGATGCCGGAGCTGCCCGGGTCGAGGATCAGGGCGCGCCGGATGGCGGTGGCGCCGCGCGCGAATTCTCCCTTCATCATCCAGGTCAGGGAATCCTGGGCGTCCGCTTCCGCCGCCATGGGGTTGATGCGGCGGCCGCGCCCCGTGGTCCGCAAGGCCCCTTCCAGGTTGCCGTCGTGCATCAGGCCGAAGGCCAGATGGTTCATCGTCTGGGCATGGCCCGGGGCCAGCGCGACGGCTTGGCGCAGCGCGTCCAGGGCGCGGCGGGTTTCCTTCACCTCGCACAGGGCGACGCCGTAAGCGGCCCGGAGGCTGGGGCTGTCCGGAGTGGACAGCACCGCCCGGCGGAGCAGGCGAGCCGCCGTGTCCGGCTGGTTCATCGGCTGGAGCATCGCGGCCAGATTGCGCCATCCGATGGCGAAGGCCGGGTCGAGGATCAGGGCGCGTGCGGCCAGATGCCGTGCCGCACGCCCGTTCCCCGTGTCCTTCATCATCAGCCCGAAGGCGGCCAACGCTTTGGGATAGGCCGGGCGCAGCCGCAGCGCCCGCGTGAAGGCAATGGTCGCCTGCGCCTTCCGCCCGGTCATGCGCAGGGCTTCGGCGAGATTGTGCATGGCCTGTGCGCGGTCCGGCGCGAACAGCATGACGCGGGCGAAGCAACGGGCGGCGAGACGGTTCCGTCCGTCCCCGAGCGCGATGCCGCCGAGCCGGAGCCACGCCTCCTCGTCGGAACCGTCGATGGACAGCATAGTGCGCAGCAGCGCCTCCGCCGCATCGGGATGGCCGGCGCGTTGGAACCGGATTACATCGGCGATGGGGTTGACGATCGCGCCGGCGGGGGGGGAGGGAGACATGGTATCGCTGGATCAGGGACCGTGGAAATGCGGCAGGGCTTGCGGCGCGAACGCGGCGGTCCGGCTGCCGGCGCCGCCGGAGGGGACGGCGTCGCAGCCGCGAACGGCGGCGAAGGCCCGGCGGGGGCAACGGCTCCGAACCAGGGCGGACGGATCGTCAAGGGAGGTTGGCATCATGCAGAGGCTCCGAGCAGAGGACAGATGCTATCCTGGGATCAGCCCGCTTTCTCCACTGAATTGTGCCGCCAGCTTTAAAAAACCCGTTGAGCGGCGTGGTACGCCGCTCAACGGTTGCGTGATCGGCGACGAAGGCACGAAGACGGGACTCGCTCCGTGCCTTGCCATGAGTGCATCCGAGAGCCGTCCTTGCGGTCAGCCCCGGGTCCGGCGCGCCCGCCACAGCAGCGCCAGCGTGACCACCAGACCGGTGGCCAGGACCGCGACCGCCGGCGACGGCGCCCACCCGAGCAGCCGGGCGAGGCCGTGGATCTGGGTGGTCACGCCCTGCGCCTGGGCCGCCACGCCCTGCGCCTGCTCGGCGAGGTCCTGCACCTGCTGGGTCACCTGCAGCACCGGCGCCAACACCTCCGCCACCACGCCGAGCGAGCCGCCGATCGCCAGCGTCCCGGCAGCGGCGCGGACGGCGGCGGTTGGGACGGAGGGCGTGGCCGGCTCGACCGTCTGCGCCATCGGACCGTCGTCGAGTGCGCGGCGCCAGTCCGCCCCACGGAACAGCAGTTCCTCGGCGCGCCGACGCCGCACCAGGCCGGGCAGCACCCGGCCGCCACCATACACCCACGCGCCGAACTCGGCGGCGGCCCCGGCACTGTCACCGGCGTTCAGCTTGCGCAGCAGGGTGGAGGGCTTTCCGCTGCGCAGGCGGATGAAGCCGTCCTTTCCGGAATCCTTGCCCTTCCTGGCCCGGCCCGGCCCGACGTTGAAGACGAAATCGATCAGAGCGGCCCGCTGTCCGTCGGTCAGGGGGACGGTCACGGCGCCGTCCACGACCGCGGCCGCCTCGGCCAAGTCGCTGGCGAGCAGACGCTCCGCCTGATCGGTGGTTATGGCGTCGCCCGCGGTCACGGCCTGGGTGTGGCCGTAACCGATGGTCCACACGCCGGCCGGGCAGCGGTATGCGGTTCGGGACAGTCCCTCGAAGTGGCGGGCCAGATCGAGGGCGGCGGGCGGGGGAGCCGCCCGAAGGGTGGCGGTCATGGTCACTCCTGTAATGGTTCGGGGCGGGTATCGTTCCGGCGCGCGCGGAGCCGCGCCCGCAGGCGCGTCCACCACACCGGCGGGCGCTTGGCGACGTCGCCGAGCGCCAGGGCGAGGCGGACCAGCACGAGCATCAGCCCCAGCGCGGCGGTGGCGAGCTGGAGGCCGAGCGTCAGGTCGGCGGCCCAGAGGGGAATGGTGGCCGCCACGGTGCCAGCGGGAAGGTCGAAGGCGGTGCGAGCGGTCATGGCGGGTCCTGCGGGCATGAAAAAGCCGCCTCAAGGGCGGCCGGGCATCAGACGGTTGGGGTGTTGTCGCGGGCGTCAGACCCGGACGCGGACCTCGCCCGTGGGGGTGCGATACCCGCCGCCCACCGGCAAGTTGCCGGCCGCCGCAGCTGCGTTGGACGAGTAGACGGGGAGCTTCGAAAAGGCGGCCTGCACGAACGTCGTGAAGTCGACCATGAGGGGCACCACCACGCTGGTGTTCGGGTCGTTGTACCCGAACATCATGTAATCGATGGTGTAATCGGTAGCGCCCTCATAGAGGACGCCGTCCAGGCGCTTCCCGAAGCGCTCAATCTCCACGAACTGGTTCTGGACCTGGGCCATGACGGGTATGGCCGCAGACTGATCCGGGAGCTGGAACTCCTGGTCCCCGTAGGTGTCGTTATTGACCTTGAGGGTGGTCATGAACATCCCATCGTGGTTGTCGAAGACGATGGAGTGCCGGCCCCCGCCGTTGGTCTTCAGCTCGTTGATCGCGTTGACGAGGCTGGAGGTGTCCGTGGTCAGGAGGTTGTCGAGCTTGCCGATGCCCACCTGCATGTCAACGAGGAGGGGGACCAGTCCAGTGATCCCGACTGCGTTCCCGCGGCACCCTGCGTCATAGACGTTCACGGCCCCGACCATCGACCGGATGTCCTCGGGGGACGTGTACTGGGTGGAATACCCCAGGTTGGTGGAGTCGAGTTCAAAACCCGCGCCCCCGTCATCGAGCAGGCTGAAGGGCAGGGGGTGGGAGTGCTTGGATGGATCGACCGTCGCGGCGATGGCAACGTTGGCGGAGCCATCGAAGGTCGCCGTCCCCGTGACGCCGCCGCTCAGGGAGATGGTCCGGGCGGTGGCGAGCTTGGTGGCGGTGCCGGCATTGCCGGAGACGGACGTCTGGGCGGGGTGGACGTGGTCCGCACGGGCCGCCTGCCCCGAGGTGCCGACGGCCGCCGTGCCGGGGGCCGAGGGAGTCACGCTGCCCACCGTCGCCTTGCCGTTCCAAATCGCCTTCTCGGCGTCGGTCACGAACCGGTTGTTGGTATCCTGTGTGACCGTCGCGTTGATGCTGACGGCGCTGGACAAGTCGGTGGTCACGGAGCCGGTAACACCACCGGTCAGGGTGATCGTGCGCGCGGCGGTCAGTTTGCCCGCCGACGCCACCGCCTTGGTGCTGTCGGCGGTGTTGTCCACGCTGCCCAGGCCGACGTCGGCTTTGCTCAGGGTGACATCGCCGCTCTTGCCCGCCACAGTCTTCACGGGAGCCGCAGCGGCGGCGCGGGCCGTCGTGAAGTAGAGGTTGGCCGCTCCTTCCGGCACCGCGTCGGTGGAGCCGGGCGAGGCCGATATCTCGACGTAGCCCGATCCGGACCAGCGGTAAGTCTTGTTGGTCCCGGTGGCGACGTAGATCTTGCCGGTCTCGCCGGAAGCCGGAAAGTTGCCGGTGGCGGAGAATTCCAGCACGTCGTCCACATAGGACGGCAAATAGGACGCCGGCACCTTCCCGTCGCTTCCGAGGGGCGTCACGCCGTTGGCGGCGCCCTTCTCGCTGGCCGCGATCCGCGCCGTGCTGTCCGCCGCGTTGATCGTGATGCCGGCGCTGCCGTCGAAGGGGACGTTGTTGATGGTCACCGCGCTGGCCAGTTTGGTCGCCGTGCCGGCGTTGCCCGACACGCTGGTCTGCATTGGATGGACATGGTCCGACCGGGCCGCCGTGGCCGCCGTGCCGGCGGAGGCCGTGCCCGCGGCCGAGCCAGCCGTCGTGCCGACCGTGGCTTTGCCGTTGATCTGGGCCTGGATCGGCCCGGTCACGCCGTCGAGACAGCCCAACTCCGTCACGCTCACCGCCGCCGGCCAGTCGCTGTGCGCGGTCACGCTGTGCGCCGTCGGGGTCCGGGCGTCGGAGAGGCGGCTGTCGCTGCCCAGCACCACCTCGCCCGATGCCGCGTTGCCGCCGGCCGGGGCGTTCCTGGCCGCCGCCGAGCCCAGCGCCGCCTTGTCCGCCTTCTGGGCGGCCAGCGCTTGTTCCGCCGCCTGGGCGCGGGTGGTCTCGACCTGGACCGCCTGCTGAGCGGTCACAGCGGCCTGAGCCGCCGAGGACGCCGCCGCCTGGGCATGCTCCGCCGCAACCTCTTCGCTGTGGCGGGCCGCCTGGGACGACGAAAGCGCCTCTTGCGGAGCGGCGACCGCCGCCTCGTAGAGCTGGATCATGTTGCTGGTACGGGCCGCCAGATCGGCGGTGATGGACGCCGTGAAGTTCTGAATGATCCCGTACGGCAAAGCCCCGCCGGAGGTCCCGGCGAAGGGGGTGGCCAGGGTCAGCCGGTCGTCTTCGAACGACACGATCTCGTAAAGGCGCCCACCGTCCAGGGTAAAGACGTCACCGGCCTTCAGCTTGCCGGACCAGCGCGTGTTGGAGCCGAGGACGGTCGTGGACCCGTTGGTGACCGCCACGCGGCCGACTTTGTACCAGCTCATGCTTTCACCTTCTCGATCGTGGGTTGCGGGGGAAATACGACCTCCGCCGGGCTGGTGAAGGTGTGGTTGAGGTCGCGCAGCGCCTGCCGCCATGCAAGCAGCGCGGCGCGGCTCTCGTCGGTCAATGGGTAGTCGCCAGCCACCAGATGCTGGGTCGCGTCGAGGCGACGCCTGACCTCGCCATTGATGCCGGTCCAATCGGCCAGTACAAAGTTAAGTCGCATGGATCACCACCTCGATATCCTGGTATGGAAAGGACTCGAAATTCAACCGGTGCAGGCCAGGGTGTGGTGTTGAAAAAATTATTTCGCTATCATTCACGACAGTCTTGCGCCCGTTCAAGTATAGCATCGTGCCCGTCCGCAAGCCGGTGATAGTCGCACTATCCGCTCCATCTGCGGCGATCCTAGTCTTGTCGACAACAAGAGAAATCTGAGGGCGTCTGCACACTTCTTTCGTAACTGGATCAATGTACAGCGTTCTGCCGTCAAGTTTCTCGCCCAGATGCTTGGCATAATCAGGATATGCGAGATCGAGCATAACATTCATGCAAGTCGCCACGCCCGCGATGCGACCGGTTGCCGGGTCGTAAAGCGTCATGTCGATCATTGCTGGAGTCTCCTGTGCTTCGCGCGGAACAGCCGACGCAGCAGGAGACGTCATTGGGATGGCGACGGTCATCGGCGCACCTCAATAGCGGTCAGGGAGCGGTAGGTCATGAAGCTTTTGGAAAGAAGACTGGCATACCCGTAAGGAGTCCAAGCTCTGGCATTATCCAATGCCGGAGCTTTTCTGGCTTGGAGCGCGTATGCAAAATTTCCGGACCCTTGAGTATTATCAACAACAGTATATGTCCAGGGCCGAGAACAAGCATCATACGCACTCATGTTGCTAAGAGAACCTCCAAGATTTTCCAGCAATGGCACCCAATCCCACCCATTTTGTGCACTGTTCTGTTTTCCACGAAGAAGACGAAGCTCGGCCATTGGCCGGGCTGTATCCTCATTTAGCCCATAGTTTCCTTGCAGGATATGCATCAGCGACGCGATAATAAGGATGGGCTGACCAATCGACACCAGATTGTAAATCTCCGCCACGGTTTGGAAATCTTGGACCATTTCGATTTGCCCAGGAAAATACTGAGACACCGGTACCGTCACTTGATTTTCACCGATGGACAGCGTCCTCACCGTCGCATCGCCAAGCTGGGAGTTATTGCGGATGATGACACTGTCGGAGGCAATCTGGCCGCCGGTGATCCGGGTCACTCCCCCCGGCTGCCAGGACTGTGGCAAGGTGGCGTTCGGAGCGCACTCACCAAACAGGGCCAGCGCCGCGAACAGCCAGCTGTCAACGTGGGACGGGTTGGACAGGGTCGCGTGCTTGCGGATTTTTGGGCGGCCCATACGCGCGTTGACAGGCGCGACGCCGCGAACCCATAGGCGTCTCCAAGCCTCTATGCGCGTGCCGTCGCTGGGGTCGCCCGGCTCATTATTGGAGTGCCCATCTGCGTCGGGAATGGCGTACGCAATCTCGTTCCCATTGACATCAAGCCAGGAGATGAAGATTTGCCCGATGCACCTATGGGTGCTGACAAAGACGGAGAACTCATAGGACGTGCCCGGCACCACGGGAATACCAGACCAGTTGGACGCCGGGTGGGTGTAGTTTATGTCGCAGAACCCTGCGCCATATGCATTGTTCTGGAATATGGCAAGGCAGTGGCCTCCTTTCGGGTGCCAGCCCTCCTGATCGGCGACATAGATGATCGACTGCTCCCCATCGCTGAGGTATCGCGCCCTATCCCAGCACTCCCAGCCGGCAGAGAAGTCACTGTTTGCCAGCTGGTTTCCGGTGGAGAACTCCGCGAACAGGTCGATGGTGAGCGTGCCGGTCTTCATCTCCCGCGCAGTTACGGTTTCAGCGGCAATCTTGCCCCCGTTAATCTCGGTGGTGTCCCCGTAAAGCCAGCCTCCGACAGTCGTCAGGGTGTTAGACCCCTTGACGATGATCTTGCCCGGGTTGATGGACGTGTCGCCGTCATTGATGCGGGTCACCGGGTCCTGCGCGCCCGTGGCCGCATTGCTGGCGACCGTTGACAGGGCCGTGCCACCGACCGTGATGGTGCCCGCGAGAACGGTCCCAGCGCGGAGCTTGGCGGCGTCGATGCCGTTCGGGCCGATGTGGGTGTCGGCAATCCAGGCGTCCCCGATGACCGCGCTCTTGATGTAGACCTTGCCATTCTGCACGGTGAACGGGGCCGTTTTGGCCGCCCCGGGCATGACGACCTCAAACTTGTCTGCCAGCACGGTGAAGGTGCTGTACGGGACGCCGTTGATAGGCGTCGAGGCGAGGCCGAAGCCCGAGACGTAGCCGTTGACGTCGACCTTGACGGTGTACTGGGCTTCCAGCCCATCAATGCTCGAGGCCTGCTCCTGGATCGTGGCGGAGTTGCCGTTGGCAGTAGTCTCCACGGTGCTGACGAGGGAAGACACAGTGCCGATGGCGGACGCCCGGGCCTCGGACTCCTGCTGCACCAGCGCCACCATCTCGCCCGGAGCCAGCGACCAAGCGGAGGGGGTGTTGCCCTCCTCAAGCTGGACGTCGGTCACGTCCACCTGGGCGCCCGCGAGGTTGTACTGGAAGAAGCGCAGCCGGCAGTTCCTGATCGCCGCCAGGGACGACTTCCACACAGTGCTGAAGGTCGTCCACTCCGAGGACGTGACGGCGAACGCCGTCTCGGGGAGGGTGTCCGGGTTCAGGTCGGCGTGCAGCTCGCTCGAGGCCCCTGCCACCAGCCGGGCCTTGAAGGACAGAACATAGTCGGTGTCCGGCTTCAGTTCGGCGAGGGCCGGGGAGACGACGCTCTGGGCGTTGCCTGAGACCCGCACCCGGTACCGGCTGGCGAAGGCCACGTCCTCTGTGACAGGGAAGGGGCTCGTCCAGCGGTTTAAGCGCTGCACAAGGTTGGTCCCGCCGGAGAACCGCGCGAACAGCTTGGTGATGTCCTGGGCCACCGCATCGAGGGCTGTCACACGGGCGTTGGTCTCCTCCTGTACGGCCGCTGCGATGTCCTCGCCCATCTGGGTGGTGAGGCTGTCGATGCGGATAACAAGGGCCCCGTCCTTGTCGGCTCGTGCCAGGGCCTCCGTATGGATGGCCGCCGCAATGTCCTCGCCCATCTGGGTGGTGAGGCTGTCGATGCGGAGGGCAAGGGCCTCGTCCTCGGAGACGCGGGTGGAGGCCTCCGTGTAGATGGCCGCCGCGATGTCTATGTCCATCTGGGAGATGACTGTGTCGATGCGGAGGGCAAGGGCCCCGTCCTCGTCGGCGCGGGCCGAGGCCTCCATCTGGATGGCCGCGGAGATCTCCTCACCCATCTGGGTGGCGATGAATGTCATCCTCTCAGCGAGGGCTAGGTCCTCGTTTGCGAGGGTAAGCGCCTCGTCGTAGATAAGGGAGACGGCATCCCCCACGGACGATGCCACCGTACTGATGCTCTCGGTCAGGGCCTCGTACTCGAGGATGCGGGTCGAGGTCTCCGTCCGGATCAGGGTCTTGACGTCCCCCTCAACGCCGTCCAGCAGCGTCCGCACGTCATCAATCGTCCTATCAATGGACGTCGCCGTCCGGTCCAGGCGTGCCTGGGCGCTCTGCCGGACTTCTTGAGCCGCCAGCACAGCCTCAAGGGCGGCCTCACCGGCCAAATCCAGGCTCGCCGGTAGGCGCTCGATGCGCTCGCCCAGCTCCTCCGCAAGGTCCCCCGGCTCGATGCGCAGCGCGGTCACCGGGCCAAGGGCAATCCACTCGCCTTCATTGCCGCTGGTGTCCACGGACGCGGCCCAGACCCACCGGGTGGCCCCCGCCGGCAAGCCGGTCAGCGTCACCCGGCGCAGGCCCGCCCCGACTAGCATGGCGGCGGTCTTATCGTCGGCGGGCGCCGCGTAGAAACGGACCTCCAGAGTGTCGGCGTCTGCGGGGGGCGTGAACGTGAACACCGCGCCACCGTAGACCTCGGTCACCGCCATGTCCGTGGGCGGCCCCGGCGGTACGTCGTCGCCCGTCGCGGCGATGGTCTTTTCCGGCGTCCAGCCGGACACCCCGCTGATGGCACGGGCACGCAGCCGCACCCCGTAGGTGTAGCCCCCGACCACATTGACGACGCAGCGCCCACCGCCCGCCGGGATGGGGGTCGGGTTTGACGCCGTCCCCGGCCAGCCGGTGGTCAGGCCGTCGCGGATCTCCAACTCGTAGTCCAGACCGGGGACCTCGTCCCAGGTCACCACCAGCCGGATCAGCACCACCCCGTCCGGTCGCCCGCCGGCAGAAGCCGCGTCGAGCAGCGTGCCCAGAGTGAGGCCGGTCGGTACCGGTACGGTCAGCGCCCCGGCGCCGTACGTCCCATCCGGCTGCACCACCACGGGCCGCCCGGCCTGTCCGGCGTCGGGCGGCAGCAGAGCGTAGCGCCCGAGCTGCGTGGCGTAGACCCGCTGCTGCCCCGCCGGCCAGACGACGCGGGCGCCGCCGTTGGACGAGCCGTAGACCGCCAGATAGCGCAGACGGTCCGGCGCCACCAGCCGCACCCGGACCAGCTCCGAGGTGAGGCCGTCCTCCCGGCACACCGTGGTCTCGTCGCCGACGGCCATCCGGCTGGTGAAGGACCAGAAGGACGGTTCCGGCCCCTGAAGAATGATGTCGCCCTGGTCACCGGTCGAGGTGGTGACTTCCGAGGCGCGGTCAGGATAGACGAAGGCCATCAGAACCGCCGTTCTTTGATCTGGAAGGTTTTGGTGAAGATGCCGAGGCGGCTTTCGTTGACGCCGCCGGTGTCCACCGGTTTTCCCCACACCGTGTAGTGCGCAAGGTTCGGGGCGTTGGGCCGCGCCACCATCAGGATGTCGCCGGTCTTGCCGGCCAGCCGCTCGATCTCAAGCGCGACCTCGTCGCGCTCCCGGCGGGTCATCTCGCCGAATTCCGCGCTCAGAACGCGGCGCCGTGGCCCGGCGCGGGAGTACATCTGGCCGCCGGCGCCGTCGCGCTCCTCCGACAGGTCTTCCCAGCGCACGCCCCAGTTCGCCTTGAAATTGAAGGCGAAGCGATGCAGCGGCGTCAGGACCAGCCGGCCGGCGCGCGAAACCTCCCGGTCCGGATCGGTGACGGCCACCTCCCACACCCGTGCGGTGACCGTCGCCGGCAGCAGATGGATGGCGTAGTTGTGCGCGTCGTCGACGTGCCCCGGCCCGGCGTAGGTGTAGACCGGGGCCGCCGACAGATCGGCCACCGTCGCGGCCGCGCGCACCCTCAGGGTGGCCGCCGGCCCGGCATTGACCAGAGGCAGCACCACCGCGTCCACCGCCTTGCCGGCGTGCAGATCGGCACGAACCGCCAGTTCGGGACCGGTCTGCTCGTGATAGCGGGCCACGTGCTTGATTTGCAACCGCTCCACACCCAGCGTGTCCGGTCCGGGGTGGAGGGCGGTCAGGGTGGCGGTGTCGGCGTGGTTGATCCAGCCGACCCGTGCCGTCAGGTTGTCCATGTCACACCTCAATAACCAGTTCGGTCCATTCGCCCTCGGCGACTTCCGCCACCACGCCGATCTGGCCGCCCTCCAGGCCATGGCCGTCCCACTGGATCGCCACCTCGTCCCCGATGTCGAAGAAGAAGGGGGGCGTGTCGGGCACGACCCGGTAATGGGCCCGGTTGCCGAGCCAGTGGGCCAGGGACGCCTGCAGGACGGTTTCGCAGCCGATCTTGTCGGCGAGGCAGGTCTCCACGACGGCCGGATCCTGCGCGCCCAGATGAAGGCGGTCGCGGGTGACCTCGTCCTTCGCTTCCGCGATCTCCTGCCCACGCGCCAGCCAGCGGCGCCGCTCCGGCCCGCCGACGGGGTCGGCCGCGCCGGGGGTGTCGTCGCCCTTGAGCTGGCTGGCCGTCTGAGGCGTCCAGTTGCGGTCGTAGCCGCCGCGCAACCGCCACGGCGGCGGATAGACCTCCGTGGGAAGCTCGGCCGGCTGCAGGCTGATCAGCGTCCCTTCGGCCTTGGAGAGCAGGCAGCGCGGGGATCCCGTCGCCACCTTCCAGACACCGACCTGGAGTTGGCCGCGCCACGAGAACGCCCCCCAGCCGCAAGGCGCCAGAAGGCGCTGGATCAGCGACAGGACGGTCGGCTCCTCGCCGTGGGAGACGTAAAGCTGCACCTCGCCGGGCATGTCGGCCGCGAAACGCTCGAAATGGCGGACGGATTTCCGCGTCGCCGGCAGCCCGCCGCGCCGGAAGGCCAGATCGTCGATCACCAGGGCGGTGGTGTTGAGATACACCCCGTCCACAACCAGACCGTCGAAATCGCAGGTCACGTCGCCCGCCGGCTCCGCCGCCAGCGTGAAGGTCGAGGCCGCCAGATCGATGGCCGCAAGGTCCGTGGGCAGTTGCGGGACGCCGGCGACATAGACCGCCCGCAGGGCGCGCGACGGGCCGTCGTTGAACTGATAGGCCGGAACCGTCGTTGCGATCCGGGTCGGCGTCACGTTGTTGCACGGGCCATAGCCGAAGGGCCGGCGGCGGTTGGCGATTTCCGGCGGGGCGTCGTCCGGGTAGGTGGCGGTCTGGGCCGGCTTGTCGAGCAGGTAATCCCAATCCCGCAGCCGGATGCGCACCGTGTCGTCGTCGCCGGGCACGATGTCCCGGGCCGTGCATTCGAAGACCACCTCGGTCGTCCCGTCGGGCCGCGGCTGCAGCACCTCGACCGGACGCCCGTCGACGGCGACGCGCCGCAGCAGGTCGCTGCGCTCGCCCTCCAGATTGTCCAGTTCGAGGTCGCCGAGGCTGGCGTTGGCCCAGCCGCCGACCGTGCCACCGGTCAGGAGCGTGCGGCTGAAGGAGGGGGTCCGCAACCCGTCCTCGAACTCCCTGTGGTCGCGGTCGATGTAATTCATGGTCCCGTAACGCAGCATGACGTCTCCGATGGCGAGGGACAGGCGGTCGCGGCGGGCGCCGAAGGGGGCCGCGCCGAAGGGAGAGGCGCCGAACATGACGTACCCCTGGACGGTGGCGAGGGTGGTGCGGGCGGAGGCCCGCAACGGCGGCGGAACGGCGGTCGGCACCGGGGGGCGCCAGACCGGCCGGCGGGTGAAGGCGCGGACCATGGCCAGGGACCGCCCCGCTTCGACGCGGGGCGGCGGACGGACGACGCCGCTCAGATCGAGCGGCGCCGGTTCCGTCACGGTCAAGGGCTGCTCCTCGATCCGGACGAGGAAGACACGCATCAGGCCGCGCGCCCCGGCAGCGTGCCGGCGTCGCCGGCCCGCTTGAACTGGCCGCGCAGCGCGGCCAGCGCCTTCTCCTGGCGCAAGCCGCTGTCCTTCAGCCCTTCGAGGACCGTGGTCAGGTCGGCGCCGTTGAAGACGACCGCGCGGAGCAATTGCCGCAGCGTCTCCACCACCGCGGTGTCGGGGGCGGGCATCGTGGTTGTGGTGCCGCCGCCGCGCCGCAGGAAATCGACGCTGGCCCGGCTGGTCATCACCATCGAGCCGGTCGGCAGCCGGATCAGCTCCGGCCCGGCGTCGTTGACCATGGTGAGGCCGGTGGCCGGTCCGCCGGCGCCATGGGGAAGCCGGTTGATCGCGTCGACGATGGAGCTGTCGTAGGATTTGACGGCCGGAAGGTTGGCGACCTCCCCCATGATCTTCTGCCAGAAGGCCGTGGCGCCCTGGCTGCCAAAATAATCGGTGTAGGCGGTCAGCAGACGATCGGCGGTGCTGGCCATCCGTCCCAGCGCGTCGTTGTCGTTGGCGGCCGCCTTCGCAAGATCCGTCTGGTACGCGCCCAGCGCGTTGGTGTAGGCGGTGGACGCCGAGACCCCGGCGGAGCTGGTGCCCAGCTTGTTGGTCAGCCAGTCGGTGAGCGATTCTCCGGACTGCCGCGCCTTTTCATAAGCCTGGGCCTGCTTCTCGAGAGTCTGCACCTCCTGCAGGCGGGCGCGGACGACCGGATCGGTGACCGCCGACAGCTCCCGCGCCTGCTCCAGCTCGGTCTGGTAACGGTCGAACTCCGCCTGGGACAGCTGGCCCAACGCCACCTGGGCGGCCCGGTAGCGCTGATCCAGGCCGGCCAGGGAGTCCTGGCGGGCGATGTCGCGCGCCGCGGCAGCCAGCCCCGACATCACCGGGTCGAGCTGAGCGAAATACTCGACCGCCTTTCCCAGCTGGTTGACGTCGAGGCCGGCAAAGATCGCCTTAGCCTGGGCCTCGTACATGTCGTTCGGGTTGCGGCCCGACATCAGGCTGTTGGCCCAATTGTTGTTCCACCAGGTCCGGACGTCGGTCAGCTGGTTCAGGTAGTCGGCTCCGCGGGCGCTGTTCAGCCCGGCGTCGAACGTCTTCCGGTAATCGCCGTAGATCTTCTCCTTCGCGGCGGCTTCGACATCGTTGATCAGGCCGACCAGGGCGGGATTCACCTTCCCCACCTGATCGCGGAAGGCGGCCATCTGCCCGTCCAGCTCCGCCACCGCCACCTGCACCGTCTGCCATTGCACCGGGTCCCGGATGTTGTCCAGGATCGCGGTCAGCTGGCCCGTTGCCATGGACGCGTAATCCGCTTCCAGGCCGAACTCCTGCGCCAGCCTGAACTGGTCGACCATCGGCTGGAGGCTCTCGGCGGTCGCCGCAAAGGCCGATTTCTGGACCGCGTGCAGCGACGTGTCGAGGTTGGACAGAGCCGAATTCGTCTGCTCGATCGCCTTGGCCAGCGACAGCCCCTGGACGATCTTGTTCAGATCGCCGCTGTTCTGCGCGGCATCGGACGCCAGGGCCTTGCCGACCAGCCCATCGGCGGTCAGCGTGCCCATCACCTCGCGGATGAACGCTTCGGGTGTCTGGGCCTTTTTGCCGTTGTTCACGACCTTGGGGCCACCGTCCACGAAGAAATACTGCTGCCCCTCGCGGACCTGCACACCGAGCTGGGTCATGGTGTTGACCGCGGTGGCCACGGCATCGGTCACCGCCACCACACGGTCGGTGCTCCCGCCGTTGTCCGCATCGGCGCCGATCCGGACCAGCTTGCCGTTCTCGACCCGCAAGGTCGCGGCGGCGTTCGGGCCGACGGAGGCTTTCTGCGCACCGATGCCGCCGCCCAATGCACCGGCGACGGCACCGACCACGGCACCGGCCAACGTTCCGATGCCAGGAACGACTGAACCATAGGCCGCACCGGCTGCCGCACCAGACAAGGCTCCAGCCCCGGCCCCCACCACCTTGCTGTTGCTTTGAGTGCCGGCCCAGCCGCCGAACAACGAACCAGCCGCAAAGCCAACCCCAGCCGAGCCGAGGACGCCTCCAATGGTCGCTCCGCCTGTGCTTGCACCGGACGGGACGCTTCCCAGGCCTACGGTTGTATTCCCGGCACCAGCCATCGCATTGGTCATCCCGCCTGGCAAAGCAGCCACACCGGCGGCATGCGCTCCGCCACCGGTCACCGAACCCATGGCGATAGACCCACTGCCGGTGATGCTGCCGGGCAAGGCCGCCGATGCCACCGTGCCGCCCCAAAGTGTGGTGTTCATCACACTGTCGTAAAGTCCAGACAGCCCCAACTTGTCTCCCACCCATGACAGCGCTTTCCCCCCGGCCCAATTGCTCGCCATGGAGGAAACCTGCCCGGTTGGATTGCTGCCACCCTGGGCTGGGCTGTTGCCCGATGTCGCAAAGGCACCCCACAGCGTTGGACCACTGGTTCCGAAGAACGCGTTCTTCAGCGGCTGAATGGCCGCCATCTTGACCAGATCGATGGCGAGTTCACCGATGATCGCCTTCGTGGTCTTGCCCCAGTCCAGCGCCGCAGTCTTGCCGGTGACGAACGCCTTCACCAGGGTGTCACCCATGCTGTCGAACGCCTTCTCCAGCTTTTCGGCCAGAGCAATCCCGGCCTTATTAACTGCTTCCTCGGCTTTCTTCGGATTGGCCGACGAATTATTGGCGGCGGCAACCGGGGCATCGCGTTTTTCACCGGCGGAACTGGTTTGCACCGGGGCCGATTGCCGCACCGCGGCGGTCTGGAGAGACCCCGTGGAGCCCTGCGCCTTGGTCAGGTCTCCGATCCGGCCGGACAGCGCCTCGAAGGCCGGACCGTTGAGATTAGCGGCGGCCTGGGCGGCGCTCTCGTGGATTTTGGCCATCGCACCGGCCCAGGACCCGGCGGAGGCCGTCGCGGTGGCGGTGCTGGCCGCCTGGGCGCCGGCGGCGGCTTCCGCCGCCCGCATGCCGGCCACCCACCGCTCGTGCGCGGCGGTGGCCTTCCGGACGGCGGCGTCCTGCTGGGACAGGATGGCCGCGCGAAGCCGTTCCTTGTCGGCCAGCGCGTGTTCGCTGGCTTCCAGATTGGTGAGTTCATCCGCGAAGCGGCTGGTGATCGCCGTCACCTTGGTCGTGAGCCGTTCGACATCCCCGTACTGGCGGGCAAGCTGCTCACCGGATTTGGTCGCGCGGACGGTGGTGGATATCCAGTCGTCGTAGCCGACGACCAGCTGTTCTGCTGCCATGGCTGCCTCAGCGGCGAGAGGTGATGATCAGGGCGGACGAATCCGCCGGTGGGGCGGCGTGGCGGGCAGGATGGAGGGGGCGTTGCTCACGCTCCCTCCCCGGCCTCGCCGCCGGTCTGGGCGGCGCTCTGCCTGGACGTCTCGGCCCACCAGGCGAGGTACAGCTCGTCCATGTGATGGAGCAGCGTCCGCAGGAGGTCGGCGTCGACGGCGTTGCGGTCGGCGTAGGCCGTCACCACCGACCAGGGAATCCGGCAGGGCATGGCCGGACCGAGTCCGCCCGGCCGCCAATGCCGGTCGTCGGCAAGGTCGTGCCACGCGCGCCAGACCCATCGGCACCAGGGCTCGACCTCCACCGCCTCCCCGAGCCCGGCCCGGCGCGCCGCGACGATCGCCACGGCGTCCGGATCCTCATCCATCAGCTCGTCCAGCAGGTCGTCGGTCTCGGCCCGTCGGTCGAGCCAGTCCCGCAGCGCCGCGGTCAGTTTCCCCGGGCGGCCTCCAACTCCTCGGCCTTGCCGTCCTGCGCCGTGGTGGCCGCACCGAAGGCGAGGTCGAGCAGCCTGGCGCCGCGCGGCTCCAGGATCAGGTCGCAGAATTCGGCGAAGGGCAGCTCGCGGCCGCCGATGACGCAACCCTCCACGTCGACCAGACTGTGGTCGATCAGGCAGCGGGCGTTGATCCGGCGCTTGTGCGACACCGGCAACCGGTTGGTGTCGCCGTTGAAGCCCTTGGCCGCCTGGCGCTGCTGTCGGGCCTGGGCGTCGTAGTAGGCGTCCGGCAGGCCCTTTGTCCTGATGCGCAGGCTGCGGTCGGGGTCCGGGGTGATCCACACGCCGTCGCGCGCAACGCGCTCATCCACCAGCAGGTCGCCGAGGTCGTCGGTCTGCGGGGCGGCGGCCGGCAGGCCGTGCGAAACATGTTCGAAGGTCATGAGCGTCTCTCGTGCTTGGTCGTTGGTCGGGATGCGCGCAAGCGGGCGGGCGCCGACCAAACGCCCGCCCCGGTTCGCGCGAACCGTCTGCCGCCCGGTGGGGCAGCCTCGTTCCCGTTGGTCGCCGGGAGGCCGGTTACTGGAAGAATTCGATCCGGTTCAGGATCAGCTGCGCGTTGGTCAGCGGATCGCGCGAGGCGGTCAGCTGCGCCGGCAGCGTGACGTCCTGGCTCTTGCCGCCGACGCCCGGATCGCCCTCACGGGCGGTGAGGCGCGGCGACTCCCAGATCATCGCCCGGCCGCATTTCTGCAGGCGGCAGTTGACGCCGATCTTCTCGCCGGATTCGATCCGCGACAGCAGGGCGCGGGACCCGAAATAGGTGTCCAGCTCCACCTTCACGTCGCAGGCGCCATCGCGGATCGCCACCGCCGCCGGGGCGGTTCCGTCGCCGTCGGACAGCGCGTCGCGGGTGCTCAGGTTGTTGGTGACCGTGAACTTGATGGCGCGGGCCCAGTCGGGATTGCCCAGCGCCGCTCCGCCGACGCCGATCCGGCCGCAGTTCGCGGAGAAGGCCATCGCCGGATAGTCGACCATGTCCGGAGCGTCGGCCGGCGCAACGTCGAGCGCGACGCCGGACGAGCCGCCCTTCATACCCATGAAGGCCACCGTCCCGGTCGCCGGCTTCTTCGCTTCGCCGCCGAATTCCAGGCTGTTCACCCGCATGCCGGTCTGGGCGATGAAGCTCGGCGGGTTCTGCTCCATGAAGCCGCGCTCCAGCGTCACCGAACGCACCAGCGACCCGTTCTTGATGACGTCGCCGTGCCAGACGCGAATCGTCTTGTCGGGGCCGGCATCGACCGCCCAGCCGGCCGGCCGGTTGTCCAGGGCCAGCTCATGCGGAGCGATACCGACGATGCGGACCCAGGCGTTGCACGCCGCCGTGCCGTAACGGTAGGCGTCGGTCGTCCCGCCGATCTTGATCCACTGCCCGACCGACAGGCCCAGCGTGGTGAAGTCGAGAACGGTGGACCCGAGGCCGGTCAGCGTCGTGGCGAGATCCCCGGAGGCACCTTCGAACCCCACCACCTTCAGCCGCGCCGCGGCGCCCGGAGCGGCCTCGTCCAGCAGGCCGCCACCCGCGAAGGCCGGAGAGGTGGCGGAGCCGGCCGTCACCTTGCGCACCCCGTTGTTGGCGGCCTCGAAGCCGGTGAAGCGCACCAGATGGCCGGCCGCGAAGGCCGGGCCGTCGGTCACGGCGACGACCTGCGCATCGGCGCTCACCGAGGTCACCGCCGACGCCGGCAGGCCATCGTTGTCACGGAACGGCGTGTTCACCCAGTCGGCGCAGAAGGCGCTGGCGATCTCGGAGTCGAGGAGGCTGCCCGGCACCGGATAATGCCATTCGATGCCGATCTGGCCGCCGTTGCTCTGGCCGACGCTCAGCGGATCGGCGTTCATGCGGTCGTCGCGCAGTTCCCCGGATTCCTCATAATCGGTCTTGTAGGTCAGGCCGATCGAGGTCACCCGCTGCTGGCGCAGGCGCGGGGTGACGGGGGTGGTGCCGGGCACCGCTTCGAGGACACCGGCGAGGCGCACCCGGTTCGAACTGGTCATGTTGAACGGCTCCTTTCGGCCATGAAAAAAGCCGCCTGAAGGCGGCTTGACGGCGGATGGGACCGGTCGTGGGACGGCCCCTCCGTTGGGATCGTGCCGTTCCGGTTCGCCCGATGGGGCAAAGGGAACGCCCAGGTCCTTGGGTTCCTCCGCCGGCGGGAACACGGGTTCCACCCCGGCGAGGAGACGCACGATCAAAACAACGACGCCCGCCGCGGCGGAGCCGGGCGGGCGCGGGTAACGCATTGTCTCCTATAGATTGGATTATATTCCTTGCTTTGTAAAGCACTTTCTTGCCCCGCCCAGCAGAGGCTTCGGCGACATCGCCCGAACGCCATATTCACCGCCAACGGCGCGGTCCAGGTCCGGCGGTCGGGATCATCGATACGTCGATGCTCGGGCGGGCGCTGGACGGGGCGCGGCGGCATCGCCAAACTCTACGGCGGCGGGTCGAACGGACGAACCGACAAGGGGAAAAGGGGACGCCATGGCATTCGCCCACACTCTGGCCGGGACGCGGTACCGGTTTCCCGATCTGAAGACGCTGCTCGCCCGCGCCTCGCCGCCGCGCTCGGGCGACGCGCTGGCCGGGCTGATCGCCGCCAGCGCCGCGGAGCGGGTGGCCGCGCAGATGGCCTTGGCCGACCTGCCGCTGCGCCATTTCCTGACCGAGGCGGTCGTTCCCTACGAGACGGACGAGGTGACACGGCTGATCGTCGACGGCCATGACGGCGCCGCCTTCGCCCCGGTCGCCCATCTGACCGTCGGCGGATTCCGCGACTGGCTGCTGTCGGAGGAGGCCGACGCGGCGGCCCTGACGGCGCTCGCCCCCGGCCTGACGCCGGAAATGGTCGCGGCGGTGTCGAAGATCATGCGGTTGCAGGACCTGATCGCCGTCGCCGCCAAGACCCGCGTCGTCACGCGATTCCGCAACACCATCGGTCTGCCGGGGCGCCTCTCCACCCGCCTGCAGCCCAACCACCCGGTGGACGACCCGCGCGGCATCGCGGCCAGCGTCCTCGACGGGCTGATGTACGGCAGCGGCGACGCAGTGATCGGCATCAACCCGGCAACCGACAGCGTGGAGGCGATGACCACCCTCCTGGAGATGCTGGAGGAGCTTCGCCTGCGCACCGGCGCGCCGATCCAGTCCTGCGTGCTGGCCCATGTGACCACGGCGCTGCGGGCCATGGAGCGCGGGGCGCCGGTCGATCTGGTTTTCCAGTCCATCGCCGGGACGGAGGCCGCCAACCGCGCCTTCGGCGTCTCGCTGGCCCTGCTGGACGAGGCGTGGGAGGCCGGACGGGCGCTGAACCGCGGCACGGTCGGCGACAACCTGATGTATTTCGAGACCGGCCAGGGCAGCGAACTGTCGTCCGGCGCGCACGAGGGGGTGGACCAACAGACGGTGGAGGCGCGCTGCTACGCCGTCGCCCGCCGCTACCGGCCGCTTCTGGTCAACACGGTGGTCGGCTTCATCGGGCCGGAATACCTCTACGACGGCAAGCAGATCACCCGCGCCGGGCTGGAGGATCATTTCTGCGCCAAGCTGCTCGGCCTGCCGATGGGCTGCGACGTCTGCTACACCAACCACGCGGAGGCCGACCAGGACGACATGGACGCCCTGCTGACCCTGCTCGGCGTGGCCGGATGCACCTTCATCATGGGGGTGCCGGGGGCCGACGACATCATGCTGAACTACCAGAGCACCTCCTTCCACGACGCGCTCTATGTGCGTCAGGTGCTGGGCCGCCGCCCCGCGCCGGAGTTCGAGGCGTGGCAGCAGGCCGCCGGCATCACCGATTCCGCCGGGCGCCTGCGCTTCGACCCCGCCGCGTCGTCCCTTCTGCCCGCCTTGCCCCTGCCGGAGGAGCAGCCATGACCGAGTCCGAACCGGTGCCCCTTTCCTCCCCGGCCCAGCCTGATCGCTGGGCGCATCTGCGCCGCCACACCGATGCGCGGATCGCGCTGGGCCACGCCGGAAGCGGCCTGCCCACCGCCGCCCACCTCGCCTTCCAGGCCGCCCACGCCCGGGCGCGCGATGCGGTGCACACCCCGCTCGACGTTGCGGCTCTGCTGGTGGCGCTGGAGGAGCGCGGCTGGCCGGCGGTGCCGGTGACCAGCGCGGCGCCCGACCGCGCCGCCTACCTGAAGCGCCCGGACCTCGGCCGGCAATTGTCGGAGGAGTCGCAGCGCCGCCTGTCGGAGCCGGTCCGCGCCCCCGACGTCGTGCTGGTGGTCGGCGACGGGCTGAGCGGCACCGCCGTGCAGGCCAACGCCGTCGCGGTGCTGGAAGCCCTGATCCCGAAGCTCCAGGCGGCCGGGCTGCGGGTCGGGCCGGTGGTGGTGGCGGAGCAGGCGCGGGTGGCGCTGGGCGATCCGGTCGGCGCGCTGCTCCAGGCGCGGGCGAGCGTCGTCCTGATCGGCGAGCGGCCGGGACTGAGCGCCGCCGATTCATTGGGCCTCTATCTGACCTGGGAACCGCGGCCCGGCCGGGTGGACAGCGAGCGCAACTGCATCTCCAACGTCCGAGTCGGCGGCCTCGCCCCCACCGCCGCCGCCGCCCAGGCGGCCGCGTTGCTCAGCGCGATGTTCACCCAGCGGCGGTCGGGTATCCTGCTCGACAGCGCGGCTCCCGCCACCCCTCCGGTCCTGCCGGGCGACGGCGCTCCGTAACCGATCCGCACCGGTGCGGCGGCGGAATGTTCGCATTCGTCTTAATGCCATTGCGACAAGCGGCGATGCCAAGCACAATCCCCCGGCAAAACAACCGGGGGCTCGGGGTGGCTGCGATGGGAAAGACGCGTGTGCTGGTGCTGGGCGGCGGGCTTGGGGGCGTGTCCGCCGCGCTGACTCTCACGGCGACCGAGGCGTTGCGCGAGAAGTTCGACGTGACGCTGGTCAGCCACGGCTGGCGGCTGGGCGGCAAGGGGGCCAGCGGCCGCAACGCCAAGCAGGGCCAGCGCATCGAGGAGCACGGGCTGCACATCTTCCTGGGCTTCTACGACAACGCCTTCCGGATGGTGCGCGGCGCCTACGCGGAGTGGGACGAGCCCGCCGACTACGCCTTCCAGACTTGGCAGGACGCCTTCCGCCCGCTGTATCAGGTGACGCTGATGCAGGACATCCCGCGCTTCGGCAAGACCCGCTGGCATTCCTGGAACCTCGATTTCCCCAAGCGCTCCGGCACCCCCGGCGACCCGCGGTCGCTCGGCCCGAACGGCTTTGAGGCCTTCCTGATCGGTGCGCTGCAGAACTTGGTCGCCAAGCACGACCATCTGCCCGGCCACCTCACCGCGAAGCTCGGGCTGGACGCCCTTGAGAAGGCGCGCGCCCACATCGAGGAAGCCGGCGACGGCGCCCTCGACCACGGGCTGATCGTCGATCTGCTCAAGATCGTCCAGAAGGGCTTCCAGGCGGTCCTGGAACCGCTGCTGAAGCTGTCGGACGAGGGTTGGGAATTCGCCTGCTTCGCCGATTTCGGCCTCGCCTTCGCCATCGGCTGCTTCGCCGACGTGCTGCCCTACGGCAAGGACGGCTTCGACCGCATCAACGGCGAGGACTTCCGCGAATGGCTGCAGAAGAACGGCATCTCCGACACCTTCGCGTGGTCGGCCCCGGTGCGCCTGCTCTACGACATGTGCTTCTCCTATAAGAACGGCGAAGCGACCGACGGGCCGGAGAACGCGCGCTTCGCCGCCGGCGCCGCGGCGGAGATCCTTCTGCTGATGGGCTTCGCCTACAAGGGCGCGCCGCTGTGGAAGATGAACGCCGGCATGGGCGACACCGTCTTTACGCCCGCTTGGTTCGTGCTGAAGCAGCGCGGGGTGGACATCAAGCTGTTCCACCGCCTGACCAAGCTGGAAACCTCCGAAAACGGCGCCTGGGTGGAGCGGGTGCGCCTGAACCGGCAGGTCGATCTCGTCAACGGCGCCTATGACCCGTTCGTCAAGGTCGGCTACGGCGACGACGGGAAGTGGCTCTACTGTTGGCCGTCCGAGCCGGACTGGAGCCAGATCGTCGACGGCGACAAGATCCGCGACGCCGGAATCAACCTGGAATCGGTGTTCTGCCATTGCACCGCCGGGGAATCGGTGCTGGAGGTCGGCAAGGATTTCGATCTCGTCGTGCTGGCCATGCCGCCCGCCGCGCTGGCCGACCCGGCGGCGGAGCTGATGGACGCCAATCTGCGCTTCAAGCAGATGGTCGAGGTCACCCCGGCCGTGCCGACCCAGGCGGTCCAGCTCTGGATGACGCCGAGCATCGAGGAAATGGGCTGGAAGGCCGGCCCGACCGCCATGACCAGCTATGTCGAGGAACTCGACAGCTGGGGCGAGATGAGCCACCTCATCCCCGCCGAATCCTGGCCGCCCGGCACCGTCAAGGCCGTGGAGTATTTCTGCGGCACCGCCCGCTGGCCGGCCGGTGCCCCGCCCTACGCCTGCGGCCTGCCGCAGCGGATGGCCGCGGACGTCCGCCGCGACGCCACGGAGTGGCTGAACGCCAACATCGGGGTGCTGTGGCCCAACACCGTCAAGGACGGCGTGTTCGACCAGAGCCAGGTCTACTCCTCCTACTACCGCTACAACCTCGACCCGTCGGAACTCTACGTGCAGTGCTTCCCGGCGACGGTGGAAACCCGCCTGACGCCGGGCGACAGCGGCTTCGTCAATGCCTTCCTGGCGGGGGACTGGACGCGGACTTGGTTCAGCGCGGGCAGCGCCGAGATCGCCGTCCTGTCCGGAAAGCAGGCCGCCGAGGCCATCGCCCGCCAGACCATCGACCTCACCCCGTCCGATTGAGAACCCTGATTCAATGCGCGTAATCGCAGCGTTTGCCGCGGCGGCCACTCTGGC
Organism: Azospirillum sp. Marseille-Q6669; assembly: GCF_965111635.1. Taxonomy (NCBI): domain Bacteria; kingdom Pseudomonadati; phylum Pseudomonadota; class Alphaproteobacteria; order Rhodospirillales; family Azospirillaceae; genus Azospirillum; species Azospirillum sp. Marseille-Q6669. The sequence goes on along the minus strand of NZ_CBCOOP010000004.1, from coordinate 748,347 downwards.
CGCCGCGTTTCCGTCCCATGCCACCGACGTCTACACCTTCGAAGGATTCGGGGCCGTGTCCATGGGCATGGGCGGCACCGGGGCGGCGTCCGACATCGGCGGCGCCGCCATGATCTTCAACCCGGCGACCCTGACGCAGCGCTCTTCCTCCTACCTGGAGGGCGGGCTGGTGGTTGCCGCCCCGACCAGGCTGCGCGCCACCCAGACGCAAACCGGCGAGGTGGCGCACGGCAAGGACACCTTCCCCTTCCAGGGCTACTACATCCCCCAGGGCGGCTTCGTCTGGCGGCATGAGACTCTGGCCCTCGGGCTGGGCGCCTACGCACAGGGCGGATTCGGCACCGATTACGGCGAGGGCAGCTTCATGGCCCGCCTGCCCTCCGGCGTCGACAGCGGGTTGCGCACCAGCAGCGAGGCGATGTTCATGCGCGTCCCGCTGGCCGCCGCCTGGGACGTGACGCCGAAAGTCACGGTGGCGGGAGCGGTCGATTACGTGCGGGCGGGGCTCGGCTTCCGCGTCCTCCAGGGGGCCGATCAGCTCGGCGCGTTGGCCGCCACCGGGCGGCTGGCCGGACAGGGGCCGATGCTGGGCGCGGCCAGCGCCATGGTCGGGATGGGCGGCGGCGTCTATTTCGACATTTTCGACCCGTCCATCACCCGCGCCGGGGTGGAGGGCGACGGGGTGAGCGGCCGGCTCGGCCTGACCTGGAAACCGCAGGCCGACACCACCGTCGGCGCCTTCTACCAGTTCCGCACGGCGCTCAACAACCTGACCGGCGACGGCTCGGTGATCGTGCTGGCGCCCGACGGGTCGCGGCTGACCCAGCCCGCGAAATACACGCTTGGCAATTTCCAGCTCCCCGCCGAGTTCGGCGTCGGCGTCAGCCACCGGCTGCGGCCCGACCTGACCGTCGCCTTCGACTACCGGCGGGCCTTCTGGGCGCAGGCGCTGCGCCAGTACAACATCCGCGTCGACGTGCCGGGCCTCGGCACGGTGTGGGAGACGCTGCCGCAACGCTACCGCGACATCAACATCTTCGCCATCGGCGGCGCCTATCGGGTGACCGACGCGCTGACCCTGCGCGCCGGCTTCCGCTGGGCCGACAAAATCGCCCCGGCGGAGGACATCGTCTCGGTCATCCCGGTGGTCATCACCAAGCACGCCAGCTTCGGCGTCGGCTACGCCTTCTCCGACACGCTGCGGCTGGACGGCGCCTTTTCCCACGGCTTCCAGGAGTGCGTGAGCAACAGCACGCCGCCCAACGGCTCCGCCGTCAATCCGGGCAAGTTCTGCAACGGTACCGACATCGTGGCGCTGAGCCTCAGCGCCTCGTTCTGAAGAGAGCGCCGGCCCTTTCCGGAGCCGGCGCCCTGTCCCTCACTCCGCCTGCCAGACCACCCGGCCGGGATTGGCGCGGAAGTCCATGTGGATCTGCATGGCGAAATCCACATGGACGGTGGCGCTGCCGTCCGGCCCGGCCGTGAAGCCGAAGTCCGAAATGACCTGATGGCTGGCGTAGTCGGCCACCCGCAGCGTCCAGTCGCCGCGCATCGGCCACGCCCCGCGGAAGCGGTCGACGTGCATCGGGCAGTCGATCAGCGCCTGATAGCAGGCCAGCTCGCTGTCCGGGGCGCCGCGGAACTGCTTCAGGTTGATGACCGGCACCGTGCCGGCCAGCAGCGATTCCACCGCCTTGACGGCGACCTCCACCCCCTCGACCAGACCGCCGGGGCGCAGCAGGGCTTTCAGCGCGTCGCCGAGGTCGGCGGCGAGATCCTCAAGGCTCTGCCACGCCGAGCCGGGGGTCCACGGCCCGCCCTCCACGGTCAGCAAGGGGGCGAACACCCCCTCGCAGTCGGAGGACAGGGTGCGGAACAGCGTCGTCTCGCAGACGAAGCGCGGGGCCTCGGCCCCCTCCTCCGGCAGCGTGACGCGGCCCAGCGACTTGGCGAAGCCCCAGCCCTCGCGCCCGCAGACCAGCGGAATGGTCGCGTCCGGAAAGACGTAGGGCATCCACAGCACCAGCCGCGGCCACTGGCCGGGCCGATGCTCGATCAGCGGCAGCCACAGCGAGGCCTCCCGGTAGGGAATCCAGCCGAACGGCTCGGTCGGGCTGGTGCAGCGCCCCACCGACAGGAAGGTGCACAGCGCCACCGGACCGGCCACCGTGTAGCGCACCGCCCCGGCGGGCGCCACGTTGAGCAGCTTGTCGACCAGCGCCTGGGTGTTCACCGGGTTGCTGCGCACGACGAAGGCGGTGGCGAGGCTGTCGGTGAAGACGCCGGGTGCGGCGATCGACACCTCGCCGTGCCCGGCGAAGGAGACGTAGCGGGGGGCGGTCACGACGGCGCCCCGTTCAGGAAGTTCTCACCGGAGATGAACAGCGGCGTCCCGGAGATGGCCCGCGCCGCCTGCATGCCGGACATCACCGTGGCCTCGATGCAGGAGGTGTTGAAGCCGGTGCGGACCCAGCAGCCGGCCAGGAACAGGTTGTAGAACCCGCTCGCGTCGGTGCGCAGCCGGTACTGGGTGGAGCCGGCGGCGCTGCCCGGCAGCGTTTCGGTGGGATCGACGTTGGCGCGGATGATCTGGTGCGACAGCCGCTCCCGCCCGGTGCCGTTCCACGGGTCGTAGAGGACGTTCCAGTTGAAGCCGACGCCGCCATGGCCGGAGACCGTCGCCTTCGGCCAGAAATTGCCCATGTAGGCGTCCAGCCACTCCGCCGCGCTGTCCGTCACAGTGTCCAGCGCCTCCTTCGGCACCGCGAGGTCGGTGGTCGGACGGGCGACCAGACCGGTCTGCCAGACGCCGCAGATGTAATGCACCGACTTCGGCGCGCCGGTCTCGCCGGGGCGGAACTCGTAGGGCAGCGTCTGCCCCATCTCCGCCCAGATCGACCAGGGCTCCGGCCCGGCGACGGCGGCCGGCTGGCCCGGTTCCCAGCCCAGCCCCTGGAGGTCTGGACCGCACCACAGCTGCATGGACAGCGTCGGGATGATGCCGATGTTGCTGGTCATCGCGTTGAAGGCCGGCGAGGCCGCCTGCAACTCCGCCGCCAGGGTCGGCTGGTCGTTCATCGCCTTGAAGCCGCCCATGGAGATGCCGAGGACGGCCACGTCGAAGTCGCGGCCGCGCTGCAGCGTCTCGGTCCCGACCGGCTCCCACGCGCACCAGTGCGACTCCAGCGAGGAGTTGTTGGTGGCGAGCGCCGCCTGGACCTTGTCGGCGTCCTTGATCTGGTCCCAAAGCGGCTCCAGCGGCCAAGCCAGGAGAAACTTTTTGTCCTCCAGCGGCACGGTGATCAGCGGCTGGTAGTCGTCCCCGCCGTCGGCCAGATCGACCTGCCGGGCGAGGCGCACGGTTTCGACCAGTGCGTGGTCGTCGGACAGGCCGATGTCCTCGACGCGGCGGAAGAACTTCACCTTCACGCCGTTCTGCAGCAGGGTCTGGTAGATGGGCGCGATGATGACCTCGCCCATGCCCGCTTCCATGTTCCACATCACCGATTCGCGGCAGGTGGCGAACATGCGCACGCAGGACTGCGCCGCGACGCCGGCGCCCCAGTTGGGCTGACGGTAGTCGCCGTCCTTGTACTGCATGAAGGTGTCGTAGCAGGTGCGCAGCGAGCAGCTCTGCTTCAGCGCCTCGGCGTCGCCGCCGTGACGGATCAGCCAGTCGGTGAATTCCAGCTCGTCCAGCGAATCGGCGGTGCGCTTTTCGATCCCGAAATCGGCGATGATGCCGATGGTGAAGGGAAGCACGAAGGCCAGCAGGTCACGGGCCACATGGTTGCTCGGCAGGGTGGCCGCCGCGGCTTCGATCAGCCGCAACAGCGTCATCAGGTCGTGGAAATGCTCCACCGGCGGAGCCGCCGACGGGTTGGACCCAGGCCCATTTTGCGCCCCGTCTGCCAGCGCCCGGATCAACCGGTGGGCGGCCACCGCGGCGTCCTTGGCGGTGGTCACCGCGGCGCCCTTCAGCAGAGCCTCGGCCTGCGCCAGATGGCGGACCTCGCGGTCCTTCCAGCTGCGGATCGCCTCGGCGAAGCGGGTGGTGAGCGGCGCTGGAAGAACCTGCCGGTCGGGCGGCAGGACGGGGATCGGCGCGACGGTGCGGCCGTCGATGTGGACCAGCTTGCCGTCGACGATCAGGCCGCTCAGCTCGTCCCAGTTCTCGAACACGTCGCGCACCACGCCGACCAGCGACGCGATGGCCTGCGGCAGGGTCGGCATGACGTTGGCCGAGCCCGGCTCACCGCCCAGCACCGGCCAGGTCAGCGGCCAATAGGCCGGCTTGCCGCCGTCCAGCACCATGCCGATGGGAGTGAAGCGCTGCGGCTTCAACACATCGCGCCAGGACTGGAAGGTGTTGTCCGGCGAGCGCTTCCAGACGTCGAAGACGTCCTGGATCATCTTGAAGGCGTTGTTGTAGAAGCCGAACCAGACATGCAGGCCGTGCTCCTGGATGCGGTTCCACTGGTCGCGCCCGGTGGCGCCCTTGCCGCCCAGCCGCCAGCCCATCTGGTAGATGGTGACGTCGTAGCGTGCCCGCTTCTCGTCCGTGTCGGACAGGAAATGCGCCGTGGTGAGGGCGCCGACGCCACCACCCAGAATTGCAACTCTCGTCTTCGCCATGCTCTCCCCCCGGCAGATCCGGCATCCCCGCGACGGCGCCACGGAATTTCGCGGCACTCGTCGGAAATTGCGGGGGAGATTAGCATAAATTGTCTTACCGCAATTGAACTATTACGCCGTTTCGCCGATGCTACAGGTCTATGACCCGTGCGATCGCCAAGCAAAAATCGTACAAAACCCCGGCCGGCACGCCCTGCGCTTGCTCCACCGTGGCGCGACCTTCTATAACGGATACCGCAACCACGCGACATAAGGATGCTGCGTCGTGATCGGGGCCATCCCCACCGCAACCTTGCCCGCTTTACCGGGCTTCCGCGTTGTCGAGACGCTGCATGTGGGGTCGCGCTCCACCGTGCTGCGCGCCGTCCGGCGCGACGACGGCCTGCCCGTCATCTGCAAGCTGCTGTCCGGGATAGACATCGGTGGCGAGGACAAGGCGGCGTTCCTGCGCGAATTCGCCATCGCCCGCCGGTTGCGCCACGCCGGGATCGTGGAGGCGCTGGACTGCGTCCCCCACGGCAACGGGCTGTTGATGGTGTTCCGCGACATCGGCGGCGCCGCGCTGGACAGCCTTCCGGACGTGCGGACGGAGGACATCGCGGTCTTCCTGCGGATGGCGCTCCAGGCCGTCGACGCACTGGCCGCCGTGCACGACGCCGGGGTCGTCCACAAGGACATCAGCCCCGGCAACCTGATCTGGAACCCGGCGACCGGCCAGTTCAACCTGATCGACTTCGGCATCGCGTCGGAATTATCGCGGGAAGAGGCGGGCGACCCGGACGTCGGCACCATGGAGGGCACGCTCGCCTACATGGCGCCGGAGCAGACCGGGCGGATGAACCGGTCGGTGGACTACCGCGCCGACTTCTACGCGCTGGGCGCCACCTTCCATGACTTCCTGACCGGCCAGCCCCCCTTCCCGTCGGGCGACCCGCTGGAGCTGGTGCATTGCCACATCGCGCGGACGCCCGTGCCCGTGCACAAGCTCAACCCGCTGGTGCCCGAGCCGCTGGCCGCCATCGTGGCCCGGCTGATGGCGAAGAACCCGGAGGAGCGCTACCAGAGCGCCTTCGGCCTGCGCGCCGACCTCGAACACTGCCTGACCGAATGGCGCAGCCACGGCCGCATCGAGCCCTTCGCGCTGGCCAGCCGGGACGTCCGTCCGGTGCTGCGCATCCCGCAGAAGCTCTACGGCCGCACCGCCCAGTTCCGCGTCCTTCTCGACGCCTTCGGGCGCGCCGCCGCGGGCGGGTTCGAGGCCCTGCTGATCTCCGGCTATTCGGGCGTGGGCAAATCGGCGCTGGTCCGGGAACTGCACAAGCCGGTGATCGCCCGCCATGGCTTCTTCATCACCGGCAAGTTCGAGCCGCTGAAGCGCGACATCCCCTACGCGCCGGTGATCGAGGCCTTCAAGACCCTGGTACGGCAGACCTTCGCCAGCGGCCCGGAGTCGCTGGCGCGCTGGCGCGCGCGCCTTCTCGCCGCGCTCGGTCCCAACGGACGGGTCATCACCGACGTCATTCCCCACGTCGAGCGGCTGATCGGCCCCCAGCCGCCCCTGCCGGAGCTGGGCCCGGTGGAGGCGCACGAGCGCTTCATCTACGTCTTCCGCAATTTCGTCCGCGTCTTCGCCGGGGCGGGGCACCCGCTGGTGCTGTTCCTGGACGACCTGCAATGGGCCGACCTCGCCACGCTGAAGCTCCTGGAGGGGCTGGCGGGCGATCCGGACCTCGGCCACTTCCTGCTGGTCGGCACCTGCCGCGACACCGAGGTCGATGCGACCCACCCGCTGCGCCACACGATCCAGACCTTCGGCGAGCGCGGCGTTCCCGTTCGCGACGTCTCTCTCGGCGGGCTCGACGCCGACGCGGTGGTGGCCCTGCTGTCCGACACGCTGCACGCGGCCCCCGACGACGTGCGCCCTCTGGCCGAACGGCTGATCGCCAACACGCTGGGCAACCCCTTCTTCCTCGGGCAATTCCTGGAGTCGCTGGAGCAGAGTGGGCTGATCGCCTATGACAGCCTCGCCGGGGTGTGGAACTGGAACCTGGAGGCCATCGAGTCCCAGCGGATGGAACGGATGGTCGACGACGTCGTCACCTTCGTGGTCCGCCGCATCCGCGAGCTGCCCGCCGAGACGCTGACCGTCATCCAGACCGCCGCCTGCATCGGCAGCGCCTTCGATCTCGCCACCCTGGCCGACGCGAGCCGGCGCACCTCCGCCGCGACGGCGGCGGCGCTGTGGCCGGCCCTGCGCAGCGGGCTGGTGGTCCCGGTCGGCGACGCCTATCGCTACGCCGACATGGACAGCGTGTCGCCGCGCGCCACCTACCGTTTCGTCCATGACCGGGTGCAGCAGGCGGCCTACAGCATGCTGCCGGACGCCGACGCCCTGGCCTGCCATCTCGCCGTCGGCCTCGTGCTGGAACGCAGCCAGGGCCTGACGGGCGATCGGACGACCGATCGGCTGTTCGCGATCACCAACCAGCTGAACCGCGCCCTGCCCCTGCTGTCGCCGGAGCAGCGGGAGCGACTGGCCCGTTACAACCTTCTGGCCGGACAGGCGGCGCGCGCCTCGGCGGCGCTGGGGCCGGCCTTCGACTATCTCCTCACCGGGGTCGGGCTGCTCCCCTCGGACGGTTGGTCGCGCCTGTACGACCTGGCGCTCAGCCTGCACGCCGAAGCGGCGGAGATCGCGGCGGTGAACGGCGACGTCGCTGCGGCGACGCCGCTGGCCGAGGCCATCGAGGCCAACGCCCGCACCGTCCTCGACCGCGCCCTGGCCTACGAGACGCAGATCCAGATGCACGTGTCGCGGCAGAACCTGCCGGCGGCGCTCGGTGCCTGCCGCACCGCCCTGGGCCAGCTCGGCAGCCCGATCCCCGAGCGGGCGGACACCCGGCATGTGCTCAAGGAACTCGCCACGACCAAGCTGGCGCTGCGCAGCAAGGGAGAGGAGGATCTCGTCAATCGCCCGCCCCTCACCGACCCGCGTTTGCTGACGATCGGACGCATCGTGTCGCGCGTGCTGGCCAGCGCCTATCTGCACGACACCAACCTCTACACGGTGCTGCTGCTGCGCATGGTCCGCCTGTCGGCGACCGAGGGCATCCTGCCGGCCTCCGGCATCACCTACGCCACCTACGGGCTGCTGCACTGCGCGATGCTCGGCGACGTTCCGGCGGGCGCCATGTACGGGCGGGTGGCGCTGCGCGTGCTCGACCGCCTGAACGCCAACCAGGGCCGCGCCCAGACGCTGTTCGTGGTCCATCTGTTCATCGAGGTGTGGCACCAGCCGGTGGCCAAATCATTGGCCGGACTTCTCGACGCCCACCGGATCGGCCTGGAAACCGGCGACATCGAGTACGCCGCCTATTGCCTGAACAACGCGGTCGCGCAAGGGCTGTTTCTCGGCCATCCCCTGCGGCAGCTCCAGCAGACCGCGGCAGGCCACGCCGCCGCCATCGCGCGCTTGAACCAGCAGACCGCGGCCGGCGTCTTGCGGCCCCACCAGCAGCTCATCGCCAACCTGCTGGGCGAGTCCGAAGACCCCACCGCCTTTGCCGGACCCCACGTCGCGGAGGCGAGCGACGTCCCGGCCCTGGCCGCCAGCGGCAACCGCCTTGCCCTGGACACGATGCACAGCCATCTGGCCTATCTGAACCTGCTGTTCGGCCGGATCGACGAGGCGCGGCGCTGCATGGCGAAGCGCCGTCCGTTCGCCGATGCCTCCATGGGCATGGTGATGAACCTGCGCATGCGGGTGGTCGCCGCCCTGATCGACTTCGCCGCCTGGGACCGCCTCCACCCCGCCGAACGGCTGCGGGCGCGGGCCGCGGCTCTCGGGCTGGAGCGCCGGCTCCGCGGCGCGGTCCGCCACGCGCCGACCAACTTCCGCCACCTGCTGGCGCTCGTGGTGGCCGAGCGGCTGCGCGCCACGGGGCGGCTGGACAAGGCGCACCGTTACTACCAGACCGCCGCCGAGAGCGCCCGCGAGCAGGGCTTCACCCACGACGAGGCTTTCGCCTGCGAACGCGCTGGCGAGGCCGCGTTGGCGCGTGGCGACCGCTTCACGGCGAAGGCGATGCTGTTCCAGGCCCGCCACGCCTACCGGCGCTGGGACGCGCTGGCGAAGGTCAGGGCGCTGGACGCCCGGCTGGCCGAGCTGTTCGGCGAGACGGCGGTGGACCAAAGCCCGGCCGACGATGGTTTCCCGCCGCAACGCCCGGTCACCGCCTCGTCGCGGCGCCGCTCCTCCTCCGGGTCCAGCTCGCACATGGTGGATGTGGAGACGGTGATCCGCACCTCGCGGGCGCTGGCGCAGGACATCCGCCTGGGCGACCTGCTGTGGACGCTGATGAAGCTGGTCATCACCAACGCCGGCGCGACGCGGGGTTGCCTGCTCCTGCCGACCGACGGCGCGTGGCGGATCGAGGCCGACGCCACGAGCGAGGGCGACGCCGCGGAGGTGCTGCAATCCCACCCCCTCGACGACGCGGTGCCGGTCCTGGTGCGCGGCGTCGTCGACGCGGTCATCCAGACCGGCGAGCCGGTCGTCCTGGCCGACGCCGTGAACGACGGCGATTTCCAGTACGATCCCTACACGCGGATGGCGCAGCCGCGCTCCGTGCTGTGCCTGCCCTTGCGCAACCGCAACCAGATGGTCGGTATCCTCTATCTGGAGAACAACCTCGCCGCCGACATCTTCAGCCCGGAACGGCTGGAGCTGCTCGACCTCCTGTCCGTGCAGATCGCCATCTCCATCGAGAACGCCCGCCTCTACGACGGGCTGGAGCGGCTGAACCGCACGCTGGAAGCCCAGGTCGCCGAGCGGACCCGCGAGGTTGCCGAACAGTCGCAGCTGCTGCGCGCCACCCTGGCCAGCATGTACGACGGCTTGGCGGCCTTCGACGCCGAGGAACGGCTGCGCGTCTGGAACGAGCGCGCCATGGCCCTCTTCCAACTGCCGGACACGCTGCGCCGGGTCGGCCTTCCGTACCGCGAGCTGAGCGCCGCGGTGAACGCCTCCGGCCAGCTTCTGACGGCGCTGGTGCCCTCGCCCCGGATGAGCAGTCCCAGCGAGATCGAGTTTGCCGACGGCCGGGTCATCCAGGTCCGCAGCAATCCCATGCCGGACGGCGGCATGGTCCAGGTCTACGTCGACGTGACGGTGGACCGCAGCCGCGAAAGCGAGCTGCGCGACGCCCACGAGCAGCTTCACGCCGCCCACGCCCAGCTCAAGGCCGCCCAGCAGCAGCTCGTCCAGGCAGAGAAGATGGCCTCTCTCGGGCAGCTCGTCGCCGGGGTGGCGCATGAGATCAACACGCCCATCGGCATCGTGATGACCAGCGCCTCCTATCTCGGCGAGAAGATCAGCGCGCTCGAAACGCTGTCCGACACCGGCAAGATGCGCCGGGCCGACTTCCAGGACTTCATGCAGGCCGCGCGCGACGCCGCCACGCTGATGATCAGCAACGCCACCCGCGCCGCCGATCTGGTGCAGAGCTTCAAGCAGGTCGCCTCGGACCAGACGCGCAGCGACCGCCGCCGCTTCGACCTGCGCGGCTATCTGGAGGAGGTTCTGGTCAGCCTGCGCCCGACCTGGCACCGCCCGGGCCACGAGGTGAGTCTGGAGTGCCCCAAGGGCATCGAGCTGGACAGCTATCCCGGCGTGATCGCGCAGATCGTGACGAATCTCATCACCAACTCGGTCAACCACGCCTACCGGGAGGGCGAGAAGGGTCGGATCGCCATCACGGCGCAGACGCTGGAGAACGACGGGGTGCGGCTGGTCTATCAGGACGACGGCTGCGGCATCCCGGCGGAGAACCACGGCAAGGTCTTCGAGCCCTTCTTCACGACCCGGCGGGGCACCGGCTCGACCGGGCTCGGCCTGCACATCGTCTTCAACCTGATCACCGGCCAGCTCGGCGGCACCATCCACCTGGACAGCCGGCCCGGCGAGGGAACGCGATTCACCGTCGAGTTCCCCTGCCGTGCCCCCGGAAAAACGCCGCAGGGCTGAGACGGCGGACGGTTACTCCGTCTCGGGATGGCGCTTCTCGAATTCCCAGACGCGCTCAAAGCCCATCAGGCGGGTGAAGTCGGGGAAGGGATAAAGCTCTCCCCGATACTCGGCGCTCGACCCCTTGGCGAGGATTTCGCCGTAGGCGCTGCGCAGCGCCGCGGCCATCGCCAGGAAGCCGGTGGCCGGGAAGATGGCGATGCGGTAGCCGAGATCCTCCAGCCGCGCCCCGGTCATCACCGGCGTGCGCCCGCCCTCCACCATGTTGGCGATCAGCGGCTTGCCGATGGTCCGGCAGATCCGCTCCATCTCCGCCTCGCTCTCCGGGCTTTCCACGAAGATGATGTCGGCACCGGCCTCGGCGTAGGCGTCGGCGCGGCGCAGCGCCTCGTCGAGGCCGAGCGTCGTGCGGGCGTCGGTGCGGGCGATGATCAGGAAGTCGCTCGACGAGCGCGCCTCGCAGGCGACGCGGATCTTGCGCACCATGTCGGCCATGGGGATGACCCGGCGGCCCGGCGTGTGGCCGCACTTCTTCGGGAATTCCTGGTCTTCGAGCTGGATGGCGGCGGCCCCGGCCTCCTCATAGCCGCGGATGGTGAAATCGACGTTGAGCAGGCCGCCATAGCCGGTGTCGCCGTCGGCGATCAGCGGCGTCGATGTGCCGCGCGCGATGGCCCGCACCCGGCCGACCATGTCGCTGTAGGTGGCGAGCCCGGCGTCCGGCAGGCCGAGATGGCTGGCGACGGTGCCGTAGCCGGTCATGTACAGCGCGTCGAACCCCATGCCGTCCGCCACCTTGGCCGAGATCATGTCGAACACGCCGGGGGCCGAGATCAGGCCCGGCTGCGACAGGCGCTGTTTGAGGGAAATGGTCATGTCTGTGGAATCTCCGGAAGTCTTACGAGGCCCGCCGGTGCATGCGCCGGTCGATGTGCAGCAGGCCGGCGCTGATGAGCACGGCGGTGGTGGCAAGGATCAGTACCACGGCCATCATGGTGCGCACGTCGTGCCCGCCGATGGCGTTCATGACGAGGTAGCCGAGGCCGCGCTGCGAGGCGAACATCTCGCCGATCAGCACGCCCAGCAGGGTCAGCGAGAAGCCCACCCGCAGGCCGGACACCAGTTCCGGCAGGGCGGCGGGCAGGATGATGGTGGAGACGAGCTGGGGCGGCGACAGGCGCATCACCCGCGCGCTGCGCAGCATCACCGGCGGGATGGTGCGGACCGCGTTCATCGTGAAGATGATCACCGGGACGATGCCGTGGATCGTCCCGAAGGCCACTTTGGCCGACAGGCCCAGCCCGAAGGCCAGCAGGATCACCGGATAGAGCGTGATCTTGGGCAGCGAATAGAGCGACACCAGGATCGGCTCCGCCACCTCGCCGGCCAGCCGGTTGATGCCCAGCGCGATGCCGATGGTCAGCCCGCCGAACACCGCCAGCAGCAGCGAATAGAGCAGCGCCACCCCGGTCTCCGCGACGTGCGGCCAGAAGGTGGCGGAGCCCAGAAGCTCGACGGCGCGGGCCAGCGTGTCGGCGGGCGAGGTCAGGGCGACGCTGCCGACGATCCAGTGCAGGACCTGCCACAGGGCCACCAGCGCGACGATGACGAGAAGCGTATCGGTCTTTCTGTGCATGGCCGTCAGCGCCTCCGCCGCTGCATGATCCGGCGCTCCCAGGTGAAGAGCACCGCGTTGAGCACCGTCACCAGGACGATGATGAACAGCATCAGCGCGTACATCCGCGCATTGTCGAAGTTGTTGAAGGCATAGGCGATGCTGTAGCCGATGCCCGAGGAGGACATGATGAACTCCGCCGCGATGACGCCGATGAAGCAGTAGGCGATGGCCAGCTTGGCCCCGGTGAACAGGAAGGGCGCCGCGCTGGGCAGCTTGACCATCAGCGCCGTGCGCACCGGGTCCATGCCGTGGACGCGCGCGGTCTTCAGCAGGACGCGCGGAATCCGGTCCAGCCCGTTCAGCGTGTTGATCAGCATCGCCACCACGCCGAACAGCGTGCCGATCACCACGATGGGCGCCGCCCCCAGCCCGAAGATCACGATCAGCACCGGGTAGAAGACGAAGAAGGGCACCGCGTAATAGGTCGCCAGGAAGGGATCGAGGGCCCGGCGTACCCGCGGCATCGCGTGGATCGCCACACCGGCGACGAAGCCGAGCAGGATCGAGGCGATCACCGCCATGGCGACGTTGCCCAGCGTCTCGCCAATGTCGGCGCTGGCCGCCCCCGAGGCGAGAAGGCGGTAGAGGTCGCCGGCCATGACGCTGGGCGCCGGCAGGACCGTCTTGGCGATGACGCCGGCCCGGCACAGAACCTCCAGCAGCAGGACGGCGCCGGTCACCACGATCAGCCGGAGCCAGCCCGCCCAGCTCATGACCCACCCCGGCGAGGCCCGCCGCCTTCAGGCTCTCCTCGCGCAGCAGGCGCCACAGACGGGCGGTGATCTGGCCGAAGCCGTCCTCGCTGGCGATGCGGGAATCACGCTCGCGCGACCAGCCCGTCTCGATCTCCTCGATGATCCGTCCGGGCCGTGACGACATGACGCCGATGCGGTCCGACAGCATGGCCGCCTCGTCCAGCGCGTGGGTGATCAGCATCACCGTGGCACCGGTTTCGCGCCACAGCTTCAGCAGTTCGTCGCCCATGATCAGGCGGGTCTGGGCATCGAGCGCGCCGAACGGCTCGTCCAGCAGGATCAGGCGCGGACGCATCACCAGCGTGCGGGCGATGCAGACACGCTGGCGCATGCCGCCGGACAGCTGCACCGGATAGGCCTTGGCGAAGTCCTTCAGCCCGACGAAGCCGACGGCGTAGTTGACCCGCCGTTCGATCTCCGCCGGATCGACGCCCGCCCGACGCAGGCCGAAGGCGATGTTGTCCCACACGGTCAGCCAGGGGAAGGTGGCGTCCTCCTGGAACACCACCCCGACGCCGTCCGGGACCTTGCCGGCCACCGGCTTGCCTTCGAAGGTCACCGTTCCCTCGGTCGGCACGGACAGGCCGGACAGCACGTCGAGCAGCGTGGACTTGCCGCAGCCCGACGGTCCGACGACGGAGAAGAACTCCCCCTGCCGTAAGGTCAGGTCGACGGGTCCCAGCGCGTGCACCCCTCCGTGGCCGGGAACGCCGTAGATGCGGCTGACCCCCTTCAGCTCGGCGTGGACGGCCGGGGCGGGGAAAGCCCCCGCCTCCTCGTGCAGGTCGCGCTTGGCGGCAACGTTGGCTTTCATCGGGGGCTTCCTCCCGGTCATCGTGATGCGTCAGGCTGGTTATTTCAGGAACGAGGCGTCGGCGTGCTTCGACCAGTCGACCTCGCCCTTGACCTCGCCGATGATCTGCAGCCCCTTGATCAGGTTGTTCATCCCGTCATACTCGAAGTCGCCGGCGCTCCAATATTTGATGGTCGCCAGATTCTTGAGCGCCTGCAGCGCGATCGCCTCGTCGATGTCGTAGTATTTGGTCATGATCTTGGCGGTCTCTTCGGGGTTGGCGTAGACGAAGTCCACCCCCTTGCGCCGCGCCTCGATCAGCTTTTTCAGCTTGTCGCCGTTCTTCGCGGCGAACTCCGACGTGGTGACGCCCACGGTCTGTACCATGGTCGGCAGCTCGGTCTCGACCGCGAAGACCATGCGGTACTTGTTCTGCACGCGCGCCCAGATCGGGTCCATCACCGGCGCGGCGGCCACCCCGCCCTGCTCCAGCATGGTCAGGCCGCCGCCGACGCCGCCCGCCGACACGCCGTCCACCGTGATGCCGTGCTTGTCCTTCACCATGGTCAGCAGCATGTCGGTGACCGACTTCGGGCTGGTGAAGGCGACCTTCTTGCCGTCCAGATCCTTGGCGGTCTTCACCGGGGAGTCCGGCTTGGTCACCCACAGGATCTCGCCCGCGGTGCGGACGCCGGTGTGGATGATCTTCACGTCCAGACCCTGGTTGATCGCCGCCACCGCCGCCGACAGGGCGACCTCGCCGTAGGGCATCGGCGCCGCCATTACGTTGCGCATGGTCGTGCCGCCGCCCTTGGAGGTCAGGACGCCGGTGATGTCCAGCCCCTGCTCCTTGTAATAGCCCTTCTCCATGGCGACGGCGTAGGGAGCGCCGTACATCAGCACACCCCAGTGGGTGACGGTGATCTCCTCGGCCTGCGCCGGGACCGCCGGAACCAGGGTGGCGAGCGCCACTCCCATGGCCGCCGCCCCCAGGACCGCCTTGCGCTTCATCGTGGTCATGAACGACATCGCTGTTCCTCCCAATGTGCCGCTGGCCTTTCCGGCCATGCGCGTTGACCCGGACCCGTCAGGCGGTGGGCAGGGCGTGAATCCAGGGGCGCTGCGCCCGGTCGCGCGCCTCGAACGCCGCCATGGCAGCGTCGTGGCGCAGGCTGGCCCCGATCTCGTCGAGCCCCTCCAGAAGCGCCTGCCGCCGTGCCGCCTCCATCGTGAAGGGGAACTCCCGCCCATCCGGCGCGGTGACGCAGCTGGCCTCGATGTCCACCGTCATGGCGGCGGCCGGCGTTGCCTGCGCACAAGCGACGAGATGGGCGAGCGCCGCCTCGTCCAGAGTCACCGCGGCCAGACCGTTCTTCTGGCAATTCTCGTGGAAGATGCTGGCGAAGCTGGGCGCAATCACGCAGCGGATGCCAAAGTCCATCAGGCTCCACACCGCGTGCTCGCGCGACGAGCCGCAGCCGAAATTCTCGCCGGCCAGCAGGATCTTGGCCTCCCGCCAGGGTGCCTGGTTCAGGACGAAGTCCGGCCGTTCCCGACCGTCGTCGTCGAACCGCCATTCGGAGAAGAGGCCGGCGCCCAGCCCGCTGCGGTGGATGGTCAGCAGATGCGCCTTGGGGATGATCGCATCGGTGTCGACGTTGGCCCGCGGCAGCGGCGCGGCAATCCCGGTGATGCGATTGACAGGTTCCGGCATGTCAGGCGCTTCCTTCCAGGCTGTGGGCTTCCAGGCTGTGGGCTTCCAGGCTGCGGACATCGACGATGCGGCCGGCCACGGCCGCCGCCGCCGCGGTGGCCGGGCTGGCAAGATGGGTGCGCGCCCCCGGCCCCTGGCGACCTTCGAAGTTGCGGTTGGAGGTGGCGACGCAGCGCTTGCCCGGCGGCACCCGGTCGGCGTTCATCCCGGCGCACATGGAACAGCCCGGCTCCCGCCATTCGAAGCCGGCAGCGGTGAACACGCGGTCCAGCCCCTCCGCCTCGGCCTGCCGGCGCACCTGGCCCGAGCCCGGCACGACCAGCGCGCGCAGGCCGGCGGCGATACGACGGCCCTTCAACACGGCGGCGGCGGCCCGCAAATCCTCGATGCGGCTGTTGGTGCAGGAGCCGATGAAGACCATGTCCACCGGCAGGTCGCGGATCGGCGTCCCCGGCTCCAGCCCGATGTAGTCCAGCGCCCGGCGCATCGCCTGCCGGCGCTTGGGGTCGGCCTCGCGCTCCGGATCGGGCACGGTCTCGCCGATGCCAATGCTGTCCTGCGGGCTGGTGCCCCAGGACACCTGCGGCGTGAGGCTGGAGACGTCCAGCTCGATCTCGGCGTCGAAACGCGCGTCGGGATCGCTCGCCAGGGCGCGCCACGCACCCACCGCCTGCTCCCACAGCGCGCCCGCCGGGGCGAAGGGGCGCCCCTGGAGATAGGCGAAGGTCACCTCGTCCGGGGCGATCAGGCCGAAGCGCGCGCCCAGCTCCACCGACATGTTGCAGACGGTCATCCGCTCTTCCATGGAGAGCGCGCGGATGGCCGGACCGGCGTACTCGACGCCGTAGCCCGTCGCTCCCGCGGTGCCGATGGTGGCGATCAGCTTCAGCACCATGTCCTTGGCCGACACGCCCGCCGGGCGGGTGCCGCTGAAGGTGATGCGCATGGTCGGCGGGCGGCGCAGGATGGCCGTCTGCGTCGCCATGACATGCTCGACCTCCGACGTGCCGATGCCCCAGGCCATGGCACCCAGCGCGCCCACCGTGCTGGTGTGGCTGTCGCCGCAGACCAGGGTGGCGCCCGGCAGGGCGATCCCCAGCTCCGGCGCGATCACATGCACGATGCCCTGGCGCACGTCGCCCAGATCGAACAGCGCAACGCCGGTGGCCTCCGCGTTGGCACGCAGGGCGCGGATCATCTCCGGCCCGCCCGGCACCGTGTCGTCGGTGCGGCCGTTCTCGGTGGAGACGATGTGGTCCGCCGTCGCAAAGGTCAGGTCGGGGCGGCGCAGCCGGCGCCCGGCGGCGGCCAGCCCCGCGTAGGCCTGCGGGCTGGTGACCTCGTGCAGCATGTGGCGGTCGATGTGGAGCAGCACCCGCCCGTCGCCCAGATCGGCGACGACGTGCTGGTCCCAGATCTTGTCGATGATGGAACCCGGCGTGTTCATGGCGTTGCCTCCCCTCACTCGGCGGCCCGGTAGGCCTGTTCGCGCTCGTAGTAGTCGGGGAAGCCGACAAGGTCCTTCAGCGCCTCGAAATCGGCCTGGGGCACCCGGCTTTCCTGCCCGTCCGCCACCGCGGCCAGGGCGGCGCGCATGGCGTCGATGGCCGCCGACATCAGGGTCAGCGGATAGGCGGCGAGCTTGAAGCCGAGCGCCTCCAACTCGCGCGGCGGCAGAATCGGCGTCTGGCCGCCGCGCACCATGTTGGCCATCGCCGGCCGGTCGATGCCGGCGCAGAAGACGGCCATTTCCGTCTCGTTATGCGGAGCCTCCATGAAGATGATGTCGGCGCCCTCCTCCACGAAATCCTGACAGCGCTCCAGCGCCGCGTCGAAGCCGTGCACGGCACGCGCGTCCGTCCGCGCCAGGATCAGGATGTCGTCGGACCCCGACCGGGCGGCATCGACGGCGGCGCGGATCTTCATGCGCGCCTCGGCCCGCCCGACGACCTGCTTGCCTTTGGTGTGGCCGCAGCGCTTGGGGTTGACCTGATCCTCGATCAGGACGGCGGCGGCCCCGGCGCGGGCGTAGTCGCGCACGGTGCGCTGCACGTTCATGGCGTTGCCATAGCCGGTGTCGCCGTCGCCGATCACCAGCAGGCCGGGGGCCGCCTGACAGACGTTGCGGAGCTGGTCCAGCATCTCGGCGAAAGAGATCAGCCCGGTGTCGGGCATCCCCAGCCGGGTGGCCGAGACGGCGAAGCCGCTCATCAGGCTTACGCGGAAACCGGCCTGCTCGATCAGCCGCGCCGACAGCGCGTCGAAACAGCAGGGCATCAGGCGAAGGCCGGGAGCCTCCAGCAACGTTTTCAGGCGTTGTGCGGGTGTCGTCACCGGTTGTATCCCTCCCTTGTCGCCGCTTCAGCCAGTGGCTTCCAACAGAGCGCACCGGAAACGGGCGTTTAATTTGTTGTGTCAACGAACATAATGCGTCATTGTATACAACGCAACCCGAAAAGTCCAGGCGCCGGACAGAAGCGCAAGGGAGGTCAGCATGTCGGACAGCGCCGGGGCACTGGCGCCCCAATGGGACAACGGCTTCAGTGGCGGCTCCAACCGCGCCGCCGACCGTGCCTACCGCTTCATCCGGGAGGGCATCCTGGCCAGCCGCTGGCCGCCGGGCGCCCATCTGCGCGAACAGGAGCTGGCCGAACTGACGGGGGTCAGCCGCACCCCCGTGCGCGAGGCGCTGCGCCGGCTGTCCGCCGACGGGCTGCTGCAACTCGTCCCCAACCTCGGCGCCAAGGTGAACGCCTGGACGATCCAGGACCTCGACGAGATCTTCGGACTGCGCGCGACGCTGGAAAGCCAAGTGGCCGGACTCGCCGCCAGCCGCGCGGAGCCGCGGCATCTCGCCGAACTGGGCGCGCTGTGCGACGCGATGGAGGCAGTGGTGGGAGACGGCGACGCGGTGGATTTCTCGCGCATCACGCCGCTGAACGACCGCTTCCACGGCTTGCTGATCGACATCGCCGGGGATCGGCGCCTGGGCCAGATGATCCGGCAGGTGGTGGAGATGCCGCTGGTGCTGCGGACCTTCGCCCGCTACAGCCGGCGCGATCTCGCCCGCAGCATGAACCACCACCGCGAGATCGTCGAAGCCCTGGCCGCTCGCGATGGGGAGTGGGCCTCGTCGGTGATGCGCGCGCATGTGCGCGCCGGACGGGCCGTCTTCACGGTCCCGAAAACGGAGTGAGCGTCATTGTATACAACGACAGCACGCCGATCCGGGCGAGCGGATCGCCCATCGGCGCAGCACAAAGGTCCCGGCGCCCTGATGAGGACGCCGGGACGAAGTCCAGGACGCGACTGAGGAGGACCGGTCAGGCGACCAGGAAGCCGGCGCCGACCGGATCGTTGCGGTCGATGACCCAGCGAGCGGTGCCGAGGATGCTGGCCGTGCCCTTGACGGTCGGGCGCACGGCGCGCACGCCGTTCAGGCGGGTCTCGCCGAGCAGGCTGCCCTCGAAGGTGCCGGTGCCGAGCAGGCCCTCGGAGCGGATGGTGTCGCCGATCGCCATCTTCCCGCGCGCCTCGAACATCGCCATCATCGCGCTGGTGCCGGTGCCGCCCGGCGAGCGGTCGAGCTGGCCGGCGCTGAAGACGTGGACGTTCTTGTAGAAGGCGCCCTCGATGGTCGGCTCGTGCCAGAAGGTCACGAAGTTGAAGTTGTTGATGTGCGCCGACGCCGGGTGCTGGATCGCCACCTTCTGGCGGAGCTGCTCGCGCGCCAGGATGCCGTAATGCGACAGGGCGGTGCCGTTCTCCGCCCCGATGCGCAGCGAGGTGCCGGTCAGGTCGATGATGCCGAAGTAGTTGCCGCCCCACACGATGTCGGCCTTCAGCGGGCCGATCTCCGGCAGCTCGAACTCGACGTCCTGCGCGGCGACATAGGCCGGGACGTTCTCGAACTTGGTCCACAGCACCCGGTCGCCCTCATGCGCCACCTCGGCGACGACGAGGCCGGCGGTGGTCTCGAAGCGGATCGTGGTGCGCCCGTTCTCGCCGCGGCGGACAAGGCCGTTGGCGACCATCGCCATGGCGACGGCGATCGTGCCGTGGCCGCACATGTGCGAATACTGGGTGCCGTCGATGTAGATCAGGCCGGCGTCGTAGTCCGGGCCGGACGGCGGGGTCAGGAAGACGCCGAACATGTCCTTGTGGCCGCGCGGCTCGCGCATCAGGGCTTCGCGCAGCCAGTCGTAATGGGTCTCCAGGAACTGGCGCTTCTCCAGGATGCTGGAACCGGCCGGATAGGGGATGCCGCTGTGGATGATGCAGAGCGGCTCGCCCTCGGTGTGGGTGTACAGGACATCGAATGCGTCTTGCATGCGCATGGAAGGACCCTTTCGTGGATCGGATTCAGTGTTGGATCGGGGGGATGAAGCGGGGGGTGTCGGGACCGGTCAGCGCCGGTCCGACAGAAGGTGCAGCCCGACGGTGAGGTCGAGGATGATGATCGCCAGGGCCGCCACGCCGATGGTGATGGAGGACACCGCGGCGATGACCGGATCGATCGTGTACTGGACGTAGTTGAAGAGCTTGACCGGGATGGTCGTCATCTCCGCCGTGGTGTTGAAGATGCTCAGCTCGACGTTGATCCAGGAGGAGATGAAGGCGAAGATCGCGCCGCTCGCCAGGCCGCTGCGGATCTGCGGCAGCGTGACGAGGAAGAAGGTCTCCATCGGGCGGGCGCCCAGGTCGGCGGAGGCCTCCTCCAGCGCCCGCTGCTCCGGCGTCAGCTGCGGCAGGACGGAGCGCAGGACGAAGGGCATGATGATGACGATGTGCCCGACCAGCAGCGCCGTGAAGCTGCGCATCAGGCCCAGCGCCGCGCAGTATTGCAGCAGGGCGGCGCCCAGCACGACGTGCGGCAGGACCAGCGGCGACATCAGCAGCGACAACAGGAACTTCTTGCCCGGAAACTCGCAGCGGGCGATGGCCAGCGCCGCCGGGACGCCGAGGAGCAGGGCCGCCGCCGTGGCGACCAGGGCCAGCAGGGTGCTGGTGCCGAAGGCCGCCAGATAGGAGGTGTCGCCGAGCATCCGCCCGTACCAGTCGAGCGTCAGCCCCTGCGGCGGGAAGGCGAGGTAGCTGGTGGCCGTGAAGGAGGAACCGACGATGACCAGAAGCGGCAGGATCAGGTAGGCCATGACGGACCAGGACACCACCCGCAGAAGAAGCCGTGCGATCATTGGGCTTTCCTCCCCGTTGCGCTGGCCCCGGTGTTGCCGATCCAGCCGGCCAGACCGACCAGGACCAGCGTCATGACCAGCAGCGTCATGCTGAGCGCGCCGCCGTAGTTCACGTCGAAGACCGTGCTGTACTGCTGGAAGATCAGCATGGGGAAGACCGTGATCTTGCCGCCGCTCAACAGGGCCGGCGTGACGTAGGCGCTGACCGCCAGAGTGAAGACCATGACGATCCCCGACATCAGCCCCGGCAGGCAGAGCGGGAAGGTGACCGTCCGGAAGGTGTCGAAGGGCGTGGCGCCGAGGTCGGAGGAGGCGTCCTCCAGCGCTGGGTCCACCGCGGCCAGCGCGTTGCCGACGGCCAGCACGATGAAGGGCAGCAGGATGTAGACCAGCCCGATCACGATGCCCAGCTCGGTGCCAAGGAAGCGCATCGGGCGGTCCAGGATGCCGACCCCGACCAGCGCGTCGTTGACGAGGCCGTTGCGACCCAGCAGCACCATCCAGCCGAAGGAGCGGACGATGTTGCTGGTGAACAGCGGCAGGACCAGCAGGATGACGCAGGTCCGCCGCAGCGCCGGTGACTTGACCACCCGCACCAGATAATAGGCCAGCGGGTAGCCGAGCAGCGCGCAGGCCACCGTGGTCAGCCCGGCGATGCGGAAGGTCGCCGCCAGCACGTCCCAGTGATACTGGTCGAACAGCACCCGCGCGTAGTTGCCCAGCGACGGCACGCCGCCCGCCATCAGGCTGGACGACACGACCACGATCATCGGAACGGCGAAGAAGGCGGCGAAGAAGGCGACCGGGGCCGCCAGCAGGGGCAAGGCTCGGTTCATGGCGGCGCTCATGGTCGTGCTCATGGTCCGGACCGGTGGGTGGCCGGCTCGGCGATGATGTGGACGTGCCCCGGACGGAAGCCGACGAAGACCGGCGCCCCCGGATTCAGCCCCTCCCCCGCCATGCCCAGCCGGCGGCTAGCCAGAAGATGCTCGCCGACGCGCACCGTCACGACGGTCTGCCCGCCGGTGTCGATGACGTCCTCGACGAAGCCCTGATCGGTGATCAGGCCCGGCGCCTCCGGCTCCTTCAGCAACTCGACATGCTCGGGCCGCAGCACCGCGGTGTAGCGCTGCCGCGTGTCGGCGCCGAGATGGGGCAGCAGCGCCGACCCCACCGCCAGCCGCACCCCGGCGTCGCCCTCCGCCGTTCCCGGCAGCAGGTTGGCCTCGCCGATGAAGTCGGCGACGAAGCGGCTGGCCGGACGGGTGTAGATGGCCCGACCGTCACCGACCTGCTCGATCACGCCGCGGTTCATGACGACGATGCGGTTCGCCATGCTCATCGCCTCCTCCTGATCGTGGGTCACGAACACGAAGGCGATGCCGAGCTTCTCCTGGAGATGCTTCAGCTCGATCTGCATCCGCTTGCGCAGCTTCAGGTCGAGCGCGCTCAGCGGCTCGTCGAGCAGGAGGAGCTTCGGGCGGTTGACGAAGGCCCGTGCCAGGGCGACGCGCTGCTGCTGGCCGCCCGACAGCTCCCGCGGGAAGCGCCCCGCCGCGGAGTCCAGCCCGACCAGCTCCAGCGCCTCGCGGGCGCGCTCCAGCGCCTCACCCCGCGCCACCCCGTGACGGCGCGGCCCGTAGGCCACGTTGTCGAGGATGCTCAGATGCGGGAACAGGGCGTAGTGCTGGAACACCGTGTTCAGCGGGCGCCGGTGCGGCGGCAGCCGCGTCACGTCCTCCCCGCCGATCCGGATGGTGCCGGAATCGGGGGAGAGGAAGCCGGCGATGCAGCGCAGCAGGGTCGTCTTGCCGCAGCCGCTCGGCCCCAGCAGGGCGACGAACTCGCCGTGGGCCACATCCAGCGACACGTCCCTCAGCGCGTGGTAGGCGCCGAAATGCTTGTCGATGGAGCGGATGGAGAGCAGGGCGTCGGACATGATGGGGCTCCCCGGCTGGCTGCGGTTCACTGGCGGGCGAGTTCGCGGTTCCAGGCGTCGGTGATCGCCGCGCGGTCCCGGTTGATGTCTGCCCAGTTGAAGAGCTGGAGGTTCTTGACCGACCCGCCGACACCCCAGGGCAGCTTGCGCTCGACGTCCGGCGACACCGACACGTTCTGCACCGCCGGGCCGAGATAGAGTTTCTCCGCCAGACAGGCCGACGCTTCCGGGGTCAGTGCGGTGTCGATGAAGCGCTGGGCGTCGGCCTTGTGCGGCGCGTTCTTGACCAGATGCAGGCGGGCGTCGGTGGCCCACACGCCCTCCTTCGGCACGGCGAAGCCGATGGGCAGGCCCTTGTCGGCCAGATCCCAGGCGCCGACGTTGAAATGCGCGCCGATGATCGCCTCGCCGCTCTGGTAGGCGTTGCTCGCCGCCCCCGAGCTGTCGAAGTAGAGCGCGGTCTTCAGCGTCTTCAGCTTTTCGAAGGTCTTGGACAGGTCGCCCGGCGGGTTGCCCCACATGCGGTTCAGGAACATGACGAAGGGCACGCCGGAGGAGTTGGCCGGCGACGGGATGGTCACCGTGTCCGCGAATTCCGGCTTCCACAGGTCGTTCCACGAGGTCGGCGGGGTCTTGATCTCCTTGGTGTTGTAGGTCAGGCCCAGCGAGTAGTAGCCGGACCCCACGGCGAAGACCGACCCGTCCGCCTTGTAGATCGCCTCCGGCAACGCCTTCGCCAGGTTCGGCACGCCCGTCGGGTCGATGGCGTCCAGCACGCCCGCCGCCTGCGCCATCTCGCTGATGCCACCGTCCATGTAGGCGACGTCGAGCGTCGGCGCGTCCTTCTGCTGCTGCAGCTTGGCAAAGGTCACGGTCGAGGTGCCGATCTCCGGCACGACGCGGACGCCGGTCGCCTTGGTGAAGGGCTCCGCGACGCAGGTGCGGAAGGCTTCGCCCCAGTTGCCGCCGTACCAGGCGACGCGGATCTCGCCCTGGGCCGCGGCCGGCAGGGCGTAGAGGGAGACTCCAGCCGCCAGGACGGCGGACAGGGCGGCGAGGCGGGAAGCGTTGCGGGTGGCGGCGCGCGTATGGGTCATGACCGGTTCCTTCGTGGTGTCGGTCCAGCGGGCGTCAGAGCCGTGGTTCGTTCGAAAGCTAATTGTTCCAACGTATTTTCCGATAGAAGAATGCTGCCGAATCCTTGAATATTTCCGACATGCCGACGCCCAGACCCGACATGCCGGACGCCCCCGACCGCGACGCCCCGTCCCCCGCCGATCCCCGGTTGCGCATCGGCTTCGTGCTGCTCGATCAGTTCACGCTGACCGCCTTCTCCGGGTTGATCGACGCGCTCCGGCTCGCCGCCGACCCCGGAGGGCGCAGCCGGCAGATCGACGCGAGCTGGACGGTGATGAGCGTCGGCGGGCAGCCGCGCCAGTCGAGCTGCGGCGTGCTGGTGACGCCCAACAGCGATTTGCTCGCCCCGGCGCCCTTCGATTACGTGGCGGTGTGCGGCGGCAACGATTACCGGAACGAGGTGCCGGGGGCGGTGACTGCCTATCTGCGCGCGGTGGCGGCGCAGCGGGTGCGGCTTCTCGGCATCTGCACGGGCACCTTCGCCATCGCACGCGCCGGCCTCGTCGGCACGCGCCGCGTCTGCGTCCATTGGAACGTGCTGGACACCTTCCGCGAGCGCTTTCCGGCCGCCAACGCCTCGGTGGACCATCTCTTCATCGACGAGGGGGACCTGATCACCTGCGCCGGATCGACGGCGGCCATCGACCTCGGCCTCTACCTCGTCGGGCGGCACTGCGGCGGGCAGAAGGCGCGGCAGGCCGTCCGCCACATGATGCTCCAGGACATCCGCCCCGGCGCGCTGCCGCAGGCGCATTTCTACGCGAACCTCGACGGCGTGACCGACGCCCGTGTCCGACAGGCGACGCATTTCATCGAGCAGCGGCTGGACTCCCCACCCTCCGTCGAGGCCATCGCCCGCTACGTCGGGGTCAGCGCCCGGCAGCTCGAACGGTCCTTCCAGGCCGCGCTGGGCATCTCGCCGTCGGCCTTCCAACGCCGGCTGCGGCTGGATTACGGCCGATGGCTGCTGGAGCACACGCGCCGGACGATCACCGAGATCGCCTTCGACTGCGGCTTCGCCGACGCCGCCCATTTCTCGCGCGATTTCAAGACCCAGTTCGGCGAGATGCCCAGCCGAGCGCGCAAGGGCAAGCGCGGCGAGGAAGCTCCGCCGCCGTGACGGGTCCACCCACGTGGACGCTCAAGCCGCCAGCCCGTGGTCGATGGCGATGCGGATCAGGGCGCGCGCGCTGTCGGCGCCCAGCTTGTCCTTGATCTGCGTGCAGGCGTTGGCGACGGTCTTTTGGCTGATGCCCAGCACCTCGGCGATGGCCGCCGCGGTCAGGCCGCGCCCCACCAACGCCAGGATTTCCCGCTCGCGCTGGGTCAGCACCGCCAGCGGGTCGTCGCTTGGGGCCAGCGCCATCAGCGCCAACTCGCGCGCCAGCGCGTGGTCGAGATGGACCCGGCCCGCCAGCACGCAGCGCACAGCCGTCACCAGCGTCTCGGGCGCGTCGTTCTTGGTGACATAGCCCTTCGCGCCCGCCTTCAGCGCCCGCGCGGCGATGGCGGGATCCTCGTGCATGCTGAAGATCAGCACCGGCACCGCCGGGTTCTCCGCCCGGATCGCCCGCAACACCTCCATCCCGCCGCCGTCCCTCCCTCCGATGCCGCCCGGCAGGTTGAGGTCGAGGATGACCACGTCGGGCCTTTCCGAACGCCACAGCGCCACCGCCACCGCCACGTCGGCGGCCTCGACGACACGGCCGAGCCCGGCTTCGGCGAGTAGGCTCTGGCAACCGGCGCGCACCACCGGGTGATCGTCCACCAGGAGGATGGTCAAGGTCATGCCACGCCCTCCAGCCCGGCCGGGACGCAGGGGAGGCAGGCGGCCACGCGGGTCCCCTGTCCGCCGTTCGAACCGATGGACAGTTCGCCGCCCAGCGCCCTCACCCGCTCCGCCATGCCGGAGATGCCCAATCCGCCACGCTCCGCTGCGCCCGGCCCCTCCCTAAACCCCGGCCCATCATCGGTCACCACGACCTCCACCCGGTCGCTCCGGCGCAGCACCGTCACCGACACGTTGGTCGGCCGGGCGTGGCGGAGGGCGTTGACCAGCGATTCCTGCGCCAGCCGGAAGACCGTCAGGCGCAGCACCTCGTCCAGCCCGTCGATGCCGTCCGGCGTTCCGTCCTCGGCCACGTCCAGCGACCAGCGCACCTGCGGCTCCCGCCGCGCCCACTCGTCGATCAGCCCGGACAGCGCCTCGCCCAACGGCAACTGGTCGAGCAGGGCCGGGCGCAGGCGGACCAGGATGCGCCGGCTCATCCGGTGCACGTCCGCGGCCATGGACAGCACAGCGCGGGCGCGTCCGGCGATCTCCACCCGCTCGCTGATGGTGGCTTCCGGCTTCGGCTCCTCGCTCAGGCGCAGGATGCGCCCGGCGTCCACCTTGATGGCGAACAGCGCCGCACCCAGCTCGTCGTGGATTTCGCGGGCGATGTCCCGGCGCTCGCGATCCTGCGCCTCGATCAGCCTCTGGCCGAGCCTGCGGTTCTCCCGCCCCGCCGCGGCCAGCTCCTCGGCCAGGGCGGCGATGCCGGTGCCCAGCCGGACCAGTTCCGGCACGCCGCCGCCTGCGAGGCCGCCCCGCGGTCCGGGTTCGTAAACACCTTCGCGCAGGCGCCGCACCGCCGCCTCGACGCGGGCGAGCGGGGCGAGCGCCCGGCCCACCGCCATCCAGGCGGCGCCCAGCAGCAGCAGCCCCGCCACCAGCATCGCCAGGGCGAGGTCCCGCATGTCCTCCCAGACCTCGGCCACCTCGTCCTGCGGTTGGGCGACCACGGTCAACAGGACGCGCCCATCGGCACCGGTCAGCGCATGGGCCTGCGGCGCCACGTCGATCAGCGCTGCGAACCAGCCGGGAACGGCCCCATGGCCGGCATCCCCCTCGCCCAGGGAGTCGGAAGCCGCCTCACCCGCGATGAAGCGCAGGTGGCGCAGGCCCAGACGGTCGAGCGCCACGACGGCATCAGGAATGGCCCCCCGCCCGGCTTCCGCCCGCCCGATGGCGATGCCGAGATCGAGGGCGGAGGCCATTTCCGCGCGAACAGCGTCGCGCGCGTTGGCGATCATCACAGCCGCGCCGGCCACCGCCAGCAGCGCCAGGAACAGCCCGATCAGGGCCAGCATGCGCATTCGCAACGACATCGCCGTCTGATCCTTCCGACACGCCCCATAGGACCATCGACGGAATGTTAACCAAGCAACCGCTCTCCGCGCTATGCGTCCTTCGAACGAGAAGCGGCGGGCGGACGGGCCTTTTGCCACAGCGGCAGGATTTTTTCCCGCCCCCTTCGGGACACCGTCATACGCGCGTTGCAAGAATGTCGTCCCCGTATCGTCCAATGGAACCGAAGAACCGCCAAGACGAACATTGGGGGCGCAAGACGCGGTGCCGGAACCGGGGCGGATCGGGCGGACGATCCACCCCGGAAAAAACGGCCTTTCACGGGGGAAACGCATGACTTTATCCTTGGACACCACTCCGAGAACCAAGCCGAAAACCAAGACAGACACCGGGGCCGGACGGGTTCGGCGCCGAATCATCACCGCGGTGGTGGCTGGGTTCCTCGCCTCCGCCGCTCCGGCGGCCTGGGGAAGCGCCCAGGCCGCCGACGTCACCTGGGACGACATCGCCAACGACGCCAAGTCAGCCGGCGACGTGCTGATGTACGGCATGGGGGTGGAGGGCAAACGCTTCAGCCCGCTGAAGCAGATCGACACCACCAGTGTGTCGCGGCTGGTCCCCGCCTGGTCCTTCTCCTTCGGCGACGAGAAGCAGCGCGGACAGGAGACGCAGGCGCTGGTGCATGACGGGGTGATCTACGTCACCGCCTCCTACTCGCGGATGTTCGCGCTCGACGCGCGCACCGGCAAGCGGCTGTGGACCTACGCCCACCGCCTGCCCGACGACATCCGGCCCTGCTGCGACGTGGTCAACCGCGGGGCGGCGATCTACGGCGACAAGGTGTTTTTCGGCACGCTCGACGCCTCCATCGTCGCGCTGAACAAGGACACCGGCAAGGTTGCCTGGCGCAAGAAGTTCGCCGATCACAAGGTCGGCTACACCATGACCGGCGCGCCGACCGTCGTGAAGGACCAGAAGACCGGGCGCATGCTGCTGATCCACGGCTCGTCCGGCGACGAGTTCGGCGTGGTCGGCCGCCTGTTCGCCCGCGATCCCGACACCGGCGACGAGATCTGGATGCGTCCGCTGGTCGAGGGCCACATGGGCCGGCTCGACGGCAAGGACAGCACCCCCACCGGCAACGCCAGGGCACCGTCCTGGCCGCGCGACAAGGACGGGCAACTCGTCGAGGCGTGGAACCACGGCGGCGGCGCGCCCTGGCAGAGCGCCACCTTCGACGTGGAGACCAACACCATCGTCATCGGCACCGGCAACCCGGCGCCGTGGAACGGCTGGGCGCGCTGGCCCGGCGACAGCCTCTACACCTCCGGGCAGGCCTACGTCGATCCGACCACGGGCGAGCTGAAGGGCTTCTACCAGCACACCCCCAACGACACCTGGGACTTCTCCGGCAACAACGAGCTGGTGCTGTTCGACTACAAGGACGCGTCCGGCAAGACGGTGAAGGCGACCGCCCACGCCGACCGCAACGGCTTCTTCTACGTCACCGACCGGACGAAGCTGGCGACGGCGGGCGGCGAGGCGAACAAGCCGAACAGCGTGCTGGCGGCCTTTCCCTTCGTGGACGGCATCACCTGGGCCAAGGGCATCGACCTGAAGACCGGCCGCCCCATCGAGGTGGAGGGCCAGCGCCCGCCGCCCCCCGCCGAGGGCGAGAAGCGCGGCAAGTCGGTCGAGGTCTCCCCGCCCTTCCTCGGCGGCAAGAACTGGAACCCGATGTCCTACAGCGAGGACACCGGCCTGTTCTATATCGCCGCCAACCACTGGAAGGAGGACTACTGGACGGAGCATGTCGGCTACAACCCCGGCTCCGCCTATCTCGGCATGGGCTTCCGCATCCACAAGATGTTCGAGGATCATGTCGGCGTCCTGCGCGCGATCGACCCGACGACCGGCAAGGTCGCCTGGGAGCACAAGGAGGAGTTGCCGCTCTGGTCCGGCACGCTGGCGACCGCCGGCGGGCTGGTCTTCACCGGCACCGGCGACGGCTACGTCAAGGCGTTCGACGCCAGGTCCGGGGCGGAGCTTTGGAAGTTCCAGACCGGCTCCGGCATCATCTCCTCCCCGGTCACCTGGGAGCTGGACGGGGTGCAGTATGTCGGCATCACCACCGGTTACGGCGGCGCTGTGCCGCTGTGGGGCGGCGATCTCGCCGACCTGACCACGCGCGTGACCCAGGGCGGCTCCTTCTGGGTGTTCAAGCTGGCCGACGTGAAGGTCTCCAGCGCCAAGTGACCGCCAACAAGTGACCGCCCGCCGGGGCGGGGAGGCGGGCTCACCTGTCCCCGTCCTCCTCCCTGCCCCGGCTTTCCTGCACCGCAGCGACGGGAGTTCTCCCCCATGAACCGCTTCTTCCGGCCCGCCTTCGCCCTGTGCGCCCTGCTGTCCCTGTCCGGCCCGCTCACCGCTCCGCTGGCGGCCGAGGTCGAAACCGCCAGCCTCGGCGGTGGCGAGGAGGAGCGCGTCACCGAGGTCGCCGGCTGTGTCCTGACGGCCAAGGCGGTCTGCCCAGGCATCGACCTGCGCCACCGCAACCTGCGCAGCCTGTCGCTGGCCGGCGCCGACCTGCGTGGCGCCAACCTGATGCGCGCCGACCTGCGCCACGCCGATCTGCGCGGGGCCGACCTCAGCGGGGCCATCCTCGACGGCGCCGATCTGCGCACCGCTTTCCTTCAGGGCACGCGCCTGTCCGGCGCCCGCCTGCGCGGCGCCAACCTGGAGTTCGCCCGCGCCAACGGCGCCGACCTGCGGCAGGCCGACCTGACCGCCGCCAATCTGGAGGCGCTGCGCGCCGACAAGGCCGACCTCACCAGCGCCAACCTGGAGGGCGCCAACCTCCAGGAGGCCAAGCTGTCCCTGACCAACCTGTCGCAGGCCAACCTGGAAGGCGCGAAGATCCGCTTCGCCATCTTCCAGGACGCGCTGATGACCGACTGCCGCTCCTGCCCCACCGACTGGTGACGGCAAAGCCGCCGCCGATTTCACCAAAGCGGATGGCAATCCGCTTTGAACCGCGACGGCGGTTCCGGCCGCACATGTGGCCGAAGCCCGCCTCTCGCGGGAGCAGAGTTCCCGCTGGCGGCAGGCGGATGCCACTGGCATCCGCTGAGAGCCGGCGAGTGAGGCGATGTGATTCAAAAGCGAACAGACATTCGCTTTTGAGCGGCGGCTTTTATCAAACTGTCACGATTCCATCATTCCCGCTTCACGCAACGCGCCTACACGGGTGGCGTTGCGGCTTTGCATACGCATGCAAAGCCGGTGGGGATGAGGGAAACCCGGTGACATGGCCGACCTGACCATCGAGACTTTGACCGTCGCCTATGGCGGCACCCAGGTGCTGAACGGGGTCAGCCTGCAGGTCGCCCGCGGCGAGTTCGTGGCCCTGCTCGGCTCCTCCGGCTGCGGCAAGACGACCCTGTTGCGCGCCGTGTCGGGCTTCGTGCCGGTGACCGGCGGGCGGATCGCCATCGCCGGGCGCGACGTGACCGCCACCCCGCCGGAACGGCGGGACACCGCGATGGTGTTCCAGTCCTATGCGCTCTGGCCGCACATGACGGCGGCGCAGAACATCGGCTACGGCCTGAAGCTGCGCCGCACACCGCGCCCGCGGATCGAGGAGCGGGTGGCGGAGATGCTGCGCCTCCTCAAGCTCGACGGGATGGCCGGGCGCAACGTCACCCAACTGTCCGGCGGGCAGCGCCAGCGCGTGGCGCTGGGCCGCGCGCTGGCGATCAGCCCCGACATCCTTCTTCTCGACGAGCCGCTGTCCAACCTCGACGCCCGCATCCGGTTGGAACTGCGCCACGAGATCCGCGCGCTCCAGCAGCGGCTCGGCATCACCGCCCTGCACGTCACCCACGACCGGGAGGAGGCCATGGTGATGGCCGACCGGATCGTCATCATGAACGCGGGCTCCATCGCCCAGGCCGGGTCGCCGGAAGAGGTCTACCACCGCCCCGCCAGTCCCTTCGTCGCCAGCTTCATGGGTGCCGACAACGTCGTGGCCTTGCGGGCGGAGCGGGACGGCGGAACGCTGTCCATCGCCGCCGGGGCGGACCACGACGCCGCCCACCTGCCGGTGGGGCAGGAGGTCGGCGACGGCGGCCTGCATCTCGCCGCCGACACCGACCTTGCCGCTGACGCTGGTGGCCCCATCACCGCCCATTTCCGCAGCGAGGCGGCCCGGCTGGCCGCGTCCGGCGAGACGCCCGAGGGCGCGCTGGTCCTGCGCGGGCGCATCACCCAGACCGCCTACCCCGGCGGCCGCTGGCGCTACGGCGTGGCGGTCGGCGGAACGGCGTTCCTTGTCGATGACGGGGAGCGCCGCGCGGTCGGCGACGCCGTCGGCATCGTCATCCCGCCTTCGGCCCTGCACTGCTATCCCCTCCGGGACGCGGCCTGACGCCGACGGCTTCTGCAAATCCGGGAAAGAGGTCCATCCGATGAAGCTGAACACCCTGTTTGCGGGCGCCGCCGGTCTGGCGCTCGCCGCCGGCCTGATGGCCGCGCCGCTGAAGGCCGACACGGTCCTGAACGTCGTCACAGCCGGCGACCAGAACATGGTCGATTACGTGAACGACTATCTCGGGCCGAAGTTCGAGAAGCAGAATCCCGGCGTCACCGTGCGCGCCGCGGGCACCGGCCCCGGCGACGCCGGTTCGCAGAAGATCTACGAGAAGCTGAGCGCCCAGGACAAGGCCGGCACCGCCGCCTGGGACATCGACGTCGCCGTCCTCCACCAGAAGATGGCCGGCCAGATGGCCGTCGAGAAGCTGCTGAGCCGCTACGCCGACCAGACGGCGACGGCCAAGCTCGCCACCCGCGACACCGCGCGCAACGCGCTGGGCGCCGACGTCGCCGGTTATGTGCTGCCGATGTTCCACAGCCAGATCGCGCTGGCCTACAACCCCGACCTGCTGAAGACCCCGCCCAGGACCTACGCCGAGCTGGCGGAGTGGGTGAAGGCTAACCCCAAGGCCTTCGGCTACAACGGCATCAAGGGCGGCATGTCCGGCGTCGGCTTCGTCACCGGCTGGGTCTCGGCCCACATGGACGACGCGGCCCGGCTGGAACAGGGCGCCTACGACGCCGGCCTGAAGCCGGCCATCGAGAAGGCGCTGTCGGGCCTGAAGGACTTCAACCGCAACGTCACGCTGACGCCGGGCAACGCCGGCACGCTCGACATGCTGAACCGCGGCGAGATCGCCATGGGTCCGGTGTGGGTGGACATGTTCTACACGTGGCAGGCGGACGGGCGGCTCGGCCCGAACCTGAAGCTCCAGCTCATCGGCCCCGGCATGCCCGGCCAGCCCATGTACTACGCGGTGCCGGCCAAGGCCGCCAACCCGGAGGCCGCCCGCAAGTTCATCGAGATGGCGACCAGCCCCGAGGTGCAGGCCGAGGGCATCGTGAAGCGCTTCAACTGGTACCCCGGCATCGACGCCCAGCATGTCCAGGCCAAGCTGGACGAGCAGACCTGGGCCCGCCTGTTCACCGACGTGAAGCCGGACGAACTGGCCGCCAAGGGCAAGCCCTTCCCGCTGACCGGCTACTTCTCCGACATCATGGAAGCGTATGAGCGGACCGTTGCCAACTGACGCCGTCCTCCGGTCCGAGGCCGCTCCCCGCGACGGCGGAGGGCGGTCCGGCGCCAGCACCCCGCTCAGCGCCATCTTCGGCGGAGGCGCCGCCTGGGGCCTGATCCTCGTGGCGCCCGCCCTGGCGATGGTGGCGCTGTTCTTCCTCTATCCCCTAGGCTATTCGGCGGTCAGCGCCTTTCAGGACCGGACCGGCGCCTGGACCCTGGCGAATTTCGCCAAGGCGTTCGAGCTGTACCGGATGGACATCCTGTTCACGCTCGCCATCGTCCTTCTGTCGTCGCTGCTCGTCGCGCTGCTCGCCATCGCCATCGGCGGCTATCTGACGCTGGGCGGCAATCGGGTGGCGGTGACGCTGCTGCGCTGGCTCTACCGCTGGCCGCTGTTCATCCCCTTCATCGTGGCGAGCCAGATGATGCGCTCCTTCCTCGCCAAGAACGGGCTGATGAACAACGCGCTGGTCGGCGCCGGGATCATCGAGCCGTTGCAGGCGGCGAGCCTGCTCGACTGGCGCGGGGTCGTCGTTACCTTCGTGTGGAAGCAGACGCCCTTCGTGGCGCTGATGGTGGCGGGCGCCATGGCCTCGCTCGACCGCTCGACCATCGAGGCGGCGCGCGACCTCGGCGCCGGGCGGCTGCGCATCCTCGCCGAGATCGTCGTTCCGCAGGTCCGTCCGACGCTGGTCGTCGGGCTCATCCTCAGCTTCGTGACCATGCTGTCGGTGATGTCCGTTCCCATGATGATCAACCCCAACAGCCCGACCATGATCACCGTCGACATGGCCTACCGCATCAACGCCCACGGCGATTACGGCGTGGCGAACGCGCTGGGCTTCGTCTCCTACGCCATGGCCGGCTTGGTCGGCTGGATCTACCTGCGCCACGGCGTGCGCCAGGGAGGCGGGCGGTGATGCTGCGTTCTTTCGGCTGGCTTCCCCGCGGCCTCCTGCTCGGGCTGCTCGCCTTCGCGGTGTTCGGACCGCTGACCAACCTCGGCCTTTGGGCGGTGGCGGAGAAATGGTATTTCCCGCACGCCCTGCCCCTGCAATACGGCTTCTCCTTCTGGGAGCGGGTCTTCGCCCCGCGCTCCAACGCCATGGCGTCGCTGGCGACCAGCGTCACCATCGCGCTGTTCACGGTGGCCGCCTGTCTGGCGGTGTCGGTCCCGGCGGGCTACGCGCTGGCCCGGCTGCGCCTGCCCTGGCGGGGGGCGATCCTGCTGGCTTTCCTGCTGCCGCAGGCCTTCCCCAGCGTCGCCGTCTACATCAACGTGGCGCGCATCTTCTATGCGGTCGGGCTGAACGGCACCATCGCCGGGGTGGTCCTGGTGCACACCGTGCACGGGCTGGTCTTCTCGGTGTGGATCACCGCGGCCGCCTTCTCCGCGGTGGACCGCTCGCTGGAGGAGGCGGCGCGCGACATGGGCGCCTCGCCCCTTCGGACCTTCCGCGACGTGACGCTGCCGCTGGCCGCACCCGGCGTGCTGGCCTCCTCGATCTTCGTGTTCCTGGAATCGCTGGACGAGTTCACCGGGACCTATTTCGTCGGCGTGCCCGACGTCACCACCCTGCCGCTCCTCATGTTCAACGCGGGCATGGGCGGCAACTACCAGATCGCCGCGATCACGGCGCTGATCCTGCTGGTCCCCTCGGTCGGGTTCATGCTGGTGATCGAGCGCTTCCTCAAAGCCGACGTGCTGGCCAAGGTTGGACATTGAACCCCATGGACATTTTCGTGCTGGGTGTCGGCGAGGCCGGCGACCCCGACTTCTGCAATTCCTCCGTCGCCGTGACGGCGGAGGGCTTCCGCCTGCTGATCGACTGCGGCCATTCGGTGCCGCCCTCGCTGTGGCGGACGCTGCCCGAACCGGACGCGGTGGACGCGATCTATTTCACGCATCACCACCCCGACCATTGCTTCGGTCTGGTGCCGGTGCTGATCCGCTGGACCGACGACGGGCGCCGCAAGCCGCTGGAGATCGTGACCACCGCCGAGGGCCGTCACCAGCTCACCAGCCTGTTCGAGGCCGGCGGCATCGATCCGCAGCGGTCGCGGCAGTTCCCCCTGATCTGGCGCGAGACGCCGGGCGAGGGGACGGCGGGGCGGATCGGCCCCTTCGTCCTGCGCAGCGCGCCGACCCTTCACGCTGTCCCCAACCACGCGATCCGGCTGGAGGCCGGCGGGCGGAGCTTCGCCTATTCCGGCGACGGCCGCCCGACACAGGAGGCCGAAGACCTCTACCGGGGCGCCGACCTGCTGTTCCAAGAATGCTTCACCGTGCAGGCCGACCCCACCCAGCCCTTCCACGCCGCCCATGAGGCGCTGGCCGGCCTGCCGGAGCGCCTGGGAATCGGCGCGGTGCGCCTCTACCACGTGCGCCGCGACCAGCGCGAGGCGCTGGCCGCAAGCTGTGCGGGCGATGACCGGATGGGGCTGGCCCTCCCCGGCGAACGGATACGGCTCGGCTGAGGGACGGCGCCTTTACAGCGCCGCCAGCACCTCATCGAGCGTGGCGAGGAACAGCTTCGCGTCCTCGGATGAGAAGACCAGCGGCGGGCGGATCTTCAGGATGTGCCCCTCCTGGCCGGTCGCGCTGATCAGCACCCGGCGCTGGCGCATCCCGTTCACGACGCGGGCCGTCTCCTCCGACGCCGGGGTCTTGAGCTTGCGGTCGCGCACCATCTCGACGCCGATGAACAGCCCGCTTCCGCGCACGTCGCCGATCAGCTCGTGCTTGGCGGCGAGTGCGCGCAGGCCGTCGATCATCTGCGTGCCGACGGTCAGGGCGTTCTCCTGCAGGCGGTCCGCCTTGATCACGCGCAGCACCGCCAGGGCCACCGCGCAGGACACCGGGTTGCCGCCGAAGGTGTTGAAATAGCGCTGGCTCTTGCCGAACGCCTCGATCACCTCCGGCCGGAACACCGCGCCGGCCACCGGGTGGCCGTTGCCCATCGGCTTGCCGACTGTCACGATGTCGGGCACCAGCCCATGACGCGCGAAGCCCCACATGTGCGTGCCGAGCCGCCCGAAGCCGGGCTGCACCTCGTCGGCGATGAAGATACCGCCGGCCTTGCGCATCGCCTCGACCGCCGGGGCTAGGAAGCCGGCCGGGTCGGTGAAGACGCCGCTGCTGGAGAAGATGGTGTCGACCAGCAGCGCCGCCGGGGCGATCCCCTTCTCCCGCAGGTCGGCGATGGCCTCCTCGACGGAGCGCGCGAAGGCGGCGCCGACCTCGGCCTCCGGCATGCGATAGCCGTCGGGCGCCGGCACCACGCGGACATGGTCGCCCAGCTTCACCGCGGCGCCCAGCGAGGGCGACATCTCGGCCAGCGCCGAGGTCACGCCGTGGTAGGCGTTGTGCGCGATGACGACGCCGGTGCCGCCGGTGTGGACGCAGGCGACGCGCAGGGCCAGATCGTTGGCCTCGCTGCCGGTGCAGGTCAGCATCAGATGCGACAGCGCCGCCGGAAACTCCGCCAGGAAGGCTTCGGCGAAGTCGAGGATGCCGTCGGTCAGGTAGCGCGTGTGGGTGTTCAGCACGGCCGCCTGCTTGGCCATCGCCTCCACCACCTCCGGCCGCGAATGCCCGACCGAGGCGACGTTGTTGTAGGCGTCCAGATAGCGGTTGCCTTCGGCGTCATAGAGGGACGAGCCCTCCCCGCGCACGACATGGATCGGGTCGGCGTAGAACAGCCGGTAGGCCGGGCCGAGCAGCTTCTCGCGACGGGCGATCAGGGCGCGCTCGCGCTCCGGCAGGGTCCCGGCGGAGTCGGGCGCGTAGGCGTTGATCATGGTCATGGCGGTTCACACTTTCTGGCAGGCGAGATGGAGCAGG
Organism: Azospirillum sp. Marseille-Q6669; assembly: GCF_965111635.1. Classification (NCBI taxonomy): domain Bacteria; kingdom Pseudomonadati; phylum Pseudomonadota; class Alphaproteobacteria; order Rhodospirillales; family Azospirillaceae; genus Azospirillum; species Azospirillum sp. Marseille-Q6669. The sequence continues at coordinate 711,891 of NZ_CBCOOP010000004.1, read as the reverse complement.
CGGCGTGCGGTGGCGGCCTCGTCGCCGGTCAGCCGGTCCAGGCCGGCGAAGGCACGTTCGGCGTTGCGCAGGATGTAGGCGGCGTTGGCGGGGTACTCGGCCGCTCGCCAGCCGGTGATGCCGACGGTCAGGGCGAGGCGGCCCGCCACCAGATCGGGCAGCAGGTCCACCTCGTCCGCCGTCAGCGGCAGCACGGCGTTGTAGGCGCGGGTCATCTCGACCACGGAGCCGAAGGGAGTCTCGCCGCTGGTGACGTGGTAGGCGAGCGCCGTCGCCAGATCGTTGACCAGCGGCGCCCGCAGCGCGTCGCCGAAATCGATGATCCCGGTGACCGTCTCATGCCCGACCAGATCGACCACCGCGTTGTGGGGGTTGAGGTCGTTGTGGATCACCTGATGGCGCAGGGTGGGCAGCCGGGGGGCGATCTCGTCGGTGAAGCGGGCGACGAAGCGCTCGACCATCCCACGGCGCCGGTCGTCCGCCACATAGTGCAGCCGGTCGGCGACGCTGGCGGTGCGGGTGATGTCCCACAGCAGGTCGCGCTCCGAGCCGGGATGCTCGTAATCGGCCAGCGCCCGATCCAGCCGGGCCAGCGTCGTTCCCAACGCCCGCATCAGACCCGGCGAGGGCGGCGCGGCGTGGAGCGGCGTTCCTTCGAGATAGGTCAGCAGCCGCAGCACCATGGCGCTGCCGTCGATGTGGACGATCGCCTGGGCCTCCCCGTCCAGCGTCGGCACGACCCGCGGCACCGGCAAGGTCGGGTCGCGGTCGGCCACATGCTGCATGGCCCCGGTCTGGAAGCCGGTGACGGGTTGCGGCTCCGCCGGGTTGGTGAACTTCAGCACATAGCCCTGCCCGTCTGGCGTGGATATGTGGAAGTTGCGGTCGCGCTCGCTGCTCAGTTCGCGGACGGTGCCGGCCACGCCGAACCACCGTTGCAGGATGGCGCCGGCCTCCTCCGTGGAGATTGCCGGCGCGGCGGTGGTCAAAACGTCACCCTGGGTCGGGGCCGGTGTCATCGCCGGTGTCTCCTCATGGTTCGAAGCGGTCAATGTTTGATGCATCATAATTGCGGGTGGATCGGCTGAGGAAGCGGATGGCATCGGCGGGGAATCAGACGGCGAGCGCCTCGGGATGCACGCCGTCGATCCTCTCCAGGATCGGGCCGCTGGCCAGCAGGATGTCGGCCTGAATGGCGCTGGCGGCGGCGGGACCGTCGTGGCCGCGGATGGCGTCCATCAGCGGGTAGTGATGATCGATCATCGTGCGCCCGGCGCCGCCGTAGACGTCGGCGATCAACGGCCCCATCTGCAGCCAGAGCCGCCGCAGAATGTCGCCGAGCACCGGCATGTCCGCGATCTCCGACACCGTGAAATGGAAGATCTGGTTGAGTTCGGTGGCCCGCGCGGTGTTGCCGGCGGCCATCGCCTCCTCGTTGCGCTTGAGCAGGGCGTCCAAAGCCGCGATCTGCGCGGGCGTGGCCTGTTCGGCAGCCCGCGCGGCGGCCAGCCCTTCCAGATTGACGCGGATGTCGCGGATCTCCAGGTAGGTGGCCCGTGTCAGCATCGGGACGCGGATGTCGCGCGGCGAGCGCAGCACCAGGGCCTGATCCTGCACCAGCCGCAGGATGGCGTCGCGCACCGGCGTGACGCTCGTCCCCAGCCGGTCGGCCAGATCGCGGATCTTGAGGCGGTCGTTCGGCTTGAAGGCGCCCTTCATCAGGGCCTCGCACAATTTCTGGTAAATCGTGCCGCCAAGATTGTCGTGTTCGAGAAGGGTCAGATCGAACCCGCTCATCCTCCGCCCTTCCCGTCGTTGCCGACCATCCGATGTATGATGCATCATAATGCCGTGGAAGCGACCGAAGGTCAAGCCGGTCTGAGCGATCATGCGGAACTGTTGCAATTGGCCTTTGTAGCCCTCTCCCCTCTGGGGAGAGGTAACGTCTAACGCACTCACCCCAAACACCCCACCCCAACCGGCATTATTGCGCTGGCTGTAATGATGAACTGTCAAACCGGGTCATTCCGATGATCGGCTGACGGGCGCACTCTCTGTGTGCGGATCGGGATGGTCCCGGCCAGCATCGCAGGAGTCAGCCATGAAGCTCTATCATCACCCGCTGTCGGGTCATGCGCACCGCGCCCGCCTGTTCGTCTCCCTGCTCGGACTGCCGCACGGGCTGGTCGAGGTCGACCTGAAGGCGGGTGCGCACAAGACCCCCGAATTCCTGGCGCTGAATCCGTTCGGCCAAGTGCCGGTGCTGGAGGACGACGATGTGGTCGTGTCGGACTCGAACGCCATCCTGGTCTATCTGGCGAAGAAGGCCGGCCGCAGCGACTGGCTGCCCGAGGACGCGCGGACCGCGGCGGCCGTCCAGCGCTGGCTGTCGGTCGCGGCTGGCGAGGTCGCCTATGGCCCGGCGGCGGCGCGGCTGGTCACGGTGTTCGGTGCGGGCTTCAACCCCGACGAGGTCATCGGCCGCGCCCACACCCTGCTGAAGCGGCTCGACAGCCACCTGTCCGGCCGCGACTGGCTGGTCGGCGTCCAGCCGACGATCGCCGACGTCGCCATCTACAGCTATGTCGCCCGCGCCCCGGAGGGCAACGTCGATCTGTCGGGCTATCCGGCCGTCAACGCCTTCCTCCGCCGGGTCGAGGCGCTGCCGGGCTTCGTCCCCTTCGCCCAGACGCCGGCCGGACTCACTGCCGCCTGACGCGCCGCCTGGGCGCGCGATCCGGCGCGCCCGCTTCTTTCAATGAGGAGACGGGTACCGAGGAGACGGAATATGGGCGAGACCGCGAAGACGCTGCCGATCTGGCACGAGGGCGAGACGTTCCTGCAGAAGAAAGTTGGCGCCGACGTCGCCGAACGGATGGCGATGGTGGGACAGCGGGTCATCCGCGACTTCATGCCCGACCAGCACCGCGACTTCTACGCCCAGCTCCCCTTCATCGTGATCGGCAGCGCCGACCCTGATGGAGACGCGTGGGCCGGCATCCTCGAAGGGCGGCCCGGCTTCCTGTCCTCACCGTCGCCGACCGCCCTCGACATCGCCGCGCGCCCAAGCGCCGGCGATCCCGCGGCGGCCGGCATGACCGACGGCGCGCCGGTCGGCCTCCTCGGCATCGAGATGAACACACGGCGGCGCAACCGCATGAACGGCGTCGCCACGACGACGCCCGAGGGCTTCCGCGTCGCGGTCGACCAGAGTTTCGGCAACTGCCCCCGCTACATCCAGCTGCGCGACGCCACGCTGACCCGCGACCCCGCCCAGCCCTTCGCCGGTGCCATCGAGGAGCTGACGGCCCTCGACCCGGCGGCGCGGGCGGCGATCGAAGCGGCGGACGCCTTCTTCGTCGCCTCCTACGCCAACCGCGGCGACCATCGCCAAGTCGACGTGTCGCATCGTGGCGGCAAGGCCGGCTTCGTCCGCGTGGCCGGGGACGGCACGCTCACCATTCCCGACTTTGACGGCAACCTGTTCTTCGCCACGCTCGGCAACATCCTGCTCAACGGGAAGGCGGGGCTGCTCTTCGTCGATTTCGCCAGCGGCGACCTGTTGCAGATGACCGGCGACGCCGCGGTGATCCTGGACTCGCCGGAGATCGCCGCCTTCCAGGGCGCCGAGCGGCTGTGGACCTTCCAGCCGCGCAAGGTCATCCGCCGGCGCGGCGCCCTGGCCCTGCGCTGGACGCTGCGGGCGGACGGCTGGTCACCCAGCTCCCTGATGACGGGCGACTGGGGCCAAGCCGCCGACCGGCTGCGCGCGGAGGAAACGGCGACGCGCTGGCGGCCGATGACGGTGACGGACATCGTGGAGGAAAGCGCCACCATCCGCTCCTTTCATCTGCGGCCGACCGACGGCGCGGGGCTGCCGCCGCATCTGGCCGGCCAGCATCTGCCCATCCGCGTCACCCCGGCGGGCGCCGACAAACCGGTCGTCCGGACCTACACGTTGTCCGTCGCCCCGTCGGACGGGATCTACCGCATCAGCGTCAAGCGCGAAGGCCTGGTGTCGCGGCATCTGCACGACCATGTCCGGGTCGGCGACGTCATCGAGGCGCGCGGGCCGGCGGGCGGCTTCACCATCGACGCCCGCGCGGCACGGCCGGCGGTGCTGCTGGCCGGCGGGGTCGGTATCACGCCGCTGCTCGCCATGCTGCGACACGTGGTCTATGAGGGGCTGCGCACGCAACGCATCCGCCCGACGATCCTGGTCCACGCCGCGCGCTCCAAAGCGGAGCGTCCGTTCGACCGGGAAATCGCCGACCTTGTCACGGCGGCGAACGGCGCCGTCCGGCTTGTCCGCGTCCTCAGCGATCCCGGTGAGGCCGCACCGGGCGTTGATTACGACGCCGTGGGCCGCATCGACATGACGCTGCTGACACGCATCCTCGGCTTCAACGATTACGACTTCTACGTCTGCGGGCCGCCCGCCTTCACCCAGGCGCTCTACGACGGCCTGCGCGGCCTCAACATCGCTGACAGCCGGATTCACACCGAAGCGTTCGGGCCGTCGTCCCTGAAGCGGACGGGTCAGACCATGGAAACCGCCGCCGCACCGGCGCGCCGGCCGCCCGCGACCAAGCCGGTTCCGGTCGCCTTCATGAACGCGCTCAAGGAGGCGCGCTGGACACCCGGCTCCGGCACGCTGCTCGAACTGGCCGAAGCGCGCGGCCTCGATCCCGCCTTCAGTTGCCGCGAAGGCACCTGCGGGACCTGCCGCACCAAGTTGCTCAAGGGTGCGGTGACCTACCTCAAGGAGCCGAGCGCGGCGGTCGCCACGGACGAGGTGCTGCTGTGCTGCGCCGTCCCCGCCGAAGCGGAGACGGGCGCGGACGACCGCCTGCAACTCGCGCTCTGACCAATCGCTACCCGCTGCCCGTCCTTTCCCCCGCAAACCAAAGGAGTTCGCCATGTCCCGTCCTCCCCTGCCTCCCTTCACCCAGGAAACCGCCATCGAGAAGGTCCGTCTGGCGGAAGACGGCTGGAACAGCCGCGATCCCGCCAAGGTCGCGCTGGCCTACACCACCGACACGCGCTGGCGGAACCGCGCGGAGTTCGCCAACGGCTGCGCCGAGGTTGAGGCATTCCTGACCCGCAAGTGGAACCGCGAGCTGGACTACCGGCTGATCAAGGAGCTGTGGGCGTTCGGCGGCAATCGCATCGCCGTGCGCTACGCCTACGAATACCACGACGACAGCGGCCAGTGGTTCCGCGCCTACGGCAACGAGAATTGGGAGTTCGCTGAGGATGGGCTGATGCGTGTCCGCCACGCCAGCATCAACGAGCACCCCATCGCCGAAGCCGACCGCAAGTTCCGCTGGCCGCTGGGCCGCCGTCCGGACGACCATCCGGGCCTCAGTCATTTCGGCTTCTGACCCGGCGGCTTCTAAAGAGGCGGCTTCTGACCCGGCGGCGCAGGCGGAGGTTGCTATCCGGAGCCTCTTCGGCCACAGACTGTGACGGGGACACGGCGAAACGGGGGCACGCATGGACCGGTTGCAGGCGATGCGGATCTTCGTGAAGGTCGCGGAAACGGAGAGCTTTGCCGAAACCGCCCGCCACCTGCATCTGAGCGCGCCCGCGGTGACGCGCGCCGTGGCGGCCCTTGAGGATCTCATCGGCGCCCGCCTGTTCGTGCGCACCACCCGCTCGGTCAAGGTGACCGAAGCCGGCGCGCGCTACCTCGAGGATTGCCGCCGCATCCTGTCGGACATCACGGAGGCGGAGGCCGCCGCGGGCGGCGTCTACGCCACACCGACCGGGACGCTCGCGGTCACCGCCTCCGCTCTGTTCGGGCCGATGCATGTGCTGCCGATCGTGACCGAGTATCTGGATCGCTACCCCGGCATGCGCGCGCAGACCTTCTTCGTCGACCGCCCGGTGAACATCGTGGAGGAAGGCATCGATGTCGCCGTGCGCATCGGCCACCTGCCGGATTCCGGCTTCACGGCAATCCGGGTCGGCATGGTCCGGCGCGTGGTCTGCGGCGCCCCGGCCTATTTCCAGCGCCACGGCGTCCCAAGAACACCGGTCGACCTCAAGCACCATCGCATCGCCGTATCGACCGGCGCCTGGGCATCGCCGGAGTGGCGGTTCGCCCGGGACCAGCGGGTGACCATCGACCCGGTTCTGCAATGCAACACCAACGAGGCGGTGATCGCGACCGCCAAGGCGGGCTGGGGCCTCACCCGGGTTCTTCATTACCAGATCGGCCCGGCGCTCCTCGCCGGCGAGCTTCGGATCGTGCTCGCCGACCATGAGGAGCCGCCCCTGCCCATCCATGTCCTCCATCCCGAGGGGCGCCACGCGCCGGCCAAGGTAAGGGCCTTCGTGGACCTCGCCGTGGCCCGCCTGCGCGAAAACCGCTTCCTCAATTAAGCCCCGGAGAAGGCTCGCCCTTTGAAAATCGGCGGGAAGACACCCGCATGTGCGTGGGTCACGCCCCGTCGGCCTCGTGGAAGGCCGCTTTCAGATCGCCGTAGAGCCGGCGGAACAGGCGGCGGCGCGGTCCCAGGGCGGTGGCCAGGGCCGGATCGGGTTCCACGGTCTGGCGGATCTCCAAGGGCTGGCACACGGATTCCGGCTCCTCGCCCGTCACCGCGAGGCGCGCCAGACGGGCCGCCCCGAAGGCTGGGCCGACCTCTCCCCCCGCCGGGTAGTCGAGCGGCCGGCCGAGCGCGCTGGCCAGGATGCGGCCCCACAGGGCGCTGCGGGCGCCGCCGCCGATCACCAGGAAGCGCTCGACGCGCCCGCCGGCCTCCTCCAGGGCGTCCAGCCCGTCGGCGAAGGCGAAGGCCACGCCCTCCAGCACCGCGCGGGCGAGCGCCCCGCGTTCGGTGTCGTGGGTCAGGCCGAAGAAGACGCCCTTGGCGTGCGGATCGTTGTGCGGCGTGCGCTCCCCCGACAGGTAGGGCAGGAAGACCAGCGCGCCGGGGTCGCCGCCAGGGTCGCCGCCGTGTGATTCGGCCTCGCGCAGCAGCGCCGCCTCGTCCGCGACGCCGGTCAGACGGGCGGCGAAGGACAGGCAGCTCGCCGCGCTCAGCATCACCGACATCTGGTGCCAGCGGCCGGGCAGGGCGTGGCAGAAGGCGTGCACCCCGCGCTCGGGGTTGGGCGCGAAGCGGTCGCCGCTGACGAACAGCACGCCCGAGGTGCCCAGCGACAGGAAGGCGCTGCCCGGCGCCACCACCCCGACCCCCACGGCGCCGGCGGCGTTGTCCCCGGCCCCGGCCGCCACCACGGTTCCAGGGGGAACGCCCCAGTCGGCGGCGACCTCCGCCCTCAATGTGCCGGTGGGCTGAAGCCCTTCGTACAGCCTCGGCATGTGCGCCTCGCCGAGCCCCGTGGCGGCCAGCAAGTCGTCCGACCACGCGCGCCGGCCGACGTCCAGCCACAGCGTGCCGGCGGAGTCCGACAGGTCGGAGGCGTGGTCGCCGGTCATGCGCAGGCGCAGCCAGTCCTTGGGCAGCAGCACCTTGGCGACCGCCTTGAACAACTCCGGCTCGTGCGCCGCGACCCACAGCAGCTTGGGCGCGGTGAAGCCGGGCATGGCGCGGTTGCCGGCGATGGCGCGCAGGTTGGGGGCGCGGCGCTCCAGCTCCGCGCATTCCGCACCGCTGCGCCCGTCGTTCCACAGGATGGCCGGGCGCAGCACGCGGTCCTGCCGGTCGAGCAAAGTCGCCCCGTGCATCTGCCCCGACAGCCCGATCCCCCGCACCGCCGCCATCGCGTCGGGATGGGCGGCGCGCAGGCCGGCAACGGCGCGTCCGGTGGCGGCCCACCAGTCTTCCGGGTCCTGCTCCGACCACAGCGGGTGCGGGCGGCTGACCTCCAGCGGCGCGGTGGACTGGCCGACGAGGCGTTGCGCCGCGTCGAACAGCACCGCCTTGACGCCGGACGTTCCCAGGTCGATGCCGAGATACATGGACCCTCTCCCAATCAGCCGGCGGCCTCAGACGATGCGGTTCACCAAATTCTCCAGCATCTCCTGCCGGCCCGAGCGCGGCCGGGGGTCGAGGCCGAGGCCGGCGTCCGCCGCGCCGGCCAGATCCAGCCCGCCGAGCAGCTTTTGGCCGAGATCGCCGCTCCAGCCCGCGTAGCGCTCCGCGCGCAAGTCTCGCAGCCGGCCGTCCTCGACGAGCCGCGCCCCGGCCAGCAGCGCGCGGGCCAGCGTGTCGATGCCGCCGACATGGGCATGCAGGAGGTCGTCCGGCGCGACGCTCTGGCGCCGGATCTTGGCGTCGAAGTTGAAGCCGCCGGTGGTGAGGCCTCCCGCCTCCAGGATGCGCGCCATGGGCAGCGCCAGTTCCACATGGTCGTTGGGGAACTGGTCGGTGTCCCAACCGTTCTGCGGGTCGCCCCGGTTCATGTCGATGGAGCCGAAGACGCCCAGCGCCAGCGCCGTCGCCACTTCATGCTCGAAGCTGTGGCCGGCCAGCGTGGCGTGGTTGACCTCGATGTTGACGGCGATCTCCGTCTCCAGCCCGTAGCGCTTCAGGAAGCCATAGACCGTCGCCACGTCGTGGTCGTACTGGTGCTTGGTCGGCTCCATGGGCTTGGGCTCGATCAGGATGGTGCCGGTGAAGCCGATCTTGTGCTTGTGCTCGACCACCTTCGTCAGGAAGCGGCCGAGCTGGTCCAGCTCGCGCGCCATGTCGGTGTTGAGCAGCGTGTCGTAGCCCTCGCGCCCGCCCCACAGCACGTAATTGACGCCGCCCAGCCGGTGCGTCGCCTCCAGCGCGTCGCGCACCTGGGCCGCCGCGCAGGCGAAGACCTCGGGGTCGGGATTGGTGGCCGCGCCGGCCATGTAGCGGGGGTGCGAGAACAGGTTGGCGGTGCCCCACAGCAGTTTGACGCCGCTGCGCTCGATGCAGCCCTGCAGCCGCTCGGTCAGGCGGGCGAAGGTCGCCTGGGTCTCCCGCAGCGATCCCATCTCGGGCGCCACGTCGCGGTCGTGGAAGGTGAAGAAGGGCACGCCGAGCTTTTCGAACAGCTCGAACGCCACGTCCATCTTCGCCTCGGCCAGTGCCACCGGATCGCCGCTGCCCATCCAAGGGCGGTCCAGCGTGCCGCCGCCGAAGGGGTCGGAGCCGGGCCAGCAGAAGCTGTGCCAATAGCAGACAGCGACGCGTAGGTGATCGGCCATGCGCTTGCCCAGGACCATGCGGTCGGGGTCGTACCAGCGGTAGGCGAGCGGGGTGTCGCTGTCCGGCCCATCGTAGCGGATGCGCTCGACGCCGGTGAAATAGGCTTCGGTCATGGCAAATCCTTTCAAAGCTCGACCCAGGCGGCGTCCCGGCGGCTCGATTCCACGGCGGCGTGGATGAAGCGCACGCCGCGCACGCCGTCCCGGACGGTGGGGACGAGGGCCGCCTGTTCACCGGCGGCGGCACCGCCCATGCGGGCGACGATCAGGTCGGCGGTGTCGCGGTAGATCTGGGCGAAGCCTTCCAGATAGCCTTCGGGATGGCCCGAGGGGATGCGTGTGGCGTGCGCCGCCGCCCCATCCGATCCGGGGCCGCCGCGGGTGATGGTGCGCGGCGGCTCGCCGAGCGGGCTGAAGCGCAGGTGGTTCGGCTGCTCCTGGAACCACTCCAGCCCGCCCTTGTCGCCGTAGACGCGCAGGCGCAGCCCGTTCTCGTGGCCGGGCGCCACCTGGCTGGCCCACAGCATGCCGCGCGCCCCGTTGCCGAAGCGCAGCATCATGTGCGCGTTGTCGTCGAGCCGGCGCCCCTCCACGAAGGCGGTCAGATCGGCGGCGACCCGCGTGCAGCGCAGGCCGGTGACGAACTCCGCCAGCTGGAAGGCGTGGGTGCCGATGTCACCGACGCAGCCGGCGATGCCGCTGCGCGCCGGGTCGGTCCGCCACTCCGCCTGCTTCTGCCCGCTCTCCTCCAGCCGGGTGCTCAGCCAGTCCTGCGGGTATTCGACCTGCACGACGCGGAGGGCGCCAAGATCGCCGGCCGCCACCATGGCGCGGGCCTGCCGCACCATCGGGTAGCCGGTGTAGTTGTGGGTCAGCGCGAAGACGAGGCCACTGCGCTCCACCGCCGCCGCCAGATCCTCCGCGTCCTCCACCGTGGTGGTCAGCGGCTTGTCGCAGATGACGTGGATGCCCGCCTCCAGGAACGCCTTGGCGGCGTCGTGGTGCAGGTGGTTGGGCGTGACGATGCTGACCACGTCGATGCCGTCGTCGCGCGCCGCCTCGGCCCGTGCCATCTCCGCGAAGCTGGCGTAGCAGCGCTCCGGCGGCAGGAACAGGTCGGCGCCGCTGGCTTGGCAGCGCTCCGGATCGGAGGAGAGCGCCCCGGCTCGCAGCTCGTACCGGTCGTCGAGGCGGGCGGCGATGCGGTGCACCGCCCCGATGAAGGCGCCCCGCCCGCCGCCGACCATGCCCAGGCGCAGCCGGCGGTTCGGCCCGGAGGCCGTCTTCCCTTCGATGGTCATGGTTCCCTCCCGCTCAGCCGATGCCAAGCATGCGCCGGTTGGCCGCCTCGTCGGTGCCGGCCCCGGCGAAATCGTCGAAGGCCCGCTCGGTCACCCGGATGATGTGCGCGTCGATGAACTGTGCGCCTTCGGCGGCCCCCTGCTCGGGGTGCTTCATGGCGCATTCCCACTCCAGCACCGCCCAGCCGTCGAAGCCGTACTGGGTCAGCTTGGAGAAGATGCCGCCGAAATCGACCTGCCCGTCGCCCAGCGAGCGGAAGCGCCCAGCCCGGCCGATCCAGGGCTGGTAGCCGGAATAGACGCCCTGGCGCGGGGACGGGTTGAACTCCGCGTCCTTGACGTGGAACATCTTGATCCGCTCGTGATAGACGTCGATGTAGCCGAGATAGTCGAGCTGCTGCAGCACGAAGTGGCTGGGGTCGTAGAGGATGTTGCAGCGCGGGTGGTTGCCGACGCGCTCCAGGAACATCTCGAAGGTGGCGCCGTCGAACAGGTCCTCGCCGGGATGGATCTCGTAGCAGAGGTCCACCCCCGCCGCGTCGAAGGCGTCGAGGATCGGCCGCCAGCGCCGCGCCAACTCGTCGAAGGCGGTTTCGATCAGCCCCGCCGGGCGCTGCGGCCAGGGGTAGACGTAGGGCCAGGCCAGCGCGCCGGAGAAGGTGACGTGCGCCGTCAGCCCCAAATTGGCCGAGGCCTTGGCGGCCATCAGCAGCTGGTTGACCGCCCATTCCTGGCGGGCCTTCGGGTTGCCGCGCACCTCCGGTGCGGCGAAGCCGTCGAACGCCTCGTCATAGGCCGGGTGCACGGCGACGAGCTGCCCCTGGAGATGGGTGGACAGTTCGGTGATCTGCACGCCGGCCTCGGCCAGCACGCCCTTCACCTCGTCGCAGTAGCCCTTGCTCTCCGCGGCCCGGGCGAGGTCGAACAGGCGGCCGTCCCAGGACGGGATCTGCACGCCCTTGAAGCCCAGCCCGGCGGCCCAGGCGCCGATGGCCGGAAGGCTGTCGAACGGCGCCGCGTCCCCGGCGAACTGCGCGAGGAAGATCGCCGGCCCCTTGATCGTCTTCATGATGCCCCTCCCTTCGGGTCGTCTTCGGGCCGGAACATCAGAACGGCGAGTCCGGGTAGTAGTATTTCGCGGCGTTCTCCGGGGTCACCAGCGTCGCCTCGATGATGTATTCCTTCTGGATCGGCGCCTTCTCCACCAGATGCTTGGCGGTGATCTCCATGGCCTCGGCGATCATCGCGGGCGGGTAGAGGACGTCGGCGGGAACCAGCACGTCCTTGTCCATGACGCGCTTGATCATGTCCTTCATGCCGGCGCCGCCGAGGATGAACATCTCCTTCTCGCGGCCGGCCTGCTTGACGGCCTCGATGACGCCCAGCGCGATGTCGTCGTCCTGCGCCCACACCGCGTCGATCTTCGGGAAGCGGGACAGGAAGTCCTGCATCACCTTGAAGCCGTCATCGCGGTTCCAGTTGGCGTACTGCATGCCCAGCACCTTGATCTGGGTGCCCTCAATCTCCTTCATGAAGGCGTCGACGCGCTGGTTGTCGATCACGGTCGGGATGCCGCGCAGCACCACGATGTCGCCCTTGCCGCCCATCCTCTCCTTCATGAACCGGGCGGAGACCTCGCCCATCTGCGGGTTGTTGCCGGCGACGTAGAGGTCCTGGATGGACGGGTCGGTCAGGCCGCGGTCCACGACCGTGACGAACTTGCCGGCCTGCTTGACGGCGCGCACGGGGTCGGTCATCGGCGCGGATTCGAAGGGCAGGATGACCAGCGCGTCGATCCGCTGCACCGAGACCAGATCCTCCAGGTCGTTGGCCTGACGGCCGACGTCGCGGGCGGTGACGATCACCACGTCGAGGTTCGGGTATTGCTTCTCCAGCCGCTTCTCGGCCTGCTGGGCGTGCCAGTTGAGGCCGCCGGCCCAGCCGTGCGTCGCGGCGGGAATGGACACGCCCATCTTGATCTTCTGCTGCGCCCAGCCGGCGACCGGCGCCACCATCAGGCCCGCGGCCAGCGCCGCGGCCAGACCGAAACGGAACGTCATGGTCGATTCCTCCCTCTTCGTGTTTTTTCAGCGACGCGCCACGGTCCCCCGTTGCAGGAGCACCGCGACGATGATGATCACTCCCTGGATGGTGCCGTTCAGGTACACGCTGATGGCGCCGGTCAGGTTGAGGATGTTGTCGATCAGCGTGAGCATGACGGCGCCCACCACCGTTCCCCAGATGCGGCCGTAACCGCCCTTCAGCATGGTGCCGCCGATGATGACGGCGGCAATGGCTTCCAGCTCCCACAGCAGGCCCGTGGTGGCCGAGGCCGAGCCCAGCCGCGGCACGTAGATCACCACCGCGATGGCGACGCAGATGCCCTGCAGCACGAAGGCCAGCAGCTTGACCCGGTCCACGTTGATCGCCGAATAGCGCGCCACGTCCTCGCTGGAGCCAATGGCGGCGCAGTAGCGGCCGAAGCGCGTGCGGTACATGATCAGCGCGCCGATCAGCGCGACCACCGCGAAGGCCAGGATCGGGTAGGAGATGCCGAAGACCCCGCCGTAATAGACGGGCCGGTAGATCGTGCGGATCTCGGAGTTCAGCGACAGCGTGCCGCCGTCGGCGATGTAGGTGACCAGGGATCGGAAGATGCCCATGGTCCCCAGCGTGACGATGAACGCCTCCATCCGGCCCTTGGTCACCAGAAGCCCGTTGACCAGCCCCGCCGCCAGCCCGAGCCCCAGCGCCACCAGGACGCCGACCAGGATGACCGGCAGCCCGGCCCCCATGGAGCCGACCAGCGCGTTCATCACCACGATCATGACGCCCGACGCGAAGGCGGCCAGCGAGCCGACCGACAGGTCGATCCCGCCGGCGGTGATGACGAAGGTGGCCCCGACCGCGATGATGCCGATGAAGGCGGTGCGGGTCAGCACGTTGCCGATGTTGCCCGGGCTGAGGAACACCGGGTTAACGATGGTGCCCAGCACGATCAGCGCGGCCAGCGCCAGGAACGGCCCGTAGAGTTTCAGATCGAAGCCGGAGGAGGGCTTCCGCGCGGCCTCAGGCATGACCGACGGCGTCATGCGCGTCTCCTTGTGCTGTGCTGGGTGATGCGCGGCCCTTCAGGCCGGTGGCGTAGCGGACGATCTCGCCCTCCTCGACCTCGTCACCCTCCAGGATGCCGGTCACCACGCCGGAGCGCATGACCACCACCCGGTGCGACAGCCCGATGATCTCGGGCATTTCCGAGGAGATGAGGATCACCGACCCGCCCCGGCGGGCGAAGTCATGCAGGAACTGGTAAATCTGCTGCTTGGTCCCGATGTCGATGCCGCGCGTCGGCTCGTCGACGATCAGGATCTCCGGATCGACCTGCATGGTCTTGGCGAGCAGCAGCTTCTGCTGGTTGCCGCCGCTGAGGCTGCCGACCGGCACGTCCAGCGTCCGGACGCGGATGTCGAACTCCCCCACCGCGCGCTCCAGCGCCGCGGCCTCCCGCCGCTCGTCCACGAAGACCCGGCCGTAGCGGTCGAGCGCCAGCAGCGTCAGGTTCGGCTGCAATCCCTTGGCGAGCAGCAGGCCCTTGCCCTTGCGGTCCTCGGTCAGGTAGGCGATGCCGGCCGCCACCGCGTCCTCCAGGCGGCGGACGCGCAGCGGCTCCCCGTTGCGGGACAGCGTGCCGGCGGTGCGGCGGCGCAGGCCGAGCAGCCCCTCGGCCAGCTCCGTCCGCCCGGCGCCGATCAGCCCGGCGAAGCCCAGGATCTCGCCGCGGCGCAGGTCGAAGCCGGCGCCCCGCACCCAGCCGGGAACGTCGATCCCCCGAGCCTCCAGCACCACGGGCGCGTCCGGCGCCGGCGGCGTCTTTGCCGGGAACAGGTCGCTGATCGCCCGCCCGACCATGAGTTGGGCGATGCCATCCTCCGTCAATTCGGTGGTCGGGCGGGTGGCGATGTGATGGCCGTCGCGCAGCACGGTCACCCGGTCGGTGATGGCCCGCACCTCGTCCAGCTTGTGGGAGGTGTAGACGATCCCCACCCCCTGGTCGCGCAGCCGGCGGATCAACCCGAACAGCACGGCGGACTCGGTGCCGGTCAGCACCGCCGTGGGCTCGTCCATGATGAGGACGCGGACCTCGCGCGACATCGCCTTGGCGATCTCGACCATCTGCCGCTCCGACACGGCGAGGTCCCGCACCCGCGCGCGCGGGTCCACCGGGCATTCCAGCTCCGCCAGGACGGCGCGGGACCGCTCGCGCATGGCGCGCTTGTCGAGGAACGGGCCGCGCCGAAGCTCGCGCCCGAGAAAGATGTTCTCCTCGACCGTCAGATGTTCGGCGAGGTTGAATTCCTGGTGGATCAGCACGACGCCCGCCGCTTCGGCGGCGCCGATGCCGGAGAAGCTCACCGGGCGCCCATCCACGCGCACGGCGCCCGAGGTCGGCTGGTGAAAGCCGGACAGGATCTTCATCAGCGTCGATTTGCCGGCCCCGTTCTCGCCGACCAGGGCGTGCACCTCACCGCGCTGGACGGTGAAATCCACCCCGTGGAGGACCTCGACGGGCCCAAAGCTCTTCGTGACGCCGAACGCTGCCAAAAGCGGCTCGGCCATGGGGTCGCCCCCTCCCTGGATTGCGGCTTCTCGTGTGGCCGCGAATTAGATAGACGGTCTAACAAATGGTAGCGTATGATTCGAATCAGCCCGCGTCAAGCCATGTCGGGGCGACATTCCCCACCTTTTCGGTGTATGCCCCGCCCGGCGCCCAACGATTGCCGCCAGACGCGCGAGACAGGAATCCGCATGCTGCCAAGGGTCAACTCGGCCGCGATCCGCCGCCTCAACATGGTCCGCGTCTTCCACGCGCTGCGGGAGAATCCGAGCTGCGCGCAGCGCGACCTCAGCCGGCTGACCGGCCTGGACAAGGCGACGACCTCGGCCATCGTGGCGCAGATGATCGAGGACGGGCTGGTCGAGCGGAGCGAGGCGCCCCGAGCGCGCCGCATCGGCCGGCCGGAAACTGCGCTCGGCATCGCGCCGTCGGCCGGGCTGCTGGTGGGCGCCCGGCTGGAGCCGGGAACGATCCGCATCGTCTCCACCACGCTGGCCGGCACGGTGGTGGAGCAGTCGCAGATCCCCGGCAGCACCGACCTCACCACGGCGCTGCGCCACCTGCACGAGGGGATCGACGCGGTCGTCGCGGCGAGCCGTCCGGACGGCGGAGCCGCGACGCCGCCCTTGCGCGGCATCGGCATCGGCATTCCGGCGCTGATGGACCGCGAGGGCCGGCTCGTTCTGGCGCCCAACCTGGGCTGGCGCGACACGCCGATCCGCCCGCTGCTGGAGGAGGCGCTCGGCGCGCCGGTCCATGTCGACAACGACACCAAGGCCGCCGCCATGGCCGAGCGGCTGTTCGGCGCCTGCCGGGGGGTGGAGGACTTCGTCTATCTGACCGGCCATTCGGGCGTCGGCGGCGGGCTGTTCCTCGGCGGGCGGCTCTACCGCGGCGCGCAGGGCTTCGCCGGGGAGATCGGGCATTTGACCGTCGTGCCGAGCGGCCGCCCCTGCGGCTGCGGCAAGCGGGGCTGCCTGGAAACCTACGTCTCCGAAACCTCGATCCTCGCCCAGGCCGGCGAGCGGGGCCGTGCCCTGCCCGACCTCTGGGCCGCCGCCGCCGCGGCGCGCGACAGCGATCCGGTGGTGCGGACCCTGTTGGAAGAGGCAGGTTCACACCTCGGGTTCGCGCTGTCGCATCTGGTCAACCTGACGAATCCGGGTCTGGTGGTGCTGGGTGGCAACCTGTCGATCGTCGCGGAGTTCATTCTTCCGACGCTGAACGCCGCCCTCGACGAGCACGCGCTGGAACCGCTGCGCCGCGACCTGCGGCTTCTCGTTTCGCCGCTCGGCCCGGACGCCGTGCCGATGGGGGGGATCGCGCTGGCCATGGATGGCTTCCTCTCGGTGCCGGGACCCATCCTGTAAGACCATGCGCGATCGCGCCGGTGCGGCAAAAAAGCATTCCACCTCAAGCTGAGAAAGCCGGTGGCGCCGCGCCGACGGTCTGATAGGCTGGATCGCCTTGAAGGCGTTGCCTGCAAGCGAATGGATTGGTGGATGATGAGGAAGCCAAGCCGGTGGCTGCTCAAAGCCGCAGCCGCGCTGTCCGTCGTCGTGATCCTGTATGGGGTGTGGCTGTTTGTGCAGCCCAAAGGACTGCCCGCCGGTCTGGCCAGCGGCAACGGCCGGATCGAGGCGGTCGAAATCGACATCGCCACGAAAACCGCCGGCCGGGTCGAGGACATCCTGGTCGATGAGGGCGACTTCGTCACCGCCGGGCAGGTGCTCGCCCGGATGGACACCGACGTTCTCCAGGCCCAGGCCAAGCAGGCCGAGGCGCAGAAGCAGCAGGCGGTCATCGGTGTCGAGACCGCTCGCCATCAGGTGCTCCAGCGACAGGCCGAACGGCAGGCGGCGCAGTCCCTGGTGGCCCAGCGCGAGGCCGAGCGGGACGTCGCCCAGAAGCAGCTCGCCCGATCCGAGGAGCTGGAGGCGCGGGGCACGACGTCGCGGCAGGTTCTCGACACCGACCGCGCCCGCTTCGAAAGCGCGAACGCCGCCGTCAGCGCGGCCAAGGCCCAGGTCGCCGCCGCCGACGCCGCCATCGCCACCGCCGAGGCCCAGGTCGTAAACGCCCATGCGGCGGTCGACGCCGCCGCGGCCACCATCGAACGCATCCAGGCAGACATCCGGGACAGCACCCTCCGCTCGCCGCGCGACGGCCGGGTGCAGTTCCGGGTGGCGCAGCCGGGCGAGGTGCTCGGCGCCGGCGGCCGGGTGCTGAACATGGTCGATCTCAGCGACGTCTACATGACCTTCTTCCTGCCGACGGAGGCCGCCGGGCGGGTGAGGATCGGGACCGAGGTGCGGATCGCCCTCGACGCCTTCCCGCAATACGTCATCCCCGCCAAGGCCACCTTCGTGGCCGACGTCGCCCAATTCACCCCGAAGACCGTGGAGACGGCCAACGAACGCCAGAAGCTGATGTTCCGGATCAAGGCCCAGATCCCTCCTCCGTTGCTGAAGAAGTACATCCGTGACGTGAAGACCGGCCTGCCGGGGGTGGCCTATGTGCGGATCGATCCTGACACAGAATGGCCGGCCAACCTGCAAAACCTCGTGCCATGAGCGGTGCCGCCGACCGCTCCGCCGCATCACCCGTCGCGCGTCTGCGGGACGTCCGTCTGGTGTACGGAAAGGTCCGGGCCATCGACGGGGTCAGCCTGGACGTCCCGGCGGGGCGTGTCACCGGTCTGATCGGCCCCGACGGCGTCGGCAAGTCGAGCCTCCTGTCGCTGATGTCGGGGGCGCGCGCCTTGCAGGAGGGAACGGTCGAGGTGCTGGACGGCAGCATGGCCCAGGCTCGCCACCGCCGCGCCGTGTGCCCCCGCATCGCCTACATGCCGCAGGGCCTTGGCAAGAACCTCTACCCGACGCTGTCGATCGCCGAGAATCTCGATTTCTTCGGACGGCTGTTCGGCCAGGGCCGCGCCGAGCGCCGGAGGCGCATCGCCGACCTGACGCAAAGCACCGGTCTGGCGCCGTTCCTCGACCGGCCGGCCGGCAAGCTGTCCGGCGGCATGAAGCAGAAGCTCGGCCTGTGCTGCGCGCTGATCCACGATCCGGACCTGCTGATCCTCGACGAGCCGACCACAGGCGTCGACCCGCTCTCGCGCCGGCAGTTCTGGGAGCTGATCGACCGCATCCGGGCGGACCGTCCCGGCATGAGCGTGGTGGTGGCCACCGCCTACATGGAGGAGGCGGCGCGCTTCGACTGGCTCGTCGCCATGGACGAGGGGCGCGTGCTGGCCACCGGCAGCCCGCGGGAGGTGCTGGAGCGCACCGGGACCGCGACGCTGGAGGAGGCCTTCGTCGCGCTGATGCCCGAGGAGAAGCGCCGCGGGCACAAGTCCGTCGCGATCTTGCCGCGCACAGGGGACGGGAGCGACATCGCCATCGAGGCGAAGGGCCTGACCATGCGCTTCGGCGACTTCGTGGCGGTCGATCACGTCAGCTTCCGCATCCCGCGCGGCGAGATCTTCGGCTTTCTCGGCTCCAACGGCTGCGGCAAGACGACGACGATGAAGATGCTGACCGGCCTGCTCCAGCCGAGCGAGGGCGAGGCCCGGCTGTTCGGGCAGCCGGTGGACGCCCGCAACATCGGGACCCGGCGGCGCGTCGGCTACATGTCCCAGGCCTTCTCGCTCTATTCGGAACTGACGATCCGGCAGAACCTGGAATTGCACGCCCGCCTGTTCCAGGTGCCCGAGAGCGTCCTTCCCCACCGGGTCGCGGCGGTGGCGGAGCGCTTCGGCCTCGCCGACGCGATGGAGGCGTTGCCGGACCGGCTGCCGCTCGGCCAGCGCCAGCGCCTGTCCCTCGCCGTCGCGATGGTCCATGAGCCCGCCCTGCTGATCCTGGACGAGCCGACGTCGGGCGTCGACCCGATCGCGCGCGACGCATTCTGGGAGATCATGATCGGACTGGCGCGCCGGGACCGGGTGACGATCTTCATCTCGACCCATTTCATGAACGAGGCCGAACGCTGCGACCGTATCTCGCTGATGCACGCCGGTCGCGTTCTGGTCAGCGACACGCCGGCGGCGCTTGTCGATAAGCGGAGCGCCGCGACGCTTGAGGAGGCCTTCATCGGCTATCTGGAGGAGGCCGTGGCGGAGCGTCAGGGAGGCGACGCGGCGGCGCCCGACGATCGCCGACAGGTCCCCCCGCCCGCCGCCAACCCTCCCGGCGAACGCGCGGAAGGCCGCTTCTTCAACCCGCGGCGCATGCTCAGCTACTCGCGTCTGGAGGCGCTGGAACTGCGGCGCGATCCCATCCGGGCGACGCTCGCCCTGGTCGGCAGCCTTCTGCTGATGGTCATCATGGGCTACGGCATCAACATGGATGTCGAGGACCTCTCCTTCGCGGTCCTGGACCGCGATCAGACGACGACGAGCCGCGACTACACGCTCAACCTCGCGGGTTCCCGCTACTTCGTCGAACAGG
Organism: Azospirillum sp. Marseille-Q6669; assembly: GCF_965111635.1. Lineage (NCBI taxonomy): Bacteria > Pseudomonadati > Pseudomonadota > Alphaproteobacteria > Rhodospirillales > Azospirillaceae > Azospirillum > Azospirillum sp. Marseille-Q6669. The sequence continues at coordinate 692,370 of NZ_CBCOOP010000004.1, read as the reverse complement.
CGCCGATCATCGACTACGAGGATCTCGACCGGCGCATGCGGGCAGGCGACCTCTCCCTGGCGCTGGAAATCCCGCCGGGCTTCGGCCGCGACGTCGCCCGCGGGCGTCCGGTCCAGATCGGGGCGTGGATCGACGGCGCCATGCCGACGCGGGCCGAGACGGTCAACGGATACGTGCAGGGCATGCACAGCCAATGGCTGGCCTCGCGGAACCAGACGCCCAGCCTCGCCACCATCGAGACCCGTTTTCGCTACAACCCGGACGTCGAGAGCCTGAAGGCCATCGTCCCGGCGGTCATCCCGATCCTGCTGCTGCTGATCCCGGCGATGCTGGCCGCGCTCAGCGTCGTGCGCGAGAAGGAACTCGGCTCGATCATCAACCTCTACGTCACGCCGGTCACCAAGCTGGAGTTCCTGCTCGGCAAGCAACTGCCTTATGTCGGGCTGGCGATGCTCAACGTCCTTCTGATGGTGGCGCTGGCGGTCACCGCCTTCGGCGTGCCGCTGACCGGGAACGCGCTGGCCCTCGCCACCGGCGCCCTGCTTTACAGCTTTTCGGCGACCGCCATGGGTCTCCTGATGTCCAGCTTCATGCGCAGCCAGATCGCCGCCGTCTTCGGCACCGCCATCGCGACGCTGATTCCGGCCACCCAGTATTCCGGCATGATCGATCCGGTCTCGTCCCTGGGGGGGGCCGCCGCCGTCATCGGGGAGGTCTATCCGACCACCCATTTTCTGACCATCGCGCGGGGCGTCTTCTCGAAGGCCCTGGGCTTCGGCGATCTGCACGCCGCCTTCGTCGCGCTGCTGATCGCCGTGCCGGTCCTGATCGGCGCGAGCGCGCTGCTGCTGAAGAAGCAGGAGACCTGAGCGATGCAGGCATCCAACGTCCTGAACCTCGGCATCAAGGAACTGCGCAGCCTCGCCCGCGACCCGATGCTTCTGGTCCTCATCGTCTATTCCTTCACGCTGGCGATCTACACGGCGGCGACCGCCATACCGGAGACGCTCAACAAGGCGGCGATCGCCATCGTCGACGAGGACCGCTCGCCCCTGTCGGCCCGCATCGTCGGCGCCTTCTACCCGCCCTTCTTCCTGCCGCCGGTCCTGATCACCCCCGCCGAGATGGACGCCCGCATGGACGCCGGGCTCGACACCTTCGCGCTCGACATTCCGCCGGACTTCCAGCGGGACGTCCTCGCCGGGCGCCAGCCGGCGATCCAGCTCAACGTCGATGCGACCCGGATGACCCAGGCCTTTTCCGGGAGCGGCTACGTCCAGCAGATCGTCAGCGGGGAGGTCAACGCCTTCGTGCAACGCTACCGCGGGGAACCGGCCCTTCCGGTCGATCTCGCCCTGCGGGTCCGCTTCAATCCCGAGATGAACAAGGGCTGGTTCGGGTCGGTGATCGAGGTCATCAACCAGGTCACGATGCTGTCGATCATCCTGACCGGCGCCGCCCTGATCCGGGAGCGCGAGCACGGCACCATCGAGCATCTGCTCGTGATGCCGGTCACGCCCGTCGAGATCATGGTCGGCAAGATCTGGTCGATGGCCCTGGTCGTGCTCGTCGCCTGCGCCGTCTCGCTGGTCTTCGTCGTCCAGGGACTGCTGGCGGTTCCCATCGGCGGCTCCGTCGCCCTGTTCCTGGCCGGCGCCGCCCTGCACCTGTTCGCCACCACGTCGATGGGCATCTTCCTGGGGACGGTGGCCCGCAGCATGCCGCAGTTCGGCATGCTGCTGATCCTGGTGATGGTGCCGCTGCAGATGCTGTCGGGAGGCATGACGCCACGCGAAAGCATGCCCGCCCTCGTTCAGGACGTGATGCTCGCCGCGCCGACGACGCACTTCGTCACGCTGGCCCAGGCCATCCTGTACCGCGGCGCCGGCCTCGACGTGGTCTGGCCGCAGTTCCTCGCGCTCATCGGGATCGGCGCGGCCCTGTTCAGCCTGTCGCTGGCGCGCTTCCGCAAGGCCATCAACCAGATGTCATGAGCCCGGTATCATGAGCCGCCGCCGGCCCCAACGGCTTACGCGCCGATGAAGCGGGGAGGCCGCTTGCCCAGCAGAGCCGCGATCGCTTCCTTGTGATCCTCGGTCGCATGGGCCAGCGCCTGCATGGCCGCCGACATCTCCAGCAGCGTGTCGAGCTTGACCGTCTGGCCTTCGCGCAGCAGACGCTTGGTCATGCGCACCACATGCGGCGGGTTGACGGCGATGCGCGCGGCCAGCGCCCTTGCCTGCGGCAGCAGGTCCGCGTCAGGAACGACTCGCGAGACGAGACCGCAGGCGAGCGCCTCGGCGGCGTCGATGACATCGCCGGTCAACGCCATTTCACACGCCTTGGAGAAGCCGACGACACGCGGCAGCAGCCACGCTCCGCCGTCACCGGGCACGATGCCGACCTTGACGAAGCTCTCGGCGAAGCGCGCGCTCTCACCGGCGATGCGGAGGTCGCACATGCAGGCGAGATCGCAGCCGGCCCCGATCGCCGGACCGTTCACCGCCGCGATCACCGGAACCTCCATGGCTTCGAGAAGCAGCGGGATGCGCTGGATGCCCAGCTTGTAGTTGCGCCGCGTCTGCGCGGCGACCGTGTCGTTCAGGCCGCCACTTGCCCCCATCTTCTTCAGGTTCCCGCCGGATGAGAAAGCCCCGCCGGCGCCGGTGAGGATGATGACGCGCGTCCCCATCTCCGCATCGAGACGGCTGAACGTCTCCACCAGGGCGTCGATCATCTCCGGATCGGAGATCGGGTTGCGCTGCTCCGGAAGATTGAGGGTGAGCGTGACGATTCCATCGTCGTTGTCTTCGAGCACGAGGGTCGACACGGCGCGTTCCTTTCGTCTTGTCCGATTATGTGTCTTGTCCGGCCGCGCCGCTCAGCGCAGGCCCAGGCCGCGCGCGATGATGCCGCGCAGGATTTCGCGGGTGCCGCCGCGCAGGGAGAAGGAGGGCACGTTCAGGATCGTGTGGGCCAGCACCGCGGAGAAGTCCCGCGTGGACCACTGCGACGGCTCCGCATCGACCAGTTGGCGGGCGATGTCGGGGATCTCCTGTTCGAAGATCGCGCCCAGATCCTTGACCAGCGCGGCCTGCAACGCCGGGTTCTCGCCGTTCTGCAGCATGCCGGCGACCGAGCGCGACAGGCGCCGCAGCACGAGCAGGTGGGCGGTCAGGCGGCCCGCCGCCACCGCCGCCTGCTCCGACGGGTCGGGGCCGAGCGCGCGGACCAGTTCGACCAGCAGCGTGAAGGAGGACAGAAACCGCTCCGGCCCGCTGCGCTCGAAGGCCAGTTCGCCGACCACTTGGTTCCAACCGTCTCCGAGCTGGCCGAGCAGGGCCGAGGACGGCAGAAAGACGTCCTCGAAGACCACCTCGTTGAAGTGATGCTCCCCGGCCAGATCGGCAATCGGGCGAATGGTGATGCCGGGCGTCTTCAGGTCGACCAGGAACTGGCTGGTGCCGCCATGCCGTTCCTCCGCGCCGCCGGTGCGGCAGAACAGGATCATGAAGTGGGCGTGGTGGGCGTAGGTGGTCCACAGCTTGGTGCCGTTGACGACGAAGCCTCCCTCCACCGGCACGGCGCGCGTCCGGACCGCAGCGAGGTCTGAGCCGGAATCCGGCTCGCTCATCCCGATGCAGAAACAGCATTCCCCGGCGGCCATGCGGGGCAGAAGGGTCCGCCGCTGCTCCTCGCTGCCGACCTTCAGCAGCAGCGGACCGCTCTGGCGGTCAGCAAACCAGTGGGCGGCAACCGGCGCACCGGCGGCCAGCATCTCCTCCAGCACGACGTAACGCTCCAGGGCGCTGCGCTCGTGCCCGCCGTAGCGCTTGGGCCAGGTCATGCCGATCCAGCCGCGCGCGCCGACCTTGCGGCTGAAATCGGCGTCGAAGCCGCTCCAGGAGCGGGCGCGATCCTGCGGACGGCGGGTCGCCAGTTCCTCCGCCAGGAAGGCGCGCACCTCGGCGCGCAACGCCTCGACGTCTTGGGCGGGAGGGGGCGGAAAATCGATCAAATCCATGGCTTCGCTTCCTCGGCGGCGCGGCGGGGCCCTGGGATCAGGGCCAGGGGATCAGGGAATGGTCATCAGGCGGCGGTGACGAGCGGCCAGAGACCGTCGGCCCCCGCCCGCGCCACCTCTCGCCCGATCAGACGGCTCCACTCCCCCTCGCCGCCGAATTCATCGCGCCAGGACCACAGGCGCTTGGTGAGGAAATGCAGGCTGTGCTCGTGGGTGAACCCCATGGCGCCGTGGACCTGATGGGCGATGGCCGCGGCGATCCCGGCGGCCTCGCCGCACCGGACCTTCGCCGCCGCGATGGGCAGCGCCGGGGCGCCCTGCGCCACCGCCTCCGCCGCGATGTCCCCGGCGGCGCGGGCGGCGGCGGCCTGCCCGGCGAGCACCGCCAGATGCTGCTGGATCGCCTGGAACTTGCCGATGGGCCGCCCGAATTGGCTGCGCTCGTTGGCGTAGGCGGTGGTCATCTCCAGGATGCGGCCCAGCGCCCCGGCCATGGCGAGGCTGCGCAGGGCGGCGCCCAGCCGGCGCAGGTCCGCCGCCGCGACGCCGGGCGACGGTGCAACGCGCTCGGCCGGCAGCACCATTGCGAAACGCAGGGTGTCGCGGGGCTCGTTCGCCAGATTGACGTCGGGCGTGACCTCCGCCTGTCCCGCCGGGACCAGGGCGACCAAGGTCTGCCCGTCATGCTCGGCCAGGACCATGATCGCGGCGGCGCGGCCCCAGGGCACCCGCTGCGCCGTCCCGGAGAGCAGCCACCCGCCGCTCCGCCGCTCCAGGGTCAACCGGTCGTCTGGTCGGACCGGCGCCAGCGTCACCGGCCCGCCGGGAAGATTCAGCCCGGCACTGGCCAGGATGCGGTTCGCCAGCATAGTTTCGGCCAGCGGCAAGGGCACCGCGAAGGCCCCCGCGAGGCGGATCAGGTTCAGCGCCTCCTCCAACGGCAGGCCAAAGCCGCCGGCATCTTCCGGCACCAGGGCCAGCGGCAATCCCATGTCCTCGACCGCCTGCCACTCCGTCCCGAGCCACCGCCCGGTTTCCGCCAGGGCGAGCTGCCGGGGGGTAAAGGTTTCCTCAAACAGTCTGGTCGCCGTGTCGACCAGGATCTGGCTGGTATCACTCACCGCTGTGTCTCCCCATGTCCGGTTCCCGAGGGCGGTCCCTCGTCTGCCCGCTTGCGCCGTGCCGACCTCACAGGTCGAGCCGGTAGCGGCGCAGGACCTCCGGGTCGGGATCGGCGCCAAGGCCGGGACCGTCGGGAATGGCGATGGTGCCGTCGGGCCGCGGCAGGCCGATCGCGCCGAACACCGGCGCCTCCAGATCGATGTAGAGCCGCTCGATCGCCCCCATTCCGGCGAAGACCGCCGCCATGTGCAGGGTCGCCAGGAAGCCCGGCCCGGAATAGGGCGAGTGCGGGGCGAGCGTCCGCCCGTTCAGCTCGGCCAGGGCGCCGACCCGCAGGAATTCCGTGATGCCGCCGACCTTGGTGACGCTGGGTTGCAGGAAGTCGATCCCCTCGCAGGCCGCCAGAGCCTTGAAGGCCCAGGCGTTCGGCGTGTTCTCGCCGGTCGCGATGGGGACCGCGGCGGCGCGGCGCGTCCGCACCAGCCCATCCAGGTCCTCCGGTGGCCAGACCGGCTCCTCCAGCCATTTCAGCCGGTGCGGGGCCAGCTTCTGCGCCATCTCGATCGCCGCGCCGGGGCTCCAGGCGCAATTCACGTCCAGCATCAGCTCCACCCCGTCGCCGACGGTGCGGCGGGCGGCGGCGACCGTCTCCACGGTCTTCTCGTGCAGCTTGATCTCACGGTAGCCGCGGTCGAGCACCTGGGCGCAGGAGGCGGCAACGAGGTCCGGTTCGCTCAGCCGCATCAGGCTGGCATAGACCGGGATCTCGCCGCGCGCATGGCCGCCAGCCAGCTTCCACACCGGCACACCGGCGCGCTTGCCGGCCAGGTCCCACAGGGCGATGTCCAGCCCGCTCAGCGCGTACTGGACCGTGCCGCCGCGCCCGAAGATGTGCAGCGTCTTCTTCAGGTCCTCCATCAGCCCGGCGATGTCCGTCGCGTCGCGCCCGACGACGAGCGGCGCCAGATTGCGCTCGATGAACAGCTTGGTGACGGGAATGACGTTGTAGCCGAAGGCTTCGCCATAGCCGGTCAGCCCCTCGTCCGTCTCGACGCGGACGATGAGGTAGTTGGCCGTGGTCCACACCGCGCCGCCGAAGCCGGTGGCCGGGCCATTGTGCTGGTAGGGGATGGCGATCGGAATCGCCTCGATGGACGTGATGTTCATGATCGTCTCGCGATGGGAAGGGGACTGCCGCGCACGGGGACCACGTCCCGGCCTAATGCGCGCCGCCCAGATAGACGCGCTGCAACAGGTCGCTGCTCTGCACCTCGGCCGGCGTGCCGGAGCCGACGATCCGCCCGGTTTCCGTGAGGTAGCAGTAGTCGGCGTGGCGCAGCGCCTTCTCGACGAGCTGCTCGACCAGCAGGATCGCCATGCCGGCCTTGCAGAGTTCGCTCGCGACGTCGAGGATGCGGTCGATGACGATGGGCGCCAGACCGCCGGACGGCTCGTCCAGGATCAGCAGCGTCGGATCGCCGATCACCCCCTGCCCCACCGCCAGGATCTGCTGCTGCCCGCCGCTGAGGCGCGACGCCTGCTGGTGGCGGCGCTCGGCCAGCTCCGGGAACAGGGCGTAGATGCGGTCGAGCTTGGTGCGGTCGCCGCGCGACGCCTTCGCGTAGGTGCCGAGCAGGAGATTGTCCTCCACCGACAGGCCGCCGAACACGCGGTGCCCCTCCAGCACCTGGACGACCCCGGACCGCACGATGTCACGCGGCGCGGCGGCCCCGATCTCCGCCCCGGCCAGGGTGACGCGCCCGCCCTTCTTGGGGATCAGGCCGGAGATCGCGTGCAGCATCGTGCTTTTCCCGGCGCCGTTGCGGCCGAGCAGGACGACAAACTCCCCGCGATGGACGCGGAAGGAGGCGCCGTGCACGACCTCGGCCTTGCCGTAGGCGACGTGCAGGTCGACCACGTCGAGCAGGATCGGGTTGGGTCGGTTGACTGAGCCCATGTGCATCTCACGCTCCCAGATAGACGCGGATGACTTCGGGGTCGCTGCGCACTTCCGCCGGGGTGGCGTGCTTGATCATGCGCCCGAGGTTCAGCGTGGTGACACGGTCGCAGACGCTGAACACGAAGTCGGTGTGGTGCTCCACGAGCAGGACGCCGACCCCGGCGTCGCGCAGCGCGGCGAGGATGTCGGCGAGATGCTCGATCTCGGTCTCGGTCAGGCCGCCCGCCGGCTCGTCGAGCAGGATGAAGCGGGCGCGCATGACGAGGCCGCGCGCGATCTCCAGAAACCGCTGTTCGGCGTGGTCGAGCAGGCTCGCCCGGCGGTGGATGGCGTAGCCGAGGCCGACGCCGTGCAGCAGCTCCTCCGCCCGTTCGCGCAAGTCCCGTTCCTCCCGCCGCGCCCGCGGCAGCGCCAGGGCGGTCTCCAGGAAGCCCGCCCGCGTGTCGCACCAGCCGCCCAGCATGGCGTTGTCCAGCACGCTGAGGCTCCCCAGCAGGCGGGGCTTCTGGAAGGTGCGGGCCACCCCGACGCGGGGGCGCCGCTGCACCGGCGAACGGGCGAGCGATTCGCCGTCCAGCCGGACGTCGCCCTCGTCGGTCTGGTAGAAGCCGCTCAGCAGGTTGAGCAGGGTCGTCTTTCCGCTGCCGTTCGGGCCGATCAGGCCATGGATCTCGCCCTCCCGCAGTTCCAGCGAGACGTTGCTGAGCGCCGTCACGCCGCCGAAGCGTTTGCTCACATTGTCGGCAACCAGCGTGCTCATGATGCGTGCCCCCGTTGGATGGCCGTGACCAGGCGCCCGATGTCGGGCTGCACGCCCTGGGAGTCCGGCTGCTTTTTCTGGAAGCGGGCGATCACCGTCTTGATGAGGTGGCCGATGCCCTCCGGCACCACCAGCACCACGGCCAGCAGCAGAAGCCCGTAGAAGAAGTTCCCCAGCTTGGCGAGCGGCGCCACCATCTCCGGCAGGGCGGTCAGGACCACCGTGCCGACGAAGGGGCCGAGGATGCTGCCGCGCCCGCCGATGATGATGCAGACGAAGAAGAACAGGCCGAGTTCGAAGATGAAGGTGTCCGGGGTGATGTAGCTCTGCAAGGAGGCGAACAGCGCGCCGCCGATCCCCGCGGTGACCCCGCTGAAGGTGAAGACCGTCAGCTTCAGCCGGAAGACCGGCACGCCCACGGCGGCGGCGGCGACCTCGCTGTCGCGCAGCGCGATCAGCCCCCGGCCCCACATCAGCCGGGCGACGTTCCAGGTCATCCAGGTGATCAGCCCGGCGACCAGCAGGACCAGCCAGTAGAAGCCCGGCGGCGTGTCGAAGGGTGCGTTGAAGGCCGGGACCGGCAGGCCGGCGCCGCCGCCCGTCAGGTCGCCCTGGGCCAGCGACAGCTCCGCCATGATCAGCGCGAAGGCCATGGTCGCCATGGCGAAGTAGAAGCCGGGAAGGCGCAGCGACGGCAGGCTCAGCAGGAAGCCGCACAGCCCGCCCAGCGCGCCGGCCAGCGCCAGCGTCAGCAGCGGATCGACCCCGTAGCGCCCGACCACGATGGCGAAGGTGTAGGAGCCGATGGACAGCAGCCCGACATGGCCGATGGACAGCTGGCCGGTGTAGCCGACGACAAGGTTGAGCCCGGCGATCAGCACCCAGTAGACGCCGATCAGCGCGGCGAGGTGGAGCTGGTAGAAGTCGCCGACCCACAGGGGCAGGGTTGCCGCCGCAATGACGCCGATGGCGAGCGCGCCGACACGCGGAAGGGGGGATGCCGTCATACCGGGCGCACCTTCTTGGAGCCGAAGAGACCTTCGGGTTTGACGAGAAGCACGACCATCAGCAGGCCGACCGCGATGGTCTGCTGGTACTCGCCGCCGAACAGGTAGGTGGCCACCGTCTGGAACAGGCCGAGCGCGACGCCGCCGACCAGGGCGCCGACGTTGCTGCCCAACCCGCCCACCGCCAGGGCGATGAAGCCGTACAGGGTCAGGGTGAGGCCCAGCGCGAAGAAGGCGAAGGTCAGCTGGCCTGCCGCGAAGCCGGCCAAGCCGCCGAGTGCGCCGGCGATGGCGAAGGACAGGGCGCGGGTGCGGTCGGTGGCGATGCCGCGGGCGCGGGCGGCAAAGGCATCCTCCGACACGGCCTGGAACACCTTGCCGTACATCGTCCGCCGGTAGAAGAATTCGAGGCCGAGCGCCATCGCGACCACCGCGGCGATGGGCAGCCAGTATTTCTGGTCAAGGACGCCCGCTGTGAAGTCCTGGTCGAACAGGCGCGGGAAGGGGCGCGGCTCGGTGCCCCACCACAGGCCGACCGCCTGCTGCACCATGGTCGCCAGCGCCAGCGTGCTGAGCAGCCACAGATGCTCGTCGGAGCGGGCCAAAACGCGGCGGATCGCGATGACCTCGGTCAGCAGGCCGAAGCCCGCCCCGACCAGCACCGCGCCGACCAGCGCCACCGGCGCCGGAAGCCCGAAATCGAGCATGAAATAGGCACCGAAGACACCGCCCAGCATGCAGATGTGGCCGGTCGTCACGCTCAGGACCTTCGAGGTCGAGAACATGATGTTGTAGGCGAGGCCGGTCGCCGCGTAGAGCGCGCCGATCGCCAGCCCCGACACAAGAACGGTAAGCATCCTGCCATCCGTTTGTGAATTGCCGTGGATATCCGTGATGGCGCGACGGTGGGTCGCGCCATGGCCCTGCTGCCAGAGCCCTGCCGCCGGATCAGTGCGGGGCGGCCTCGAAGCTGCCGTCCTTGAAGGTATTGGCGCGGTTGATCACGATGCTGGCATCCGGGAATCCGTTGCGCTGGTTCGGTCCCCAGCTGTAGACGGCGTAGCTGCCCTTCAGCCCCTGGGTGTTCTCCAGCGCCTTCTGCACCGCGGCCTTGTCCGTCGAGCCCGCGGTCTTCACGGCGTGCTCGATGATCTTGACGGTGTCGTAGCCCAGCGTGACCCACCAGAAGGTGAAGTTGATGGTGCCGCCGAACTCCGGTCGCATCTTCTCCATCAGGGCGCTCGTCGCCTCGGGCAGCTTGCCGTCCGGGCCGTAGGTCGTGCTGGCGTAGCCGGCGGCGTAGGTCTTTTCCCAATAGTCGGGCTTGTTCAGCAGATCCTTGATCGGCAGGCCCATGATGGCCGGATGGCCGACGACGGGAACGTCCCACTGCATGTTGCCCCGCGCGTTCAGGACCCGCGCCAGCAGACCGGTGGCCGCCGACCAGGGCATGACCACGTCGGCACCGGCGGCGCGCGCCTTGGTCATCTCGTCGGTCAGGTCCGTCTTGTTGGCGTCGATCAGCACGCTGTAGACCGGCTTGATCCCGGCGTCCGCCAGCAGGGCCTCCGCCTTCTTGGCGCTCGACGTGCCGTAACCGGTGGTGTCGCCGATGATCGCCACCTTGCTCCGCTTCAGGGTCTTGATGGCGTAGGTGTTGGCGCTGCTGATCCACTGCTCGTTGGTGGCGATGGCACGGAAGGCGCGCGGGTACTTCTGCGGGTCGGTCAGCTCGTCGACCGTGCCGATGATGATGTTGGGCACGCCGGCGCGGGCGAGGATCGGGACGGTCGCCAGCGATTCGCCGGAGTTCACCGGACCGATGACGAAGTCGACCTTCTCGCTGAGCACGAGCTGCTGTGCGAAATTCACCGCCTTGGTCGGGTCGCCCGCGGTGTCGCGGGTGATCAGCTCGATCTTCCGGCCGTTGATCCCGCCGGCCTTGTTGATCTCGTTGACGGCGAACTGGACGCCCTGGTTCTCGGCGATGGCCGCCGACGACAGCGGACCGGTCAACGAGGACAGCCAGCCGATCTTGATCGGCGAGGAGTCGGCGCTGGCTGTGCCGGCAAGCAGGCCGAGCGCCAAGGCGAGGCCGGCGCCCAGCCCCGAACGGCCAAGATGGATACGGATGGGATTCCGGTGCGTGCTCATGGTTCCTCCCGTTTTGTGTATCGTGCTTTTCGCTGATCATCATCGAAACGAACATTATTTCGCAAGATGTTTTTCATCCGGCGCTAAAATTATGTCGATGAATGCGCTCATTCAGGCACCCGACTCGCCACGCGGGCATGAAGAGACAGTTCGCCGGAGACGCAACGCGCTGCTGGGAGTCCGGCCTTCCAGATCGCATTACGGCACGGCCCAACCATCAGACGTCACGATGCGCACGCTCACCAGCCACCAAAAAAACTGACGCCAAATCAGCCAAAAATGAAAAAGTTCTTGCAATGAAAGCGGCGTCAGACAACCATGAGGAACAAGAACAATCGCCATCGCAAACGGTCGGCGCCCTCGTCGCACCGATGGGGCGTGACAGCAGGGAGGTAGGGCTTGCGCATTTCCGACATCGAATTGGCGGCGGTGGACCTGCGCCTGGAACGGCCGTTGCGCACGGCGATCCACGAAATCAGCACGGTGTCATGCCTCCTCGTGACCGTGCGGACCGATGAGGGGGTGGTCGGCGAGGGCTATGGCTTCTGCTTCGGCATGGACCGCCTGCGCGCCATCGCCCAGTTGACCGCCAGCCTGAAGCCGAAAGTGATCGGCCGCGATCCGTTCCAGGTGGAAGCGCTGTGGGCCGACCTGTTCCGCCATCTGAACTTCTGCGGACAGGCCGGGCTCGCGCTGCACGCCATGACGCCCATCGACGTCGCCTGCTGGGACATCATCGGGAAGGTGGCCAACCAGCCGCTCTACCGGCTGTTCGGCGCCCATCGCGAGCGCGTTCCGGTCTATGCCAGCGGCGGACTCTGGCTGTCCTCCGGGCTGGACGAACTCCGGGCGGAGGCGCGGGCCTTCGTCGAGCAGGGCTTCAGGGCGATGAAGTTGCGCCTCGGCTCCAAGCGCTGGCAGGACGACATCGCCCGGATCGAGGCGGTGCGCGACGTCATCGGCCCGGACATCGCCCTGATGGTGGACGCCAACCAGGGGCTCCCCCCCGCCCACGCCCTGCGGCTGGGCCGCGCGCTGGAAGGGTTCGAGCTGGTGTGGTTCGAGGAGCCGGTCCCGACCTGGAACGACGAGGGGAGCGCGGCCCTGGCGGCGGCGCTGGACACCCCGATCGCCAGCGGCGAGACGGAGTACACGCGCTACGGCCTGAAGCGGCAGATCCACGCCCGCGCCGCCGACATCCTGATGCCGGACCTGCAGCGGATGGGCGGCTACACCGAATTCCGCAAGGCGATCGGGCTGATGGCGGCCCACGACGTGCCCTTCTCCCCGCACATCTTCACGGAGCACAGCCTGCATCTCGTGGCGTCCTCGGCCGGCGCCATCCATGCCGAGCATATGCCGTGGTTCGGGCCGCTGTTCCGCGAGCCCATGCCCATCGAGGCGGACGGCACGATCCTGGCGCCCGACCGCCCGGGCGTCGGCTTCACCTTCGATTGGGACGGCCTCGACGGGATGCGCGCGCCCCTCTGAGGCGCCCCCTGGACGGCCACGGCCCAGGCGATGGCCGGGCCACAGATCACGATGGATCGATGACATGACAGCGTTCGATGGCGGAGCGGCGGCGGATGCGCCGCGCTCCCTGGGGCCTCTTCAAGGCATCCGGGTCCTTGATCTCTCCCGCGTCCTGGCCGGCCCCTGGTGCACCCAGTGCCTGGCCGACCTCGGCGCGCAGGTCCTGAAGATCGAAAGCCCCGGCGACGGCGACGAGACGCGGAGTTGGGGCCCCCCCTACATGGGCGACTTCGCCGCCTACTACACCTGCGCCAACCGGTCGAAGCGCAGCCTGGCCGTGGACCTGAAGAGCGCGGAGGGCCAGCGCCTCATCCGCGATCTCGCCCGCCAGGCCGACGTCGTGATCGAGAACTTCAAGCTCGGCACGCTCGACCGGTTCGGGCTGGGATACGACGACCTGAAGGCGGTCAACCCGCGCCTGATCTACTGCTCCATCTCCGGCTACGGGCGCACGGGACCGGAAGCGGCGCGCGCCGGCTACGATTTCGTCATCCAGGGCGAAACCGGCCTGATGTCGGTGACCGGCTTCCCCGACGGGCCGCCGACCAAGGTCGGCGTCGCCGTGTCGGACCTCTTCTCCGGCCTCTACGCGTCGCAGGCGATCCTGGCCGCGCTGCTGGGCCGCCAGACCACCGGCCGCGGCCAGTTCCTCGACGTCGCCCTGTTCGACTGCCAATTGGCAGCGCTGGCCAACGTGGCCGCCGGAGCGCTCGCCACGGGAGCGGAGCCCAAACGCTACGGGAACGCGCACCCGAACGTCGTGCCCTACGAGGTGTTCGAGGCGTCCGACGGGCCGTTCGTCCTCGCCATCGGCAACGACCGGCAGTTCCGCACCCTGTGCGACGGCGTGCTCGACGACCCGGTCCTGCGCGACGATCCGGCCTTCCGCACCAACGCCGCACGGGTCGCCAACCGGACCGGGCTGAGCCAGCGGCTCGCCGCGCGCTTCCGCGAACACCCCCGCGCCCATTGGATGGAGCGTCTGGAAGCCCGCAGCCTGCCCGCCGGCGCCGTGCGCTCGGTCGCCCAGGCGCTGGCGTCCGATCAGGTCGCGGGGCGCGATCTGATCCATGGATTCGAGACGGAACGCGGCGGCCCGATTCGCGTCGTCCGCTATCCCGTAAAGTTCGGTGACGGCCTTCCCTGCCCCACCCCACCGCCGGCGCTGGACGAGGGCGGCGCGGAGGTCGCCCGGCGCTGGCTCGATCCGGAGCGGCCGGACCCGGTTGCGGCCACAGCCGCCGCGCGGTCCTGAGGGGTCCCTGGAAAGCCATGACGCGCAAAAGTCTTGACACATCTTCCGATAGGGCACAGGTCCGACGGCTGGGCCGGAAAACCACCCAGTCCCCCGGCCGGACAACGACGCAGGGCAGAGCCATGGTGAAGAGCGCGGACGAGGAACGGACGAAGGCCAACAGCGACGGCGAGCGCGAAGGGCCGGCCGGCACGCTGGCCCGCGGGCTGGCGATCCTCGACGCCATCGTGGACGCGCCGCAGCCGCTGCTGCTGGGCGAGATCGCGACTCTGACCCGCCTGGACCAGAGCACGACCCTGCGCCTCCTGCGCACGCTGGAGGACAGCGGCTACGTCGTCCGTCTGGCCGATTCCAAGCGCTACGCCCCCTCGCCCAAGGCTTTGCTGCCGCTGCCGCTGATGCACCCCATCAACCAGCTTCGGCGCGAATCCCACTCCATCCTGATCGAGCTGGCGCGCACGCTGCGCGAAACCGTCGTCCTCGTGCTCTATCTCAGCACCGAGCGGATGGTGACCGACATCGCCCAGGCTCCGGGGTCGCTCTCCCCCTACTACAACACCTGGCTGCACGGCCCCCTGCACGGGTCCGGGTCCGGCAAGGCCCTGCTGCTCAGCCTCGATGCGGAGCAGCGCGCCGCCGTCCTCGGGCCGGAGCCGTACAAGGCCTTCACAGCGCAGACCATCACCAAGCAGGCCGATCTGGAGCGGGACCTCGCCACCTCCGCCGAGCGGGGCTATGTGGTGGCCCATGACGAACACCATCTCGGCCTGACCGCCATCGCGGCCAACATCCCCACCTGGAACAACGGGCATGTCGGCTGTCTGGTGGTGACCGGCCATTCGCGCGACATGGACGAGGCGAGGGTCGCCGACATCGGCCTGGAGCTGGTCCGCGTGGCGAAGCTGATGCCCTACCAGCTCAGCAGCCTCCGCTCCGTCGCGCATGTGGTCGGAAAGTAAGAAGAACCCAGGAAATCCCCGAGGGAGAAGAGACATGCCCATCGTCAACATCACCCTGATCAAAGGCCGGCCGCAGGACAAGAAGGCCGCGATGTACCGCGAGGTCACGGACGCCATCCACCGCACCCTGGGTGCGCCGCGGGAGAGTGTCCGCATCATCCTGAACGAAGTCGAGCCGCAGCACTTCGCGGTCGCCGGCGAAGCCAAAACCGGCCCCTCCTCCTAAGCCCAAACGCCTTGCGACACTGATGCGCCGCTTCGGCTCCTTGCCGAAGCGAAGGGAGGCGTGCGCCCGCCGGTCGGGCGCACTGAAAAAGGAAGAAACCATGAGCAACGGACCCGGCTCGGCGACCGGTGGACGCCTTCTTGTCGACATGCTGCGTCTGCACGGGGTTGACCGTGTGTTCTGCGTTCCGGGGGAAAGCTATCTGGCCGTGCTGGACGCGCTGGTCGACGCCCCGGAGATCGCCGTGACCATCTGCCGGCACGAGGGCGGGGCGGCGATGATGGCCGAGGCCTATGGCAAATGCACCGGACGGCCGGGTATCTGCTTCGTCACCCGCGGGCCGGGCGCGACCAACGCCAGCCACGGCGTCCACATCGCGCACCAGGACTCCTCACCGATGATCCTCTTCATCGGCCAGATCGAGCGGAGCGCGCAGGAGCGCGAGGCCTTCCAGGAGATCGACTACCGCCGCATGTTCGGCCCGCTCAGCAAATGGGTGGCCCAGATCGACGAGGCGGGCCGCGTGCCGGAGATGGTCAGCCGCGCCTTCGCCACGGCCACATCCGGCCGGCCGGGACCGGTGGTGCTCGCCCTTCCCGAGGACATGCTGGTCGAAACGGCGGCGGTCCGCCCGGCGAAGCCCTACCGCCCCGTCGAGCCCGGCTTGCGGCCGGAGGACCTGGCTGAACTCGAACGCCTGCTGCGCGGCGCCGAGCGGCCGTTCCTGATGATCGGCGGAGGCGGATGGACGGCGGAGGCGTGCGACGACATCCGGCGTTTCGCGGAGGCCTGGGACCTGCCGGTCGGCGTCTCCTTCCGCAGCCAGGATCTGTTCGACAACACCCACCCGAACTACGCCGGCGATCTCGGCCTCGGCGTGAATCCGGCCCTGGCCCGGACCGTCCAGGGCGCCGACCTTCTGCTGGTCGTCGGGCCGCGCCTGGGCGAAGCAACGACCGGCGGCTACACGCTGCTCGACATCCCGCTCCCGCGCCAGACATTGGTGCACGTCCATGCCGGGGCGGAGGAGTTGGGCCGCGTCTACCAGCCGGCCCTGGCCATCAACGCCGGGATGCGCGCGACGGCCAGGGCCCTGGCCGCTCTGGCGCCGCCGGAGCGGCGCCGGGCCCCGGAACGGACTCGGGCCATCCATGACGCCTATCTGGCCTGGACGGCGCCCCCGTCCATTCCGGGGCCGCTCCAGATGGGCGCGATCATGGAATGGCTGCGCGACAGCCTTCCGCCGGACACCATCGTCGCCAACGGCGCCGGAAACTTCGCCATCTGGCCGAACCGCTTCCACCGTTACCGGCGCTTCCGCACCATGCTCGCCCCGACCTCCGGTTCGATGGGCTACGGCATCCCGGCGGCGATCGCGGCCAAGCTGCTGCACCCTGAACGGCCGGTGGTGGCGTTCGCCGGGGACGGCTGTTTCATGATGAGCGTGCAGGAGTTGGCTACCGCCGCGCAGTACGGGGCGGCGATCGTCGTTCTGCTGGTCAACAACGGCATGTTCGGCACCATCCGCATGCACCAGGAACGCGAGTATCCCGGCCGGGTCAGCGGCACCGACCTGACGAATCCCGACTTCGTCACGCTGGCGCAGAGCTTCGGCGCCCATGCCGAACGGATCACCGAAACCGGCGACTTCATGCCGGCCTTCGAACGCGCCATGGCGGCGGGACGCCTCGCCCTGCTGGAACTGGTCATCGATCCCGACGCGATCAGCCCGACTCACACGGTGACCAGCCTGCGCGAGCAGGCAATGCGGACACGGAGCGCCTGAGATGCTGACCTTCGACGACTGCCTCGCCCTCGCCGACCTCGCTCCGGAGCGCAGGACGCTCGTGGACGACATGGGGACGGTGCCCGCCCTGCACCTGATGTCCGATGCCGCCGACCCGGAGGCCACGGCCGAGCGGGACGAGGCGTGACCGGCCGGTCCGCAAGCGAACGGAGACAACGCGCATGAGGCACAATTTCATCGCCGGGCGGTGGGTGGCCGGAGACGACGCCCTCGCCAACATCAACCCGTCCGACACCGGCGACGTCATCGACCGTTACGCGGTCGCCAGCCGTGAGATGGTTGCGGAGGCCGCGCAGGCGGCACGGGCGGCCTTTCCGGCCTGGGCGCACAGCACCTCACTGCAACGCGCCGATGCGCTCGACGCGGTCGGCGGCGAACTGCTGGCGCGCAGGGAGGAACTGGGCACCCTGCTGTCGCGGGAAGAAGGCAAGATCCGGACGGACGGCATCGCCGAGGTGGTCCGCGCCGCCCAGGTCTTCAAGTTCTTCGCCGGCGAGGCCCTGCGCATCCCCGGCGAGAAGGTCGCCTCCGTGCGTCCGGGGGTCGAGGTCGACATCATGCGCGAGCCGGTCGGGGTGATCGGCATCATCACGCCGTGGAACTTCCCCATGGCCATTCCGGCCTGGAAGATCGCCCCGGCGCTCGCCTACGGCAACTGCGTCCTGTTCAAGCCCGCCGAGCTTGTTCCGGGATCGGCATGGGCGCTGGCCGACATCATCGCGCGCGCCGGCGTACCGGCCGGCGTGTTCAATCTGGTGATGGGGCCGGGTTCGGTGATCGGGGATGCCCTGGTCGACGGCGTGGACGCCATCACCTTCACCGGCTCCGTCCCGACGGGAACCCGAGTGGCGCAACGGGCGGTCGGCCGCATGATCAAATGCCAGCTCGAAATGGGCGGCAAGAATCCCCTGATCGTGCTGGACGACGCCGATCTGGACATCGCCGTGGAGGCGGCGGTGAACGGCGCCTTCCTCCAGACCGGACAGCGCTGCACGGCGTCGTCGCGCCTCGTCGTCACCGAGGGCATCCATGATCGTTTCGTCGCGGCGGTGACGGAGCGGCTGGAACGGCTGGTGGTGGGGCACGCGCTGAGCCCCGAGACGCACATCGGTCCAGTGGTGGACGAACGGCAACTGGAGCAGGATCTCTCCCACATCGCCACCGCCGAGGGGGAAGGAGCACAACGGCATTGGGGCGGTCGGGTGCTGGAGCGGGACACGCCCGGCTTCTACCTCTCGCCGTGCCTGCTCACCGAGACGACCAACGCCATGCGCATCAACCGCGAGGAGGTCTTCGGGCCGGTCGCCAGCGTTGTCCGCGTCAAGAATTACGACGAGGCCCTGGCCGTCGCCAACGATACGCCCTTCGGTCTTTCATCGGGCATCTGCACCACGTCGCTGAAGCACGCCACCCATTTCCGCGCCCACTCGGCGGCCGGACTGGTCATGGTCAACCTGCCGACCGCCGGGCTGGATTTCCATGTGCCGTTCGGCGGGCGCAAGGGTTCCAGCTATGGCCCGCGCGAACAGGGCCGCTACGCCGTGGAGTTCTACACCTCCGTAAAGACGGCCTACGTGCGGGCCATGTGAGGGCGGCCCTGTGAGGGCGGGCCATGTGCGGAACGGTGGGCGTCATGAAGCCCCACCCCACACCAGCCGCCGCCCTTCGCCGGCGTCGAACAGGTGGGCGGCGGCGGCCGGCAGGCGCAACGGCAGGACGTCGCCGGGACGCGCGGCCACGCGCTCACGGAACACCCCGACGAAGGGTTGCCCGGCAAGCCGCCCCACCACCTGCGTTTCGGAACCGGTCGGCTCGACCACCGCGACGTGAAGCGGGACGCCCTGCTCCGGGTCGATGAGGGCGTGCTCCGGGCGCAGACCCAGCACCGCCGGGCGTCCGTCCGCCTCCGGCGGAACCGCGGACAGCGGCAGGTCCGGCCCGCCGTCCAGCCGGAAGGAGGTGCGGCCGTTCACCGCGATCCGCCCCGTAAGGAAATTCATGGCCGGTGACCCGATGAAACCGGCGACGAAGCGGTTGGCCGGGCGGTCGTACAGGTCCAGCGGCGGCCCCGCCTGCTCCACCCGTCCGTCGCGCATCACGACGATGCGGTCGGCCATGGTCATCGCCTCGATCTGGTCATGGGTGACGTAGATGGCGCTGGTCCGCAGGCGCTGGTGCAGGGCCTTGATCTCCGCCCGCATCTGCACGCGCAGCTTGGCGTCCAGGTTGGACAGCGGCTCGTCGAACAGGAACAGCCGGGGATCGCGCACGATGGCCCGGCCCATGGCGACGCGCTGCCGCTGCCCGCCCGACAGTTGGCCGGGCCGGCGGTCGAGCAGGGCCGACAGGCCAAGCACCTCCGCTGCGCGCGCCACCCGCGCCGCAATCTCTCTCCGGTCCACGCCCTTCAGGGTCAGCGCGAAGCCGAGATTCTGCGCCACCGTCATGTGGGGATAGAGCGCGTAGTTCTGGAACACCATTGCGATGTCCCGGTCCTTCGGCGGCACGTCGTTGACGAGGCGTCCGCCGATGCGGATCTCGCCCTCCCCGGCCTCCTCCAGCCCGGCGATCATGCGCAGCAGCGTGGACTTGCCGCAGCCGCTCGGCCCGACCAGCGCCACGAACTCCCCGTCGGCGATGTCGACCGACACGCCGTGGAGGACCGGCGTGCCGCCGTAGGATTTGCGGAGGTCCCGGATGATCACGGACGCCATGGCGTTTCCCTCCTCAATCCTTCAGGCCGCCCGCGGTCAGCCCGCGGACGAGGTATTTGCGGACCAGCAGCGTGAAGGCCAGAACCGGCAGCATCACCAGCGTGCCGGCGGCGGCGATCTTGCCCCACTCCCACCCCTCGTACTGGAGGAAATTGGTGATGGCGACCGGGGCGGTGACGGCGTTGGTGCGCGTCAGGATCAGCGCGAAGAAGAAGTCGTTCCAGGAGAAGATGAAGCAGAACACCGCCGTCGCCGCCAGACCGGGCGCCGCCAGCGGCAGCGTGACCCGCCGGAACGCCTGCCACACCCCGCAGCCGTCGATCCAGGCAGCCTCCTCCAGCGACCGGGGAATGGCCGCGAAGAAGGTCTGCATGAACCAGACGACGATGGAGATGTTGAAGGTCATGTAGATCAGCGCCAGCCCGACCACGGAATCCTGCAAGCCCACCCAGCGGTAGGCCAGGAAGAAGGGGATCGTCAGGGCGATGGGCGGGGCCATGCGCGTGGCCAGAATCCACAACGCCACCCGCCGCCGCGCCCGGAAACGCCAGCGGGTCAGCACATAGGCCGCCGGCACGCCCAAGGCCAGGGACGCCGCGGTGGACAGGCTGCTGACCAGCACGCTGTTCAGGAAGGATTTCGGGAAATGCCCCTGCCAGAGCGCCGCAAAATTTTCCAGCGTCGGCAGGAAGAGGACCGCGTCGCCCAGCACCGCGTCGGCGGGGCGCAACGCCATCTGGACCATCCAGGCGAAGGGGAACAGAACCAGCAGCAGCAGCGCCAGCGCCGCCGCGTGCAGGCCGATGCGGTGTCGCCGCCAGCGCAGCGGCCGCACCCGTCCGGGCCATGCCGCGATCCGGGGGGGATGGGAAGGCGCGGCGGCCCGCGTCGCGTCAGTCATGGTGCACCTCGTTCCATCCCAGGCGGCCCACCAGCCAGCTCACCGCGAAGACGCCGCCCAGCATCAGGACGGCAATGGCGCTGGCGTAGCCCCAATAGGAGAAGTTGAACGCCTCGATGAAGCCGTAATAGTTGGTGACCTCCGTCGCGGTGCCCGGCCCGCCGTTGGTCAGGACGTAGATCAGCGGAAAGGCCTTCAGGCTGTCGATCAGCCGGAACAGGCCGCAGACGACCAGCGCCGGGCGCAGATAGGCCAGGATGATGTGGCGGAACACCTGCCGGCGGTTGGCCCCGTCGATCCGCGCCGCCTCCAGCGGCTCATCCGGGATCAGTTGCAGCGTCGCCAGCACCATCAGCATGGTGAAGGGAAACCACTGCCACGTCTCGGCCACCGCGATGGCCCAGATCGCCAGCGTCGGATCGGTGATCAGGGAGTCGATGGGCAGCCCCGCCGCCTCCAGCAGCCGGTGCAGCGGGCTGACGTCCGGCGTGTAGAGGATCTTCCAGATCAGCGCGACCACGATGGGCGGCAGCACCATCGGGATCAGGAAGGCGGCGCGGATCGCCTCGAAGAAACGCGCGCGGACGTTCAGCAGCAGAGCCACCCCCAACCCCACCGCCAGTTGCAGCCCGACGCTGGTCGCCGACAGGTGGAACTGCAGCAGAACCGAGTTGTGGAACCGCGCGTCCCGCAGCAGTTCGCGGTAATTGCCGAGCGGATCGGAGAAGTCGAACACCGTGCCGGGGTTGACGAGGCTGAGCGGGGTCAGGCTGACCCCCAGCAGGAACAGCCCCGGCAACAGCGTGATGACCCCCAGCACGACCAGCGCCGGCAGAAGCCCCGCCAGATAGGCGCGGCGACAGGTCTGTTCCCAGCCGGCGGGTGCCCGCTCCGCCTTCGGTCGCGCCGGATTCAGAAAGGCCATGGCCGCGCCCTCCCCCGCATGCCGCCGGTCAGATGGCGACGCCCGCGCGCCGCAGGTCGGTGATCGACCCGGCCTGCGCCTGCTCGATGGCCTGCTTCGGCGACAACTGGCCGGAGACGATGTTGGCGATGGCCTTGTTCAACTGCTGGTCCACCTGCGGATAGACCGGCACCGTGCGGTACTTCATGTGCCCCTGCCTGGCCGCCAGATCGACGGCGGAGGCGATAATCTCCGAAAGGTCGTAGCCGTTCACCGTGGCGATCCGCTTGAACTCCGCGGATTCGAAGTCCGAGCGGCGGGTGGGCGAGGCGTAGCGCTCCTCCACGATGGCGCGGCGGGTGTTCCTCTTGGACAGCGCCCATTGGATGAAGGCCCAGGCGGCGTCCTTGTTCTTCGAGGCCGCCGGAATGCCCAGCCCGTGGGTGGCGACGCCGGGGAAGCGTCCGGCGGGGCCGCGCACCACCGGGCTGTACGCGACGGACGAGGCCGTCTTGCTGTTCGGCCCGCCGACCTGCGACAGGTAGGTCTGCCCGATCGCCGAATAGTTGGCCCGCCCGTTCTGCAACGCCTGGAGCGCCTGGTCCTCCGTGTAGGAGAGCACGCCGTTGGGGCCGAACTCCTTCAGAATCCGCGCGAAATATTCCGCGGCGGCAACCACTTCCGGCGTGTCGAGCACCGGTGTCAGATCATCGGGCGGGTTGCGGAAGACGTTGCCGCCGAAGGCCTGGAGGAAGGGCACGAAGGTCCAGCCGTAATGGTTGTCGGTGACGAACCCCGCCACCTTCTCCTTCCCGTGCACGGCCTTCAGCGCAGTGATCAGTTCGTCCGTCGTGTCGGGCAGGCCGAGCCCGGCGTTCTTGAACAGGTCGAAGCGCGACGCCCCGGAGATGAAGGTGTCCACGGTCCAGGGAATGCCGTAGAGCCGCCCGGCCTTGTCGCTTTCCGGCGCCCGCAGGCCCGGCAGGAAATCCTCCACGTCCCAGTCGGCGGGCGTGCGGTTCGCATCGCGGATGTAGTCGTCGAGCGGCGTGAACCAGCCGGCCCCGATCCAACGGCTGGAATAGATGAAGGTGATGTTCAGCACGTCGTAGGCGGCACCGCCCGTGGACAGCTCCAGATCCGCGCGCTGGTTGTAGACCGGAAAAGCCGGCGTGTCGTAGACGACCCTGGCGCCCGTCGCCTCCTCGAACTCCGGCAACCATTTGGTCAGGATTCGGGCAAACGGCGCGTTGAAGGTGGAAACGTTGAGCGTCACGCTGGAGAATGGCTTGGCCCCGCCATAGGCCGGCGCCTTGCCCGGAAGCAGCAGGCCGCCGCCGAAGGCCGCGGCCCCCGCCAGAAGGCGGCGGCGGGAGAATTCATGCGTCTGGGCCATGGGGATGCTCCGTATCGAATGCGGCGAAGAATGGGATGAAGGAAAGCCATCGCGTCGAAGATCCCCTCTCCCCTGAGGAGAGAGGGTTCCGGTGAAGCGGTTATTCGGCGGCGATGGACGAGGAGGCGGACTGCGGCGGCGTGACCGAGCGCAGGAAGCTCCGCCGACCGTCCACGGCGACCGGCGGTTCCCCGGTGACGGTGACGCGGCGGACGATGCGCGGCTGCTCGTCGTAATCATCCACGGCGCGGTGCTGGGTCGCCCGGTTGTCCCAGACGGCGACGTCCCCAGCGGACCAGCGCCAGCGCACCACATTCTCCGGGCGGACGACATGGTTCTGGAACAGCTCCAGCAGCAGGCGGGAGTCGGTGCTCGGCAACCCGACGATCCGCTGCACGAAATGGCCGAGGATCAGCGAGCGCTCGCCGGTTTCCGCATGGACATGGACGAGTGGGTGCTCCGTCTCGTAGCGGGTGGAGGTGAAGACGGTCTGGTAGCGGTGCAGCCCCTGTTCCGACGCGCTCTGACGGTCGCCGACATAGTCGTAGACGTTGGAGTGCAGCGCCCACAGGCGGTCCGCAAGATCGCGCAGGGGCGGCGACAGTTCGGCATAGGCGGCGGCCGTGTTGGCCCACAGCGTGTCGCCGCCGCGCTCCGGCGCGGTGACGCTGCGCAGGATGGAAATGGCGGGATAGCCGGGAACGAAGGTCACGTCGGTGTGCCAGGAGCTGGCGCGCTCGCCCCGGCTGCCGTCCACATCCAGGATGTTGGCGGTGCCCGCCAGGGACGGCACCGTCGGGTGCGGCACGAGGTTGCCGAACTGGCGACCGAACGCCTCCTGCCCGGCCTCGTCCAGATGGGTCTGCTCGCGGAAGAACAGCACCTTGTGGCGGCCCAGAGCCTGCCGGATGGCCCGCAGGACCGCCGGCGGAAGGTCGCCGGACAGCCGGACACCATGGATTTCCGCCCCGATGCGCCCCGCGACGGGACGAATGGCGAGACGGGCGATGGAGGTGCCGACGGTATCGGCGGATGCGAACTGGGTCATCGTGTCATCCCTTTCGATAGCCCGGCCGCCGCGTTTCTGTCTGTGCGATCCGGCCGTTTTTCCTTGCCCCGCATTCGCGTGGCGGTGGTCCCGGTCGGACCGTGGGCGAGCGAGCGGGCAAGGCGCGGCCTTCCGCCACTGGCGTTTGGACAATCCGGGACTGTTTGTGGAGACGATGCGGCGATCAGCGGCGCCGACAGCCGTTCCGGCAACCGCCCATGCCCGCAGGACAGGAGACGGCCGAAGGTCGGAGGTTGGCGCGCGGATCGGCGACGATTGGCATGTCCGGTCACTCCCTTGAGGACCCACGACCGTGATCGTGGCGCTTTAGCGGTTGATGACGCGGCGCAAGCTGCGATTCAAATTGCCGCGGCCGGAGGTGTCTAATGCCGACTTCATAAACCTACTCAATAAGTAGTCTATGAGTCAACAGCGTGAACGGTTTTCTGTGTAAGAAATATATTTTAACACTATAAAATTGTTTTGCTTGGCTCTTCCAACCCATTGCCGCGTCAGATGGCCATGCACGGTCCTCTCCGGACGCTCGAAGAATGGTGTGGACAGCGCATCTTGCGTCTTCGGACCGACAATGGCCCTCAACCGCCGCGCCCCCTGACCAAGCAGGTGCGAAAGCCGCCGCAACCGGCCGGAATCCGTTCGACAGCCATTGTGACCTCGTGGTTTAAGACGATGCCACGCAAGCACAACCGCGGCCCCTTGCTGCGGATCAATGAGGCCAAGCCGTGGTCCGGTGCGCGCGAGCGGGAGAGCGCAGCCCAGCCTGTTTCGCACCTCATCAGGCGGCACGAACGGATTCTGCCTGTCCTGACCGCCGGCGTGGCGGACAGGCTGCTCCGATCAACGACGAGGCGGGCGGGAGTTCCCCATGGCGACGTTACAGGAAGCGCTGGAACTTGCGGTCGAATATCATCTCCAGGGCGGATTGACGGAAGCCAAGGAGCTTTACGGACGTATCCTTGCCGTCGAGCCGGACCAGCCACACGCGCTGCACCTGTTGGGCGTGCTCCACGGGCAGGAGGGCCGCCCGTTGGAGGCGATGGCGCGGATCCGCCACGCCATCGCCAGTGCTCCGGACGTCGCCGACTTCCACGCCAACTTCGGCAAGCTGGCCATGGCGCTGGGCCGTGCGGACGAGGCGGCGGCGCTCCACCGCCGGGCGCTGATGCTGCGCCCCGGCCACCCGGATGCACTCGCCGGACTGGCCCCGATCCTGGTCCAGGGCCTCCCGACCGATGAGGCCGTGTCGGTGCTCCGCCAATTCCTGAGCCTGAAGCCCGAGGATGGCGGCCTGTGCTTCTCCCTCGCGCGGATGCTGCGGGCGCGGGGGGAGGCGACGGAAGCGGCGGCGGCCTATCGCCGTCTCATCGCGCTCGACCCCACCCATGGCGCGGCCTGCAACAACCTTGGCAACCTCCTGCGCGCCGTCGGTGCCGTGGAGCAGGCGACCATCGCCTTTCGCCGCGCCGCGCGGCTCGCGCCCGGCTCCGCGATGATGCTGGTCAATCTCGGCGCGGCGCTCGCCGAACTCGGGCGCACCGAAGCGGCGACGGAGGCATTCCGTCGGGCGATCGCCTGCCAGCCTGACGACGGCGACGCCTATGTCGGACTCGGCAGCGCGTCGTCCGGACATCGCCCTCCTGACAGAGCGCGGGTGTTGGATCACGGGTTGCGCGCCGCGCCGAACCATCCGGGACTGCTGTACGCGTTGGGTGTGCTCCACGCCGGCCGAGGCGATGACGTCGCGGCCACCGGCTTCCTGACCCAGGGCGTGGAGGTCGCACCGGATGACGCCGGGTGCCGGCTGGCCTTGTGCATCGGGCAGCTTCGCCATGTCTACGTCGACGAGGCGGAACTGGCGTCCAGACGGGAAGCCTACGCACGCCACCTCGCCGCGCTCGACCGGCTGATCGGCCCTACCGCACCGGCCGAGGCGCGGCGGAACGCCTCCGACCTCGTGGGCGCGCATTTGCCCTTCCTGCTGGCTTACCAGGGCATGGACAACCGGGCTTTGCAGGAGACCCATGGCGGCATCATGGCCGGTCTGATGGCGGCACGCCTCGGAAACCGCACCCCGACCATCCCAAAGGCGTCCAACGCATCCAGCCGCCTCCGGACGGCCCGCACGCGACTGCGGGTCGGGATCGTCTCGTCCTATTTCCACGACCATTCGGTGTGGCGGGCGATCCTGGCCGGCTGGCTCACGCAGCTCGATCCGGAACGCTTCACCCTCCTGGGATACCACGTCACCGGGGAAGAGGATGCAAGCACCGCCCTAGCCGCATCGCGTTGCGCGGTGTTCCGGCGCGGACTCGGTGCCGTGGAGCGCTGGGCGGAGACCATCGCCGCCGACCGGCCCGACGCGCTGCTGTTCCCCGAGGTCGGCATGGAACCCATGACCTATCGGCTCGCGGCGCTACGCCTCGCACCGGTGCAAGCCGTGGCGTGGGGACATCCCGACACGACGGGGCTTCCCACGCTCGACCATTACCTGTCGGGCGACCTGCTGGAGCCGCCGGACGGCGACGCCTTTTACAGCGAGCGCCTCGTCCGGCTGCCCAACCTGGGCTGTCACGTGGAGCCCACCCGGCGGCCCCTCGCGTCGGTCACGCGCGGCCGGTTCGGCCTGCCCGACGGGGCTCCGGCGTTCCTGTGCAGCCAAAGCCTGTTCAAATACCTGCCCCAGCACGACCATGTGTTTCCTTCCATCGCCGCCGCCGTCCCCGGCAGCCGGTTCCTGTTCTTCCGGCACAGCCAGGACAACGTCAGCCGCGGCTTGGAGAACCGGCTGGAACGGGCCTTCGCCTTGCAAGGGATCGACAGCCGGGAACACTGCGTCTTCGCTGACCAACTCGACCATGACGCGTATCTCGCCACGTTGCGGGTGATGGACGTCTATCTCGACAGCATCGGCTTTTCCGGATTCAACACGGCCCTGCAGGCGGTGGAGGCCAGGCTTCCGGTGGTGACCGCGCGTGGCCGCTTCATGCGCGGACGGCTTGCCGCCGCCCTGCTGGACCGCCTCGGCATGGCCGATGCCGTCACCATGAGCGCGGACGACTTCATCGAGGACGCCATTCGCCTGGGGCGCGACCCCACGGCGCGGAGCATCCGCACGGCGCGCCAGACCGCCGCGCTTCCCACCGTCTATCGCGACCGGGCGGCCATCACCGGACTGGAGCATTTTCTGACGGGGTAGTCCCGAACGTGACACCCATGGCGAAGCCCTGCCGGCATGGAAGGGCGGGGATGGCGATCTGGGTGCGGTGCATGCGGCGGCGCTGGCCTTCGGGAAAGGGATCGCGGCGGTGCATGGTCCAGCGGTTGTCCCACATCACGAGATCGCCGACCCGCCATTGGTGGTGCCAGGACAGCTCCGGGCGTACCGCCGCCTCCCACACCGCGTCGAGCAGCGCTTCGCTCTCCGCCGGCGGCAGGCCGGGGATGCAGGCGTGCGGACGGCGCCCCAAAAGCAGCGCCTTGCGCCCGGTCACCGGGTGGGCGATGACCAGCGGATGCACGGTGCCCGGCGAGGTGGCGAGGTCGGTCGGAGGCGCAAAGCCCTGCCGCAGGTAGCCGCCGCTGTTGGTCGTGCTGTCGTGCTTGATCGACAGCCCGCCGACCCGCCGCTTCAGATTCTCCGGCAGCGCGTCGTAGGCGGCGAACATGCTGATGAATCCGGTGTCCCCGCCCTCCTCCGGCACCTCCAGCGCGTAGAGGCTGCTGGCGTAGGGCGGGATCTCCAGATAGGTCATGTCGGCGTGCCAGACCGACTCCCCCGCCCCCAGCGCGCCGATGGGGCGGCCCCGCTCCGTGACGTTGGAGATGACGTAGACCTCCTCGAAGCCCGGCGCGTGCAGCCGGCCATGCTCGGTGATCGGCGCCTTGTCGAGCGGCCCGAAATGGCCGGACACCCGGACGAGGTCGGCGTCGGACAGCGTCTGGCCGCGGAACACCAGCACCAGATGGCGGTCCAGCGCCTGGGCCAGCGCGGCGGCGGTGGCGCCGTCCAGCGGCCGCGACAGGTCGATGCAACGGATCTCGGCCCCCAGCGTGGGGGAGACCGGATGGGCGGTGAAGGCGGGGTGGCTCATGGAAACGCCCTCAGCTTCCGGTGCGGTCGTGGATGTCGGCGAAGAACAGGTCGCGCCAGTCGGCGGGCCGGTTGCGGATCGAGCCGATGCGCGCCATGAAGTCGGTGAAGATGCCGATGCCGCGCGGAGCGAGGTCGTAGGACACCTCCGGATGGGCGATCATCGCCGCCACCTCCTCCTCGCCCAGCTTGGACTTTTCGATGCGGATGTAGGCGCGGGCGGCCTCCCTGGGGTCGGCCTTGATGAGGGCGACCGCGTCCTCCAGCGCCGCCAGCACCGCCTTGGTCAGCCGCGGGTTGGCCTCGTGGAAGGCGGCGGAGGTCCACAGCGCGCTGAAGGACGCCGGCCCGCCCAGCACGTCGTAGCTGCTCAGCACCTTGTGGATCTTCGGGTCGCGAAGCTGCTGGTCCTGGAAGGGCGGGCTGGTGAAGTGGGCGGTGATCTCCGTCCGGCCGGACAGCAGGGCGGCGGTGCCGTCGGGATGGGCCAGCGAGACGGTCAGCGGGTCCAGACGCGCGTGCTGGCCGGGGCCGAAGACCTGCTCGGCGGCGATCTGGAGCACGATGGCCTGATAGGAGGCGCGGACCGACGGCACGACGATGCGGTCCGTCTCGGTGAAGTCCCTCAGGCCCTTCACCTCGGGCCGGTTGGTGTTGAGATAGGCCGGCTGGGCGTTCAGGGCGGCCAGCCCGCGCAGGTTGGCGTTCCCCTTCGTTTTGTCCCAGGCGATGATGAAGGCCGGCACGCCCGCCGCCCCGAAGTCGGCGTTGCCGGACAGGGTGGCCTCGGTGATCGTCGTCGGGTTGCCGAGCGGGGTGTAGCGGACCGTCACCGCGCCCAGCCCGGCGGCGCGGGCGTGTTTCTCCACCAGCGCCTTGTCCTCCATGACGTAGAGCGGCAGGTAGCCGAGGCCGAGGTTACGGGCGAAGCGGACCTCCGTCGCCTCGGCCTTCGCGGGAGCCGGGGTCAGGCCGGTGAAGCCGACAGCGAGCAGCAGCGCGTAGCCGAGCAGCGCTCGGCGGCCCAGCGCGGAGAAGCGCGTGGAAATGGTCATGGCGTGTCCCGTTGCGGAGTTCGTCAGATGACGCGGAAATTGTGAGCGCCGTCGCGCTTCAGCTGGTCCACCAGCTCAAGCTCCCAGTCGATGTAGCCCTGCATGGCGGCGGCACTGTTGTCGGTGCCCTCGTAGGGGCGCTTGTAGACGTCGTCCGGCTCCGACCCCAAGCGCTCCAGCCCGGTGCTGAGCGGCAGCCCGGCCGCCACCCAGCCCTTCGTGCCACCCTCCAGCAGCAGCGGGACCGCTCCGGGCGGGAAGTCGGCGACGGCGTAGCGGGTCAGCGTGCCGTCCCAGCAGGTCAGCACCGGGCGCACGCCCTTCGGCAGGCGGGCGATGGTCCCGCCCAGACGCGCGCGGGTCGAGAAATACGCCCCCGGAATGTGGCCGGTGCGGTAGCGTGGGCTGCGGGCGATGTCGATCACCGCCGCCTCGCCGTTCTCCAGCAGGGCCAGCAGGTCGCGCGGCGCCACCGTCTCCGCCCCGGCGTCAGGGACGGGAGGCAGGCGGCGGTGGTCGGAGCCGCTCTCGATGCCCAGAGACGCCACGTCACCCTCCAGCACATGCACCTCCCAGCCGAGCTGCGCCAGCCAGGAGGCGGTCATGTCGGCGCGCGGGCCGCCGCCGCCCGCCGGGTCGTCGGCCAGCACGATGCGGGCGCCGCGCACCGCGACATACTCGTCCGTCGCCTGGACGAGTTGCCCGCCCGCCGCGTGGCGAAAGCCCGGCAGATGGCCGGCCTCGTACTCCTCCGGCGTGCGCACGTCGAACCGGTGCAGGGTGCGCCGCTCATCGCCGCGGAAGGCGTGCAGCGCGGCGGGGCCGATGCGCCCGACGCCGGCCCGGTCGGCCACCGCGCGGGCGGCCTTGCGGCCCTTGGCGTCGCCCTCCGGCGACACAGCCGGAAAGCGCCCGTCGCGCCCGCGGTCCAGCTCCAGCCCGGCCAGGGTCCAGCCGATGGTGCCGTTGCGCAGCGCCGCCACGCGGTTGGGAATACCGGCGTTCACCAGCGACTGCGTGCCGATGATCGAGCGGGTGCGCCCGGCGCAGTTGACGATGACCAGCGTCCGCGGGTCGGGCGCGATGTCGTGGACGCGCTTGACCAGCTCCGCCCCCGGCATGCTGATGCCGCCGGGGATCGCCATGGTCTGGAACTCCTCGTAGCGCCGGGCGTCGAGGACGACCAGATCGGCTCCGCTATCGATCAGCGTCTTCACTTCGTCGGCGGACAGCGACGGGGTGTGGCGGTGATGCTCCACCCACTCGCCGAACGCCTTGCTTGGCACGTTAACGTCCCGGTAGACCTCGAACCCGGCGGCGGTCCAGCCGGCCAGCCCGCCCTCCAGCAGCGTCACGTCGCGGTAGCCCAGCGCCTGGAGCCGCCGCGCCGCCGGCTCGGCATAGGCCTCGCCGTTGTCGTAGACGGTGATCGGCACGTCGCGCCGCGGCAGCAGATCGTAGGCCAGCAATTCCACCCGGCTGAGCGGCACCGACACGGCGAACAGCGGGTGGGCCAGCGAATAAGGGCCCTCCTCCCGCGCGTCGAGAAGGGCGACCTCCCTGCGGTCGATCCAGTCGCGGCGGATCTCCGCCGGCTTGCGGGTGGCGAGCGGTGCGATGTCGGGCATGGTTGCTTTCCGGGACCTGTTATGCGGCTTGCGGAACGGGCTTCGAGCGGTCCCACAGGTTGGGCAGGGCGCTGTTGGCGTAGCCGGAGATGAAAGGCTTGCGCTCGCCGGTCAGCGGATCGAAGACCGACCGCCGGATGGCGCCGATGTTGCCACCATAGACGTGGATGCTGATCGACGGACGGTCGGACAATGCGTTGGAAATGGCGTGGACGTCGCCGATGCGCGGCGACACCGCCTCCACCGATCCGACCGGCAGAAGGTCGGCGGCGGTGGCAAGCGGCGGGCCATCCTGCAACTCGTAACGCTGGGAATGCTCCGCCCCGCGCAGCACGCCGACGAGGCCCCAGACGGTGTGGTCGTGGATCGGCGTGCGCTGCCCCGGCCCCCAGACGAAGCTGACGACCGAGAAGCGTTCATGGGGATCGCAATGCAGCAGGTACTGCCGGTAATGGACCGGATCGGGCTGCGCGAAGGCGTCGGGCAGCCAATCGTCCACGGCGATCAGCCCGGTCAGGAGACCGCGTCCCGCGTCCAGGATGGCGGCCTCGTCGTCGCCCAGCCGCTCCACCAGACGGGTGAAGGCGACGATGAAGCCGCGCAGGCGGGACAGGTTGGGAAGGGTGGGATCGGTCATGGTGGTCGTCCGTCCGGGAATTGGGTGCGGCCGAGGCCGGGTGTGGCTGCGGATCAGGCCAGCGCGGCCACCAGAATCGGAAGGGCGGCCAGGACGACGCCGGTCCCCAAGGCCAGCCAATGGCTGAGCGGCGGCTGTTCCGCGTGCGTCCGGTGCGGCGTGAGCGTCCGGTCCGGCGCGTCGTCCGAAGGGTCTGGCGGCAGTGGCAACGGCAAGGCGCAGGACGGGCTGAGCGACGCGATCAGCATCCAGTGGAAGTCATCCGAAGCCTTCATGCCTAGTCTCCTGCTTAAAGGGGAGAGGAGGGGGGAGCGTCGCCGGACGGTCGCCGCACCAGAAACAACAGTTGTTAATGGTGTTATTTTTCTTATTCCATATAGGAAAATAGTTTTTAAGCTCGGCGTCAAGCGTGTGCTTTGCCCCGAGCGCGGTTTTCCGCTGGTAGCGACGTGAACGGGGCAACGCGATCTCAGGAAGATGGGGCGGGAAGACGGGGCGGGTGTCTGCCCCGGCTGACGGCACGCCCCTCCCCTCCTCTGTGCAACGGCGCCTCACACAATCGCCGGCTCCTTCTCCAGCTCCTCGCCACTGGCGAAGCGGGCCGGGGACAGGCGGGCGAACCAGTCCGGAACGGCCTGCCCGTCGACGAGGTGGGCAAGCAGGCGCCCCGCCGCGGGAGCGGTCATGAAGCCCTTGGCCCCCGACAGCGCGACGAACAGGCCGGGCAATGGCATTGTCACGTTAACTTGGATTGGACGTACGAGGAGGTCGAATGGCCGTAATACCGACGGCGTGTGAAGGCTTCCATTGAGGCTGGCCCGATCCACCTGATTTGGCATGGGCAGCAAGGTTCACCTGGTTCATCACCTTGACGCCGATGAGTTGCATCGGCTGTACAAGGCCGCGACGGATGCGACGGAGCGGACGCATCTGCAAATCATCTGGCTGCTGACCAGTGGGCGCTCGGCCCAGTTCGTGGCCGAGGTGACGGGGTACACGCCGCGCTGGGTCAGCGTCATCGTGGGACGCTATAACGAGGCCGGGGTTGCGGGGCTGGGTGACCAGCGCCAGTTCAACCCCGGCGCCAGACCGCTGCTCGACGAAAACCAGCGACAAAGCCTGAGGACTAGCCTGGCCGATCCGCCGCCCGGCCGCGGTTTGTGGACGGGCCACTCGGTCGCCCAGTGGATCGCCGGCATGCTTGGCCGGCTCGTCTCACCCCGGCGCGGCACCGATTATCTGGGCCGGCTCGGCTTCACCCGCCAAATACCGCGCCCCCGCCATGCCGAAGCCGATCCCTTGGCCCAGGAGGTCTTCAAGGCCCGGTTCCGCCGCCGTGTGCAGGCCCTCCAGCAGGAAGACCCGGACACACCCTTGGAGGTGTGGGCGATGGATGAGCATCGCGTCGGGCTGAAGCCGGTGCTCCGCCGAGTGTGGGCGCCGCGCGGCCGCCGGCCGGTGGCGCGCGGCCACCAGCGCTTCGAGTGGATGTATCTCGCGGGCTTCGTACGGCCGAGCACCGGACAGGTGATCTGGTTTCTCGTCGATGGCCTCGATGCGCCCATGTTCGGTGCTATCCTGGACGCCTTTGCCCGCGAGGTCGGGGCCGGGCCCACCAAGCAGGTGCTCATCGTCCTCGATGGCGCGGGCTGGCATGTCGCCGGCTCGCTGGACATCCCGGAGGGCATCACGCTGGAGTTCTTACCCCCGTATTCCCCCGAATTGCAGCCCGCCGAGCATCTCTGGCCACTGACCAACGAGACGATCGCCAACACCTACTTCGAGGATCTCGATGCCCTCGATCAAGCACTCGCCGATCGCTGCTGCGGTCTCGCCGATGATCCCGACCGTATCCGCGCCGCCACATGGTTCCACTGGTGGCCGCAATTCGCATGAATTCCAAGCAATGGAAGCCTTCATGCGCCATCGGTATGACGCCGGCTCTGCACCAAGATATCGAGCACCGAGCCGTGCTGATCGACGGCGCGCCAAAGATAGTGCTGCACTCCATTGATCCTGATGAACACTTCGTCCAAGTGCCAACGATCGCCGGGCCGTGGGCGCCGACGGCGCAGCCGGTTGGCAAAGGTCTGGGCGAACTTGCGACACCAGCGCCGAACCGTCTCGTAGGAGACCTCGACACCGCGCTCGGCCAGGAGCAGTTCGACATCGCGGAAGCTGAGCGGGAACGTGTGGTACAGCCAAACTGCGTGCGCGATCAGCTCGGCTGGGAAGCGGTGGCGGTAGTGGGGATCGGGCTCGCGTCTCATCCCGCTACCATGCCCGGCGCACCTCCGGCTCGCCAGCCCCGCAGTTTATGTGACGATGCCCACCGGAAACCGGAGAGATTACAAGTTTCCGGCACCATCCCAAACCATCAGCGGCCAATGTAAATCGGCTTACGTTTTTCGGCAAAGGCCTGCCGCCCCTCGCGGCGGTCAGCCGTGTCGCGCAGCAGGCTCCAGGCCAGTTCCGTCAGTTGGAACGCCTGAAGACTTGGCAGCGTCGTGGTTTGGCTGGCCAGCATCTTGATCATTTGAACCGCCAGCGGGCCATTGTCGGCGATACGGCGTGCGAGCGCATTGGTCTCGTCGGCAAAACGTTCCGCGGGCCAGACGTCGCTGACGAGGCCGATGGCGAGCGCCCGTTGCGCGTCGATGCGCTCGCCGGTCAGCAGCATCCGCATCGCGACGGCGCGAGGGATGGCCCGCATCAGGTTGGTCGCTCCGCCTCCGCCGGGCACGCTCGCCACCGCCACCTCGGGCAGACCGAAAGATGCCTTGCCCGATGCGACAACGAGGTCGCATTGCAGAGCCAGTTCCAATCCTCCGCCAAGGCAGTATCCGTCGACGGCTGCAATCAACGGCTTACGGATCTGCAGGCCGGAGAGGTCGAACAGGCGGATGTAGAGCCCGTTCTCGCCTGACTGTTCCAGATCCAGGGGAAAGGCCTCGGCGACGCCCGCATCGCTGGCCGGAGCGGAAGTGAGATCGGCGCCGACACAAAAGGCCCGACCGCCCGCACCGGTGATCACGATGACGTTCACGGACGGATCGGACGAAAGGCCGGCCAGATGCCGCCGCAGCGCCCGCAGATGCTCCGGGTCGAGGGCGTTGAGCTTTTCGGCGCGGTCGATCGTGATTGTGCCAATCCGATCCTCGACGTTGCTGGTGATGGTCATGGCGCACCTCTCCTTCAGACGCTGGGGCTTGAGAGCGACCGGCCGCCGCACACGTAGAGAAGCTGGCCAGTGATGTAGGAATTCGTGCGCGCCGCGAAGAACAGAACCGCCTGGGCGATGTCCTCCGGTGTGCCGATCCGCTGCACGGGAACGCTCGTCTTCAAGCGCTCCTGCACATCCTCCCTGAACGTGCGGAACAAGGGCGTGTCGACGATGCCCGGAGCGACGGCGTTTACGGTGACACCCTTTGCAGCGAACTCGATCGCCAGGCTGCGTGTGAGGCTGACCACACCGCCTTTGGCCGCCGAATAGTTCGCCTGACCGAAGCCGCCGAGCCAAGCGCGCGAGGAGATGTTGATGATCCGGCCATAGCCGCGCTCGACCATGCCGGGCAGGACCGCCTTGCAGGTGAGGAACTGCGATTTGAGATTGGTCGCCACCACGGCGTCCCAATCCTCTTCCTCCATGGCAAAAAGCCGCTTGTCACGGACGATGCCGGCGTTGTTGACCAGCACGTCGATGCGGCCGAACTCCGCCGTGACCGCGGCGACGGCCTCTTCGACCTCGATGCGGCTGGTGACGTCCACGGCGACCGGGACTGCCCGCGCACCGCTGCTGTCGCGCAGTGTGACGGCCGCCTCGTCCAGTGTCGCCCGGTCACGGTCGAACAGAGCGACGTCGTAACCCTTGCTCGCCATGAGGCGGGCGATGCCGAAGCCGATGCCACGGGCTCCGCCCGTGACGACGACGATATCCCTCGCTTCCATGGCTTACACCCCCAGAATATGGACAGAGGACGCCGCATGGTCGACGCCGGCGATTCCGCCACCGGTGCATTGCGTCAGACCGATGCGGGCCCCTTCGACCTGACGCCCGTCGGCACGGCCCTGAAGCTGCCAAGCGATCTCCACCATCTGCGCGACGCCGGTGGCGCCCAGCGGATGACCCTTGGCGAGCAGGCCGCCGCTCGGATTGACGGGAACGCGGCCACCGAGCGCGGTGTCCCCACGCCGCAGCATATCGGCGCTCCCGCCCTTCTCGCAGAGGCCGAGCGCTTCGTAATAGAGAAGTTCGGCAATGGTGAAGGCGTCGTGCAGCTCGACGACACCGACGTCCCGCGGGCCGACGCCAGCCTCCTCGTAGGCGAGCCGCGCCGTGCGGGCGGTGATTTCCGCGTCAAGGATGTCGTCGCAGCCCTCTTCGAGATGGCCGGACTGGACGGCGGAGCCGAGAACACGCACTGGACGCCGGGAGGATGCCGGCTTCACCGTCGTCAGCACGAGGGCGGCGGCCCCATCGACCTGCGACGGGCAGCATTGCAGCAGCGTCAGCGGCTCCGCGACGGGGCGGGAATTCAGCACCTCCTCCACCGTGACCTCCTTGCGCTGCTGGGCGTAGGGGTTGCGCGCGCCGTGGACGCGGTTCTTCACGGCGATGCGGGCGAGGATTTCCGGCGTCTCCCGGCGCTCATGAAGATAGCGGCTGCCGCGCATGGCATAGACCGTGGGCAGCGTCATGCCCTGTGCCGCGTAAAGCTCCGTCTTGTAGTCGTTGCGCTGGAGGGGGATGGTGCCGCCACCCAGCCGGGTCAGCTGTTCCACGCCCCAGACGAGCACGGTGTCGTACAGGCCGAGGCGCAGCGCCTGACAGGCGAGATGCACGGCGGTGGCGCCGCTGGCGCAGGCATTCTCCACGTTGTAGAGCGCCGGCCCCGTGATGCCGAGATCGCGCATCAGCACCTGCCCCAGCACCATGCCGCCATAGACGTTGGCGTTGTAGAAGGCCTGGATGCGATTCTGGTCCGCACCAGCGTCGGCAAGCGCCCCCAGCACGGCGGCCTGCGCCAGATCCTGCATGGATCGGGCGTCATGACGCCCGAACGGTGTCATCGCGACCCCGGCAATGTAGACGTCGCGGCTCATGGAACGGCCTCCTCTGCGGGAACGAACACATAGCGGGCGTTGCCGTCCGCGGACTCGTCGATGACGGCTTCCAGCCGCGCTCCGATGGACGGGCGCACACCCTCCGGCAGGTCCAGCCGGCCGAAAACCCGGACCTCTTCCGGAAAATCCGCATAGACGAGAGCGAACGGAGCCTGGCCGGTCTTCGGGTTGGGGTGGATGATGGTGTGGCTGTAGAGCCGGGCATGGGACGACAAGGTCACCGGCTCGTAGCGCGGCGCGGCCGGCGACGCGGCCGGCACGCGCGGAAACACGCAGCGGCCCGTTTCCCGGTGGCGTGAGGCGGCCAGCCGGTGCGCGCCGTTGCTCCGGTCGAGCCAGGACGGCTCCGGATGCGGGTTCTCTCCGTTCGGCCCTTCCATGGGTCCTCCCCTTCCTTTGGATGCGCAGCGCAGCGCTGCGATGATGAGAGGATAGGTGAGGAAAGCCCGGCATTCAGAACGACAATGCGGCAAGCATGGTTGAGCGAAACTCAACAGGAACGCTGGTTGCCGACAGGCGGGCGGAACGACGAAAAGGACCGTGGCTGCCGGGAAAACCCGGCAGCCACGGTCCTTCGTTCAGAAGACGATATGCGCTTGCGATGCGGGAGGCGTTACCCGGCGGTCGCCGGCAAGTCGGTCGACAGCGAAAGCTCCCGCCACGCATCGAGTTCCCTTGCGACCGTCGCGTTCTTGCGCTCGATGTGGGCCACCGTGTCGCTGCCCACCGCCAGCCGCACCGGCGGATTCTCGGCACCAGCAAGCGTGAGCATCGCCTTGGCGAACTTGGTGGGATCGCCGGGCTGGGCGTGGTTGGCATCCGCCGCGAAACGGCGCATGGCTCCCACCGTCTCGGCGTAGTCGGCGATCTCAGCGCTCACCGCCAGCGATTGCCCGTCCAGGAAATCGGTGCGGAAGAAGCCCGGCTCCACGACGGTCGCCTTGACGCCGAGGGGGGCGAGTTCGGCGGCGAGCGCCTCGGTGATGCCTTCCACCGCAAACTTGGTGGAACCGTAGACGCCCCAGCCGACGAAGGCCCCGTAGCCGCCGATGGACGAGATGTTGATGACATGACCCGAACGCTGGCGCCGCATGTGCGGCAGCACGGCCCGGGTCACGGCGAGAAGGCCGAAGACGTTGGTCGCGAAGATCTTCTCGACTTCGGGACCGCTCGACTCCTCGACCGCGCCGAGCAGGCCGTAACCGGCGTTGTTGACCAGCACGTCGATCCGACCGAAGCGTTCCACAGCCGCCGCGGCTGCGGCCTGGGCTTGAGCCTCGTCCGTCACGTCGAGCGCCACGGGGAGCAGGTTGGGATGATCGCCGATCCGCTCGGTGACCGCCTTCGGGTTGCGGGCGGTCGCGACGACCGCATCGCCGGCGGCGAGGGCTTCGGCAGCGATGAGCGAACCGAAACCGCGGGAAGCACCCGTGATGAACCACACACGCATGGAGCGTCTCCTCTTCTCAGGAACAATGGAACGAAGGGTGGTCTTTGTGACGGAGCGGCCGGGGATGAAAGCCCGTCCGTTTCTCCTGGCCCCGCCGGTCCGGCGTGGTGAGGAAAAGCTACGCCCCGGCGCCGACCCGAACAATCCGCCGCCTTTTTCACAGGCTGTTGCACGGCGTTCAGCAATGGAGGGGGTGGAGCGCCGCGAACGGGTCCGAATTTACCGTTGACCAAAGCGCAACAGCGGATCAATCCTAATGCCATGGATCGGCTTCCCCCACTCAACCCGTTGCGCGCCTTCGAAGCCGCCGGCCGGCTCAGGAGCATCCGCAAGGCTGCGGATGAACTGTCCGTCACGCCGGGTGCGGTGAGCCGTCAGGTGCAGAGCCTGGAAAGCCATCTCGGCACGCCGCTCTTCCGCCGGGAGCCGCGGGAAATCGTCCTGACGCCCGAAGGGGAGCAGTATCTGGCGGCGATCACGCTGCATTTCGACGGCATCCGCGAGGCCACCCGGAAGCTCACCGGCCAGACGACCATCGAGGTCGTCCGAATCCGCGCCTACACGACTTTCGCGGTCAAATGGCTGATTCCACGCCTATCGTCGTTCCATGCGGACAACAGGACCACCGAGGTGCGCCTCACGACCTCCGTGGAGGCGGTGGATTTCGACCGGGAAAACCTCGACGGCGCCATCCGGCTGGGGGACGGCAACTGGCCTGGCGTCGAGGTGGACCGGCTCATCGCGAACGAACTGGTCCCGTTGTGCAGCCCCGCCCTGCGGCGGCGCGCGGGTTTGAAAAAGGTCGGCGACCTTACGGGTCAGACGCTGCTTCACTCGCTGGTGCGGCTCGACGACTGGCGCTACTGGTTGGAAGCGGCGGGCGCCGAGGGCATCGATCCCTATGCCGGGCCGAAATACGCGAGTTCCACGCTCGCCTATCAGGCGGCCCTGGAAGGCCAGGGCGTCATGATCGCGCAGAAGGCGCTATTCGCCGAGGATCTGCGTGCCCGCCGTCTGGTGCAGCCCTTCGGACCGCCGCTCGACCGCGGAGAGTTCACCTATTACTTCATCTATCCCCGCAACCGGATGCGCAACCCGGCTTTCCGCCGGTTCCGGGAGTGGCTTCTGGCGCAAACCCGGACGTAGGCGTCGGCCAAGACATGCGAAAGGGCGGCTGACGGGCATCCGCCAGCCGCCCCTCGGGGAGAGAACCGATCAGGGCAGCGGCTTGCCCTTGGTTTCCGGCATGAGCGTGTAGACGATCCCGCCGATCACACTGATGGCCGCGAGGTAAATCCACACGAGGTGGCCGTATCCCCAGCCGCCCATGGCCGTGATCAGGTAGGGCGCGGTTCCGCCGAACAGCGTGACGGACAGGGCATAGGGCAGCGCGATGCCGGTGACCCGCACTTCGGTCGGAAATTGCTCGGCCATCGTGACGGCCCCGGCCCCG
Source organism: Azospirillum sp. Marseille-Q6669 (assembly GCF_965111635.1). Taxonomy (NCBI): domain Bacteria; kingdom Pseudomonadati; phylum Pseudomonadota; class Alphaproteobacteria; order Rhodospirillales; family Azospirillaceae; genus Azospirillum; species Azospirillum sp. Marseille-Q6669. The sequence continues at coordinate 653,142 of NZ_CBCOOP010000004.1, read as the reverse complement.
GCGAAGCCGGTCATGAGCACCATGGCGACCGTCTGGATCGCCACCAGTTCGGGAAAGCTGGTGGCCGGGGAGAGCAGCGCGAGGCTCGGCCAAGCGTAGAGGGCGGAGCTGAAGGCGAAGGCGATCAGGACCGGGCGCCGCCCGATCCGGTCGGCAAGCATGCCGACGAAGGGGATCAGGACGAGCGACACGGTGACCGAAACGATGCCGGCCAGGAGCGTCTGGCTCATCGGCAGGCCGGTGACGAGGTGCGCGTGGCTCGGGTAATTCACCATCCACACGTAGTTGAGCAGATTGCCGGCCATGGCGATGCCGATGACGCGGAGGGCGTCGCGCGGATGCTTGCGGAACACGTCGATCATCGGGTGCCGTTGGACGCCCTCCGTGGCCGCCCGCTTCTTGAAGACCTCGGTCTCACCGACGGAGAGCCGAATCCACAACGTGACCAGGCCCAGCAGCCCAGCGATGATGAAGGCGGCGCGCCATCCCCAGGACGACAGCCCCCCATCGCTCCCGATGACCGTGAAGGAGAAGGCGAGCACGAAGGAGATCAGCGTGCCCGCGTTGATGGCGAACCATTGCCAGGACCCGGCGAAGGCCCGGCGGTCCGCGGGCGCGGATTCGATCAGGAAGGTGGAGGCGGAGCCGAATTCCCCGCCAGCCGAGAATCCCTGCGTCAGGCGCGCCAGCACGAGGATGATCGGGGCGGCCAGACCAATCTGGTCGTAGGTCGGGCAGACGCCGATCACGAAGGACGCGCCCGACATGAGCAGGATGGACAGGGTCAGGCCCTTCTTGCGGCCGTGGCGGTCAGCAAAGGCGCCGAGGACCGCGCCGCCGACCGGCCTCATGATGAAGCCGACCGCGAAGATGGCGAAAACCGAAAGAAGGGCGGTGAAGGAGTTGCCCGCCGGAAAGAACTTGTTCGCGAGGATCGACGCGAAAATCGCATAGATCACCCAGTCCGTGTATTCGACAATCGTGCCCGCTGTTGCGGCGATGATCGCCTTCTTCTGAGCGGCGGTCAGCCGCCGGACGACGGCGTCGTCCGATGACGGATTGTCCGATAACGGATTGTCCGATGACGCGAAGATCGCTGCGGAATTCGGCGCACGCGCCGCCTCCAACCGTTCCATTTCCTTTTCCTCCCCAAGCGTTGCTGACGATGCGGCGACCAGCCGCGCCGATGGGGAAAGGGTGAATGTTCGGTCATCAAACAATAAGCGAGCTTTTCGCAAGGTGCTGTTGACCTCAGGTCAACAGAGGCTGTCGACCCGGGCGCTTTCTCTTATCCGTTGCGCCCCATGTCGTTGAGTTCAGGTCAACGGACCGCGGCTGGAAACTCATTTGCCCGGCGAACCGTCGTGCCGCAGCGTGGTCGGCAATTCAAGGCGACCCGGCGGTCGCTTCAACAGACGGGAGGAAGGCATGGCGATCGGTTTCATCGGGCTTGGCGCGATGGGCGCCCCAATGGTGCGCCATCTCGCGAAGGCCGGCCAGGACCTGCACGTCTTCGACACCAACCCCGCCGCCCTCGATGCCGCGGCGGCGCTCGGCACGACGGTCTGCCCGTCGGCGGCGGCGGTCGGCCATGCGGCGGAGGCGGTGCTGGTCTGCCTTCCGACACCGGACATCGTCCGGCAGGTCGTGCTCGGCCCCAGCGGCGTGATCGAGGGGAGCAAGGTCCGGATCTGCGTGGACCACTCGACGACGGGGCCAAGCGCCGCCCGCGAGATCGCGGACCGGCTCGCGGGCTGTGGGATCACGGCCCTGGACGCACCGCTGGCCGGTGGCGTGTCCGGGGCGCAGGCCGGCACGCTGTCCGTCATGGTGTCCGGCGAGACCTGGGCCTACGAGGCGCTCGCCCCCGTCTTTCGCAGCTTCGGCCGCCACGTCGTCCATGTCGGCACGGGCGTCGGCCAGGGGCAGGCGCTGAAGCTGATCAACAACATGATCGTGGGCGCCAATCTCGTCGCGGCCAGCGAGGCGATCCTGTTCGGGGTCCGCTTCGGCCTGTCCGCCGACGCCATCCTCGACATGCTCAACGCCAGCACGGCGCGCAGCTTCGTCACGGAGAGCATCCTCGCGGACCGCGTCCTCGACCGGCGTTTCGACTTCGGCTTCCGGCTCGAACTCATGCGCAAGGATCTGCGGCTGTGCGTGGCCGAGGCGGAGGCCGTCGGCGCGCCGATGCCGGTCTGCGCGCTCGCCAAGCAACTCTACGAATTGGCCCACGCCCATGGCGGCGGACAGGACGACATGACGGTCGTCGTGAAGGAGCTGGAGCGCGCCGCTGGAGCGGAGATCGCCCGTTCCTGACGCCAGAGGCGGCCGCCGCCGTTCCCCGAATGAATGGAGTCACGCCATGATGCGTCATGCTCTCGACGGCCTGACCGTCCTCGATTTCACGCACATCGGTGCGGGTCCGACCTGCACGATGCTCCTGGCCGACATGGGCGCCCGCGTCATCAAGGTCGAGCCGCCGCAAGGCGAACTCGGCCGCCAACTCGGCCCAGCCTGGATCGGGGACGACAGCGCGCTGTACCACGCCTTCAACCGCAACAAACTGGGGCTGTCGCTCGACCTCAAGACCCCGCAGGGAGTCGAGGTCGCCCGGACCCTTGCTCGGACGGCGGACGTGCTGGTCGAAAGCATGCGGCCCGGCGTGATGCAGCGCATCGGCCTCGGCTACGACGTGCTTTCGGCGCACAACCCCGGTCTCGTCTACGCGTCGATCTCGGCCTATGGGCAGGACGGTCCCTACGCCGAGCGCCCTGGTGTCGATGGGATCATCCAGGCCGACAGCGGCCTGATGAGCATCATCGGAACGCCCGCGAGCGAACCGTGCAAGGTCCAGGCGCCGGTGGTCGACGTGTTCACCGGCTACGTCGCGGCGCTCGGCATCCTGGCCAAGATGATGGAGCGCCGGCGCGACGGCAAGGGCGGCCAGCTCGACATCAACCTGCTGAACGCCGCCCTGGCACTCCAGCAGCCCTCCATTGCCGGCTACTTGGCGGACGGTGTGCTGCCGAAGCGCCAGGGCAGCGCCGCGCCCTATTCGGCCCCCAACGAGGCGTTTGAGACCGCTGACGGATGGATCATGGTCGCGGCCTACAATGGCGGTCGCTGGGACCGGCTGTGCGAGGTGCTGGGGCGCGTCGACTTGATCCACGACCAGAGGTTCGAAACCTCCGCAACGCGGGTCGCCAATCGGGAGGCGATGCGCGACACGCTCGGGCCACTCTTCAAAGCGCAGCCGAGCGAACACTGGCTGGCCGTCTTGCGCAAGGTGGACGTCATGTGCACACGGGTGGCCGACTACACAGACCTTGTCGGGCATCCGCAGGTGGCGGCCAACGCCATGATCGCCGGGATGAGCCATCCTGCCTTGGGAACGATCCAGGTTCCCGGCTTCCCGATCAACAGTCGCGAGTCCAACGCGGTGCCGCACGCCCCCGCCCCCGCGCTCGGCGAGCATTCCGCCGACATCCTCGCGTCGTTCGGATTTTCCCGCGGCGCCATCGCGGAACTGCTCGACCGCAAGGTGATCGGCTCCCGGCACCCGCGGACGGCCCCATGACAAGACCAGATTACGGGAGGACAGAAGCCATGCTTGCGACCGTCGACAGCCACATTGCGGGACGCTCCGCGCCACCGCTGAAGGGGGCCTATCTCGACAAGTTCGATCCGCGCACCGGCGCCCGGATGCAGCGGGTCGCCGACAGCACGCCCGAGGATCTCGACCGGGCCGTCGCTGCGGCGTCGGACGCACTGGCCGGGTGGCGCGACACGCGACCGTCCGAACGCGGCCGCATCCTGGTCGAGACCGCGCGCGCAATCCGCCGCAACGAAGAGCGGCTCGGCGCCATCGAATCCCGCGAGACCGGCAAGCCGGGCATCGAGATGGCCCAGCTCATCGACCTGACCGCCCAGTATTTCGAGTTCTACGGCGGCATCGTCAACGTGATGGACGGCGAGGTGATCAATGTCGGGCCCGGACATCACGTCTACACCCGCCGCGATCCGTTCGGCGTGATCGGCGTGATCCTGCCCTGGAACGCCCCGCTTCATCAGGCGGCACGGGCGATCGCGCCGGCACTGGCGACGGGCAACACGGTCGCCGCCAAGCCGTCCGAACACACGTCGGGTTCGCTGGTCGAGTTGGCCCGCATCGCGGTCGAGGAAGGCGGGCTGCCGCCCGGCGTGCTCAACGTGATCGTGGGTAAGGGCAGCGTGATCGGCCCGGCGATGGCCAACCATCCGGAGGTGCGCAAGATCTCCTTCACGGGCAGCGTGCGCGTCGGCCAGGAACTCGGCCGCATCGCGGCGGACCGCGTTCTTCCGCTCACGCTCGAACTCGGCGGCAAGTCGGCGAACATCGTCTTCGACGACGCCGACCTCGATGCCGCGGCCATCGGCTCGACGCGCGCCTTCACCTGGAACAGCGGGCAGTGGTGCGCGGCGGGCACGCGCCTTCTGGTGCAGGAGAGCATCCATGACCGCTTCGTGGACAAGCTGCTGACGGCCGTGGCCGAACTGCGCGTCGGTCCCGAGCATGGCGCGACGTCCGGTCCCATCACCACCCACGCGCAGTTCCTGAAGATCCAGAGCTACTTCGAGGCCGCGGCGCGCGACGGGCTGACGCCCGCCATCGGTGGCCGCGTGGCCGACGATCCCCGCCTGGGCGGCGGGTGGTACATCGAACCCACGGTCTATACCGGCGTCACCAATGACATGACCGTCGCGCGCGAGGAGATCTTCGGCCCGGTGGTGTGCGTCATTCCGTTCAAGGACGAGGGCGACGCGGTGCGCATTGCGAACGAGTCCGACTTCGGGCTGGCCGCAGGAATTTGGAGCCGGAATGTCGGGCGCGTCCACCGCGTTGCCGCACGGCTCGAAGCCGGACGCATCGTCGTCAACGACTACAGCGGCGGCTTCGTCCAGACGCCCTGCGGCGGCTTCAAGCACAGCGGCTATGGGCGTGAGCAGGGCATCGACGCCCTGTCGCACTACACCCAGCTGAAGTCGGTCATCATCACGCTGTAGGTGGCGGATTTTGGAAGGCGTCATGAATCTCGATCATCACAACAATGCATTCCTCACCATGATCGGCCTCACGCTCTCGCGGTGGGAGCCGGGCATGGCCGAGTTCGACCTTGTGGTCGATCATCGCCACACCAACCGACAGGGCATCCTGCAAGGAGGAGTTCTTGCGACCATGCTTGATGCCGCCTGCGGCTATGCCGGCCTCCATGACGGGACCGGCGTGGCCGAGGGTGTGGGCGAGGGTCAAGCTGTGACGCTGTCCTTGATGGTGAACTATCTGGCGCGTGTGGAGGGTGGTCGCTTGCGCGCCGTCGGGACGGTCACGGGGGGCGGAAGGCGCATCTATTTCGCAAACGGAGTGGTCCATGCCGGCGACGGTTCGGTCGTCGCGACGGCGCAGGGAAGCTTCAAGCGGAGGGCGCCGCGTTGATCTCTGATCCGTGGTGTCGGCCACCTGCCTCGGCTAGAGTCGGGGTGGTCATGACGCTGATGAACGGATTTGGGAATGCGCGTGTCCGAACTGTCCGAGCTGGCAGCCTTCGTCTCCGTGGCCAAGACACGGAATTTCCGGCTTGCCGGCCTGGAGCGCGGAGTCACCGCATCGGCGATCAGCCATGCGGTGACGAGCTTGGAGGAACGCGTCGGGGTCCGCTTGCTGAACCGCACGACGCGCAGCGTGTCGTTGACCGACGCAGGCGATCTCCTGAACGCGCGGCTGGCTCCGGCGTTTCTGGAGATCCGTGATGCCGTAGACAGCCTCAACCAGTTTCGCGATGCGCCCTTCGGAACGGTGCGCATCAACGTGCCGCACTCCATCGGACGATTCGTCCTCGGCAAGGTCATCGGCCCCCTGATTCGGAACAATCCCGCGCTCCGTCTCGAAGTCATTGCGACGGACCGGATGGTGGACATCGTCAACGACGGGTTCGACGCGGGAATCCGGCTGGGCGGAACGATTTCGCAGGACATGGTCGGTGTAAAGCTGCGACCGCGCCTGCGCCTCGTCGTCGTGGGATCACCCGAGTATTTTGAAACTCGTCCCCTCCCGCAGTTGCCGCAGGATCTGCGGCAGCACACCTGCATCCAGAATGTGTACCCGAGCGGCATCTTCTATCCTTGGGAATTTGAAAAGGATGGTGAGCGCTTTGTCTTCGAGCCGAGCGGGCCGCTGGCGCTCGACGACAACGAACTGATGATCGAGGCTGTGTTGGGCGGGGTGTGCCTGGGCTATGTCTGGGAAGGCTACGCGCGCCCTTATATTGAGGCGGGTCGATTGGTCCAATGTCTGGATGATTGGTGCGCACCGGAGGATTGGCTTTACCTGTACTATCCCAACCGGCGCCATGTATCGGCGGCGATGCGCGCTCTGATCGAGGCGATCAAAGCTTGATCCCCCGGTCCGACGGGGGTATCGCAACAATCACCACTGCTGAATCCAGCTCATCAAGGAAAGAACAAATCTCCGGATTATGACTCCGGCATGAACGGCGTACAACCGCTTTCAGGCACAGCGTGCCGTATCAATCGCGGAACAGACGCCGGCTCGACTGCGTGGGTTCTTGCAGCAAGAGATTTGGCGTAATTCCGACTCAGCAGGCGGAATGACAATGCCCATGCTAAGCGAAGTCAGAGTCTTGATTGCCGATGCCAATCCTGCCATTGCGTCGGGCCTCCGCCTGATGCTTGAGCAGTGGGGTGTGGGAGGGTGCGAAGCGGTTTCCACGCGCACCGAGTTGGCCGCGGCGCTGAGCGAGGCCACACCCGACGTTGTTCTGTTCAACATCGACTTGGTGAGCGATTTGAACGAGATCGAAAGCCTGTTGCGTCGGCACCCGATCGGCGCCATCGGCTTGGCGGCACATTTTCTTACGTCAGATTGGCTGATGCAAGACAAGGTGCCGATTCTCGAAATGCCGTTCGGCCTCGACAAACTGCGGTCGGCAGTTTTGTCGGCAGCACGAGGAACCGGTAAGGGCATCGCTCCGACGGGGGGCGGAGAGGTACGACAGCCGGCAACAGCATCGCAACGATGAAACGCCTGTTCCCACCTCGGCACTGAACACCTCTTAACATTACGCAACAACGCTTCACGGCCCAAAGCGCTCAGCGTGTTGCACGCTGCTCTGCCAACGCTCGGATCAATCATTTTCTGAAGGAGGCGTGACCGTGCAAACGCGGCAACGGAAAAGGAAATGGACCCTTGCTCCCTTAGCGTTGTGCGTGCCGCTGGCGTTCGGAAGCGCCCTTTCGGTTCCGGCGGTTGCGGCGGAGCAGACGCCCGACAGCGTGGAGGTGCGTAATCGGGCGACGGTTACCAAAGGCTTCGAGGCATGGCGGGACGGTACGGGAAGCCCCTACGACCTGCTTGACGAGAACGCCGACTGGACCATCGTCGGTGCATCCCTGGTTGCGCGCACCTACACGGGCCGAGAGGACTTCCTCAGCAACGTGATCCGGCCCTTCGGTGCCCGCATGGCCAGCCGTTTCGTTCCGGAAATCCGGAATCTCTATGCTGACGGCAACACGGTGATCGTGCATTTCGATGCGGAAGGAACGGCCCGCGATGGCCAGCCGTATCGCAACAGTTACGCGTGGTTCCTTACGCTGCGGAACGACCGGATCATCAAAGCGACCGCGTTCTTCGACAGCATCGCGTTCAACGATTTCTGGCAGCGCGTGACGCCGACGCAGTAGCAGAGCAGTTGTCCTGCCCACCGCGCGGCAGGCGCATCAATTGCCGCGTGGCGGACGTTCCTCCTGCGGAGACGGCGAACCGACGCATGAGGCGTGTTCGCCGCCGAAGCGCGCGACAAGCGTATCGATCAATATCCGGACCTTTCCCAAAACATGGGGGCCGGGAGGTCGCAAAACGTAGAGACCATGTTCTGGCATGTCGTAATCGAGAAGGAGCGCTTCGAGCCTTCCGCTCGCGATGAACTCTGACACGAGGAACAACGGAACGGCGGCGATCCCAAGCCCCGCAATCGCCCACTGCACGATGGCATCCCCGCTGTCGGTCCGTAGGCGCCCTTCTGGGCGAACCGACAGCCATTTTTTACCGGAGCGGAACCGCCACTCCGTCTGTACCGCGCCGCTGTAGATCAGACATTCATAGGTGGTAAGGTCAGCCGGCGCGTCCGGTCGGCCGTGTCGCCCGATATACTCCGGGCTGGCGACCAGCACGGCTCGGACCGGCGCGATTCGGCGCGCCACGAGGCTGGAATCGCGCAGCGTGCCAATGCGGACCGCGGCATCGAAACGCTCGCCAATCAGGTCGGCAATCCGGTCGCTGTAGGACACATCCATGGCGAGCCTGGGGTGGAGCCGGGCCAAGTCCGCCAGGACTGGAGCCATGTGATGGACGAAAGCCGCGGGCACGGAAAGGCGCAACCGCCCGATCATCCCACCCCCTCGTTGAGCGACGGAGTCACGCGCGTCCTCCAAATCCGCCAGAATCCGCTCGCACCGCGCTTTGAACTCGAGACCGGCATCGGTCGGGCTGATGCCACGCGTGGTGCGGCTGAGAAGGCGTGTTCCAAGTTCGGCTTCGAGCCGCGCCATCCGCCGGCTGAGGATCGACTTTGAAATGCCCAGACGATGCGCCGCCCGGTTGAAGCCGCCACTGTCGACGATCTCGACGAAGCTCTTCAGGTCCGCGAACTCTGGCATGCCGGTGTTCCCAATCAGGCAACAGTCTGGGCGCATTTAAGGCCATTCTGGCCCGCCAGGTGAACCGCTAACTTGGACCGGTCGCCATCGTCGGATGGCTCAAGAGGTCCAAATCCATGTCCACAGTTCTCGTCCTTACCAGCAGCGTCCTTGGCGAAGCGTCCGTTTCGAACCGCCTCGTCGAAGAGGTCGTTGCACGTCTACGCTTGCAGGAACCCGATCTTCACGTCATTGCCCGGGATCTTGGCCGCAATCCGCTTCCCCACCTGACCATTGATGCCGCCGTCGCGCTGCGGGGCGGTGATCCGGCCAACGCCGATCAGGCGGAAGCCCGCGCTCTTTCGGACAATCTCGTTGCCGAACTCAAAGCGGCCAATACGGTGATCATCGGTGCTCCGATGTACAACTTCGGCATTCCGTCGACCCTGAAATCATGGTTCGACCATGTGCTGCGCGCCGGCGTCACGTTCCAGTATTCCGCCAGCGGCGCGGCGGGGCTGCTCAAGGAAAAGCGGGCAATCGTCATCGAGAGCCGGGGTGGTCTGTACAGCGAAGGCCCGGCGCAGGCGATGGACGCACAGGAGCCGCATCTTCGAGCCTTGCTTGGGTTCATGGGCATCACCGACGTCACATTCATCCGCGCGGAACGGCTGGCTTTGGGGGCGGAAGCTCACGAACTGGCCATCGGTGCCGCGCGGGCGCGGATCGTGCAGACCGTATAGCAAGCGCCAACGCGGCGCCAGAAGGGTTGGACCGGCGGGCGGCTGTGGCGGGCTTCGACGGTACACTGCTGACCACCGCGACAGTGGTCGCCCTCCGCCTGCGTCTGTTCGAGCGGTACTGAGCCGGCATCCCTGCAGCGAACCGGATCAGGGCGGGCACTCGGCGCCGGTCTCGATCCAGGCGGCGATCAACGCGCCGAAGGCGGCCTGCGTGCCCGGTGCCGGACGGCGGCCTTCGCCGGGATGCCAAGCCCAGGCGACGAGATGATCCTCGGCCAAGTGCGTGTGGATCTGGGCAAGACTGCGGCCGCCGTTGCGGGCCGGGTCCTTCAACTGCTGGCAGATCCCGCCGAGGGTCAGCCCCTGCCACGCCATGCTGGCCGGCGCCAAAAGCCATGGCGTGGCGCCAGGAACGGAGCCGATGCGGCTGCCGACCAGGGTGGTGTTCTCCGTCCGGTGGCAGGAGTTGCAGTTCAATCCGGGCTGACCGAACCCGGACTCCCCGGCCTGCATGAACGGAGCGTGCGGGCGCATCGCATCGCCCTGGGTCGGCTGGCGGTCGGCCGGGTGGCAGTTCATGCAGCGGGGATCAGTGAGAACCTTGGCCGCTTCGGTGAAGAGCGCGCGCGAGCGGGACGCGGGATCTCCGGTCGGGACGATCTCGGCGGGGCTTTTCAGGCCGCGCCCGAGATCGGTGGTATCCGCTCGGGCGGTGCCGATGGCAGCGGCCAGGGCCAGGGCGCTCACGGTCACGGCGGGAAGGATGAGACGGGCAATACGTCGCATGGTCATGCCCTCCTCAGCCGGCTGCTGTCGATCGGCAAATTGCGGAGCCTTTGTCCGGTCGCCGCGAAGATCGCGTTCATCACCGCCGGGGCTACGGGCGGCGTGCCCAGTTCGCCGACGCCGCCCGGTGCCTCGGTGCTCGGCACGATATGGACGTCGATCCGGGGGCACTCGTTGATGCGCAGAACTGGCGAGTCATCGAAATTGCCCTCGACGATGGCGCCGTCGGCCACGGTCAGACGGCCATAGAGCACCGCGCTCAGGCCGTAGACGATCCCGCTCTCCACCTGCTGCTTGAGGATCACCGGATTGATGACCTGCCCACAATCGACGGCGCAGACCATGCGGTCGATCCGGACGGTGCCGCCCGGTGTCACCTGAACGTCGGCGACCAGGGCGGCGAAGCTTCCGAAATCAGCGATTACCGCTACGCCGCGTCCACGCCCCGGTTCGAGCGGCGTTCCCCACCCGGCCCGCTCCGCGGCAAGGTCGAGCACCGCGCGCAACCGCGGTGTTCCGGTGAGCAGGCGCCGCCGATAGATCACAGGGTCCTGGCCGGCAAGATGGGCCGCCTCGTCGATGCCGCATTCGATGGCTGGGGCGTTGCGGGTCGGGCCGACGCCGCGCCAGTTGCCGGTCAACATGCCCTCCGGCGCTTCGTGGCGGACGTACTCGACGCGCTTGTTGGGGATATCATAGGGTCCCTCGGCGCCGCCAACGATGTCGAGATCGATGCCGTCCTTGAAGAAGGCCGGCAAGAAGCGCGCCATGATCGCCGGTCCGACGACGCGGTGGCGCCACGACACCGGCAGCCCATCGGGGCCGAGCGTGAGGTGCAGCCGACTGAGGTTCAGATAGCGGAAGGAGTCGTGACGGATGTCCTCCTCACGGCTCCACACCACCTGCACGGGCCTGTCGACCTGCTGGGCCACGCGGGTCGCCAGGGTGATACCGTCATAATCGAGGCGCCGGCCGAAGCCGCCGCCAAGCAGGTGATTGTGGACCACCACCTTCTCCACAGGCAGGCCAGTGACCGCCGCCGCCGCTTGGCGGGCCCGCCCGGCCACTTGGGTCCCAACCCAGACGTCGCAGGAGTCTTTGCGCACATGCACGGTGCAGTTCATCGGCTCCATCGCCGAATGGGCGAGGATGGGCAGCCGGTACAGGGTGTCAAGGCCGCGGGCCTGTGCCGCCTCCGCCGCGGCCACGTCGCCGGCCTCATGGGCGACCAGAGCCGCCCCCGCCATGGCGGCGTCGGCGCGCCGCTCCAATTCCTCGGTGGTCAGGCCGCCGTTCGGCCCGGCATCCCAGGTGATGCGCAGCGCCGCCAGCCCCTTGCGGGCCGCTCCGGTGTGGTCGGCGACCACGGCGACGGCATCGCTCAGTCGGACCACCTGCCGGACCCCCTTGACGGCGAGCGCCGCACTGTCGTCCACCGCCTTCAGCGTGCCCCCAAAGGTCGGGCAGATGGCCAAAGCCGCGAACTTGACCCCCGGTGGGTGGGCGTCGAGCCCGAAACGGGCGGTTCCGTCCACCTTCTCCGGCGAGTCGATGCGGGGCAGCGCTTTGCCGATCAGGGTGAAGGCCGAGGCCGGCTTGAGCATCACGGTTTCCGGAAGCGGTTCCCGCGCGGCGGCGGCGGCCAGTGTGCCGTAGGGAGCGCTGCGTCCACTCTCGGGGTGCCGCACGACCCCGGCTTCGGCCTTGCAGGAGTCAGCGGACACGCCCCATTGCCGCGCCGCCGCAGCGACCAGCATCGTCCGTGCCGCTGCCCCGGCCTGGCGCATGGGTGTCCAGAAACCGCGGATGGTGACCGAACCACCGGTGATCTGGTCGCCAAGCAAAGGGTGGGCGTAGCGCGCCGGGTCGGCCGGCGCCGGCACGGCCCGGATCTGGTCCAGCGGCACCTCCAACTCCTCGGCGATCAGCGTACCGATCGCAGCGTAGACACCTTGCCCCATTTCGGCCGATGGCACGATCACCTCGATCGCCCCGGCTGGCGGAATGCGGATGAAGGGAGTGAGGGTAGCATTGCCAACCGTCGCCGCTTCGGCCGCTGTTCCACCTTCATTTTGTGCGGCGACCCCGGCGGGGCACAGCCCGATCACCAGGGCGCCCCCCACAGAGGCGGCAGAGATGAGGAAGCCCCGGCGGGAAAGCGGGCTGGCGGGAGGCGAGGACAGTGTGTTCCGGTTAGCCATGGCCATGTCACAGATTCTCCTCGCTGACGATGACGCCGGAGGCGCGCTTGATGGCGGCACGGATGCGCGGGTAGGTCCCGCAACGGCAAATGTTCCCGGACATCACCGCATCGATGTCCTCGTCGTTGGGCTGTGGGTTGACGGCCAGCAAGGCCGCCGCCGCCATGATCTGCCCGGACTGGCAATAGCCGCATTGAACCACTTCTTCGGCCAACCAAGCACGCTGGACGCGCGCGCCTTCGTCGGTTTTACCGACCGCCTCGATGGTGGTGATGGTGGAGGAGGAGGCATCCGCAACGGTGGTGACGCAGGACCGCACCGCCTGCCCGTCGAGATGGACGGTGCAGGCGCCGCACATGGCGATGCCGCAGCCGAACTTTGTGCCGGTCAGACCGAGAACGTCGCGCAGCACCCATAACAGGGGAATGTCTCCATCCACATCGACCGTGTGCGTCATACCATTGACGTTAAGGGTGTGGGGCATGGTCGGAGGCTCCCTTGCGATGCGCTGTTGGTGCGATGTTCGGCCGTGCTTGCGATGTCCTGGTGCGGTGGCTGCCTGGCGGTCGGTCAGGCAGAGACGGGTCGGTTTGCGGTCTCAACCTTAGGCAGCCGGAACTGAGCAGACCGACTTAAATGGTGTGAAAATGTGTGAGGCGCGCCGATGGGGGGCGCGCTATCACAAAGGTGAGGTTGACTTTACAAAGGTGAAGTTGCCGTTTTGGTCCCGTACGATATGATTTTGCACCACCGTCGGAGGGCGGGGACGGCCGGAGAGCGCCGGGGGTACCATGGGGGATTTCGGCGAGAGCCGGTGTGACGTGGAACCATGTCCGGCTGCTGGATCACAGTCGGCACGCAAAGCGCACGTTCCGGGGGTACCCGCGATTTCGCTGGGTCCCCCCTTTCAGGCTCCCAGTCACGCCGTTGACTTGGGCGAGATCGTCTTCGGCCCTTATCGGCTGTTGCCGCAGGCTCGCAAGCTCTACCGTGGCGATACGGTGGTGCGCATCGGCAGTCGTGCCATGGATCTGCTGATCCTGCTGGCCACACGGGCGGGAACGACCCTGACCAGCGAAGAACTGATGACCGCCGTCTGGCCCGGCATCCACGTCGAGCGCAACACACTGCGTGTCCAGATTGCCGCGCTGCGCAAGCTGCTCGGCGTCGAGCCGTCTTGTCTGGACTGCATCGTCACGGTCACGGGGCGCGGTTATGCGTTTGCCGTGCCATCGGTGTCCACCACTCCGCTCCGCCCGCTCTCCATCGCGCCGGAGCAGCATGATCTGTCACCGCCCCAACCGGCGCTTCCGCTGACGCGGCTGATCGGCCGTGACGCGCTGGTCACCGAGGTCGGACGACAAATCGGCGCTCATCGGCTGGTCACGCTGGTCGGGCCGGGCGGCGCCGGCAAGACGGCAGTGGCAATGCGGGTCGCTATCTTGGCGGCGGGCAGAGGGGAGGAGGTGGTTCCCGTCGATCTGTCGCCGCTGCCGGACGGTGAACTGCTGGCCGCCGCCGTGGCCGGTCGGCTCGGTCTGCCGGGCAATAGCCTGAACCCCACGGCGACGATCCTGCGCTACCTGTCGGACCGGCGCACCTTTCTGCTGCTCGACACCTGCGAACATCTCGTCGCTACGGCGGCGCGCTTCGTCGAGGCGGTTCTGGCGGTGGCACCGGGGGTCCGCATTCTTGCCACCAGCCGAGAGGCGCTGCGTGTTGCGGAGGAACAGATTCATCCGGTGCATGGCCTACCGTCGCCGGTCGCCGGCCAAGTGGCACCGGCCGACGCGCTGACCTTCCCGGCGGTGCGGCTGTTCATCGAACGCGCCGGCGCGGCCTCCGCCGGTTTGCGCTTCGGTGCGGCGGAGGCGCCCATCCTGGCGGACATCTGCCGGCGCTTGGACGGGCTGCCGCTGGCCATCGAACTGGCTGCGGCCTTGGTTCCCCATTTCGGTGTCGCCGGTCTTCTGCAGGCGCTTTCCGATCGCTTCGCGCTGCTCACCAGCGGTTACCGCACGGCACTGCCCCGCCACCAGACCTTGTTGGCGACGGTGGAATGGAGCTATCGCCTGCTAGACGAGGCGGAGCGGAGGGTCTTTCGTTGCTTCAGCGTGCTCCGCGGCGCCGTCGCCTGGGATGACGCGGTTGCCGTCCTTTCCTTCGATGCCGCCGACGCCGCCCTCGTGAAAGGTCTGCTCCAGCGGCTGGCTTCGAAATCGCTGATCGAGGTGACGCCCGACGGGCTTGGCGTCCGCTGTCGCATGCTCGACACCAACCGGGACTTCGCCTGGGCGGAGTTGGTCGCCAACGGCGAACAGGATGCCGCGATGGCACGGCATGCCGAGCATTGGACGATGCGGTTGGAGAACTGGACGCCGGAGCCGGCGGACGGCGCTTCACAACGGACAGGCTGGGAGGCGATGCTCGCCAACGTCCGTTCGGCGTTGCGCTGGTGCTGGTCGACGGAGGAGGGGCAACCGCTTGGCGTGCGTCTTACCCTCGCCGCCGTGCCGCTGTGGACCAACCTGTCGCTGATCGCCGAAACCATCGAGGCCGTCGGGCACGCACTCGACGCCATCCCGCCGGGTGATCCCACGCGGCGGCGCAACGTGATGCGGCTTCACGCCGCGCTGGGCGGCGCTCTGATGAACATCGACGGAGCCGGCGAGCGCGTGCAAGCCGCCTGGAGTACTGTGCTGGCCATCGCCGAGGATCTGGGCGACCGCGAGGCACGGCTGAAGGCGCTGTGGGGGCTGTGGATCGACCGGCGCAATCAGGGTGACGCCCGTGGAGCGCTGACGATCGCCCAAACCTATGCGCGCCTGTCCAGCGGTGTCGACGATCCGCTGTTCGCCATCCTCGGCGATCGGATGCTTGGCGTCTCACACTTCTTTGTCGGACGGTTCGCAACGGCGCGCGGCAGCATCGAACGCATGCTCGCGCGCAGCGGAACCATTCCCCGTTCGGCGCAGATCGCCGCCTTCCAGTTCGACCAGTCGGTCGCCGCCCGCTGCTTCGAGGCGCAAATCCTGTGGCTGCAGGGCTTCCCCGAACAGGCGCGCGCCGTCAGCCGGCGCAACGTCGAGGATGCGGTGTCCAGCGACCATGCCGGCAGCATCAGCTATGCGCTGTCGGAGGCGGCCTGCCCGATCGCTCTGCGCAACGGCAACCTCGAAGAGTTGGATGGCTTCGCCGGCCTTTTGATGGCCCGCACCAAGGGTGCAGGGTTGGCCATCTGGCACACTCTCGGCCGCTGCTACGAGAGCTTCCTCCTGATCGGTCACGGCCGGCTTGACATCGGCCTGCGTCAACTGGCTGAGGTCTTGGGCGAGTTGCGCCACATCCGACATGGACCGCTTCTGACGCATATACTTGGGGAGTATGCGGCGATCCTGATCGACGCCGGCCGCCCTGTTGAGGCCGAGCGGGCCCTGCGCGAGGCCTTCGGCCGCCTGCGCCGGAATGGCGAAGGGTGGTGCGCGGCCGATTTGAAGCGGGTGCGTGGTGAACTGGCAGCCCGGAATGGCAACCCGGTGGAGGCGCGGCGCTGGTTTGAACGCGCATTGGCCGAGAGCCGACGGCAGGGCGCCCTTGCCTGGGAATTGCGTGCCGCGACGAGCTTCGCCCGGTTCCTCCGCGATCAAGGTGACACGGCCGAAGCGACCACGACGTTGTCCAACGTGCTCGGGCGGTACGGCGAAGGCTGGGGGACGCAGGATCTACGCCGGGCTCGCTCTCTGTACGACGAGGTAACGGTTTGTTCTTCGATCGCGGCGATTCGATCCGGGTAGACGGCACATGGTCCTTGTTCCCGACGACAATGATGCAACGCACGGTGAGAGCACATCTAATCCGGGAAATGGTGACCAAATTTCCCGATCAGGAGCCGCCCCCACCCCGTGAGCGGAAGAGCTTTTCGGTGACGTTGTTGCGCCAGCGGTCGCGCGAGCGCAGGTAGCGCCGGGCCACCTCGGTGGACTTGTGGCGGGTCTGGCGCATGATGTCGTGCAGCTGCGCCTCCTCCTCGGCCGCCGCGGTGGCGAGGCCGGCGCGCAAGGAGTGGCCGGAGAAGCGCGCCGGCTCGGGCAACCCGGCCCGGACAGCGCTCTCCTTGACCAGCCGCGCCACCGCCTTGTCGGAGAGCGGCTTGTCGGTGACCACGCCGTTCTTTAGCACGCCGCAGAACAGCGGGTCCTCTGGGCGCAGGGCGCGGCGCGCGGCGAGCCAGGCGTCGAGGGCGCGCAGGGTGCAGAGGTCCGGGTCGGCGGCCGCCCAGATGGCCACCGCGTCGCCGCGCCCGCGCTGGTCGGTCTTGGAGCGGCGCACCGTCACTTCGACACCGCGGTCGGGATGGCGGACGACGTCGGCGACGCGCAGCGCCACCAGCTCGGAGCGCCGGAGCGCGGCGCCGTAGCCGATCAGCAGCATGGCGCGGTTGCGCAGGCCGAGGAGCCCATCACAAAACGGGGGCAACGGCGACTCGGCTGAGCTATAGCTGGAACGATGTTCGGCTCGCCCCCAATCCAAACACTGCACTTGAAGGTGCAACTGCGTGACGTCCATCCGGCGGTGTGGCGCCGGGTGCGGATGGTGGACCGCCTGTCGGTCGCCGATCTGCACCGGGTCATCCAGGTGCTGATGGGCTCGACGGACGAACACCTGCACCGCTTCCGCATTAATGGCCGGAGCTATGGAATCCCGGCCATCGGCGGACTGCACTTCGGCGAGAACGCTGCGGCCGTGCCGTTGGCGCGGTTCTGCTTCCGGCCCACCGAACGCTTTCTCTACGAGTACGATTTCCGCGCCGGCTGGCGGGTCGACATTCGCGTCGAGACGATCCTGGCGACCGTGCCCCGGTCGCCGCATCCGGTGTGTCTGGCCGGCCGGGAGACCAGCCCGCCGGACTCGTACAGCGGCCCACAGGATTTCGCCGATCAGCGGCGCGCCGCGGTCGGCTGGGCGATGGCCGAGGACCTGGACACCGTCGCCGCCGTTCTCCGGCGAGTGGCGGAGGGGGATCGCTGCGCCCTCGACGATCCCGACGAGCGTCACGCCTTCGAACGGGCGGTGACCCGTCTGGAGGCACGCCGGCCCTTTTTGCCCGGCGCCTTCGAGCGTGCCGCGGTCAACGCCGCTCTGCGGCAAACGTTCACGGTGGAGCGGTGCTCGGGATGATCCGGATGGCGGTGCAGGTGGTGTTCATCGCGGAGAATGGAGAGCGGGAGGTTCACGAGGTGGCCCGGGAGACCATGCAGAACCCCTGGGTGGTCAGGCGGCATTCGCAGTCGCAGGCACCGTGGTGTCGTTGGCGGCCATCGCTGGGTACCATGCGCCAAACGTCTCGCGCAGGGTGCCGTCGAGGGTCCGGGTGCGGATCTGCACCATCCGGTGAGCGCCGACCTTCGACCACTGCATCTGCTGCTTCTTGGCGAAGCGCTTGTCGACCACGACGTTGACCGTGGACTCCACGAAGGCGGTGGAGATCGGCTCGTCATTGCGCCGGCGCCCGCCGTAGTTCGGGATGATGGCGCGGTTGCTCCGGATGTAGGTGGCAAACTCGGCCGTTGCCTTGGCGAAACGCGCCAAGTTGGGATAGCCGCTCTCCAGCACCTCCAAATCGTTGGCCAAGTCCTCGATCCGGGTCAACGCCTCGCGGGCGTCGCCGTGCCACAGCCGCCACTTGATGCGCTCCAGGGCGGTCTGGATGTCCTCGGCCTCCGCGGCGTTGTGATGCGCCAGACCCTTGGCGTACTGGCCCAGCACCGTCAGCGGCATGGTGATGTGGAACCAATCGAGGTAATGCTCGGCGCACGGTGAGAACCCGTCCACCAGGGCATGGAGGTTATCGCCGCCATCGGTCAGGAAGACGAGATCCTGGTTCATCTGCAGGCCCTGGCTGCGCAGGACCTCGAAGATCCGGCGCTTCGGCCGGTCGTCCACCGTCTGCACGCAGCCGAAGTACCGATGTTCGCGGTCCTCGGGCACCGATTTGCCGACGATGACTTCGAAGCTGGCCTTCTTGTCGTCCCAGTTGCGGACATAGCCGCCATCGAGGCCAACGACGATCGGGCCCTCGGGGATCGGCAGCTCCTTCCAGTCGGCCGGGCATCCGTCGATGAACCCGACCTGCTCGGGCCCGAGGCCGGCATCGCAGCGCCTGGCGACCTTGTGAAGGTGGTTGCGGATGGTCGAGGCGTTGGCCGTGGTGCCGACCGGCAGGACCTCCTTCAGCAGATCGGCCGTCAGCCCGTACGACACCAGCGACGCCCACTTGCTCTCCAGATACAGCAGCTCCGGCGCGGTGTGCTCGGTGAACAGCGCGGTCAGCGGGCAGAAGGTCCGACGGTTGGCTGCTTGGCAGCGGCAGTGGACGAGACGCGGGCTGGGCAGCCGGACGACACCGAAGGCTGTACGGAAGACGATGGTCTCATACGGACGACGCGTGAAGGCTTCCATTGAGGCTGGCCCGCTCCACCTGATTTGGCATGGGCAGCAAGGTTCACTTGGTTCATCACCTTGCAGCCGATGAGTTGCATCGGCTGTACAAGGCCGCGACGGATGCGACGGAGCGGACGCATCTGCAGATCATCTGGCTGCTGACCAGCGGGCGCTCGGCCCAGTTCGTGGCCGAGGTGACGGGGTACACGCCGCGCTGGGTCAGCGTCATCGTGGGACGCTATAACGAGGCCGGGGTTGCGGGGCTGGGCGACCAGCGCCAGTTCAACCCCGGCGCCAGACCGCTGCTCGACGCAAGCCAACAGCGCCGCCTGAGGGATAACCTGGACGATCCGCCGCCCGACCGTGGCTTGTGGACGGGCCGCTCGGTCGCCCAATGGATCGCCGGCATGCTCGGGCGTCTGGTCTCCCCCCGGCGCGGCACCGATTATCTGGGCCGGCTCGGCTTCACCCGCCAAGTGCCGCGCCCCCGCCATGCCGAAGCCGATCCCTTGGCCCAAGAGGTCTTCAAGGCGCGGTTCCGCCGCCGTGTGCAGGCCCTCCAGCAGGAGGATCCCGACACGCCTCTGGAGGTGTGGGCGATGGACGAGCATCGCGTCGGGCTGAAGCCGGTGCTCCGCCGGGTGTGGGCGCCGCGCGGCTGCCGCCCCATGGCCCGCGGCCACCAGCGCTTTGAGTGGATGTATCTCGTGGGCTTCGTGCGGCCGAGTACCGGACAGGTAGTCTGGTTCCTCACCGATGGCATTGATGCGCCCATGTTCGGGGCCATCTTGGACGCCTTTGCCCGCGAGGTTGGAACTGGGCCCACCAAGCACGTGCTCATCGTTCTCGATGGCGCGGGCTGGCATGTCGCCAGCACGCTGGACATCCCGGAGGGCATCACGCTGGAATTCTTACCCCCGTATTCCCCCGAATTGCAGCCGGCCGAGCATCTCTGGCCACTGACCAACGAAACGATCGCCAACACCTACTTCGAGGATCTCGGTGCCCTTGATCAAGCGCTTGCCGATCGTTGCTGCGGTCTCGCCGATAATCCTGATCGCATTCGAGCCGCGACATGGTTCCACTGGTGGCCGCAATTCGCTTGATTTCCAAGCAATGGAAGCCTTCACGCGAGACCATGCAGAACCCCTGGGTGGTTCGGGTAGCCGAGCAGGGCGAAGGCATGTAGGTTCGGGGACGTCTCGGCTGTGGACTCCGCCATGCCTCGCCGGTCATCAACCAAGAGTGCGTCGCCTGAACCGCCTTCCGGTTTGATCCTCCAGGTGAAGGTCCGCCTGCTGGGGATCAGCCCCATGATCTGGCGGCGGCTCCTGGTGCCGGCCTCGTACACCCTCGAAGAGCTGCACGGCGTCATCCAGGCAGCGATGGGTTGGGAGGGCATCCACCTCTACCGGTTCTGGATACGCGCCGTCCATTACGGCTCGTTCGCTCTGTGCGTCTCCTCGCCACGCGTGCCCCTCGACGCCTTCCGGTTCCGCAAGGGCGCCAAGTTCGTCTACGACTACGACATGACGGATTTCTGGCGGCACGAGGTCCGGGTCGAGGATCGGCTGGAGCCAGAGCCGGGGCGGTCCTATCCGGTCTGCATCGCCGGCGACAACGCCTGCCCACCCGGAGACTGCGGTGGACCGGAGGGCTATGCGAACCGGCGCCACGAAGCCGTCGGGTTCGAGGCCATGGACGACGTCGCCACGCTGTCCGGACTGATCGAGGCGATCATGGTCGAGAAGAACACCGGCCTGCTCGATGACCCCGACACGCGCTGGGAGCTGGAGGAGGTCGTCGACCGCATCCGTTGTCGCCGGCGATGCAGACCGGATAGGACCGCCCCGGCTCTGGCTCCAGCCGATCCTCGACCCGGACCTCGTGCCGCCAGAAATCCGTCATGTCGTAGTCGTAGACGAACTTGGCGCCCTTGCGGAACCGGAAGGCGTCGAGGGGCACGCGTGGCGAGGAGACGCACAGAGCGAACGAGCCGTAATGGACGGCGCGTATCCAGAACCGGTAGAGGTGGATGCCCTCCCAACCCATCGCTGCCTGGATGACGCCGTGCAGCTCTTCGAGGGTGTACGAGGCCGGCACCAGGAGCCGCCGCCAGATCATGGGGCTGATCCCCAGCAGGCGGACCTTCACCTGGAGGATCAAACCGGAAGGCGGTTCAGGCGACGCACTCTTGGTTGATGACCGGCGAGGCATGGCGGAGTCCACAGCCGAGACGTCCCCGAACCTACATGCCTTCGCCCTGCTCGGCTACCCGAACCACCCAGGGGTTCTGCATGGTCTCCCGCTTCACCTCGTCCAAGGCGGTGGGGGCGCACGTCGGGCTGACGCCCAAGAAGTACCAGTCGGGCGAGACCGACGTCACCGGCGGGGTCAACAAAGTGGGGGACGCGATGGTGCGCACCGCGCTGTACGAGGCGGCCAACGTGCTGCTGAGCCGGACCACCCGGTTCTCCACGCTCAAGCGCTGCGCACTGGAGGTGGCCAAGCGGCGCGGCGTGAAGCGGGCCAAGGTCGCCCTGGCGCGCAAGTTGGCCTGCGTGCCGCACCGCATGTGGGTGGACGGCAGCGAGTTCCGCCGGCGCCTCCGTGCCCCAGCGGAACTCGCTGCCTACTAACACGAGCTCGCGGCTCATCGAATACATCGGCCTGCCCACCTGACGCGCTCCCGATGCCCCTCGTCCCGGATGGTCGCACCATACATCAGGGCCGGAGCGGCCCCAACCGGACAAGGGCAGCATCGGACATCATCATACCGGTTACCAATGCCATTGAGGCCCTGAACTCGAAGCTGCGCCGGGCGGTGCGGGCCAGGGAGCATTTCCCCAATGACCAGGCCGCCCTGAAGCTCCTGTTTCTCGTCTTGAACCGCGCCGAGAAAGACTGGAAGATGCCGCCGCGCGAATGGACGGCCGCCAAGGCGCAGATGGCCGTCATCTTCGGCGAGCGGTTCGCAAAGGCGATGAACGCCTGATACTCATCCCCCCACCGAGCACGAAATTCCCGACACTCCCGGTAAGGGCGGAACCTAGCCGCCTGTAGGGACATCTTCTTTCACCACATCGCCTTCGGGCGGTAACCGAACCGAAATGGGCACTGCACCTTCCGCCCTTCGGCCACACATGACAGTCCTGACCACTTACGCTCAACGGAGGAGATACGCGGAATTGGTCTGGCGGCCCACATCGTTTGGTGGCAGCCTGTGTCATGTCGGCCTCGCCATGGACCGTTTCGGTGTGGAGTCGCCATGGACGCCTGGAGGTTGTCCCTCCTCGGCGGGTTCGAGTTGCGAACGGCTGCGGGCTCGTCGGTCGTGCTCACCACCAGAAAGGCGATGGCCCTGCTGGTGCACCTCGCCCTGCGCCCCGATCACGCCCAATCCCGCGACAAACTTGCCGCCCTGTTTTGGGAAGACAGCCCGGGCATCCAGGCCCGCAGCAGCTTGCGTCAGGTGATCGCGGCCTTGCGCCGGCTGCCCGCAGAGGGTGGCCCGCCCCTGTTGTTGGCCGAAGGCGACATGGTGGCGCTCGCCTCAGGCTGTGTCGAAACCGACGTTGCTGCGTTCGAACAAGCGGTGGCGAAGGGGATGGCTACCGGCTCGGTGGAGGCGCAGGATCTCGCTCTGGAGCTTTATCGGGGAGACCTCTTCGATGGCGTTGCGTTGCGCGCGCCGACCTTTGATGACTGGCTGATGACCGAACGACAGCGCCTGCGCGAACTGGCGCTCTCCACGATGACCCGACGGCTCGATGCTGCGTTGGAGGCCGGCACGACGGAAGCCGGTGTCCGCACGGCGTTGCGCATCTTAGCGCTCGATCCGTTGCAGGAGCCAGCCCACCGGGCGCTGATGCAGCTCTATGCCCGCCAGGGACGCTACGCTGCGGCGCTGAAGCAGTATCAGACCTGCCGCAGCCTGCTGGAGCGCGAGCTGGGCGTCCCGCCCGAACCGGGAACCGAACGCGTGTTCCGTGAGGTTCTCGACCGCCGGCGCGCCCGCGATGGCTCCGCCCCCGCTGCGCCACCTGCGCTGGACACGTCCCCGTCCGCGATGTCTCCGTCCGGAAATGAGGAGCCGGGCACACCCACCGTTTCACCGGAGCCCGTTTCACCGGAGCCGCAGCCCGCCGCGTCCGGTCCTGCCGTTAAGCCCGAATTGCGGTACGCGGCCATCCTGTGCATTGGCCTGACCGGTGTGGAGGAGGCCGGTGCCTCGCTCGATCCAGAGGACGCGCACACCCTCTCCACAGGGTTGTTTGACCGCATCGACCGGATCGCCAGGGATTATGGCGGACAGACGGTGCGCCATGGCGGCGATACGGCCCTGGCGGCCTTCGGAATCCGGCGTGCGTTCGGCGACGATTCGTGGCGCGCGGCGCGCGCGGCGCTGGACATCCAGACGGAACTTGGGCGTGCGGCGAAGGGGATGGGCGTGCGGGCCGGCGTCGCCTGCGGTCTGGTCGTGGTGGATGGCGCACGCGGCGGGACCGTCACCGGCAAGGCCATGCACGACGCCACGCGTCTGGCGGCGCGCGCCGCCTCCGGAGAAACATTGCTGTGTGACGGGATGCGCGGCGCCCTCGGCGACCGCGTGGACGTAGAGCCGGTGTCGGACGGAGAGGAAGCCATCACTTGGCGTCTGCGCGGACTGCACGGCGGCGTGGGGCCGGCCCGTCATCCCTTCGTCGGGCGGCAGGCGGAACTGCGCCAGTTCCGGGCGGCACTCGACGGGTGCCGCGAGAGCGGCATCGGCACGACCATCCACCTTCGCGGCGATCCCGGTATCGGGAAAAGCCGCCTCGTCGGCGAATTCCAGCGGATCGCCGCCGAGGCGGGGTTCCGCAGTGCCGGCGGCGTTGTGATCGAGGTTGGCGTTGGCCGCGGGCAGGACGCGCTGCGGGCCCTGGTGCGCAACCTCGCTGGACCGCCGGTCGAACTCGACCGGCTGTTCGAGGACGGGCTGTTGTCGGCGGATGTTCGCCTGCACCTTTATCCGATCATGGACCGGCCGCTGCCGCTCGACCTCCGGGCGGTGTACGAGGCGCTGGACCACCCCACGCGCGACCGTGGCCGTCGCGACGCCTTCGCTGCGTTGGTGCGCGCCCGGAGCACCGCACAGCCCCTGCTTCTCGTGGTGGAGGACGTGCACTGGGCCGACGCACAGACCCTGTCCTATCTCGCCATGCTGGCGGCGGTGGTTGCGGAATGCCGCGCCATGCTGGTGATCTCCACCCGTGTTCAGGGCGATCCGCTCGGCGCCGAATGGCGTGCCGCCGTCGGTGGGGCTCCGGTGCTGACCCTCGACCTTGCGCCCTTGCGCCGGGACGAGGCCGTGACCCTCGCCAGCACCTACGCCAACGCGGGGGCACGGCGCGTGCTTCGTTGCGTGGAGCGGGCAGAGGGCAATCCGTTGTTCCTCGACCAGCTGCTGCGCAGCCAGAGCGGTGGGGAAGACGTGCCCGGAACCATCCACGGGATTGTGTTGGCGCGGACCGACGCGCTTGCCCAGCTCGACCGGCAGGCCTTGCAGGCGGCCTCGATCCTGGGACCGCAATTCACGCTTGATGCGCTGCGACACCTGATCGAGAAGCCTGACTTCAGCGTGGCCGCGCTGCTCGGCCAAGCGCTGATCCGCCCGGATGGGGAGTCGTTCCTGTTCGCCCACGCCCTGGTGCAGGAGGCGGTGTATGGAGCGCTCCTGCGCTCGCGCCGGCGCGACCTGCACCGGCGCGCCGCCGATTGGTACGCCGCCCGCGACCCGGTGCGCCATGCCGAGCACCTCGACCGGGCGGACGACCCCATGGCCATCGCGGCCTATGCTCGCGCTGCGGAGCTGTGCGCCGCCGATTTCCGGTTCGAGCGTGCGGTCGGCCTCGCCGAGCGCGGGCTCGCCCTCGCCGGGACGCGTGCGGAACGCTTCGCGCTGGTCTATCTGCGGGCCGAACTGCTCGACGCGCTGGGCGAAGCCCCGGCGGCGGTGCAGGCGTTCGCCGCCGCTCGCGATCTTGCGAACGATGATGCCGAACGCTGCCGGGCCTTGCTCGGCTTGGCGGCCGGCAAGCGGGTGACGGAGGACCTGGATGGCGCCATGGCGGCGCTGGCCGATGCCGAAGCGGTGGCGGTGCGCGCCGGACTGACCGGCGAACGGGCGCGGGTCCACCACCTGCGCGGCAACCTCTGCTTTCCGCGCGGCGATCTGGACGGCTGCCTGCGAGAGCATCGGGCGGCGCTCGACTGGGCGCGGCAGGCCCGAGCGGTGGACCCCCGGGCGGCGGAGCTGGAGATCGCCGCGCTGGGCGGGCTGGGCGACGCTCATTACGCCCACGGCCGCATGGTGACCGCGCGCGAGCATTTCGAGCGCTGTGTCGCACTCGCCCGCGAGCATGATCTGCCGCGTGTCGAAGTGTCGAATCTCTATATGGTTGCGATCACGCGCCTCTACCTCAACGACCCGCGCGGCGCAGTGGAGGATGCCCGCGCCGGCGCCCGTGCGGCCCACGACATCGGCCATCGCCGGGCCGAAATGCTGTCGCATCTCGTCGCTTACGAGATCCTGTTCGAATTGGGGGAAGCGGCCTCCGGCCGCGACCATCTCGTCCGCGCCCGGTCACTGACGCAACAACTCGGTGCGCTGCGCTTCGAAGCGGAGCATCTGGCGTTCGAGGCGAAGCTGGAGCGCCTCGCCGGCCGCCGTTCCGACGCCTGCGCCCTGCTGCACCGGGCGCTCGACCTCGCCCGCGAAACGGGGCTCGGCTATATGGGGCCGTCGATCCTGTCGGAGTTGGCCCTGTGCTGCGACGATCCGGCCGCCCGGCGCGCGCGGCTGGACGAGGGGGAGGCGTTGCTGGCCTGCGGAAGCGTCGGGCACAATCATCTACAGTTCTACCGGGACGCCATCGACACGGCGCTGGATCTGCACGACTGGCCCTTGGCGGAGCGCTACGCCCAAGCCTTGGAGAACTACGCGGCCGCCGAGCCGTTGCCCTGGTGCACGCTGTTCGCTGCGCGCGGCCGGGCGCTGGCCCGCTGGGGCCGGGGACTGCGCGACGAGGCGACCCGGCGCAGCCTCATCGACGCGCTGGAGGAGTGCCGCCGGGTTGGCTTCGTCCACCCGATCCAGCGCGTGCAGGACGCACTGGCCGCCTGATGCGCCTACAGCCGGTTCAGCGCCAGTTGGCTGCGATCGCCGGCCCATGAGCGGGCGAGGCGCTCGGCGGTCTCCTCGGCTTCGGCGGTGCGGCCTTGCGCCCTCAGCACCTCGGTCAGACCATAGAGCGCCCAGCCGTTGTGCGGGGTCTTCGTCAGGCTGGCGCGGAAGGCGCGTTCCGCCTCCGCCGCCTGCCCGGTCTGAAGCAGGACGGCACCCAGAGACTGCCGCACCGGATAGTACCAGTAGGGCGGCTCCATGTAGGACAGCGTGTCCTCGATGGTTGCGGCCTTGCGGAATTCCTTGAGGGCAGTTTCCAGGTCACCGCGCGCCTGCGCAATGCGTGCCAGCACCACATGGCGGGACAGCGTGGCGATGCGGTCCGCCGGAATGCCGGCCGCGTCCAGGCCGCTGAAATCGGTGGTGCGGACGATGGTGTCGATGGCTTCCGCCTCGCGCGCCGCCTCGGCGCCGTTGCCCGCCGCCGCCTGGGCCACCCCGCGGGCGTAGTACCACAGGGCCTTGACGTAGGGAAGCTCGTCGCCGGGATCGGGCAGCGCAAGGACGATGGCCGGCGCGCTGTACTAGGCGTGCGCGAAATAGGGCGCGGCCTTGATCGGCTGGACCCACGGGATCGTCCGCGCGGCCTCCTCGGTGACGGTCCTGGCAAGCTTGTCGGCGGAGGCGACCACGGTCGGTCCGTCGCCGGCCATCTGCGCCGACACCATCAGGAAATGAATGTTGTGGGGATAATAGGCGCCGGGATAGAGGCCGGAGGTCTTGACCTTTGCCAGATAGGCTTCGTCCGCGGCCACCGCGCCGCGGTTGGCCTCCAGCGAGTCCTTGTAGCGGCCGACCCGGTAGTAGATGTGCGAGGGCATGTGCACGATGTGCCCCCGCCGCCGGCATCAGCCGGCCGAGGCGGTCGGCGTAGGGCTCCGCCCGCTCGGGCCGGTCGGACGCTTCGACCATGTGGATGTAGTAGTGGATCGCGCCGGGATGCTCCGGATCGGACGCCAGCACCCGTTCCAGTGTCGCGACGATGTCCGCGGTGCGGCCCTTCGGCGTGCGGCCGGCGTCCGCCCAGTAATCCCAGGGCGTCAAATTCATCATCGCCTCGGCCGTCAGGACAGCGATCTGCGCATCCTCGGGAAACCGCCTTGCGACCTCGGCCATCGCGTCGGCGTAGGCCGCGTCGAGCGCCTTGCGGTCGGCGGGCGCACCCTCCGCGTAGCGGTGGGCGAGGGCGTCGATCAGAGCACGCTTCCGGTCCGTGGCGTGGGCGGCGTGGGCCTGCGCCTGCCGCAGGGCCTCCAGGGCCGGCGCGTTGGCATCCGGCTCCATCGGCCAGTTGATGTTGGGGCCGAGCACCAGCGCCTCGCCCCAGAAACACATGGCGCAGGTGGGATCGAGACTCTGCGCCTTGCGGAAGGCGCGTCCCGCCTCCCCATGGTTGAAGGCGTAGGACAGGCGGAGCCCCTGGTCGAAAAAGGCCTGGGCCTGCGGGCTGGCGGTGGTGACGGCCCATGAGAGCGTCCCGAGACCGTCGAGCAGGTCCACCGAAGCGTCCAGCGGGCCGGTCGCTCCGGTCCCCATCTCGGTAAAGGGCTTCACTTCCGTTTTCAGCGGGCGGTGCATCGAATGGTCTTGTGCGCTCGCCGGACACGCCATGGTGAGCACAGTGACGGCGAGGAACGTGGAAGAGTACGGAATGCGGGCCACGGCGTGTTCTCCCTGCTGTTCTGGCGGGAACGATAGGCCCCAACGCTAGCCTCCGGCTTGTCAGCCGCCCGTCATGCGGAGCGTGCAAGCGGCGTGAAAACCGCCGCGGCGAGGGGAAAAGACGAAATCGGGCCATGGCGTGAGGGTCCGCTGTGCGAATTCACGCACGATTCACGCGCCTGATGACGGGCGGCAGACGGGCGAGGAGGCATGGTGCGGCTACGACATTCCCCGTATCCGGAAAGGAACGCCCCGATGACCGCCATGACCTCTCATGACAGCACCGCCACCGTGACCGACAGCTTCGACCAGGACCGGGCCGACGCCTTCGCGGAACGGCTGATCGGCGTGCTGAACGGCGGCGCCATGGCGCTGATGACCTCGATCGGCCACCGCACCGGCCTGTTCGACCAGATGGCGCTGCTGCCGCCGTCCACCAGCGGAGAGATCGCGCAAGCCGCCGGACTCAATGAGCGCTATGTTCGCGAATGGCTGGGCGCCATGGTGACGGGCGGCTTCGTCGCCCTCGACCCCGACACCGGCCGCTACGCCCTGCCCATGGAGCATGCAGCCTCGCTGACGCGGTCCAGCCCGTTGGGCAACGTCGCGGTCTATGCGCAGTACATCCCTCTGCTCGGCTCGGTCGAGGACCGCATCGTGGAGTGCTTCCACAAGGGTGGCGGGGTGCCGTACGAGGCCTTCGCCCGCTTCCATGAGGTGATGGCCGAGGACAGCGGGCAGACTGTGTTGGGGGCGCTGATCGACCAGATCCTGCCCCTGGCTCCGGAGATCGTGGAGCGGCTGGAATCCGGCATCGACGTGCTGGATGTCGGCTGCGGCAGCGGCCGGGCGCTGAACCTGCTGGCCCGGACATTCCCAAACAGCCGCTTCACCGGCTACGACCTGTCGGTGGAGGCCATCCGGCGTGGGCGCGCGGAGTCGATTCAGCACGGGACGGGCAACATCCGCTTTGCCCAGGCCGATCTGACGCATCTGGACGAGGTCGCGCGCTACGACCTGATCACCGCCTTCGACGCCATCCACGACCAAAAGGAGCCGGGAACCGTGCTGAGCGCCATCGCCCGTGCGTTGCGGCCCGGCGGCACTTTCCTGATGCAGGACATCCACGCCTCGTGCCACCACCACAACAACATCGACCATCCCATCGGACCGCTGCTCTACACCGTGTCCTGCATGCATTGCATGACCGTGTCGCTGGCCCAGGACGGTGCTGGGTTCGGGGCGATGTGGGGGCGGGAAACGGCCATTGCGATGCTGCGTGAACGCGGTTTCGTGAACGTCAAGGTGCAACAGCTGCCGCATGATCTGCAGAACGATTACTACGTCTGCCGGCGCGAGCCCTGATCGGCCGACAAGCCGGGCCAGCACCTATTCAGAACAGGAGACAATCATGTCGTCCACATCCATTCATGCGGTGCCGCGCGCTGAGCGCACCACCTTTGGGTTTGCCGCGTGGCGCAGCGTGGCTGACCTTCTTCTCGTGCGCCTTGGGGAAGGGCACCGGAGGCGCCGGACAATGGCCTCTCTCCAGGCGATCGATGACAGGACTCTGAAGGACATTGGCGTCGATCGGTGCGAAATCATGTGCTCGGCCCAGCAGGGGCTCAGTATGCGACGACGCCATTATCAACCAAACACAGTAAAGCGTAGCTCTTCCAGTGTTTACGTGCGACTCTCAGCCATCAAGCTCGGAGGGGACGATGGGATCGGTGCTGGAGGATCTGGCGGCCATCCGGACCGTGGCGGAGATGACCGAAGCGTTCCGCGACGAGGCGCGGTGCCGTCGGCTGGTTGAGGCGATGGTGTGGCCGAACGGACGGCTCTGTCCGGCCTGCGGCTCACGGCGCTCGATCACTCTGGCGGGGCGCGACACGGGACGACGGTCCCGGCCCGGACTCTATCAGTGCTGCAATCCGGATTGCCGCTTCCAGTTCACCGTGACGACGCGAACCCCGTTGCATGGAACGAAGCTGCCGTTGCGGACCTGGCTCATGGGGCTGTGGTTCATCCTGCAATCGGACAAAGGCATCTCGTCCATCCGTCTGGCCGAAGCACTCGGCGTCAGCCAGCCGACGGCATGGCGGATGGGCCATGTCCTGCGGCTTCTGGTGTTGCGCGACCATCCGCTGGGCGGGACGGTGGAGATCGACGAGTTTCATTTCGGCGCCAAGCCGCGCCGCGACCCCAACCCTCCCAAACTGGGTCGAGGACGCAAGGGCCATCCCCGCACGACGAAAACTCCAGCGCTTGCGGTCGTCCAGCGGCCAAGCAGCCGGGAACCGGGAACACCGGCGGGCGAAGCCCGTGCCGCGGTGGTCGCCGACCTGTCGCTCGACGAGGCCGAGCGGGTGCTCGAAGCCGCTGTCGATCCCGACGCGCACTTGATGAGCGACGAATGGAAGGCGTTCATCGCCATCGGGAGCGCATTCGGTGCGCACGACACAGTCCGCCATTCTCAGCGCGAGTATGTTCGCGGCAGCGTGCATGCCAACTCGGCCGAGGGCTTCAACGATCGTGTCCGGCGCACGATCGCCGGTGTCTTCCATCACATCAGCCCCGACCACGCCGACCTGTATTTTGGCGAGATCGGTTTCCGCTGGTCCCAGCGCACGGTGGCGGGTCAGGCCCAGCGCCGGACCCGCAAAGGACGCACGGTGATCCAAACCCTCTGGTCCCGTGTTCCCCCAGCCCTCCAGCTTCCAGCCGTCTTTCGCTACGCTGTCGGGCGCCAACTTCGGCGGACCAAGGACGGCGGGATCAGCATCCGCTCCGCCGTAGCTGTCTTTAGTTGATAATGGCGTGCGACGATAAGTGGAAGGTTCCGTTGCCAAGTTTGACGGCGGGCGGCGATCAGATAAAACCCGGCTCCTTTCAGCGGCTGGGGTGACACGGTGATGCGCAGCGGGCGGGCAGGCGATCGACTTTCAGCTCAGCGCCAAGCGCGATTCCGCGGCGGCACGGCGCTTCTCCCGCAAGGCGCTGAAGCAGGCGCACACCGTCAGCCCGCGCGTCGTCACCGTTGACAAGAATGCCGCTTACCCGAATGCGGCCAAGACGATGAAGAAAGCCGGCGAGCTGTGGCGGTTCACCAAGCTGCGGCAAAGCTGCTGGTTTCTGACGTTCTGTGGTCCCTTTTTTTCCGGTGTTGCCAGATTGGCAACAAGCGGTCCGGCATGGCAGGTTGCCGGGCATGAGCACGTCGACCAACCTGTACCGCTTGCTGCCAACCTGACAATACCCTGTCTCAACATGCGCAAAGTTGAAGGCCACTTTCGTGTAGCGACTCCTGCTCCGCGATCACCAGAAGAAGAAATAAAATAACAAATATCCACAAAGGGCGGTGATGGCGTGAACTGATGCCGAGCTCCCAATGCATTTTAATCGCAGTCACCGGGCGATGCCCGGTCACACCACGGAGATTGCGATGACCATCATTGCGAACGCGACCGAAGGCACCGACACGCTGCAGGGCACTTCCATTGACGATACTTTCAAAGCACTTGGCGGCAACGACCAGGTTTTTGGCGGAGGCGGGGCGGACACCATCAGCGGCAACGCTGGCAACGACATGATCTATGCCGACAGCTACGGCGGCGGCACCGGGGCCGACGTCGAAGGCACCTGGAACAAGCTGTTCGGCGACGCCGGGGACGACGTTCTGATCAGCGGCGCCGGTTTCGACGACCTGTGGGGCGGGGTCGGCAATGACACGCTGACCGGCGGGGCCGGAGCGGATTGGTTCGTGTTCGAGCCGGGCAGCGGCGTGGACACCATCACCGATTTCACCCCGGGCAGCGACCAGATCATCGTCATGTCGAACATGAACGGGGCCGGCGATCCGGTGCTCAGCCAGAACGCCGACGGCACGGTGGTCGACTTCGGTGCCGGCAACGCCGTGCTGCTCCAGGGCGTCGCCCTGGCCGAGCTGCCCGCCGACGCCATCGTCACCGCCCCCTACAGCGACGGGCCGTCCTTCTACACCACCGCGGTGGAGGCCCTCCTGGGCTGAGCGTCGCGTTTCCTTCCGCTTCGGATTTGCCATATGAGAAACCTCAGGCTCCGCGCCATCCGCGCGGAGCTCTTTCTTTGTCAGCTCATCTTTTCCGCAGTCACAAAAGGCTGGATCCACCGCATCTGCGCCGTGTCGGGCGGATGCGGTTGGGGGGTAAGCTGACCACCGGTCGGACTCCTGCCCGCCGATTGGACAAAGAGGAGGGATGCCCATGGGCCGGGCCTCTCTGCTGCCATGCCTGCTGACCGGGCTTGCCATTCTGGCGGCGGGAATGGTTTGCGCCGAAGACCCGACGACGGCCGATGGGCTCGCCCGGCAGGCCGAGGCGCACCGGGCGGAGGGCAAGCTCGAGCAGTCCTTCAACGAACTGCTGCGAGCGCGCACCCTGGCGGAAAAGTCCGGCGATCCGGGCCTCCTGTCCGCCATCGACGCCGCTCTGGCGGATGTCGGAAGTGCGGGCGAGTTCGACGGACGGGCACGGGAAGGTTGGGCACGGGCGCTCGACCGCCTGCTGGCCGAAATCGGTCCCGGTCAGGAGCGCACCCGGGCGGCGGCGCTCAACACACTGGGCCGGCTGCGCGACACGCCGGATTCCGTGGATGCCTTCCGACAGAGCGCCATGCTGGCGCGGCGGGCCGGCGACCCGGCGCTGGCGGCGACGGCCGGCATCAACGCCGCGCGCCGCCTCGCGGCCATGGGTGCGCCGGCACAGGCCGAAGCCGCGCTGACGGAGGTGGAGCGCGATCTGGCGGCGCTGGAGGACGGCGGCGGAAAGGCCTTTCTGCTCGTCGCTCAAGGCATCGCCCTGATGGACGTGCAGGCGGCGGCCCGGCAGAGCCGCGGCACCCTCGCCCGCCGCAGCCATGATTGCTTTGTGAAGGCCGCCGAGCTGGCGCGGGCGGCCGGAGACCGGCGCACCCTGTCGGCCGCACTTGGATATTTGGGCACCCTCTATGAGCGGATGGGCCGCCCCGACGATGCGCTCGTCCTGACGCGGGAGGCCAGCTTCTGGGCGCAGGAGAGGATGGCCGCGGACCTCCTGTTCCGCTGGCACTGGCAGGCCGGGCGGCTGCACCGCAGCCAGGGCCGGACGGCGGACGCCCTGATGGCCTATGACGCCGCGACGGCCGCCATCCGGCGCATCCGCTCCGACCTGCTGCGCGCCTATGGCGGTTACGGCTCCCTGTTCCGGGAGGCCATCGGGCCGGTCTATCTGGAATCCGCCGACCTGCGGCTCCGTCAGGCCTCCGCCCTGCGGGGCACACCCCAGGCGCAACGGCACCTCGTGGCCGCCCGCGACGCCCTGGAGCAACTGAAGGCGGCAGAGCTGGAGGACTATTTCCAGGACGATTGCGTGGCGGCGCTGAAGGCCAAGGTCCAGACCATCGATCCGCTGGCCCCGGGCACCGCCGTGCTCTATCCCATCCTGCTGCCCGACCGGCTAGAGCTTCTGCTGAGCCTGTCCGACGGGCTGCACCAAGCCACCGTTCCGGTCGGCGGGGCCGAGGTCGGGGCGGTTGCGGCCAGCTTCCGCCGGCAGCTGGAGCAGCGGACCAGCTCCCGCTTCCTCGGCGATGCGCGGCGGCTCTACGACTGGCTGGTCCGGCCCTTCACGCCGCTGCTGGAGGCGCGGAAGGCCGACACGCTCGTCCTCGTGCCGGACGGGCCGCTGCGCAGCATTCCGATGGCTGCCCTCCACGACGGAAAGCGTTTCCTGGTGGAGCGCTACGCGCTGGCGGTCACGCCCGGCCTCAGCCTGATGGAGCCGAAGCCGCTGACCGTGCAGCAGGCCGAGCTGCTGCTGGCCGGGTTGACCGAAAGCGTGCAGGGCTTCCCCGCCCTGCCCTTCGTCGAGTCGGAAATCAAGACGATCCATGGCGCGCTAGGCGGGACGGTGCTGGAAAACCGCAGCTTCGTCATCGAACGGGTGGGGCGGGAGCTGAACGCGGCGCCCTACTCCATCGTCCACATCGCCTCGCACGGAAAATTCGAGCCGGAGGCGAGCGACAGCTACATCCTGGCCTACGACGGGCGGCTCAGCATGGACCAGCTCGAGCGCTTCGTGAAGCTGAGCCAGTACCGGGAGGAGCCGGTGGAGTTGCTGACGCTCAGCGCCTGCCAGACGGCGGCGGGAGACGACCGGGCGGCGCTGGGCCTCGCTGGGGTGGCGATCAAGGCTGGGGCGCGCAGCGCGCTCGCCTCGCTGTGGTTCATCAACGACCAGGCTTCGTCGCAGCTGATCGCCGACTTCTACCGGCGGCTGGCCACCGGCGCGCCCGGCAAGGCGGAGGCGCTGCGGCAGGCCCAGATGTCCATGCTGACGGATGTGCGTTACCAGCACCCCGGCTATTGGGCCGCCTTCCTGCTGATCGGAAACTGGCGATGAGGGAGCGGATCGTCCCGTCGCTGCTGATTGGGCAGGCCGCCGTGCTCGCGGTGCTGCTGATGCACCTGCTGGGCTGGCTGCAACCGCTCGACCTGCTGGCCTACGACAACGGGCTGAAGCTGCGCGCCCGGCCGGCGATGGACGACCGCATCGTGCTGGTCGGCGCGCGAGAGGCGGATCTGGCGTCGCTCGGCTGGCCGTTGTCCGACGGGCAGCTGGCCGGCCTGCTGAAGGCGCTGTCCGCCGCGGAGCCGGCGGCCATCGGTGTGGACATCTACCGCAACTGGCCCATCGGCGACGGCCAGGGCGAGCTGGAGCGGGTGCTGCGGGAGAACCCCGACATCGTCTGGGTCAACCGCCAGCCGTCGGAAGCGGGCGGGGCCATCGCCGCGCCGTCGGTGCTGGCGACGCCGGACCGCATCGGCTTTTCCGACATCCTGGTCGATCCCGACGGGGTGGTCCGCCGCAGCCTGCTGTTCCTGGAAGACCCGTCGGGGCAGCACGCCACGGCGCTGTCCATGGTCATGGCGCTGCGCCTGCTCGGACGCCGGGGTATCGTCCCGCAGTCCGACCCGGAGGAGCCGGAGCACATGCGGCTGGGTGCCACCACGCTGCGTCCGGTGGAGGCGACGGACGGCGGCTATGCCGGGGTGGACGCGCGCGGCTATCAGTTCCTGCTCGACTACGCCCTGGGGCCGGGGCCGATCCGGAGTTTCTCGGTGCGGGAGGCGCTGGAGGGGCGGGTTCCGGCCGAGGCGCTGGCCGGGCGGCTGGTGTTCGTGGCGGTCACCGCCGACAGCGTGAAGGACTATTTCCGGACGCCGGTGGACAGCGGCTTCGCCTTCGGCGCCGTGGTGCACGCCCAGGCCACCGGCCAGCTTCTCCGCATGGCCCTGGGCGAGGCGAAGCCGACGGCAAACCTGCCGGACTGGGCCGAACTCGCGGTGACCGTCGCCGTCGGGCTGGCCGGTTCCCTCCTCGCGCTGGCGATGCACGGACCGCTGGCCTTCGCCCTGCTGCTGGCCGGGGGGACGGCGCTGCTGACCGGGCTGTGGTTCGCGGCGCTGGCGCAGGCGCTGTGGGTGCCGCTGGCCGCGCCGCTGGGGGCATGGGCGCTGGCGCTCGGCCTCGTCACCGCCTTCCTGTCGCGCCGGGAGCGGGCCGACCGCGAGGCGCTGATGAGCCTGTTCTCCAGCCACGTGCCGGGGCCGGTCGCAAAGGAGCTGTGGGAGCGCCGGCACCTGTTCATGGACGGCGGGCGGCCCCGGCCGCAACGGCTGACGGCGACCGTCCTGTTCTCCGACGTCGCGAACTTCACGCCGATTTCGGAGAAGATGGAGCCGGAGGAGCTGGACGCCTGGCTGCACGACTACATGGGCGCCATGGTCCCGGTCATTCAGGATCACGGAGGCCTGCCCCTGCGCTTTGTCGGCGACGCCATCCTGTCCGTCTTCGGCGTGCCCGTCCCTCGCGAGACGGAGCAGGAGATCGACCGCGACGCCGGCAATGCGGTCTGCGCCGCACTCGCCATGGCCGACGTGCTGGCCCGCCTGAACGAAGGCTGGGCCAGGCAGGGCCTGCCGCCGGCCGGGATCCGGGTCGGCATCTACACCGGCCCGATGGTGGCCGGCAGCATCGGCGCGCCGGGGCACATGGAATATTCGCTGACCGGCGACGCCGTGAACACGGCGGCCCGCCTGGAAGCGCTCGCCAAGACGGTCGGCACCGACGTGCCGGGGCGGCCCTGCCGGATCCTGGTGGGCGATCCGACCTGGGAGCGGCTGCGCGGCGCCTTCCGGGGCTCGGCGGTCGGCGAAGTGCCGCTGAAGGGCAAGGACCGCAAGGTCGGCGTGCACGTCATCCTCGGCGAGGGGGGCGCGGGGGTACCTGACTCGGGGGAGCCGGACGCGGACGTGTTGCGGCTCACAGCGCCGCCAGCCCCGGCGCCGCTAACATCCGGACCATCATCGACCGATGGGGCCGGACCGATCACCGGTTCACGCAAGAAGGGAGCCACGGGATGACGCGCCATCCGATCCTGGCGGCGACGCTCGCCGCGACCACGATTCTGTCCGCCGGCCTGCCGGTTGCCGCCCAGGCGGCCTCCTCCGAGCGCGGCGGCGCGCAGGAGGCCGCCGTGCCCAGCGGCGGCATCGTCTATGTCCCGCCGTCGCGCGGCGCGCCGCAGGGGCGCATCGGCGGCAGCACGCGCGGGCCGGCCGGCGGGTTGCCCAGCCTGGAGGTGCTTGCCCCCGACCATGCCGGCCTGACGGCCTCGCCGCAGCCGACCCTGCTCTGGTACCTGGGAGCGCCTGCAAAGGGGCCGATCGAGATCGTCGTCGATACGGTGGAGATGTCGGGACGCCCGCCCCTGCTGGACGTGGCGCTGCAGCGCCCATCGCCCGGCATCAACGCCGTCGATCTGGTGAAGCACAAGGTCCGGCTGGAGCCGGGGCGGCTCTACCGCTGGTCGGTGGCGATGCAGGTGGATCCGGCGCAACGGTCGGGCGACGTGCTGGCGTCGGGGATGATCGTCTACCAACCGGAAGCGAGCCCCGCGGTGGACCGCCAGGCCCCGGCGGCAACGGCGGCGAGCCAGTTGGCCGCCCAGGGATACTGGTACGACGCGCTGGCCGTCCTGTCCCGCGCCATCGCCCGCCAGCCCGGCGACGCCGGCCTGCGGGACCTGCGCGCCACCCTGCTGGAGCAGGTGGGATTGCGCGAGCCGGCGGCGTACGACCGCGCGGGCAGGAGGGGGTGAGGCCGTCGCACCGGTCCGGGGCGGCCGGGCGGAGATCTCAGAAAACCCTTGCGGTGACGCGGAACTGCACACCGTGGTCCTGGAGGGAGTCGCCATCCGCGTCCGGCACGTCGCGCAGGGGCCGGGCGTAGGTCAGTTGCAGGCTGACGTCGGGTGAGACGTCCCAGCGCAGGCCGAGACCCACGCTGGCGATGGCGCGCGGGGCCGGCGTCAGTTCCCCGTGGTTCCAGCCCCGGCCATAATCCAGGAAGGGGACGAGCGACACGCGCCCGTCCTCGGCATCGCGCGACAGCGGGGGCAGCGGGACCTGGAACAGCGGAAACCGCCCCTCCAGCGACAGGACGAGCCCCTGGTCGCGGACCAGCGTGTTCTCGCGGTAGCCGCGCACCGTGTCGAAGCCGCCGATCGCGATGCGCTCGTTGGGCAGCAAGGTGTCGTTCGAGAGTTGCACGTCGGCCCGCAGCACGATCTGGTTGCCCCGCTCGTCCAGGCGCCTCGCCCATTGGAACTGGCCGAGCCAGGCGAGGAACTGACCGTCCGGCGTGCCCGGCTCATGATGGACGGTGGCCCCCAGCGCGTCGATGCCCAGGCTGAAGACGGAGCGCAGCGCGATCACCTCCTCCGGCCGGCGGCGCAGCCAGTTCTGCGACAGGCGCAGCACCGTCAGGGTCGCCCGGCCGTCGTCCACCCCTTCGGAAAAGGTGAAGGGCCGTCCCAGCAGGAAGGTCTCCGCCCGGTTGCGCGACAGGGTCAGGCCGATGTCCAGGCGGTCCCGCGCGGTCAGGATCACCGGGTGGGAGACGCCGGCCTCGTAGGTGCGCACGCGGCTCTCGATATCCAGCTCGTCCAGCGGGGCTTCCACGATGCGGGCACGGGCGTTTTCCGCCCGCAAGCGCAGCGTCGTACCGGCGGAGGTTACCGGAAGCTCGAAGGCCGCCCAATAGTCGTGGGAGCCGCGCGTCTGCTCCAGGACGATCTCCAACGCGTCCCCCCAGCCCGTCAGGTTGCGGACGATGCCGAACGCGTTGCCCCGCAGTTCCCCCGTGGTCGGGGACGAGGCGTTGTCGACGTTCAGCCACAGCGCGTAGGGCCGCGCCCGCGTCACCGCCACGTCCAGGCGGCTTTCCCCCAGCCGTTCGCCCGGCCCGAGTTCGGCGTTGATGCGCTCGATCAGCGGGTCCTGGAGCAGCAGCAGCACACGCTCCCGCAGCGCATTGACGTCCAGCGGCGTGGTGACGCCGCGCGCCAGCCGGCGTTCGACGTAGCGGGGGTCGAGCCTGCCGGTCCCGGTCACGTCGATCCCGGAAAGCACGCCTTCCACGATGCGGACGGTGACGATCCCGTCGGTGACGTCCTGGTCCGGCAGCACGGCGCCGGAGGTGATGAAGCCCCGCTCGATGTGCAGTTCGGTCAGGCGCCGCTGAAGTTCCTGCAACTCGTCGGCGTCGACCTCCCGTCCGGCGAAGGGGGCGGCGGCGGCCACCAGCTCGGCCGTGGGGATCGCCGTGTTGCCTTCGAAGCGGTAGCCCTTCACGAAGACGTGTGGCGCCTGCGAGAGCGGCGGCGCCCGGTCCGGCCGGTCGAGGACGGGGGGCGGCAGGATGTCCGGTCCGGAGGGTTCGAAGCCGGGAAGGTCCGGGCGTTCGCGCGTGCTCCGCTCCGGCAGCGGGGGTGTGAGTTGGGCCGGCATGATTTGAGATTGGGCCGATGACGCCGTGGCGATCAGCAGGGCCATGGCCCCGGCGATGCGCGGGCACCGGGTCACCGCGCCGGCTGGCCGTAGTCGGCGATCTGCTGCGGTTGCAGCAGGGTGATGTAGCCGTTCTCCATCGCGATCAGTTCCTCGTCCTGCCAGGCGCGGAGCTGTTTGTTGATGCTCTCGCGGCTGGTGGCGATCAGGTTGCCGAGGTCCTTCTGCGACAGCTTCAGGTCGATGCGCAGCCCGTCCCGGGTGCGGCGGCCATAGCTGGCGCCGAGCCGGACCAGCAGGCGGGCTATGCGCTGCGGCAGGTCGAGCAAGGCCAGATCCTCCACCAGCAGGCTGGTCTGGCGCAGGCGGTCGCACATGACCTCCAGCATCTTGATGGCGACCTGCGGGCTCTTTTCCAGGAAGGGCACGAAGTCGCGCCGTTCGATGACCAGAAGCACGCAGTCCCCGATGGCGGTGGCGTCGGCGGTGCGCGGGCGCCCGTCGAGCAAGGCGATCTCGCCAAAGATACCGCCGGTTTCCACGACCTTGAAGACGATCTCCTTGCCACTTTCGGAGATCGTGCCGATGCGGACGTTGCCCAGCAGCACGGCCATCATGCCGCTGCCTGGATCGCCCTTCTGGAAGATGGTTTGGCCATTCTTGTACCGGCGCTCCCCCGCGAAGGCGAGGATCGCATCCACGTCCTTGCCGCTGATGCAGCGGAACAGGTCGTGCTGAAGAAGAAGCTGGCGTTTGAAGACCGGATCGAAGCGACGCACGAATCCCTCCCATGTGGCTCCAGGGAGATCCGAACCATCGGTTGCGGCCTCCCCACTTAACGTCACCCGGAAAGCCCGTGCCAATGGAGCATCGGGGTTATCCGAATTTCGAAATGTTTGGTACCGGCGTGCCGTGCTGCGTTCGGACGCCGCCCCGGCATCACTCCTCGCGGAAGGCGCGGGCGAAGCTGTCGGTCAGTGGGGCCAGGAAATAGTCGGCGGCGGTGCGGCGGCCGGTCACGATCATCACTTCCGCCGGCATGCCGGGCTGGAGGTTCAGCCCGCCGGCCCGCTGCAACTCGCCGCGGTCCACCACGATGTGCGCGCTGTAGGAGGCATCGCCCGTGCGCTGGTCGGTCAGCGCGTCACCGGAGACATAGGTCACGCGGCCCGACAGGACGGGGGTCGTCCGCTGCTTGAAGGCGGTCAGGCGGATCCGCGCGGATAGCCCGGTGTGGACGTTGTCGATGTCGGTCGGCCGCAGCTTGGCCTCGATCAGCAAGCTGTCGTCGTCCGGCGCGATGTCCAGGATCGGCTTGCCGGCCCCGATGACGCCACCTGCTGTGTGGACCTGCACGTTCATCACCATGCCCGTGGCCGGTGCTCGCACCACCGTCCGATCCAGCACGTCCCCGGCGGCGTGCAAGCGCTCGTCCAGTTCGCGCAGCTTGCCCTGCACCTCGCGCAGTTCCGTCGCCAGTTCCTCCGCGCGCTTGTTGCGCAGGTCGAGGATTTGCAGCTCGGTCTCGCCGCGCCGCTGCTCCGCACGCGCGATGGAGGCGAGATATTCGCCGCGCCGGCCGCCGAGGTTCGCGGCCTCGCGTTCCAGCGACAGCAGACGCGACTTGCGCTCCAGCCCCTTGGCGACGAGGGTGCGCGCGTCCTGCATCTCCTCCGCGATCAGGCTCAGCTGGACTTCCGTGCTGGCGACCTGGGCGCGCAGCCCGTCGGCCTCGGCGTCGAGCTGGGCGGTTCGCTGGATCAGGATGTCCACCTGACCCCGCAGGCTTTCCCACCGCGCGGCGAAGAGGCGGCGCTGCCCGTCGAGCAGTTCGGCGATGCGGGCATCCTGGTCGTGGGCGGCGCGGACGGCGAGATGCGGCGGAAAGGCCACCTCGTCGGCTCCCGCCCGCTCCGCCAGCAGGCGGGCCTCGCGGGCCAGCAGTTCATCCTGCTGGGAACGCAGCGTGTCCAGCGCGCTGCGCGCCTGGGTCTGGTCCAGGACGACCAGCGGCGCGCCGGCCTCCACCCGCGCGCCCTCGGCGACGAGGATGCCGCGCACGATGCCGCCTTCCAGATGCTGCACGGTCTTGCGGCGGCTCTCCACCACCACGTGTCCGGCTGCCACGGCCGCGCTGTCCAGCGGTGCCGTCAGGGACCAAGCGCCAAGGACGCCGGTGAAAACCGTGAGGGACAGGACGCCCGCCAGGATGATGCGGCCGGGGTTGGGGGCGGCGGTGGAGTTGTTGGCGGAGTTCGCGGTGTCGGCGATGCTGGTCATGGCGGGGATCCTTGTCGCGAAAACGAGGGTTAGGCGGCGGAAGAGGAGATGGCTTCCCGAGCCTGGGCGGGGCGGGGCTGGCCGAGGGCGGCGATCACCTCGTCGCGCGGACCGAACCGGGCCACAGCGCCGTCCCGCAGGACGAGCACGCAGTCGGCGACGCGCAGCAGGTTCGGCCGGTGGCTGGTGGCGACAACCGTGGCGCCGCGCGCCTTCAGCGCGGCGATAGCCTTCTGCAACGCCGCCTCGCCGGTGCCGTCGAGATGGGCGTCCGGCTCGTCGAGCACGACGAGGCGAGGGTCGCCGAACACGGCGCGGGCGAGCGCCAGACGCTGGCGCTGGCCGGCGGACGGCAGGAAGCCTCCGCTGCCGAGGCGGGTTTCATAACCCTGGGGCAGGCGCAGGATCATGTCGTGGACGCCGGCAATCGTCGCCGCCTCGGTCACGCGGTCCAGCGGGGCCTCCTCCATGCGGGCGATGAAGGCGCGGACGGTGGTGTCGATCAGGTCGCCGTCCTGCGGCAGATAGCCGACATGGCGCCCGAGTTCGCCCCGGTCCCAGCCCGCCACGTCCACACCGTCCAGCCGCACCACCCCGGCCTGGGCCGGCAGCGCGCCGACCAGCGTTCGCGCCAACGTGGTCTTCCCAGCTCCGGAGGAGCCGACCACCACCAGCACGGTACCCGGTTCCATCGCGAAGGAGACGTTCTTCAGCAGGGACCGGGCACCGGGAATGGGACTGGCGGCGATGCCTTCGACCGACAACAGTCCCCGTGGCGGCGGAAGGCCGCGGACGGTGCGCCGCGGCGCCGGTGTCTCAAGATGGGCTGCCACGCGCCGCCACGCCGCACGCGCCGCCGCCAGCGTCCGCCATGCACCGATCACCTGCTCCACCGGAGCCAGCGCACGGCCGAGAAGGGTGGCGCTGGCGAACAGGGCGCCACCGGTGATCGCATGATCAACCACCAGATAGGTGCCGACCGCCATGATGGCGACCTGCACGACCAAGCGGACCCAGCGGGTCAGGGAATAGGCGGTGGCGTGCCGGGCGCAGGCGCGCTCCCCCTGGTCCAGGGCGGCGTCGTTTCCCTCCGCCCAGCGCTCGACCACGGCGGCCGACATGCCCATGCAATGGATCTCTTCCCGCGAGCGGACCGCGGCCTCGACGAAGCGCTGGGCGGTCGTGCCGGCCTCGGCGGAGGCGGCGACGGCGCGCCGCGTCAGCATCTCGCCCGTCCAGGCGATGGCGAACAGCGTCAGGGCGCCGCTGGCCGCCACCAGCCCCAACAACGGGTGCAGGGCGAACAAGGCCACCAGATAGACCGGAACCCACGGGACATCGGCTAGGGCGGCGACGACGGGGCTGCCCATGGTCTGCCGCAGCACCGCCAGTTCGCGCAGGGTGGTGAGATCGGCGCCCTGCCGGCCACCGTGCGTGGTCAGCGCACGGCGCAAGCACTCCGGGGCGAAGCGCCGCTCCACCCAGCTGGCGACGCGCAGCAACAGGCGGGCGCGCAGGATCTCCAGCCAGCTGACGAAGACGAGTGCGACCAGCGCGATCACAGTCAAATAGAGCAGCGTCTCCAGGCTGCCGCTGGACAGGACGCGGTCGTACACCTGCATGGAATAAAGCGGCAGGGTCAGCGCGAGCACGTTAATGGCGGCGCTGAAGCCCGCGGCGGCGACCAGGCAGCGGCGGGCGGGGGCGAGCGGTGACATGAGGGGCGATTTTCCCTTTCCGGTGCGCCGGAGCCATCCCCACGGCGTGCCGTCATTCCGCCACAGGCTTGTGCGCGGGGGAGTGAGCGCCACCACCACCTCGCAGTGTTCCGCGCAATTCCTGCAAAGCTGCCCCAGAAATTCCAACGGACTGCAAAGGAAATAAAATACCAAAATTTGGCAATGCACGGTGATGGCGTGAACTGATGCCGAGCCCCCAATGCTTTTTAATCTCAATCACCGGGCGATGCCCAGTCACACCACGGAGATTGCGATGACCATCATTGCGTACGCGACCGAAGGCACCGACACGCTGCAGGGCACTTCCATTGACGATACTTTCAAGGGACTGGGCGGCAACGACCAGATCTTTGGCGGAGCTGGGGCGGACACCATCAACGGCAACGCTGGCGACGACATGATCTATGCCGACAGCTACGGCGGCGGCACCGGGGCCGACGTCGAAGGCACCTGGAACAAGCTGTTCGGCGACGCCGGGGACGACGTTCTGATCAGCGGCGCCGGTTTCGACGACCTGTGGGGCGGGGTCGGCAACGACACGCTGACCGGCGGGGCCGGTTGGGACTGGTTCGTGTTTCAGCCGGGCAGCGGCGTGGACACCAT
The DNA here is from genome assembly GCF_965111635.1 of Azospirillum sp. Marseille-Q6669. Lineage (NCBI taxonomy): Bacteria > Pseudomonadati > Pseudomonadota > Alphaproteobacteria > Rhodospirillales > Azospirillaceae > Azospirillum > Azospirillum sp. Marseille-Q6669. The sequence goes on along the minus strand of NZ_CBCOOP010000004.1, from coordinate 609,898 downwards.
CACCGATTTCACCCCGGGCAGCGACCAGATCATCGTCATGTCGAACATGAACGGGGCCGGCGATCCGGTGCTCAGCCAGAACGCCGACGGCACGGTGGTCGACTTCGGCGCCGGCAACGCCGTGCTGCTCCAGGGCGTCGCCCTGGCCGAGCTGCCCGCCGACGCCATCGTCACCGCCCCCTACAGCGACGGGCCGTCCTTCTACACCACCGCGGTGGAGGCCCTCCTGGGCTGAGCGTCACGTTTCCTTCCGCTTCGGATTTGCCATATGAGAAACCTCGGGCTCCGCGCCATCCGCGCGGAGCTCTTTCTTTGTCAGCTCATCTTTTCCGCAGTCACAAAAGGCGAAACGCATCCGCCTCTGCGCCGTGTCGGGCGGATGCCGTTGGGGGGTAAGCTGGCCGGCACTCGGAACGCGGAGGGCGTCGCATGCGGCGGAGACTCCTGCTCACCCCCTTGGTCGCCCTGCTGTCACCGGCAACCGCCTTGGCTCAGATCGCCACCGACGGCACCACCGGCCCACGCGTGAGCCTGTCGGGCAACGTTGTGGAGATCGGCGCCAGCCTCGGCACCCAGGCCGGTGGGAATCTGTTCCACAGCTTCGACCGCTTCAACGTCAACCAGGGTCAGACGGTGACCTTCACCGGGCCGGGCAACGTGCGCAACGTGATCGGCCGGGTCACCGGCGGCAGCCCGTCGGCGATCGACGGCACGCTGCGCTCCACGGTCGGGCAGGCCGATGTCCACCTCATCAACCCGGCCGGCATGACCTTCGGCCCCAACGCCGTGGTCGACGTACCGGCCAGCCTGCATGTCGGCACGGCGCACGAGGTGCACTTTGCCGACGGCGCGCGCTTCTCCGCTCTGGACAAGAGCGGGAGCAGCTTCACCGCCGCCCCGCCGGCCGCCTTCGGCTTCCTCGACCGGCCCACGGGGGCGCTGAAGGTCGATGGCGCACGGATATCCGTGAAGCCGGGAAAGGCCCTGTCCTTGGTCGGCGGCGATATAGAGGTGCGCGGCGGGACGACGGGCCGCGTCGAGGCGCCGGGCGGGAGCGTGACCGTGGCGTCCGTAGCCCAGACCGGGCAGGTGCGCCTCACCGACGGCACCGTGAACGCCGCCAAGCAGGGGAAAATCCGGCTGCACGATCACGCGTCCATCGCCTCCAGCGGCAACGGTGGCGGCAGCGTCCGGATTCGTGGGGGCTCCCTAACGATCGACAACGCGACCGTCGCGACGAACAACACCGGCGGCGCCGACGCCAAGGGCAGCCTCGACGTCCAAAGCCGGTCTCTGGACATTGCCAGCGGTGCGCTCATCAGCGTCGCGACGGGGAGCGGCCAAGGAGCGCCCATCAGCCTCCAGGCCGGAGACGTGACGCTGCGCGCGGGAGCGCGCGTCGGCAGCATTGCCTTCGGCCAGGGTGGTGCCGGCCCGATCACAGTCATCGCCGACCGCCTGTCCATCGAGGGCATCGGGGAGACCTTCTCGACGCTCATCGACAGCCAGGCGGCCTTCTTCGCGAACGGCTTGGCCGGCCCGATCACGATCGCCGCTGGCAGCGTGGACATCCACAAGGGCGGCGCGATTCTGAGCCGCACCTACGGGGCAAGCAAGGCCGCCGACATTTCCCTGAACGCCGGGAGCCTCACCATGTCGGGCGACTCGACGGCTGGCGTGCGGTCGCGGATTGTCAGCGAGGGCTATCCCTGGGCGACCGGGGACACCGGGTCGGTCACGCTTGGGATCGCCGGACCGCTGCGGATGAGCGACACCGCCCAGATTGGCAGCCGCATCGAGGGGATTGGCAATGCCAGCCCCGTCACCGTCGACGCGGGCACGATCACCATCACCGGCGGTGCGGGCGACGTGTTCACGGGCCTGATCAGCCAGGTCACGGAGACCGCGACGGGGACCGGGGGCATGGTTTCCGTCCGTGCCGGCGCCATCGACCTGTCCGGCCCCTACGCGCAGATCGCCAGCAACACGTTTGGAAGTTCCCGCGCCGGCGACGTGACGGTCGAGGCCGGACGCCTGTCGATCACCGGGGTGAAAGGCGTCTTCGGCGATTTCAGGGGCGTGTTCGTCGGCATTCAGGCCAACACGAGCGGCGGCGGGCGCGCCGGCACGGTCCGCGTCAGCACCGCCGGCCCGCTGACCATCGCCAACGGAGGCGAGATCGGCAGCAACACATTCAGTGCCGGTCACGCCGGAGACGTCACGGTGACCGCCGGCTCGCTGTCGATCACCGGAACCGGGACGTCTGTCCTGACGGGGATCACGAGCAACGCCGACAACGGCTCCGCCAACGACGCGGGCACGGTTCGCGTGATGACGACAGGCCCGCTGACCATCACAAGCGGCGGTGAGATCGGCAGCAACACCTTCACCACGGGAAACGCCGGGAATGTCATCGTGACCGCCGGGTCGCTGTCGATCACCGGCAATCACGGCACAAGCTTCACCGGCATCTCCAGCAACGCCAACCGCCATTCCAGCGGCAATGCCGGCACGGTCGGCGTCGCCTCGGCCGGCGCGCTGACCATCGACCAGGGTGGCGAGATCGGCAGCAACGGCTTCAGTTCCGGCAACGCGGGCAACGTCACCGTGTGGGCCGATTCAATGGCCATCACCGGCGACGGCGGACAGAGCTTCACAGGCATTTCCAGCAACGCCAATCGGGAGACCGGCTCCGCCGTGCGGGGGGGCAACGCTGGCACGGTGACCGTAGGTGCCGGCATGCTGGCGATCAGCCAGGGGGGCTCCATCACCAGCGACACCTTCGGTGACGGCAACGCGGGGGCGGTGACGGTCAATGCCGGAACGCTGGCGATCATGGGTATCCCCGATGAGGTCTTCACCGGCATCTCCAGCAACGCTGAGCCCAGCTCCAAGGGCAACGCCGGGACGGTCCGCGTCACCACCACCGGCGACTTGGCGATCCTCAACGGCGGTGAGATCGGCAGCAACACCTTCGGCGAGGGCGATGCCGGAGCCGTGACGGTCAAGCCCGGATCGCTGTCGATCCACGGCGTCGACGGTCCGCCGCGCCTGACCGGAATCGGAAGCAGCGCGGAACAGGGCTCGGGCGGCCAGGGCGGCATCGTCCATGTGACGACGGCGGAGTGGATTTCCCTGACCCATGGCGGCCAGATCCGCAGCACCACCTTCGAGAAGGGGAATGCCGGCTCGGTGACGGTGCAGGCCGGCCAATTGCTGATCGACCGCCAGGGCGTCCCGACAGCGACCGGAGTGCTGAGCAGCGCCCAGCCGGGCTCGACCGGCGATGGCGGCTCCGTCACCATTCGCGCAGGCGATCTTCTCCTGCGCCGGGACGGGACGGTCAGCGCGGAAGGCGAGGGAACGGGGACGGGCGGACCGGTCGCGATCACGGCGACGGACCAGTTGGCGCTGGACGGTGCGGCCATCCGGACCCAGACCACCACGGCGAACGGCGGCGACATCACCATCCAAGTCGGCCGGCTGCTCGACCTGCACGAAAGCGCGATCACGACCTCAGTCGCCGGCGGCACCGGCAGCGGCGGCAACATCGTCGTCGATCCGCCTTTCGTGGTGCTGGATGACAGCCGAATCCAGGCCAACGCGCAGAAAGGCAATGGCGGCAACATCACGATCCGGGCCGACCAGCTGTTGTCCTCTCCCACGACGGTGATCGAAGCGTCTTCGGCCGAGAGCGTGTCGGGGACTGTTTCCACCCCGGCGCCCGACAACACCATCGCCAGTAGCTTGGTCAAGCTGCCGGAGAGCTTCCTGGGCAGCCGGGACCTGCTGCGCGACACCTGCGCCGGCCGGGGCGGGCGGGCGAGCAGCAGCCTGATCGTCGGCAACGGTGGCGGCCTGCCGCTGGACCCCGCCGCCGCCCTTCCCTCCCCCTACGGCGGGCCGGCGAGCCGGAAAGACCGCGACGCATCGAGGCCGGCACCGCCGCTCCGGTTCCAGATGGCTGCGAGGCCGGGTTGCCGATGGGCGGGCGAAAGGAAGGCCCCTGGTTCCGGCTTCGCCCCACCGGAGGCCTTCCCCTGAACGGGTCACACGTTGGCGATCAGGCGGCCGCGATCAGGCGGTCATTATCGGCGATCCAGTCGAGCAGCGTGCCGTAGCTCGCTATGACATCATGGGCGGCAACGCCGGTGGAGACGATGCCGACGACGTGACCGACGCCGTTCTCCTCGTACCAGACCGGCCCGCCGGAATTGCCGGGATGGACCTCCAGGCCACTGATGTCGATGAAGTCGTCGAACGGGTTGTCCGCGACCCAGCCCATGTCGTTCATCATGTTGTTGCCATACAGATCCGGGAATCCGGTCAGGTTGACGCTGCCGGACACGAAGGTCGGATCGATCTCCATCCAGCCCGTCTCGTAGCCCAGCGCCACGCCGAGATCCAGCAACGCATAGTCGAGTTCCACCCCTTCCAGGCCCGCGCCGCCGTTGCCGGACACGATCAGGCCGTCCCCGTTCGGATCGAAGTTGGCGTTGTAATGCCACGAGACGGCGTTCGCGCTTCCGAACGGCGCCGTGAAGGGGGACGGGTCGAAGGCCGGGGTGACGGTGACCTCGATCGGGCTCTGGCCCGTCGTCGAATCGTAGACGACGTGGGATGCCGTCAGGACGTCATTCGGTCCGACCATCACGCCGGACCCGGTGTGCACCTCGCCGTTCGCGTAGGTGGAGGTGATGAAGACAATGCTCTGCCAAGGATACTCGGTCTGGCTGGTCACTTCGACTTGGGACATCGCTGTAACTCCTGTGCTGTAAACCGATGGATGAAAAGTTCCGGGCACCGATCCCGAACACCGTCATTCAATCCCAGGAACGAAGTACGCCAAGTCGAAGAGATCACTGAATCTGTTCAAGAACAGAAAGAATATTTTCATCTGTAGTTATTTGATCTTCCGAAAAAAGACCCCGCGCGAATAGCACGGGGCCCGAAGTTTCACCATTGGAAAACCTGATCCAAGAAAACTTGGCCGATCTTGCGATCAGCCCAGAAGGGCGTTTACTGCCGTACTGTAGAAGGACGCCACGTCGCTGTAGGGGGCGGTGACGATGGCGTCGGCGGGCAGCTCGGCCAGGGCGACGCCTTGGAGCAGCACGGCGTTGCCGGCGCCGAAGTCGACCACCGTGCCGTCGGCGTTCTGGCTGAGCACCGGATCGCCGGCCCCGTTCATGTTCGACATGACGATGATCTGGTCGCTGCCCGGCGTGAAGTCGGTGATGGCGTCCACGCCGCTGCCCGGCTGGAACACGAACCAGTCCCAACCGGCCCCGCCGGTCAGCGTGTCGTTGCCGACCCCGCCCCACAGGTCATCGAAACCGGCGCCGCTGATCAGAACGTCGTCCCCGGCATCGCCGAACAGCTTGTTCCACGTGCCCTCGGTGTCGGTCCCCAGGCTGGGTTCGCTTTGGCCGGCATAGACGTCGGCGAAGATCACGTCGTCGCCGTCATTGCCGCTGATGGTGTCCGCGCCGGCCCCGCCGAAAATCTGGTCGCCACCACCAAGTCCATTGAAAGTATCGTTGATGGACGTTCCCTGAAGAACGTCAGAGCCCTCGGTCGCGTTCGGAACAATTCGCATGATATCCTCCTTGGGTTGGCAGGGCGTCGCCCTGTGAGAAGGATTAAAGCGCATGCGTCTTCCGAGATAAGTTCACCTCTTCACTTTACTTATAAATATTTTATTGTATTCTTTCTTTTGAAGTCATCGAAGAGTGGTGCATTTCATTTGATTTCAACGGCAACCCTCGTTGTGAAGCAGCTTGATGCCACGGTGCTTCGGCATAGACGCATGGAAGCCATGGGCAGTTGGTGAGGAAGCGTAGGCGCTCCGGTGTGGCGGTGGGGATGCGGCGCTCCGCTGGCGCGGTGATCGGACAATCTGGGGGACGTTCGGGGTGATCGCAGGACCGATGACGCTCAGGTCCGGTCGGCGCGGCCGGCCAGCGCCCTACCCCGACATCGCGATTGAGACGGGCTTGATGTTGCGCTTGGCCTTTGGCTGTTCATGGCGGCAGACTTCCCGCTACGTTTGAGTGCGGTGCCGAGCGACACGGCTGGGAGCGCAGCCTGCATGCTCGGACTCTGCCTGCCCAGAAGATCGAGACCGTCGTCGACTTCAAGGGTTGAACGTCTCGACCAGCTTGGGGACGCTCATCTTGCGCAGGAGCGCCTGATCACCTCTGGCTGAACCGCGCCGGGTTTCCCGGAGGCCATTCGGTTTGAGTCACGCCGCCAAGGCGACGCCCTCGGTTTGAGCATAGTAGCGCGCTTCGGCCTCGGCAGGAGGAATGTTGCCGATGGGTTCGAGCAGGCGGCGGTGGTTGAACCAGTCCACCCATTCCAGGGTGGCGAACTCGACGGCTTCCAAGGTGCGCCATGGCCCACGGCGCCGGATCACCTCGGTCTTGTAGAGGCCGTTGATGGTCTCGGCCAAGGCGTTGTCGTAGGAATCGCCGACGCTGCCCACGGAGGGCTCGATGCCGGCGTCGGTGAGACGCTCAGTGTACTTGATGGCCACGTATTGCGATCCGCGGTCCGAGTGGTGGATGAGGCCGCTGCCCTTGGCCGGCCGGCGCTCATGGAGCGCCTGCTCCAGGGCGTCCAGCACGAAGCCGGCGTGGGCGGTGCGCGACACCCGCCAGCCCACGATCCGGCGGGCAAACGTGTCGATGACGAAGGCTACGTAGACGAAGCCCTGCCATGTGGCGACATACGTAAAATCAGCCACCCACAGAGCATTCGGGCGTGGCGCCTGGAATTGGCGGTTTACCCGGTCAGCCGGGCATGGCGACGCGCGATCACTGATCGTGGTCCGCACCGCCTTGCCGCGGATCGCTCCCTTCAGGCCCATGCGCTTCATCAGCCGGGCCACCGTGCAGCGCGCCACGTCAAGGCCTTCCCGCCGCAGCTGCCGCCACACTTTGCGCACTCCATAGACCTGGAAGTTCTCGTCCCAGACCCGTCGGATAGCCAAACCCAGCTCCGCGTCTCTTTGCGAGCGGGCCGGCGCCTTGGCCGGATCGACCCGCCGGGCGGCGTGGGCGTGATAGGTGGACGGGGCGATCGGCAGCACCTTGCAGATCGGCTCGACCCCGTGGACGGCGCGATGCGCGTCGATGAAGGCGATCATTTCCGAAACGGGCGGTCGAGCTCCGCCTGGGCGAAATACGCCGATGCCTTGCGCAGGATTTCGTTCGCTTGGCGCAGTTCCCGGACCTCACGCTCCAGCGCCTTGATCCGCTCCAGTTCGTCCGTCGTCGGACCGGGCCGCTTGCGCTGGTCGCGTTCGGCCTGCCGGACCCAGCCGCGCAGTGTCTCGGGGTTGCAGCCAATCTTCGCCGCGATCGAGCTGATCGCCGCCCACTGCGAGGCGTGCTCGCCTTCGTGCTCGAAGACCATCCGAACCGCGCGTTCGCGGACTTCAGGAGCGTATTTGGGTGATGCCGGTTTCGTCATGATGACCCCAGTCTCTCAAGAAACGGAGCCTCCGGGAAACCTGGCGCGGTTCAGACACCACCATCACGCCAATTTGTGTGCCAAAGTCCGTTGGGTTGATCAAGACCACGCAGCCAGCTACTTTGCATCGGCACCCCGAGACATGGCAAGGGAACAGCCCCATCAATGTGAGCACCCCAGGTCATCCCTCTATTTTTATATTTCCGGTTTAGGAAGCGCACCACAGAGAACCACAGCCGGAGTTCAGCTTGACCGCCCTTTATCAACACTGCACTGTACTTGATATGGGAAGAAGCCGGCAATCTCTGCGGTCTCGATAGCGGTAACCTGCAATGAATGTTATAAAATTTTGTGCCTTCTTTCGCCGTTTCTGGAACCACACCGTCCTCCTTACCGCCGTCGCGCTGATCATACTGGCCCTGGGGACCGGAGCTTGGCTATGGCTTGACCGGGCCCGCACCCTGCAAGCCGGCGAGCGGTCGGCGCACGCCCTGGCTCGGGTGTTGGAAGAGCAGACGGCTCGGGGCTTGCAGGCCGTCGATCTGACCTTGACGGGAATCATTGACACATTGACGCTGTCTCCAGGGCTCCGTGAGCACGACCCGGCGTTCGAGAGCACCCTGCGCCAACGGTTGCACGCGTTGCCCCAGGTTTGGGCCTTAACGGTGGTCGGTCCGGGCGGCTTCATCACCCAGAGCACCGGCAGCCCCGAAACACCCCCCTTCAGCGTGGCGGACCGTGACTATTTCGACGCCCACGTCAGCGATCCCAGCCCTGGCCTGCGCATCGGCAAGCCGCTTGTCAGCCGGTCGGCCGGGGTCAGCTTCATCAGCATGAGCCGTCGCATCACGCGCTCGGACGGCAGTTTCGGTGGCGTAGCCGTCGCGGCAATCGAGCCCCGCTATTTCGAGCGGTTTTACCGTGAACTGGAGCTTGGAGAACACGACCGCATTGCGCTGTTCCGACGCGACGGTGTTCTGCTTGTCGGCACCCCTTACAACGAGGCCGCGGTTGGCAAAGACTACGCGACGATGGATTTGTTCCAGGCGCATCTGCCCGCGCGGGAACACGGCACCTACCGCCTTCTCAGCATGATCGACCGCACCCCGCGCATCATCAGCTACCGCGCGGTTCCGGGCTTTCCTTTGGTTGTCACCGTCGGCTTGGCCGAGGACAAACTTCTCGCCGGATGGCGGCGGAACGCGGTTGTCATCTCGGTTGTCGCCGGACTCGTTGCAGCCTTGAGCATCCTTCTCGTCACCCTATGGGTACGACGGCACGATGAGAGGGCGCAAATCCTTCAGAGGCAGGCCGATGCTCACGCTCAGGCCGCCCAAGCGGCCATGAAAATGGCAGCGGTCCTGGAAAGCACAACCGACGCCGTGATGGAGCTGGACCGCGACTGGCGAGTGATCTTCATGAACGGCCGCGCCAAGTCAAGCCTGGGCGAGCGCGGTGATCTGGCCCAGCGCGTGTTTTGGGACGCATACCCCGAGTTCGTCGGCACCGAGTTCTGGTCCTGCTGCCGTCAGGTGCTCGACGCCGGTGGGGCGTGCGAAGTCGAATTCGCCGGACCGCTGATCGGACAGCATTTCGTCGCACGGGCCTTCCCCTCGCGGGAGGGTCTGGTTGTGTTTTTCCAGGACATCACGGCGCGCAGGATGGCCGAGGGGGAACGCGAACGGTTGGCGCAGGAGCTTGAGAAGGAGCGGACGCTGCTCAAGGGCGTGCTCGACCACTTGCCCTCGGGGGTGTTCGCGACCGCCGCGCCCGATGGCCGGCTTCTGCTGCACAACCCGGCGGCCGAACGCCTCATCGGGCATCCGGTTCACATCGCCAAGACCTTCGATGACTACGCCGTGTATGGCGCCGTTCACCCCGACGGCACGCCGTATCAGGCGGACGAGTACCCGCTGGCCCGCGCGCTGCGGTATGGCGAAACGGTCGTCCATGGGGAGATGCGCTACCGCCGCGGTGACGGAGCCATTGCCACCTTCACCGTCAGCGCCGCACCCGTCCGGGATGCAAACGGGCACATCGTCATGGCGGTCGCCATCTTCCATGACATTTCCGAGCGCAAGATCATGGAAGAGGCGCTCCGCCGGAGCGAGGAGCGCCTGGCCTTCGCTCTCGCATCGGCACGGGCCGGAACCTTCGATACCGACCTGCGCACCGGCACAATCATCTGGTCTGCGGAAAGCTACCGCCTGTTCGGCATGGAACCGAATGGGACAAGCATCAGTCTGGACACCTGGTTCGGCCTCATTCATCCCGAGGACCTGTGCCGTGTGCTGTCCGAGCGCGCACGGATCATCCGCGAGACCGACCCCACCTACCGCGTCGAACACCGCGTCTTGCGCCCGGACGGCAGCATGGTTTGGGTTTCGGTGTTGGGGCGTTTTGTCTTCGACCCGGACGGCACGCCGGTTCGCGCCAGCGGCCTGTACATCGACATCACCGCGCGCAAACAGGCTGAGGAAGCACTGCGCCAAAGTGAGGAGCGCTTGAACTTCGCTTTGGCATCGGCCAATGCGGGCATTTGGGACTGGGACATCCGGAGCGGCGCGCTGACTTGGTCGGAGGGAGTCTACGCGCTGCACGGTTTGGCGCCGGAGTTGTTCACCCCAACTTATGAAGCGTGGCTGCCCTGGGTCCACCCGGACGACCGCGACTCTGTGCAACACGCGGTGCGGGCAGCGTTGGCTTCGTCAAACAGCGATTACACCCTCGAGCATCGCATCCGCCACCCCAGCCGGGGGGAACGCTGGTTGATGAACGTGGGTCGGGTTCTTCGCGATCGTGACGGCATACCGCTGCGGCTGACCGGCGTCAGCCTTGACATCACCGAGCGCAAGGGAATGGAGGACTCCGTCCTCCGCAGCCAGGAGCGTCTCAGAGACGCACTGGTGGCGGCACGGGCAGGATCCTGGGAATGGAACCTCACGACCGGCGAGGTCTTCTGGTCCGAGGAGAACCAAGCGCTCTTCGGTCTCCCGGCAGGCCTCATCGCCGCGGGCTACGAGGTCTGGCTGGAGGCGGTGGTGCCCGAAGACCGCGAACAGGTTGACCGGATTGTCCACGACGCGCTGTCCACCGGCCAGGAGCGTTTCCAGATCGAGTTTCGTGTCTGTCTGTCCGACGGCGAGATTCGATGGCTCATTGGCATGGGGCGCATCCGCTACGACGCCGACGGTCAACCGACGCACATCACCGGGCTGAACGTCGACATCACCGAGCGCCGACGGATGGAGGAGGAACTGCGGGAGGCCAAGTGGGCGGCCGAGCGGGCCAGTGTGGCGAAATCGAAGTTCCTTGCCGCCGCCAGCCACGACCTGCGCCAGCCGTTGCAGGCGCTGTTCCTGTTTGCCGCCACCTTGCACGGCCATGTGCAGACCGCGCGCGGGAAAAGCGCCCTGGCCACGCTGGAGCGCAATCTTGAAGCCCTGAAGGGCTTGTTGGACAGCTTGCTCGACGTCTCCCGCCTGGACGCCGAAGTGATCCGGCCGGACATCGAGAGCTTCCCGCTGTCCTCGGTGCTCGACGACATCGGCGCCTCGTTTGCGCCGGTGGCCCTCCACAAAGGGCTGGATTTCCAGGCAGACATTCTGCGCGATATGACGGTGCGCAGCGATCGCCATCTGCTCGACCGTATGATCCGCAATCTGGTCGAGAACGCGATCAAATACACCGAGCGCGGCAGCGTCCGGCTGGAGTGCCGGATCGCTGACGGGTGCGCGCGAATCACAGTGCACGACACGGGCATCGGCATCGCGCCGGACCATTTGGATGCCATCTTCCTCGAGTTCCATCAGATCGGCAACCCGGAGCGCGACCGGACCAAGGGTCTCGGCCTGGGGCTGTCGATCGTGCAGCGCTTGGCCAAACTCCTGGAGCATCCGGTGACCGTCCGCTCCACCTTGGGACAGGGATCGGTGTTCACGATCGACGTCCCGCTCGGCGAGGCGGCGGCGGTGCAGGCTCCGGAACCGTTCGCCGCCGTGGCCCCCCATGGTGGGGGGCGCTTGGTTGTTCTGATTGACGATGAGGCGGACGTGCTTCTGGGCCTGTGCAACATATTCCATGGCTGGGGATTTGACACCGTGGCTGGGGCATCGGCGGAGCAGGCATTGGAGCGGCTCAAGACGGATGGACGCACCCCGGCGGTGATCGTCAGCGACTACCGGCTGGGGGCGAACAAGACCGGCGTGGATGCGGTGCGCCTCATTCGGGAACAGGCAGGCATCACGCTGCCGGGAATGGTCCTGACTGGCGAGACGGCGGCTGAATTGCGCGACGAGGTGGCCAAGCAGGGGCTGGAAATCGTCATTAAGCCGGTGGTCCCGCGCCAACTGCACGAGGCATTGATGCGACTCTTCCGTGACGCCGCTTAGCCCAGCAACTTGACGTTGTTGCAGCGAGGCGGGGATTGCGGATGGCGGGGCGGCATTGTAGGGGAGGCGCCGTTGACCCTTCCCTGTTCTGATCCAGCCGATGCCGTTCAAAGCCAACGCCGCTCGCCGCCATCACATCCCCAAGCAGCGATACAGGGTTTGCAACTGGCAAGAGTATGATGCCGCGCTGCGGGCGCGTGGCAGCCTGACCGTGTGGTTCAGCGACGAGGCCGTGGAGCGCTGGCGGGCCGAGACCCGATCCACACCGGGCGGGCAGCGCACCTACTCCGACCTGGCGATCCTCACGGCGTTGATGCTGCGTGCGGTGTACCGCTTGGCTCTGCGGCAAACCGAGGGTCTGGTCGCTTCCCTCGTCCAAGTGCTCGGGCTCGATCTGGCGGTGCCGGATCATTCCACGCTCAGCCGCCGAGCCAAGACCGTCACCGTCCCCACCCCGCTGACAACAGCCAACGACCCGGTCCGTCTGCTGGTCGACAGCAGCGGTGTGAAGCTGTGCGGCCCCGGTGACTGGCTGATCGAGAAGCACGGCACGCGCCGCCGCCGCGCGTGGCGCAAGCTGCACATCGGCCTGGACGCCGCCACCGGGCGCATCGTCGCCGCGACACTGACCGATCATGACGTCGATGACGCCTCGCAAGTCGGCCCCCTGCTGGACCGGATTGCCGAGCCCCTCGTTGCCGTCATCGCCGACGGCGCTTACGACCAGAGCGGCGTCTACGAAGCCGTGACCAAGCGGCACCCAGGGGCGGGTGTAGTCGTGCCGCCGCGCTCCACGGCGGTACCGAGCGATACCGCGCAGAGCGCACCAACACAGCGGGATCGGCATCTGCAGGCCATCGCCGCTGATGGCCGCAGGGCGTGGCAGGCAACATCCGGCTACAACCTGCGCGCGCTCGTGGAGGGTTTGCCGCGCCAGCCAGCCAGCGCCGGGTGACGTGTCAGCGTTGCCTGCAATCTACGACGCTGCAGTGGAACGATAGGGCCTCCATCGATCAGCCGCTTGCAGCGGTCGCTTCGCTCGATCTCGTCCAGGCTGATGGCCTCACCACGGCGGCCATAGAGCTGGGTGGTGCGGATGAAGGCGCGGCTGCCCATGGCGGCGGTTACCTCGACGCCGCTCTTCTGATCGAGGCCACACGGGACTTCGGCGTTGACTTGGTCGGGCCGACCCTCCCCGACCTGCAATGGCAGGCGCGCCTGGCAACGGGTTTTGCCGCAGCCGCCTTCCAGGTCGATTGGGACGCCCAGTACGTGACGTACCCCAGAGGGGTCAAAAGCTCGGGTTGGACGGCAAGTACCGAGTTCGGCTGGGAAACGGTGAAAGTGAAGTTCTCCCAGGCTGACTGCAAGCCGTGTCCGAACCGCGCGGACTGTGCCGGTCCGACGGCGTCGCGCCGGGTGATGACGTTGCGCGATCGACGGGAGTTCTAAGCGCTTCAGGCCGCGCGCAAGCGCGAACGGACTCCGGAGTTCCGGGCCGTGCACGCGCTGCGGGCCGGGGTGGAGGCGGCCCTGTCCCAGGGGGTGCGCCGCTTCGGCCTGCGCCGGGCTCGGTACGTCGGCCTCGCCAAGACCCGTCTCCAGCACGTTTCTATCGCCGCCGCCATGAACCTGGTCAGGATCGGCGACTGGCTGGCCGGCGTCCCGATCGCGCCAACCCGGCGGTCGCACTTCGGCCAACTCGTCGGGCTTGCAGGCGCTACCTGATTTCGCCAGCAGTGTCGGGTTTGCGGATGGACCCCAAATTTCTCCTCGATCCGCCGAACCAACGCCTCGGTCGCCTTGGGCGAGAAACGCGCCCGCGGCGGTGCTGGCGCGGGTGAAGACATGCCCGTGAATGGCCCCGCCGTCGACAACGAGGATGATCCAACCGTTGCCAACGGTGATAACAATGTCGCCTTGATCGAGCACGGCGGAGATCCGTTCGATAGATTGGCTCAGGTGCAACGGTGGGAATTTTCAATTAGCATCGGCCTGATCGCCTCCGAGGGGGCCGCCGGGCAGCGCCGGTTCGGCGCCGAAGGGGCGGTTGATGATCCGAAGGGCCTCGACCGCAGCAAAGTGGCGGTTGCGGCGGTGCCCCGTGCGCTCCTCAAGGATCCTGCAAGTAACCAACTGATCAACCGCGCTGGAGGCCGCTTCGAACGTGACGCCCAGTATGGTCGCCAGACGCTTGACGGTGATGACCGGGTAGTGCGGCAACACATCGAGCGCTCGTAGGGCGGCCGATGCGGATCGGAAGCGCCGGCGACCGAGCCAGACCCTGCGAAGCTCCGCTAGGGCGGCGCGCGTGATCATGAGCTCCTCGACGGTCCCCACAACGGCATCGGCGAGGTAGCCGACAACGGCGTGCCACTGGAGGCGCTGCTGCGCCTCCTTCAGCGCAGCGTAGTAGCCGGCTTTGTGCGCCTCGATGTAAGGAGACAGGTAGAGCGGCACGTGCCCATCAGCCGCCATCATCAGCGGCAGGAGCAGGCGCCCGACACGACCATTGCCGTCGCGGAATGGGTGCACCGCCTCGAAGTGAGCGTGTCCGATCGCCATGCGGGTCAGCAGCCCTTGCGTCTGCGTCTGCATTCCCCGGCAGCGCAGGTACTCGACGGTTTGCGCTAGGCACTTTGGCACCAAGGCGGGTGGCGGCGGGTTATACGTCGAATAGGCGATGTCTCCGCCTCCACCGATCCACGCGACAATCTTCCGGAGTTCTCCGGGCTCATCCCGATAAGTCGTGTCGCCGCGCATGACAGTGCGGTGCAGCTCCCGCAGCAGATCGACGGTGAACACCGCTGGGCCTTGTTCCCGGGCGAGCGGCAGGAAAGCGTCGAGCGCGAGGGCGTAGTCCTTAACCTGAATGGCGGCCTCGGTCGCTTCGGCGTCCTCGGTTTCTTCGACGGACAGGAGTTCGTCCAGGGTTGAGTGCGTTCCCTCGATGCCGCTGGAGGACACCGCCTCCCGCCGGGTCAGCACGCGGCTGAACAGGTACGGGTCGTGGAGCTCGGCGGCGAGGGTGGCCACCCGTGCCAGAGCGCGGTTCGCCGCCTCGCTGCGCGCCAGGACCGGCGCCAGCATCACGGCGTCCTCGGGCGGGGGCAAGGGGACAACGCCGTGGTGCGCTTGGTGCGGCTCAGGTAGGCGGACCAAGCGCTCTCTGACGTGATGATGCAAATCCTCGCGGCGCATAGGGCTCTCCCGAAACCTTGAGCAGAAAGCGCTGCGGCGCCATCTTATTCAAGGTTATCCCATAAACCTTGAACAAAAAGATATGGGTGCTGCTGTGTTCAATGTTTCCATCCGCCGTACGCACGCAAGGTGCGCTCATGTGACGGTGACTGTCGACGCATTGTCGAGGCGGCTCCGGACATGGCCTACTCCACCGTTGGTGGTGGCGGCGAAATGATGCCTGGACAGCCGGGAAACCGGGGTCGTATTTAACGGCATTCCGGCCAGAAATCCCACGATCCTTTTCCACGAACCACGACGAACCACAGGATTCGTCACGACCCCGTCAACGTCCGTCGTGTAGCTTGGCGAGCAACGGGGCGTTCTCGGATGCCCATTCGTGGAGGCGCAGGATCGCCTTTACTCCGGTCTCTATCTGCTCCAGTTGCTCGTCGAATCTCTCGTCTGTAGGGTCGATGGACGGCGTCGCAGGACGGACCCTAAGCACTGAGCGGCACCATCAAGTCGACGGTGGCGGGGGTGCGGGTATAGGGTTGCCATGACGACGCCCCGTGTCCCCCGCTACATCGGCTACCGCTTTCCCGCCGAGGTCATCGCGACGGCGGTGTGGCTCTACTTCCGCTTCCCCTTGAGCCTGCGCATGGTCGAGGAGATGCTGGCGGCCTGCGGCATCACCGTGAGCCATGAGACGGTGCGGCAATGGGCCTTGAAGTTCGGCCGCGAGATCGCGGACCGGTTGCGCGTTGCGCGGCCGTGTCCCGCCGAGTGGTGTCTGAGACGTGAGGCTGGCCCGCCGGAGCGGTCCCCATAGCTGGCGCAGGCGGGCCAGCCGTCCAGGAGCGGGCGGCCACCGTGCTCTTCGGCTAAGTTGAGGTTGCTTGACGACCATCAACCGAGACGGAGTGACACGATGACCGGGGACAGGATCGCTCTTCACGAACTGATTGGAAAGAGCGCCGACGCCGACTTCCTGCGCGAGATGGTCGGCTTCGCCGCTCAGCGCCTGATGGAGTTGGAGGTCGAGGCGTTGACCGGCGCCGGTTACGGCGAGCGCTCGGACGAGCGGTTGACCAAGCGCAACGTCTACCGCGAGCGAACCTGGGAGACCCGCGCCGGCGCCATCGATCTGCGCATCCCCAAGCTGCGACGCGGCTCCTACTTCCCGGCTTTCCTGGAGCCGCGGCGCACAGCGGAGAAGGCGCTGATCGCCGTGATCCAGGAGGCGTACGTGCAGGGCATCTCCACGCGCAACGTCGATGACTTGGTCAAGGCGATGGGCATGACCGGTATCTCCAAGAGCCAGGTCAGCCGCCTGTGCGAGGAGATCGACGAGCGGGTCCACGCCTCTGTTCATGTCGGATCAGGATCAGCGGGTCGCCATCCTTCGCCTTGTCGACGATCTAGTGGCATGGCTGATTGATTATGTGAACCCGCCTTTTGATATCCAGTATTGGAATGCATCTCAGCGGCCCTACGAATGGTGCAACAAGTTCATGGGTTTCTGCGCGCAGCTGTCTGGCTTCCTGTCCGCAGACGAGGCCTGGGAGCATCTGGTCGAACCGTTTACGAGGCTCGAACGGGATAAGGGTTTTGAACCGCGCCGGGTTTCCCGGAGGCCATTCGGTTTGAGTCACGCCGCCAAGGCGACGCCCTCGGTTTGAGCATAGTAGCGCGCTTCGGCCTCGGCAGGAGGAATGTTGCCGATGGGTTCGAGCAGGCGGCGGTGGTTGAACCAGTCCACCCATTCCAGGGTGGCGAACTCGACGGCTTCCAAGGTGCGCCATGGCCCACGGCGCCGGATCACCTCGGTCTTGTAGAGGCCGTTGATGGTCTCGGCCAAGGCGTTGTCGTAGGAATCGCCGACGCTGCCCACGGAGGGCTCGATGCCGGCGTCGGTGAGACGCTCAGTGTACTTGATGGCCACGTATTGCGATCCGCGGTCCGAGTGGTGGATGAGGCCGCTGCCCTTGGCCGGCCGGCGCTCATGGAGCGCCTGCTCCAGGGCGTCCAGCACGAAGCCGGCGTGGGCGGTGCGCGACACCCGCCAGCCCACGATCCGGCGGGCAAACGTGTCGATGACGAAGGCTACGTAGACGAAGCCCTGCCATGTGGCGACATACGTAAAATCAGCCACCCACAGAGCATTCGGGCGTGGCGCCTGGAATTGGCGGTTTACCCGGTCAGCCGGGCATGGCGACGCGCGATCACTGATCGTGGTCCGCACCGCCTTGCCGCGGATCGCTCCCTTCAGGCCCATGCGCTTCATCAGCCGGGCCACCGTGCAGCGCGCCACGTCAAGGCCTTCCCGCCGCAGCTGCCGCCACACTTTGCGCACTCCATAGACCTGGAAGTTCTCGTCCCAGACCCGTCGGATAGCCAAACCCAGCTCCGCGTCTCTTTGCGAGCGGGCCGGCGCCTTGGCCGGATCGACCCGCCGGGCGGCGTGGGCGTGATAGGTGGACGGGGCGATCGGCAGCACCTTGCAGATCGGCTCGACCCCGTGGACGGCGCGATGCGCGTCGATGAAGGCGATCATTTCCGAAACGGGCGGTCGAGCTCCGCCTGGGCGAAATACGCCGATGCCTTGCGCAGGATTTCGTTCGCTTGGCGCAGTTCCCGGACCTCACGCTCCAGCGCCTTGATCCGCTCCAGTTCGTCCGTCGTCGGACCGGGCCGCTTGCGCTGGTCGCGTTCGGCCTGCCGGACCCAGCCGCGCAGTGTCTCGGGGTTGCAGCCAATCTTCGCCGCGATCGAGCTGATCGCCGCCCACTGCGAGGCGTGCTCGCCTTCGTGCTCGAAGACCATCCGAACCGCGCGTTCGCGGACTTCAGGAGCGTATTTGGGTGATGCCGGTTTCGTCATGATGACCCCAGTCTCTCAAGAAACGGAGCCTCCGGGAAACCCGGCGCGGTTCACTCTCCAGCCAGAACAAGGTCTTGAACCGGACCATTGGGGCCGAGTGCTCCACCGCTTACCACGAACTTTCCATCGTGCATGCCCGCGACGGCGACACCCGCGATGCGTTCCATCGGAAGGGTGGACAGATAATGCTTAATGCGCTGAACGTCGGCGTCGCTGCCGGTGAAGGCCATTGCGGAACGGTTGAGTGCCTGTCTGAAGCTGCGGGCGCCAAGCCAGACATCGGGGGCAAGCCGGACATTGGCTTCAACAGACCCGCCGACAAGTTTCACGTCGAGGAACTCACCCCGTTCAGGCACTTGGATAGCCCGTATAGGTCTGATCAAGAAGGTGGTAATCGGCACCATCTTCTCCGTATCGCGGACGAGTGTTACCAATGCCAGCCTTCCATCCATCTCCCGGATTTGAGGGTAGAGGCCATCCCTTTCTGAGCTTAGTGCTTTTCTCATTGCCCGGTGCAGATCCTTCATGATCTGCGTCCGATCCGCGACGTTGCCCATGGGCCGCGACAAGTCGGCCTTGGCTTGGAATTCGGAGATGATCCGGTCGACTGCCGTCTCAACAGACACTTCGTCATCAGGCGTAAAGCGGGCGTTCCAGATCAAGGAAGCAAGGTACTGCTTGCGTCCATCGACTATTTTGCCTGTGTCCGGGTCCGTTTCCCATTGGTAAGGAAACGGGCGTTCACCGTCGGCCATGCCTATGTCGTCGTTTGACACGCCGGCGCGCGTCAAACGCAACAGCCAGTCTGGGACCGGTACCGGCTTGACGCGGTTAACCCACCCGTATTCTCCGCCGGACTTATGGCTGGATGGAGGGAGGATCAGATAACCGGCCCGGCCTCGTGTATCGATGTGCCGCCCCAGGGCGTCAGACCTGCTGAGCAGGGTGTCTGTTCCCGCCGCATCGTAATCAGCGGAAAAGAAGAGGTGCAAGCCGCTGCCGCCTGACCGAGCCATAGCAGTGCACGGCCATTTGTTTGGATAACGGGCCATCAGAGCCTGGAGGCTTTTGTCTCCAACTTTTCCTGGACCCTGATCAACGTCCACGACGAACAGGCCGGACACTTCCGTGGCAACAGCTATGTTGGCTTTTGGAAATTTCCCCCACCAGTTCCTGATGTTCTGCGGGTCGATCGTCGCGTCCTTAAAGCCATTCGCCGTCAGCGGATGCTTTCCAGGGCTGCTACAACGGGGCCTTCCGCAGCTGCACTGGCCGTTTTCGATCCAATGAATGGGAAAGACATGCCAGCCATTATCAGCGTAAAGGAGAGCCCATTCCATATTGGTTTTTGGATTGGTGAGGCCTTTACGTTCCGTGTCTTCGGGGTTATGGTTGTTCTCTTGAGAGTCCATGTTACAGCTCGTCAGCCAAAGGTGGTTGCCGATCCACCGTTCCGCCCGACACGGAGCGGTGGATTGGCGGCACCGGCACGCCGCCGCTCATCGTGGGCAGGCCAGTGCCGCCCATCGCCGGTTCGTTCATGCGCTTGATTGCCCGCCGGGATAGACGGGGAGAGGGCGTTGTCTTACGCTGCGCCGGTATCTAAGGCCGCATCGTCGCGGGCCATCATCCGGTTGCAATGACGCTCTTGGATGCGGGCGTTCAGCCAGGCGAGGATTTCAGACTCGATCCAAGCAACACGGTTCGCCGAAAGGTGAACCTGCTCTGGGAAGCGGCCTTCTGCAATGAGGGTATAGATGCGAGGCTTGCTCAGAAGAACAATCTTCTGAACTTCATTGATTAGGAGGAATCTTTCTCCTGAGCGAACGCTTGAAACTGCTTTCATGACGTTACCTCGATTACTGCGACGATAACGCCTTATACGTTAAGGTACTCCGTGCGGTACGGCAAGACCGGCGAGTTCCGAAATTTACCTGCTAATCAATCTATTCTTGGAAGTCAGCTTCGTTGTGTCCGCCCTTTTATAGTTTCTGGAAAATATGTCCTCCTCACTGATTCAACCGTTTTTCGTAGGCTGCCAATGTTGGGGATTCGCCTCTCGTGTTCTGGCGGAAGAGTGGCGTGTTTAGCTACAAGATCAACCGCATCTACAATAAATTGTGCTGGATTTGCTTCAGGAACGTCGGACTTAGCCTTGGCCTGGTAGCGCCCCGGTCCGATCTGTTGGAAATACGGAACGAATTTTCGTCCAAGACTGTTAATCCAAAATTCAGCAAGCAACCTAACGGTAACTTCTTCAGCGGTGTTCTTTGGACGACCGACGGTCCTCTTCATTAGTTTGTTTATGAGATCATCTCTTATATTTATGAGCGAGTCTATTCCCGAAATGAAGTTGTCTAGTTCATCATTTCTGGTGAATCGGATAAAGGGGTCGCTTTGTATTAATTCGTGAAGCTCAACAAGTTTCATGCGTATTTCATCTATTTGGTCAGTAATTTCGTAAATATCGTATCGGTATTCGTTTTGCGCTTCATATTCATAGAAAATTTCACACAAAGACAGTGTTTGTCTTAGTTCGCTTGTATTGTTTATTTTGTACTTGGTTGCTAGTTTGATGATCTCCTCATCCCTCTGGTCGTTCATGGTCTTCTCCATTGCGCAATAGATTGGTTATGCGACTACCCCACGCCTCCAGCGCCTCGCGTTTCTCCGGAAGGTAGCTGTGGCGTGCATAGATCCTCGTCACCCCGCCCTCGGCATGGTTCAGTACCCGCGAGATGGTTGTGAGCGGAACCCCCAGGCGAGCCAGCCCGGTGCCGCAGGTGCGCCGCAGATCATGGATGCGCCAGCCCTGGACGCCGGACTTTGCGTCAAGTCGGAGCTTGGCCTTGCTGTACCCGCTCACCGGCTTCAGGCCTCCGGTCGTCGTGAACACGTAAGGGCCGGAAAAGCGGGGGATGCCGGACAGGATCGTCATGGCAAGGGTGGACAGTGGCACCTCATGCGCACGGTCGGCCTTCGTCCGTGCGCGCGGCAGCGTCCAAACATCGTTCGTGATTTGTTCCCATCGCATTTGCGCGACTTCCTCCCAGCGCTGGCCGGTGACGAGAAGCATCTGCACGAGAGTGCCGAACGGGTAGCCCATCTCCTCCGCCGCCTTCCACACGGCTTTGATCTCCATGTCGGACAGGACACGGTCCCGTTCAAGGTCGAGAACCTGTCGAGCTGTGACCGCCTTGGGCTCTGGGGCTTCGGCACCCCCTTCGCCACCAAGCTCGCCTTCATCGACCAGATCAAGTCCGGCGGCATCGCCGCGATGGAGATCGTCACCCGCGACCTGAAGGCCCTTGGCCGCTACGGTGCCCGCTCCCTCTCCTACGAGGATATCCGGTACCGGCGGCTGGTCCACGACCTGACGCCGGAACAGGTGGCACTCTACGACGAGATGGCCGAGGCGTGGCAAATCGTGCTGGCCAACGTCCACCAAGCCACCAAGCTGGTTGGCACCGCAAGCGACGGGCAGGCGATGTCCAAGACGATGAGCGCCTTCTGGGGAACGCACCAGCGGTTCTTCAATCAGGTGCTGACCGCCATGATGATGCCGACGATCCTCCAGGAGATGGAGGAGGATGTCCGGACCGGGCGGTCGCCGCTGCTCTACTTCGTCAACACCAACGAGGCCGCCCAGGAACGCGCCCTTGCCCGTGAAGGCGCCGAGGAAAACCTCGACACGTCGCCGCGGGAAAGCTTGATCCAATACCTGGAACTCTGCTTCCCGGTGAAGCAGCACGAACCCTATGCCGATGAGGTCGGGAACATCCGGGTGCAGGCCGCCACCGATAGGGCCGGCGCCCCGATCATAAACCAGGAAGCCCTGGAGATGCGGGAGAACCTGCTGGGGCGCATTGGGTGCCTCCGCGTCCCGAACGGCCCGCTGGAGCAGCTTCTGGACCGCTTCGGCCCCGACATGGTGGCCGAGCTGACCGGACGCACCAGGCGTATCGTGAAGCGGCCGGACGCCAGCGGCGTCGTGCGACCAGTGATCGAGCCACGCGGTAAGGCCCACATGATGGCCGACCTACAAGCGTTCCAGGAAGACCGAAAGCCGATCGTCGCCTACAGCAACGCCGGAAACACCGGCATCGATCTCCATGCCGGGCGGAAGTTCAAGAACCGCCGGCAGCGGGTGCTCTACATCGCCCAGGCCGGCTGGAGCGCGAAGGAAGCGACCCAGGCCGTGGGCCCCCCGCACCGCTCCGACCAGGAATCGGCGCCGGAGGTCGTGCTGTGCACCACCAGCCTCAAAGGGCACAAGCGGTTCATCACCTCGATCGCCCGGCGGCTGGGCCAACTCGGCGCCCTCACCAAGGGCCAGCGCAACACCGGGAAGCAGGGGCTGTTCAGCGAGCGCGACAACCTCGAAGGCGAATACGGCTCCGCGGCACTGTTCCAGCTCATCAAGGATCTGGACTCCGGCAAGGAGGTCAGCGGCCTCAACATCGACGAGTTCCAGCGGCAGTTGGGATTGAAGCTGCTGAACGAGGAAGGCGACCTTCTGATCGCGAAGCTGCCGACCGTGAAGCAGTTCCTGAACCGTCTGCTGTCGATGCGCGTCGATCCGATGAACCGCCTCTTCGATGAGTTCGCCTCCCGACTGGATCAGGCCGTGGAAGCGGCGGCTGAGGCCGGCCTGCTCAACGTCGGAGTGGAGACCGTCATCGCGGACAGCATCGAGGTCATGTCGCCACCGCGCGTCGTCTACACCTGCCCCCGGGCCGGCGCCGAGACCACCTACACCGAACTCAAGGTCTGGCGCCGGAACAACCCCATCAGCTACGACGAGGTGATGGAGAAGCACCCCGACATCCTGCGGTTCGTGAAGAACCGGAGGACCGGGCGCGTCTATGCACTCCGCCAGGCGCACAACCGCACCGACCTCAAGGACGGCTCCGTGGTGCCGCAGTACCGGCTCGTCGGGCCTCTGCACACCCACTACGTCGATGCCAAGCACATCGATGATCGTTTCGCGACGTACGACTTCATCGACCGCCGAAAAGCGCGCCCTGTCTGGGCTGCCGAGGTCGGGCAGAGCGAACCCTTCCAGGTCGAAGCCATGCACGTCATCTCCGGCATCCTGCTCCCGATCTGGGACAAGCTGGCCGACACCGGAGAGCCCAAGGTCTATCGGCTCCAGACCGATGACGGCACCCGCCTGCTGGGACGCGTGGTGCCGGCGGTGCAGATCCGTCAGGTGCTCGCCAAGCTGGGGGCCAACTACGGGAAACCCTGGTCACCGAAGGAGGCCATCGAGACGGTGCTGGCCGGTCATGACCTCCAGCTCGCCAACGGCTGGCGGGTGGTGCGGGCCAAGGTCTACGGCGAGGCCCTTATCGAACTGAAGGGGCCGTCCTGGGGGAAATATTACCAGGACTTGAAGAAGGTCGGTGTGATCCAGGAGATGATCTCCGGCGCCACCCGGTTCTTTGTGCCGCATGGCGGGCCGGGGGTGTTGGCGAAGGTGATCCAGTTCCGGCCCGTGGTGGATGGGGGAATAGCGGGGCGGTGACGCCCCGCAGCAAAGCTCTACTCAGGTCAGGTGCCTGCCTTCCGCAAAGCATCCAATACCTCTTCTTCAGAAGCGTTACCCACACCCTGAGGGTCGTAATAGATTTCGACCGGAATGAAATCCGGCGGATTCACATCATCTGAACGGGTACTGCCCGAATGCAGCATACCCCTGCTTCTCCATGCATCCTCAACAATGATCTGCATGGACGTGCCACCCTCCATCCTTTTCCCGACATGTCGGCGGATTGCACCTGTACCATCATTGGTATTGGAGAGAGGAATGTGAACAATTGGGACAGAAAGCAAAGCCATGACCTTCTCTCAATGTTGTTAAGAGTGAGCTCTGGAATTATACATGTGCTCGAGCCACCTTCACAGGTATATAATTAGTATTCGAAAACGCCGCAATCTTGGATCGCACGTCAAAATTCGTGAAGCTGCTTTCCTTCGATTCGGTAGTACCTTACCCAATGTGGACGTGCTTGTGGACTGAACCAGACGGATCGTATCGTTTGTACATCCGTAGACCCAAAGCATTCAGTGGGCTGCGCAGAGCTACATACATAACGGTTCGTTTGGCGCACACCCTCCTCCTTTAGGTCCCGTGTCGCGAGGCATCAGGTATTCTCTCGCTCTGTTTTATACATATCATTGTATGCAGCAATTCGACACCTCCACCTATGTACCTCGAATGCATGCTGGATAATAGATTGAGCCGGAAATCTAATGCCCTATCCTATGATGCGGAGGGTAGATTGCTTACGCACCTGTGCCCTGTATTTAGGTTTGGCGTTCTCCTGGTTCCCGGGCTTTTTCTGACAGGCTGCGAGACGTTCAACGTCCTGCAACAGCCAGAAGCACGCGGTACCGGGGGCGGGGGCACGGTGCGTGTGGCGGCGTTGTCGACCCAGGCCGGAAAAGACGAGCGGCTACCCAATATCAGACTCCCGCCGGAGGGGACCCGGGAACGTGTCGCAGAACCGCCGCCGCTCGGGCCGACGAGCGACCGGCGCAAGGAACCGAAGGCCGTTCAGGACGTGTGTTACCCATTACAGGAGCGTGACCGCCGGCCGCGCCCGGAGCTTGGGTTGCTTGGGCCGACGACCATCCCTCTGATCATGGCCGGTGTGGAGCTGATTTACTCGTCGCTGTCCAACGCGCTCAAGGACAGCGCCACAGAGAAAATCAAGCGGTTCCAAGCGCCTTACAGTGGCCAAGTCAACGTCGCTTCCTTTGCCGTTGGGAACGAGGATGGGCGCGTCCGGTGTCTGGAGTTGGTGCGGACCATCGGAGACGGCTCCGCCGGACCGACATCAAGGATTGTGCTCGGCCTCGTTCCAATCGGGAAGACCGCGGTCGAGATCATCCCTGTCTATGTGCGGCTCAATCAACTTGCCGCCTCGACCCTTCCGAAAGAGGGCGGCGGCCAAGTTGCCCTGGCCATCACGGTGGGCGTGGAGACGCTGGCATCGGATGGGGGTGACCTCGGGGTCCGCCATTACCAACGGAATCTGACCCTCCAGAACATTCGCGCCGGACAGGATTATGAACGTCCCCGCGCCAACGCGTCGGCCATCATGCCGCTTCCGTCGGGTCAGCCGGCGACTATCGTCGTGTCGGTGACGGAGACCGGTGACGGGTTCCAGTCAATCAAGGATTTTGAGGCTGCCTTCGACAGCAACTCCAGAATCATTGGGAGCGCCATCGGGAAAGCCGTCGAAACTCGGCTTACGGCGATCTCGGAGAAAGATTAGCCGGAACGCCCGCAGGGCAATTTGGCGCCGCGCACCTCCGCTGGCATGCATTCGGCGGAGGGAGCGACATTGCCAATGGGCTGTCCCTCTGCGTGTTGCACCACTGGCTGCTCGACCTCGGGGTGCTGACCTTGACGCTGGACGGGCAAGTCGAGGTGAGCCGGTCGATCAGTGGGCCGTCAGCGCGAGCACTCCTGGATCTGAACGCTGCGCCGGTGCTGGCTCCGGTCGATCCGACGCTTCGACCGGGGCCACAGAATGTTGAGTGGCACAGGCGGCAGGTGTTCCGTGGGTAAAAAAGGCTCTCCGGAAAAGCGGGTTGATCCGGGGTCAAATCGCATCATCCTCGATCAGCCGCACCAAGGTTGATTCCACCGCCCTGATAACCGCAAAGAAGCCCATTCGCAACTCTTCCGACAGCCCCCAGCGACCATAAGCAGATCAGCCCCTGACCAGTCGATATCCGTGGAAGGGGAGTACGGCATCCCTCTTCAGGATGCTTGGCGCTTGCTCTCAAGTTGCTGCATGCTTCATAGAACCTCGAAAAATAAGGCACGGAAATGAATATTCGTGTATGCAGCGCTGTAAAGTTCGCGCTAATTCTTTGCTTCGTCACTGGCCCTGCCTTCGCACAAAATACGTCAAATGCAAAGTGCGAAGCAATTAAGCCAGTGCGTCCAGTTGATACCGAAGTTCAAAACGAAACGAAGGCATCAGCTAATATACTCTTTAAATCTTTAGGAACTGCTGATTTCGAAAACAATTATAAGAAACTTGAAAAAAACCTTATAGATAAAATGCCAAATGCCGATAGAGTCCATATTTTTAGCTCATCTCTGTATATGCTTTGCGAGTTACTGTTCTCTAGCAGCGTATCCGACACTGAAAAGTTCGACAGATATGAAAAGCTAATGGATCGGTGGGCGACTCCTCCTCCTCCGCCGCCAGAGTCGAAGCTTGGGCCAAAGGTGGTAGCCCAGTTGTCTTTAATGGGGTTTGGTGACGCTGTGAAGGGATTGAAATCTTCAGATTTGTCATCCAAGTCTCCAGAATTCTTTGAACCGCTTTTAATAGCTGCTGTAAAAGACGGAAATGCTGATTTGGCTCAAGAGCTAATTAGCATAGGAACAAATCCGAATAGCACGCGCATGGTCCAAACTCCATTAATGTGGAGCATTCAAGAAGGAAATTATTCAATGTCAAAGCTTTTACTTGAAAAATGGGGTGCCAATGCAAATGTCGCTACTCCCGAAATTAAAAGTACGGCACTGATGTGGGCTCGCGATAAACCTATTCCATTCGCAAAGCTGCTTCTTGAAAATGGCGCTGACCCAAACTTGGTAAATAAGGCTGGCTGGAGCGCACTTCATTTGGCTGCCGCGTCTGGCAACCTCTTGGTAGTTCAGGAAATGCTTAAATATGGGGCGAAAAAGGACCTAAAGACAGCTGATGGCCAGACAGCGCGGGACATAGCGACAACGCGAGGCTTTCATAATATAGTCGAACTTCTTAATTAAATAATTAATATATGAAATATCCATTAAGTAAAACGGTCGTCCACAATGAATTATTGGCAAGACTATAGCATTCATTATTCATTGTTAACTAAATTTGCCGTTGTTGAATGGATTTTTACTTAAATGTATTCTGGCTTTATTGTTTTAATTTCACAGCAGCAGAGGCTAGAAAACATCCTGGGCGGCTTCATTCACTTAGATTTCCAGGTCATTCGCCTCGAAGAGGTCCCGGACCATGCCGCCCACAGCCACGCACTCGATGATGTGGCCGACAGCCTTCCCGCGCTCGTCCAACAAGCTCACCGAAAAGCACGGATAGGCTGGTCCAGGGTCGGCGTAATGGTAGGGGCCATTCACCGACGCAACAGTAAAATGATCGATGTGCAATCCTCCCCAGGTGCGCCGAACCTCGATGCGGTCACCCGATCGCAAAAACCCTGGGACCATCGGCTCTCCGGGCGGCGTCTGCCGGTACGTCAGATTCCATCCGCCCTCAGGCGCCGTGTAGGCGCAGTCGCGGAGGAAGGCATTGCTGGGCTCAGGCATGGAAGCCTCCCCGCGCTAAAGCAGCAGTGCCGGCCGGGGTGAGGAAGGCCTGCCCACCTTCGACATCAATCAGCCCGGCGGACATGAAGTCATCAAAGACGGTCCAGTCGATTTCCTGGATCGTCCACGCCGCCCAGCGTCCCTCGGCCACCGCCCGAAGGTGGCGTTGCCGCCCCTCGTCGGCGCGGGCAGAAGCGTAGGAGAATAGATCATCAGGCATGCGCCACCTCCGCCGCCAGCTTGTCGATGTTGCAGCGATGGACGGCGAAGGTCGCATGCTGGACATGGGCTTCCTTGATGACGTCGAGCGGATCGCCGACGCCTGCAAGGCCGGCCGCCAGACGCTGCTGTTCACGGCCACGCTGGACCGCCGCATGAGCCAACTCGCCGGCAAGCTGCTGCGCAACCCGGAACGCGTCGCCGTCCAAAGCCAAGCGACCGCGATCAACGTTGAACAGCGCCTGCACCACACCGACGATATGGACCACAAGCGCCGGTTGCTGATGCACTTTGCCAGCCAGGATGAAGTCGGCAAAGCGATTATCTTCGCCGCGACCAAGCGCGACGCCGACGCACTGGCGGAGGAGTTGAGCACCGCCGGCCATGCCGCCGCTGCCCTGCACGGCGACATGGACCAGTCCAAGCGCAACCGCACGCTCCAGCGGCTGCGCACCGGCCAGGTCCGTCTGCTGGTCGCGACCGACGTGGCCGCCCGCGGCATCGACGTGCGCGACATCACCCACGTCATCAACTTCGACCTGCCGCGCTCGGCCGAGGATTATGTCCACCGCATCGGCCGCACCGGCCAGGCCGGTGCCTCAGGCATCGCGGTGTCCTTCGCCTCCCGCGCCGACCGCGAGACCCTGTCCCGCATCGAACGCTTCACCGGGGCGACGCTGGCGATCCATACGATCCCCGGCATTGAGCCGCAACGTTCTTTCTCCGGCGGCACCGGCCGGCCGGCGGGCCGCCCGGCCATTCGCGGCGGAGCGAGGCCGTGGCAGCGCGACGGCGGCCAGGGCAGACCGCAGGCCCGCGCCGGACGCTGGTAAAAGCGTTCGGGCAAGACAACCAGATCAGGCGCGGCCCTTCGGGACCGCGCCTTTTCTCTTGGGGAACCGAAGCGGGCACCGGGCGCCTATCTGCGGATATCGCAGGGCAACGGCTTGAAGCATCTTCGCGGCTTGTCCGGCCAGTTCCTGGGCAAACTGCCATGCCTGCGATTCCCGCGCATCGCGAACCGCAGCGTACAGCGCAGCCTTCGGCGCAACGGTGAGAAGGCCCGTCAGCGTGTTGCATCGAGGCGAGGGGGGCAAGGGATCGCCCCATTCCCACCATTGATCAGGCGACACGAACGGCCTCCGGGCGTCCAAGGTCGCGCATGCGATTGAGGACCTCGGCAGCGATGGCGACCTCAGTGACCTGCGCCTTGACGGTATGGAAACGCCGTCCATCACCGATGACCTGCGTCCAGCGCCCGATCTGGCCCTCCACGCGAGCCCTTCGGTTGTACGCGCTGTCCCGCTGCCAAGCCATGCGGCCCGTCACGGCGATCGCCTGAATGTGGCGGTCGCGCTGAATGGGCGCAGTTGCTGCCATGTCGCTGAGAACGGCGTCAGCCCGAGGCGCCGTTACGACCGCGGCTTGGGGATGCCGCTCGTGCACGGTCGCGTAGACCGCCGGTCGATCGTAAGCGCCGTCGCCAGTGAAGGAGGCCACCGGGTCCGTGATTTGGTCGAGCAAGGGCCCGACCTGGGCGGCGTCATCCACCTCGCGGCCGGTCAGCGTGGCCGCAACGATCCGACCACTCGCCGCGTCCATGCCGATGTGCAGTTTCCTCCAGGATCGCCGCTTCCTGGTCCCATGCTTTTCGATCAGCCACTCGCCCGGCCCACACAGCCGATGAGACCTTCGGTGTGGCGTAGCGCCGGATGGAAAACGGCGCGCAGCATCAGCGCCGTCGTGATCGTGAGGTCCGAGTGGTTGGGCTGCCCGCCCGGAGTGGTCCGGGGCGCAGCCCTCCAGCCCTCGATGGCTTCGTTGCTGACCCATACCGTAAGGCTGCCACGTTGGCGTGGCGCGGCATCATATTCGGCCCAGTTCGTCACCTTGCGTTTGGGCCGAGGAATGCGATGGCGACGAGCGGCGTTGGCCTTGTGCGGCATAATAGGGAACCTGAACACAAACGGCGGCTCTGCCTATGCCAGCACGCCCATCCGTGCAACACCCTGGCACCGGCTCATGGAAACCGGCGGATCTCCGCCAGCCCGTTTCCGGCATCGGAAGCCCGAAACGCCTGGACGATCTGCCGGAGCCGTTGCGCCACGACGCGCTCCTTCGCGCAGGCCTCCTCGCACAGCGCGCGCATCTCGGCGATGCTCGGCCTCCACTTCCTCGTCCGGCGCCACGCGCGCGCCGCGTCGTCGATGGCCCAGGCCGGAAACTCGCCCAGGTCCTCGACCCAGTCCATGGCGACCAGCCGCTCGACGTCGGGGGGCAGTCCCTTGGCCGGGAAATGGGACAGCAAGGCCAGCACACGGCCAAGAAGATGGTCGGGCTCGGCCGGCGCAAGGATGGAATCCTGCAGGTCTGCCAGCACCCGCTGCGCCATGGCGACTTGCCGGGCGGAAACTGCCACCGGCGGTAACCAGTTTTCCTGAAGCCCCTCGAACCCGTTCTCGCCGAAGCGCGGACGGTGTTCCAGGGTACCGGCGGCCAGAAGCTCGCGCACCGCTCCCGGAAAAGCGGCAACGAGAAGCCGGCAACGTTCGGCTGGAGCCATCGCCGGGTCAAAGGGCAGAGAGGACCGTTCCGGCAGCGGCATCATGGCGATGGACATCGACGATTTCCTCAGAAACGGGGACGGGGGACGGGCTGGACGCCCTTGAGCCTCGCGGCAACGGTCATCCAGGCGTCGACCCGCTGTTCGGCGACGCTCTGGCGGGCATGGTTGGTGTTCATGACGGCCGTCCCGCCGGACGGGGCGGATCTCACCGTCGGCGCTTTGCCGGCCGCCACGTCCTGGGCAAGCCACGCCCGCCAGGCGGCGGAGATGTCGCGGTACCGGTAGCCGTGGGCTTGGCAGCGCAGGACGAATCCTTCCACATGCCGGCTGAGATCGACCGAGCCGAAACGGTTCCCGGCCCAGGCGAGGTCGTCGGCGTTGGGCATCCAATCCGCGGGCACTTCACACACCGGTCCGCGTCCGCCCGAAGCGAGCGAGTCGGGATTCTGTTCAGGATGATGGTGTTCATGACTCGGTGCTGGACAGGGGACGTTCGTCAGTGAGTCATCCCTGTCGCTGGTCGGAACAGGGCGCAATGGGGCTTGGTCGCCAGCGGCTTGGGGGAAGGTCTCCTCGCACTGGGCGACGCGCAGCCGGTACAGGCAGGACAACCGTGAGCCGTCGCGGCCGCGGCGGTGCTCGATGGTGACCAGACCCATGTCGTGAAGGCGCTGCAGGATGCGGTTGATGGTCGGGCGCGACCGTTTCAGTTTTGCTGCCAGCGTCGACTGCGACGGCCAGCAGACACCGTTCTCGTTGGCGAAAGTGGCAAGAGCCGCAAGCACGGCGAATCCATCCGCGTCGAGGTCGGGATGGTCCAGCCACCAGGCGGGGATCTTGCCCCAGCGGCTGTTGCTCTCGGTCGTGGTGGTCATGCGGCGCTCCCGCGAGATCGTGGAACCGGCGTCGGCCGGCGTTCTTGCAGGCAGGATTCCCCGGATGCTTCGGACTCAGCAAAGCGCGCCCGTCTCCTATCGACAGGTGGCGGGCGCGCTCGTGGTAGGTGCCAGGCGCAATTGCGAAGGTTGCAGGCGCGGCATCGGCAGGAGGCAGACGCGCAT
The DNA here is from genome assembly GCF_965111635.1 of Azospirillum sp. Marseille-Q6669. Lineage (NCBI taxonomy): Bacteria > Pseudomonadati > Pseudomonadota > Alphaproteobacteria > Rhodospirillales > Azospirillaceae > Azospirillum > Azospirillum sp. Marseille-Q6669. The sequence goes on along the minus strand of NZ_CBCOOP010000004.1, from coordinate 578,776 downwards.
ATGGAGGTGTCAGGCGCGGTAACCACCGCGACTCGGGACGCGGCGAAACGCGCCTGTGACCTATCGGTGTGTCGAAGAGACTCCGGAGTTGTCCAATTCTATAGGATGCAGGCGCGTTTCGGGGGCCTGGGATAGGGCGCAGGCGCGCTTCGACTCGTTGGATTCGCTAGGTGACAGGCGCGTTCACCGGCCGGACTGCTCGGTAGGTGACAGGCGCACTTCGCCGCGGTGCTGAATCTCCAGCCTGCGGAGCCTTTGGAAAAGTCCTGCCGGGGCGCTCCTGCACCGAGGCTGGCCTTGGGGTCCGCGCAATGGCGAAGTGCGGCGCGACGCCAGCCCCGTGTCGAGGAAGCGACTGTCCGATTCGGTCCCATGCCGGGGAGTCGTTCGGCAACCGCGCCTGCGACCTACTGCCTGTGCGCCCGTTGCCTACCGGAAGCGCGCCTGCCACCTACTGCAAGCGCGCCTGTCACCTATGGTCCCACGCGCGACGTCGTTGCGTTGGACAGTGGAAGAGACATAGGCTTGGTGTTCAGGATTTCGGAGAGGCACCAGATGTCGGGGCAGATCGTCGTCAAGCAGCGCCGTATGGAGACGCAGGGGCAGACCGTCCAAGGCACGCTGTTCGAACACATCGACGCCACCACGGGCCGACGCCACAGCGTCAACATGGTTTCTCTGTACGATCTGGCTCCCAAGTATATTTTCGACAGCCCTGAATCGAAGGCCAACGGGCAGGCGGCGCACAGCCTGGAGCCCCGCGACCCGGCGGCTCAGGACGACCGCCTGCCGATGATCCACCGTCAGTTTTCCTTCGCCGATCAGATCTACCACCTCACGGTCGTTCCGGCGCGCATCCAGCGCCGGGTGAAGGGCAAGGACGGCCGTTTCCTCCGTGACGCCAGCGGGGCTCAGGTGGTGGAGGAGATCGACGCCTATCCGGGTGAACGCGAACAGATCATTGAGGACGTGATCCGCAAGCTGGCCTCGGACCCGGCGCGCCTGTCGGTGGACAACGGCGAGGCGATCCTGCGCTTCTCGCTCTACGAGGTCTGGCAGGAGCTTCGCTCGGTCCGGCACACTCTCAGCATTCCGGAGATCAAGGAAGCGCTGATGATCATGCGGCGCTGCACGGTCCAGATCGAGCGCCGTGGCCGCCGCAAGGTCATGATGGACTCCGGGATCTTCGCCGGCCTCGGGTTGCGGCAGCGTCCCAGCGAGACGGACGACACCGATGATTCCTCGATCCTCGATGACGAGAGCAGCGACGCGGAAACCTTTGTCCAGTTCAACATGATGCTCCGCGAGGCGATCCGCCGGGTCGATTGGCACTCGATCTCCTACGAAGCCCTGATGAAGATCCGCAACCCGTTTTCGCGCTGGCTGTTCAAGCGCATCGCGGAAACGCTGAGGCAGGACCCCTCGCAGTCGGTCGTCAGCATCACCGCCCGCGATATCATCCGCGATTCCGGAATGTCGGAGTGGTCGCGGTTCCGCGACATGCGGCTGCGGATTCACGACGTCGTCAAAGCGCTCGCCGACACGCAGATCGGGGCTCTCGACCGCATCGAGATCGAGGAGATCAAGGAGGGGCGGAAGTACGTCGACGTCGAGTACAACCTTTATCCTTCCCAGTCCTTCCTCGACCAGATCCGCCGCGCTGTGGCGGAGCGGGCCGTCAACGAACGCGAACTCACCTTGGTCGTCAACAACGACGATCTCGACGAGAGCGGCCGCCCCAAGCGTTTCGTTCCGGTCACTCCCGAGGTGGCCAACCAAAGCCGCCGTCGCCGTCGCGCGGCGCTGCCGAAGGGTGGCGACGGGCAGATGCCTCTGCTGGACATCGTCAAGTAAGCGCAGGCAAGGGGCACATGTGAACTGCCCCTGCCCTCCCCTGCCCGCCCGATGAGGCAGGCCGGGCGGTGCGGCGAGCCGTTCAATCGGCGAGGAGCGCCGCCAGCTTCTTCTGAATCACTTCGAGCGCGGACCGTTCGGCGGCGCCGATGCCCTCACGGTTCTCCTCAAGCTTGGCAACCATCTGGACGAGGCCCCGGACCGCGGCGCCGGCCGCGCGTCTCTTGAGCAAGAGGCCATCCGGCTCCTTGCGCTTCATCTCCTGACGCTGCTCGGTGATCGCCTTCGCGGTCGCTCCCCTTCTGGCGAGCCTCCACAGCTTGCGCTGCCCGTCTTCGCTGGGCGCGGCGGCGACCTCCTCCAGCGTGGTTTGCGGGACGCGGTCGGCGAGGGTCATGTACTCGTCGAGGACGTCCTGCGGCAGAGTGAGGATGCCGAGCGCCCGCGAGATCGCTGCGGGAGTCTTGCCGATCACTTCGGCCAGCTTTTCCTGGGTGTAGCCGTGCTTGCTGCGAAGGCCGTCGAGCGAGCGGGCCGTCTCGACCGCGTTCAGTGATTTGCGCTGCAGATTGTCGACCAGCGCCAGCTCGTCGGGGTCTCCCGAGAGCACCCGCGCGAAGATCGTGGTTCGGCCCAGCAACTCGAAAACCCGCAGGCGCCGTCCGCCGCCGACCAGGGCGTAGCCGCCTCCGCCTCCGGGGGTCACCAGGATCGGATACATCAGGCCGTGCCGCAGGATGGACCGCCGCAGTTCGGTGAGGGAGGCATCGTCCTGCACGGCGCGCGGCTGGTGCGTGTGGCGGTCGATGCGATCGATGTCCAGTTCGAGCACCGAGGGGAAGTCGTCGGAGAGGTCGAACGCCTTCGGCGCCGGTCCGGTCACCTCGGCCGATGCGGTCAGGTCGGTGCGGCGGGCGAGCTTACGCGACATGGGCCTTCTTCTCCTTGGCGGCGGCGCGAGCGGCGGCGGCGATTTCCTCGAAGACGGCGCGGCCGGGGATGTTCTTGACGGCGGCGAGAGGAATCACGCCCGATGCCGCCGCCTGGGCGAACACGGTTGCCCTCGGAATGGGATCGAAAATCCGGTAACGATCGCCGTAGCCCCGGCGCAGATCCTCCAGCGTCGCCTGGTCCTGGGTCAGGCGGGCGGAGAACAGCGTGGGAAGGATACCCAGCATGCGCAGTCCGGGATTGCGGCGCCGCCGCAGGTTCTCCAGGGAATGCAGCACGTTTCGCAGGCCGACGAGCGCCAACGCCTCGGTCTGGCACGGCACCAGCAGAAGGTCCGACGCCTCGAGCGCGCTGACGGTGACGGCGCCCAGGTTCGGGGCGGTGTCGAGTACGATGAAGTCGTACTGGTTCCGGACTTCGCCGATGCGCTGCCGCAGGGGGGCCAGCTTGCCAAGGGCAAGTTCGACGTCGGCATCCGCCAGGCTCATAAAGGCGGGAAGGAGGTCAAGCCGCGGCTCCGGGGTTTGGATGATGTAGTCGGCGAGCGGCTTGTCGTCCGCCAGGGCGTAGTACAAGGTCCGGCGTTCGACCTCCATCTGGTCCATCTGGGTGGGCGAGTAGCCGAGATGGACGGTGGCGCTGCCCTGGCTGTCGCAATCGATCAGCAGAACCTTCGACCCTTGGGCGAGCAGGCAATAGGCGATGCACAGGGCTGAGGTCGTCTTCGAAACGCCTCCTTTCGCGGAGCCGCACATCACGACGGTGGCGCGGCGCGGCCGGTCGGTCCTGCGCTCGGTCTCGACAGCGTCCACGACCGCTTTGGGGGTCCGTTCCGATCCGCTTTCCCAGCGTGAAATCTGTGCCCGGTCGTATTTGCGGCCCAGGCTCTTGTTGAGCCAAGCGGCCAGTTCGGTCTGGCTCCACCCACGCTCCTCGCGCAGCCCCTTGAGGCTTTCTCCGGCCATGGTTCGTGGGGTCTCCCGTCCGCTTGTCCGGCCGCATCCTTCGTCAAACCCTCAACATTGTCAACGGATTTTCCCAAGATTGCCTCAACACAGAGGTTTCGGTTTTTCAATATGGAAAGTTGCGATCCGGCTAGCTTTGCGCACTTTTTGCGAGCTTAAGTCGACTTAACCTCACACCGGTCCGCTTCCGTGCGGCTGAGCCGCGCCGCTCTGGCGGCAGTCCGTATCGGTGCCTGTCCGGCCGCTCAATGAAATGGTGCGCTTCTCGCCACTCCCCCTCGATGCGTTCGGATCGTTATAGAAAATTTCGACGACGAAGCATTGTTTCCCCGGAGAAACTTAAAGATTGTCTTTTGAAAGATATCATCAATTGCAAGTATGCGTTCGTTGGCTTTAATCTCCGCAAACCAATTGGGGGCTCGGGCAGGTGATCGGTTGAAGGAGTGCGGTGCAGTGAAGGCAGGTTTGTTGAAGAATGGGTGGGCCCGGTTGGGCGGGGCATTCCTGATCGCGGCGACAGCTCTGGCGGGCGCCGGAGTGCAGCAGAAGGCCGAGGCTGCATCGACGCTGGTTTTCTGTTCGGAAGGCAACCCGGACAATCTGGCCCCGGCGCTGGCCCGCACCAACACCAGCTTCGACGCGATCCTGCACGCTTACGACACGCTGGTGCGCTTCGATGCGGAGTCGAAGAGCATCGTGCCCGCGCTGGCGGAATCCTGGACCATCTCGCCGGACGGCACCGTCTACACCTTCAAGCTGCGGCCCGGCGTGCGCTTCCACGATACGCCCGGCTACACGCCGACACGCACGCTGACCTCCGTCGACGTGCTGTTCAGCTTCTTCCGGCAATGGCGCAAGGACCATCCGTACCATTCGGTCGGAAACGGGGCCTACAATTACTTCAACGACCTCTCCATGGGATCGATTCTGAAGTCGATCGAGGCGGTGGACGACCTGACGGTGCGCTTCACCCTCAACCGGCCGCAGGCGCCCTTCCTGGCCAACCTGTCGATGGTCTTCGCCGCCATCACCTCGGCGGAATACGCCGACACCATGGCCAAGCTCGGCACGCCGGAGCTGTTCGATCGGGAGCCGGTGGGGACCGGCGCCTTCCAGCTTCTCTCCTACCAGAAGGACAACCTGCTTCAGTACAAGGCGTTCGAAGGGCACTGGGCCGGGCGCCCGCCCCTGGACAACCTGGTCTTCGCCATCACCCCCAACGCCACGGTCCGCTTGAACCGGCTGCAGGCCGGCGAATGCCATGTCATGCCCTATCCCAACCTGACCGACCTGCCGAAGATCCGGAACAGCCCGTCGCTGACCCTGCTGCGGCAGGAGGGCTACAACGTTGCCTTCCTTACCTTCAACGTGGAACGGAAGCCGCTGGACGACGTGCGGGTGCGCCGGGCGCTCAGCATGGCCATCGACAAGGAAACTCTGGTCGACGCGCTCTACGGCGACACCGGGCGCACGGCGAAGAATCCGTTGCCGCCGACGAGCTGGGGCTACAACGACGCCATCACCGACATCCCCTACGACCCCAAGGGCGCGAGCCAGCTCCTGGCCGAGGCCGGCTACGCCAACGGCTTCGAGATCGAGCTGTGGCACATGCCGGTGGCCCGGCCCTACATGCCCGCCGGCAAGCGGGCGGCGGAAATGATGGCCAACGATCTGGCCCAGGTCGGCGTCAAGGCCACCCTGGTGACCGACGACTGGTCGGTCTACATGAAGCGGCTGATGAACGGTGACCACCAGCTGGGCATGATCGGCTGGACCGGAGACAACAGCGACCCGGACAACTTCCTCTACACGCTGCTGAGCTGCGAGGGAGCCCGCAAGGGCGGCGGCAACATGGGCAAATGGTGCGACCGCTCCTTCGACGACCTCATCATCGAGGCCAAGCAGACCACCGACCTCGCCAAACGCACCGCCCTGTACCATCGGGCGCAGGAAGTGTTCAAAGACCAAGCTCCGTGGCTGCCGCTGGCCCATTCCATGGTGTTCATGGTGCTGCGCGAGGAGGTGAAGGGCTATCGGATGAATCCTTTCGGCCTGCACCTGTTCCACCGCGTCGATCTCGCCCAGTGAACGGCGGCGCGCGGTGATGATCCGCACCAACATCGCCCTGCGGATCGCCGCGGTTGGCGGCATGCCCGTGCTGGTGGCGGCGGCCATCGCCATCGTCGCGTGGTTCCTGCTGCAGCAGTCCGACCGCGCCAACGGTTCGGTGGTCACCGCCGGCACGATCTACCGCGAGCTGCTGGGGGCGGAGGCGGCGCGCTCCGACTATCTGAACACCGCGGCCAGCCGGCGGGCGGCCCAGGCCGTCCGCTTCGACGCCCACACCGGCGAGGCGCGCCGCCATCTGGACGCTCTGGCCGACGCCACCGAGGACGATACGCTGGAAAGCGCCGTCAGCGAGACGCGGCGGGTTCTGGACCGTTACGCCACGCAGATGGAGGAGCTGAAGGCGGTCACGGAGCAGAACGACGCCCTGATCGGCGCCATGGACCAGCAGGCGGCCCGGTTGATCGACATCACCGACGCCGCCCGCCAGCGCCAGAACCTCGCCAACCTCGGCTATGCCGAGACGGTGGCGGACTCCGACCGCCGCCTGAGCCTGCACCGCGACGTGCTGGACAACGCCCGCAGCATCTACGCCGCGCTGGCCGGTCTGTGGCGGCACGAGGCGGCCCGGCTGTCCCGCGAACACGGTCAGGCTCAAGGCGGCGGCGCACCCGGCAGTTCCGGTACGCACGACACCGGCGTACTGATGCTGCGCCTGAGCAACAGCGCGGAAGCGCTGGAGGAGGCACTGGAGCGGGCTGCCGCCGCGGAAGGGCGCGGGAGCCGGGGGCAAAAACGCATCGTCGCGGCGGTCTCGCAGGTGTCCAGCGCGTTGATGGACGGCGGCGACATCCGGGACAGTGCGCAGGAGCTGGAAAAGCGCATCGACCAGATCCTGAACGTCTATGGTACGGCCTACGCCGCCACGCTGAACGAGGTCACCGAACTCACCGCCCACGCCGTGTCGGCCAACGAGACCGAACAGCAGGCGCAAGGCGTGACCATCGCCGTGCTGAAGCTGGCGCACGCCACAGCCGACGCGGTGAGCCACCGGGACATCGGAGCGACCATCACGCTGATCGCGGACGGCACGGCGGTGGAGGAGCAGATCGAGCGGATCGCACTGCCCCCGCTGGTTCGCGGCGGCATGATCTCCGCCGTGGCCGGCTGGCGGGAAAGCCTGGACAAGGTGCGCGAGGGGCTGAGCGTCCAGGACCTGATGATCGCCCGGATGGACGCGGACGCGAAGGAGATGGCGTCGGGTGCCAGCGCGCTGAACGACACGTTCCGCAGCAACGCCGAAACCATCGGGGCCTTCCTGCGGTCCGCCCTTGTGCTCGGGGCCACCGCCGGCCTGCTGCTGGCGATCGCCGGGGCCTTCTACGCCGCTCGCTCGATCACCCGCCCGCTGGACCGCCTGCAAAGGCAGATGGTCCATCTGGCCGGGAACCCTCTGACCGGTGCCATCGTGGACACCGGGCGTCGGGACGAGGTCGGGGCCATGGCCCGCTCGGTGCAGCATTTCGTCACCGAGATCGCCCAGCGGGAAACGGCCCTGCACGAGGCCAAGAACCAGGCGGAGGAGGCGACGCGGGCGAAGTCCTCCTTCCTGGCGGTGATGAGCCACGAGATCCGCACGCCGATGAACGGCGTGACGGCGATGGCCGAGATGCTGGATCAGACCGACCTGACCGAGGAGCAGCACGGCATGCTTGGGGTCATCCGGTCGTCGGCCCAGGCACTTCTCATCATCATCAACGACATCCTGGACTTCTCCAAGATCGAGGCGGGCAAGCTGGAGATCGAATCCGTCCCCTTCTCCCCCCTGGAGGTGGTCGAGGAGTCGGCGGAGCTGGTGGCCGGGCGCATCGAGGAAAAGGGGCTTCAGCTCTCCGTCGACGTCGGGCCGGGCGTTCCCGACCGGCTGACCGGCGATCCGACGCGCGTGCGCCAGATCCTCATCAACCTGATGGGCAACGCCGTCAAGTTCACCGAGAAAGGCAGCGTCGCCGTGACGGTCAGCGCCGAGCCGCGGTCCAGCACGGATGGCCCTGCGGATGGAAGCGTGGTGCTGCGCTTCGCCGTGACCGACAGCGGGATCGGCCTGACCGAGGAGCAGCGGGCCAAGCTGTTCCAGCCCTTCCAGCAGGCCGACAGTTCCACCTCGCGCCGCTTCGGCGGCACCGGGCTCGGCCTGACGATCTGCCACAAGCTGTGCACCATGATGGGGGGCGGCATCGGGGTGGACTCGGTGTTCGGCGAAGGCTCCACCTTTTGGTTCGAGCTGCCCTTCGCGGTGGCCGCCCCGTCCGCCGACTGCCCGCAGCCCCGAACGCCGGCGGCCCCGGCGGTGGCGGTGGATGACGCCCGCGTGGTGGCTGTCGGCTTCGATGGCGCCGGCCGCCAAGCGCTGGAGGGCATTCTGGCCGCCGCCGGCATCGCCCCGCTGGGCTGGTACGACCTGACCGGCGGCCTCGAGGCGGTGACCGGTACCCAGGCCGGTCCGGGGCGGCTGGTGGTGCTGGTCAACGGCGGGGTGCAATCCGAAGCCGCCATCGCCTGCTGCCGCGCCATCGTGCAGTCCCCAGCCTTCGCCGACGGTCCGGTCCCCGCGGTCATCCTGGCCGTGCCGCGGGCGCTGGCCTCCACCATGTCGGAAGCCGACCGCATCGGGCTGCTGTGCGCCGTCAATCTGCCTTTGCGGCGGCGGCGGGTCTGGCTGGCCATCGCGGCGGCGCTGGGCCGGGCCAGTCTGGAACGGCGGTCGGAGCCGCGGGAGCATGACGCCGCCGGCTGGGAACCGCCACCCATCGAGACCGCCATCGCGGCCGGGGCGCTGATCCTGGTGGCGGAGGACAACCCGATCAACCAGACGGTGATCCGCCGCATGCTGAACAAGCGCGGCTACGCCATTGAAATGGCCGACAACGGCGCCCGCGCCCTGGAGATGCTGCAGCCGGGGCGCTACGGCCTGCTGTTGACCGACTTCCACATGCCGGAGATGGACGGCTTCGGCCTGACCCACGCCATCCGTGCCCGTGAGCAGGAGTTGACGGAGGCGTTGGGCGCCGGTGCGGTGACGCGGCTGCCCATCGTCGCGCTGACCGCCGACGCCCTGCCGGGCACGCAGCAGCGCTGTCTGGAAGCGGGGATGGACGGCTATCTGACGAAGCCCATCGAATCCCGGCTGCTGGCCGAAACGCTGGACCGCTTCCTGCCGCAAGCCCGCTCGCTGCGCCTGCCGGCCCGCCGGACGCCTGCCAAGCCGGAGCCAGCCGCCGTGGCTGAAGCGTCCCCCACGCCGAGCTGGGCGGACGCCGACATTGACCCGCAGATTTTCGACCTCGGCCAGCTGAGCCAGAATTTCGGCCGTGACGACCCGGACGCCATGGTCTTCCTCGGCGATTTCCTGGGCATGGCGCCGGGGCTGATCCAGGCCGCCGTGACGGCGCTGGAAGCCGGAGACGCCGGCCCGGCCCGCGACGCGGTCCACACGCTGAAAGGGGCGGCCCTGTCGATCGGGGCGGCCCGGCTGGGCCGGCTGGCCGGCGACACCCAGGACCTGCTGGACGCCGGGGACGCGGAGACCGCCGCGCTTCTCGCCAGCATGCTGGACGCCACCCTGGACGAGTTGATCACCGCGACCGCCGCGATGCGGGCGTCGCACAGTCCCGCACCGACGTCTTGAACAAGGGCAGCCCATTATGGCGGTAGATTACTCGAAGCTGAGCATCCTGATCGTCGAGGACGACAATTTCACCCGCGGCCTGATCCGCAAGGTGCTGAAGGAGATCGGCGTCCGCTCGATCCTGGAATCCTCGAACGGCAAGGATGGGCTGATGGAGGTGGTGCGCACGCGCCCGGACATCGTCTTCTGCGACATCCACATGGCGCCGATGAACGGCAAGCAGTTCCTCCAGGGGGTGCGGGGGATCAAGGTGAAGGACGTGGACAAGACCCCGGTGATCTTCCTGACCGGCGATGCCGACCTCAGCACCGTGCGCTTCGCCAAGGAGCACAACGTCAACGGCTATCTGGTGAAACCGATCAGCCTCGCCAAGCTGCGCGACAGCATCGACGCGGTGGTGTCCAGCAACGCCGGAATGACGCAATGGCTGACCTGAAACCAGCCTGAACCTGCCATTGCAAACGCCCTGAGGCCGGCGTCGCCGTTCTGCCGCACGTTCGATGGGCAGGTGAGAAACGCTTCGGCTTGAGCGACGCCACGCGGCCGCCCGTCCATCCGCGCTCCACAGCCATGGGCAAGGCCAGCTTCCGAGGCTTCTTGAAAGAACGCGGAGCAAGCGCCGGTCACCGACCGCGGCTGTGATTCTTAATGCAAATAGGAATCACTTGCAATTTCAATTCCTGATTGGCAGAACATGGCCTTTCTCCACCGAATCGGATTGGCGCGCCATGATTGGAACCGCACCGATGGCAGAAGCCGCCTTTCACGGGCTGGCTTTGGCCGCGACCGTGGTCGGAATTGCCTGCTTCTATCTTTCGGCACCGCGCCAGCAATGGCTGACCCGCCCACTGGCCGGTCGCCGTAGCCGCGTAATCGGGACGCTCGCGCTGCTGGAAGGGTGGCTGCTGTGGTCGGTGGTGATGCATCCGGTGACCGCGCTGTTCACCAGCCTCACCGTCGGGATGTTGGTCCTCACCATCCTGCCCTTCGCCGCCGCCGCCCGCGGAGCCATGCCCGCACGCCGGGAGGGCTGAGCGATGACCGACGCATCCTCCATCCGCAACACACACGCCCCGATCCGTCCTGACTGGCGGAGCAAGAGTGTGGCCGGGGTGGTCCTGGGATTCTCGCTGGCCATCGCCCTGTCGGGACTGTTCGCCTGGATCGGCCCCGGCGGGCCGGCCGCGGTGAACAAGCTGCAATTCATCATGTGGCTCGTCGTTCCGATCTGGCTGGGGGTGGCCAGCGTCTGCTTCTTGTTCCGCAGCGGGCGACAGGCCTGGCTGTGGCTGGGCTGCGCCAACATCCTGGCCCACACGGCGCTGCTCGCCGCGCGCAGTCCGCTGCTGCTGCACTGATCCTTCGCCCACCCGTCCCGCCCTCACAGCCGCGAGCCGAGCCATGGCCATCCGCACCGACGTCGTGCGCCTCTACCGTCAGGTCCACACCTGGACCGGCATCCTGACCGGGTTGATCCTGTTCGTCTGCTTCTATGCCGGTGCCCTCACCATGTTCAAGGAACCGCTGGAACGCTGGATCACGCCGCCGGTGGCGGTGACTCCGGCGACACTCGACCGGGCGGAGGACCTGGTCGCCGCCACGCGTGCCTTGCGGCCGGAGGTGCGGGACTTCACCCTGGCGGTCGGGCCGGCCCTGGCCGGAGAGGCGCCGCTGCGCCTGACCTGGACGGAGGAACGCTTCGACCCCGCCCCCTGGGCCGCCACCCTGGCGCCGGACGGATCGGTGGCGGTGGAACAGCTCAACCCGTCGGGCATTGGGCTACTGGTGGACTTCCTGCACCGCACCGTGGGCATTCCGGGCGATCTGGACATCGGCACCACGGTGACGGGCATCGCCAGCGCGCTCTACGTCGTGGCCCTGGTGTCGGGCGTGATCATCCTGCTGCCGTCGCTGGTCAAGGATTTCCTGATCCTGCGCGTCACCCGGAACGTGAAGCGCCTGTGGCTGGACGCTCACAACCTGCTGGGGCTGATCAGCCTGCCCTTCCACATCGTCATCGCCCTGTCGGCGGTGGTGTTCGGGCTGCACGACCACATCTACGACACGTTGGACCGTGTGGTCTATGGCGGGCAGATGCGCGCCGTGGCGGCGGCCAGCAGCCCGTTCCGTACAGTTTCAAAGGACATGAGCCCGGCGGGCATGCTGCCGACTAAGGAGTTCCTGACGCGCGTCCACAGCCTCGCCCCCGGCTTCCAGCCGGTCAGCCTGGAGTATCACGACGCCGGCACCGGGGCCGCCACCGTGCGCGTCTGGGGCCATGACCCGCGTTATCTGGTGCGGCGGGAGGGCTTCGTTCTGATGGGGGCGGTGGACGGCCGGATCATCGACACCGAATACATGCCGGGACACCAGAACGGATGGTCGGCCACCGTCTCCGCCTTCTTCGCGCTGCATTTCGGGAGCTTCGGCGGCGGCATCGTGCGCTGGTCCTACTTCCTGCTCGGGCTGGCCGGGGCAGCGCTGTTCTACACCGGCAACCTGCTGTGGATCGAATCGCGGCGGCGGACGGAGCGGCAGGCGAAAGGCCGGTCGACCGTCGGCCCGGTCGAGCAGAGCCGTGCCACCCGCCTGCTGGCCGCCGGGACGGTCGGAGTCTGCCTGGGCTGCGTGGCCGGTTTGTCGTTGACCATCGCCGCCGGGAAGTGGCTGAGCGGGCTGGTGGACGACCTGCACGCCTGGCATTGGGGCATCTACTACGCGGTCTTTCTGGGCGCCTGCGCCTGGGCGTTCCTGCGCGGGGCGTCCCGTGCGGGAGTGGAACTGCTGTGGGTCAGCGCGGTGGCCACTGCGGCCATCCCGGCGACCTCGCTGCTCGGCCTCGTCATGCCGGGTCTTTGGCTGTCGGATGGGTTGATCGGAGTCGATCTGGTGGCGTTGGCCGGTGGGCTGGTCTTCGCCGCGATGGCCCGTGGAGCGGCGCGGCGCGCCCTCAGCGGCCCGCGGGACAGCGTCTGGGCCTCCCCGGTCGAGCGCTCGGACTCGGAGGTGGGCGTCCAACCGCTTGCCCATCCGGCGGAGTGATCCCCCGGAGAGTGATGGCGGCCACCTGAAAAACAACTCCGCCGAGTCATAGTCCTTGCAGCGAAAAGGGATATGCACTAACAATCGAAAGAGGTAGTTGAGAATGAGTCGCATTAGCAACTACGTATTTGTCTAATCAGGGGATATGAGTATGACCAATCGCACATCGGGGGCGTGTGCAGAAGAAGGGACGGCGGCCGGCCGTCCGGTGGCTGCGGTGAAATCCGCAACCATGGTGGGTGCGGCGCTGGCGGCCGCGCTGGCGGGGGGAACGCCGGCGCTGGCCCAGCAGGCCGCCTCGGAAGGGTCGCCCGCTGCCGTCCAGACGCTGGGGCCGGTGACGGTGACGGCGACCGGCACGCCGCAAAGCACGCTGACCGCTCCCGCCTTCACCACCGTCATCACGTCGGAGGACCTGAAGAGGGAGGGCGTCGCCTCCTCCGGCCTGCCGGAAGTCCTGGGCCGCTCGGTGGGCGTGAACGACCGCACCGACGCCACGGGCCGCGACGAGGTGGTGATCCGCGGCATGGGCGCCAACTACTCGCTGGTGCTGGTGAACGGGCGCCGGGTGTCCACCTCCGACGCGCTGTGGCGCGGCGGCGACTTCGACTACCACTCGATCCCGATGTCGGCCATCGAGCGGGTGGAGGTGGTGCGCGGCCCGTTGTCGTCGCTCTACGGATCGGACGCTATCGGCGGTGTGGTCAACATCATCACCAAGAAGCCGACCGACAAGTGGTCGGGCGAGATCAACGGCGATTACCGCGTCGTCGAGCCGGGCCGCGGCGGCACCCAGTACCGCACCGGCCTCTACGCCGCCGGCCCGATCGTGGATAAGGTCTCGGCCTCGGTCTCCGCCGAATACTTCAACCGACAGGCCTGGTACGACGACTCCCGCTACAACGGCGTCGTTCCGGTTCTGGAAAAGAAGAACCTGGCGAACCTGCTGACCACGCTGGCCTTCGACGTGACGGAGAACCAGACGCTGGAGGCCAACTACGGCCTGAACCGTGACAACCGGCCCCGCGGCTATTACGACCGCTGGCTCTCCTCCCAGAAGCAGGAGATCGTCCGCAACACCTTCGGCGCCGCCCACCGCGGCAACTGGGGCTGGGGCGACACGCTGGTCGAGGCAAACTACGAAGACGGCCGCATCGACGACTACAACTCGTCCTTCAACGCGCCGCAGCAGCGGCACCTGAAGGAAAAGAACCTCTTCCTGCACGGCCGCTCCAACTTCCAGCTCGGCTTCAACCGGTTGACCGCGGGCACGGAATACCGCAAGCAGACGGTGGAGGACCCCAACACCTTCCTGCAGTCCGGCAAGTCGGAGATCGGGCAGAAGGCCGTCTATCTCCAGGACCAGATCGGGCTGATCGACGGGCTGACCCTGACGGTCGGCACCCGCTACGACCACCACGAGATCTTCGGCGGCAAATTCACCAGCCGCGCCAACGTCGTCTATGCGCTGACCGACGCGCTGTCGCTGAAGGCCGGCGTCAGCCAGGGCTACAAGGCGCCGGACGCCTACCAGCTCAGCCGCGAATACCGGATCGTCAGCTGCGGCGGCCGCTGCTTCCTGTCGGGCAACCCGGACCTCGAACCGGAGACCAGCACCAACTACGAGATCGGCCTGGAAACCCGCTATGACCGCTGGGACGGCAGCGTCGTGCTGTTCCACAACAAGGTCAAGGACATGATCCAGGCGGTCTACGATCCGGTGGCCGTCGCCCGCAATTGGAGCAACATCAACAACGTGGACATCTCGGGCGTGGAGGTGACCGGCTCCGTCAGCCTGACGCCGAAGCTGCTGCTGGCGGGCAATTACACCTACCTCTACACCGAGCAGAGCAACGGTGCGGAGCTGGACTACCGTCCGCGCCACAAGATCAACGCCTCCCTGACGTGGCAGGCGCTGGAAAACATCAGCACGTCGGTGTCGACCAGCTACACCGGCCCGCAGCTGCAGGGCACCAGCAAGATGCCCGGCTACACCCTGCTGAACTGGGGCGTCAGCGCCGATGTCACCGAGGCGCTGACCGTCGGGGCCGGCGTCAAGAATATCACCGACGTCATCCTCAGCGAGAAGAACGTCAACTTCACGTCGGTGGAGGTGGGACGCAACTACTACGTCTCCGCCAACTACCGCTTCTGATCCGCCGCCGCCCGTCCCCGGCTTGCTCCGGGGGCGGGCGCGTCCGCTGTCTGAAAGCCGCCCTCGGTCCCGTTGCCGCGGGCGCCGGTGCCGGAAAGGCCCGCCCATGACCCTGTCGAACCTTTTCGTCGATCTCAGCCTTCTGAGAACCAACCCCGATTTCCGCCGCGTGCTGATCGCCCGGACCATCTCGCTGATGGCGCTCGGCCTGCTGTCGGTGGCGGTGCCGCTCCAGGTCTACGCCCTCACCGGGTCGAGCCTTCAGGTCGGGATGGCCGCAGCCTGCGACGGCATCGGCATGTTCCTGGGCCTGCTGCTGGGCGGCGTGCTGGCCGACCGGATGGACCGCCGCCGCCTGATCCTGGCCGCCCGCAGCGTCTGCGGCCTGGGCTTCCTCGGGCTGGCGGCCAACGCGGCGCTGCCCTCCCCGTCCCTTCCGGCGATCTACGCCCTGTCCTTCTGGGACGGCTTCTTCGGAGCCATCGGCGTCAACGCCCTGCTGGCCGCGATGCCCCATCTCGTCGGGCGCGCCAATCTGGTGCAGGCCCGCGCGCTGGGCATGCTGTCGATGCGCGTTGCCACCATCCTGTCGCCGGCGCTGGGTGGCCTGCTGATCGCCGGGCTGGGCGTCGGCTGGGTCTATCTGCTGACGGCGCTGGGCACTGGGCTGACCGTCCTGACCCTGCTCGGCCTGCCCCGGATGATGCCGCAGGGCGAAGCCGGGGAGAATCCGCTGCGCGCCATGGCGCAAGCCTTCGCCTTCCTGTTTGGCCACAAGGTGATCGTGAGCGTGGTCGCGCTCGGCTGCCTGACCACGGTCGCCACCTCCATCCGCATCCTCTTCCCGGCCCTGGTCGAGGAGGTGTTCGGCGGCGGCGCCTTCGAGACCGGGCTGATGTACAGCGCCGTTCCCATCGGGGCGACGCTGGGCGCGGCACTCAGCGGCTGGGCCGCGCGGCTGGAGCGTCCGGGTCCGGTGATGGGCGGCGCCTGCATGGGCGCCTTCGCCTGCGTCGCCGTGATCGGGGCCGCAGGAAGCCTCTATGTGGCGCTGCCCGTGCTGGTGCTGTTCGGTTACGCCACCTCCATCGCCTCGCTCCTGGAATACAGCATGGTGCAGGGCCACACGCCCGACCATCTGCTGGGCCGCGTCAACAGCCTGTGGACCGCCCAGGACGTGTTCGGCGACAGCGCCGGCACCATCGGCATGGGCCTGCTGGCGACGCTGCTGAGCCCCGCCGTCGGAATCCTGGCGCTGGGCCTGGGGGCCTTGGCGCTCGCCGCCGCCGTGACCGCCACCGCCACCACGATGCGCGGAGCGCCAATGAGCGACCCTGCCCTGGAGGGAACCGGATGATGACCCGCGCCATGCCGATCCTGCTGACCGCTGCCCTGCTCGCCGCGGCGCTTCCCGTCGCCGCCCAGACGCGGGTGAAGGTGACGGCGGTGGTCGCCGCCCCCGTCCGCCAGACGCAGCACCTCCCCGGCACTCTGGTGTCGCCGCAGAGCAGCGCCCTGTCCGCTCAAGTCGAGGGCCGGGTGGACGCCCTGCTGGTCGAGGCCGGTGACCGGGTGGAGGCCGGGCAACCCCTGCTGCGGCTGGACGACACTGTCGCCCGGCTGGAACTGGAACGGCTGGAGCATTCCCTGGCCGAGGCCGAGCACCTGCAGCGCGACGCCCTGCGGCTGGCCCGCGAGGCCGAGGTGCTGGCCGGCGTGCAGAGCGTCTCGCAGTCCCGCTACCGCACGCAGCTCGCCCAGGCCGCCATCGAGGAGGCCAAGGTCCGCCAGCTCCGCGCCGCCGTCGCCATCCAGCGGGAGCAGGTGGCGCGTCACGGGCTGACCGCGCCCTTCGCCGGGGTGGTGACCGAACGGCGCACCGGGCGCGGGGAGTGGGTGGGGTCCGGCGGCTCGGTGCTTCAGCTCACCGTCACCGACCCGCTGCGCGTCGTCGTCGATGTGCCGGAGCGCCAGCACGGGCGCATCACCGCCGGCACGCCGGTCACCGTTCTGGTCGCCGACGCGCCGGAGGGGGCCGGCATCGCCGCGGCGGTCGAGCGGGTGGTGCCCGCCGCCGATCCGGTCAGCCGCAGCTTCCGCATCCACATCGCGCTTCCCAACCCCGAAGGGCGGCTGATGCCTGGCATGTCGGCGCGCGTCGGCGTCGCGCTCGGCCCGGCGCCCGGAACGGCGGAGATCGCGCTTCAGGTCCCGGCGGACGCGGTGCAGCGCCATCCCGACGGCAGCGCCCGCGTCTGGGTGGTGCAGCGCGGCGGCGACGGGGCGGTGGCCCGCCCGGTGGCGGTGCGCACGGGCCGCCATTCCGGCGACCATGTGGAAATCCTCAGCCCCGAGCTTCGCCCCGACGATCTGGTGGTCGTCCAGGGCAACGAGGGCCTGCGCCCCGACCAGCCGGTCGTCCCGGACATGGTGGGGTGAGGGGTCGGAGCGCGTGTTGATGAACCCTCTCCCCTCCGGGGAGAGGGGATTTCTCTTGAAGGACTTGGACCTTTTTCCGGAGTCACAATGACCCGCCTGATCCTGCGTAACCCGCTGACTGCTTTGGTGTCGGTCCTGATCCTGTGCCTGCTGGGCGCGGTGTCGGTTTTCCGCATTCCGGTGCAGATGATCCCCGACATCAGCCCGCGCCGGATCATGGTGGAAACCAACTGGCCCGGCGCCACCCCGCAGGACATCGAGCAGGAGATCCTGATCGAGCAGGAGAAATACCTGCGCGCCATCCCCGGCCTCGTCCGCCTGTCCTCCGGCGCCGAGTTCGGCGGCGGTCAGGTGGAACTGGAATTCCCCTCCGGCACCTCCGTCGACGAGGCGCTGATCCACATCGACAACGCGCTGTCGCAGGTCACCGATTATCCGGAGACGGTGGACCGCCCGCGCATCGTCGCCGAATCCGCGACGGCGGAACCCTTCCTGTTCTTCGGCGTCGAGCGGCTGGACGGCTCCACCGACGCAGAATCCATCCAGCGCGAGACCAACTGGATCGAGAACGTCCTGCGCCCGCGGCTGGAGCGTGTGGCTGGCGTGGCGAAGGCCGAGGTGATCGGCGGAGCGGCGCAGGAAGTCCACATCCTGCTCGACCCGATGAAACTGTCCGCCCGCAACCTGAATGTGGGGACGGTGCGCGACGCCGTGCGGGCGCGCAACCGCGACGTCTCCGGCGGCGACCGCGACTTCGGCAAGCGCCGCTACTTCCTGCGCACCATCGGGCGCTTCGCCGACCTGGAGGATCTGGCCGATCTGATCGTCGCGCGGGAGAACGGAACGGCGATCCGCCTGCGCGACGTCGGATCGGTGACCATGGCGACCCAAGAGGCGCGCAGCGTCGCCTTCGCCGACGGGCGCCCCACCCTGCTCGTCACCATCGGCAAGCGGGCCGGCGCCAACGTCATCGCCGTCAAGGAAGCGGTGACCGACGCTGTGGACGAGTTGAACCGCCACGCCCTGAAGGAGCGCGGCCTGTCCATGCGGCTGCTGTCCGAGGACGTGCGCTACATGGAACGGTCCATCGACAACGTGCTGAGCAACCTGATCGCCGGCAGCGTCCTGGCCGCGGTGGTACTGCTGCTGTTCCTGCGCTCCATCCCGGCGACCGCGGCGGCGGCGGCGAGCATGCCGGTCTGCACGCTGGCGACCCTGCTGGTCCTGGCGGCCGCCGGGCGCAGCATCAACGTGATCTCGCTGTCCGGCGTCGCCTTCGCCATCGGCATGACGCTGGACAACAGCGTGGTCGCGCTGGACGCCATCGCCCGCCATCTGCGCACGGGCAAGTCGAAGGCCGCCGCGACCGAGGACGGCATCGCCGAAGTGTGGCCGGCGATCCTGTCCTCCACCCTCACCACCGTCCTGGTCTTCCTGCCGGTGCTGTTCATCACGGCGGAGGCTGGGCAGCTCTATTCCGACATCGCCATCGCCATCACCGGCGCCGTCGTCATGTCGATGTTTGCCGCCCTGGTCCTGGTTCCCGTCGTCGCCGGGCGCTGGTCGGTGGCGTCCCCGGCAGGAAAGGCTCCGCAGAAGGAGGGCACGCTGGGTGTGGCGGTGCGCTGGATGCTGCGCAGCGCCCGGCGGGAGCTGGCGATCCTCGCCGTCTCCGCCGCGGCCATGGTGGCCGTCATGCTCACCATGGTGCCACCCGCCGAATATCTGCCGGAGGGCGAGGAGGCGACCGTCTTCAGCTTCATGGCCGCCCCGCCCGGCTACAGCATGGACTCGATGCAGGAGGTCTGGCGGCAGATCGACCCGCTGCTGAGCCGTCAGGTGGGCGCCGCGGACACCGACGCCGAGACCGGCATTCCGCCGCTGCGCGTCAATCTGAGCTTCATCCGGCCCGGCTTCATCCGCTTCGTGACGGAGCCGATGAACCCCGCCGACACCGACGCGCTGATCGCCAACGTCACCAAGCGGATGCGGGCGATTCCCGGCATGCGCGGCTTCGCCGCGCGCGGGTCGATCTTCTCCGGCAACAGCGGCGGCGCCCGCGCCATCCGGCTGGAGCTGAGCGGCGGCGACCTGACCACGCTCTACGCCACGGCGCTGACGGTGCTCGACCGCGCGGGCGATCTGTTCCCCGACGGGCAGGTCAACAGCGATCCCTCCCCGCCCACTCTGGCCATGTCGCAGCCCTTCCTGGAACTGCACCCCAACTGGGAGCGCGCGGGTGAGATGGGCATCGGGCTGGCCGAGCTGGGCTACACGCTGCGCGCCTATTCGGACGGCGCCTTCGCCGACGAGTACCTGCTGAACGACGAGACGCTGGACATCTATCTGCGGGTGGCCGGGGGCCTGGGCCGCGACCGCCAGGGCTTCGCCGATCTGGTGCTCCACACCGGCCGCGGCGCCCCGGTGCCGCTGTCCAGCCTCGCCGAGCTGCGGGAAACCGTGGGCTCCTCCAGCATCGCGCGGATCGACGGGTTCCGGACGGTCACCCTGACCATCATCCCGCCGCGGTCGGTGGCGCTGGAATCCGGCATCGCCGCGGTGCGCACCGATCTGGTGGACCGGCTGCGCGCCGAGGGCGTGATTCCCGACGGGATGAGCACCCGCATCACCGGGGCCGGCGGATCGCTGGACGAGTTGCGCTCCGCCCTGGCCGGCGGGTTCCTGCTTGCGCTCGCCATCACCTATCTGGTTCTGGTCGCCGTCTTCTCGCACTGGGGCTATCCGCTGATCATCATGGCGGTGGTGCCCACGGGGATCGGCGGCGGGCTGGTCGGGTTGTGGCTCTACAACCTCGTCGCCGGCCTGCCCGGAGGCTTCGGCCCGCCCCAGCCCTTCGACGTGCTGACGATGATGGGCTTCCTGGTGCTGGTCGGAACGGTGGTGAACAACCCCATCCTGATCGTCGAGCAGGCCGCCGTGAACCGACGGACGCACGGCATGTCCGGGGCGGAGGCCATCGCCGACGCCTTGCAGAGCCGACTGCGCCCCATCCTGATCACCACGGTGACGACCGTCGCCGGCCTGATCCCGATGGTGGCGGTGTCCAGCGCCGGGACGGAGCTGTACCGCGGGCTGGGGCTGGTCGTGCTGTGCGGCCTGCTGATCTCCAGCTTGGTGACGGTGACGGTCCTGCCCGTCGTGCTGTCCCTGGTCTTCCGCCTGTCCGACCGCTTGGGCGCCAGGACACACGACCGGAGGGTGGCAGAAGCGGGAGGTTGAGCCTGAAAGCGAGAGAAACATATTCCGTAATGCAAAAAATACTTGCGGCTGCTGAAGCATAACCCTATATTGCGAATGAGAATCATTTGCATATACGTGAATGCAATTCGCGGTCCCGGCAGAAGGCCGGCGGCGATTCCCGTGCCCGCCCGGACCGTCAACGGCGCGCTATTTCCGACCATGTCAACATCGTCCGCGCTGGCGGATGGACAGTGGAGGCTCGTGTTTCCATGGACGTTCTACCCCTGCCCGCCGGGGAGCGGCCGCTCGGCGGCCGTTCCGACCCGGATTTCGCCTTCGCCTCGCGTGGCCGCGTCCTGAAAGCCTACGGCATGGATGAGCGGCTGGACGTCGCCCTCGACGACCGCAGCTTCGCCGATGGCCGGTGGGAGGAGGCGCTGGACCGCGCCTTCCGCCGCCGCAAGGCCCAGGGTGTCGAGAATCCCATCCTGGTCGGCGCCGTCCCCTTCGACGGACGCCAGCACGCCCGCCTGTTCATCCCCCAGTGTTGCGATTACGAGGACGCCGGCCGCATGGCCGCCGAACCCGACCCCGTCGCGCTGGACGCCGTCGAGGAAACGGTGGGGCGCGGCGCCTTCGAAGCGGCTGTGGCCCAAGCCATTGAACTGTTCCGCGACACCGCGTTGAAGAAGGTCGTGCTGTCGCGCCCACTCGACGTGGAGGCGCGCGAGGCCTTCGCGCCGGGCCGCCTGCTGCGCGCCCTGCTGCGGCAGAATCCCGGAGCCTACGTCTTCGCGGCCCCGGTCGCCTACGGACAGACCCTGGTGGGGGCGAGCCCGGAGCTGCTGATCCGCAAGACCGGGCGGACCGTGGTCAGCAACCCGCTGGCCGGTTCCGCCCCGCGCAGCCCGTCCGCCGAGGTGGAGCGCCAGCGCACCGCCGCCCTGATCGCTTCCATGAAGGACCGGACGGAACACCGGTACGTCGTCGATGCGGTGCGCGCGGCGCTCGCCCCCCATTGCAACCCGTTGTCCGTGCCGGACGCCCCCAGCGTGATCCGCACCCCGACCATGCTGCACCTGTCCACCGAGCTGACCGGCGAACTGGCCGATCCCGCGGTGTCGTCGCTGCGGCTCGCCCACACGCTGCACCCGACGCCGGCGATCTGCGGCACGCCGACCGGCCTCGCCCGTGACGCCATCGACCGGCTGGAGGGCTACGCCCGCAACTGGTACGGCGGCATGGTCGGATGGATGGACAGCCGGGGCAACGGCGAATGGGCGCTGTCCATCCGCTGCGGGCTGGTCCAGGGGCGGCGGCTGCGCCTCTACGCCGGGGCCGGCATCGTCGCGGACTCCGACCCTGCGGCGGAGTGGGAGGAGACGGCGGCGAAGCTGACCACCATGCTGAACCTGTTCGGCGTCGGCTCCGCCCTGCCCTCCAACGCGGACGTGCCGGTGGAGCTGGCGTCGTGACCATTCCTTTCACGCCCTGGCCCGCCGAGTTTGTCGAGCGCTACCGCGCCAAGGGCTACTGGACCGGCGACCCGCTGACCGACGTGATCGACCGCCACCGGGGCGCGGCGGCGGAGGCCACAGCGATCCTCTGTGGGGAACGCCGGTTCCGCTACGCCGACCTGCAGAGCCAGTCGCTCCGTCTGGCGGCGGCCTTCCGCGCCCGCGGCCTGCGCCCCGGTGACACCGCGCTGGTCCGCCTGCCCAACCGCGCAGAATTTTATCTGGTCTTCTTCGCCCTGCTGCGCTGCGGGGTGGTGCCGGTCAACGCGCTGAACAGCCATGGCGTCTATGAGCTGACGGCCTACGCGCGCCAGATCGAGCCGGCGCTGGCCGTGCTGCCGGCGGCGGACCAAGCTTTGGTCGCTCTGATGGTACAGACGGTCGGGCCGGAGCGGCTGCTCCTGCTCGGCGCTCCGTCCGACGACGGGATCGGCGGCTTCGCCTGGGCCGACGGCGGTGCGCTGGCGGAGGACGCCGCCGGGCCGGCCCTTGCCGCCGATCCGTCCGGCGTGGCCTTCTTCCAATTGTCCGGCGGAAGCACCGGCACGCCGAAGCTGATCCCGCGCACCCACGACGACTATCTCTACAGCGTCCGCCGCAGCGCCGAGATCTGCGGGCTGGACGGGTCCTGCTGCTTCCTCTGCGCCCTGCCGGCGCCGCACAACTTCACGCTCAGCTCGCCCGGCGCGCTCGGCGTGTTCCACGCCGGCGGCACGGTGGTGATGGCCGGCGACCCCGGCCCCGCGACCTGCTTCCCGCTGATCGCGCGCCACCGCGTCACCTGGGCGGCGCTGGTCCCGCCGATGCTGTCGGTCTGGCTGGAAGCCGCAGGCAGCGCCGGGGACCTGTCCAGCCTGGAGGTTGTCCAGGTGGGCGGCGCCAAGCTCAGCCCCGCCGTCGCCGAGCGGGTGCCGGAACGGCTGGGTTGCCGTCTCCAGCAGGTCTTCGGGATGGCGGAAGGGCTGGTGAACTACACGCGGCTCGACGACGATCCCTGGACGGTGGTCAACACCCAGGGCCGCCCGATGAGCCCCGACGACGAGATCCGCATCCTCGACGCCGCCGGCCACCCGGTCCCGCCCGGCGCGGTGGGGGAGCTGTGGACCCGCGGCCCCTACACCTTCCGAGGCTATTACAAGGCCGAGGCGCACAACGCCCGCGTCTTCGACGCCGAGGGTTTCTATTGCAGCGGCGATCTGGTCAGCCTGGCACCGGGCGGCAACCTCGTCGTCTGCGGACGCAACAAGGACCAGATCAACCGCGGCGGCGAGAAGATCGACGCGCAGGAGGTCGAAGACCTGCTGGCCGGCCACCCCGCGGTGGGCCACGCCGCGGTCGTCGCCATACCCGACGCGCTGATGGGCGAGCGGTCCTGCGCCTTCGTGATCGCCCCGCCCGGCACCAAGCCGTCGGAGCTGCGCCGCTTCCTGCGCGGCCAGGGGCTGGCCGACTTCAAGCTGCCCGACCGCTTCGTTTTCGTCCGGGACCTGCCCAAGACCGCCGTCGGCAAGGTCGACAAGCAGACCCTGCGCGAGCGGGCGCGCCAAGACAACGTTCTCATGGAAACGACCGCATCATGACCATCCGATCCATCGCCCCCTACGCCCTGCCCACCGCGGCGGACCTGCCGCAGGACAAGGTGTCCTGGAGCGTCGACCCCGCCCGTGCGGTCCTGCTGATCCACGACATGCAGGACTATTTCGTCGGCTTCTACGGCGCGGCGAACCCGGCCATTGTCAGCTGCATCGACCGGATCGTCCGGCTGAAGCGCCATCTGAAGGCGCTGGGCGTGCCGGTCGTCTACACGGCCCAGCCGCCGGTGCAGACCGACGCCGACCGCGGCCTGCTGAACGATATGTGGGGGCCGGGCCTGACGGCCAAGCCGGATCTGGCGGGCATCGTCGCCCCGCTGGCTCCGGACGCCGACGACCGGGTGCTGACCAAATGGCGCTACAGCGCCTTCTTCCGCGCCCCGCTGGCCGAGATGATGGCGGAGGCGGGGCGCGACCAGCTCCTGATCTGCGGGATCTACGCGCACATCGGCGTGATGCAGACGGCGCTGGACGCCTTCATGCGCGGCATCAAGCCCTTCCTGATCGCCGACGCCATCGCCGACTTCTCGCGCGAGGATCATATGATGGCGCTGCGCTACGTCGCGCGCAACGCCGGGCGGACGATCCATTCCGACAGTGTGCTGGCCGCCCCCGCGGCGGTGCTGAGCAAGGACGGGCTGCGGCGCATCCTGCTCGCCTCGCTGGACGAGGTGCCGGGGGACGACGACAACCTGATGGATTTCGGTCTGGACTCCATCGCGGTGATGCAGGTGGTGGACCGCTGGAAGGCCGCGGGCGTCGAGGTCGGCTTCGCCGAATTGGCTGCGCAGCCGAGCATCAACGGCTGGTGGGCGCTGATCGAGCCCCGGCTGGCCGCTTCCGGGCGCGTCGCGGCATGACGGACTTCGCGGGCCGGACCGCCTGGGTGACCGGCGCCGGGCAAGGGATCGGGCGGGCCGTGGCCGACCTGTTCCACGCCCGCGGCGCCATCGTCGTCGCCTTCGACCGCCGCTGGCACGACAGCGGGGAGCGGCCCTACCGCGCCGTGACGCTGGACATCGCCGACGCCGACGCGGTCGCCGGAACCTGCGAGGCGTTGTTTGCCGAGGGCACGCGGATCGACGCGCTGGCCAACGTCGCCGGCATCCTGCGCATGGGACCGGTGGAGGCAACGACCGACGCCGACTGGAGCGACAGCTTCGCCGTCAACGTGGCCGGTCCCTTCCACATGATGCGGGCGGTGATCCCGGCCTTCAAAAGCGGCGGGAACGGCGGCGCCATCGTCAGCGTGTCGTCCAACGCCGCCCATGTGCCGCGGATCGGCATGGCCGCCTATGGCGCGTCGAAGGCCGCGCTGACCAGCCTGACCATGACGGTGGGGCTGGAACTGGCGCCCTACGGCGTGCGCTGCAACGTCGTTTCCCCCGGCTCCACCGACACGCCCATGCAGCGCGCGCTGTGGGGCGGGCCGGACGGTGCGGCGCAGACCATCCGGGGCAATCCCGAGCAGCACAAGCTCGGCATTCCGCTCGGCAAGCTCGCCACGCCGCGCGACGTGGCGGAGACGGTCGTCTTCCTCGCCTCCCCCGCCGCCGGCCACATCACGCTCGCCGACCTGCTGGTGGACGGCGGAGCGACGCTCGGGCGCTAGCCACTTCATTTCAGGGACTTACCCGATGACCACCGACCAGTATGTGAACCCCTTCGACGACGAGCGTCACGACTTCCTGGCGCTGGCGAACGATGCCGGCCAATTCAGCCTGTGGCCGTGCTTCGCCGCGGTGCCAGAGGGCTGGACCGCTGTCTTCGGCCCCGCCGGGCGCGCCGCCTGCCTCGACCACATCGAGGCCGCCTGGACCGACCTCACCCCCGCCGCCGCCTGACGGCTTTTTCAGAGCATTCATGAGGACAGGGCCATGCGCATCATCCCCCTGCTGGGCACGCAACTGGGCATCTGGCTGGCGGATCAGGTCGCGGCCCGGAAGAACGCCTACGTCATCGCCCACGCCATCGAGCTGAACGGTCCCATCGACGCCGCGCGCCTGTCGCGGGCCATTCGCGACGGGCTGGCGGAGGCCGACACGGTGACCGCACGCTTCGCCGAACGGGACGGCCGCGTCGTCCAGATTCTCGGTGGCGGCAAGGCTGCGGCGGAACCGGAGCGAATGGACCTGAGCGCGGCCACCGACCCGGAGGCGGCGGCGCGCGCGGTCATGGCCGACGATCTGGCCGGCGATCTGCCCGCCGATGGCGACCGCCCGCTGTGCCGCCAGATCCTGTTCGACGTCACCGGGGCGGATGGCGCGCCGCGCTGGATCTGGTACCAGCGCTACCACCACATTATGCTGGACGGCTACAGCTTCAACGCGCTGACCCGCCGCATCGCGGATCTGTACGGCGCGTCCATGCAGGAGCGGACGCCGGCCCCCGGCCCCTTCGTCTCCGTCGCCGCGGTGGCGGAGGAGGAAGCGGCCTATCTCGCATCCGACGCGCTGGTCCGCGACCGCGCCTATTGGAGCGGGCTGTGCCGGGACTTTTCGGCGCCGCTGACCCTCTCCGTCCAGGGCGCCAAGCCGACCGAGCAGCAGGCGACGTCGGAGGTGGTGGCCCACGCCGCCGCCCTGCCCGCCCCTCTGGCCCGCGCGCTCGCCGGGCTGGCGGAGACTTGTGGCGTGTCGGTCGCCGACCTGACCATGGCCGGCATCGCCGTCTATCTGCACCGGTTGTCCGGCGATCCCCGCCCGGTGGTGGGCGTGCCCTTCATGCGGCGCATGGGCTCCGCCGCCGTCCATGCCATGGCGCCGGTGGTCAACGTGTTGCCGGTGCGCATCGACCTGACCGGTGCCGTCACGCTGGCCGATGCCGCCGGACGGGTGCGGGCCGCGCTGCGCGAGGCGCGCCGGCACCAGCGCTACGACGCGGAGCGCATCCCCCGCGACCTGGGTCAGGTCGGATCGGGAAAGGCGCTCTACGGCCCAGTGGTCAATTACCGCCTGTTCGATTACGACCTGGACTTCGCGGGTGTGGAGGCGATCACCCACCATCTGGCGACGGGTCCGGTGGACGACTTCGAGTTCGGGCTGATGACCCGCGGCGGCGGCATCGCGCTGGAGCTGCGCGCCGACCGTACGCGCTACGACGCTGCGGAACTGGCTCGCCACGCCCGACGCCTGGTCCGGCTGCTCGACGCCGCTGTGACCGGCGCTCCGCTGGACGGCCTGCCGGTGATGGACGCCGATGAGGACGCGGCCATCGCCGCTTGGTCCAGCGGTCCCGTCTTCGCCGCGCCGGAGCGCCCGGCGACCTTGGTGGAGGTTCTGGACCGCCAGTCCGCCGAGACGCCGGAGGCCACGGCGCTGGTGTTCGGCGACACCCGCATCACCTTCGCGGAGCTGTCGGGCGCGGTGTCGCGGCTGGCGCGGTTGTTGATCGCGCGCGGCGTCGGTCCCGGCGACGTGGTGGCGGTGGCGGTTCCGCGCTCCGCCGACGCGGTGGTCGCCATGCTGGCCGTGCTGGCGAGCGGCGCCACCCACCTGCCGCTGGACCTCGATTACCCGACCGAGCGGCTGGCGATGATGTGCGAGGACGCCGGGCCGCGCTGCGCGCTGACCTGGGCCTCGGTGGCCGGGCGGCTGCCCGCCGGGCTGGAAGCGCTGTGCCTGGACGACGCCGACCTGCTGGCCGCCTGCGCCGCCCTGCCCGCTGGACCCATCGCGGCGGCGGAGCGCAAGGCGCCGCTGACACCGGGCCACATCGCCACCATCATCTTCACCTCGGGCTCCACCGGGCGCCCGAAAGGGGTGATGAACACCCACGGCGCGCTTCTGAACCTGCTGCTGTCCCACACGGCGACGGTCTACGGGCCAGCGCTGGAGGCCGCCCGACGGCACCACGGCGCGCGGGCCTTGAGGGCCGCGCACACCCATTCTTTCGCCTTCGATTCCTCCTGGCTGCAAATCTTCTGGATGCTGCTGGGCCAGGAGCTTCACGTCTTCGACGAGGTGATGCGGCGCGACGCCCACGCGCTGGTGCAGGAAGTGAGGAGCCGGCGCATCGACGCCATGGACCTGCCGCCCTCCTTCTGCGCGCAGATGCTGGCCTGCGGCCTGATGGAGCCGGGCCATCACCAGCCGACGCTGATCCTGATCGGCGGCGAGGCGGCCTCCCCCGCCCTGTGGACGGACCTCCGCGGCCATGCCGACCTGATGGCGGTGAACCTCTACGGCCCGACCGAGAACACCGTGGACACGCTGCGCGCGCCCGTCACGGCGGCGGAACGGCCGGTGGTCGGACGCCCGGTCGGCAATGTGCGGGTCCATGTGCTGGACCCCCGGCTGCGCCCGCTGCCGGTCGGCGCCGTGGGCGAGCTGTACATCGGCGGCGCCGGTCTGGCGGCGGGCTATGTGGGCCGTCCGGGACTGACCGCCCAGCGCTTCGTCGCCGATCCGTTCAGCACGGGCGGGCGTCTCTACCGGACCGGCGATCTGGTGCGCTGGACCGGCGATGGGCAGATCGACTTCATCGGGCGCGCCGACCACCAGATCAAGGTCCGCGGCTACCGCATCGAGATCCCGGAGGTCGAGGCCGCCCTGCACCGCCTGCCCGGCGTGTCGGGCGCGCTGGTGGTGGCGGAGGCGGTGAACGGAAGCCACCGGCTGATCGCCTACTGCACCCTGGCGGAGGGAGCGGATCGGACGTCCCGCGATCTGCTGCATGGATTGCGCGAGCAGCTGCCCGACTACATGGTGCCCTCGGCGCTGGTGGTGTTGGACGCCTTCCCGCTGACCGTCAACGGCAAGGTGGACCGCGCCCGTCTGCCCGCCCCGGCGGCGGAGGCCGGCGGCGCTGCCCCCGCCACCCCGGCGGAGGCGCTGCTCTGCCGCGCCATGGCGACGGTTCTGCGCTTGCCGATGGTCGGCGCCGATGCCGATTTCTTCGCGCTCGGCGGCGACAGCATCAGCGCCATCGCGTTGGGCAGCGCGCTGCGCACCCACGGGTTCGAGCTGCGCCCGCGCGACGTCTTCGCCGGGCGCGACCCACGGCGCATGGCGCTGGCCCTGAAGGCGCTGGTTCCCGAACGCCGGACGGCCACGGCGACGCCCGCCGTCGATTTGGCGGCGCTGGCGGTCCGTCACGGCCCGGTCGCGGCGGCGGTGCCGCTGCTGCCCTTGCAGAAGGGCATGCTGTTCCAGAGCCAGCTCGGCGGCAAGGCCAGCGCCTACAACGCCTTCACCGCGCTCGACCTCGACGGGCCGCTGGACGCGGAGCGGCTGGAGCGGGCCTTCGACGCTGTGCTGCGCCGCCACCCGCAGCTTGCCGGGCTGTTCGACCATGACGGGCGCGGCGAACCGCTGCTAGTTATCCCCGCCCTGCCGGACGGCGGCGCCGGGTTGTGGCCCTTCGAACGGCACGACCTGTCGGGCATGACCCCGGAAGACCGAGCCGCGGAACTGGTCCGCATCGAGGCCGCGGCGGCCGAGCGCGCCAACCCGACCGACCGTTTCCTGGGTCTGGTGAAGGCCATCCTCGTCCGCACCGCACCCGACCGTCATCGGTTGCTGATCGCCGTGCATCATCTGGTGGTCGACGGCTGGTCGACGCCGCTGCTGCTGCGCGACCTGCTGACCGCCTACGGACAGGGTCCCAATGCGCTGACGCCCCTGTCCATCGGCTATCCGGCGGTGGTCCACGGTCTTCTGGCCCGCGACCTGTCCGCGAGCCGGGACGCCTGGGGCGCGGCCCTGGCCGGGGCCACCCCGACCGTCCTGTTCGATCCGGCCCGGTCCGGCGGCGACGCGCCGATGGAGGAGTCGGAACTGGCCCTGCCGGCGGAGCTGACCGACGCCCTCCTCTCCCGGCTGCGGGCGGAGGGGCTGACGCTGAACGCGCTGATGCAGGCGGTGTGGGGGCTTGTCCTGAGCAATCTGGCGGGGCGTGACGACGTGCTGTTCGGCACGCCGGTCTCCGGACGCTCCGCCGCCGTTCCTGGCGTCGAGGAGCAGGTGGGCCTGTTCCTGAACACTGTGCCGGTGCGGGTCGCCCTGAACCCGGCGCGGCCGCTGTGGGAGCAGCTTCCGGCCATCCAGGAGCGCCACATCGCCTTGATGGAACACGACGGCCTGGGCCTGTCGGAGCTTCAGACGATGGCGGGGGGCGCCACTCTGTTCGACACGCTGCTGGTCGTGGAGAACTACCCGGACAGCGGATGCGAGTCCCTCGACCTCGGCGGCGTCCGCGTCTCCAGGGTCCACAACCGCGGCTACAGCCATTACCCGCTGGCCCTGCTGGTCCTGCCGGGCCGGGAGCTGACCCTGCTGGTGGAGAACCGCGGCGCGGTCCCCGACGCGACGGCGCTGGCGGAGCGGGTCTGCGGCTTGCTGACCACGCTGGTCCGCCATCCCAAGACGCCCGTGGCCGCCTTGCCGACCTTGACGGAGGGGGAGCGGCGGCACCTCGCCGCGGTGAACGCCACCGCGCGGGCGGTGTCCCGGACCACGCTGCGCGACCTCCTCGTCGCGCAGGCGGCGCGCACGCCGGACGCCGTCGCGCTGGTCGATGAATTGGAAAGCCTGACCTTCCGCGCGGTGCGGCGGCGGGTGACCGCTCTGGCCGGGCGGCTGCGCGCCCTTGGGGTGCGTCCCGGTGACGTGGTGGCGGTGGGCGTGCCGCGCTCCGCGTCCCTCAGCCTGTCGATCCTGGCGGTCATTGAGGCGGGAGCGGCCTATCTGCCGCTCGACCTCGGCTACCCGGTGGAGCGGCTGGCCTTCATGCTGTCCGACGCTCGCCCGCGCGTCCTGATGACCGACGCGGCCTCGCGCCCGCAGTTCGGCGACGCGGTGCCGGTGCTGTTCGTCGATGAGGGCGGCGGGGCGGTGGATAAAGCGCCTGTGCTCGCGGACGGGCTGACGCCGGAGCACCCGGCCTACATCATCTACACCAGCGGCACCACCGGACGGCCCAAGGGCGTGGCGGTGTCGCACGGCGCCATCGTCAACCGCATCCTGTGGATGCAGAACGAGTATCCCCTGGGGCCGGACGACGCGATCCTGCAGAAGACGCCCTGCGGCTTCGACGTGTCGGTGTGGGAGTTCTTCTGGTCCTTCCTGGTCGGGGCCCGGTTGGTCATGGCGCCGCCCGAGGCCCACCGCGACCCGGCGGCTCTGGTCCGGCTGATCGAGGATCACCGCATCACCACGATCCACTTCGTGCCGTCGATGCTGGCCCTCTTCACCGCCAACGTGATCGAAAGCCAAGGCCCCGATGCCGCGGTCTGCACCAGCCTGACCCGCGTCTTCTGCAGCGGGGAGGCGCTGGGGCGGGGCCTGTCGCGCGCCTTCACCGACCGCTTCGCCGCGGCGCTGCACAACCTCTACGGCCCGACCGAGGCGGCGGTGGACGTCACCTATTGCCCGGCCTCGGGCGCCTGGATCGAGGGGGACGGCGGCGTTCCCATCGGCCGGCCGGTGTGGAACACGCAGCTCCGCATCCTCGATCACGCCCTGCGCCCGGTCCCGCCGGGCGCGGTGGGGGAGCTGTATCTGTGCGGCGACCAACTCGCCATCGGCTATCTCGAACGGCCCGGCCTGACCGCGTCGCGCTTCGTCGCAGATCCCTTCGATCCGGGACGGCGCATGTACCGCACGGGCGACCTCGCCCGCTGGCTGCCGGACGGCGCGGTCGAGTATCTGGGCCGCACCGACCATCAGGTGAAGATCCGCGGCCAACGCATCGAGCTGGGTGAGATCGAAAGCGTGCTGGCTGCCCTGCCCGGCGTGGCCCAGGCGGTGGTGACCGCCGCGGAGCTGGGCGGTGGCGCATCCGACCCCGGCATGGACCGGCGGCAACTCGTCGCCTATCTGGTCCCGGCGATGGACCATGCGCTGGACGAGGCGGCCCTCCGCGCCGTCCTGCAAGACAGGCTGCCGCCGCACATGCTGCCTGCCGCCTATGTGACGCTGGCCGCCCTGCCCCTGTCGCCGAACGGCAAGCTGGACCGCAAGGCCCTGCCCCTGCCCTCGATAGGCGCCGAAGCGGGCTCGTCGGGCCGTCCACCGGCGCCGGGACTGGAAAGCCGTCTGGCCGCCATCTTCGCCGAACTGCTGGACTTGGAGCGGATCGGCGCGGACGACGATTTCTTTGCCATCGGCGGCCATTCGCTGCTGGCGATGCGGCTGGCGGCGCGCATCCGCCGCGACCTGGGTCAGCCGGTGGCGGTCAGCCAGATCATGGTCGCCCCCACCGTCGCCCGGCTGGCCGCCCTGCTGTCCGAAGCGGGCGGGCGGGACGAGCCGGAGAATCTCGGTTTCGCGCCGGTGATCCGCCTGCGCGACGGGGCGGGGCCGCCGCTGATCTGCCTCTATCCGGGGTCCGGCCTGTCCTGGCAGTACAGCGTGCTGTCGCGTTACGTGAGCGGCGACCGGCCCATCGTCGGCCTGCAATCGCCGCGCCCCAACGGTCCGCTGGCGCTCAGCGCCGACCTCGACGAGCTGTGCGACCGCCAGCTCGCCATCCTGCGCGAGGTGCAACCGAAGGGTCCCTACCATCTGCTGGGCTATTCGCTGGGCGGCACGGTCGCCTATGGGCTGGCGGTGCGGCTACGGCGGATGGGGGAGCGGGTGGACTTCCTCGGCCTGCTCGACACCTATCCGGCGGAGGCCCACGACTGGAGCGGTCTTGGCCGCACCGACGCCGATCAGGCGGCGGAACGCGAGCAGGAACAGTTCCTCGGCGACGCCCTGGCTGACGTGATGGACGAGGATCTGCGGCGGGAGAAGGTGGAGATGTTCGGTCACATCTTCGGCAACTACAAGGACGCCGTCCGGGTTCTCTCGAAGGCCCGCACCCCCGTTTACGACGGCGAATTGACGCTGTTCGTGGCGGAGAAGTCGATCCCGCCGGACATCGACCCCGAGGGAAGCTGGACGGGCCGCGTCGGGCGCCTGTCCGTCCATCGCCTGTCCCACTGCTCGCACGAGGACATCATCGCCCCGGCGTCCCTGCGGATCGTCGGCCCCCTGCTCGACCGGGTGATCGCCACGGCGATGGCTGACGTGGAACCGGTCCGTGCCGCGGTGGGTGGATGACGGTGTGGACCTCCCCTTCCCTTCTGCCCTTGGGGCGTGGGGCGTTCGGCGGAAAGGAAGGGCGATTGAGGCGCCTGATGCTCATAGGAATGGTGATGACGGCTCTGAACGCCTGCACCGGGGTGCCGGACGGCGCCCCTCTGCTCCTCGACGTTCCCGTGTCCGGCATGGAGCGCAGCGCCGTTCACCCCTTGGACCTCGACGATGGCGATTATGTGGAAGGCGTGCTCGATTCCGGAACGGACGCGGCGGAGCTGCGGCTGATCGACCGGGACGGACGCCCTGTCCGGCTGCTGCTGAACGGCACGGCGGGACGGGAGGTTTTCCGTTTCGTCGCTGGACCCGGCACCGCGGCGCTGCGGGTCACGCTGCGTGGGGCCGGAAGCTATCGACTGGCGCTGACCCGCCGCATCGCCGTGGTCGACCAGCACCCCGTCCTTCAGGGGCATCTGAGCCCAACCATCGCCGCGTTGGCGGAAACGGTGAAAAACGGCGGCGGAACCGAGGCCTTCTGGCAGGACATCGCCCGGCGCGGCACGCCCTTGGTAGAGCCGATGATGGGCGCGACGGGAACGGACCGGGTCATGATGACCTTCCTGGCGCGGGGCGCCCGCCGCAATGTGCGCCTGCTCGGCGGTCCGACCTCCAACCATGAAAATCTTGAACGGCTGGGTCGGAGCGACGTCTGGTACAAGAGCTTCATCGTCCCCTCCTCCACCCGCCTGTCCTACCAGATCGCGCCGGACGTGCCGGACTTTCCCGGAACCTGCCGCGAATGCCGGATGGCGATCCTGGCGCAGCTTCAGGCCGATCCCCTGAACCGCCATCCCTGGCCGGTGGACGCACCCGACCCCTACAATCAGGTTTCCCTGGTGGAACTGCCTGGCGCCCCGCTCCAGCCCGGACTGGAAGGCGGTTGGATCGAACCGGCGGGGCGGCTCATCGCCGAACGCTTCACCAGCCGCACCCTCGGGAACACGCGCGACGTCGCGGTCTACGCGCCGCCCGGCGTCGATCCGAAGGGGAAGGACACCGTCCTGCTGCTGTTGTTCGACGGGCCGGACTATCTCGACCGGCACGCGCCGGTCCCGATGATGCTCGACCAGTTGACCGGCGATGGCCGCCTGCCGCCGACCATCGCCGTCTTCATTGCCAACCCTACGGCCGAAGCACGGGAACGCGAACTGCCGGCCAATCCCGCTTTCGCCGCGATGCTCGCCGACGAGCTTCTCCCCTGGTTGAGAGAGCGGATGGGCATCCGTTCCCGCCCCGACCGCACGGTTCTGGCCGGGTCCAGCTATGGTGGACTGGCGGCGGTGTCCGCGGCGCTGGCCCATCCGGAGCGGTTCGGAAACGCGCTTTCCATGTCCGGCTCCTTCTGGTGGCATCCGGCCGACGCGTCGGCGGACCGTCCGGAACATATGGCTGGTCTGGTGGCATCGCGCGATCGTCGTCCGGTGCGCTTCTTCCTCAGTGCCGGCTTGTTTGAAACCGGAAGCGACGGTGAGATCGGCATCCTTGAAAGCTCCCGCCATCTGCGGGATGTGCTGGAGGCCAAAGGCTACAAGGTCGCCTATCGCGACTATGCCGCCGGGCACGACCGGTTCGCATGGCGCGGCGCCCTTGGCGACGGTTTGTTGGCATTGTTCGGGCGCTGAAGCAACGGTTCCGGTGCGGCCGATTTTGCGCAACCCACGAGTTGCCTGAGCTGCGCCTGTGTCTCGGGCGCTTTCATGACGCTCTCGACATGTTCCCTGGATCCCCATTGGGTTTGGTTCACGACTCTCCGGCCGTCGAGGCGGCTGTGGATGGAGAGCGGTGGGAAGCCGGGTTGGCGGCCGAGACGTGACATGCCGGGCGAAAAAGTGAAGCGCCAAGCGTGGATAGTCCAATGGTGCGCTGCGGCATCCGATGCGCAGGGAATGCTGTTGTATTCATAAGTTTCAACAAAGACATCGAAGAAATAAAAAAGAATCCTAGCAGGAAAGATTCCGCCTTTTCGCGGATAATTATCAAAGTTATGCTCATCTTTGGAAACGTCAAGACATCGAATACATTTGTAATACTGCGTAGAACACTAACAATCACACGATGGAGAGGCGCGATGATCATACTGCGATCGGGAGTGGTCGACTCCCTGTTCCGGAATGCGGCGGGACCGGGGTGGATCGGTGGAGTGCATTGCCTGCAGCGGAATGTGGAGTGCGTTCCCTGCAAGATCGGCAACGACCGCTATCTGATACGCTTCAACATCCCGTACTTCCTGACGCAGCACGAGCCCTACGAGAGCATCCTGCTCGAAACCCGGGACGGGGGCGTGTTCATTCCCAAATTGGAGCATCGCTACATCGACATAATCAGTGCCGATGGCGCGTTGACTCAGAATCTGTGCAGCGTCAAGGATCTTTCGTCCATCCCCAATCCCGGCGAATTCATTAAAACTCTGCAAAATGCGGTGGTTTTGTATTACAGAAATTACCCAACTGCTAACCAGTTCTTTTTCATGTTCAGTCATGAGGCGAAGGAAATACTTCTGAAGACGGTTACCAGCATTTCGGAGGGATTGTCGGGGAAATTCCGCATCGAACCCCACACCGATCTCAAGGAGCCGCTGTACGGTTTCTCGATCACGTCCGATGCCCTCTGATAAGAAGGATTCGTTTCATGAAGACGTATTCGATCAAGTATTTCACCATCACCGTCATCGGGGCCAACGAGGGCTACACGGACCAGATCTACGCGAATGGCAACCAGCAGTGCTCGGTGGCAATCAATGTGCAGAAACAGGTCTACGATGACTCGACCGGAAGCTACACCACCGTGCCGCTGTCGCAGAGCGAGAAGAACAGCATCACCGTGTGCATGTACTCCTCGGACATCAATGCCCCCCTCCCCTCGGGCTGGTCGTGCGACACGAACAAGAATCAATATGATTCGGGACTGCGGGGGCAGGGTTACTCGGCCTCGCTCCGCTCGCTGAACGATGGGGAAGCGTCCAGTCGGACGCAGACCTGGGATTCGATCACGCGCTACATCCGCTGCGGCACGTCGGTCACGCCGCTGCAGAACTATCAGTTCATGGCTCGCATCACGCTCGACAACGGCAAGACCTATACGACGCACTACGATGACGGCAATGTGAGCTTCGAGTCCAAGATCACCATTTGCCCGCAGCGTCCTTATGCCATTCGCGTCAGCGAACTGGCCGCGCGCCGCGACGATCCTTACAATTACGAATATGCGAAGGGAAAGTACGTCGACGTGGACGTCTATTACTGGACGCTTCCGAACAATCTCAAAATCATGTCCGACTATTTTAGCGGACAGGGCTATGCCACGCCCAAGCTGGTGTGGGCGTATGCCAAGAACGACAGCAATTTCTTCATGGGGATGGCGATGCACCACGATGTGACGTCGCTGACGCTGGGCGACATCGGGCATCTGCCGTCCAACGTCGATCCGGCAACCAACATCAACATCAGCGTCGGTGCCAACATGATGCGGGGGGTTCGCTACCTGCGCACCGACACCTCCAGCGGGCTCTACGACAATCTCTTGCACTGGAGCATCACCGACAATCTCGGCTGCGTCAGCCGCTTCGTGCTCAAAAGCAATCCGAGCGATTCGGGCAACACCCTGCTCCTTGAGCAGGCCTGAGACGAGCTGAGCGGACGCCTTTCCCGGCGATCCTTCAGCCGCCGCATCCGGGAAACACGCCGGCGACCGGGCGTGGTTGGTGGACCGCGCCAACCACCTCCCCGCATCCGACCTTTCCCGATCCGCGCCCAATCAGCGAGGGGGACGACATGAGCAACGACGTCTATTCCAACGCGTTCAATTTCCAGTCCAATCAGAGCGGAAAGGTCGATCTGCGGACGGGGCAATACAGTGCCCGGATCCATTTGACGACGTTGCGTCCGGAAGGCGGGGGCGGAGACGGGAAAGGCGGCGAGGCCAAGCGCGAGGTCGCGTTGACCTTCTCCATGATGAAGGCGGGCAATGACGGTTACGGGATCGGCTGGTCCCTTGGAATCAGCGAGTTCGACCTGAAGACCTCGCAACTCCGGCTCGCTACCGGGGAACGGTTCCAGGGCGACCCGCTGCCTCCGCCGGGAAACCTCCTGAGTTTCCGGGACAAGAAGCTGAGAAACATCGAGGTGAGGCGAAGCGATGCCGATACGCTCCTTATCCTCAGCAGCGAGGGAACGACGGAGACGCTGACCCGTCCGGTTGCTGGCGGCCCTTACAAGACGACGGGGCTGAGTTTCGCCAACGGTGAGAGGTTCGTCTTCGAATACACGTCCGGGGGATGGCTGTCGCGGATACGGAACGCCACCACGGGAACCGAATTCCTCAGCCTGTCCTACGGCGGCGGCGGCCCCTCCCGCGCCCGGTCCGTCGCTTCGGCTGGCCGGGTGGCGGAAATCGCCTTCACGGTCGTCAACAACCTGATCCAGCGGGTGACCGTTCCCTACGACAACACCGGCGGCACCGCCAATCCCGGCGCCCAGGCGGTGTTCGTCTACCAATATCTCCGCTTCGCCGCCGGGTATTACGGAATCACCCGTATCGACAACCCGATGGGGGGCAGCGAGACGATCGCCTACCAGGAGCGGGGACACTCCTATTACAACGGAGCCTATCTGCCCTTCGTGACGCGCTGGGAACGCATTCCGGCGGCCGGGCAGCCGAGTTCGGTGCGGCGCTACGCCTACAGTCCCACCACCAACTTCACCGGCTATCCCTATTCCGGGGGCTTCACCGCCGGCACCGACAACCTGTACCGCGTCTCCGGCACCTACGAATACTGGTCGGAGGAGAGCGTCGTCGATTCCAACGCCGGCAACGCGGTGATGTCCAGCACGCGCACCGCGTTCAACAAGTTCCACCTCACGACTTCGACCGTGGTCCGGCAGGGGGAGGCGACGACCACGACGGCCATGCTTTACAACGACGTTCCGGGAAAGCCGTTTTCCGAGCAGCCCGCCAACCTTCAGCTGGTCCGGGAGACGACGGTGACCTACGCCACCGCGTCGTCTGGAGCGCGGAGCGAAAAGACCAGGATAGAAACCGACGAGTTCGGGAACGACCTGAGCCGGCTGGAACCGACGGGGATCATGACGCAGTGGGACTATTACCCGGTCGGTGGCGAGTCCGGCCGCTGCCCGGCGGACCCGCTGGGGCTGTTCGTGCGGTTCCGCAAGCGGGAGCGCATCGTCCCCGCCGGCAGCGGGTCGGTCCGGCAGACCGATTTCCAATATCTGCAGTTCCCCCGCTTCGGCAACGGCTATCTCGTCCTGCCGCGGACCAGCACGACCAGCGCCGACGTCACAACCACC
Source organism: Azospirillum sp. Marseille-Q6669 (assembly GCF_965111635.1). Classification (NCBI taxonomy): domain Bacteria; kingdom Pseudomonadati; phylum Pseudomonadota; class Alphaproteobacteria; order Rhodospirillales; family Azospirillaceae; genus Azospirillum; species Azospirillum sp. Marseille-Q6669. Next base: position 540,922 of record NZ_CBCOOP010000004.1, on the reverse strand, counting down.
GCCACCTACCTTGACGATCCGTCCAAGCCGACGCTCCACGGCCGGATCCGGACGCAGGACGTGGCGATCGGCGGTCGCACCACCACCTGCCAGTACGCCTATCAGGCCGGCTCGGCGGACGTCACGGAGACCTGCACCACCATCGGCCATGACGGAACCCGCAGCGACACCGTTCACCGCTATTGCCCGGCGGTCGACCTGACCCTCGAAGTCCGCAAATCCGACGGGGTGGCGATCCGCTACGACTACGACGTCATGGGCCGCGTGACGGCGGAGACCGCGGCCCCCGGCACGGCGAGCGCGGCGGCCCGGCATTACGAGTATTCCTATGCCGCACAGGGCGTCCAAGCCCGGGTGACGGTCACGGATGCCGGCGGCAACCGGTTCGTCAGCCGGTTCGACGGCCTCGGCCGCAAGGTGTCCGCCGCCCAGCTCGTCGGCGGAACCACGGAGCGTCGGATGCGCGCGACGGTCTACGACCGCTTCGAACGCAAGGCGTCGGACACGGTGTTCGACCAGGTCGACGGCACGGAACTCACCCTGGTCACCAGCTACGCCTACGACGACTGGAACCAAGTGGCGCGGACGACGAACCCCGACGGCAGCGTTTCGCTGTCGCGGCGCGACCCGGTCGGGAACACGCTGACCACGGGGGTCCAGGGGCTCAACACCACCGTCAACAGCTACAACGCCTTCAACCAGGTGGCCTCCGTCACCCAGGTCGGGCGTTCCGGCAGCCGCCTGCAGACGCTGACCCGGCGTTACGACGGCTTCGGCCGCTGCGTCGGGGTGACCGACGTCGACGGCCATGTCACCGAATACGACTACGACGCGTTCGACCGCGTCAGCGTTACGCGCGCCCGACCGGCGGACGGCACCGCCGCCCGCACCACGACGGTGACCTACGCTCCGCACACCAGCGCGGAGCTGGTGGCGTCGATGGCGGTCAACGGCATCACGCTGGGCAGCCGCGCCTACGACGGGCTGGGACGCCTGCTGTCGGAAAGCCGGGCGGGGATGGCGGCGTCGACCTTCGCGTATGACGGCGGCGCCACGCGGCCGTCCCGCAAGGTGACGCCGGCGAACGTCACCCTCACCTACCGCTACGACGCCGCCATCGACGCCGTGACCGCGGTCAGCCGCCAGCAGCAGTCCGTCAACGATTTCCAGTACGATCCGGTCAGCGGCCAGCCGCTGCGCGCCCACAACGCCGCCGCGACGCGGAGCTACGGCTATGACGGCCAGGGTTACCCGACGACGGAAACGGTGACGCTCGGCGGCGCGTCCTCCGTGTGCCGCTACACCCACTCGCCGGCCGGCCGCCTGCTCCGGACCGAGGCCCCGTCCGGTGACATCGAGGTCCGCCGCTACGATTCGGCCGGCCGCGTGCGCGAGATCGTCAACGGCTCCGCCACCATCCAGCAGACCTACGACGCCTTCGGCCGGCTGGCCGGCAATCAGGTGACCCAGGACGGGACGACCATCGCCACGACGGTGGAGTACGACGATTTCGGCCGGGAGCAGACCCGGACCTTCCGTCTGGGCGGTGCTGTCCTGTCGAGCGTGCAGCGCGGCTACCACCCCAACGGCACCCTGGCGAACCGGACGACGCGGGACGGCGCCAACGCGATCCTCAGCCAGGAGACCTTCGCCTACGACGCCTATTCCCGTCTGCTCGTCTATGGCTGCTCCGGCAGCCGTTTCCCCAGCGACAGCCTGGGCCGGGAGATCGCGCAGCAGAGCTTCCGGCTCGACGCGCTCGACAACATCACCTCGGTGGTGACCCGCTTCCGCGACGGCACGGTCAACACCAGCACCCGCGTCTACAACCCCGCGATCCCGAGCCAACTGCAACGGATCGACGACAGCCTGCCGGCGGCGCAGCGGGTTCTCAAATACGACGCCAACGGCAACCTGATCGATGACGGGGCCGGGCGGACCTTCGCCTACGACGACTTCAACCATCTGACGGACTGCTCGCGGTCGGGCTCCTATCTCTACGACGCCGAAGGCCGGCTGATCCGCCAGGCGATTCCCGACGCGCAGCCGCTCGACCTGCATTACGCCAGCGGCAGCCTCGCCGAGGAGAGCCAGGGAACGGCGTCGGTGCGGTACCGGCGCGACAAGGAGGCGGTCCGCGGCCGGACCCGGCGCACGTCCGGCGGGAGCCCGGCCGAAAGCGAGCTGTACGCCGTCGACCCGTCCGGCTCCGTCGCCGCCGCCGTCGAGGCGGGCGACCGGGTTCTTGGCCGGATGTACACGCCCTACGGCGAATCGGGTCAGCCGGGCGTCAACCCGGCGACCCCGCTGATCGAACGCCAGCGCATCGCCTTCAACGGCGAGCGGTTCGACGCGATGGCCAACCTCTACCACCTCGGCCACGGGCGGCGCGCCTACAGCCCGGAGCTGATGATGTTCCTCACCCCCGATCCGCTGGCGCCGTTCTCCGGCGGCGGATTCAGCTGCTACGCCTACTGCAAGGGCGACCCCATCAACCGCGCCGATCCCTCCGGGCTGTTGAGCAGCCTGTGGAATCTCATCATCTCGGTCGCCGCGCTGGTGGCCGCGATTGTCATCGCCGTCGTCGCCGTGGCGGCGGCCGTTCCGACGGGCGGTGCATCCCTCTTCTCCATGGCGGGCGCCTTCGCCCTGTTCAACGCGGCCGGCGCCATCACCGGCCTCGCCGGCGCCACCCTCGGCGTCGCCAGCGCCGCCATGACCGTGGACGACGAGAGGACCGGCCAGCACCGGGAAGGGACGATCCGCACGCTGGGGATCATCTCGACCATCCTGGGAGCGGCGGCGATGGTGATGTCGGTGGGGGCGGGAGTCTGGAAGGGGCTGTTGACCTCGCAGAAATTCTCGCCCTACCTGACCCGTGGCGCCCGTTTCTTCTCCCGGCCGGCCGCCGGCGACTACGCGCCGCTGGTGCGGTTCAGCTCGACCGCGGGGGACGTCGTTCAGATCGGTCCGATGTCGGGCGGTCAGCTCCTTGGGCGCAGCGCGCTGTCCGGAATGGGCCAACTCCTCGGCTACGACAAGGCGGCCATCCTGGCGGTGACCGGGTTCGCCAATTTCGGCCTGGGGGCGACGACGCTGGCGCTCGGCATCGTCGACATCGTCGGGGCCGGCAGCGGCGCGGACACCGGCGGCGCCAATGGCAACGGCCAGCGCGAAACGCCGCTGGACAACGGGAGCACGCCATCGTCGGCGTCGGCGCAGCCCTACCAGCCGGTCACCGGCCGGTACGAGGACACGATCACCCGGAACGGCTCGTTCAACACCGAGTTCCGCAAGCAGGCGGAGGAGATCCGCGGACCCTTCAGCCGCCAGCTCTACTACGGCCGCCAGGGATGATCGCGCCGATGACGACGGCCGGGCGTGTCGCCATCCTCGGGATGGCGGGCTTCTTTCCCGGCGGGGCCGCCTTCCCCGACACCCTGTGGGAGGCGCTGCTCGCCGGTCGCGACCTGATCGAGGAGGTGCCGCCGGAACGTTGGCGGGTGAACTCCTTCCACCGGCCGACTCCCTCCGGGGAGCCGGCGGGCCGCGATTTCGTCCATCCCAGCCGGTGGGGCGGCTTCCTGCGTGGCATCGACCGGTTCGACGCGGCCTTCTTCGGCATCGCCCCCCGCGAGGCCGAGGCGATGGACCCGGCCCAGAGGCTTCTGCTGAAGGCGACGTGGCGGTGCTGGGAGGACGCGGGCCTCGCCGCCGCCGACTGGCGGGAGCGGCCGGTCGGCGTCTTCGTCGGCGGCTTCACCCAGGATTATCAGCTCCTTCAGCTGGGCGACCCCGAGGACCCGCCGGTTTCGCCGCACACCGCGACCGGCGTGATGCAGACGCTGCTGTCCAATCGGATCTCCCATTGCTTCCACTTCACCGGCCCGAGCATGACCATCGACACGGCCTGCTCGTCGTCCCTGGTGGCGCTGCATCTGGCGGTTGAAAGCCTGCGCCGCAGCGAATGCGAGCTTGCCCTGGTGGGGGCGGCCCAACTGCAGCTGGCCCCCCACTACACCGCGATCGAGGGAAGGGCCGGGCTCCTGTCGCCGTCCGGACGCTGCCGCGCCTTCGACCATCGGGCCGACGGCTATGTCCGGGCGGAGTCCGTCGCGATGGTTCTCCTGTCCTCGCTCGACATGGCGGTGCGGCGCGGCTGGCGACGGCGGGCGGAGGTGGTGAGCACCGCGGTCAACCACAACGGGCCGGTGACGGGGGTGACGCTGCCCGACCCGGCGGCGCAGATACGGCTGGTGACGGCCGCGCTGGAGCAGGGCGGGCTGTCGCCCGACGCGGTCGGGTACGTCGAGGCCCACGGCACCGGCACGCGTGCGGGCGACCGGGCCGAGGCCGGCGCCCTGGCGGGCGTGTTCGGCGGCCGGCGCTCCGGCCCGTTGTGGATCGGGTCCGTCAAGGCGAACATGGGGCACGCGGAGGCGGCGGCGGGAATGGCCGGCCTGTTCAAGACGGTCCTCAGCCTCTCGCACCGGCGGATCCCGCCCCACCTGCATTGGCAGCGGGACCCGGACGGGCTCGACCTTGCGGGGTCGGGGCTGCGGCTGCCGTTGCGGCCGGAACCCTGGCCGGAGCACGCCCCGTTCGCCGGGGTGAGCGCCTTCGGCTTCGGTGGAACCAACGCCCACGCCATCGTGACGGCCCCCTCCTCCCCCTCCCCGCCGGCCCGAAAAAGCCAGTCCAAGACCCGGCCGAGCGCCGCCGCCGCCGCGGACGGGCTGGTCGTCCGGCTGTCGGGGCCGACGCGCGCTCATCTGCCCTTGCAGGTCGAAGCCCTCCGGACCTTCCTCGACACCACGGCCGGGGGCGCAGCCGGAAAGGGTGACGGCGATAAGGCCGTCCCGGAAAATGACGAGGCCGTGGCGGCGCTGTCGGCCGCGACCCTGCATCGGCGGTCGCCCTTCACCCATCACCTCCACCTGATGGCGTCGGACCGCACGGATCTGCGCGCGAAGTGCGAGGCCTATCTCGCGGCTCCCGAAACGCCGGACTGGGTGCAGGGGGAGGAGGTCGCGGGCCACCGGCTGGTCTGGATCTTCGCCGGCATGGGCCCGCAATGGCGGGGCATGGGGGCGGATCTGGCCGATGCCTTTCCCGTCTACCGCGATACGCTGCGCGCGTGCGACGAACGCTACGCCGCGCTGTCGGGAATCTCCCTGCTCGCCGACAGCGCGACGGCGGACGCGCACGGAGCCGGGCTGGCGCCCGTGCCGGCCCAGCCGCTGACGCTGTTCCTGCAGATCGCCCTGGCCCGTCTTCTGGAATCCCGCGGCGTGCGGGCCGACGCGGCGGTCGGCCACAGCGTCGGCGAGATCGCTGCCTTCCACGCCGCCGGGGCGATCGACCTTGCCACCGCGGTCGCCATCGTCCATCACCGCAGCCGGCTGCAGAACCGCCTGGACGGCACCGGCGGAATGCTGGCCCTGCGGGCGGCGGTGGGCGAGGCGGAAGCCCTCGTCGCCGGGCATCCCGGCATCGCGCTGGCGGCGGTGAACGGTCCGTCATCGGTGACGCTCAGCGGTTCGCGCGCGGCCTTGGCTGCCCTGGCCCTCACGCTGAAGAGACGGCGCGTCCCCCACCGCGCCCTGGCGGTGGGCGTCGCCTATCACAGCGCGGCGATGGACGGCCTTGAGGAGGAGTTCCGCGCGGCACTGGCGCCCTTCTCCTTCCGGATCCCGGACCGCGCGCTCTGGTCGACGGTGACCGGCCGCCCCGTCGACGAGGCGGTGATCGGCGGTGATTTCCCCGGCTACTGGTGGCGCAACCTTCGCGACACCGTCCTCTTCGCCCCGGCCGTGGCCGGGATCGGCGCCGCGGGGCCGGCGGTGTGCCAGGAGATCAGCGCGCATCCGACGCTGCTGGCGACGGTGACGGAGACGATCGGTGCCCCGGTCGTCGCCACTCTGCACCGGGGACGGCGGGACCGGGACGCCTTCGTCGAGAGCCTGGCGCGCTGGGCGACGCTGGGGGGGCGGCCCGACTGGTCCGCGCTCCTGCCGGCGCCGTCAGCCGGCGCCGTCGCGACGCTGCCCCCCTATGCCTGGCGGGAGCAGCCCTACTGGAGCGAGGCGGCCGGCATGCGGGCCTTCCGGCTGCGCCGCGGGGACCATCCGTTCCTTGGTGCCCGGTGCTCGGCGCGGGACTGGGTCTGGGAAGCCGACATCGCGCCCGAGGCCGCCTGGGACTGGAAGGACCACAAGGTGCTGGGGCGGGCGCGCATGCCGGCCGCCCTGCTCATCGAGGCGATGGCCGCCGCAATGGTGGCCGTGCGGGGGACGGCGCCGGGTGGTGCGTCCATTCGCTTCGCCGACCTGCGGTTCCACAAGGGCGCGCTGGCCCGGTCCGGCGAGGCGAGGCTGCGGTTCACCTTCGACCCCGAGCGCGGCGACCTCCGCGTTGACGACCGGGACGACGGCGGGCGCCTTGCCGACGCGGTGGCGACGACCGCCCTGCCCTGCGCGTCCGGCCACGCCGTGCAACGGTTCGACGGCTGGTGCGGGGAGGAGGCCCGCGCGTGGTCCGGGGACCGCTACTACGACGCCCTCGTCGGGCTCGGGCACGATTACGGGCCAACCTACCGCTGCATCGAGACGATCTGCTTTGACGCCGCGCGGAGCGTCTCCCGGATCAACGCGGCCGCCGTCGCGGGGCTCGCTTTCCCGCCGGTGCTTCTCGACGGGCTGCTGCAGAGCCTCCTCTTCGTGGAACTGGCGGCGCGCTCGACCGACGGCCGGCGCGAGCCGGACCGTGTTCTCGGCGGCATCGCCGACGTCCGCCTGCATCACCCGATCACGGCCGCCGAACTGCCGCTCGCGGCGGCGACCCGGCTGGTGCGGCGCGACCATCGGGAAACCGTCGGCGACGCCGTGCTCACCGACGCGCGGGGGCGGGTGATCGTCGAACTGCGCGGGGTGACGCTGTCGCCGATCGAACCGCCATCGGCGTTCTCCGGTGGCCGCGGCCCGGCGGATGCCGTCCTGACCGCGGTCTGGCGGCCGCTTCCGGCCTCTGCCGCCGATCATAACGGCGAGGAGCGGCCCGGCGTGGAGCGGCCGAAGCTGTCGTGGCGCGTCCTGGCCGACGAGGGCGGCCTCGGCCAGCGGTTCGCCGATCACCTCGCCGCGCGGAGCGTCGCGGAGGTCCGCGTATGCCGCAGCGCCGAGGACGCGGCCGGCGGCGACCGGGTGGTGGATTTCCGTCCGCTCGATGTCGCCGGACCGCCGGACCGCGGCGACGGCGAACGGATCGGCCGGCTGATCGGCCAGCTTCGGGACAACTGCGCGCGCCTGCGGCGGCCGTCCCGGCTGTGGCTGGTGACGCGCGCCGCGTTCGCCGACGGCGATGCGGGGGAGCCGGTGGCGCGGTCCCTGTGGAGCGCCGGGCGCACGGTGGCGGAGGCGGAACGGATCGAGATGTTCGGCGGTCTCGTGGATCTTCCGGCGTCCTTGCCCCCGGACTGGTGCGCGCGGCTCCATGACCGGATGAGCGGAGCGGACTCCGGCGGCCAGTTCCGGCTGGACGGCGCGGGCGTCTGGTGGGAGCCGGGACTGGAGCCCTCCGGCGCGCGCGCCGCGGCGCGGCCGCCGGTGCTGCGCCGGGACGCCAGCTACCTCGTCACCGGCGCCTTCGGCGCCCTCGGCGGGCTGGTCACCGGGTATCTGGCCGATCACGGTGCGCGTACCGTCGTGCTGGTCGGCCGCCGGCCTCTGCCGCCCCGCGATGCCTGGGACGACGGGCACCCCGAGGATGTTCGTCGGCGGATCGGATGGGTCCGAAGCCTGGAGCAGCGTGGCATCCGGGTCGCCGTCATCGCCGCCGACATCGCCGAGCCGGCGTTCGCGCCGGCCGTGGTGGGCGCGCTGGCGGCGCAAGGCCTGCCGCCGCTGCGCGGAATCGTCCATGCGGCGGGGGCGATCGCCGACAAGGCGCTGACGGACACCGGTCCGGCGGACGTCGCCCGTGTCCTGGGACCCAAGGTGTCGGGCCTCCACAACCTTCTCGCCGCCTGCGACGGCGGTAGCCTGGATTTCCTGTTGCTCTACGGGTCCATCGCCAGCCTGCTGCCCGCCTACGGGCAGGCGGTCTACGCCGCGGCCAACGGTTATCTCGACGGCATGGCCGACTGGCTGTGCCGCCAGGGCGTGCCCGCACGCGCGCTGGGATGGGGGCCTTGGACCACCGGCATGGGAGAGGAGGCGTCACTCGCCGCCAGCTTCCGCGCCCGTGGGTTCTTCCCGCTCGCCCCCGCCGAGGGCCGGCAGCTTCTGGACATGGTCTGGTCATTGCCGGACCCGCAGCTCTGCCTGGTGGCCGCCGACTGGCCGGCGCTCGCCATGCGCCGGCCGCCCGGCCATTGGCTGGCCCGGGGCGGGGGGCCGGGGCCGGTCGCGGCGGCCGCGCCGCGCCACGACTTGGCGACCCTGGCGGACGCCGCCCGCACCGGCGGCTCCCCGGCCGCCCGTCGCGCGCTGGCGACGGACTATCTGCGGGCCTTGGCCTCGCGGGTCATGGGAATTTCCGTGGATGACCTGACGGGGGACAGCGTGCTGTCCTCGTCCGGCGCGGACTCGCTGATGGCGGTGGAGATCCAGATGCGGATCGCCGCGGACTGGTCGGTCGATCTGGGGGTCGCCGCCCTCCTCGGCCCCGTGCCGCTCAAGAGCCTTGCGGAGCAGCTGGGCGGTGCCGATCCACCCACGCCCGGCACGGGTCCGTGAACGGGCGTTCGGATCAGAACGCCGCGCGGAACAGCCCCTGGAAATCCTCACCGCTGCTGTGCCGCTGGCTCCAGCGGTTGCGGTCGGTCGTGTGGCTGCGCCGGGCCATTTCTTCCAGCCGGTCCTCGGTCATGCCGACATCCCGCAGGCGCGGTGGAATGCCGAGGTCGGCGCACAGCGCATTGCCCAGACTCGTGACCTGGAGTTTTCAGCCAGCACGGCGGTGGACTGGCTGTTCGATCGCTCGACCGGGAAGGGGAGGGCGTCGTAGGAGTGGCCACAGCATCCCGGCGGCGCCTGGCTGGTCGGCCATGCCGGCGGGATCGGCCCGGACAATGTGACCGAGGTTGCTGAGGAGGATCGCCGCCACTGGGCCGTACCGACTCGACATGGAAAGAGGGGTCCGGTCCGACGACGGGCTGGACCTGGATAAGGTCGAGGCGGTGTGTCGGGCTGTTTATCGCTGAAGTGATCTGCGCGGGGTAATGAAGGCGCCGATCAACCCAGCGCTTTCAACTCTGCTTCCACCCCGACCAACTCGGCCTTGATGGATTTCAGCTTCTCGCGCAGTTCGGCACGGCGTTCTTCCAAGATCGTTTTCCGATCCTTTGGCTCGGAAGAGAGGGAAGGGGACCGTAGTCGTTTGCGGAACTGCGCCAACTCGGCCTTTTTCACCGTCGGCCTGACAAGCCCCTCCTGCTTCGCCGCTTCAAGTTCATTGGGCTTGAGCGACGTCAGGAGGTATGCGGCTTCCGACTCCTTGGGAAGTTCGTCAGGAGCGACAGCCCCCTGGCGGAGTGCTGCGGCCACGGTCATGTAGCGGTTGGCGCTCTGGTAGCTCAGGTGGCGAAGGGCGCCGGCATCGATCCGTTCGGCCAGTACCTTCATGAACTGGCCATGCGGTACGGATTCCTTCCAGTCCAGAAGCAGGTCGCCCACCAGGACGAAGCGCTCCCGGCTTTCTTCGAGCAGCCGATTGATCGAGTCCTCAAAACTCTCGCCGGCTAGAGATTTGGTGGCGCCGGCCGGCTGAGTGGGTCGCCCCGCAATGGTTTCGGCTCGGCGGTCGAGCAGTTGCCCCTTCCTGACCAGCTTCACGATGCAATCCCCAGCCGCTTACGAAGATAAGCCCAAAGCGCGTCGACGTCGTCGGACGCCTTTGCCCCATCCACCTCAACCACACCGACGCCAATGTCGAAGGCTCTGTGGAACTCGTTGAGATCCGGCAGTTCGACCGGGCAGAGGTCGGCGCCGATGCGTGCCAGATCCCGTTTGGTCTCCGCATTGTCGAGGGCGCGCGGTTTCAGCCGGTTAAGCACGACCACAACGGGCTTACCTGTGGTGTGCAGGAACTCCAGCACCTTTGAGGTGGAGCGTCGGTCGTTGCTGGTGCCGCTGCTCGGAACGACGATAAGGTCGGCGGCTTCGATCAATCGCCTATAGGATTCGGGATAGGCCTCGACACCAGGCGGCGTGTCGATCACGAGAACGTCGACAGGCTCCGGGGGGGTAGGGGCCTCTTCAAGGTCGGCCAAGGGCTGGATGTAAACGGAGAGGGCGGGGGCCTGTTCCGGACGTGCCTCCCACCACTCAGCAAGCTGAGGCTGCGCATCGGTATCCAAGCCAGCGACAGTCAGGCCGGAGTTAGCGATTGCAGCCAGCAGGTTGGTTGCGACCGTGGTCTTTCCGGTCCCGCCTTTCCAGTTCGTGACGAGGATCGTCTTCACCACCACTCCTATCCCTGGCGGCGCTTTGGCGCCGGTCATTGTCGTATTCGAGCTTCAGGCTGGATGTCGCAGCGTGGCGGCGGAAATTGCCATGCCATGCGCGATGTCCAGCGACCTCCAAACCGGCAAAGGAGGGGAGGTCCTTAACCGGTTTGGCCAGCCACTCGACAGACCAATTGTCCGCCGTAAAGCGCGTACTGCGCAGTTGCAGGTGAACGACTTTAACGCAGACGGCCCAGCGCAGCAACGCGGCTCAGCTCGGTCGCAAAAGTACAACGATAGATCTGGACTGAGCGGATATTGAAGGTCGGGAGGGGAGGGTGGTCGCGAAAGTCCAGGCCTCAACGCAAGGCAGCGCTCAGGGATCGGCGGCGCGGAGGGGGGCAAGCGCCGCAGAGCCTTGACCCGCCGCAACTGATACCGATGGCGCATGAAGGCTTCCATTGCTTGGAATTCATGCGAATTGCGGCCACCAGTGGAACCATGTGGCGGCGCGGATACGGTCGGGATCATCGGCGAGACCGCAGCAGCGATCGGCGAGTGCTTGATCGAGGGCATCGAGATCCTCGAAGTAGGTGTTGGCGATCGTCTCGTTGGTCAGTGGCCAGAGATGCTCGGCGGGCTGCAATTCGGGGGAATACGGGGGTAAGAACTCCAGCGTGATGCCCTCCGGGATGTCCAGCGAGCCGGCGACATGCCAGCCCGCGCCATCGAGGACGATGAGCACCTGCTTGGTGGGCCCGGCCCCGACCTCGCGGGCAAAGGCGTCCAGGATAGCACCGAACATGGGCGCATCGAGGCCATCGACGAGAAACCAGATCACCTGTCCGGTGCTCGGCCGTACGAAGCCCGCGAGATACATCCACTCGAAGCGCTGGTGGCCGCGCGCCACCGGCCGGCGGCCGCGCGGCGCCCACACTCGGCGGAGCACCGGCTTCAGCCCGACGCGATGCTCATCCATCGCCCACACCTCCAAGGGTGTGTCCGGGTCTTCCTGCTGGAGGGCCTGCACACGGCGGCGGAACCGGGCCTTGAAGACCTCCTGGGCCAAGGGATCGGCTTCGGCATGGCGGGGGCGCGGTATTTGGCGGGTGAAGCCGAGCCGGCCCAGATAATCGGTGCCGCGCCGGGGTGAGACGAGCCGGCCAAGCATGCCGGCGATCCACTGGGCGACCGAGTGGCCCGTCCACAAACCGCGGCCGGGCGGCGGATCGGCCAGGCTAGTCCTCAGGCTTTGTCGCTGGTTTTCGTCGAGCAGCGGTCTGGCGCCGGGGTTGAACTGGCGCTGGTCACCCAGCCCCGCAACCCCGGCCTCGTTATAGCGTCCCACGATGACGCTGACCCAGCGCGGCGTGTACCCCGTCACCTCGGCCACGAACTGGGCCGAGCGCCCACTGGTCAGCAGCCAGATGATTTGCAGATGCGTCCGCTCCGTCGCATCCGTCGCGGCCTTGTACAGCCGATGCAACTCATCGGCGTCAAGGTGATGAACCAGGTGAACCTTGCTGCCCATGCCAAATCAGGTGGATCGGGCTCGCCTCAAAGGAAGCCTTCACACGCCGTCGGTATGAGGCCATCGCCCGGACTTCTCAGGACTCGGAGGTTGCCAAGGGTCGCGGCTTGCTCCGCCGTTTTGGGTCCTTGGCTCAAAGACGCGCTGTCCTGCGGCATTCCGGCTATCGAAACCTTCGCCGACGGCGTGAGTCAGGACGAGGCAGCCGTCAATGCGGGCCTCAGCATGCCCTGGAGCAACGGGCAGTCGGAGGGGCAGGTCAACAAGCTGAAGCTGATCAAGCGTCACATGTACGGACGCGGCAGCTTCGATCTGCTGCGCCGTCGCGTCCTCCTCGCAGCCTGATCCTGATCCACGCATAATGCGGGAGGTCCGGGAAACGGGGACCATGTCATACAATGCATCATCAAATGCCGGGACTACAAACCCAGGGGACTCCCGAGGCTTGCTTGTTTGCATCCAAACAGGCTGTCAGGGGTAGGATAGCTTTCGATACGACAGAATATGACGAAACCAAACAGTATCCAACAAAGACGTTACAATGCAGACCGCGAAGTTGAAAGCAGGAGGCCCCTTCCGTAATTAGCGGTCGGGGCCTTTTGCTGTCAGACCTCCAGGCGCGTTGCGAGGCGGGCGAAGGTGAAGGGCTCATCCGTCAGGAAGCGGATGTCCTCGATCACCTGGGCGCGCAGCGAGCGGTCGTCGATGCTGCGGCCCCAGAAGGCCGTCTCGCCGAGATAGGCGGCGACCATTGCCTCCAGCCCCGCCGGGGTGCCGTCGTCCAGGGCGCCGATCGCGCGGACGCGCTCGACGATTTCGGCGGAGTCACGCGGCGGCAGCGTGTCGGCGCCGGGGAAGCGGCCGAGGTAGAAGGCCAGCCAAGCGGCCAGCGACAGGCTCATCAGCGGCGCCGGCCGGCCGAACCGCTCCCGGTAGGCGAGCAGCCGGTCCAGGTTGCGGGTCTGGTACTTGACGAGGCCGTTCAGGCTGATGTCGTACCACAGGTGCCGGATGTAGGGGTTGCGGAAGCGGCGCAGCACGGCGGCCGCGAAGTCCTCCAACTCCGGCTTCGGCAGGGTGAGGAAGGGGATGACCTCCTCGTTGAGCAGCCGGTCGAGGAAGCGCGCCCCGGCGGGATCGCTCACCGCCTCGCCCACCGTCTCGACGCCCGCCAGCAGGGCCAGGGCGCACAGGCCGGTGTGGGCGCCGTTGAGGATGGCGACCTTGCGCGCCTTGTAGGGGGTGACGTCGGCGGTGACGATGGTGCCCTCATCATGCTCGCCCAGCGGCAGGCGCAGCGCCGGCATCCCATCCTTGCGCTCGATCACGAAGAGGTGGAACAGCTCCGCCGCCGCCATGAAGCTGTCGTCGTAACCCAGCTCGCGGCGCAGGTCGTCGGCCTCGGCGCGCGGGAAGCCGGGGACGATGCGGTCGACCAGCGTGTTGTAAAAGGCGTTCGCCGTCTCGATCCACTCGATGAAGGCCGGCTCCAGCGCCCAGTCGCGGGCGTGCAGCAGGACGATGCGCTTCAGTTCCTCGCCGTTGTGGTCGATCAACTCGCAGGCCAGCATCTGCAGGCCGGCCTCCGCAGCGCCGTCGAAGGCCTTCCAGCGCTCGTGCAGGAAGCGGGTCATCTTGCCGGGGAAGGAGACCGGCGGCTCGTCGGCGTAGGCCACCGACGGGACATAGGCGATGCCGGCGTCGGTGGTGTTGGAGACGACCACCGTGACGTTCGGGTCGCGCGCCAGCTCCAGCACTGACGCCCATTCGCCGTGCGCGGCGATCTCGTTGCGCACGCAGCCGATCAGCCGGGCCTGCGAGACCTTCGCACCGGACTCGTCGACGCCGCGCGACAGGACGGTGTAGACGCCCTCCTGCTCGTTCAGCGTCTGCGGGAAGCCGCCGGCGATCGGGCGGACGACGGTCACGCCCCAGTCGCCACCGGTGGCCTCGTTCAGGCGGTCGACCTTCCAGTCGAAGAAGGCGCGCAGGAAATTGCCTTCGCCGAATTGCACGATCCGCGTCGTCGTCGGGCGCGGCCGGCCGTTGAGAAAGGATGCGTTCAGGCGCTCCATGGTCGGCGTCCTTGTCTGAAGGGTGGTGGTGGGGTTCAGAGCGTGACGCCGGACTTGAAGATCACGAGGTCATGGACGTCGTTCTCCTCGTTGCGCGCTTCTTTGCCGTTGGCGACGGCGAGGATGCTGTCGATGAAGGACGGCAGCAGGCTGTCCACCGTGGCGGTGGCCTCGGCGATGGGGCCGGCGTTGAAGTCGATCCAGTGCCGCTTCTTCTCGGCCATGGCGGTGTTGGTGGCGATCTTCATGGTCGGCACGACGCCGCCCAGCGGCGTGCCGCGGCCGGTGGTGAACAGCACGATGTGGCAGCCGGCGGCGGCCAGGGCGGTGACCGCCACGCCGTCGTTGCCCGGCGCCTCCAGCAGGGTCAGGCCCGGCTTGCGGATGCGCTCGGCGTAGCGGATGACGTCGCGCACCGGGGAAAGGCCGGCCTTCTGGGTGCAGCCCAGCGACTTCTCCTCCAGCGTGCTGATGCCGCCGGCCTTGTTGCCGGGCGACGGATTCTCGTAGATCGGCTGGTTGTGGTCGATGAAGTATTGCTTGAAGTCGTTGATCAGGGTGACGACGCCCTCGAACACCTCGCGGCTCTCGGCGCGCTCCATCAGCAGATGCTCGGCGCCGAACATCTCCGGCACCTCGGTCAGCACGGTGGCGCCGCCGATGCCGCACAGCCAGTCGGAGAAGGCGCCCAGCAGCGGGTTGGCGGTGATGCCGGAGAAGCCGTCCGAGCCGCCGCACTTCAGCCCGATGCGCAGGCGGTCGGCGCCGACCGGCTCGCGCTTGTCCTCGCGCATCACCGCGGCCAGTTCGGTCATCGCCTCCAGCGACGCCTCCAGCTCGTCCGACACCTCCTGGGTGGTCAGGTAGCGCAGGCGGCGCGGGTCGGGGTGCTCGAAGCCCTGGGTGAACAGGGCGCGGGTGTTGTTCTCGCAGCCCAGCCCCATGACCAGCACGCCGCCGGCGTTGGGGTGGATGGCGAAATCGCGCAGGATGTTGCGGGTGTTGTCGAGGTCGCCGCCGAGCTGGGAGCAGCCGTAGGGGTGCTCCAGCACCATGACGCGGGAGCCCTCGGGCAGCAGGCCCATCTTCTCGAAGCGCTTGGCCGCGTTCTTGGCGAGGCCGTTGACGCAGCCGACCAGCGGGATGATCCACAGGTCGTTGCGCACGCCGATCTCGCCGTTGGCGCGGACGAAGGCCTGGATGGTCGGCGCCTCCCGTTTGGCCGGCGTCGCGTCGTTCGCCGGTCCGGCGTAGGCGTAGTCCTGCAGGCCGCCCAGCGCGGTCCCGATGTTGTGGGTGTGGATGTGCCGCCCCACCGGGATCGCCTCCTTGGCGAGGCCGATCACGCTGCCGTACTTGATGACCCGGTCGCCCGGCTGGTGCGGCGTCACGGCGAACTTGTGGCCCTGCGGCACCTCGTCGAGCAGGACGACGCCCAGACCGTCGATCGCGGTGCCCTGGGCCAGCGGCTCTAGGGCGACGGCGACGGTGTCGCTGGAATGGATCTTCAGGTACTTCGACATGTCAGGCCCCTTGGGGGAGAAGCGAGGGAAGCGGGAGGGCGGCAGGAGGGCTTAGCGGGCCAGGACCAGCGAGAGTTCCGGCACGAAGGTGACGATCATCAGCGCCACGAACAGCGCCACGAAGAGCAGGGTGGATTGCTTCATGAAGTCCGAGATCTTCACCTTGGCGAGGTTGCAGACCAGCAGCATCACCGTGCCCACCGGCGGCGTCAGACAGCCGACCGCGAGGTTCACGATCACCACGATGCCGAAATGGATCGGGTCGATGCCGAGCTGGTGCACCGTCGGCATCAGCAGCGGGACCATGACGATGAGGATCGCGTTGCCCTCGATCAGCATGCCGAGGAACAGCAGGAGCAGGTTGAGGATGAGCAGGAAGACGTACTTGTTGTCGGTCAGCGCCGTGATGTAGGTCGCCAACTGCTGCGCCGCCTGCTCCAGCGACAGGATCCAGGCCAGCGCCGAGCAGGCCATGATGACCAGCATCACCGACGAGGTCGCCTTGAAGGTGCCGACCAGGGCGTCCACCACATGGGCGACGCGCATCTCGCGGTAGATCACGAAGCCGATCACCAGGACGATCAGCACGGCCACCGCGCCCGCTTCCGTCGGGGTGAAGATGTTGGCGCGGATGCCGCCGATGATGGCGACCAGCAGGACCAGCACCGGCCAGGCCCCGATCAGCGCGCTGGTGGTCTCCGACCGGGTCGGCCAGCTGTCGCGGGACGGCGGATAGCCGTTGCGCTTGGACACGATGTAGGCGGCGACCATCAGCATGGCCGCCATCACGATGCCGGGCAGGATGCCGGCCATGAACATGGCGCCGATGGAGACGTCGGCGACGAGGCCATAGATGATCAGCGCAATGCCCGGCGGGATGATCGGCGTCACCAGCGCGCCCGACGCGGTGACGGCGGCGGCGAAGGCGCGGTTGTAGCCCTTGCGCTCCATCTCCGGCACCAGCATGCGGGTCAGCATGGCACTGTCGGCGAGGTTGGAGGCGCTGACGCCGCCCAGCAGCGTGCTCAGCATGATGTTGGTCAGCGCCATGCCGCCGGTGAACTTGCCGACCAGCAGGTCGGCCACGCGCAGCAGGCGCTTCGCCACGCCGGTGTGGTCCATCAGCGTGCCGAGCAGGATGAAGAAGGGAATCGCCAGGAGGGACAGATTCTGCGAGGCGCCGATCAGCCGCTGCACCGCGATTTGGTCGGGCACCGGGCTGAAGAACACAAAATATACAAGAACGGATGCGAAAATAGCAATGTAAAGCCGCATGTTCAAAGCGAACAGGCAAAGCATGATGAGAATGATGACGGGCCAGCTCATGGCGTCTTCCCCTTCGCGATCACCATGATGTCGATAAAGCAGCGGCGCAGGAGATAGGCGACGAGGCCAACTGCACCGACCGGAACGGCGATGTCGATCCAGAACCACGAAATCTGAAGAATTTCAGTCAGCTTGTACTGGGCGCTCTGGGCGAGCAGATAGCCGAGCCAGCCGGCGTAGGTCAGAACCACGATCGACAGGGCCGAAACGGCCAGATCGACCGCCGCCCGGATGCGGGTGGGCAGAAGGTCCACGAACAGCGGGATGTCGAGATGCTGGCCGTCACGCTCGGCGACGATGGCGCCGATCATGATGATCCAGATCATCAGAAGCCCGGACATTTCCTCGCCCCAGTGCAGCGGGGCGTCGAAGATGTAGCGCGCGAACACCGCCGCGATGGTCATCACCACCAGAGCGGCCAGCGCGCCTCCCGCGACGACCGATGGCAGACGCCGGATCAACTCCATGGCATACTCCTCCTAACGATCCGGGCGGAGCGGCAACCCCGCCCGGATTTGCTTATTTTTACTTGAGGTCCTTCTGGATCTGCTCGTACAGGCCGGCCGACCACTTGGGGAACTGGGTGTAGACGACCTTGGTGGCCTCGCGGAACGGCGCCGGATCCGGCTGGATCACGGTGACGCCGGACGCCTTCATCTTCTCGATGAACTCGGCGTCCTGCTCGGCGGCCAGCTTCTGGCTGTAGAGGCCGGCCTCGTAGCCGGTCTCGTGGACCATCTTCACGACGTCCGCCGGCAGCTTGCTGAAGAAGGCCTCACCGCCGACCCACACCGACGTGTTGGTCAGGTAGCCGACGAGGCTGAGATACTTGGCCTGCTCATGCAGCTTGGCGCCATACAGCACGGAGATCGGGTTCTCCACGCCGTCGATCAGACCGGTGGTCAGGGCCGGGTAGACCTCGCCCAGCGGCATCGGCGTCGCGGTGGCGCCCATCGCCTCGATCGTCTTGATCTGCATCACGTTGTTCGGGACGCGGATCTTCATGCCCTTGAGGTCCTCGGGCGTGTTGATCGGCTTCTTGGCGAGGATGTGGCGCACGCCGTACAGGTAGTTGGACATGACGATGTGCACGCCCTTCTTGCGCAGCGCCTCGTCCTTCTTCTTGAACCAGTCGCTCTCGTAGATCTTGAAGAGCTTCTGGGGGTCGTCGGTCAGGTACGGGCCGAACAGAACGCCGAGGTCCGGATCGTAATCCTGCAGGAAGCCGACGTCGGACAGGGTGATGACGTTCATGCCCATCATCGCCTGTTCCATCACGTCCTTCTTGGCGCCCAGCTGGGAGCTGGGGAACAGCTTCAGGGTGACCTCACCCTTGCTCTTCTCCTTCAGAAGGTCGGCCCAGTGATGCATCACCCGGTCGAGCGGCTCGCCCGGGTTGTTCTCGTACGCGACCATGATTTCGGTCTTGGCCATGGCGCCGGACGCGGCACCGATGGACAGCACGCACGCGGCAAGGGCGGACGCCAGAAAGCGCTTCATTATTTCCTCCATAGTGGATGCCGGAGGGCCCGTCTGTGGACGGCGCCCATAGGCAGATTCCGCCGACAGGGCGGAACCCGGCGACGGGACCGGCACGCCCCGCCGCGGCAGTTCTGATGACGACAGCGCCTTGCGGGCGCCGCCGGAACGGTCAGCGCTCGATCATCACCTTGACCGTGGTATCGCGCTCCTTGGCCCAGTAGGGCAGGGCCTTGTCGGCCTCCTCGAAGGGAAAGACCTTGGAGATCAGGTCGTCGGGGGCGTGGTCGAGCGTTTCGAGATAGCGGATGACGGCCTGGAAATCCTCGGAGGTCGCGTTGCGCGACCCCATGATGTCCAGCTCCTTCAGGTTGAAGAACTGCGTCTTGTAGGACACCGGCTCCTTGGCGTAGCCGATGTAGACGACGCGGCCGGCGAAGGACACGAGGTCGATGGCCTGGGTGAAGGTGGCGGGCAGGCCGACCGCCTCGATCACCACGTCGGCGCCGTCACCGTTGGTCAGCTCCATGACGCGGGCGGCCACATCCTCCTTGGCGGCGTCGATGGTGTGGGCGGCGCCGTAGCGGCGGGCCAGACCGGTCTTCGCCTCGCCGATGTCGACCGCGATCACCGTGGCGCCGCGATGGACGGAGCCGGCAATGGCGCCCATGCCGATCATGCCGCAGCCCAGCACCAGCACGGTGTCGGCCGCCTCGACGCGACCGCGCGCCGCTGCGTGGAAGCCGACCGACAGCGGCTCGACCAGCGCCAGATGGCGCGGCGCCAGCGTGTCGTTCAGGATCAGCTTGCCGTAAGGCAGGACGATGCGCTCGGCCAGACCGCCGTTCTGCTGCACGCCCAGCGTGCGGTTGCTGCGGCAGGCGTTGACCCGACCCTTGCGGCAGGACGGGCAGGTGCCGCAGGCGGTGTAGGGAATGACGATGGCGCGCCGGCCCACGGTGTATTCAGCCGGAACGCCCTCGCCCACAGCGGCGATTTCGCCGCCGATCTCGTGGCCGGGGATGCGCGGCAGGGAAACCAGCGGGTTCAGCCCCTTGAAGGTGCTGAGGTCGCTGCCGCACAGGGCGACGTGGCGGATGGCCAGGAGCACCTCGCCGGGGCCGGGAGTCGGCTCCGCCACCTCGTGGATCGCGCAGACGTCCACGCCTTCGATCATCAGTGCTTTCACAGGTGATGTCCTTTTTTAGGAAGCGGACGTGTTCAGGGCATGGGCGTAGCCGAAGGCTGCGCCTCCTGGTTGAACACGCTTTCGCTGAATTGGAAGTGTGCGTTGCTGGCCTCGACGGCCTTCTCGACGGAGCGCTCGCGCAGCGCTGCGATGATCTGGCGATGATAATCGACCGTGGTCGGCCCGATCACCGCATTGCTCTTGCCGATCTCCATGTAATAGATCATCGGCTGCGACATCGCCTGATACATCTTCTGCAACATGGAGTTGCGGGATGCGGCGACGATGGCGGCGTGGAAGCGGAAGTCCACCTCCGCCGCTTCGCGCACCGTCAACTGGTGCTCCATGTCTTCGGCCAGACGGTTGAGCCCGTCGATCTCCGCATCGGTGATGTGCCGGACCACTTCAGGCAGCACGCCGATCTCGATGATCCGGCGGAACTGCAAGACTTCCCGACAGGTTTTGACGCTGCGGTCGAAGCATTGATCGAGAATACGGAACATCGCCTCGATGTCCGGCTTGCTGGCGCGCGGGCCGCGCTGCGTCTTCTCCACCAAGCCGTAGGCTTCGAGGAAGATGATGACTTCGCGGATCGTGTTGCGGCTGACGCCGAACCGTTCGGCCAGCAGACGTTCGTTCGGAAGCAGATCGCCGGGCTGGTAGCGCTCGGGAATCTCCTTGCGAAGCTCTTCGAAGATGGCCTTGACGGTTGAGACGCCGTTCATGATCGCGCCGCCTGAAGTTTGGTCCAACAATTGGACAACTGATGGCGAAACGATAGCACCGTGCGGCGGCGCACGAAACGGCAAAGAGAGTCATAAAATGTTGAAAACAGCGCTGTTAACGCATGATGCAAAACGTAGCGCACGCTCCGAGAGAAAAACGCGATAGCGTCCACGCCCGGCGGGCAGCGCCTCTACTCGGACTTGGCGATCACGACGGCCTTGAACCTTGCGCGCCGTGTTCCGGCTGCCGTTGCACCAAACCGAAGGCTTGGTCGGCTCCATCGTCCAGCTGGTTGGCGTGGACTTTGCCGTCCCGGACCATTCCACCCTTAGCCGCCGCGCCCAGACCCTGGACCTCCCACCGGAGCCGGTATCTTCGGGCGGCGCTGTGGAGTTGCTGGTCGACAGCACGGGTGTGAAGCTGTGTGTTCCCGGAAAATGGTTGGTCGAAAAGCAAGGGCCCCAGCGCCGACGCGCGTGGAAGAAGCTGCGTGCCGGTCTGGTTGCCGTGACCGGGCAGATCCTCGCGGTGACCCTGACCGACCACGATGTTGATGACGGCTCGCGGCATTATCTTGCTCGGATGTCGCTGCTCTTGTATGCCCGCCATCAATTTCCGCCCGCCGTCATCCGGCATGCGATCTGGCTCTATCTGCGGTTCACCCTGAGCTACCGGGATGTCGAGGAGCTGCTGGCGGGACGCGGCGTGAACGTGTCCTACGAGACGGTGCGGCGCTGGGTCGTGAAGTTTGGCCCGGCCATCGCCGGCAACCTGCGGCGGCTCCGGCCGAAGCCCAGCCCGCGCTGGCACTTGGGTGAGATGATCATCCGGATTGGCGGCTGGCTGATGTCCCTGTGGCGGGCGGTCGACGATGAGGGCGAGGTGCTGAAGGTGCTCGTTCAGCGCCGACGCGACAGGGCGGCCGCCGGCAAGCTGATGCGCAAGCTCCTCAAGAAGCATGGCTTCGCGCCCACCCAGGTGACCACCGACCAGTTGCGCTCCTATGGGGCGGCGTTCCGGGAGATTGGCTTGGCGGCGCGCCATGAGCAAGGCCGCCGCCAGAGCAACCGCGCCGAGGTCTCGCACCAGCCACTACGGCGACGCGAACGGAAAAGCCAGCGCTTCAAATCGCCGGGGTCCGCCCAGCGCTTCGTCTCCCTGCACGCCGCCGTCTACAACGGCTTCAACCTTCAGCGCCACTTGGTCGCCCGTCACACCCTGCGCACCTTCCGGGCGCAGGCCAGGGCCGACTGACAGGCCGCAACCGCCGCAGCGTGAGTAAAGCTGCGAATTCAGTCTGCACCCCGGCTCGGTTCCCGTGGCAACGCCTCTCCAATTGCATGATGAGGAGGTATCATGCCAGCCACCGACAGAAGAATGAGCGGTGCGACGATATCACGGTGGGAAGAGGCTCGACCGAACCGGCCCGTTCACAAAAAGCGTTCTCATCGCCCCCGCAGCCCTTCCTCGAGCAATGCCTCCAGTCTGGTGGGATCGATTGGCTTGTGCAGCATGCGAATGCCGGTCCGCCCGGCTTCGGCCAGCCGTTCAGCCGAGGTGTCGCCGGTCACCAGAACCGTGATCGGCGTGCCGCGTCGGCGGGCTTCGCTGATGATGACCACGCCGGTCTCTCCCGCACCCAGGGAGTGATCGGCGATCAGGATGTCCGGTGGAGCCTCAAACTCCTTCAGCATGATCCGGGCCTGCGCCAGCGTGCGGGCAGTGCGCACGGACACGCCCCAGCTCCCTAGGGTGACCTCCAACGCTTTCAGCACCATTGGTTCATCGTCCACCACCAGGGCCGTCCGGCCCCGCAACGTCCCGTAGAGCGCCTCTCGTCCAGCGGCTGGCACCTGCGCTTCGTCTTCTGCCAACGGAAGCGTCAGGCTGAAGGTGGACCCTTTACCGGATTCGGAGCGGACCGTCACCCGGGTCGCCAGCAGATCGGCGACCCTCTGCACGGTGGCGAGGCCGATGCCGAAGCCGCGTGCATGCTCACGGGTCGCGTTTCCGATCTGGTAATAGGGATCGAAGATGCGCTCCATCTCCTCCGGGGCGATGCCCCGCCCGGTGTCGGTCACGTCGATCGCCAGCTGGTTCTCTTCGACTCGCGTCTCCACCGTGACGCCGCCCTGTTCGGTGTATTTGATGGCGTTGGAAATCAGGTTGCGCAGCACCAATTCCACCAGCAGCGGGTCGGACCGGACCGATCTGGCAGCCGGCGGCATATGCAACCACAGCTTCGCCTCGCGCGCCGGGCCTTGGAACTCGCCGTAAAGACGCTTCAGCAACTCGTCGAGGTCGAAGACCCGCTCCTGCGCCGTGAGCAGGCCGGCGTCGAGTCGCGCCACCTCCAGGAGCCCGCTCAGCATGCCCGTCAGGCTGGTCATGCTGTCCGACAGCGGCTTCAGCAGTTCGTGCGCCTTCGGGTCGAGCGGCTGCCGCCGCAAAAGCTCGAGAAACAGATTGGCCGCCTGCACCGGCTGGCGCAGATCATGGCTGACCGAGGCGAGGAAGTTCGACTTCTCCCGGCTCGCCGCCTCGGCCGCGTCACGTGCCTGTTGCAGCAAGGCTTCGGCGTGCTTGCGGTCGTGGATGTCGGTCGAGGTGCCGAACCAGCGGAGGATCGCGCCACCGTGCGGATCGCGGTAGGGCAGGCCGCGGACTAGGAACCAACGGTACTCCCCCGTCTTCGAACGGAGACGATGCTCGGCAAGGAAAAGGCTGCCCGCCTGCTGTGCCTCTTGGAAGCGCTCGGTCGTCAGCGCCGCATCGTCCGGATGGATGAAGTCGGCGATGACGTCCGACACCGTGGTTGGCGCCGTCCGAGCGTCGTAAGCGACACCCGTATAGTCGGTCCATTGGCGGTTGAAGAACTCGACCCGTCCCTCGGCGTCGGTGATCCAGACGATCTGCGGCACGGCGTCCGCCATCAGACGGAACCGCGCCTCGCTTTCGCGCAGGGCCGCTTCGGTCTCCCGCCGGACGGTCAGATCGGCCGTGACCGCCAGGAAATGGCTCTCGTCCCCGTCGTTGCCGGGCACGATCGTGATGCCGCTGTTCGCCCAGACGTGCGTCCCGTCGGGCCGCCGGTAGCGCTTGTCGAGCGCCACGGTCTCACCCGTCCGCAAGGCCTGTTCAATGGCTTTGCGGCTCGCCGCAAGATCATCCGGGTGGGTGACGTCGGCGACGGACAAGCCCACGACCTCCTCCCGCGGACGTCCCAGGATTCGGCAGAGTTCGTCGTTCACGCGGAGGAAGCGGCCATCCGGCGTGAGTTCCGACAGGCCGACCGCCGCTCGGGCGAAGAGGGCGGACAGCCGCGCCTCGCTGCGCCGCAGGGCCTCGTCGGTGCTCCGGCGGGAGGTGATGTTGCTGGCGGTCCCGAACCACTCGCAGACCTCGCCGTCCGCATCCAGGATCGGCACCGCTCGCGAATGCGTCCATCCCAGTGATCCGTCGACCTGCCGGACCCGATGCTCCAGATCGAAGGCGCTCTTGGTCCGGATGGCTTCCCGTACGGCGTCGAGAAGCTGCGGCTGATCGTCCGGATGGATGTACTCTTCGAGCCACGCCTTGTTGCCGTCCGTCGTATCGGTGAGGAAGCCGTGCCCGTCAAGCTGCCGCAGTTCCGTCCAGTCGATGTTCATGCGGTAGATGGCGTAGGAGGAGGCCTTCACCAGGGCGCGGAAGCGGCTCTCGCTGTCGCGCAAGGCGAGTTCGGTCCGCTTGCGGTTGGTCACCTCATGCACCGTCACAAGGACGCCCGCGATGGTTCCGGCATCGTTGCGAACCGGACTGTAGGTGAGGTCGAACCAGGTTTCCTCCGCGACGCCGTTGCGCTCGAGGATCAGCTTCTGGTCGTCGAACCCGCGGGATTCACCGTGGAGCACGGCCTCGTAGATCGGTCCGTTGAAGTCCCAAACCTCGGGCCAACACTCGCGGGTGGGTTGGCCAAGGGCGCGGGGATGTTTGCCGGCGGTGATTTCGGCGTAGCAATCGTTGTAGATCTGGATGAGGTCTGGTCCCCAGAGAACAATCATGCCAAGCGGGGAGGCAAGAATCAGGTCGACGACTACCTGCAAGGACAGAGGCCAGTTCGCCTTCGGTCCGAGGGACGTCGCAGCCCAATCATGGGTCCGGATCAGCGCTCCCATGGCCCCGCCTCCACTGGGCCAATCCAGCTCCGAACCGATGCCGTCAGGGATCATGGCCGCCGCTTGTGGCAGGAGGCTGGGCAAGCGACGCCGGCGGCAGCGCAACACGCTCCTGAAGCAGGCGCAAGCCGTCGCGCACCACTTCGCTGGCCGTCTGGTAGCGACCGGACGCCACCAGAGTCTGGACGAAGCGGTCGAGTTCCGGGGTGAGGGAGATGCTCTGGCTGATGCGCCTGGACATGTGACCATCGCAACGGAAGGGAAGCGGTGCCACAGAGTACGACACCGAGTTGGAGCCCGGAAGTCGACCGAAGGGCATGATACCTCCAGTCATAGTTTTCAAACGGGGGGAGCAGCGGTGGCAATGCAGAAGACAATGCAGCGGGCGTGTCTGAGAGGCAAGCTGGGCTGGATCGGGCTTGGATCAAATGCATCGGGCCGTAAGCATCGAGCGGTAATGAAGCAACTCTAAAGCGCGAGATGCTGATCTTTGATTGAATGTCAATCTGTTACTGAGCCTGAAAAGTTGCATGAATGGCGCCGCCACCTTGTCGGTTGTTTGATTGCTGGGGAATGGTTGGCCCATCAGGCCGCTATGGGCGCGGCAACGCTGGACATGCGGGTTCTTGCTAAAGACACTCCCAAGGAACTAGGCGGGGCACTTTTCGCCACCCCGGCGGCGCAAAATATCGTGCCGCCGGGGGGGCGAAAAGTGCCCCGCCTGCTGTTGACGCCGGAAAAGGGAGCGTAAGTTCGGACGTGGAAGCGGTCGCTCGTGAGAAAAAGAGGCAGTCTCCGCCTAATGTTGTGGTGAGCGAGTTCTGATTCGCCGGTTGGACGACTGGGCTGCAAGCTATTGCCGCGGCCCGTCGGTCGATGGTGCCGGTCACCGGCAACCTACCGCTGCACAACCCCTTTTCCCGGGGGATCTGAAGCTGCCCCAGGCAAAAGCCTCCACCACCTCCAGCAACCGGGGAGCGCCATTGAGCGCAGCCTGTGGGTCGACCGCAATCCCAATCTTGGAAGAGGAACGAAGCAAAGAGGATTCACTTAGGCAAGGCAGACGCCATGAACACACAACCGTCCCAGCATGGCGGAGATCGCGCGGAGACGTCCGCAAGCCCACCAACCTACCCGCCACCATCCCCCGGCTTGAGCGCCGTGCTCGAGCGGAACATCCAGGCGCTGCACCAGCGCAGGGAACGGGAGGAGGTCGAGGCGACCGCGGAGGAGCGGATTGCCGACGCGATCACCCGCTTCACCGGCAGCATGACGTTCGTTTATCTGCATTTGGCATTCTTTGGTTTTTGGATCATCGCCAACCTGGGGTGGGTGCCCGGCGTTCCGCGCTGGGATTCCTCCTTCGTCGTCCTGGCGATGATTGCGTCCGTGGAGGCCATCTTTCTGTCCACCTTCGTGCTCATCAGCCAGAATCGGATGTCCGAGGTCGCCAGCAAGCGGGCTGATCTCGATCTGCAAATCAGCCTGTTGGCGGAGCACGAAATCACCAAACTGACGGCCCTGGTGTCGTCCATGGCCGATCACATGGGGGTGAAGACGGACGTTGACTCCGATCTGGACATCATCAAGCAGGATGTCGCCCCCGAAGCGGTGCTCGACCAGATCGAGGCCAAGAAGTCTCCGAAGAAGCCCACGGACCGGGAGCCGTGATGGGCTGTTTGCGCCGCATCATTGAATGGGCAGTGCCGCACTGGTGTTGTGACCGGCCCTTCGCATCGCGCACTCCAGTTCCCGTTCCAACATTTCCGCGCGATGCGCGGCGGTGTGGTGTTTCAGGATTCGCTGCCGCGCCCTTGCGCCCATCGCTTGGCGGGTGTCCTCGTCCAGTTGGTGAAGGGCGTGCAGAACGTCGTCGGACGTGTGGGCGAGGATGATCTCCCGGTTCGGCTCCAGCAGCGCGTCGAGGCCGTCCCAACAGTCGGAGATGATCGGAGTGGCGCAGGCGGCGGCCTCGAACAGCCGGACGCTGGGGCTGTGGCCGGCGCGGATCATGTCCTCGCGCGTCACGTTCAAAGTGAAGCGGCTGACCGCATAGAAGGCGGGATGCTCGGCTGGAGGAACATGATGCCGACGTTCGACATTTCCGGGCCAGGCGATCCCGTCGGGGTATTGCGGACCGGCGACGACGAAGCGCAGCGATGGCGCACGCCGGGCCGGCTCCAGCAGCAACCGCTCCAGCGTCGGTTGCCGGTCGGGGCTGTAGGTGCCGAGATAGCTCAGATCCCAGCGCTTGGGCGTGGGCAGGGGCGCGTAGGCGTCGGCATCCACGGAGCAATGGAGCGCGCGCGCCGCCGGAGAGCCGTAGCGGGATTCCAGCCGCTCCAGCGTCGGTCCGCCCGTGAAGGAGAAATACACGTCATAGCCGGGAATGAGGGCAGGGGAGAGATACTCCTCATCGCCGCGTTCCAGCTTCGCCAGGGTCACCGGCGTGTCGATGTCGTAGAAGGCGACGATCCCCTGCGCGGTTTCCTGCGCCCAGCGGCCGACGGCGACGCCGTCGGGCACGTAGGAACCGACGAGCACCGCGTCGGCCTCCTCGACCGTTCCGGCCCACCGTCGCAAGCCAGGGAGATCCTTGTAGAAGGCCAGCCGGCAATAGCCGGGATCGGCGAGATCGCGATTCTGCGCGTACCAGGGAACGTCGCGCTCCAGGAACAGGATGTCGTGGCCGCGTGCGGCGAACGCCTTGAGAAGGGCGCGGAAGGTGGTGGCGTGGCCGTTGCCCCAGGAAGAGGACAGGCTCAGCCCCAGGACGACGAGCTTCACGCCGCGCTCCTTTCCCGCAGCGCCGCCAGGGCGTCGCGCAGCAACACGTCGACCTCCGCGCCGCGCCGTGCGTAGGTGTGTTCCGCAAGGGCGCGACGCCGCGCGGCGTCGCCGATGGCGCGGGCACGGGCCGGGGTGAGGGCGCGCAGATGATCGGTCACGTCCTGGCCGTCGCGGGCGACGAGGATCTCCTCGTCCGGGGTGAGGAACCATTCGACCCCCGTCCAAGCGTCGGTGATCAGGCAGGCCGCCGCTCCGGCGGCCTCGAACACCCGCGTGGCGGGCGAGAAGCCGACCTCGGCCATGCTGTCGCGGGCGATGTTCAGAACCGCCAGCGCCGAGCTGTTGAAGGTGTTGTGGTCGGCGGTGCCGACATGGCCGATGTGGGTGACGTTGGCCGGCAGCCCCTTCGTCTCCCAGCCACTGCCACCGATGATGTAGCGCCCCTGCGGGTTGTGCGCGGCGGGCTCCAGGAAGAAGCGTTCCACCCGTTCCTCGCGGTCGGGCAGCCGGTTGCCGAGAAAGCTGAGATCGGCGGCGAACCGCGGTTGGGGAGGTGCCGGCTGGTGCGTCGCCGGGTCCAGCGCGTTGTAGATGGGGCGGCACAGGCGGGCGCCCATCGCCTCGTAGGCCGCGACCACCGGCGGGCCGCCGCCATAGGTCAGCACGGCGTCGATCCGCGGCAGCCGGTGGCGCAGGGGATGGTCCGGCGCCTGCCGAAGCTCGGCCAGGGTGGCGGGAGCGTCGACATCCCAATAGACACGCAGAGCGTTGGGACTGGCGGCATCCATCACGCCATCGAGCAACTCCTCGTCGAACACGCCGACGCCGCTCGCCTTCACCACCACGTCGGCCTCGGCGGCGCGGGCGATCACGGTGCGGCAGGCTTCGGCAGTGGCCTCGTACACCACGACGCTGGCCCAGCCGGGCGGCTCGATGTCTCGGTGCTTCTGGCGGTCGAAGGCGTCCGGTTCGTAGAAGGTGACGTTCCAACCCCGCTTGGCGAGTTCGCTCAGCATGCCGCGATAGTAGGTGGCGGCGCCGTTCCAGTAGGAGGAAAGCAGGCTCGAACCGTAGAAGGCCATCTTCATCGGACAGGCTCCAGCATCGAAGAGGGAGTGGGCGTGCCAGCCAGAGCGGCGGCGATGGCGAGCAGCTCACTGGCACGGTGGGCGCAGCTGTGGCGGGCGCGGATCGTTTCCAGGCCGTTGCGGACCAACGCCGCGCGGAGGTCGACGTCGCTGTCCAAGGCACGCAGATGGGCGGCCATATGGGCACCGTCGCGGGCGACCAGGAAATCCGTTCCCGGTCGGAACAGGCCTTCGCAATCGCTCCACGGCGCGCTGACCAATGGGATGCCGCAGGCCAGCGCCTCGAACACGCGGATGGTCGGGATGCCTGGCAGGGATTCGACGTAGAAACGGCGCGGCACATGAACGGTGAGCCGATGGCGGGCGAAGGTCGCGGGGGCGCGGACGTTGGGCAGCCAGCCCTTGTAGGCGATGCCGTGCCGCTTCAGCGTCGCCAGGGCTTCGGCGGGGTAGCGCACGCCATAGACGTCCAGAGGCAGACCCGCGGCGCGGGTGGGAGCGAACAGAAAGCTCCCCAGCTCCTTCGTCCGCTCGCCATCGCCCCAATTGCCGATCCACACCGCTCCGCTGCGCCGCTCCGCTCCGGACGGCGGGTGGAACAGCCGGATGTCGGCGGCTTCGTGCCAGACGAAGACCCGATCCTTCCAGCCCCAGCGCCGGTACACGGCGGCCAGAGTTTCGCCGAAGGCCAGGACGCCGTCGTAGCCGGAGAGATCGAAGGCGGAGATGGCCTTCGGATCACTGACCGCGCGATGGTGCGTGTCGTGGAACAGCAGGAGAAAGCGACCGCCCTGCGCCCGCGCCCGGCCCACCGCCGCGACCAGAGCCGGGTCGTTCCATTCATGGACAATGACCAGATCGGCCCCGTCGCACAGCGCCGCCGCGTCGGCATCGGCCGTGAAGGTCAGCGAGGTCAGTTCCGGATAGGCGGTCCGGTAGGGCGCCAGCCCCGCTTCGCCATGATCGGCCAGCAGGTTCCGCAGGCTCCATGCGCCCTCCGGCTCGAAGACGCGGACCTCATGGCCGAGGATGATCAGCTCCCTCAGGACGCCGCGCAGGAAATGGGCGTTGCCGTGGTTCCAGCAGGACGCCAGCGAATGGGTGAAATAGACGATCTTCACGCGACGGCCTCCTTGCAGGAGGGGGTGGAAGTGTGGCGGGCCAGGACGCTGCGGTAGAGACTGCGCATGCCGGAGGCCATCGACTCCATGCCGTATTGCCCGGCCTTGAGCCGCGCCGCCTCGCCGAGGCGCCCCGCCTCCCCCGGATCGTCCAGCAGGCGGCGGATCGTGGCGGCGAGGGCTGCGCTGTCCTTCGGCTCCACGAAGAGTGCGGCGCCGTCCCACAGCTCGCGGAAGGTCGCAATGTCCGACAGCACCAGCGCACAGCCGGCCTGCGCGGCTTCCAGCACCGTCAGGCCGAACGGTTCGTAGAGCGCGGCGGAAGCGAAGACCGGTGCCCGCGCCAGCCACGTCGCGACCGACGCCGCATCCAGGCGCCCGAGCGCCGTGGCGTGACACAGGCTCCGGCGATGCCCGCCCGGACCCTCCAACGAGCCAGCGGCGACCACCGGTGCCTCCAGCAGCGCCGCCGCCGCGTCCAGCGTTGCGATGTTCTTTCCATCGTCCCACAAGCGTCCGGCGGTGAAGACGAAACGCTCCCGTCCGCCCGGCCCACCGCCTGGAGGAGGACGGCGTCCGTTGCGCACCACGACCGGTGGCGGCAAACCATAGGCGGCGGCGGTGGCCTGCGCGAAGGCGGCGCTCGGCGCCGCCAGCGCATCGCAGGCTTGGTAGCCCCGCGCCAGAACCTCGATCCGCCAGAGAAAGTCGCCCGGCAGGGCGCCGCCGCGCAGGGTGACCCACCACGTCGCCAGACAGGAATGGCAGACCCCCACGACCGGAACCGTGAATCCGGCGTCCGCTGCCAGGGCCGGGCTGTTGAGGTGGACGAGATCCACCTCCAACCGCCGAGCGAGCGCTCCCAGCGCTTCGGCACCGCGCCGGATCGCGGCCGGGTCCTCCGCCATCCAGTCCAGCGGGAGGCCGGTGTCGATCAGCTCCAGGCCGGGGATGGCGCGCGCCGCCGCGGTCTGGTCATCCTGCGGTGACGGCCCAAGCACCGCCAGCGTAACGCGCAGGCCGCCTGCCGCCAGTTCCTGCGCGAGGTCGAGCGCGTAGGTCCACACTCCGCCCACGCTGTCCGCCGTCATCAACAGATGCGCGGGGGCTGGATGCGCGGGGGCTGCCGGGGGCGTCACCGGCAACCGCATGCGGCCTCCAGCTCATGCAAGGGCAGGGGCTCCTCCTCCTGAATGTCGCTCAGTCGCGCGAATTGGCGCAGATAGTGCTCGTGCGCCCTTTCCCATGCCCGGTCGTCCGGTTCGCCCCACAGGCGGCGGTAATCGGGCGAAGCGGGGTAGGGGTAGAGCGGCACCGGATCGTTGGCCCAGACGCCGGCACCGTGCAGCCTCTCCCGCCATCGCGCGACGAGCCCGGCGTCGTCGCCGGCCATGGCGATCAGGTTGGCCTGGACGAAGGGCACGCTGCGCCGGGCGTGGATCAGGCGGTCGGCCAGCGCGTCGGTGCTCATGCGGCAGTTCTTGTCGAGCGCCGCGCGGCCCTCCTCGGTCAGGCTTTCCACCCCGGCCTCGATCGACACGCAGCCGGCGGCCCCCAGGAGATCCAGCAGATCGGGCTTCCACAGGTCGATGCGGGTCTGGATGCCGAACTCGACCGGACGCTCCACCAGCGCTTCCAACAGATCACGGCGGGGCAGGAAGATCTCGTCGATGAAATAGACGTAGCGCACGCCGGCGGCGGTCAGCCGATCGATCTCCTCCAGCACGACGGCGGTGTCGCGGCGTCGGTACTGATCGCGGAAGTCGATCTTGGCGCAGAAGGAACAGGTGTAGGGGCAACCGCGCGACGCCTCGACTTCGGCCCCCGCACCGAGCGGTTCGGTGCCGTAGCGGTGGTGATGGTGGTGATGGCGGTTCAGCCATTCGGCGGGCCAGGACAGCGCCGGCAGATCGACGAAGCGGCCAGCGTGCGGGCCGCCGGTGACGACGGTTCCGCCGCCGCCGCGGAAGGCCAGCGCCGGAACGCCGTCCAACTCCGGCTGGCCGGAGTCCAACCGGTCGGCAAGCCGTCTCACGATCTCCTCGCATTCGCCCCGCACGACAACGTCCACGCCCAGCTTGTCCAGGGCTGCACCGGGGGTGGTCGATCCATGCGGCCCCACCGCGACGGTCCGGCCGCCGCGTCCATTCAGTGCCAGCAGGAAATCACGGGGGATTCGCAGCTCCGGCGGGGCACAACGCCAGAACAGGTAGGTCGGCGCGGTCGTCACCACGGTCATGCCGGGTGCGAAGCCGGCCACCCGATCCGCCAGTTCGCCGTTCGACAGTCCGGTCAACGGCCCGTCGAGCAGCAGGACCTCGTGTCCGGCCTGCTCCAGCAGCGCCTTGCCGTAGCCCAGTTCGAGGGGCAGATGCGGCTCGCGGCAGCCGAAATAGATGCTGTGCGCGAAGGTCCAGGCCGGGTTGACCAACGCCACACGCATCACGTCGCCTCCACCAAGGCCGGTCCGGTCCGGCGGTTCATGCCACCAGCCCCCGCGCTTCGAGTTCGCTCCGGGCCTCGACGACGCGGTCCTGCGCCTCCTGCCGGGCAACCCATTCGGCGAGTTCGGCCAGCCCACCGGCGAAATCCTGCCGCGGTTCGTAGTTCAGGACCGTCCGCGCCTTGCCCAGGTCGGGGATGTTGTGGCGGATGTCGCCGGCGCGGGCTTGGCCGGTGATCTCCGGCGTCAGGTCGGGCCGGCCCATCGAGGCGGCCTGGAGCCGCGCCACCTCCTCCACGGTGCGGTCCTCGCCGGACCCGATGTTGAAGACCTCGCCATTGGCGGCTAACTCGTCGAGCGCCAGCAGGACAGCGCGTGCCACGTCGCCGACATGCACGAAGTCGCGCCGCTGTTGGCCATCCTCGAAGATCATCGGCCGCTGACCGTTGGCGATGCGCGAGGCGAAGATCGCCAGCACCCCGGTGTAGGGGTTCGACAGCGCCTGCCCGGGGCCGTAGACGTTCCACAGCCGCAACGCCGCCCCTTCCATCCCGTATTGGGCGGTGAGCGTCAGGGTCAGCCGCTCCTGCACGTATTTGCCGATGGCGTAGACGGACCTCAGGGCCGGGCGCTTGCTCTCCGGCGTGGGGACGGGGATCAGCGGCCGTCCGTCGCAATCCAGCGGGTCCCAGGAACCGTCGGGATTGCGCGTGCCGCGCACCACGTCCTCCATCGGCGTGCCGTCGGCGGTCCGGTACAGCCCCTCGCCGTAGATGCTCATCGAGGAGGCGACCACCACCCGGCGGACCGGTCGGTCGATCAACCGCTGGAAGAGCACGGCCGTCCCATGGTCGTTCACCGAGGTGTAGCGGCCCACCGCGTACATGCTCTGGCCGACACCGACCTCGGCGGCGAGGTGGATCACCGAATCCACTCCCTCCAGCGCCCGGCCGACCATGGCCTCGTCGCGTATGTCCCCAATCAGCAATTCGACGTCCGGGTCCAGTTCGTCGGGCCGCGTCCGAGTGGGATGGACTTGCGCGATCAGACTGTCGAGAACCCGAACCCGGTCGCCGCGGGCGAGGAGTGCCCCGGCGACGTGGCGGCCGATGAAACCGGCGCCACCAGTGACAAGAACGGATTCTCCCACGAGCCCCTCCGCTGATGGACGGTGATGTTTATGACTGCTATTTCTAATTGTGTTGGTTATGTATAAAATTGATATGAATACTCATGGTTCTTATTTTTAAAGGAATGCAAATTTTCACTTACATACGTGGGAAATCGTCATGTTCGCTTCGTGAAAAGAAGCGTGGTTGCGTCAATGTTAACACCGCCGTTTGATTTTCGACACCTTACCCAAAAGGCGTGGTCAGATTGGACGATCTTCCATCAATTATTTTTCCAAGATACAAATACCATTCCGGTTCATTAAGGAAATTTTCAGGACGAGGAGAATTTCGTGACTGGGAAAAAGCTGCGGGTGGCGATTGCCGGTGTTGGAAATTGCGCTTCATCCTTCGTGCAAGGTGTAAGCTATTATGCCGATGCTCACGCTAATGAGCCGCCGCCCGGGCTGATGACTCTCGATCTCGGTGGCTATCGAGTCAGCGACATCGAAATGTCCGCCGCCTTCGACGTAAGCGCCGCCAAGGTCGGGCGGGATTTGTCCGACGCCATCTTTGCCCCTCCGAACAACACGTGTCGCTTCGCAAGCCCGCGTGCTTCGGGAGTGCAAGTGGAGCGAGGTCCGACACTGGACGGCATCGGCCGTTATCTGGCCGGTGACATTGAGGAGTCGGGGGAGGCGCCGGTTGCCATCGCCGAGTCCCTGCGCCGCTCAGGCACCGATATCCTGGTGTCTTACCTGCCGGTCGGTTCGCAGCGGGCCACGGAGTTCTATGCCGAGCAGGCGCTGGAGGCCGGCTGCGCCTTCGTCAACTGCATCCCGGTCTTCATAGCCTCCGACCCAAGCTGGGCGAAGCGGTTCGAGCGACGCGGCCTGCCGGTCATCGGCGACGACATCAAGAGCCAGATGGGTGCCACCATCATCCACCGCACGCTGGCAAACCTGTTCCGCGAGCGCGGCGTCCGGCTCGACCACACCTATCAGCTGAACTTCGGCGGCAACACCGACTTCAAGAACATGCTGGAACGCGAACGCCTGGAATCGAAGAAGATTTCGAAAACCCGCGCCGTCACCAGCCAATTGGACGTGCCGCTCGACGCGGACGACGTCCATATTGGCCCCAGCGATCATGTCCCCTGGCTGGCCGACCGGAAATGGGCGCACATCCGGCTGGAGGGCACCGCCTTCGGGGGCGTGCCCCTGAGCGTGGAACTGAAGCTGGAGGTCTGGGACAGCCCGAACTCCGCCGGCATCGTGATCGACGCGGTGCGCTGCGCCAAGCTGGCGCTGGACCGGAAGATGGCCGGGCCGCTGGTTGGACCGTCGAGCTACTTCATGAAATCGCCTCCCGAGCAGTTCACCGACCATGAAGCGCGCGAGCGCACGCTGCGCTTCATCGCCGGCGAGGCGGTGGACGGCCTGCGCTTCCGGGCGTGAGCGGCGGCGTGGAAACGATCCTGGTCCTGCTGCGTCACGCGTCGCACGACCGGCTGGGCTCCGTGTTGTGCGGACGCATGCCCGGCGTGACGCTGAGCGAGGCCGGCCGGCGCGAGGCCGACGCGCTGGCCGGCATATTGGCGTGTCACCGGTTCGCCGCCGTGCTGTCCAGCCCGTTGGAACGCGCCGTGGAAACGGCGGCCGCCATCGCCGCGTCACAGGCCTTGGCCGTGGAGGTGGAGGAGGATCTCAACGAGCTTGATCTCGGCGCCTGGGCCGGCCTGCGCTTCGAGGACCTGCGCGGCGACCCGGCTTGGAATGTGTGGAACAGCGCGCGGTCGCACGCCCGCCCGCCTGGGGGCGAAACGATGCTGGAGGCACAGGCCCGGATGGCGCGCTGCATCGAGCGGCTGCGCCGCCGGTACGCCGGCCGGACCGTCGCGCTGGTCAGCCACGCCGACGTCATCAAGTCGGCACTGTCCCACGCTTTGGGGCTTTCCGTGGATTTCCACGCCCGCTTCGAGATCGCTCCGGCGTCCCGCAGCGTGCTGATCGCCGGGGAATGGGGTCTGAAGGTCCACAGCATCAACGAGGCGGCGGAATGACGAATCTGACGACCGACCAGATCCGCGCCCGGGTCGCCGCGCTGGGGGACTGGTTCCACAACATCGATCTGAACGGCGTCAGCACCGCCCCCGACCACTTCCTGCACGACTACCCGAACGTGAAGTGGCGGCGGTTCGCCCATGCGGTCCCGCAGGATCTGAGCGGCCTGACGGTGCTCGACATCGGCTGCAACGGTGGCTTCTATTCCATCGAGATGAAGCGGCGCGGCGCCGAGCGGGTGGTGGGAATCGACTTCGACGATCGTTATCTCGCACAGGCGCGCTTCGCCGCCGAAGTGACCCGCCAGGACATTGAGTTCCGCAAGCTGTCTGTTTACGACCTCGCAATGCTGGGCGAGCGGTTCGACGTCGTCTTGTTCATGGGGGTGCTTTACCATCTGCGCCACCCGTTGCTGGCTCTCGATCTGATCCACGAGCATGCCGCCCGCGACCTGATGATCTTCCAATCGATGCAACGCGGCTCCGAGACGGTCGAGCCGGTGGGCATCGATTACGACTTCCGCCAGCAGGACCATTTCAACGCGCCCGGCTATCCGAAGCTGCATTTCATCGAACACCAGTATTCCGGCGACTGGACAAACTGGTGGGTCCCGAACGCCGCCTGCGCCGAGGCCATGCTGCGCAGCGCCGGCTTTCGGGTCGTCGAGCATCCGGAGCAGGAGGTCTATGTCTGCCGCCGCGCAGCACGGCCGACCGAGGCGGGCGCCGTCTATCCTGCCCGGCCCCCCACCGCCGCACCATCCGCCGGACGGGCACCGGCAAACCACGTCAGGACGGGAAGCCAGGGATGATCGAAGCCGCCAAGATCTGGAACGAGCCCAACAACAAGTCCCACTGGAATCCCGATCTCGATCCGGAATGGGATCTGTTCGCCCGCATGACGATCCTGTCCGGACAGGCGATCCGGGCGGAGAATGGCGCGCTCACGCGCGTGTTGGGCGGCATCTCGCCCATCGATCCCTCCTTCATCCGACGTCTGGACGAACGCGGCGCTCTGGACCATGTGGACGTGGTTGCGGTGCATGGCTTTCCGCTCGACTGGAATCTCTGGCAGATCCACGAATGGCCGGACAAGATCGAGGAGATTCGCGCCGTCACCGGCAAGCCGGTCTGGGTGACGGAGGCCGGCGTTTCGTCCTTCGGCGCCGAGGAGGTGCAGGCCTGGGGCGTCACCCGCACCGCAGAGCTGCTGATCGGCCGGGTTCCGCGCATTCACTGGTACAGCCTCTATGACCTGCCCAGCGCTTGGGAGGCGACGACGCGCCACAAGGAGGCGGAGGGTTCCTCCTACTACCGTCATTTCCATATGGGGCTGCTGCGGGCGGACGGCACGCCCAAGCCGGCGCTCGACGCCTACGCGCCCTATGCGGCCGAGATGGGGATTTGCCAATGGTTCCACTTCGAGGATCACCGGCTGGACGAGGCGGTGGCCTGGATGAAGCGGTTGGGTGTTCGGCACCTGCGCACCGGCCTGTCCTGGGCCGACAGCTTCCGGCCGAACGCGCTCGCCTGGTTCGACCGTCAGATGGAAGCGCTGGCCGATTTCGATGTCACCATAACTTTCTGCTTCACGCCCGAGCATCGTGGAATCGAACCGCACCACACCAGCCCGCCCCAGGTCGCCGAGGAGTTCGCGGATTTTTGCGCCGCCATGGTCCGCCGCTACGCCAGCACCGCTCCGGCCGCGCCGTTCCCCCTGCTGGCGATGGGATAGGAGGCGGTAGGCCAAGACACTTCGCCGCGCGGAGCGGTT
The DNA here is from genome assembly GCF_965111635.1 of Azospirillum sp. Marseille-Q6669. Classification (NCBI taxonomy): domain Bacteria; kingdom Pseudomonadati; phylum Pseudomonadota; class Alphaproteobacteria; order Rhodospirillales; family Azospirillaceae; genus Azospirillum; species Azospirillum sp. Marseille-Q6669. The sequence goes on along the minus strand of NZ_CBCOOP010000004.1, from coordinate 504,085 downwards.
GAACCATGCTGGTTTACGGCGATCGCGACCGTCTTGAGAACCCGTGCGTCGCCGTGGCGCGGATCGCCGCCGCCCATCGTACAGCCGTCGCCAAGCCTGACGGGCTGATCCTTCATGCCATGCTGGTGTCCTTGTTCATCGAGGCGGCGGAGCTTGCGCAGGGCCTCGCCGATGCGGAATTCGCGGCGCTGGGGGAGGACGATTGCACCCCGTGCCGCGATGCGGCGATGGCGGTCGTGATGGGGCTGGCCCGTGCCGTCGCCCGGTCCTGGCGCGGCGAGCCGCAGCCGGGCGCTTGCGCGCTGGCGGCTGAACTGGAGAGGTTGTCGGCGCAGCCGTTGCCCGAAACCGTGCGGATACGCCGGCCTGAAGGCTATGCCTTCTATGGCCTCTATCCGGAAGCCTATCTGGAGGCTGCGGCCCGGCTTCCGCCGGATCTGCCCGCTCCGCTCGTCATGATTGGCCTGCGCAGCATCGGAACCGGACTGGCGGCGATGGCGGCGGTTGCGCTGGACGCAGCGCCTCCGGTCACTCTGCGTCCGATCGGTCATCCGTTCCAACGCGCCGTCCGCGTGTCGGCTCGCCTGCGGGCCGCCCTGCTGGCCGACGTGGGCGCGTCCTATGTGATCGTCGATGAAGGGCCGGGTCTGTCCGGCAGCTCGTTCGGCGCCGTCGCCGATTGGTTGGAGGCGGCGGGCGTACCGTCCCGGCGGATCGCGTTCCTTCCCAGCCATAAGGGCGATCCGGGACTGCGCTCATCCGACCAGCACCGCCGCCGCTGGGCCGAGGCGGTGCGTCCGGTGATCGACTTCAATGAACTGGTACACGCTGCGCATGGCCCGGTGCCGCCGTTGGAGCGCTGGTTCGAGGACACGCTCGGCCCTGCGGTCGCGCCGTTGCGCGATCTGTCAGGCGGCGCATGGCGGACGGCATCGGCGGATATTGCGGCGGATGCGGCGGACTGGCCGCCGGTCCATGCGCAGCAGGAACGCCGCAAATTCCTGTTGCGCACTGCCTCCGGCCCCTGGCTTTTGAAATTCGCCGGCCTCGGACGCCTGGGCGAGGCCAAGCTGGACCGGGCCCGCGCGTTGCATCAGGCGGGTTTCACGACGGAACCCATCGCGCTTCGGCACGGCTTCCTGGCGGAGCGTTGGTTGGACGGCGCGCAACCGCCCTCCACCATGTCTCTGGAGCGCTTGGCCGACTATCTCCTGTTCCGCGCCCAACGCTTTCCGGCGGAGCGTGACACGGGCGCCAGCCTTCCGGACCTGCTGGCGATGGCGCGCGTGAACATCGGCGAAGCGCTTGGCGCCGCCGCGACCGTCTTCTTGGATCGCTGGACGCCGGACATACTGAGGGAGCTGAACGCCGGGGTCCGGCGCGTCGTCACCGACAACCGCCTTCACATCTGGGAGTGGCTGCGCACCACCGACGGCCGGTTGCTGAAGACCGACTCGCTCGATCATGCCGACGCGCATGACCTGATCGGCTGCCAGGACGTCGCTTGGGACGTGGCGGGGGCCATCGTCGAATTCGCCCTTCCGGGGGCGGAAGCCGACCGGTTGTGCGGCGCAGTGGGCGCTTCAAAGCGGCTGGTGGCCTTCCATCTTCCCTGCTATCTCGCCTTCCAGATCGGCTATTGGTCATTCGCCTCCTCGGATGCGGGAGCGGCGTCGATGCGCCGCTTCTACGAGGAGGCTTGGAAACGGCAAGCGGGCCGTGGTGGGCGCTCCCCACCTCCCGCCGTCACCCCATAACCACCGCTTCGAGCATTACTTTCAGGCTTGGAGCGTTCCTGGCAATCGTGGCGTTCGTGCACAGCCGATCTGCGCAGGGTCATCGAAAACGAAGCGCGGTCATTGGCCTTCTGCCTTCTCGTCGCCGTGCGCCGGACTGATCACAAGCAGCAGGTCTCCGGGCTGGATGATATGGCGGTGACGTTCCGTGAAGGGAATGGCGCGGCCGTTGCTGTGGATCTGCACAACCACGCCGGCGGTCGTCTCCGCCATGGTCTTGCCGATTTCGTCCTGGGCCGCCAAGCGCTCCGTCAGCACCATTTGGCCACCCACCGACATCAGGTCGCACAGGAATGGCGTTGCATGGCTGGTTTCCACGGCGTCGGCCATGAGATAGCCACCGATCCTGGGCGGCGACACTACCAGGTCGGCGCCGCTCAGCTTGGCCAGCTTGATGTTCTCCTCCTGCTTGATGTTGCCCACGATTTTGGTGCCGGCGGACAGATGGCGGACGGTCAGGATCACCAGAATGGTGGTGTCGTCCCGGCCCGAGCTGACGATCACCGCCTTGGCGCTTCCCACGCAGGCCCAGGTCAGCATCTCTTCGCTGGTGGCGTCGCCGAGCAACCCGATGAACCCCGCCTCGGCCGCCAGCCGTATGCGTTCCTTCGACTGGTCGATCACGACGATCCGTTCGCCCGGATGTCCCTTGGCGACCGTCTCCTGCGCGGCGATGAATCCACTGTGCCCAAAGCCGCACAGCACGATGTGCCCTTGCAGATGCTTCTGGATTCGGCTCATTCGGAAATCCTCGATGATCCGCTGCACGACGAATTCGTAGGCGGTGCCCAGGAAGATGAACCAGATGAAGATGCGGATGGGCGTGACTGCGAAGGCGTCGATCAGCCGTGCGGTATCGCTGACCGGAACGATGTCGCCGTAACCGACGGTGGTGACGGTGATCATCGCGAAGTAGAGGATGTCGGGGAAGCTGACATGGCCGTCGATCTGGTCCTTCAGGCCATCGCGGTCGAACCAGAACACCGCGATGACCAGGGCGATCAGGACGACAACGAGCCCGACACGAAGGGCGAGCGTCTGTTCCGCCGACATCCCGGAGCGGACATGAAGAACCCGGCCTCGCCGGGGCGCAGACTTGATCCGCCACGTCTCGTTGCCATTCTGCTCGCCAAGCTTCGGCATGGGTCATCCATCGGATCAGACACTCCCGGCCATCATAACGGGGGATTTCTCCGCATGGCTCCACAAGGTGGCCATGTGGAACGACTGTCCGCTCAGGCCGTGCCGATAGGCGGAAGCTGATCGAGCAGGGCGCGCGCATTGTCCAGGATCTCCGACGGTCCATCGGCGCCCAGCGCAAAGACGAGGCGGTCGTCTGTCCGGCGCACCTGTCCGGTCCACAGACGCTCCAGCGCCGCTTCGCGCACGGCCCGGCAGGGTGTGTCGTTCAGGGTCAGCGACACACCCGAGGGTCCGGCGGCCAGGGCTGCGACGCCCAGCCGCCGGCAACGCGCGCGGAGCACGGCGGCCGCCAGCAACAGCTCGACCTCCTCCGGCAACGGCCCGAAGCGGTCCTCGATCTCTTCGCGCAACGGTTCGGCCGCCGCTTCGTCGCGCAGACGCGAGAGGCGGCGGTGCAGGCCGATGCGCAAGTCCTCCTCCGGAAGGTAGGCGGCGGGAATGGTCTGCGGCACACCCAGGCGCAGTTCGGGGGCATCGTCCGTCGCGGCGCCGGCCAGCGCGCGGGCCAGCAAATGCTGGTACAGCTCGGTTCCGACCAACCGCAGATGGCCGCTCTGATCGGTTCCCAGAAGATCGCCCGCCCCGCGCTGGTCGAGATCGAGCACACTGAGGGCGAAGCCGCCGCCCAGGCTTTCGATCGCCTCGAGCGAGCCCAGCCGCCGCTCGGTTCGCTCGCCAAGCGGAGTGTCCGGATCGGTCAGCAGATAGGCGTAGGCCTGTGCTCCCCCGCGCCCGACCCGGCCGCGGAGCTGATGGAGCTGCCCGAGCCCGAACAGGTCGGGGCGGCGGATCACGATGGTGTTGGCGCGGGGTATGTCGATGCCGGTCTCGATGATGGGGGTTGAAACCAGCACGTCGACCGCTCCTTCCGCCACATCGAACATCACCTGATCAAGTTCGGCAATGGGGAGACGGCCGTGCGCGACGGCGACCGACAGACCAGGCGCGAGCGCGCGCACCTCGGCCTCCAGCGCCGGCAGGTCGGCGATCCGCGGTGCCACGCAGAAGCTCTGTCCGCCCCGCGCCTTTTCACGCAACAAGGCGGACCGCAGAACCGAAGGGTCATAGGGCGTGACCCGCGTGCGCACCGGGCGCCGCCGCACCGGGGGGGTATCGATGACGCTGACTCCCCGCAGTCCCGCCAGCGCCCCCTGCAGCGTCCGCGGAACCGGCGTGGCGCTGAGCGCCAGACAGTGGACGCCGGCCGAAAGCCGGGCCAACGCCCGCTTCTGCACGGTGCCGAAGCGCTGCTCCTCGTCGACGACGACCAGCGCCAAGTCGGCGAAGCGCACCGTCTTCGACAAAAGAGCATGCGTGCCGACCGCGATCGCCACCGATCCGTCGGCGAGGCCGTCGCGCACGGCTTTTGCGGCCGACGCCGCCATGCCGCCGGTCAACGGCTCGATGCGCAGGCCCAAACCGGCCAGCCGCCGTCGGAACACCTCCAAGTGCTGGCGGGCGAGCACGCTGGTCGGGGCAAGAACGGCAACCTGCCGGCCGGTGAAGGCGACTGCCGCCGCGGCGCGCAACGCCACTTCGGTCTTGCCGTAGCCGACGTCGGCGCAGACCAGATGATCCATGGGGTGCCCGCCGGCGAGTTCGGCCATCACGGCGCTGATGGCGCGCCGCTGGCCTGCGGTTTCCTCGTAGGGGAAGCGGGCGGCCATGCGCCGCATCGGTCCGGCCGGCGGCGCGATCACGGGGGCTTCCGTGCGGGCCCGGCGCTCGGCTTGGCGCACAAGGCTTTTCGCGGTTCGGCCGATCTCGCGCTCCAACTCCGCACGGCGGGTGATCCAATTTCCGCCCTTGAGCCCATCGAGGGCCACCCGGGCGTCGCCGCTGCCGTAGCGCCACACGCGGTCGAGGTCGGCCGCCGGCACCAGGAGCCGATTCTCGCGGGCATACTCCATCACCAAAACGTCTTCCGGCTGGCCTCCGGCCTCAACCGTTTCGAGCCCGCGCACCGCACCGATCCCGTAGTCGAGATGGACCGCAAGATCGTCGCACGATAGGTCGACGGGTGCCAGCGGGGCGGCCGGGCCGGCTCCGCCTTCCGGACGGGGGCGTTGGGCGAGCACCTTCACGCCGTCGAACGTGAAGCCCGCCGCGACCCGAAGCACCAGGGCTGTCGGCGTCACGGGAGGCCCATCCACCGGCCACCGGTCAAGCACCGGCACCGGCCGGCCGGTCGCCGCCGCCACCCGCTCCGCCATCCTGGCCGCGTCGGCGGCGTTCGCGGCGGCAATGATCACGGATTCACCCGCGGCAATCCTCTCCCCGGCGAGGCGGGCGAGGGTGCGTTCGGACACCGCCGGCGCCTCGCTGGACGAGGCTTGCCCGTCGGGCTCCAGGGTCAGTACCGCGCGTCCCCGCAACCCTATCTCCCACGCGTTGCGGTCGAGGTGCATGGCGGATGCGTCGGCGCCCTCCAACTCGTCGAACCACGCCTCCAGCCGGTCGCCAATCCCCTCGTCAATGATGACCGGACTGTCGGCAAGAAGCTCAAGCACGCTCGGCAAGCGGTCGTAGGCCAGGGGCAGCAGGCGCTCGAAGGCGTGGGGACGCCGTCCGGCGGCGAGTTCCTCCGCGAGCCCCGCAGCCGTTGGGTCTCTGCGGCTTTCCAGCCCTTGGATCAACCGTGCGACGATTTCCGGTGTCGCCGGGATTTCGGTCACCGGATGAACGGTGATCCGGTCGCAGTCGCCCGTCGAGCGCTGGCTTGCCGGATCAAAGGTCCGTATCCGTGCGACCCGGCCATCGACGATGTCGCAGCGGACGGGGCGGTCGGCGTCGCCCGGAAAGATCTCCACTACGGAACCGCGAAACGCGGCTTCCCCCGGTTCGTCGATCCGGTCGTCGAGGATGTAGCCGCCGGCAACGAGTCGGTTCCGCCAAGTCTCCTCCTCATAGGGTGTGTCCGTCGCGATGACCAACGCGACGTCGGGCCAGGCGTCGGGAGGCGGAAGACGCTGCAGCGCCGCCTCGGCGGTCGCCAGAACGAGCCGCTTGACGCCTTTGGCCGGTCGGGACAAGGCGGCGATGGCAGCGGCCCGTTGCCCAAGCACGGCCCGCGATGGCTGGCCCCGCTCGCCAAGGGGGACGTCCCAACCTGGAATAAGCACGACATCAAGGTCCGGCTTGGCGTCCCGGATCGCCCTGGCGAGCCGGACAGCCCGAGTGTCGCTGCGGGTCACGACCAATGGCGCCGCCTGTGAACAGGCGGCGCATCTGGCAAGCTCAATTGCCAGGGCGCCTTCGGCCGGGGCGGCGCAGGTCATTGACCGGTCCAAGCGGAAAGCGGCGCGGTCGGATTGCATCAAAGATGCAGAGTCAGGCATGGCACACTGCGTCAGGGGAAACAGGGATGGTTGGCTCTTAACAGCCGGACGCCCATTCATTCCCAACGGAGTGGGCAGATTCGTTGAACGTTCCGTACACGCTGCGCCCTGGTGGCCGGTCTATGTGCTGAACAAGGGGCGGCGACGGCCGCCCCTTTATTTTTGTGAAGCACCACTGTGAGCGTTACCGCTCGATGTCGTCCCGGCGTCCGGTGTTCTCCACCCCACTGCGCGACGTTCCGGTTCGGCTGTCCTCAACCTCAACCTCGGTACGGCGGACCGTATCCGACACGGTCTGGGCGCGTTCCTCGACATCCTTGCGGATGACCACCTCTTCCTTGACCACCGCGCGCTTCTGGACCACCGCCTCCTCGTCGGTTTCGCTCACCTCAATGGTGCGTTCACGGAACGCGTCGGCCGGAACGTCTCCAACCTCGCGCATGATGGGGCGGCGCTCGACCGAGACCGTCTCGTCGCGCAGACGAACCTGCTCCTCGACCGGTGTTTCGGTCACATAGGTGCGCACGCGCACGACCCCGCGCTCCACGGCGCGCTTGCCGATGGACAATTCCTCTTCGGTGACCGGAACCACCTCTTCGCGACCGCTGCCAACCCCGGTGTTCATCGCAGCATCCGCCGTGGCGTCGGTCGTGTTCACGCTGCGGAATGCTTCGGCCGCGTTGCCGAGCTGGGCATTGCTTCCCGCCCCGCCAACCGCATAGCGTGCCCGCTCCTCGGCGGCCGACGCTTCGTCATATGGCGCGGCGGTCTCGTCGTAACCCGTCCATCCGGTCGAGCGGTACGCCTCGCCCCGGTGTTCAATATCGACAACGGTGCCGCGCTCCAGGACCGCGATGGCCCGGTCCACGTCCTCATCGTCCAACCGCAGCTTCAGAAGCGTGCCGCCACGCCGCATCCCCTCGGCATAGACGTGAGCATCGGTGTCCGGGACGTTCCAATTGCTCAGGCGGGACAGGAAGCCACCGCCGCCACCGGCGCCACCGGCGTCGCTGTGCGAGACGATCTCACCGACGCTGCGGTCGAAGCCCTCGGCTTCGAGATCCCGCAGGGCGGCTTCGGCGTCGGCGCGCGTATCGTAAAGGGCAATGATGGTCTTGTTCATGAGCCTAGTCCTCGTTGGGTTGGTCGGTCCTGGCACCACGCTCCCCAGGTTCGTCAATGAATTCGACGATGGCTTCTTCCGAACGGAGGGTGATCGGCTGCTCGGCTTGGACAGTGCTCGTGGTCTTGCGCAGATGGATCTCTTCCCGCAAAACCAGCCGACGTTCGACCACCAGCATCTCCTCGACGACCGGGATGATGGTTGTGGTGCCATCCTGGCGAATGTCCGGATGGGCATCGATGGCCCGGTTCACCGGCACCCGAACGATCTCGACATCCTCGCGCTTCAGCGCCTGCCGGACGAGTTCCTCATGCTCGGTGACCTTGGTGGTCACCCGCACACGACCGCGCTCGATCTGGCGCTTGCCAACCGAGGCGGTTTCCTCATGAAGCGGAACGACCTCTTCGCGGTCGCTGGCCATGACGCACCCTAGCGCAAGAAAAAGTACAGGAGGATCGCGAGCACAATCAGCCCGACGATGATCCATGTCCAATTGAGACCACCTGCGCTTGCGGCTTCATAAACACCGAACTTTTTGGGACCTCGATCGTTCGCCATGACGTCATCTCCGGCTGGGCCACTGGGGTCTTAACAGCAGCTCCTCTTCACCGTTCCAGTAAGGAAAGGAGAGATGAAAACAGGGCGTGGTCTTTTGGCCTGGATGGGCTGGGAGCCCAGCCGTCGTGGCCTTCAAACGGCGCAACGATGTGCAAAGACCAGATAAAAATGGCCCAACCGCACATCCGGCAACGTTGGTGAAAGAGGTCGGGTTCTACCCGCTCTCCGCCATTGCGAAAACGCTGCGACAGAGCCGGCAGCGCTGAGGCGGACGGCATCGGTCCCCTGTTGAACGTCACGATGCACCGTCTATGCGGCTGCACCCAACGCCACCAAGCCAGACGTCAACGGCGGCCTGATGGAGCAGGATTCCAGCTGAGCAGGCATGAGGCAGGTCGAAGAATTTTCAACCGCTGCGCAACATTGCATTCACCTGGGCGAGGAACTGGTCAATGGCAATGGGCTTGCTCAAAAGTCGTGTGTGTGGCGCCAGCAGTTCCTTGTCCAGGACGGCATTGCAGGCGTAGCCGGTCAAAAATATGATTTTCAGGTCCGGCCGCAATGACCGGGCTGTTTCCGCGACCCGTTGTCCTGTGATGCCTGGCAAGCCGACATCCGTTACCAGAAGGTCGATCCCCACCGGGGAGTTGAGAATGGTCAAGGCTTCGTTTCCATCCTCGGCCTCCAAGACCGTCGCCCCCTGCTCCCGGAGCGCCTCCACAAGCAGCATGCGGACAATCGGTTCGTCCTCCACCACCAGCACGGTTCCCGGCACCGGCTGCTGCGGCTGATCGGGGACCTTCACAGGGACGGAACCGAGATTTTCCGCTTGGTGAGAGCGAGGCAGGTACAGTTTCACGGAGGTTCCATGGCCCACTTCGCTGTCGATCCGGACATACCCGCCCGACTGACGGGCAAAGCCATAGATCTGGCTCAACCCAAGCCCCGTTCCCTGACCAAGCGGTTTCGTCGTGAAGAATGGTTCGAAGGCACGCTCGAGAACGTCCGGCGACATGCCGGTGCCGGTGTCGGCCACCTCAAGCAGTGTGTAGTCGCCGGGCAGCACTCCGGTTTCCGAAGCCGCCGCGGTCGCATCCAGATGGATGTTGACGCCCTGGATGGTGAGTTGTCCGCCATGGGGCATTGCATCGCGGGCGTTGATGGCCAGGTTCAGCAGCGCAGCCTCGACCTGATTGGCGTCCGCCCAGATTGGCCACAGCTCGGGAGCCAGCCGTGTCTCGACCCGGATCGCCTCGCCGACCGAACGCTCGATCAGGTCCCGCAGTCCATCCACCAGCGTCTTGAGGTCGGTGCGCTCGGGTTGAAGCGGTTGTCGGCGGGAAAAGGCGAGCAGCCTCTGTGTCAGAGTCTTCGCCCGATCAACCGAGGTTCTGGCGGCGGTCACATACGCCTGGATGTCGCCTTGTCCCGTCATGAGCCGCCGTTCGATGACCTCCAGACTGCCGCCAATGGCCTGAAGCAAATTGTTGAAGTCGTGCGCGATGCCGCCGGTCAGTTGGCCCACGGCTTCCATCTTCTGCGCCTGGAAGAGTGCCGCACGGGTTTCTTCCAACGCTTCCTGCGCCAGCTTGCGTTCGGTGATGTCGCGGGTGACTTTGGCAAAACCGACGAGGCGCCCATTGTCATCCCGGATCGCGTCAATGACGACGCTGGCCCAGAAGCGGGTGCCATCCTTGCGGAGCCGCCAGCCTTCGGTTTCGAATTTTCCGGTTTGCTCAGCGGTGCGCAATCCCTGCATCGGGGCACCGTTGGCGCGATCCTCGGCGGTGTAGAAGCGGGAGAAATGCTCTCCGATGATCTCCTCGGCAGCGTAGCCCTTCATTCGCTGGGCACCGGAATTCCAGTTCGTGATATGCCCGGTTGTATCGAGCATGAAGATCGCGTAGTCGATCACTCCCTGGATCAGCAGGCGAAAGCGCGCCTCGCTCTGTTGCAGAGCCTCCTGCGCCTGCTTGCGCTCGGTGACGTCGCGCGTGATCTTGGCAAATCCAATCAGCTTCCCGGCGTCGTCACGGATCGGATCGATGATGACGTGGGCCCAAAAGCGCGTGCCGTCCTTGCGAACCCGCCAACCTTCCGCCTCGAATTTTCCTTCGATCGAGGCGATGGAGAGCGCCCGCTGCGGCACTCCGGCGCGCTGATCGTCATCGGTGTAGAAGCGCGAGAAATGCTGGCCGATGATTTCCGCGGCCGTGTATCCCTTGAACCGCTGGACACCCGGATTCCAGCTGGTCACGATTCCGTGTGGGTCGAGCATGTAGATGGCGTAATCGTGGACGCTGTTGACGAGCAGTTCGAATCGCCGCTCGCCCGACAGCGGCTCACCGCCAACGCCGGTCGGCAACTCACTCTCCACTAAGATTCTCCGCAGGACGTCGAATGATGACAGCCATATTATCGCTGTTGCTGACGTTACTCAACGCCACCGCCCTTTGGGAAACCCAGGGTTGCTCGCAACTCGCACCAAGCCGCAAGTGCGCACACCGCCTGGGCATCGATCGACTTGCGACGCTGAGCAGACGGAGGTGGTTTCTTCGACGCTCAACGCTGCTCACCGGCATTTGGTGAAAGGGCCGTCCACCACATCACCTCACTCGCCCGCCCTGGCGCTGTCGCGTAAGCACCGTCAACACTCTCAACAACAGCTTGCCAGTCTGAATGCAGGTGCGATAATGACTGACGGTCAGTCATCCTCAAGGCGCATGTCATGCCACGCACGAGCAAGCCTGCCGATGTTCGATCGGCCGAAATCCTGAACGCAGCCGCCAAACTGTTCCGCCAGCATGGCGTCGGCGCGGTGTCGATCGACCAGATCGCTCGTGAGGCCGGTATCGCGAAGGGCACCTTCTATCTTCACTTCCAGTCCATGCGAGACCTGCTGGTGCGCATGGCAGAGGCGACGGTGACTGCCATGGCAGAGAACGTGGAGAGGGCCATTGCAATGTCCGAAAGCTCGCCGCACGAAACGCTGGTCCTCGCATTGACAGCGCTGAAAGCGGTGGAAGCGGATAATGCACCGCTGATGCAGGCACTCGATCACCCGGACAATATCGAACTGCAGGAGCGGGCCAACATCGCGTTGGTCCTCAAGGTCGGCCCCCTGATCGCCAGTGTAATCGATCACGGCTGTAAAACCGGGGATTTCGCCGTCGAGGATCCGCTGTCGACCATTCAGTTCATTCTCGCTGGACAGGCCTTTCTGCTCGGGAACCCGCGCTTCGGCTGGTCGCAGGACGAGCATGGCATGCGGCTGATGGCGACGCTGCATCTGACCGAACGCGCGCTCGGCGCGCGCCCGGACAGTCTCGTCTCGGCATTTCTGGCCGTTTTGGCCGGAGCGGGAAGGGTGCAATCATGACCGAAGATCAGATCATTCAACGCTACAACCGCCCTTGGACTTTTTATACCCTCGCCACGTTGGGCTCATGGACGGCCTGGGGTGGCGCGGTGTGGCTGAGCCATCGGGACGGAATCGGCCCTGCCGGCCTGACAACGGTGGCAGTGCTTTTGTTGCTCGGTCTGCTCTTTCCGTTCCTCACCGCTTGGCGGTTGACGCGAGGTGACCTGGTTCTGCGCAACGACTTGGGTCGCCGTCTGGTCCGGCCCGACTGGCGGCAGCTGCGCCTTGCGACGCTGGGCGCGGGTATCATGCTCGGAAGCATCCTGATTGCGCAGGCTCTTTCCCTTCTGCTCGGCTACAGCACCGAACAATTCCGCTTTGCGGCCCATGCGTCCTTTTCCGCTGGCATCCTGCCGGGCTGGTTCCCGTTGGTTCTGGCGCCGATCATCGAGGAGTTGAGCTGGCATTCCTACGGGACCGACTGCCTTAGGCGCAGCATGACGCTGTTCTGGACCTCGATCGTTTTCGCCTTCTATTGGACGGTCTGGCATGCACCACTCGGCATGGTCGCTCATTATTATCAGGCGCAAATCGCCGAAAGCGGCTGTATTCACACGCTGAACTTCGCGTTGAGCCTGTTCCCGTTCGTGTTGATTATGAATTGGCTCTATTACCGTGCGAATCGCAGCATCCTTGTCGCCATCGTATTCCACCTGAGCGCAGGTCTGTTCAACGAGCTGTTCCAAACTCACCCGGACACCAAGATAATCCAGACGGGACTTCTCTTCGCGTTGACTGTGGCAATCGTCATCGCCGATCCACAATTTTTTTTTGGCAAGACGGTTCATGGCATGCCCTCGGTCAGCCCGTTTCGACAGTTTGGCTAACGGGGGATGGGGCTGAGGCGGCGGCGGCTGGGGTCCTTGCATGAAAGTGCGCAAACTGTCCGGGATGTGAGAGGGCAGGGTGAACGTGAGCTCCGTCGCCCCCCAGCGCTCCTTTCTGCGCCCTTGTATGATACCGATGGCGCATGAAGGCTTCCATTGCTTGGAATTCATGCGAATTGCGGCCACCAGTGGAACCATGTGGCGGCGCGGATACGGTCGGGATCATCGGCGAGACCGCAGCAGCGATCGGCGAGTGCTTGATCGAGGGCATCGAGATCCTCGAAGTAGGTGTTGGCGATCGTCTCGTTGGTCAGTGGCCAGAGATGCTCGGCGGGCTGCAATTCGGGGGAATACGGGGGTAAGAACTCCAGCGTGATGCCCTCCGGGATGTCCAGCGAGCCGGCGACATGCCAGCCCGCGCCATCGAGGACGATGAGCACCTGCTTGGTGGGCCCGGCCCCGACCTCGCGGGCAAAGGCGTCCAGGATAGCACCGAACATGGGCGCATCGAGGCCATCGACGAGAAACCAGATCACCTGTCCGGTGCTCGGCCGTACGAAGCCCGCGAGATACATCCACTCGAAGCGCTGGTGGCCGCGCGCCACCGGCCGGCGGCCGCGCGGCGCCCACACTCGGCGGAGCACCGGCTTCAGCCCGACGCGATGCTCATCCATCGCCCACACCTCCAAGGGTGTGTCCGGGTCTTCCTGCTGGAGGGCCTGCACACGGCGGCGGAACCGGGCCTTGAAGACCTCCTGGGCCAAGGGATCGGCTTCGGCATGGCGGGGGCGCGGTATTTGGCGGGTGAAGCCGAGCCGGCCCAGATAATCGGTGCCGCGCCGGGGTGAGACGAGCCGGCCAAGCATGCCGGCGATCCACTGGGCGACCGAGTGGCCCGTCCACAAACCGCGGCCGGGCGGCGGATCGGCCAGGCTAGTCCTCAGGCTTTGTCGCTGGTTTTCGTCGAGCAGCGGTCTGGCGCCGGGGTTGAACTGGCGCTGGTCACCCAGCCCCGCAACCCCGGCCTCGTTATAGCGTCCCACGATGACGCTGACCCAGCGCGGCGTGTACCCCGTCACCTCGGCCACGAACTGGGCCGAGCGCCCACTGGTCAGCAGCCAGATGATTTGCAGATGCGTCCGCTCCGTCGCATCCGTCGCGGCCTTGTACAGCCGATGCAACTCATCGGCGTCAAGGTGATGAACCAGGTGAACCTTGCTGCCCATGCCAAATCAGGTGGATCGGGCTCGCCTCAAAGGAAGCCTTCACACGCCGTCGGTATGACAGGCCCAGTCCATATTTAACCCTGGACGGCTGGTGACAACCTGTCGTCCGGGTTGACCGACCCCGTCGCGCCCGAGGCTCCGAAGCCGAGTGAAAGCTTGAAGGCGGCCAACCATCCTTGCAAGTCCGAACGGTTGCTTTCACGATGGCTCCAGGGTCGGCGTGGCCGCCCATCATCCCGATTCCGGGGGGCTTTTGTGCAGTGACCCTTTCGCGGATTGGCAACATTGCTGGCATTCGCTCCTCTCCGCCGTGAACGGGAAATCGAATCACGGTTCGTTACCCTCCGCGAGCCAGCGTTTCAGCTGGTGGGTTGAATCCGATACCTGTATCGGCGCGGCCATGGAATCAGCCGGCGTGAGGACCGGGGCGAGAGCCGATGTGATGGATGGCCTTCGCCACATCAGCTCACGCGACGAGGATCGCCAGGCTCGGGCTGTTGCATGGATGGGACCGCTGTCGTAGGCAGCGGCCCCACCTCCGTTTGGGTTTCTGGCGGTGTGCCATGAAGTGAACGCCGCTCGCAGCCACCACACGCGACCGAACTGTGACGCTGCCGTTCCGTCTCGGCGCCGGCACTACCTCGTATTCAGCACTGTCCGGAACCCCAGATGGCTTGCTCCGAGGCCGACGTCCTGCGGATGGCGTGACGCCGGCCGGTACCGCTGGCAGAAGTTCTGCGCGCAGAGGAAGGAGCCTCCTTTGATCACCCGGCTGGGGACCCCCGGCTGTCGGGGATCGTAACTGTCCTCCTGACGGGGACCAGTCGGGTTGACGTCGCCCAGACCGTCATGCCGCGGCCGATACCAATCCGACGTCCATTCCCAGACATTGCCGATCATATCCCGCAGCCCGTACCCGTTCGCCGTGAAGCAGCCCACGGGGGCGGTCGCCGGATAGCCGTCGCCCCGCGTGTTCTGGATCGGGAAAAACCCCTGCCACGTGTTGGCCATCGCCACGCCCTGAGGGGTGAACTCGCCGCCCCAGGCGTATGGCGCGCCATCCAGCCCGCCCCGGGCCGCGTGTTCCCACTGCGCCTCGGTGGGAAGTTCCCGGCTGAGCCATCGCGCATACGCGACGGCATCGTTGTACGTGACATGCACCACGGGGTGGTTCTCGCGGCCCCCGATGTCGCTGCCGGGGCCCTCCGGATGGCGCCAGTTCGCTTCGGGAACCAAGCGCCACCACGTGTCGCTCCCCCCGGCCTGGGAGGTCGGATCGACGAAGACCACGGAGCCGGAGGGCCGGCGCGCACCGGCGCCGGTTCCGTCGACGACGCGTTCCGCCTCGGTGACATACCCCGTCGCTTCGACAAACCGGCGGAATTGGGCGTTCGTGACTTCGGTCCGGTCCATCCAGAAGCCATCGACGCTCACCCGCGTCACCGGCCCTTCCTCGCGGTAATGCTGGTCGGAGCCGATCCGGGTATCGCCCCCCGGAATCCACACCATGCCGGGAGGCGCCTCCTTCGTGCCGGGGGTCGCGGCGGAACCGTCGCACAGCGTGTCCTCCGCGACGTTCGGCATGGCTGGAGCCTGGGCAGGCCAGGCGAACATCGCCAGTCCCGCGGCGGCACCAACTCCGGCCGTCACGAGTGCCGCGAAGAAGACCGTGCTTTTGTTGGCCATGGGTTCGTCTTTCCTTGCGATCGGCCGCGTCCCGGTCATGGCCGGCGGCCGTGCCAAGCCCGGCCGCCGCTGTCGCATCGCCTACCACTCAAGCTCCTGGTAATAGCGCGTGCCATTGCTGTACTGAAGCTGGCCGGCGATCTTCTCATCGAAGATCACACCGTTCTTCTCCTGGTACTCATCCCAGGAGGCCATCATTTCCTTGGCCTTTTCCGGTCGGGCATCGACGAGGTTGCGGGTTTCGCCGGGATCATCGGCAAGATTGAACAGTTCCCACCCGCCGGTTCCCCACGGCTGGTTCACCCAAACCAGCTTCCAGTCGCCCTTCTTGACGGAGGCACGCCCGAAGAGCTCCATTCCCAACGCGTAGTCCTTCGGATGGGCGTGATCGGACCGGCCGTTCAGATAGGGCCAGAGGGACGTTCCCTGCATGGGATGCACGGTGCGCCCCTTGTGGCTGTTTCCAGGGTGCTTGACCCCGGCGGCCTCAAGAAAGGTCGGCGCCAGATCCATCACCGAGGCGATCTGGCCGTCGATCTTTCCGCGATGCGCCAGCTTGGGGTACGAAATGATGGTCGGCGAACGCACGCCGCCCTCGGTCGGGAACGCCTTGAAAAGGCGGAAGGGGGCGGCGCTCACATGGCCCCACCCCGGCCCATAGCCGACGTAGGAGCCCGGACGCCCGATGTTGTCCAGGCTGTTGTCGAAGGTTTCCTCAACCCACGCGGCGGGGGCGAGGTCCAGAATGTCGTTCCCCTCGGCGCCATTGTCGGACAGGAAGACGATGATGGTGTTGTCGAACTCGCCGATCTCCTTCAGGTAGGACACCAGCCGGCCGATGTTCTGGTCCAGGGAATCGACCATGGCCGCGTAAACCGCCATCCGGCGCGCTTCGACATCCTTTTGCTGCTGGGAAAGCTGCTCCCATTCCGGCCAGAGGGCGGGCGGCTCGGACGGCGTCATGGTTGCCGGGATCAGCCCTGCTGCCTGCATGCGCTTGAAGCGCTCGTTCCGAATGGCCTCGTATCCCGCCTTGTACGTGTCCTTGTACTTCTCGATGAGGTGGTCGGGCGCCTGCAGGGGGAAGTGCGGCGCCGTGTACGCCGCATAGGCAAAGAAGGGCTTCCCATCGGCCTTGTTGCTGCCGATGTATTCGATGACCTTGTCCGTGTAGAAATTCGTCGTGTAGTCGATCTTCGGCAGCTCGACCGGCTTGCCGTTCTCGCGGTAGCGCGCCTTGGTCGTGCCCTTGCCGTCGGGCGGCGGCGCGTTGCCGGTCTGGTCGAAGAACCCCGCCCCGCCCTGGAGCATCGCGTAGGACTGTTCGAAGCCGCGCGCCGGAGGGCTGAGCTCTTCCGTCATGCCCAGGTGCCACTTCCCGGCCATGTAGGTGTGATAGCCCGCGTCGCGCAGCAGTTCCGGGAACGGCACGACGTTGGTGCCGAGGGTGCCCTCGTACCCCGCCTTTCCTTTCTGCTCGGGCGTCGGCAGTTCCGCCATCGTCCCCAGCCCGGCCACGTGATTGTCGGTGCCGGCCATCAGCATGGCCCGCGTCGGCGAACAGGCCGGCGACACATGGAAGTTGGTCAGTTGGAGACCGGAGCGCGCCAAGGCGTCGAGATTGGGCGTCTGGATCTCGCCTCCGAACGCACCGATGTCCGAATAGCCCAGATCGTCGGCAAGGATCAGCAGGATGTTGGGGCGGTTGCCGCCTCCCGACGGGCCGGCACCCGTCCGGACGTCCGCCGCCATGGATGGGCACGCCAGAACGGCGCTGGCGGTCGCCGCCACGATGGCTCCCAGCGCCAGCCTCGTCCGGAATGATGCGTGTCTGCGCATTGCCTCTTCCCCCCTTCTTTCTGCTTATAAAGTTCGGCCTTGCAGGCCGGCCCAAGCCAACCGCAAGGCCGTCAGGCGGCATCACCATGCCGCGTCGATGTGGATGCGCGTTCGGGAGCCTGCGCGCGGGCCAGTGTGCGTCGCATGGCGAGCACGATCGGGCGTTCGACCATTTTCCCGTGGACTTGAATGACGCCGTCCGGAGCGTTCTTCCATGCAGTGACGATCCGCTCGGCGTCGGCGACCTCGTCCGGTGTCGGTGTGTAGGCTTCGTTGATGGTGGGAACCTGGCCCGGATGGATGGCCATCTTCGCCGTGAAGCCCAGAGACAGGGCGCGTTGCGCCTCGGCGCGGCACCCATCGGCGTCGCGCACCGCGACGAATGGCATGTCGATGGCCGGGATGCCGGCCCGCGCGGCGGCATGAACGATCCGCGATCGACCGTACAGAAGCCCATCCCAGGACGCCGGGACGCCGAGTTCAGCCGCCAGATCCAAGCCTCCAAACATGACGGCGCTCACCCGGCGGGACGCGGCCGTGATGGCGGCGGCCTGATCGATCCCGCGCAGCGTCTCGATCTGAGCCACCAGGCGAAGATCGAGTCCCGCTTCGGTCAGCAACTGGTCGACCCAGCAGACCTCCTCGGGCGAGTCGATCTTGGGGATGACCACGGTGCCACCGGAGGGGCGCGCCTCGATGAGGGCGAGCGCATCGCGCATCCCCGCCACGCTGCGCGGCGTGTTGATGCGTATCACGCGGTCGGGACCGCCACCGCCACCGTTCCTGCCATCCGCCAGGAAGCGCATGGCCGCGGCACGGGCATCCTGCTTGTGAGCCGGCGCCACGGCGTCCTCCAGATCCACGCAGACGGCATCTGCGCCGGCGGCGAGCGCCTTGTCGAAGCGGTCGGGCCGCGATGCCGGGACAAACAGCACGCTGCGCCAGCCGAGATCGTCCATCGTGCGTCCCCCTCCATTTTTTGGCCTGTGCGGTGACCCGGCCGTTGCGAGCGTCCGTGCTCCCGGGAAGAAGGCGGAGCCTCCGCCGGGAGCGATGCGCTGGGAGCGGCCGGGCCTGGATTGGTTTCAGACACGCTCGCGTGGGGCGGGGGCTTCCGGCGCCTTGTGGAAGACGCCGTCCTTCATGATCGCCAGGAGGCGCTTCCGGTCCTGCAGGATGGTGACGTCCGCGAGAGGATCGCCGTCGACCAGCAGCAGGTCGGCCAGACAGCCCTCCCGGATCATGCCCAGCTCATTGCCCATGCCCATGATCTGCCCGGCGGACCGGGTCGCGGAAACCAGGGCTTCCATCGGCGTGAAGCCGAGCAGATTCACGAAAATTTCGAGGTCGCGGGCGTTTGTACCGTGCGGCTGCCATGCGAACCCGTAGTCGCCGCCGGGGAGAACCCGGATGCCGCGCTTGTGCATCTTCCTCATGCTGTCGACGGCGATCTCCAGCTCGTGTTCGTACTGCTGCGACAGCGGCGATCCGGGGGCGATGCCATACGCGCCCGCTTCCCGGGCCGTGGTGAGCAGCCACGCCAGACCGGGCGCCACGAAGTGCCGGTCCTTCACCGCTTCCAGCATGTCGAGGGCTTCCTCGTCCGCGTAGGAGGCGTGGAAGATGCCTTCGATGCCGAACTCGACGCACAGCTTGACCGATTTGGAGGAGCGCGCGTGCGCGCACAGGGTCTTCCCGTGCATTTTGGCTTCGCTCACCGCCACGGCGATCTCTTCGCGCGCCATCGGGGTCACCTCGGCCCCGACTCCGGTGATCTCCTCGCCCGACAGGTTCAGCTTGATGTTGTCGACGCCGTATTTGATGAACTTGCGGACGGCGCGGCGGACCTCCTCCGGCCCGGACACGATCATGCCGAAATTCAGGCCCTCATGCTCGATGTGCGGCGGCGACGTATCGCCAAGTCCGCCGGGCGTGGCGATCTCCTGTCCCGCCGCGCGGTACCGCGGCCCCGGAATCTGGCCCGCGTTGATCGCGTTGCGGATGACCACGTCCAGGCGGGGCTTGGCGGCGGCGGCGCCGAAGCCCGCCGTGAAGCCGGCGTCCAGCACCAGCTTGGCCATGTCGGCGGCGAAGAGGACATGCTCTTCCGGCGGCATCTGCTGAATGGCCGCGAGCGTGGGCTGGTTGTTCCACGACAGGTGCAGGTGCGAGTCGATGAGGCCCGGCATCAGCGTGGCGCCGCCACCGGCCACATGGCGGTGCGCGTCGCGGGAGATCGTCCCTTCCTGCCTGGAAATCTCGGCGATGCGGTTGCCTTGGACCAGCACTTCGCCGGCAAAGGGCTGCTCGCCGGTGCTGTCGAGGACGCGCACGTTGGTGAAGAGAGTCGTTTGCATCGTTTCCTCCTGGTCGATCGGGGATGCCGGTTTGCCGGCTTATTGTTTCGTTCGTGCTTCGGATGGTTTTGCCGGGATCGTGGCTCCGCCATCCGAACGATACCGCCGCTTCTTGATGGGCCATTCCTTTGATGGGCCGCGTCCGCCATGGGGACGCGTCACGGCGGTGCGCTTTTCCGCAAGGTGCTCAGGCGACGGAGAACAGGAAGTTGATCAGCGCTTCGTTGACCGCCGCCGGACGCTCGAACGTCGTCCAATGGCCGCAGCGATCGAGAATGCGCAGGTTCGATCCCGGGATCTTCGACGCCAGGACCCGCACGGCCGGGGGTGGCGCCGTGCCGTCCTCGTCGCCCGTGATGAGCAGCGTCGGGCAGGCGATCCGCGCCACGTCGGCGGGCTCGGCGGCGGCCAAGGCCTCGCAGGTGCGGGCATAGCCTTCCGGGTCCTGGCGCATCAGGATCTCGCGCACGAACGCCGCCACTTCCGGCCGGTTGGCCTTGGTGTCGGCCGAGGTGCCGCCCTGGACGACCGCATCGGCGATGCCCACCATACCGTCGGCGCGCGCTTTGGCGGCGCGGTCGCGGAGCGCCGGACGGGCGGCCTCGGGCGGCGCGTGAAGCGGCCCGATCAACGACAGGCTGCGCACCCGCTCCGGCTGGCGGACGGCGAGATGCTGGCACACGACGGTGCCGAGCGAATGGCCGACCACATGGGCGCGCTCGATGCCGCGGCTGTCGAGGACCGCCACGACCGCATCGACGAAGCCGGAAATCGAGACGTCGTCGTTGATGGCGCTTCGCCCGGAACCGGGAAGGTCGAAGCGCACGCATTGGAAGAACCGCGACAACGCGCCGACCTGCGGGGTGAACACGTTGGAGGTGCCGCCCAGGCCATGGACCAGGATCACCGGGTCGCCCGCGCCGTGAACCTCGACAGCCAGATGCTGTGCCATAAGGTGTTTCCCTTGTTGCCGTTGCAGAATGGCCGCCCGTGCTCAGTCGAGCACGTTGCTGAGCCGGCCGAGCCCGTCGATCTCGATCGTCACGCGGTCGCCCGGCTTCAGGAACTTCGGCGGGTTGAAGCCGATGCCGACCCCGGCCGGCGTGCCGGTGGCGATGATGTCGCCGGGGTACAGCGTGATTCCGGCCGACAGGGTCTCGATCATGGTCGGAATGTCGAAGATCAGATCGCGCGTGTTGGCGTTCTGGCGGAGTTCGTCGTTCACCCAGCAACGCAGCGCCAGGTTGGCCGCGTCGACCTCGTCGGCCGTCGCCAGCCATGGTCCCATCGGGCAGAAGGTGTCGAAGCTCTTGCCCAGGAACCACTGCTTATGGCGCGACTGCCAGTCACGCGCCGTCATGTCGTTGATGATGACGTAACCGAAGATATGGTCGTAGGCTTCGGCTTTGGTGATCCCGCGGCCCCCCTTGCCGATGACCACACCCAGTTCGGCCTCATAGTCGAGGCTGTCGCTGACCCCGTGCGGGTAACGGATTGGATCACCATTGGCGATCACCGTCTCCGGCGGCTTCGTGAAGAAGATCGGCGCTTCCGGGATTGCGTCGGCCGCCACCTTCGACCCGGCGTCGAAACCGCTGCGGGTAAACTCGTGGGCATGGTCGTGGTAGTTCTTGCCGACGCAGAAAATGTTGCGGTCGGGACGCGGGATCGGCGCGTCGACACGGACGTCGGCCAACGGAATCCCCACGGAACCAAGCGTTATCTCGCCCTTGGCCGCGTCGTAACGGCGGATGAGATCGAGCATGTCACGGACCGGTTCGCCGAGAACGGATTCGATCGGCCAAACCCGCTGCGTGTCCGGATCGATCACCCCGACCTTGCGGCGTCCATCATGTTGGAAGGTGACGAATCTCATGCGCTGCCTCCTCTGATCCAAATATGAACCATTATCAGGACCAATGCGACGCTATCAGCGCCATCAGTGATCCAATATGACGATCACGGCTCATGATTGGTCAAGAAGAAAATGCGCCTGGTCCATTTTTTCCAAACCGGTTGTCTGGATCCGTAAGCTGGAACCCTAAAATTGAGATTGCGCGGCGGCTGAGGGCGCGCCATATTGGATAAAGAATGGAGCAAAATGCTGGTGGAACGGGTTATGGACGCGCTGAATCTCAGGGATCGGGCTGCTTCCGGAGCGAGCGCGGTTGTTGCGTTGATCGAACAGGGCATTGCCGACGGAACCTGGGGTCCGGGCACCAAGCTGCCGACCGAGCGTGAATTGGAGAAGCGCTTCAACGTTTCCCGCAACACGCTGCGCAAGAGCCTTCGAGTGCTTGAGGAGCAGGGCAAGATTGTCCGCCATGTGGGCCGCGGTTCGTTCGTCACATCGGAAGCGACGGTGAAGGCCACATCCGAGGATCAGAGCCTGACCAGCCGCATCATCGGCGCCAGCCCGGCGGAAGTCATGGAACTGCGCCTGATGGTCGAGCCGCAAGCGGCAGAGCTGGCCGCTGGGCGGGCCACCGCGGCGGATCTCCACCGGATGGAGGAATGCCTGGCCCATGCCGAGCGCGCCCAGGACATTCCGGAATTCGAACACTGGGACGGCATGCTGCACGTGGCGATCATCGGCGCGGCCAAGAACGGCTTGCTGGCGGATGTTTACGACGCAATCAACGCCATCCGAAACCAGCCGGAATGGGCGCGCCTAAAGGTGCGCAGCCTCACGCCGGCGCGGCGCGCCGTTTATGAGGAGCAGCACCGGCGCATCGTCAGCGCGCTCAAGGACCGTGACGGGGATCAGGCCCGTGCCGCCCTTCAGGAGCATCTGCTGCAAGTCCGCACCAACCTCCTGGGAAGCTGAACCTGAGCCACCGTCATGCCGGTGGGGGAGGGGAGCGAACAGGACGCCGAGCGTGGCTTGGCCAGGGCATTGCCCCGTCCAAACGCGCCATGTTTCGGAAGGGCGGGGGACCCGGTGCTTTCCCGGTTTGGGCGTTGCGCCAGCCAAGGCGGCGTGTTGCGCTGTTGCCCACGCAGCCATTTCGTCCATCCCAGGCTGGTTTGTTGCCAGCCGCTGGCGGTCCGGCACCGCCAGCTCAAGCCCAAGCGCGCGTCAGCTGCTGCCGCGGCGGGTCAGCGTCAGCTCGACGGCGCGGGTCGGTTCCGAAGGCATCTCGCCGCGCATCCGTTGCAGGATCATTGATCCGGCTTGGCGGCCGAGGTCGCGGCTGTCGATCCCGATTGTGGTCAGTCCGGGCGGCAGCTCTTCGGCGATGTCGTTGTGGCCGAAGCCGAGGATGGCGATGTCGTCGGGCAGGCGCATGCCCAGCCGGCGTGCCTCCAGCAACGCGCCGGTCGCCAGCAGGTCGTTGGCGCAGAACACCGCCTCGACCGCCGCGTTGCGCGACAGGAGGTTGCCAAGCGCGCGGCGGCCGTCGACCATGCTGCTCACCCCGTCGACCGACAGTTCGGCGACGATGTCGAGACCAGCGGCGTGGGCGCCCTCGCGGAAGCCGGTAAGGCGAAGGGCGCCGCGGCCGCTGCGGCGGCCGATGAAGCCGATGCGACGATAGCCGCGCTCGGCAAAATGCTCGGCCGCCAGGCGGCCGCTGTCGATGTTCGAGAAGCCGACCAGCATGTCGATCGGGTCGCGGGGATAGGCCCAGGTCTCCATGATCGGGATTCCCAGCGCCCGCAAAGCCCGCCGGTTCTCCTCGATCTCGATGACGCCGGTGAACATGACCGCCGCCGGACGCATCTCGCGCAGCGACTGGATCATCGTCGTCTCCTTGGCGTAGGAGTAGGAGGTCTGCCCGATCATCAATTGGTAGCCCTGAGGCTCCAGAACCTCGCCGCAGCCCTGCACGGCGAGGCAGAACTGCTGGCTCTGCAGATTCGAGACGAAGGCGGCGACGATGTTCGACTGGCCGGACCTCAGCGCGCGGGCATGGGGGTTGGTGGCGTAGCCGGTGCGCTCCACGATCTCCAGGATTTTGCGGCGCTTGGCCTCGGCCACCTTCTCCGGCTGACGCAGGGCGCGCGAGACGGTGATCGGCGAAACCCCGGCAAGCCGGGCGATCTCGACGATGCGCGGCGGAGTCGCCCCGTCGCGAGCCGTCCCTTCGACCGCGTCCCCGTCGCTTGAAGGAAGCGGTTCCACTGCCCGCAGGCGGAGGACGTCGTCGATGGTCGGCGGCCGCTTTGCCGCACCGGTGTCACTCATGCCGCCCGTCTCCCGTCTGTTGGTCCGCGGTTGTCAATCCGCGATCAGGCCGCGCGCGCCAGGATGCCCGCCTCCTCGACCGGACGCGCCACCTGGATCAGGCAGTCGCCGGCCTCGCTGTCGCTGTGCAGGCGCCGCGAGATGACGATGCCCGCCTCCTGGAAGCGGAGTTCCTCCTCCGGCTGGTCGAGCCGCGTCAGGTCGTGGAACCAGCCGGCGAGGTCACCGGCGGCGACCCGCGCCCCGATGTCGACCGCCGGTTCGAACCAGCCGCGCCGCAGCGCGTAAATCGCCTGCCGGTGGCTGTCAAGCTGAAGCAGTTGCATGGGCAATTGCATGGGGGCAGGGGCGGCCCCGGCGACCGAGAGCACCGGCGCATCGGTCAACCCGACGGCGATCAGCAGGTTGTCGATCGCGCGGGCGGTATAGGCCATGGTCTCCGGCGTCACCGTGCCGCCGCCGCCGAACTCGCCGCTGATGCCGATGACGCCGGCCCGCGCCGCGGCCGCCATCGAGGTCGGGGCCGTGGCGCCGTTTTCCGCCACGAAGCCGTAGGGCATACCCAGCCCCTGCATCAGCTCCAGGGCGCGGCTGAGCCGATCGGGCGTGCCTTGCCGCTCGATCAGGGCGCAAGGCAGGTGGGCCATGGAGGTGCCGCCGGAATGGAGGTCGAACACCACGTCATGGCGCGGGAACAGCTCGTGCTCGAGGAAATGCGCCAGCCGGAAGGTCGGCGCTCCGGCGGGGTCGCCGGGAAAGGCTCGGTTGAGGTTGCCCTCGTCCAGCGGCGAGCGGCGCCGCGCCGCCATCACGGCCGGCGCGTTGGTGGCCGGCAGGATCGTCACCTCGCCGCGGATGCGCGCTGGGTCGAGCCGGCGGAACAGGCGGCCCAGCAGCAATTCGCCTTCGTACTCGTCGCCATGGTTGCCCGCCATCAGCAGCACGCGCGGACCAGCCCCGTTGCGCACGCGGCAGACCGGAACCTTCACCTGATAATAGGGGGACCGATCCACCGAGAACGGGATGCTGAGGAAATCCAGCGACTTGCCGTCGGCGGCGAAATCGAGCGCGTGGTAGAGGCCAGTGTGCATTCCAAAAACCTTGTGGCGGAGGGGCGTCCTAACAGCGTTTGCCAGGGCAGCGGCTGCCCGGCGCGCCCTCCGGTTCGCCTAAGAGGCCCTTCAGAGGGCGGCGAGGGCCGTCATCTCGACCCGCAGGTCCGGATCGGCCAGCCGCGCCTCGGTGCAGGCGCGGGCCGGTGGGTTGGCGGGGTCGATCCAGGCGTCGTAGACTTCGTTCATGGCGTCGAAGTCGGTGATGTGCGGCAGGAAGACGTTGACGGCGACCAGCTTGGACTTGTCGGTGCCGGCCTCCTCCAGCAGGGCGTCGATCTTCGCCAGCACGTCCCGGGTCTGCTCCCGGATCGAGCCGGTGCGGTTGTTGGCGACCTGACCCGCGATGTGGACCATGCCCTGGCAGACGACGGCCTGGCTCATGCGCGAACCGACCTGGAACCTCGTGATCATCGAATGAAACCTCTCTTGCGATGTCGAACGGCGGATTACATCTGCGGAAGCGTCTGCTTTTCCTTGAACCACTTCATCTGAAGGGCGCTCAGCTTGCCGTTCTGGCGGTTGTAGAACAGGAAGGTGTTGATCCAGTTGACCATATCCTGTTCGCCGTGGCGGACGGCTACGTGGGCCGGCGACTGGCGGATCAGGAACTTCAGCTCGACATCCTTACCGGGATTGTCCTCCGAGACCTTCAGCGCGATGGCGCTGTTCTCGGCGAAGGTCTCGACCTGGCCGGCCAGATAGGCGGCGATGGCGCCGGGGGTGTCCTCGAAACGGACCAGCTTGGCGCCGGGGGCGTTGTCGGTCAGCCAGATGTCGAGCGTCGAGCCCTTGGCGACGCCGATGCTGTGGCCCTTCAGCTCGGCCGGATCGGTGGCGGTGGCCATCGCCTTCGGCCCGTAGACGCCGAGATTGACCGCGGCGTAGGGCTGGGAGAAGGTCACCTGCTGGGCGCGCTCCGGCGTCGCGCCGGCGGCGGCGATCAGCACGTCCACCTTGTTGGCGAGCAGGCTGGGGATGCGGTTGGCGCCGGTCACCTGGACCAGATCCAGCTTCACGCCCATGTCGGCGGCCATCAGCTTGGCAAGGTCGATGTCGAGGCCGGCGGCCTCGCCCTTGGCGTCCTTGAAGCCCCAGGGGGCGGCGTCCAGCAGCACGCCGACGCGCAGCTTGCCCGCCGACAGGACGTTCTGCAGGGCATCCGCCTTCGCGGCGGAGGGCAGGGCGGCGGAGGACAGGGCAACGGTGGCGCAGACCGCCACGGCGGCGGCAAGGGTCCGGAAGAGTCTCACGACATTGCTCCTCTGTTCTGGTCGTTGTCCGGCCCTTGTCCTGACCTTGGCAGGCGATGCGGGGGCCGTTTCGGGGAAATGGGATCAGCGCGCGGAGGCGATGAAGCTCCGCAGTTCGGGGGTGCGGGGATTGGCGAAGAGTTCCGCCGGCGGCCCCTCCTCCCAGACGCGGCCCTGGTGCATGAAGACGATCTTGGAGGCGACGTTGCGGGCGAAGCCCATCTCGTGGGTGACCAGGACCATCGTCATGCCCTGCCGCGCCATGTCCTCCATCACCTTCAGAACCTCGCCGACCAGTTCCGGGTCGAGGGCCGAGGTCACCTCGTCGAACAGCATCAGCTGCGGCCCCATGGCGAGGCAGCGGGCGATGGCGACGCGCTGCTGCTGCCCGCCCGAGAGCTGGGCCGGATAGGCGTCGATCTTGTCGGCCAGCCCGACGCGGGCCAGCACGTCCAGCGCCAGCGCCCGGCCTTCCGCCTTGGCGATCCGCTTGTTGAGGATCGGGGCCAGCGTGATGTTGCGTTCCACCGTCAGGTGCGGGAACAGGTTGAAGGCCTGGAAGACGATGCCGACGCGCTGGCGGAAGCCGCGCAGGTTCGGCATGTCGGTGCGCACCGACTGGCCCTCCACCGTGATCTCGCCGCCGTCGATGCGCTCCAGCGCGTTGATGCAGCGCAGCAGGGTCGATTTGCCGGAGCCCGACTTGCCGATGATGGTGACGATCTCGCCCTCGTCGATGCTGAGCGAAACCCCCTTGAGCACCTCGATGGAACCGTAGCTCTTGGTAACGTTCTTGATGTCAACGAGCGCCATTGAGACGGGCCTCCAGGGAACGCGCCCACAGGGTGAGCGGCAGGCAGGCGGCGAAGTAGATCGCCGCGACGATCGAGTAGACCAGCAGGGGCTGGAAGGTGGCGGCGCTGACCAGCTGGCCGGCGCGGGCGAGTTCGACGAAGCCGACGATGGAGGCCAGCGACGTGCCCTTGATCAGTTGGACCAGGAAACCGACGGTCGGCGGCAGCGCCATGCGGAAGGCCTGCGGCGCGATGACGTAGCGGAACTGGTGCCAGGTCGACAGGCCGAGGCAGGCGGCGGCCTCCCATTGCTCGTGCTTCACCGCCTCGATGCCGCCGCGCCAGATCTCGCCGAGGAAGGAGGCGGTGTAGACGGTCATGGCGATGCCGACGGCGACCAGAGGCGACATCTCCACGCCGAGGAAGACCGGCATGCCGAAGTAGAAGAACATCAGCAGGCCGAGCAGCGGGACGCCCTGGACGATCTGGAGGAAGGCGGTGGCGGACCAGCGCAGCGCGCGGCGGGCGCTGGTCCGCATCAGGGCGAGCGCCAGCGCCAGCGGAGCGCCGAAGGCGAGCGCGATGAGGACGAGGACGCCCGTCCATTGCAGCGCGCTGAGCAGCGACAGGAAGTCGGCGAGGGAAAAGGAACGCATGGCCGGTGTCTCCGTCAGCGCCGCACCGGCCAGCGGAAGGCGAGGCGCCCCACCGCGGCGAACAGCAGTTTGAAGCTCATCACCAGGGCGAAGTAGATGCCGCAGATCACGGCATAGACCTCGAAGCTGCGGTAAGTGCGCGTCTCGATGAAGCCGCCGGTGTGGAACAGCTCCTCCGCCGAGATCTGCGAGGCCAGCGAGGTGCCGAGCAGCAGCAGGACGAACTGGCTGGTGAAGGCGGGGTAGACGCTGCGCAGGGCCGGCGGCAGCACGACATGGCGGAACACCTGCCAGCGGGTCAGCCCCAGGCACTGGCCGGCCTCGACCTGGCTGCCGGGGATGGCGTCGAGCCCGGCACGGACGATCTCGGTGCAGTAGGCGCCGAAATAGAGGCCGAGCGCGATCGCCGCCGCCTCGAAGGCTCCCATCCGCAAGCCGAAGCCCGGCAGCACGAAGAAGACCACGAACAGCTGGATCAGCGACGGCGTGTTGCGGATCAGCTCGACATAGCCGCGGATCGCCCAGCGCACCGGGCGCGGCCCGCTGCGCACCGCCGCCGCCCCGGCGACGCCGATGGCGGTGCCGATCACCGCCGCGACCAGGGTCAGCAGCAGCGTGTGCAGCGTGCCGTCGATCAGCTGGTCCTGGTAGCGCAGGAGCTGTTGGAAATTCAATGTCTGCATGGCGTGTCTGGCCGCCTTGGATCAGCCGAAGAAAGTGCGGTAGGCGCTGCGGACCCGCCCGTCGGCGCCGAGGCCGAACAGCACCCGCCAGCGGTCGATGCAGGTGCAGGGGTGCGAGATCCCGAACTCGACGATGTCGCCGACGGCAAGGTCATGGCCCGCCGGCACGGCGACGAAGGCGTGCTGGTCGTTCAGCCGGGTCACCCGCAAGCCCTCCGCGGAGAGCGCGCTGCCGTCGCGGTGGACCAGCAGGGGCCGGGGGAGGTCCTGGTCGAAGGAGGCGTCGCGCATGCCGAAGCCGCAGATGGCCAGTTCCGGTTCCGGCCGGGTCAGAACCTCCGCCCACAGGCGCAGGGCCGGGCGGAATTCGGCTGCCGTGGCGCCGCCGCAGGCGAACCCTTGCCGGGCGTCGAGCGCGCCGAGAGCGCGTTCGTAGACGCCGTGGTCGTGGAAGAAGATGGCGCCGCTGCGCAGCACCAGCGTGGCGTTGCCGTCCGTCGCGGCGACCGGCGCCAGGCCGGTCACCACCATGTCGAAGAAGGCGGAACCGCCCGCGGTGAGCAGCAAAGGCCGCTCCGGAGCCAGCGCGCGCACCAGCGCGAAGGCCTCCGCCGTGCGCCGCATCAGGGCGGCGATGTTGGCGGCGGTCTCGGCCGGATCCGCGGTGGCGACCGCCCCTTCGTAGGTGGCGACGCCGTCGAGAACCAGCAGGCCGGGATGGCGGACGACCGCGGCGAGGATCGCGTCCACCGCCGCCCGGTCGCGGGCGCCGGCGCGGCCGGCGCCGACCTCGACCAAGACGGGCAGCGGACGTTCGGGGGGGCGGCCGGCGGCGCGCGCCGCGGCGGCGAGCGTCTCGACCGCGGCGGGGGAGTCGGCGAAGGCGCGCAGGTCGGCGTCGGGATGTGCGGCGAGCAGCGCGCCCAGCCGCTCGCCGCTGGCCCGGCCGCCGATCTCGTTGGCGAGGATCAGCCGGGTCACGCCGGCGCGCAGCAGAACGGCCGCCTGCTGCAGGTTGGCGACGGTGGCGCCCCAGGCGCCGGCCTCCACCAGGGCGGAGGCCATCTGCGGGGCCATCGGCGTCTTGGCATGGGGCGCCAGCGCCACGCCGTGGCGGCGCGCATAGGCGAAGATCAGATCGCGGTTGGCGGCGAAGGCATCCTCGTCGAGCGTCAGCACCGGAAGCGCCATGTCGCCCGTGGCCGGCCGCCAGCCCCGGGCGCCGACATCACGCAGCCGCAGCGGCGCCGTCCCAGGTGGCACCCCCCGGATGCTGTCGTCCAAACTGCTGTCGAGCAGGGCATCGAGAAACACGCTCATGATGGGACAATCCTGATCGGCCGGATGAGGGCGAGGCGAAAACGCCCAATGACAACGTTATCATAGCGCTGTCAGACGCGAATGACAACGTTGTCATCGAGGTTCGTGGATTTCTTTTTCCTTGCCGGCTCCCTCGGCGGCGAGGCGCACCGGGGGCCCTCATCATCGAACCCTGCCGTCGTCGTGCCGAAAGAAAAAACGCCGGGCGAAGCCCGGCGACCTGATGCGCCCCGGATGACGACGGTTCAGCGTGAGCCGCCGGCATCCGGAGCGAAGACCGTCATGACCGATGGAGCGCCGTCGTTTCCTTGACGACGCCCCCGCCTCACCCTGGCGTGACGCCGTTGAGCAGGTGATAGCTGCGGATCACCTGGCTGTCGTCCATCGCGCCTTCGCCGCGCCCGGAGGCCGAGAGGAACATCTGGTGGGCGACGGCGGCCAGCGGCAAGGCGGCCTTGGCGCCGCGACCGGCCTCCAGGACGATGCCGAGATCCTTGACGAAAATGTCCACGGCGCTGGTGATGCCCGGCTCGGCCTCCAGCATGCGCGGGCCGCGGTCCTTCAGCATCCAGCTCGACGCGGCGGAGCCGCTCATGATCTCCAGCAGGACCGCCAGATCGACGCCGGCCTTGGCGGCCAGCGAGAAGGCTTCCGCCACCACGGCGATGTGGACGCCGCACAGCAGCTGGTTGACCGTCTTCACCGTGGCGCCTTGCCCCGGCGCCTCGCCGACGTGGAAGACCTTGTCGCCCATCGCCGCCAGGACCGGGCGCACCCGCTCCACCACCGCGGTCGGGGCCGCCGCCATGATGGAGAGCGTTCCGGCCACCGCCCCGACCGTCCCGCCCGACACCGGGGCGTCCACGAAGCGCCGTCCCGCCGCCTCGACCCGCGCGGCGAGCGCGGCGACGGCGTCCGGCGGACAGGTCGCCATCAGGATCACCGTGGCGCCCTCCGGCAGGCGGTCCAGCGCGCCCTGGGCGAACAGGACGGACTCGGCTTGGGCAGCGTTGACCACCATCAGGACCAGCGCGTCGGCCCCTTCGGCGGCGGCGGCGGCGCTGTCCGCCCCCCGCCCGCCGCGGGCCTCCAGAACGGCGACGCTCTCGCGCCGCACGTCGAAGCCGCGCAGCGCGAAACCGCGTGCCAGCAGGTTGCACGCCATCGGCATGCCCATGGAACCGAGGCCGATAAAGCCCACCGTCGTCATGGCCGTATCACTTTCCTGAACGGAAGAAGGAGAGGAAGGCCCGATCCACCCGTCGGGAAATCGGGGGGCCGGGCCGGAAGGCGGATCAGAGGAAACCGATGGAGATCCAGGGCACCGCCGCGACGACGATCAGGCCGATGGTCAGCGCCACGAGGTAGCCGATGATCGGCTTCATGCCTTCGTCGGGGTTGATCCGGCTGATGGCGCAGGCCGCGTAGTAGCCGACGCCGAAGGGCGGGGCGAACAGGCCGATGCCCATGGCCAGGATCACGATCATCGCGTAATGCACCTCATGCACCCCCAACTGGCGGGCGATGGGGAACAGCAGCGGGCCGAACAGCACGATGGCGGGGATGCCCTCCAGCACGCTGCCCAGGATGATGAAGGCGATGATCGACACCACGATGAAGACCGGCACCCCGCCCGGCAGGGCCCGCATCGCCTCGGCCAGCGAGCTGGAGAAGCCGGACTGGGTCAGCGCCCAGGCCATGCCGGTGGCGGCCCCGATGATCAGCAGGATCGCCCCGGACAGCGACGCCGTCTCGACCAGCATCGGGTAGATGCGGCGCCAGTCGAACTGGCGATAGATCAGCAGGCCGGCGACCACCGCGTAGACGATGCCGATGGTCGACACTTCGGTCGCGGTCGCGACACCCTCGATCACCGCGGCGCGGATGATGAAGGGCAGCGCGATGGCCGGCAGCGCGATCAGGAAGGCCTTGCCGACCTCCGCCTTGCTGGCGCGGCGGACGTGGGACAGATCCTCGTGGCGGTAGCGCCACCAGACCAGAGCCGCCAGAGCGGCGCCCAGCACGATGCCCGGCAGCAGGCCGCCGGTGAACAGGGCGGCGATGGACACGCCGGTGACCGAGCCGATGGTGATGAGGACCAGCGACGGCGGGATGGTCTCGGTCTGGGCGCCGGTGGCCGACAGCAGGGCGACGAGGTCGCCGGGCTTGGCGCCGCGCGCCTTCATCTCGGGGAACAGCACCGGGGCGACCGCCGCCATGTCCGCCGCCTTCGACCCGGAAATGCCCGAGACGAGGTACATGGCGCCGATCAGCACGTAGGACAGGCCGCCGCGCACATGGCCAAGCAGGCTGGCCAGGAAGCCGACCATGGCGCGGGCCATGCCGGTCATCTCGATGAGCTGCCCGAGGAAGACGAACAGCGGCACCGACAGCAGGATCAGGTGGCTCATCCCCTCGTCCATGCGGCCCACCATGACGATGGCCGGGGTCGAGGTGGCGAGCGCCAGATAGCCGAAGGTCGCCAGACCGAAGGCGAAGGCGATGGGCAGGCCAAGGAACACCATCGCGCCGACGCCCACCACGAAGAAGAGCAGCAGGTTGTAGTTGCCGAGCCCCGCGAACAGCGGCGCCGCCAGCGCCATGACGCCGACCACCGCCGTGACCGCCACCACCGCCCGCAGCACGTCGGACGGGCGGCCCAGCCGCGCCAGCCGAAGCAGCGCCACCGCGATCATCAGGACGAAGCCCACCGGCAGCGCGCTAGCCCGCCAGGAGTTGGGAATGTCCAGCGCCGGCGTGGTGACCCACACCTCCTCCACCGCGAACTCGTAGGCCGGCTCGGCCATCAGCAGCAGGAAGGCCAGCGCCGCGGTGATCGCCACCACGTCGAGGAACGCCTGGGTGCGGGGCTGGAGCATGCCGACGATCGCGGTCATCCGCATGTGCTCGCCCCGGCGCAGCGCCACGACCGAGCCGAACATGGCGAGCCAGAGGAACAGGATGGAGGCCAGCTCGTCCGACCAGATGATCGGGCTGTGCAGGAGATAGCGCCAGATGACGCCGACCAGCAGGACGCCGACCTCGGCGAGCACCAGCAGTGCCGCCGGTGCCTCGACCAGCAGCCCGATGCCGCGGTCCAGCCGGTCAAGCCAGCCGGTGCCGGCGCCCGATGGCCGCCCGGCGCCGTGAACGGCGGCGTCCGCCGTGTTGACGGGAGTGTTCATGGTAACCAGCCCTTCGCATGAACGATCGGTGGTGGGGACGATCGGTGATGGGGAAGCGGCCGGCCCCGCAGGACCTTTGAGGAACCAGGAGGCCGGCCGCGTCGGCGGACCGCGTCAGCCCAGCTTGCCGGTCACCTTCTCAAGCAGATCCCAGGCGGTGGCCCCGTACTTCCCTTTCCACTCAGCGTAGAAGTTCGTCCCGGCGAGCACCTTGCGGAACGGTTCGCGGTCGATGGTGTGGAAGGTCAGTCCCTTGGCGGACAGGTCCTTCTGCAGCGATTCGGTGAGTGCCGCGATGTCGGCCCGCTGGTCGTCCGCCGAACGGTCCAGTTCGCGGGTGACGATGGCCTGGATGTCGGCGGGCAGGCGGGCGAAGGCGCGCTTGTTGCCGAGCACCCAATAGCCGTCCCAGACATGGCCGGTCAGGCTGCAGGACTTCTGCACCTCGTACAGGCGGGCGGTGGCGATGATCGCCAGCGGGTTCTCCTGACCCTCGACCACAGTGGTCTGAAGGGCGGAGTAGAGCTCGTTGAAGTTGATCGGCGCCGGGGCGGCGTCGATGGCCTTGAACAGCGAGGTCAGGGCCGGCGCCGGCGGCACCCGCATCTTGAATCCCTTGATGTCCTCTGGCGTCTTGATGACGCGGGTGGAGGAGGTGACGTGGCGGAAGCCGTTGTCCCAGATCTTGCTGAGCGTCATGATCGGGGTCTTGGCGATCTCCGCCCGGACATGCTTGCCCAGGTCGCCGTCCATCGCCTGCCAGACCGCGTCGTAGTCCTTGAAGGCGAAGCCCATGCTGGTGATGCCGGACAGCGGGACGAAGGTGGCGAGGATCAGCGAGGAGAGGTTGAAGATCTCCACACCGCCGTTGCGCACCTGCCCCAGCAGGTCGGTGTCGCTGCCGAGCTGGTTGGCGGGGAACAGCTTGATGTCGAGCCGGCCGGACGTCGCCTCGCGGATGCGGTCGATGGCCTCCTGCGCGCGGATGTTGACCGGGTGGGTCGGGTCCTGGCCGGTGGCGTATTTGAACTGGAACTCGGCGGCGTTGGCCGGGCGCTTCAGGATGGTCACCAGCGGCACGGCGGCGGCGGCGGCCAGAACGGCGCGGCGGCTCGGGCGAAGAAGGCCCAGGGTCGAGTGAGCGGGGGTTTGGGGCGGCTTCTTGTCCATTGTTTCCTCTCCTGTGGTCTTTTGTCGTTCAGCGTATCGGGAACGGGCGCGGCGCGGTTCTTAGGGTGTCCTCGCTTCTGCGACAGCCGGGGGTGAGCGACGGGGGTGGGGGGCGGCTTACAGCCACCCCTTGATGCTGGTTACCATGGCGTCGGTGGAAATGCCGTAGAGGTCGTGCAGCGTCGGCAGGGCGCCGGCCTTCAGGAATTCGTCGGGCAGGCCGATCTGGCGGAAGGCGCTGGGAACGACCCCGGCGCGCAGCAGCGTGCCGGCCACCGCCTCGCCCAGACCGCCGATGACGGTGTGGTTCTCGGCGACGACGACCATGCGCCCGCTGCGCCCGGCCTCGGTCAGGATGGTCTCGGTGTCGAGCGGCTTGATGGTCGGGACGTGCAGCACGGCGACGTCGACCTTGTCGGCCTCCAGGGCCTTCGCCACCTCCAGCGCCCGCATCGTCATGATGCCGGAGGAGATGACCAACACGTCGGCGCCGTCGCGCAGCCGCTTCGCCTTGCCGAGTTCGAATGTGTAATCGTACTCGTCGAGCACCACCGGGACGTTGCCGCGCAGCAGGCGCATGTAGATCGGCCCCTGGTGGGCGGCCATGGCGGGTACCGCCTGCTCGATCTCAAGGGCGTCGCAGGGGTCGATGACCACCATGTTCGGCATGGCGCGCATCAGGGCCAGATCCTCCGCCGCCTGATGGCTGGGGCCATAGCCCGAGGTCAGGCCCGGCAGGGCGCAGGCGATCTTGACGTTGCGGTTCTCCTCCGCGATCGTCTGGTGCACGAAGTCGTAGGCCCGGCGCGAGGCGAAGACCGCGTAGGTGGTGACGAAGGGCATGAAGCCCTCGTGCGCCAGACCGGAGGCGGCGCCCATCAGCAGCTGCTCGGCCATGCCCATCTGGTAGAAGCGGTCCGGGTTGGCCTGGGCGAAGATGTGCAGGTCGGTGTACTTCGCCAGATCGGCGGTGAGGCCGACGATCTCCGGACGCGCCTTGGCCAGCTCGACCAGCGCGTGGCCGAAGGGGGCGGGCTTGGTGCGCTGCCCTTCGCCCGCGATCGAGGCGATCATGGCGGAGGTCTTCAGGCGCGGCTTGGCGGCGGCCGGGGCGGTGGTGGTGGCGGCGGTGCTCATGCGGTCCTCCCGGCGTCCAGCGCGTCGAGGGCGAGCTTCCACTCGTGCGCGTCCACGCGGATGAAGTGATTCTTTTCGCGGGCTTCGAGGAAGGGCACGCCCTTGCCCATCCTGGTGTCGCAGACGATCATGCGGGGCTTGGGCTCCGGATGGTCGCGGGCGGCGTCGAAGGCGGCGACCACGGCGTCCATGTCGTTGCCGTCCACCCGCTGGACGAACCAGCCGAAGGCCTCCAGCTTGTCGACCAGCGGCTCGAAGGCCATCACCTGGGTGGAGGGGCCGTCGGCCTGCTGGTTGTTGACGTCGACGATGCCGATCAGGTTGTCGAGCTTGTAATGGGCCGCCGACATGATGGCTTCCCAGACCGAGCCCTCGTCCAGCTCGCCGTCGGAGAAGAGCGTGTAGACGCGGTTGTCCGACGCCTTGCGCTTCAGGCCGAGAGCGATGCCGACCGCGATGCTGAGGCCGAGGCCGAGCGAACCGCCCGACATCTCCATGCCCGGCGTGTAGGCGGCCATGCCCGACATCGGAAGGCGGCTGTCGTCGCTGCCGTAGGTCTCCAGCTCCTCGGCCGGGACGATGCCGGCCTCGATCAGGGCGGCGTAGAGCGCGATGGCGTAGTGGCCGTTGGACAGCAGGAAGCGGTCGCGGCCTTCCCAATGCGGGTCCTCCGGCCGGTAGCGCATGGCGTGGAAGTAGGACACGGCCAGCACGTCGGCGATGTCGAGGGCCTGCCCGATGTAGCCCTGGCCCTGCACCTCGCCCATCAGCACGGCGTTGCGGCGGATGCGGTAGGCGCGTTCGGTCAGGGGAACGTTGTGGCCCAGTTGGGTGGTGTCCACGGGAGTCGTCTCCAGCGTTTCAGGGTCAGTGGATCAGCATGCCGCCGTTGACGTCGAGCGTGGCGCCCGTGACGTAGGACGACAGCTCCGACGCCAGGAAGAGGCAGGAGCGCGCCACGTCCTCGGCATCGCCCAGGCGGTTCAGCGGGATGCCCTTGAGGATGTCCGCCCGCAGCTCGGGCGTCAGCTTGCCGCCGGTGATGTCGGTCTGGATCAGGCCGGGGGTGACGGAATTGACGCGGACGTTGTCCGGGCCCAGTTCCCGCGCCATCGCCTTGGCGAGGCCGAGGACGCCGGCCTTGGCGGCGCTGTAGTGCGGGCCGCCGAAGATGCCGCCGCCGCGCTGCGCCGACACCGAGGAGATGCAGACGATGGAGCCGGACTTCTGGGCGCGCATGTGCGGGACGACCGCCTGGCTCATGTAGAGCGTGCCGCGCAGGCTGACGTCGGTCACCGCCTCGTAGTTCTTCGGCTCGATGTCCATGAACTTCAGCGGCTGGGTGATGCCGGCGTTGTTGACCAGCACGTCGATGCGGCCGAACTCCTCGACCACGCGGGCGGCGGCGTTGACGCAGGCGGCCTTGTCGGTCACGTCGCAGGCGATGCCGCGGTGCGCCTCGCCCAGCTCGGCGGCGGCTTCGGCGGCCTGACCGCCGTCGAGGTCCAGGATGATCGCCCGCCCGCCGTGCAGGGCGAACAGCCGCGCCGTGGCCCGGCCGATGCCGCGCTGGGACGCCGCTCCGGTGATCACGCACACCTTGTTGGACAGCAACATGCTCGCTCCCTTTGTTCGAAGCTGGCTCCGCCATGGCGGCCGTGGGTGTGACGGCCGTGGGCGTGGCGGCCCTGGGGGTGCCGCGGCGGAGCGTCGTTTTCGCTCGGTTTTGATGATTTTTCGGTACGGAGGGCTGATGGTTCGTGCCTCCGATCGTTGCAACAATCCTATGGTCTTGAGATGAATTCGACAAACGAATAAGATTGCCGAATGCTGAAATGAATTCATCGATATGGTGCGATGCGGAAACGGATTTCCATCAAGGCTTTGCAAGCCTTTGAGGCGGCGGCGCGGCTCGGTTCCTTCGCAACGGCGGCGGAGGATCTCGGCCTGACGCCCTCGGCGATCAGCCATCAGGTGAAGATTCTGGAGGAGCAGCTCGGCCTGCGGCTGTTCCACCGCGTGCACCGGTCGGTCGCGCTGACCGACGACGGGCGGGCCTATGCCGCGGAGATTATCGCCGCCTTCGCCCGCATCGACACGGCGACCCGCAACGTCACGACGACGGGCAGCGGCACGACGATCCTGACCGTGCGCTCGATGCCCAGCTTCGCCGCGCAGTGGCTGATGCCGCGTCTGGGGCGGGTGAAGGAGATCCATCCCGCCATCGACATCCGCCTGCGCGCGTCGGTCTCACCCATCGACCTGACGACGGGGGCGGTGGATGTGGACATCCGCTACAACCCCGGCCCGCCGCCGGCCGGCTGCGTGCTGGAGCTGTTTCCCGACGATGTCATCGTGCCGATGTGCTCCCCGGCGCTCGCAAACGGGCTGAACCCGATCCGCAAGCCGTCGGACATCAGCCGGCACATCCTGATCCATTCGGAAATCAACATCGTCGGCTGGCGCGACTGGGCGAACCGGCACCGCGGCGTCGAGCTGGACATGGAGCGCGGCCTGCGCTTCGACCGCTCCTTCATGGCGATCAACGCCGCGGCGAACGGCATGGGCGTGTGCCTGGACAGCCTGCTGCTGGCCCGGCAGGAACTGCTGTCGGGGCGGCTCATCATCCCCTTCCCGACCCGCGGGCTGCGGGCACAGGGGCATGGCTTCGTCACGCTGAAATCGACCGCCAACCTTCCGAAGATCCGGCTGTTCCGCGAATGGCTGTTCAGCGAGTTGGAGGCGGGGCGGCAGTGGGAGGACGAGTTCCTGTCGTCACTGAACAGGAGCGCGTAAGGCCGGCCGGCCCACGGCCGCTGCGGTGCGGTCTTTACGACGGCGCATTCGGTTCCTTGGTCAGAAGGCCCTTGGAGAGCAGTTGAAGGTACATCTGAACGGCCTCTTCCGGCAGATTGACGACGCCGTCCTCGTCGGTGTAGCGCAAGGCGAGATAGCCCCGCGTGGCGATCAGCATGTAGACCAGCGGCTCCAGCGCCTCGTCGCCAAGGTTGGCGATCTCGCCGTTCTTGCGGGCGCTGCGCAGGAAGCGCATGTAGCCGCCGGTGATGTTGTGGAAGTGCTGGCGGTGGGCCTTGGGTGCGAAAATTTCCGCCTCGTTCAGGATGCGCAGGAAATAGGGCATGCGCTTGAGGAAGGAGAAGAAGGCCCGGAACGACTGTTCCTCCTTCTCCAGAAAGGTCCTGGCGCCGCTGGCCTGCTGGCGGATGTGGGCCAGCATCTTGGCGCCCAGCACCGGAAGCAGCTCGTCGAAGATTTCCTGCCGCGAGGAGAAGTAGTTGTAGAAGGTGCCCTGCGCCAGGTTCGCCCGCTGGGTGATGCGGGTGATCGAGGCGTCGATGTAGCCATATTCCCCCACCACCTCGGCGGCGGCCTGGAACAGGGCGTCGCGGACCTCTTCCGACCGCTGCACCCGCGTCTTCTTTCCCGCCGTTCGCCCCATCGCCACCATCGCCTGCAATCTCCCTCTCCGTCCCGGATTTAGCCGTTCCTCACGCCTTTGACGAGAGAAACCAGCGCCTGATGCGGGTGATCGGGTAGCCGCCCGAACGCCTCCAGCACGTCGTCGATCGCCGCCTCGGGCAGGGCGCGGGCGAAGCGCTCGATCCGGTCGTAGGCGTCGGCCGGCACCCCGGTTTCATCGCCGATGCGGCGGACCAGCCCGCTCACCGCGTCCCAGGGCAGGGAGAAGTCGTCGGTCGTCATGTCCTGGCGGCGGGTCAGCGCCGTGCCGTCCTCCAACACCACCTCGATGGCGCAGCACAGCCGCCGCACACCCTCGTCGGGGACGAGATCGACCCGTGCGACCAGGGCGTTGACTGCGCCGTCGTCGTAGCGGGTCATCGTCTCCATGGTCGGCACGCCGCGCAGCAGCGTCAGCGCGATGCAGAAGGGAATGCTCATCAGCGTGCCGGAGATGCTGGCGAAGGGTCCCTTCGAATCCATGCCCGCGTAGCCGGTCTCGAACGGGTTCATGCGCACGGTCACCGACCGGATGGCCCGGCCCGCCACCTCCTCGCGCAGGGCGAGCGCCGCGGTGACCGGGGTCTGGTTGAAGGCGCAGACCGGGTAGGGCTTGAAGGTGACGCGGTGGATCGACCAGTCGCGACCCAGCCGCGCCGCCAGCTCCACCGGATCGCAGCCGGTGCGGGCGAAGGCGCGGACGAAGCCGGTGCGTCCCTCGAAGGCGCGAGGGGCGGAGACCGAGCCAGCCGCCGCCAGCCGCGCCGCCGTCAACCCGTTCACCGCGGCGACGCCCACCTGATAGCGCCACTCGTCGGTGCCGTCGTCGAAGGATTGCAGGATGCCGCCGGTGAAGGAGGCGGCGTTGGCGAGCGCCGCCGCGATGCGCTCCTCCGGTAGGCCGAGCAGGTACGCTGCCCCGGCGGCGGCGGCCAAGGTGCCGTAGAGCGGCGAGGCGCGCAGGCCGGCGGGCGTGGTCAGAGGCGAGAAGGCGTTCTCCAGCAGCCCGCCCGCCTCGTAGCCGGCGACCAGGGCCGGCAGCAGCCGTTCCACCGGGCCGTCCCCGGCCTCGACCAGCGCGGTCAGCAGCGGGATCAGCACCGCGCCGATGTGGGCGGCGCCGCAGGTGTCCTCCTGCGCCCGGCCGTGGAACAGGGCGGAGCCGGCGAGCGCGGCGCCGGGAACGCTGGTCCTCCGGTTCCTACCAGACGTGTTGTCGCCCAGCATGCTGGCGCCGTCGGATCGTTCGCCATGCATGGCCAGCGCCGCCGCCCGCGCCACCG
The DNA here is from genome assembly GCF_965111635.1 of Azospirillum sp. Marseille-Q6669. NCBI lineage: Bacteria > Pseudomonadati > Pseudomonadota > Alphaproteobacteria > Rhodospirillales > Azospirillaceae > Azospirillum > Azospirillum sp. Marseille-Q6669. The sequence goes on along the minus strand of NZ_CBCOOP010000004.1, from coordinate 464,449 downwards.
GAGCGTAGGGGGTGTCGTGGCCGCCGAGCGCGATGCCGTAACCGTTCAGCAGGCAGACCCGCGCCTTCTCCACCACGTCGGGCGGCAGGTTGTCCAGGGTCAGGCCGGCGACGAAGCGGGCGATGGCCGCCGCCAGGGTGTCGGGAGCGGTCATGGTGTGTCCTCCGAATGGGCGGGGGCCAGTTCGTCGCGCAGCACGCGCTTCAGCACCTTGCCGGACGGGTTGCGCGGCAGCGCCTCGCGCAGCAGCAGGCGCTTGGGGATCTTGAAGCCGGCAAGGTGCCGACGGCAGTGCTGCTCCAGCGTCTCGGCGTCGAGGCTCTCGCCCTCCTTCAGCACCACGACCGCCGCCGGCACTTCGCCCCAGCGCTCGTCGGGGACGGCGATGACGGCGACCTCGACGACCTGGGGCAGCAGGAAGACGACCCGTTCGATCTCCGAGGAGGCGATGTTTTCGCCGCCGCTGATGATCATGTCCTTCTTGCGGTCGGTCAGGAACAGGAAGCCGTCGGCGTCGAGATAGCCGACGTCGCCGGTGCGGAACCAGTCGCCGTAGAAGCTGCGCGCCGTCTTCTCCGGGTCCTTCCAGTAGCCCTTGGTGACCTTCGGTCCGCGCAGGCAGATCTCGCCGATGTCCCCGGCGGGCAGGGAGGTGCCGGCATCGTCGCGGATGTCGATCTCCACATGGGCGAGCGCCCGTCCCGTCGAGCCGATCTTCTCGATCTCGCGTCCGGCCTCCATCAGCGTGTCGCCCGAACAGCTCTCCGTCAGGCCGTAACCGTCGATGTAGCGGGCGTTGGCGAACAGGCCGGTGAAGTCGCGGATGCGCTGCTCGGGCGTGCGCTCGCCGCCGCCGATCGCCCATTTCAGGCTGGAGACGTCGTAGCGTCCGCGCTCAGGATGGGACAGGATGCGCCCGACCATCACCGGGGCGAACCAGGCGCCGGTCAGTTGCTCGCGCTCGATGGCGGCGAGGGCGGTGTCCGGGTCGAAGTCGCGCAGGACGCAGATCGTCCCGCCCAGCCACAGCACCGCGAGGCCCGGCAGGTCGAAGGCGCCGACATGGTACAGCGGTCCGACCGCCAGCAGCCGGTCCTCCGCCGTCAGCCCCAGCGCCGTCACATGGTCCATGCATTTCCAATAGAAGTTTTCGTAGGAATGCATGACCCCCTTGGGGTGGTCGGTGGTGCCCGACGTGTACATCAGCCGGAACAGATCCTGCGAGCCGCGCACCCGCATCGGCGGCACCGGTCCCTCGGTCCCGGCCAGCGCCCGTCCGTCCGCCTGCGCCGCGGCGTCGACCAGAACGGCGCGCGGGTCGTCCTTCACCGCCGCGGCCAGCTCGGTGTCAGCGAAGACCAGCATCGCCCCGGCGTTGCCGGTGATGAAGGCGACCTCGGGGGCGGCCAGCCGGTAGTTGATCGGCAGGAACACCGCGCCGAGGTGGCTGGCGGCGAAGGCGATCTCTAGGAAGGCGGCGCTGTTCTTCATCACCACCGCCACCACGTCGCCCTCGCGCACGCCGCGCCGGTGGAGGAAGGCGGCCATGCGCCCGATGCGGTCGAGGAAGTCGGCGTAGCTGATGCGCTGGTCGCCATAGACCAGCGCCAGCCGGTCCGGCGTGCGCAGCGCGTGGAACCGGATGAAGGCGCTCAGATTGACCACGGGTGTCCCCTCCCTCGGGATGTGCGTCCGGCGTTGCCCGCCGGTTCCGCTCAGTAGGATTTCGGCATGCCGAGATCGTGCATGGCGATGAAGTTCAACACCATCTCTTCCGACACCGGGGCGAAGCGGAACAGCCGTGCGTCGCGCCACAGCCGCTCGACATGGTATTCCTTGGCGTAGCCCATGCCGCCCATCGCCTGCATCGACCGCTCGATGGCGTGGGACGCCGCCTGCGCCGCGATCAGCTTGGCGATGTTGGCCTCGCTGCCGTAGGGCAGGCCGGTGTCGCACAGCGACGCCGCCTTCAGATTCATCAGCCGGGCGCATTGCAGCTCGGCGTGCGCCTGGGCGAGCGGGAACTGGACGCCCTGGTAGGCGGCCACCGGCTTGTCGCCGAAGACCTTGCGGTCCTTGGCGTAGTCCACCGCCAGCCGAATGGCGAGGCTGCCGGCGCCGACCAGTCCGGCGGTGGTGACGATCCGCTCGGTGTTGAGCACGTCGAGAAGCTGGTGCCAGCCGCCGTCGAGCGTGCCGATCAGCTCGTCCGGCTCGATCCGCACGTCGTCGAAATAGACGGTGCTGGAAGCCAGCGTGTTGGTGCCGACCTTCTCGATCGGCTGGTGGCTGAGGCCCTCGCGGTCCACGTCGATCAGGAACAGGCTGATGCCGGCGGTGCGGCGGCCCGCCTCCTCAAGCCGGGTGGTGCGGGCGACCACCAGCATCTTCTGCGCGTCGGGCACGCCGGTGATCCAGATCTTCTGGCCCTTCAGCCGCCAGCCCTGGCCGTCGGCGTGGGCGAAGGTGCGGATCTCCAGGCTGTTGGAGCCGGCGTTCGGCTCGGTCAGCGCCATGCAGAAGTTCAGCTTGCCCTGGATCAGCGCGGGCAGCATGGCGTCCTTCTGCGCCTTGGTGCCGAACTTCGCCAGCGCCACGCCGCCGAAGATCGGGTTGATCATGAAGAGCTGGGCCAGCGTCGCGCCGCCGCCCGCCGCCGACAGCGCCTCCACCACCAGCGCCATGTCGAGCATGCCGAGGCCGGAGCCGCCATACTCCTCCGGCAGGGAGACACCGCCGAGGCCGGATTCGCAAATGCCGGCCCAGGCCTCGGTCGGGAAGCTCTTCTTCGCGTCCTGCTCGCGCCAATAGTCGGGACCGAACTCGGCGCCGACGCGCGACGCCGTCTCAATCATCAGGCGCTGTTCTTCGGAAAGCTGGAAGTCCATGGGAATCGTTCCTTGGGTCAGGCGGCGCGAAGCAGGCGCAACGGCCGCTCCAGCCCGGCGATGATGCGGTTGAGGAAGGCCAGGGCGGTCACGCCGTCGAACAGCCGATGGTCCGCCGACAGGACGAGGCCGAGTTCGCGCTTCAGCACCGGGGTTCCCGCCGCATCGGGACGGAAGACGGAGCGGACGCTGCCGACGCCGAGGATGCTCGACTGGCCGGGATTGATGATCGAGGTCATGTAGGTGACGTTGTGCATGCCGGCGTTCGACACGGTGACGGCGCCGCCCTGGAAATCCTCCTCCGTCAGGCGCCCGTCGCGGGCGCGGCGGGTCAGCGCCGCGGCCTCCGCGGCCAGCCGGTCGAGCGGCAGGGTCGCCGCCCCGCGCAGCACCGGGGCGACCAGCCCGCGCGGCGTGTCCACCGCCATGCCGATGTCGCCGCGGCCAAGGGCGAGGATCGCGCCGCCGGGAGGCTCGTCGTCCCACACCCGGTCCATCTCCGGCATGGCGGCGAGCGCCCGGCCGACCGCGGCCAGCACCAGATGGGTCATCGAAATCCGCGGAAGCCCGGACTCGGTGTCGGCGTTCAGCCGGTCGCGCAGGGCGGCCAGCTCTGTCACCTCGGCCTCCGCGGCGAGGTAGAAGTGCGGCACGTCGCGCTTGGCGGCGGTCAGTCGACGGGCGACGGTCGCCTGCAGGGTGGTGGGCTTCGAGCGTTCCGCGACAGGCGCGTCGATCTTCGGCGCCTGGAGCTCGGGTTGAGGCGCTGGTTGAAGCGCTGGCCGCGTTTGGGCCGCCGCCTCGACGTCGGCGACCTTGATGCGACCACGCGGGCCGCTGCCGGCCACCGTCCCGAGATCGACGCCCAAACCCTCGGCACGGCGGCGGGCGAGCGGTGTCGACAGGATGCGCTCCCCGTTGCTGCGGACCGGGGCGGGCAGGGGGCGGGCGTTGGCGGCGACGGGTGTCGGGGCGGGTTTCGCGGCGGGCGCCTCCGCCGGTTCCGGAGCGGGGGCGGCGCCCGCGCCATTTGCGGACCAGCGGGCGATCGGGGTGCCGACCGCCACCGTCTCGCCGGCCGGAATGGTCGTCTCGATCAGCACGCCGTCGCTGTCGGCCTCGACCTCCGAGGCGATCTTGTCGGTTTCGACGACGAGCAGCACGTCGCCGCTGCGGAAGGGCTGGCCGGGAGACACCCGCCATTCGGCGAGCACCCCCTCGGTCATCGTCAGCCCCAACTTGGGCATCACCAGTTCGCGGACCATGGTCATTGCCCCGTGAAGGCGGCCTTGCGCTTCTCCAGGAAGGCGCGGCAGCCCTCGTGCGCGTCTTGGCTGTCCAGCACCAGCCCGATCATCGCCTGCTCGTAGGCCAGCGAGGCGCCGAGCGGCATCTCCGCGCCATGGCGCAGCGTGCGCTTGGTCAGTTTCAGGATCAGCGGCGACTTGGCGGCGATCTTCTGGGCGGTGGCCATCGCCTCGGCCATCAGCTCGGCCTTGGGAACGGCGCGGTTGACCAGCCCCCAGGCGACCGCTTCCGCAGCGGTGAACTGGTCGCCGGTGAAGACCAGCTCGCGCGCCCGGCAGGGCGGGATCTGGCGCAGGATGCGCTGGGTGCCGCCGGCGCCAGGGAACAGGCCGAGATTGATTTCCGGCAGGCCGAACTTCGCGCTGTCGGCGGCGATGCGGATGTCGAGCGACAGCACCAGCTCGGTCCCGCCGCCGAGCGCCCAGCCGTTGACGGCGGCGATGGTCGGCTTGTCGCAGGTCTCGAACCGGCGGAACACCCGGTGCACGACCTCCGCAAAGTCGAGATAGTGGGCGAGGCCCTGGCGGCTGTCGAGGTCGGCGATGTCGCCGCCGGCCACGAAGGCTCGCTCGCCGGCTCCGGTGACGACGATGACGTGCACGCCGTCGTCGGCCTCCAGCTCGCCCAGAGCCCGTTCCAGCTCCAGCAGGGTCGGCACGTCGAGCGCGTTGAGAGTCGCCGGGCGGTTGATGGTGATCAGGCCCACGGCGCCGTCGCGGCTGGTGAGGATGGGGCTTTCTTCCGTCATGGTGTGTCCTCCCGTGGGGCGTTCAGGCGAGCGTGCTCTTGACCGCCGCGACGATCCGGTCGGCGTCGGGCAGATAGGCCGCTTCGAGGGTCTTGGCGAATGCTATGGGCATGAACGGCGCACCGACCCGCAGCACCGGGGCGTCGAGGTCGTCGAAGGCGTCCGCGGCGATGCGCGCGGCGATCTCCGCCCCGACGCCGAAGGCCTGCACCGCCTCGTGCGCGATGACCACCCGGTGGGTCTTGGCGACGGAGGTGAAGACCGCCTCCTCGTCCCAGGGCTGAATCCAGCGCAGGTCGACGATTTCCGCCTCGATGCCCTCGGCGGCCAGCCGGTCGGTGGCGGCGCGGGCGGCGTAGAGGGTGGCGCCGTAGGTGACGATGGTGGCGTCGCGGCCCGCCCGGTCGATTCGCGCCTTGCCGACCTCGCGCGGGGCGTTCACGTCGATGTCGCCCTGGAGCGCGTAGAGCGCCTTGTTCTCGACGACGACGACGGGGTCCGGCGCCTCGATGGCGGCGCGCAGCAGGCTGTAGGCGTCGGCGACGGTGGCCGGGCAGACGACGCGCAGGCCGGGGATGTGGGCGAACCACGCCTCCAGGCACTGCGAATGCTGCGGCCCGGCGTTCAGCCCGCCGCCGTGCGGCGTGCGCAGCACCATCGGCACGCTGCACTGCCCGCCGAACATGAAGCGGGCCTTGGCGGCCTGGTTGACCACGGCGTCCATCGCCAGCGTCACGAAATCCATGAACATGATCTCGACCACCGGCTTCATACCGGTCAGCGCGGCGCCCACGGCGGCGCCGACCAGGGAGGCTTCGGAGATCGGCGTGTCGCGCACCCGCTCCGGCCCGTGGGCGTCGAGCAGGCCGCGGGTCGCCTTGAACGGCCCCCCGGCGGCGGCCACGTCCTCGCCCATCAGCATCACGGCGGGGTCGGCGGCCATCGCGTCGTTGAGGGCCTGGGCGACGGCGTTCACATAGCGCAAAGGCTTCGGCATCGGAGGTCAGGCCCCGGCGGTGAGGGTGGCGGTCGGCGTGTAGACGTCGCGGAAGGCGGCGTCCACGTCGGGCAGGGCGTCGGCGCGGGCGGCCTCCAGCGCCTCCCGGATCTCGGCATCCACCGAGTCGACCAGGGCGGCGAGCGCCGATTCCTCGACTCCGGCGGCGAGCAGCGCCTCGGCGGAGCGGCGCAGCGGGTCGTTCTGCGGCAGGCCGGCGATCTCGTCGGCGTTGCGGTAGCGCTGCGGGTCGCCCTCGAAATGGCCGTGCCAGCGGGTGGTCAGGCATTCCAGGATGCGCGGACCGCCGCCGCGGGCGGCCTCCACCACCTCCGCGGCGGCCACGGCCACGGCGGCCACGTCGTTGCCGTCCACCCGGCGGTGCGGCACGCCGAAGGCCGCACCCAGCTTGTCCAGGGTCGCGGCGAACTGGGTGGAGGTCGGCGAGAATTCCGACCAGCCGTTGTTCTCGCAGACGAAGACCATCGGCAGCCTCCACAGCGCCGCCATGTTCAGGCACTCGTGCAGGGCGCCCTCGGCCATCGCGCCGTCGCCGAAGAAGGCGACCGCCACGCCGCCGGTGCGCCGCGTCTGGTGGGCGAGCGCGCTTCCGGTGGCGAGCGGCAGCCCGGCCCCGACGATGCCGTTGGCCCCCAGCACGCCGAGCGACAGGTCGGCGACGTGCATCGAGCCGCCGCGCCCGCCGCAGATGCCGCCGGCCCGCCCCATGATCTCCTTGAAGAAGAGGTCCAGCTTCACGCCGCGGGCCAGCACATGGCCGTGGCCGCGGTGGGTGGTGGCGAAGCTGTCCCTTGGCCCCAGCGCGCCGACGACCCCGGCGGCCACCGCCTCCTGCCCGACGCTGAGATGGATGAAGCCGGGGATCTCGCCGTCGGCGAACAGTCGGGACAGGGTGGTTTCGGTTGCCCGGATCGTCTGCATGGTGCGGTGGAGCGCCAGCCGCCGGTCGGTTGGGGTTGAGTTGGCCGGAATCGGATCTGCCTGAGCGGCGGATGACGGCATGCATGCCTCCCTTCGCGTTTCTTCCGCGCCCCGCCGGTGTGTGTGGGAAGGCGCGGTGCGGAGTCGATGCTCCGTTGGTCGACCAAACAATGAATGATGATTCATGTTTCAGTCAAGCGGTCTGTTTGCCCCCGCGCCGGCTCCTTCCTGCTGGGTGGAGCTATCACAAGCGCCCTCTCCCCTCTGGGGAGAGGGCTATGAAGGCCAGATGCGATTACCCGGCGGGGAGGTTTGGTGCGGGTTCTGTCTCAAGCGCATCCCGCTCAAATACATCGTTGCGCTGACAGTTGGCGCGCGTTACATTCTTAATGAAAAATGACTCATGGTTCATTCAATAAGACGCGGCAGCACGTCTCGCCGCATAAGGGAGGGAAAAGCGCCATGCACCGTCGTTCCGTCATCCGCTTGCTCGGGGCCGCCGTCACGCTGACCTCGGCGCTCGCCCTGTCCGCCGGACCCGCCGCCGCGCAGGACACCATCAAGATCGGCATGACCTCGGCTCTCACCGGCCCTTACAACGAGTATGGCGAGGGTGGACGGCGCGGCGTCGAACTCGCCATCGAGAAGTGGAACGCCAAGGGAGGCATCAACGGCAAGAAGGTCGAGTTGGCGATGCTGCTCGACGACCAACTCGTGCCCGACCGCGCGGTGCAGAACATGCGCCGTCTGCTCGACAACAAGGAGCTCGTCGCCATCATCGGCCCGGCGGGCAGCGGCCCGACGCTGGCGGTGATCGAGATGGCCGCCGCCGACGGGCGCCCCTACATGAACCCGGTGGCGCAGACCCCGACCGTCACCTACCCGGACGGCGGCAAGCCTCGCCCGAACGTCTTTTCCTTCGCTCTGCAGAACGACGTCGAATCGACGGTGCTCGGCCGCTACGTCGCCAGCCAGTTCAAGAAGCCGGGGCTGGTGCACGAGAGCACGGCCTACGGCGTGTCCGGCGCCGACATGATCGCCAAGGAGCTGAAGGCGGCGGGCGGTGCCGTCGTGGCGACGGAAACCTACAACCAGCGTGCCCAGGACGTGACGGCACAGATCGCCCGTCTCCAGCGGGCCGGCGCCGACGTGGTGGTCTGCGTCGGGCTGGGCGCCGATCTGGCGGTGATCCGCCGCACCATGGCGCGGCTGAACTTCAACGTGCCGCTGGTCGCCTCCAACGGCGCCCTGTCGATCCCCTACCAGGAGGCTGCCGGCGATCTCGTGACCGGCACGCGCGGCTCGATGGTCTACGTCTTCGGCGAGGAGACTCTGAACCCGGCGGCGCAGGGCTTCGCCGACGCCTACAAGGCCAAGTACGGCACCGACCGCTGGTGGGGCAACGACCCGCAGCGCCCGCAGATCTTCATGTCGCTGTCGGTCAGCAACGCCTACGACGCCGCCGACGTGCTGTTCGAGGGCATCAAGCGCGCCAACTCCACCGATCCCAAGGCCATCGCGACGGCCATCGAGGGCATCCAGGGCCTGCGCGGCGTGAACGCGACCTATTCCTTCTCCGCCACCAAGCACCACGCCATCGCGCCGGAGGATGTCGCGGTCTTTGAGTATCTGAAGACCGGCGACAAGATCGGGCTGACGATCGTCAAGAACTGACGGGGTTCCCTCTCTCCTCCTTTCGTCTCCGGAGCGATCCCCCTCTCCCCTCTGGGGAGAGGGTCGGGGTGAGGGGGATGTCGGGGGACCGAAAGCGCAGGCGATGCGGGACCCCCTCACCCTAACCCTCTCCCCAGAGGGGAGAGGGGACTCAAAGGCGGGTGCTGCGACGGGGGAGAGACAACAAGGACGACGCCATGCATTTCGTGCTGCAACTCGTTTTCGCCGGCGTCTGCGTCGGCGCGGTCTACGCGCTCATCGCCATGGGGCTGTCGCTGACCTTCTGGACCACGCGGACGCTGAATTTCGGCCAGGGCTCGCTGCTGATGACCGCCTCGGTCGCGACGGTGGCGATGCTGGGAGCCGGGATGCCCACGGCCCTCGCCGTGCCGCTGGGCATCCTGCTGGCCGGCGGGCTGATGGTGGTGGCGGAGCGGATCGCCATCCGCCCGCTGCTGAAGTCCGGCGACAGCATGGGCTGGGTGGTCTCCACGCTGGGGCTGGGCATCTTCCTCCAGGGCTTCGTTTCGACCGTCTTCGGGTCGCAGGCCATCGCCTTCCCGTCGCTGGTCTTCGACAGCCTGGATTCGGTGGACATCGCCGGGGTCCAGGTCTCGTCGCAGTATCTTGCCGTTCTCGGCCTGTCGCTCACCCTGATGGTGGCGATGGAGCTGTTCCTGCGCCGCTCCGCCTGGGGCCGCGCGGTGCGGGCGGTGTCGCACGACGCCGACGCGGCGGCGCTGGCCGGCATCCCGGTGCGCCGGGTGATCGTGCTGTCCTTCGTCGCCAGCGGCGTGCTGGCCGGCATCGCCGGGGTGATGGTCGCGCAGATCACCGGCACCGTCGATCCCAGCTTCGGCTTCAACCTGATGGTGCTGGGCTTCGTGGCGGCGGTCTTCGGCGGCATGGGCAACACCGCCGGCGCCCTGGTCGGCGGCATTGCGCTCGGTGTCATCGAGAAGCTGGTCGGCGGCTACGTCTCCACCGCCGCCGAACACGGCATGGCCTTCGCCATCCTGATGGTGATCCTCGCCATCCGCCCGCAGGGCCTGTTCGGCCGCAAGGAATTCACGAAGGTGTAAGGGCCAGCGATGCGGAATCTCCTCTCCTTCCTCACCCGGACCCCGGTGGTCGCGGCCCTGCTGGTGGCGCTCGGCGTCGCGGCGGAGTTCGTCAGCGGCTCCACCGTGCAGATCTGGTCGTTCCTTCTCGTCAACGTCCTGCTGGCCCAGAGCATCAACCTGCTGACCGGCGTCGCCGGCCAGATCTCGCTGGGCCACGCCGGATTCCTCGGCATCGGCGCCTACGGCTCCGCCCTGCTGATGAAGAACTTCGGGCTTCCGCTGCCGCTGACCCTGCTGTCCGGCGCGGCGATGGGGGCGTTGAGCGGCTGGCTGCTGTCCTTCGCCGCCGGGCGGGTGCGCGAGTTCTACCTCGCCATGATGACGCTCGGCTTCGGCATGATCTTCTACGAGGTGGTGCGCGAGTGGACCTCGGTCACCGGCGGCATGATGGGGCTGAGCGGCGTGCCGTCGCCCGGCCTGCGCACGCTGACCCTGTTCGGCTGGTCCGTCGGCCCGACCGCCTATTTCCAGATCATGCTGGCGGTGGTCGCGGGCGTGGTGTGGCTGCTGCGGAACTTCGTCACCAGCCCCTTCGGCCGCGCCTTCTTCGCCATCCATGTCAGCGAGGTGGCCGCCGGCAGCATCGGCGTGCCGCGCGCCCGCACCAAGCGGAACGCCTACATGCTCAGCGCCGCGCTGGCCGGTCTGGCGGGGGGCTTCTACGCCCATCTCGTCGGCTATCTCGGTCCGGAGACCTTCGGGCTTCACCGCTCGGTGGAGGTGCTGGTGATGGCGGTGGTCGGCGGGTTGGGCACGCTGGCCGGGCCGGTGCTGGGCGCCGTCGTCTTCACCTATCTGCCGGAGAAGCTCCAGATCTTCGCCGAGTACCAGTTCATGGTCTACGGCCTGATCCTGCTGCTGTCCTTCGTCCTGCTGCCGCGCGGGCTGGCCGGGCTGCTGCTGCCGCGCCCGCGCTTCGCCAAGGACGTGGCGCCGCTGCGGGCCGCGCCCCCCGCCGCTCTGAAACCATCGGGGAGCGGGCCGCTGCTGAGCGCGGAGGGGGTTTCCATCAGCTTCCTCGGGCTGCGGGCGCTCGACAACGCCTCGGTGAGCGTGGGGGCGGGAGAGATCCTCGGCCTCGTCGGGCCGAACGGCTCGGGCAAGAGCACGCTGGTCAACATCATCAGCGGCATCTACCGGCCGGGCGACGGGCGCGTGACCTTCGAGGGCGCGGCCATCACCGGCTTGCCCGACCACGCGGTGGCCCGGCGGGGCGCGCTGCGCACCTTCCAAGACCCGCGGCTCGTCCCCGCCTTCACGGTGCGCGAGAACGTGCTGCTCGGCGGGCACCGGCTCTACCGGCAGAATCCGCTGGCGGCGGCGCTGAACCTGCCGGGCGCCCTGCGCGAGGACGCCGCGATGCTGGGCCGCGCCGACGCCATCATCGCCATGGCCGGCCTGTCGCATCTGGCCGACACGCCGGTGCGCGATCTGCCCTACGGCGACCAGCGGATGACCGAGCTGTCGCGCGTCATCCTGGCCGACCCGCGCCTCGTCATGCTCGACGAGCCGGCGGCGGGCCTGTCGGAGGTTGAACTGCAACGGCTGGGCGGGCTGGTCCGCCATCTGAAGGAACGGGGTGTCGGCGTGATCCTGATCGAGCACCATATGGATTTCCTCAACGAACTGGTCGACCGCGTGGTCGTGCTGGACAGCGGGCGGGTCATCTACCAGGGCGGCATGGCCGGCATGTACCGCGACCCGGCGGTGGTTGCCGCCTATCTCGGCACCGAAACCCACCCGGGGGAGACCGTCCATGCCTGACGGGATCAATCGCGCGGGGGGCCTCGAAATCCACGGGCTGGAGGTCCGCTACGGACCGGTCGAGGCGGTGCGCGGCGTTTCGCTGCGGGCCGAGCCGGGGACCATCACCGCCATCCTGGGCGCCAACGGGGCCGGCAAATCCTCGCTGATGAAGGCGATCTCCGGCCTGGTCCCGGCGGCGGCGGGGCGCATCGCGCTGGATGGCGACGACATCACGCGGCTTTCCCCGCACGAGCGGGCGCGCCGCGGCCTGTCGCACGCGCTGGAAGGACGCCGGCTGTTCCACCGCATGACGGTGGAGGAGAACCTGAAGGTTGCCTGGGACTTCCGCAACCGCGGCGGCAACTTCCGCGCGGTGGCCGACCGCGTCTACGAGCAATTCCCCATGTTGGCGCCGCGGCGGCAGACTCCGGCGGGGATGCTGTCGGGCGGTCAGCAGCAGATGGTCATCCTGTCGGCGGCGCTGATCCACGAGCCGCGCTACCTGCTGCTCGACGAGCCGTCGCTCGGGCTGGCGCCGGTGATCGTGCAGCAGATCTTCGGCTTCATCGAGTCGGTCTGCCGCGAGCGCGGCACCACCATCCTGCTGTGCGAGCAGGTGGCGGCCATCGCCCTGCGCGTCGCCCATTCCGGCTGCGTGCTGCGGCGCGGGCAGGTGGTGCGCGGCGGTCCGGCGGCGGAGCTGGCCGCCGATCCGGCGCTGTCGGCGGCTTATCTGGGCGGGTAAGCTCGCGCCGCGTGCCCCCACCCCGGCCCTCCCCGCTGACGCAGGGGAGGGTGCCTTTTGCGAAGCGGCGTCCGTCCCCTCCCCTGCGAAAGCGGGGAGGGTTAGGGGGGGCAAGTGTCCCCAATCGACAACGGGAGGGAACCACCATGCAATCAGGCGTCTACGAGTTCCTGGCGCAGGACCGCGTCATCTACGGCCGCCCGGCGGCGGAGGCGGTGGCGGAAACCGTCGCCAAGCTGGGAAAGCAGCGCGCGCTGATCGTGGCGAGCCGGACGCTGAGCCGAGCCACGGGCGTCGTCGCCGCCATCCGCGACGCGCTGGGGACGAGGTGCGCCGGGGTCTTCGACACCTGCGTCGAGCATGTGCCGCGCGCCTCCGTCCTGGCGCTGGCCGAGGAGGTGCGGCAGCTGGGGCCGGACCTGATCGTCACGGTCGGCGGCGGCACGCCCATGGACACGGTAAAGGTCGCCCTGGTCGCCTTGGCCGAGGGCATCACCGACACCGCCGGGTTCGACGCCGTGCGCATCCGCGTCGCCGAGGACGGGACCCGCATCGTCCCGGCGGTGAAGGACCCGCCGCTGCGCCAGATCATCGTGCCGACCACCCTGTCGGGCGCCGAATTCTCCAACCTCGGCGGGGCCACCGACCCGGACCGCCGGGTCAAGGACCTGTACACCGGGCGGTACATCGGCGGGCAGGTGGTCATCCTCGACCCCGCCGTGACCGTCCACACGCCGGAGCGGCTGTGGCTGTCCACCGGCATCCGCGCCGTCGACCACGCGGTGGAGACGGTCTGTTCCCGCAAGCCCCAGCCCTTCACCGATGCGACCTGCCTGCACGGGCTGGCGATGCTGGCGCGCTCCCTCCCCGCCAACCGGGAGAGGCCGGACGATCTCGACGCGCGGCTGGAAAGCCAGCTCGGCGTCTGGCTGGCCTCGACCGGGCTGGGGCGGGTGGAATGGGGAGCCAGCCATGGCATCGGCCACCAGCTCGGCGCCGTCGCCAACGTGCCGCACGGCCATTGCTCCTGCGTCATGCTGCCCAGCGTGCTGCGCTGGAACCACCCGGTGAACGCCGACCGCCAACGGCTGGTGGCGCAGGCGCTGGGGCGGGAGGACGGCGACGCGGCGGCGGCGGTTGCCGATCTGGTGCGCGCCCTGGGGCAGCCCGACGGCCTGCGGGCGGTCGGCGTGACGCGCGACCATTTCGCCGCCATCGCCGCCGGGGCGATGCAGAACATGATGGTCCGCAGCAACCCGCGCCCGATCACCGGAGAGGACGACGTCCGGGAGATCCTCGAACTGGCTTGGTGATCCGCAGGCGCCACAACCCTACGGCACGAACGGCCCCGCCCCTCCCGGCGGGGCCGTTTTGCGTTCGGAAGGCGGAGGGGAGCAGCCGTGCAAAATGACTATGGGGGTATGCATTTCAAACAATGCCAAGAACAGATAATTCGTTTGACCAACAATATTTGCGCACTCATAATCTTCATAGAAAATAGAATTCTCAATAGAGAACCGAGAGCGCGCCATGCTCACCGACGACCAGGACCGGGAGTCCTTCACCCTTTCGACGACGTTCAACGCCGGCAAGCCGGTCGGCGCGGTGGTCAGCGCCTTCGCGATCCTGCGCCATCTGGCGGCGCAGGACGGGGCGGTGTCGAGCGCGCAGGTCGCCCGCGCGCTCGGCCTCAACCCGAGCACCTGCTTCAACATCCTGAAGACCCTGGCCGCGGAGCGGGTGGTCCAGTTCGAGGAGGTCGGCAAGGCCTACCGGCTGGGCGCCGGGCTCCTGGAACTGGCGGGCAGCGCGCTCGATCAGGTCGGCTACACCCGGCTGCTCCATCCGGAGCTGGAACGGCTGGCCGCCGCGTGGCAGACGCCGATGACGGCGTGGCTGCGGGTCAGCGACCACCGCGTCATGCTGGTGGATCAGGCGGTGTCCAGCTCGGCCATCCAGATCCACATGCGGATCGGCCATCGGCTGCCGTTGCTGGTCGGCGCGCTCGGCCGCTGCATGGCGGCGCACGCCGGCCTGCCAGTGGAGGAGATGCGCCGCCAGTACGCCGCCGTCCGCCAGGACAACCCGCCGCCCTTCGAACAATTCCTGGCCGAGGTGGAGGAGGCGCGGACCGCCGGCTACGCGGTGGACCGCGACGGCTTCACGCGCGGCGTGACGACGGTGTCCAGCCCGATCCTCGACGCCGAGGGCCGTCCCTTCCTGGCCCTGTCCGCGGTCGGGCTGACCGCGCAGTTCTCCGACGAGCGGGCCGCGGCCATGGCCGGCGACCTGCGCGACACCACGCGGCGCATCGGGCGGCTGCTCGCCGGACCGGGCCGGGCCGCCGCCCCCCTTTCCCCACGGGAGACCACACGATGACCCCGGTGATCTCCGGAGCCGCCGACACCGCCGTCGGACGGCTGGACGGCAGCGGCTGCATGGCGCTTCACGCCGAAGCGGCGTCCGCGGCGCTGGCCGACGCCGGCCTGCGGGCCGACGAGGTGGACGGCGTGCTCTGCGCCTATTCGCTGGCCGAGCCGCATCTGATGCTGTCGTCGGTCTTCAACGAGTATTTCGGCATCGCGCCGTCCTACAGCGCCGCCGTCCAGGCCGGCGGGGCGACCGCCTGCGCGCTGGTGATGCAGGCGGCGGCGCTGGTGCGGGCGGGCATCTGCCGCAACGTGCTGGCGGTCTGCGCCGACAACCGGCTGACCGGGCTGGGGCGCAGCGGCGCCGTCGCCGCGCTGGCTGAGGTTGGGCACCCGCAGTTCGAACGCCCCTACGGCATGTCGATCCCCGCGGCCTACGCGCTGGTCGCCCGGCGCTGCATGTATGAACGGGGCGTCACGGCGGAGCATCTCGCCGCCATCTCCGTCACCCAGCGCGGCCACGCGCGCCGCCATCCCAACGCCCAGGCCCGCGACCCGCTGACCATGGAGCAGGCGCTGTCCGCCCGCATGATCGCCGACCCGCTGCGGCTGTACGACTGCTGCCTCGTCTCGGACGGTGGCGCCGCTTTGGTCATCAGCGCCGCCGACGCGGCGGCCGACCATACGGACCGCGCGGTGTCGATTCTCGGCTACGGCCAGATGAACACGCACGAGCACGCCTTCGCCATGCCGTCGCTGACCGATTTCGGCTGCCGGCAATCGGCGGCGCAGGCCTTCGCCATGGCCGGGATGACCCCGGCGGACATCGACGTCGCCGAGATCTACGACAGCTTCACCATCACCCTGCTGGCCGAACTGGAATCCATCGGCTTCTTCGCGAAGGGGGAGGCCGGTCCGGCGATTCTCGACGGCGCGCTGGAGCTGGACGGGGTCCTGCCCTGCAACACCCACGGCGGGCTGCTGTCCTACGGTCATTCGGGGGCGGCGGGCGGCATGTTCCACATCGTCGAGGCGGTGCGGCAACTGCGCGGCGAGGCCAAGGCCCGGCAGGTGGCGGGGGCGGAAACCGCCTTCGTTCACGGCGACGGCGGCATCCTGTCCGCCCACTGCTCGCTGATCCTGGGGAGGGCCTGACGATGACCGCGACCGATCCGTTACCCGCAAAGCCCGTTCCGCTGGTCACCGCCGACACCCGCGCCTTCTGGGACGCCTGCGCGGAGGGGGCGCTGACCTTTCAGCGCTGCGCCGCCTGCGGCCACGTCCAGTTTCCGCCGCGGCCCTTCTGCACCGAATGCCGGGCTCCAGGGCCGGAGACGGAGCGGTCCGCCGGGCTCGGCACCATCCACAGCTTCACCATCGTCCACCGGGCGCCGACCGCGGCCTTCAAGGCGGACGCGCCCTACGTCCTGGCGCTGGTCGATTTCGACGAGGGCTTCCGCCTGATGGTCAATCTGCGCGGCTGCCCGCCGTCGGACGCCCGCATCGGCCTGCGCGTCCGCGTCCTCTTCGAGCCGCTGGCCGGCGGCGGCGCGCTGCCGCAGGTCCGGCCCCTGGTGGAGTGAACCCAACCCTTCGGGAGGGACCATCCATGCATCTGTTCGACACGCTCCAAGAGGGCGCCGCCTTCGGCGCCGAGGAGCTTCACCTGTCCGACGCGCTGATGGAGCGCTGGACCAGCCTCTACCCCGACGACCCGCCGGACGGGCGGATGCCCGCCGGGATGATCGCGGTGGCCACCATGCGGGCCTATTCCAGCCTCGTCGTGCCGCGCCCGCCGGGAAACATCCACGGGTCCCAGCGTTACGAGATGCTGCGCCGCCCGGCCGTCGGGGAGCGGCTGACCACCCGCATCGCCTGCGCCGGAAAGGAGCTGAAGCGCGACCGCCGCTGGGTCCATTTCGACACCGAGACGGTGGGGGAGGACGGCACCCCCTGCTTCCGCGGCCGCATGACCATCCTGTGGGCGGCCTGATCATGGCGGACGGGACGACCACCATCGACCGCCTGACCCCGGTCACCAAGCGGATCGACCGCGCGGCGATCCGGCTCTACGCCGAGCTGACCGACGACTTCAACCCGATCCACGTCGATCCCGACTTCGCGGCGAAGACGCCGATGAAGGGCATCATCGCCCACGGCCTGCTGTCGGTGAACCTGCTCTGGCAGTCGGTCCGCCGCAGCCTGGGCGAGGCGGCGGTGTCCGACGCGACGCTCGACATCCGCTTCCTGCGCCCGGTGCGCGAGGACGACGTGGTGACCGCGGGCGGCCAGCGCCGCGCCGACGGCGACGGCTACGACGTCTGGATCGACAACCAGCATGGGGAGACGGTGATCGCCGGCCGCATCCTGCACGGGGCGGGGAGGACGGCGTCATGACCGAAACGCTTCTCGTCCGCGACGACGGCGACCTGCGGCGCATCACCCTGAACCGCCCCGCAAAGATCAACGCGCTCGACACCGCGACCTTGCGGGCACTGGCCGAGGCCGTGGACGGCGCGCCCGCCGACGGCGCGGCCCTGGTGGCGATCGACGGGGCAGGACCGCGCGGCTTCTGCGCCGGCGGCGATGTCGCCGAGATGAGCCGCGGTGCCGAGGCCTTCGCTGCCCAGGAGGAGGCGTTGCGGGCGGCGATGCAGGCGCTGCACGGATCGGCGGTGCCGGTGATCAGCGTGGTGCACGGCCGGACGCTGGGGGCGGGCTGCATCGTGGCGTGCCTCAGCGACCTCGTTCTGGGCGCTGACGATGTGCAGTTCGGCTTTCCGGAGATGCGCTTCGGCCTCTACCCGGCCTTCGTCCACGCCGCCCTGACGGAACGGCTGCCGGCGGCGCTGGCCTTCCAGATCCTGGCGGGGGGCCGAATGATGGACGCGGCGCAGGCCTATGGCTTCGGCTTCCTGACGGAGATCCTGCCCGCCGACGGCTTCGCCGAGACGGCGGAGTCGCGCATCGCCTACTACCGCGACCGGCTGGACGCGCTGGCGGCGGGCCGGCGCATCCTGCGGATGGAGAGCCGCACGTCGATGGCGGAGAAGACCGCGCGGCTGGCCCCGCTGCTGGCCGAGAACCACGCGGCGCCGTCCGTCCGGCGGCTGCTGTCCGGGCTGTCTTTTGCCCGCTGATTTCTTTCGAAACGGCAACGAGTCCCGCCAACGGGACCGCGTCACCCCCGAACAACGGATTCCTGGGAGGGAACGATGTCGAAACGCACCCTGTTCGCCGCGCTCGTGCTGAGCAGCGCGCTCACCAGCGGCGCCGCGCTGGCCGCCGACCCGGCGGTCTACAAGATCGGCGGCATCTTCGCGATGACCGGTGCTTCGCCCCACTACGGCAAGGTGATGAGCGCCGGGGCGCAGCTTGCGGTGGACGAGATCAACGCCCAGGGGGGCATCGACGGCGTCAAGCTGCAGCTGGTCATCGAGGACCACAAGAGCGGCAGCGCCCAGGCGGCGGTCGCCGGCATGAACCGGCTGATCGACGTCGAGGGGGTGAAGGCGGTGCTCCCCTCCTTCTCCACGGTGACGCTGGCCACCATGCCCATCGGCGACCAGAAGAAGGTGATGATGATCAACGGCGGCGGGGTCAGCGCCCAGACGGTCGGCACCTCCCCCTACATGTTCAACATCCGCTCCATGGCGTCCGATCTGGCCGCCGGCATCGCCCACCGCGCGGCGGAGCAGGGGGCCAAGAAGCTCGCCCAGATCGCCATCAAATCGGAGTTCGGCGACGCCACCATCGCCGCCACCACCAAGGCGTGGGAGGGCATGGGGCTGAAGATGGTCGCTGCCGAGCAGTTCCAGGCCGACGCCGCCAACATCGACACCCAGGTCGCCAAGCTGCGCGCCTCCCAGCCCGATGCCATTGCCAACTGGCCGACCACGCCGCAGGCCGGGCTGGCGGTGAAGCGGATGCGCGAGTTGGGCATGAAGCAGCCGGTCTACTGCATGGAATGGACCGCCGAGGACACCAAGGTCGCCGGAAAGCACGCCGAGGGGGTGGAGGTCGTCACCGACTATTTCGCCGCCACCGACGAGAATCCCTGGTCCAAGCGCTTCGCCGATGCCTACAAGGCGAAGTTCGGCGAGATGCCGGACTTCTACGCCGCCAACTACTACGAGGGCGTCTACGTCATCGCCGAACTGATCCGGCGGGCGAAGGCCAAGGGCGGCGACTATTACAGCGGCGAGCGTCTGGTCCAGGCGCTGTGGGAAAACCCGACCTTCGACAGCGTCTACGGCAAGACGCTGACCTTCCGCAAGAACGGCGTGGCGCAGAAGCCGGTCGCGGTGTTCCGCCTGGAGAACGGCCAACAGACATTCGTGAAGTTCACCTCGGGCGAATAGCCGCAGATTCAATGCAGTAACCCTCTCCCCTCCGCTCACGCGCAAACGAAGTTTGCGCTGACGCGACAGGCGGACCTTTGGTCCGCCAAAAGCGGGGAGAGGGTGGCCCGGAGGGCCGGTGAGGGGGTTGCGCTTTTGCCGGACGTCCCGCCATGCGCAACCCCCTCACCCCAACCCTCTCCCCAGGGGGGAGAAGGGAAAGAGACAGGAGCGCCATTCCATGGATTTGCTCATCCAACTGACCCTGAACGGTCTGTTCAACGGCGCGCATTTCGCCCTGCTGGCGATGGGCTTCGCGTTGATCTTCGGGACGACCGGCGTCGTGCATTTCGCTTATGGGCCGGTCTACGCGGTCGGCGCCTACGCCATCTGGGCGCTGGCGGCGCTCGCCGGGCTGCCCTTCTGGGCGGCGGTTCTGCTGGGGATCGCCTTCACCGCGGCGCTGGGCGTCGGCTGCTACCTGTTCATCTACCGCCCGTTCGAGATCAGCGGCAGCCCGCCCTTCGTCGTTCTGGTCGCCTCGCTCGGCCTGTTCATCGTCATGAAGAACCTGATCGGCATCGTCTTCGGCACCGGGGTCAAGACGGTCGACAGCGTCGCCTACGACGTGCATTTCGTCGGCAACGCCTTCTTCACGACGGTTCAATTGGGGCAGGTGGCGGCGGCGCTGCTGGTCGGCTGCGGCATCGCGCTGTTCCTGCGGGCCAGCCGCTACGGCAAGGCCATCCGCGCCATGGCCGACAACCGCGAGATGGCCACCGTCATCGGCATCGACACCACGCGGCTGTCCATCCTGGTCTTCGCGCTGGGCTCGGCCGTGTCGGCGGTGGCCGGGGCGCTGGTCCTGCTGCGCGACGGGCTGAACCCCAACATGGGCTTCGGCGCGGTGTTCGTCGCTTTCGTCGCGGTGATCGTCGGCGGGGTGGGGTCGCTGCGCGGGGCGGTCATCGCCGCCTTCCTGCTGGCCTTCGTGCAGAGCCTGGGCATGTGGCAGATCCCCACCGAGTGGCAGAACACCATCGTCTTCGTGGTGCTGTTCGGGTTCCTGCTGGCCCGCCCCTCCGGCATCGTCCGCCGGGCTTAGGGGAGAGGCACAGTCATGGAATATCTCGCCCACATCCTCGTCATGGTCTGCCTCTACGGCATCCTGGCGACTTCCTTCAACCTGCTGATCGGCTTCGGCGGCATCTTCGCGCTGGCGCACGCCACCTTCTACGCCAGCGGGGCCTATGCCGCCGGCATCCTGGCGACGAAGCTCGGCATCGGCTTTCCCCTCACCCTGCTGGCCGGGACGGTGGTCACCGCCGGCATCGGCCTGCTGGTCGCCTTTCCCGCCATGCGGGTGGGCAGCCACTATCTGGTCGTCATCACGCTGGCGTTGCAGGCCATCACCATCGACGTGCTGATGAACAGCAAGCCGCTGACCGGCGGGCCGGACGGCATCGCCGGCATTCCCCCGGTGTCGCTGTTCGGCACGGCGCTGACCAGCCCGGTGACCTTCCTGCCGTTGGCCGCAGTGATGGCGGCGCTGTGCTGCGCTGTCGCCTGGAGGCTCGGCGCCTCGCCCTTCGGACGCTCGCTGCGCGCCATGCGGGAGAACGAGGCGGCGGCCCAGGCGGTCGGCAAAAACCTCGTCCGCATGAAGCTGGTGGTCTTCGCGATGTCGGCGGGGCTGGCCTCGGTCGCCGGTTCGCTGGTCGCCCACTACATCGCCTTCGTCAACCCGGAATCCTTCACCATCGAGGAGACCATCCTCATCCTCGCCATGGTGATCCTGGGCGGCATGGGCAATTTGTGGGGCTCGCTGGCCGGAGCGGCGATCCTGGTGCTTCTGCCGGAGGGGCTGAAGTTCGTCCATGTGCCGGGCGACATCGCCGACATGGTGCGGCAGGTGATCTACGGCGTGGTGCTGATCGTCATCCTGCGGCTGCGCCCGGAGGGGCTGTTCCCCGAGACGGTGTTCCGCACGCCGACCGGGGCCGCGCGGTCCAGCGTTCCCGCCAACGGCCCGCTCATGGGCGCGCTTGAGCGCGCAGGCGGCACGCCGGGAGAGGTGGTGGTCTCCGCGACCTCGCTGTCCAAGCATTTCGGCGGCATCCAGGCGGTCAAGGACCTGACCATCGACCTGAAGCGCGGCGAGATCGTCGGGCTGATCGGTCCCAACGGCGCCGGGAAGACGACCGCCTTCAACCTGCTGTCCGGCTTCCTGCGCCCGACCGGCGGCACCATCCTCTACCGCGGGCGCGACGTGACGAAACTGAAGCCGCACGAGGTGGTGGCCGCCGGGCTGGCCCGCTCCTTCCAGGACCTGAAGCTCTTCACCAAGTTGACGGTGGTGGAGAACATCCTGGTCTCGCTGCCCGCACAGCCGGGCGACCGCCCGCTGGACGTCTATTTCCGCCCCGGCCTCGTCCGCCGGGCCGACCGCGAGAACGTCGCCCGCGCGCTTGAGATCGCCTCCTTCGTCGGGCTGCTTGCCAAGGCCGACGAGACCGCCGCCAACCTGTCCTACGCCGAGGAGAAGCTGCTGGTCATCGCCCGGCTGCTGGCGACCGGGGCCGACGTGCTGCTGCTTGACGAGCCGCTGTCCGGCCTCGACACCGTGACGGTGGAGCGCATCTGCGGGGTGATCCGCGACCTCGCCCGCGCCAACAAGGCCGTCTGCATCATCGAGCACAATCTGGAGGTCATCCGCGGCGTCTGCGACGAGATCGTCTTCATCGACGAGGGCCGCGTGCTGACCAAGGGACCGCCGGACACGCTGATGCGGGACCGCGAACTGGCCGAGAGGTATTTCGGATGACCGAGATTCACACCATGCCGATCGCCGAACCCGTCCTGGAGGTGCGCGGCCTCAGCGCCGGCTACGGCAAGCGGGCGGTGGTCCACGAGGTGGACCTGACGGTGCGGGCCGGCGAGATCCGCGTGCTGCTGGGCCACAACGGGGCCGGCAAGACGACGCTGGTGCGCTCCGTCTTCGGGCTGCTGCGGCCGTCCGCCGGGACCGTGCGCTACCGGGGGGAGGACATCACCCGGCGGCGCTGCGCCGACAATGTGAAGGCGGGGATCGCTCTGGTCCCGCAGGGGCACGGCATCTTCCGCAGCCTGACCGTGCGCGAGAACCTGGAACTCGGCGCCTACACCGCGCAGGACCCGGCGGAGATCCGGGCGAACCGCGACGCGGTGATGGACCTCTTCCCGATCCTGCGCGAACGCGCCGGCCAGATCGCCGGCACCATGTCGGGCGGCCAGCAGCAGATGCTGGCGATGGGCATGGCGCTGATGCACCGGCCCGACGTGATGATCCTCGACGAACCGTCCATCGGCCTCGCCCCCAACCTCGTCCAGCGCGTCATGGAGGCCATCGCCGAGGTCAACCGGGCGCTGCGCATGGCCGTGCTGATGGTCGAGCAGAACGTTGTCCACGCCCTGCCCATCGCGCAGAGCGTCACCGTGCTGCGCACCGGCCGCAAGATTTACGAGGGCCCGCCCGAGCCGCTGGGCGACCGCCAATACCTGATGACTCTCTTCTAAGAATTCCGCACAGAAGGATCGTGTTCATGGCCCGTCAGAAGATGCTGATCGTGGGTGCGCTGGGGACCGTCGGCCGCCCGATGCTGGAGCATTTCGAAGCCTCCCCGGAATGGGACGTCTGCGGCGTGTCGCGCCGCACCCCGGATTTCGAGACCACCGCCGAATGGGCCGCCGTCGATCTGCGCGACCCCGACGATTGCCGCAAGCTGCGCGAGATCAAGGGCGTCACCAACATCTGCTACACCGCCGTCTACGAGAAGCCCGACGTGACGCGCGGCTGGTCGGAATGGGACCATGTCGAGACCAACCTCGCCATGCTGAAGAACGTGGTCGAGAATGTCGAGGCGGTGTCGCCCAACTTGCGCCACATCACGCTGCTGCAGGGCACCAAGGCCTATGGCGGCCATCTCGGTCCCTTCCGCCAGCCGGCGCGCGAGAGCGACCAGCGCTACATGCGCCCCAACTTCTACTACGACCAGCAGGACTGGATCAGCGAACGCCAGCAGGGCAAGGAATGGAGCTGGAGCGTGCTGCGCCCGCAGATCGTCTGCGGCCTCGCGGTCGGCAGCCCGCTGAACATCATCACCGCCATCGGTGTCTTCGCCGCGGTGTCGCGGGAATACGGCCTGCCGCTGCGCTTCCCCGGCGGCGCGTCGCGCATCGGCGAGGCGACCGACGCCCGGCTGATCGCCAAGGCTGCCGAATGGGCCGGCACCAGTCCGCAATGCGCCAATCAGGTCTTCAACATCGCCAACGGCGACGTCTATGTCTGGGAGAACGTGTTCCCCAAGGTGGCGGAGCTGTTCCGCATGGAGCTGGAGCCGGCGCAGCCCTTCTCGCTGGCCCGCATCATGCCGCAGAATGAGCCGATCTGGGACCGCGTCGTCGCCAAGCACGGTCTCAAGCCCTACAAATACACCGAGGTGGTGCCGTCCTGGCAGTTCGCCGACTTCCTGTTCGGCTACGGCCAGCGCCCCAACCCGCACCACATGAGCACGATCAAGGCGCGCAAGCTGGGCTTCCACGACTGCGTGGACAGCGAGGAGATGTTCGTCGATCTCCTCCAGGAACTCCAGAAGCGCCGCATCCTGCCGGAATGAGAGAGGCCCGCCGCATGACCATCACGCGCAAAATCCACGGCGTTCCGGTGCAATGGGAAACGCTGCCGGCGCTGGTCGCCGCTCGCGCGGCGCAGCACGGGGGCGCGCCCCGGCTGACCGTCGCCGGACGGGCGATGAGCTACCGGGAGCTGGACGGGGAGTCCAGCCGCGTGGCCGCCAACCTGCACCGGCTGGGGGTGCGCCGGGGCGACCGGGTCGCCTGCTTCCTGCGCAACGCGCCGGAGCATCTGCTGACTTGGGTCGCCGCCGGCAAGCTGGGGGCGATCTGGGTGCCGCTGAACGCCGGTCTGGTGGGGGAGGATCTCGTCCACACCCTGACCAACGCCACGCCCGCCGTCCTGGTGGTGGATGGGGAACTGGCGGAGCGGGTCGAGGCGGTCGCGGACCGGCTGCCCCGCATGCGCGTCTACGCGGTGGACGACGGCGAGGAGAGGGGAGGCGGTCGCTTCCCGCCCTTCGCCGAGCTTCTGGAGCCGGGGCATCCGTTGCCGGTGGTGGCGGTGTCCGGTGGCGATCCTGCGGTCATCATCTACACCGGCGGCACCACCGGCCTGCCCAAAGGTGCCCTGCTGCCGCATTTCGCCTGGATCGCGGCGGGAATGCGCTACGTCGAGGCGTTCGAGACGCGGCCGGACGATGTGCATTACTCAATCCTGACGCTGTTCCACGTCGGCGGGCTGATGCTGGGGGTGATGGGACCGATGGTCGCCGACATCCCCACGGTGATCGACCGCCGCTTCAGCGGCAGCAACTTCTGGGCGCGGGTAAGGGAGACCGGGGCGACCATCGTCGATCTCATCGGCACCATGATCACCGTGCTGACCGAACAGCCGGAGAGCCCGGCCGACCGCGACCACCGGGTGCGCGTCTCGCTGGGGGTGACGGGGCAGATCCCGCCCGCCGTTTCCGACCGATTCGTGGAGCGCTTCGGCATCGGCTTCGTCAACGTCTATTCGCTGACCGAGACCGGCGGCGTGCTGATCGTCAACAACCGGATGGACTCGCCCAAGCCACGCGCCAACGGCCTGACCCACGGCTGGGCGGAAGTGACCATCCTGGACGAGGATGACCAACCGATGCCGCCGGGCGTCACCGGCCAGATCGCCTTGCGCCCCCGATACCCGCACATCTTCATGTCGGGCTATTTCAACGCGCCGGAACGCACGCTGGAATGCCTGTCGAACTTGTGGCTGCACACCGGCGATCTCGGCCATCTGGACGCGGACGGCTATCTGCACTTCACGGGGCGTCAGGCCCATTGGCTGCGCCGCCGCGGCGAGAACGTCTCGGCCTATGAGGTGGAAAGCGTGCTCAGCCAGTGTCCGGGCGTGCGTGAGGTCGTGGTGGTCGGCACGCCGTCGGAAAAGGGGGAGGAGGACGTGAAGGCCTTCGTCATCCGCGAACCGGGCAGCGGCGTGGAGCCGGCCGCCATCGCCGCGTGGTGCGAGGGCCGCATGGCCGCCTTCAAGATCCCGCGCTTCATCGCCTTCGTGGAGAGCTTCCCCCGCTCCGTGACGAAGCGCGAAGTGGAGCGTCACAAGCTGCGCGCGTTGTCGAACGACGGAATCTGGGACCGCGAGGCGGTGACCTCGGGGCCAAGTCCTGTCGCCAAAGGTCCTGTTGCCAAAGGGACTGGCGTCAACGGGCCGGTCGTCAACGGGTTGGCGGGTTAGCAGGACGAGGCCACCGTCTTGTGATGGGCTTGGCGCGCTTCGGGACGCGGGGTCTGCACCGATCCACCGATGTGGGCCCCAGCCGGTCAAGCGGGTGCCTCGGTGGATCGCACGTCCTGCCTTGCGGCCCGCCGCATCGCCTGGGGCGGCTGGCCGAAGGCGCGCAGAAAGGCGCGCCGCATGCGCTCCGGATCGGCAAAGCCGCTCTCGCGGGCGATGATCTCGACCGGGTGCCGCGTCTGCTCCAGCATCAGACGCGCGCTTTCCAGTCGCAATTGCTCCACCGCCTTGGCCGGGGACTGCCCGGTCTCGGCGCGGAAGGCGCGGCTGAACTGACGGGGGCTCAAGGCGGCGGCCCCCGCCAACTCCTCCACCGACAGCGAATTCTTCAGGTTCTGCCGCGCGTAGGTCAGCGCCGCCTCGATGCGGTCGGACTTCGCCGCCATCTCCAGCAGTTCCGAATGCTGGGTCTGGCCGCCGCCGCGGCGATGATACATGACCAGCTTGCGGGCGACCGACCGTGCGATGTCATTGCCGAGATCCTTCTCCACCATCGCCAGAGCCAGATCGACGCCCGCGGTCATGCCGGCGGAACTCCAGACCGGCCCGTCGATGATGAAGATGCGGTCCTCCTCCACCTGGATGGCTGGAAACCGCGTCCCCAACTCGCGCGCCAGAAGCCAGTGGGTGGTGGCGCGCCGCCCGTTCAGCACACCGGATTCGGCGAGCACGAACGCGCCGGTGCAGATCGCGCCCAGGCGCCGCACGGCGGGCAAACGGCCGGCGATCCAGGCGCGCAGCCCGTCGCTCGGCCGGGGCACCTCCACACCGCCGCCCACCAGCACCGTGTCGAAGTCCTGCCCGGCAAAGGACTCGCTGCCCACCGCCATTCCGGTGGAACTGCGCACCGCCCCTCCATGCTCCGAGACGGTGACCAGCTCATAGATCTGATCGCCCGCACAGATGTTGGCGAACTCGAACACCGAACCCGCAGCCAAGCTCATCATCTGGAAGCCCGGGTAGATGACGAAGCCGATGCGCATGGCGGAATCTTCTCGTGGCTGAAAAGGAGGGATATACGACATTCAGGCCAAGCGCCAAGTGTTTTAAACATGTCCTCACGCCGGGCGGCAACGACGCGGCCCGCAGACAGGACACAGACCCATGAGCCTTTCCCCTCTCGGCACCGCGCTCGTCACCGGCGCGTCCTCCGGCATCGGCGCAATCTACGCCAACCGTCTGGCCGACCGCGGCCACGATCTGATCCTGGTGGCCCGCAACCGTGGCAAGCTCGCCGGCCTCGCGGCGCAGATCGCCGACCGTACCGGCCGCTCCGTCGAGGTTGTCGCCGCCGATCTGGGCGACAAGGCCGACCGGCGCGCGGTGGAGACGGTGCTGGCGACCGACGCCAGCATCACCATGCTGGTCAACAACGCCGGAGTCGGCGCGACGGCCCCGCTGCTCTCGGCCGACGTCGATGCCATGGAGCGGATGATCGACCTCGACGTGACGGCGCTGATGCGGCTGACCTACGCGGCCGCGCCGGCCTTCGTGGCGCGCGGACGCGGCACGATCGTCAACATCGCCTCCATCGTCGCAATCGGGCCGGAAATCCTCAACGGCGTCTATGGCGGGGCCAAGGCCTTCGTCCTGGCGCTGACCCAATCGCTGCACCACGAGCTGGCCGCCAAGGGATTGCGGGTCCAGGCGGTTCTGCCCGGCGCCACGGCCACCGATTTCTGGGGAACCGCCGGCACGCCGGTGGAGCATCTGCCGGGCGAGATCGTCATGCCCGCCGCCGCCATGGTCGACGCGGCGCTCGCCGGGCTCGACGCGGGCGAACTGGTGACCATCCCGGCCCTGCCGGATGCCGCCCAGTGGCACGCCTACGAGGCCGCCCGTCAGGCGATGCTGCCCAACCTGTCCCGCAGCGAACCCGCCGCGCGCTACCGCGTCGCGTCGCCTTCCGCCTGACCCCCGCTGCCTTCCTTCCTGACGCTTGGCACCCTCACCGGCGTGTCTGAGCTGATCGCCCTCGCGCTCAATCGCCACGCCGTCCGGCGATCATCATCCCAAGGTGAGGCTCAGAGACCACGCCGTGCCAGCGCGCCCTGTGGGCGGTCGACGCCCCGGGGTGCCGCGCGGAAACGGCGCCGGGCCAGCAGCGCGAACAGGGTGCCCGTCGCCAGGGCGGTCAGGTCGATGCCGGCCACGCCCCACAGCCCGCGCGCCAGCGTCACCCCGAGATGGGCGTTGCTGGTCAGGGCGTTCATCAGCGGCAGGGCGGCCCACAGCAGAGCCGCCGCCGCCAACTGCTCGCCCCAGGCGCGCTGGACGCCGCGCAGCGCCGGGTGCAGGGCCGTGAGAAACCACGCGGCGAAGAAGGCGAGGGCCTCGAAGGTCTCCCGCCCGGCCAGCCCGGCGGGCAGCAGCCGGTTGGCCCAGAAATAGGCGGCGATGGCGATGGGCAGCCCGACCATCACCGCCAGATTGGCGCCGTCGGCCAGACGCAGCCCGAAGGACGGGGTCGCCTCCCGCTTGCGCCGCTTGATGATCCAGTAGACCTGCCCGGTGCCGATCATCGCGGTGCCGGCCAGCCCGCACAGGATCATCGCCAGCCGCAGCGGCGTGTCGGCGAAGCGCATCATGTGCAGGCCATAGGCGCCGGCCCGCGTTGCGGCGGCTCCGCCCGTCCCGTCCCAGACCTCGCGCACCACGCCGGTCGTGCCGTCGAACAGGATGGCTTCCGGCGTGATCACCACCCGGTCGGAGTCGGTGCGCTTGAGAAGAATGGTGGCGGCGGCGTCGCCCGGGTTGTCGATGACGATCCATCCCGGCCGCCCGCCGTCCCAGCGCTGCGCCGCCTCCGCCAGCAGCGGCGCGATGGCGGTCAGGGGGGCGGCCCGCCCCGCGGCGGCCGCCGGCGGCGGCTCGGCGTAAACGGCGGTGTTGAAGGCGGCCGGCCGGTCACCGAAGGCCGCTTGCAGGCCCCAGGGCATGTAGAGCAGCATCAGCGGCACCAGCCCGGTCACGGTGATCAGCGCGTGGTAGGGCAGCACGATGATGCCCAGGGCGTTGTGGACGTCCATCCACAGCCGCGTGCGCGACCGTCCGGGGCGGAAGGCGAAGAAATCCCAGAAGACCCGCCGGTGGATGACGAATCCGGTGATCAGCGCCACCAGCAGGGCCACCCCGGCGGCGCCGATCAGATAGCGTCCCACCAAGCCGGGAACGCGCAGGTCGAAGTGGAAGTAATAGAGGAAATCGCCACCGAAGGTCGCCCGCGCCTGCAAGGGGCGCCCGTCCGCCGGCTCCAGCGCCAGCTTGCGGAAGGCGGGCTGTATCCCCGGCGGGTTGTAGACGTAGACCTGGGTCGCGGTCCGCCGCTCGTCGGGCAGCGTGATCAGCCAGCGGCGGGCCTGCGGAGCCTCGCGCCACAGGCTGGCGATCGCCGCCGCCGCGGCGTCGGGGCTGTTGGTCGCCTCGACCCGCTCGG
Source organism: Azospirillum sp. Marseille-Q6669 (assembly GCF_965111635.1). Lineage (NCBI taxonomy): Bacteria > Pseudomonadati > Pseudomonadota > Alphaproteobacteria > Rhodospirillales > Azospirillaceae > Azospirillum > Azospirillum sp. Marseille-Q6669. The sequence continues at coordinate 435,723 of NZ_CBCOOP010000004.1, read as the reverse complement.
GCTGCATCCAGCGGGTGATCTCGAAGCGGGCGTAGGCGGTGGTTCCGGTCAGGAAGACGCAGAACAGCAGCCAGCCGACCACCAGCCCGCCCCAATTGTGCAGCCACGTCATCGACAGGCGAAAACTGCCGTTCATACCCCGGTTCCCGTCATGCTTCTCAACAGTGAGACCGCCGCCCAGACCGCCGCCGTCAGGCTGACGGTCCAGGCCAGGGCGCGCAGGGCGCTGGCCGCGGCGAAGACCATCACCACGGTCAGGACGCAGGGCAGCAGCGCCGCCATGGTGGCGGTCAGCACCGCCTCCGCCCGGTCCTGCACGGCCGGCAGCGCCAGGGACAGCGCCGCCGCCGTTCCCGCCGCCAGGGCGTAGCCGCCGACGACGGCGGTCACGACCCGCAGCGCGATCTCTCTGCTTCGCGTCACCAGGAATACTTCAGCGAGCCGATGACGGTGCGGCGCAGGCCGTAGTAGCAGTTGGTCGCCCGCGAGCAGGCCGCGACATACTCCTTGTCGAAGAGGTTGTTGGCGTTGATCGCCGCCTGCACGCCCTGGAGTTGCGGGCTCAGATAGGACAGGTCGTAGCGCAGGGCGGCGTCGACCAGCGTGTGGGACGGCACCTTGAAGCTGTTGGCCGGATCGCCGTAGGTGAAGCCGACGTAGCGCAGGCCGACGCCGCCGCCAAGACCGGCCAGCGGGCCGTCCTGCACCGTGTAGTCGCCCCAGGCCGAGGCCGAATGGGTCGGCACGGCGACCGGCCGCTTGCCGCGGTCGGCGCCGTTGCTCTTCGTCACCTCGGCGTCGAGGAAGGTGTAGCTGGCCACCGCGTTCAGCCCGGCGGCGAGGCTGACGCGCGCCTCTGCCTCGAAGCCGCGGGAGCGGACCTCGCCGGTCTGGATGTTGTAGTTGGTGTGCAGCGGATCGGGCGTGGTGACGTTCTGCTGGGTGATGGTGAAGGCCGACAGGGTGAACAGGCTGCCGGAGCCCGGCGGCTCGTATTTCAGCCCGGCCTCGTACTGCTGGCCGGTGGTCGGCTCGAACGGGTTGCCGTGGAAATCGCTGCCAGAGGTCGGCTCGAAGGATTCCGAATAGCTGGCGTAGGGCGCCAAGCCATTGTCGAACAGGTAGAGCGCGCCGACGCGGCCGGTGAAGGCGTCGTCCTGCTGCGACGTCCGCCCCTGGTTCAGCCGGTTGCGCTGCTGCGTCTCGGCCCAGTCCTTGCGCCCGCCCAGCAGGACAGCGAGCCCGCCCCACTTGATCTGGTCCTGGGCGTAGATGCCGGTCTGGGTGATGCGGGTGGCGGTGCTCTGGTAGATCGGCGGGGTGGCGATTGGCAGCCCGTAGACCGGGTTGAACAAGTCGAGGTTCGGCGCCGCCGCCTGCCCACGCAGCGTGTCGCTCCGCAGCCGCTGGTGGTCGACGCCGGCTAGCACGGTGTGGCGCAGCGGGCCGGTGTCGACGGACACCTGGAGCTGGTTGTCGACAGTCAGGTCGTGGGCGCGCTCGCGGGCCGAGAAGGTGGTGCGCCGCGTGGTGCGCAGGTCGGGCAGCAGGCCGGACGCGTAGACCTGCTTGAGGTCGAGGTCGTTGTGCAGGTAGCGGGCGTTCTGCCGCACCGTCCAGCGCTCGTCGAACCGGTGTTCGAAGCGATAGCCGACGCTCATGGTCTTGCGGTCCCAGGTGTTGAAGTTGGGATCGCCCGTGAAGAGCCTGGTCGGCAGCGTGCCGTTGGGGTTGGGCAGCACGGTGCCCTGGGCTGGCAGGTAGTTCAGCGGCGAATCGTCGTAATTGTCGCGCTGGTAGAGGCCGATCAGGGTCAGGCTGGTGTCGTCGGTCGGCCGGATGGTCACGGTCGGGGCGGCGGCCAGCCGGCGGCGCTCCGCAATGTCGGTCTGGGTGTCGGTGTCCAGCGCGACGCCGGCGAACCGGTAGGAGAGCCTTCCGTCGCCGGTCACGTCGCCGCCGATGTCCAGCGCGGCCTGCTTGCGGCCCTGGTTGCCCGCCTGCAGCAGGATTTCATGCCGGGCGTCGGGGGAGGGCTGCTTGGTCACCATGTTGACCAGACCGCCGGGGCTGGTCTGGCCGAACAGCACCGAGGCCGGGCCCTTCAGCACCTCGACCCGCTCGAACAGGTACGGGTCGATGCCGGAGGTCAGGAAGCCGCTGCCCTTCAACCGCAGCCCGTCGAGATATTCGTTGAAGGACACACCGGTGGTGCCGTTGCCGCCGAAGCCGCGCACCGAGATGCCGTCGCCGCCGAAGGAGGAGGAGCCGCCGTTGCGGGCGGTGGTGACGCCGGAGGTGTAGTTCAGGACGTCGGCCAGACTCCGCACCGCCTGGGCGTCCATCTGGTCGCGGGTGACGACGGAGATCGACTGCGGCGTTTCCAGGATCGGCGTGTCGGTCTTGGTGGCGGTGGCGCTCTGGCGGGCGGCGTAGCCCATGACCGGGCCGGTCGCCCGCTCGCGCGTGCCCTCGACGGTCACCGGGTCCAGCACCACCCCGCCGGTTTGCGGCCGCGACAGCACGGCGCGGCCGGGGCCGGTCATCTGGTACGACACGCCGGTGCCGGACAGCAGGCGGCGAAGCGCCTCGTCGGCGCTCATGGTGCCCGACACGCCGGGCGAGGACAGGCCGCGCGCCACCTCGGCCGGGAAGCCGACCTCCCAGCCGCTGACCGTGCTGAAGGCGTTGAGGGCCGTGACCAGCCCCTGCGGAGCGATGTCGAACCGCTGCCCGGCGGTCTGTCCCGCCGCCTGAGCCACCTGTTCGGCGGTCTTGGCCGGCGCCGCCATGACGCCGCCCCCCGCCGTGCCCACAGCGGCCATCGCCGACGACAGCAGCACCGCCCGCAGCAGGGCCGTCCCCCGACGCCCCCGTGCACCCTTATCCATGATCCCCGCACCCATCGTAACGCTTTCCCCATGATCGCGACGTCTCAACCGGCCGGACCGGCGCCGCCAATTGCAAATGCGACGCATTCCTAAAAGCCGTGTCGACCTGACGTTCGGGGATCGCGAAAAGCGGAAATTTTTTACGGGGCTTGGCGCGGGTGGAGGGGAAAACCGGCGGATCAGGGGCGCGGGCGCAGGATCAGCAGGGCGTCGGACAGCCGCAGGGTCTCGGCCCGCACCAGCCCGGCCAGGGCCGTCGCCGTCCGCACCGGATCGTCCAGCCGGTAATTCCCGGTGATCCGCCGGTCGGCGAGGGAGTCGGGAACCACGATCAGGCCCGGATAATAGCGGTCCAGCTCTTCCAGAACCTCCCCCAGGGGCCGGTCCTCGAAGACCAGCCGGCCATCGACCCAGCCGAGCGCCGCCGACAGGTCGGCGGGATGCCCCGCGCCGATGCCCGACGCGGTGACCACCACCTCCTCGCCCGCGCGCAGGCGGACGGGGAGACCGTCGGGACGCGCCACGTCCACGGTGCCGTGGCGCACCGTCACCGTCACCCGGTCGTCCAGATAACGGACGGCGAAGGCGGTGCCGACCACGGTCACGACGGCGGAACCGGCGGAGACCCGGAAGGGACGGGCGGGGTCGGGCGTCACCTCGAAGAAGGCGGCCCCGCGCAGCAACCGGGTCTGCCGCTCGCTGCCCACGATGTCGGTGGCCAGCGCCGTCCCGGTGTCCATCAGCACCTGCGATCCGTCGGCCAGCATCACACGCTCCTGAACGCCGGTCGCGGTGCGATGGTCGGCCTGCAGGCGCAGCGGCAGGTCGGCGGCCCAACCCAGCCCGACCGCCACCATCACCGCCGCCGCCCACGCCATTGTGCGACGTCGCACCGGATGGCGGGGCCGGGCGCGCGATCGCGTTCGGTCGCGGGCTGGCGCTCCGGCGGTGGGCCACCGAACCGTTTCCGGCGGTTTGGACGCCGGTGCGTGGGGTTCCGGCGCGACGTCCGGAGTTGCGGTTGACGCCAGCGCGTCGGTCAGGAGGGGCGAGACCCACATGGCCTGCGCCAGGTCCCAGGCGCGGGCGTTGCGGGGGTCGGCGGCGCACCAGGCGGCGCAGGCTTGGCGGCACTCCTCGTCCGCGTCCTCCGCCTGCAGACGGATGAACCAGTCGAGCGCCTGCTCCAGCGGCAGGGAGGGGTCGGTGTCGTCAGGCATGGGACCCGCGTGTGGTGCCGTCACGGTCTTTCACCTTGTAAGACGTTCGAGCCGGCGGAAACCCGCAACCCTTCACGATCGGGCCGGCCTTCACGATCAAGCCGGGCAAAAACCTCCAGGCACGCGAGCAGGGCGGTCTTCAGGTCCTTCTGCACCGTGCTGACCGAGACGTCGAGCCGTTCGGCGATCTGCGCGTGGGACAAACCCTCCATCCGGTTCAGCAGAAGGATGCGGCGCTGCCGCTCGCTCAAAGCCGCCAACGCGGTCTCCATGCGGGCCAGCCGCTGGCGGTCGCCGGCCTCGGTTTCCGGGGAGGGCAGGGGGGCGGCGACCGCCTCCATGCCTTCGGCGGTGATGTCCTGAGTCACGACGACGGCGTTCCGGCGCTCCCGCCGCAAATGGTCGAGGGCCAGATTGCGCGCCGTCTGGAACAGGAAGGGCGCCGGATACTCCACCGGCCGGTCGCGTTCCGCCGCCCGCACCTTGAGATAGGCCTCCTGTGCCAGATCCTCAGCGGTGGCGGCGCTGCCGACCATGCGGGACAACAGCCGGACAAGAGCCCCACGGTGTCCGATGAAAACGGCGTCGAGCGTCGGCTTGGCGGCGTCAACCATGCGCCACCAAGCCAGGAACCGGTGCCTTCGTGCGATGCTGATCGGGCATGGCCAGCCCCGTTCCTCCACAGACAACCGGCTTGGCCACGCCATGGCCGGTGCATGACAGCGCATTATAGTTAGAATGCGTATCATTCGCAATGATCGGCGGCCCTGCTATCGTCTATGAGCGACCTTCCATGGCCTTCAACGTGCGGTCGCGGGTGGCGATCAGGTGGTCGCGCATCGCCGCCGCCGCCGCCTCGGCGTCCTTGGCGCGCAGCGCCTTGCAGATGGCGATGTGCTCCTCCAGCGAGGGGTCGAAGGCGTTCGGCACCTTCTCGATCACCGCGTTCCGGCACCAGGCCACCGAATCCCGCAGCGTCGCCATGATGCGGGCCAGCCGCTGGTTCGGGCAGTGGGCGAGCACGAAGTCGTGGATGACCTCGTCCACCTCCTGCAGGCGGGCCTGCCGCTCCTCCTCCGGGCCGGGCCGGCCGGCGGCGATGTAGGCTTCGGTCATCGCCTCCACCTCCGCCTCCGGAGCGTGGGGGGTGGCCAGCTCCGTCACCAGCGGCTCCAGGGCGATGCGGAGCTGGAACACCTCCATCAGGGCGTTGCGGTCGATCTCCGCCACGAAGATGCCGCGTCGCGGGTAGATGTGGACCAGCCCGTCCGCCTCCAGCCGCTTGGCGGCGTCGCGCAGCGGCGTGATGCTGATGTTCCACAGCGCCTTGTACTGGTCCAGCATCAGCCGCGACCCCGGCGCCAGCCGGCCGGAGATGATCTCGCTCCTCAGCCGCTCGGTGACCTGCTCGCCGATGGAGGCCGTGTCGAGGGGACCGCTGCCGTCGAGCATGGAAGACCGTTCCTCAGTGAATCGCCGCAGACGGAGGCGCCGCGTCAGGTCCGACATTTTAACACCGCGCCTCCCCCGCCTTCAAACCCGCCTTCACGTCGCTGCGGCATCGGGGGCCGTCACCGTGCCGTGAACCAGGCGAGCGGCGCCATCACCAACTCCGGGAACAGCACCAGCAGGAACAGCACGGCGGTCTGCGCCAGAAGGAAGGGGCCGACGCCCTTCATCAGGTTCGACATCGACATGCGCCCGACGCCGCAGACCACATTCAGCACCGTGCCGACCGGCGGGGTGATGAGGCCGATCGCATTATTTATGATGAAGAGGACACCGAAATAGACCGGGTCGATGCCGGCCTGCTTGATGATCGGCATCAGCACCGGGACCATCAGCAGGATGGTCGGCGCGAAGTCCAGCGCGGTGCCGACGATCAGCACGATGACCATCAGCGCGACCATCAGCAGAAGCCGGTTGTCCATCACCGGGGCCAGCAGATCGGCGAGCTGGGCCGGGATGTTGGACGCGGTGATCAGCCAGGCGGAGATGCCCGCCGCCGCCACCAGGAACATCACCACCGCCGTCGTCTTGGCCGCCGACAGCATCAGCCCGTACAGGTCGGCGATTTTCAGCTCGCGGTAGATGACCAGCCCGACGAACATGGCGTAGACTGCGGCGACCACCGCCGCCTCGGTCGGCGTGAAGACACCGGTCTTCAGCCCGCCGATGATGACCACCGGAAGCAGCATCGCCCAGAAGGCGTCGGCGGTCAGCCGCAGCCGCTCGCGCAGCGGCACCTTGGGCGGCGTGGTCAGGATCTCGCGCCGGGCCAGCCACCACCAGGTGACCAGAAGCGCCACCCCCATCATGATTCCCGGCACGATGCCGGCCAGGAACAGCTTGGTGATGGAGACCTGTCCGGCGACGCCGTACAGGATCATGCCGATCGACGGCGGGATGACCGGCGCGATGATGCCGCCCGCCGCGATCAGCCCGCCGGAGCGGTGGATGTCGTAGCCCGCCTGCCGCATCATCGGCAGCAGGATGGAGGCGAGCGCCGCGGTGTCCGCCACCGCGGAGCCGGACAGCGAGGCCATCAGGATCGCCGCGAACACCGCGACGAAGCCCAGCCCGCCGCGCAGATGGCCGACCCAGGCCATGGCCATGGCGATGATGCGCCGGGACATGCCGCCGGCGTTCATGAACTCGCCAGCCAGCATGAAGAAGGGCACGGCCAGCAGCGGAAAGCTGTTGGCGCCGTCCCACATGTTCTGAACGACGATCTGGGGGTCGAGCATTCCCATGAAGGCCATCAAAGCGAGGCCGGAGACGATCAGCGCGAAGGCGACGGGCAGCCCCAGCGCCATCGCGCCCAGCAGGCTGCCGACGAAGATGAAGATGGTCACGGCGCCGTTTCCTTCAGCGTGTTCGGGCTTGCGAGCGGGCCGGACAGGGTGCCGGGCAATGTGCCGGGTCCTTTGAGCCGGTTCGGGTCCACCTCGCCCATGCCCTCCTCCTCGACCTGGATCAGCTCGTCGTCGCCGACCTTGCCGAGCGCCAGCCGGACCAGGTTCACGATGCACATCAGCCCGATCACCCCGCCGGTCAGGTAGGTGACGCCGAAGACCCAGATCATCGACAGGCCGGTCACCGGGGCGTGGTTCGTCGCGTTCAGATCGTGCTGGAGCAGCGTGCCCTGGACGATGACCGCGCAGCAGACCAGCATGATGACCTGATTGATCGCCCAGCAGACCCTCTTGCCGGCGCGCGGCAGCAGGCGGACCAGGGCATCCACGCCGAAATGCGCGCCCTCACGGAAGCCGATCACGGCGCCGATGAAGGTCATCCACACGAACAGGAAGCGGGGAAGCTCCTCCGACACGTCGATGCCGCTGTTGAAGACGGCGCGCAGCACGACGTTGCCGAACACCATGACCAGCATCGCGGCGATGCACACCACCAGGATGCCGTCGAGAACTCTGAAGAAGAGGGTGCCGTTCCACATCACGGATCTCCGGCGGGACGTCTCCAACCCGGTCACGCGCTGCGCGACCGCACGGTGTAGCGGGCGAGCTGGTCGGGATCGACCTCCACGCCCAAACCCGGCCCGCCGGGCACGGCGAGGCACCCGTCCGCCAGCGTGAAGTTGTCGGTCAGCAGGTCGTCGCGCAGCGGGTTGTGGGTGCGGTCGAATTCCACCATCGGCTCGTTCTGCAACGGCACGCCGAGCGCCGTGTAGGGAACCAGCGGCGCCGTCGCCAGCGCCTGGAGCGCCGCGGCCAGGGCGATGCCGGATCCCCAGATGTGCGGGACGGTCATCACGCCGTGGGCGGTGGTCAGGGCCAGGATCTTCTGCCATTCGGTGAAGCCGCCGGCGCAGCAGAGGTCCGGCTGGGCGATGTCGATGCAGCCCCCGGCCAGCAGTTCGCGGAAGCCGTAGCGGGTGTATTCGCACTCGCCGCCCGCGATGGGCACGTCGATGGAATCGCGCACGCGGCGGTAGCCCTCGCGGTCCTCCGGCGGCACCGGCTCCTCGAACCAGCGGACGTCGAATTGTTCCAACGCCCGCCCGATCCGGATGGCGCCCGCCGTGTTGTAGGCGTGGTTGGCGTCGACCATGATCAGGGTGTCGGGTCCCAGCACGTCGCGGACCAGCGCCACCCGCTCGATGTCCTGGGCGATCGGCAGCAGGCCGATCTTGATCTTGATCGCCGGCAGCCCAGCCTCGCGGTAGCGCTGCACCTCCTCGGCCAGCGCCGCCATCATGCGCGGCGTGTCGCGGAAATAATCCGGGTAGTAGCAGCCGGTGCCGTAGGCCGCGACCTTGTCGCGGAAGGCGCCGCCCATCAGCGCGTGCACCGGCCGGTTCAGCGACTTGCCCCACAGGTCCCACAGGGCGATGTCGATGGCGCTCAGCGCCTCGATGTAGGTGCCCTTCTGGCCGAAGTCGCGGCAGAAGGAATAGAGATCCTCGAAGACCCGCACCGGCTGGTCGGCGCTTCGGCCGATCAGCCGGGGGGCCAGCACGTCGATGATGCAGCTTTCCGGCGGCTCCGCCGGGCCGTACTGCCCGCCCTCGCCCCAGCCGACCAGACCGTCGTCTGTGGTGATGCGGACCAGCAGGCTGTTGCGCTCCGGAAACGCCGCCTGGGAGGAGTAGAAGGTCTTCGCGTTCAGCGGAGTCTTCAGGATGAAGGTGTCGATCTTTTTGATGAGCATCGGGGTTCCCACGGGGAGATCGGGCGTCGGACGGGCGCGCGGACCGGCGGGCGGACTCGCGGCCCGCCCGCGGAGCACAGGACGTGCGTTACGGGTTGGCCTTGCGCAGCTGGCCGAGTTCGGACTGCAGCAGGGTCATCGTGTCGGCGCCGATGGTCGCGGCGTGCTTCTCGTAGACCGGCGCCACCTTCTGGAGCATGCGCTTGCGCTCCTCGGCGGACAGCTCGTTCACCTGCATTCCGAGGTCCTTCAGGCGGGCCAGCGACTTTTCCGACTGCTCGCGGTTCACCCGGCGCTCCTCGGTGCGGGCCACCGCGGCGCAGGACTGGAGCACGTCCCGCTCGGCCGACGACAGGCCGTCCCAGATCTTCTTGGAGTAGAGGATCACCGCCGGCGTGTAGGCGTGGTTGGTGACCGACAGGTACTTCTGCGCCTCGTAGAACTTGCCGGTCTCGATGTTGGCGTAGGGGTTCTCCTGCCCGTCGACCGCGCGGGTCTCCAGCGCCGTGAACAGCTCGCTGAAGGCCATCGGGACGGCGTTGGCGCCCAGCGTGGAGAAGGTGTCCATGAACACCGGATTCTGCATCACGCGGATCTTGGTGCCGCCCAGATCCTCCCATTTCTGGATGGGCCGGCGGGAGTTGGTGAGGTTGCGGAACCCGTTCTCCCAATAGGCGAGATTGACCAGCCCGACGCCCTGGAGCTTTTCGGACAGCTGCTGGCCGACGGCGCCGTCGAGGATGCGGTCGGCCTCCTTCTCGTTCTCGAACAGGAAGGGCAGGTCGAAGACACCCATGGCCGGCACCAGCGAGGCGAGCGGCGAGGTGGAGGCCACCACCATGTCCAGCGAGCCGCCGCGCACGAGCTGCACGGCCTGCATGTCGCTGCCCAGCGCGGCGTTCCAGAAGCTCTGGATCTTCATTTTCCCGCCGGACTTCTCAGCCGCGCAGGCGGTCAGCGCCGAAACCCCGGCGGCGAAGGGGTGGTCCTGGGCGACGGCGGCCGAGAGGCGCATGGTGCGCTCCGCGGTCAGCGCCTTGGCCGGGACGGCGGCGAACAGCGCCACCACGGCGACCGTCAGGACGATGGACAGTTTATCGACGTTCATAGGGGCGCTCCTCCGATCCGCATTTTTCAGGGTCACGGTTCTGTGCCGGACCCAAAAGGTTGATGACGCGCACAATGCCTGATGCATCAGGCATTAGCAAGGTCATTCGCGTGCGAAATCGAACCGCCCAATTGTCGACGGGCGAGTGGTCTGTGCCGCTGCGTGGCGTTGGAACGATCAAGGCTGGGGGTGAGCGTCCTCTTGCGGCGCGGTGCCGTCTCGATCCGGCGTCAGGGCGCCGCACCGCCTTCCGCCGCACCGCCTTCCGCAGCGGCGAGCGCCACCTCTGAATCCACAGCGGCGTACCGGAAGCGGTGGGTGTCTTTCCTGGCGCCGTCCAGCAGGGCCAACCCACTGTCCATATCCCTCCGCCCAGCGGCCCAGCGGTCCGCGATGGACGATGGTGAGAAGTCGAAACCCTTGGCCGCAAGCTCGTGGCTCGCCGCCTGATAGGCCATGTGGATCAGCGTGGCGGTCGCTCCCTCCGGCTCGATCCTCTCGCGCAAGGCGAACTCCCTCTGCAGCGCCTGCACGCTCCGGCGGGCGTGGCTGGCGAACAGCAGGTCGTTGGTGCGCTCCAGAACGGCGTCCAGCGAGGCCGGCCGGGCGCTGCGCAAGCTGAAAAGCTCGACCGCGAAGCAGAGGATGTTCCGGTCGAGCGGTTCCGTGAAGGGCAGGTCGAGCGGCAGATTGTTGGTGTAGCCGGGATCGCAGAACAGGCGGCCGCCGATCTCCACCGGCGGAAAGGCCGGGGTGATGGCGGCGCTCGCCATGATGTGTTCGGGCCGGATCTCGTCCCGGCTGCTGTCGAAGTAAACCTCGTCTCCGGTTTCGATGTCGATGCAGCCAGCGGAAAAGCGGACCTCGGCGCGGTTGAGCAGGTCGAAGTCGATCAGGCGCTCAAGGGTGTCCCGCAACGGCGACTGATCGTAGAGCGCCACGTCGTTGGGCACCCAGGGCAGCACCGACCACAAGCCGGGGAAGCGGTGCCGGAAGATGCTCGGCCGTCCGAAGAGCGTGGCCATGACGGCATGGGCGCCGTTGTAGACCTGCCGGGCCTTCGCATGGCTGTGGGGCAGCAGCCCGGAGGTGTGGAGGGTCGCCTCCCGCCAGAACTGGCGAAGGCGTTCGAGGCGCCGCTCGTGGGGATTCCCGGCCAGGATCGCTCCGGTGATCGCGCCGATGGAGGCGCCGATGATCCAGTCCGGCTGGACGCCACGGCTGTGCAGCTGTTCGTAAGCTCCGGCGTGATAGGCGCCGAGCGCGTTGCCTCCGCCCAGGACGAGCACGATCCGGGGCCCTTCCTGGCGGCGGCGGGATGGCGGCGCCTTGACGGCGCTCGGCTCTGGGCCGGAAACCGCGGATCGAGACATCAGCATCACCCTCCCGTTAGCTGTTTGCGTTCTTCAGCATCTCGCACTTGCGAAATGGACGCTGCTGCGGTGTCCAGCAAGGCCTGGCATTCTCCCCATCCGGGATTCCATGGTATGAACCGCGCCGACTTTTTCTCTGGCTGGTTTGGTTGAGGCAGGCTCGTCGCGGCCGGTTCCGGATGCTCCGGAGCCGTGCCGTGCATCGATGGAATGATAAGGGGCGAGTGCGTGACGGATCGGGCGGCGGGCATCGAAGCCCTGAGAGCCATCGAGGCGGACATCGAGCGCTTGCAGGCCGAAGCCGCGATGCTGCGCGCGCGGCTGGGGCTGTCCCCCGGCGTTTCCGCGCCATTCGAAGCGGATCAGGCGCTCGCCGTCGTGCAGAGCGCCAGCGAGCATGCCATCGTCACGACCGATCTGGAGGGCCGCATCACCGGTTGGAATCCCGGTGCGGCCCACAGTCTGGGCTGGAGCGCGGAGGAGGCGCTCGGCCAGGACGCCGGCACGCTGTTCTTCACCGCCGAGGACCGGGCCGCCGGGCAGCCCGAACGCGAAATGACCTTGGCGCGCACCCACGGCCACGCCACCGATGAGCGGTGGCACACGCGCAAGGGCGGCCGCTTCTTCGCGCAGGGAGAGATGACGCCCCTTCTCAACACCCGGGGCGAGCACATCGGCTATGTGAAGGTGTTCCGTGACCGCACCGGCCAGCGGTTGGCCGAGGATGCGGCCAGCGCGGCGGCCACCGAATTGCGCCTGCTCGCCGACGCCCTGCCCCTTCTGGTTGCCATCGTCGGTCCCGACCACCGCTATCGCTTCGCCAACCGCTTCTACGAGGCGTGGTTCGGCGTGCCGCGTGAGCGTCTGGTCGGCATGCACGCGCGCGATCTGATCGGCGAGGCCGCCTATCAAGCCCGCTTCGCCCAGATGGAGCGCGCATTCGGCGGCGAGGTGGTCGAGTATGAGGGCTTTCTGCCGAACCGGGACGGGGAGCGGCGGGACTGCCACATCCACTATCTGCCGCGGCGCACCGCCGATGGCGCCGTCGACGGCATCTATGTCCAGGTCATGGACATCACTGAACGCAAACGGGCGGAGGAAGCGAGGCGGCGGGCGGACGAGCGCATCCGGCTCGCTCTCGACGCCGACGCGGTCCTCGGCACCTGGGTGTGGGATCTGGTGGAGGATCGTTTCACCGGCGACGCCCGCTTCGCCCGCACCTTCTCCCTCGACCCGGCGGCGATGGAGCGCGGCCTGCGGCTCGCCGACGTCGTTCGGTCGATCCATCCCGACGACGAACCCCAGGTCCAGGCGCTGATCGCCCGGGCGCTGCGCGATGGAGGGCCGTACAGCGCGGAATACCGCGTGCGCCAGTTCGACGGCGCCTATCGATGGATCGAGGCCAACGGTCACGTCACCCAGGACGACGCCGGTCGCCCCCTGCGCTTTCCCGGAGTCCTGTTGAACATCCACAGGCGCAAGATCAACGAGCGTTATCAGGCCGCTCTTCTCCAACTCGGCGACCGCCTGCGCCTGCTCGACGAGTCGGCCGGCATCGCCGCCGCCGCCGCCGAAATCGCCGGCCGGACGATGGAGTTGCTGCGCACCGGCTATGGGACCACCGACCCCTCCCGTTCCGTGATCACGGTCGAGCGCGACTGGTGCCGCTCTCCGGAGGTCGTGAGCACGGCCGGCCGCCACCGCTTCGCCGATTACGGCTCCTGCATCGAGGATCTGAAGCGTGGAGAGGTCGTCGCCATCGCCGACATCACCGTCGACCCGCGCACCGCCGGTGATTGCGGCACCTTTCTGGCGCTTGGCGTCCGCGCCCTGCTGAACGTGCCGCTGATGGAGGAAGGCGGGCTGACGGGCGTCTTCTTCCTCCATCACGATTCGCCGCGCGTGTGGAGCGAGGAGGAGATCGCCTTCGTCCGCGGGGTGACGGACCGCACTTGGGCCGCGATGAGCAAGGCCGAGGCCGCCCAGGCGCTGCGGCGGCTGAACGACACGCTGGAGCAGCGCATCGATGCCGCCATCGCCGAACGCGACCAGCTGTGGCACAGCTCCCGCGATCTCATCGTGATCACCGATCGAACGGGATGCGTCACGCTGTCCAACCCGGCCTGGAACCGGGCCTTCGGCCATCCCGAGGGCATGACGGCCCGTGTCCCCCTCACCGACTTTGTCCATCCCGACGACCACGGCATGTTCCAGCGCGTGCACGCGACGATGGGCATCGGCGAGACCGTCACGAACGTCGAGGTGCGGATGCGCGCCGCCGACGGCGCCGAGCGGCTGATCGACTGGTCGGTGGCGGCGCTGGAGGGTGGCTTTTCGGCGACGGGACGCGACGTGACCGAACAGCGCCGTGTCGAGGAGCAGCTTCACCAGTCACAGAAAATGGAAGCGGTCGGACAATTGACCGGCGGCATGGCGCACGATTTCAACAATCTGCTGCAGGCGATGTCAGGCTGCCTCCACCTGATCGATCGGCGCGCCGGCGAGGTCGCCGGGGTCCGGAAGATCCTCGACGCCGGCCGGCAGGCGGTCGACCGTGGAGCCAGCCTGATCCGCCAGCTGATGGCCTTCTCGCGCCGTCAGAGCCTGCAGCCGGAAGCCTTCGACGTGCGCGATAGGCTGCTCGGCATGCGCGTTTTCCTGGACCGCGCGCTGCGCGCCGACATCCAGCTGGAATTCGACCTGGAGGATGGATTGTGGCCGGCCATGGCCGACCCGGTGCAGTTCGAGCTGGCGGTGCTGAACCTCGCGACCAATTCGCGCGACGCCATTCCGGCGGCCGGACGGGTGGTGATCGGCGCCGGCAACCTCCCGCTCTCGGGCGAGCATGGCCTGCATGGGGACTTTGTGCGGGTGTGGGTCCAGGACAGCGGCCATGGCATCGCGCCGGAGTCGCTTGGGCGCGTGTTCGAGCCCTTCTTCACGACCAAGGCGGTGGGCCAGGGCACCGGGCTCGGTCTGGCCCAGGTCTATGGCTTCTGCCGGCAGTCGGGCGGGACCGCCACGGTGGAGAGCACCGTGGGAAAGGGCACCACGGTGGCCCTGCTGCTGCCGCGCGCCGAGGCGGTTCAGGCGGAGGATAGGACCACGCGGCGGTCCGTGGTGGACGGCGGCGGCGCCCGCGTCCTGCTGGTCGAGGACGATCCCGTTGTGGCTCCGGTCATCACGGCCGCGCTGGAGAATCTGGGCTACCGGGTCACGCGGGCCGCCAACGGGGAGGAGGCCTTGCGCCGCTTGCAGGCGGGGGAGGAGACGGATCTGCTGTTCAGCGACGTGGTGATGCCGGGCGACGTCGACGGCATCGCCTTGGCACGGGCGGCGCGCGCCCTGCTGCCCGACCTGGCGGTGGTTCTGACCACCGGCTACAGCGAGAACCAAGCCGGGCTGGAGGGCCTGCCGGTGTTGTCCAAGCCCTACCGGATCGAGGATCTGGCGACGGTCTTCCGCGAGGAGCTGAACCGCAGGAAGCGATCGCAACCACCGCCACGGTAGCGTCCGACGTCATGGCGCCGTGACGGCGGAGGAAGACTCCCTCCGTCAACATGCGGACGATCCCGGCGCTGTCCCCACCAAGAAAAAACTCTCTTGACCCTGTAGTGACTCCAGGGTCCAGGATGGCGCACGACAGGCAGCCGCGCGTCCTTCCCCACCGCGGCCCCTCATATCGCCGGTCGGAGTGGAACATGCAGGACGAGACGATGGAGGCCGCCCCGGCAGTCACCGGGCAGGCCTTGCGCTACAAGGTGGCGGGCATGGATTGCCCGAGCTGCGTCGGCAAGATCGAAACCGCGTTGCGCCGTCTGCCGGGGGCGTCCGGCGTCGGGCTCAACCACCATTCGCAAATTCTGCGGCTGACGCTGGACGAGGCGGCGACGCCGCGCGCGACGGTCGAGGCGACGATCCGCGGGCTCGGCTTCGGGGTGGAGCCCGCCGACGCGATCCACATTGCCGAGGGCGGCGGCGAAGCGTTCGATTCCGTCGCCCGGCGGGAGCCCCGCTGGTGGCAGACCGGCCGGGGCCGCATCGCCATCCTGATCGCGCTGCTGGTCGGGGGCGGTTATCTGCTGTCCTGGCTGGCGCCGGGCGTGGCGGATCACGCGCCGCTGCCCGCCGCCCTGTTCGGGCTGGCCGTCTTCGGGCGCCGCGCCGTCCGGCTTGCCCGCTCCGGTTCGCCCTTCAGCATCGAAATGCTGATGTCGGTGGCGACCCTGGGCGCGCTCGCCATCGGCGAGGCGGAGGAGGCTGCGGTGGTCGTCCTGCTCTTCGCCATCGGCGAGTTGCTGGAGGGTGTCGCCGCCGGAACCGCCCGGTCGGGCATCCGGACGCTGTCGGCGCTGGTCCCGCGAACCGCGCTGCTGATCGAGGGGGAGAGCGCCCGCGCGGTGCCGGTGGAGCGGCTGGAGGTCGGGCAGCTCGTGCTCGTCCGACCCGGCGACCGCGTGTCCGCCGACGGTGTGGTGGA
The DNA here is from genome assembly GCF_965111635.1 of Azospirillum sp. Marseille-Q6669. Taxonomy (NCBI): domain Bacteria; kingdom Pseudomonadati; phylum Pseudomonadota; class Alphaproteobacteria; order Rhodospirillales; family Azospirillaceae; genus Azospirillum; species Azospirillum sp. Marseille-Q6669. The sequence continues at coordinate 419,983 of NZ_CBCOOP010000004.1, read as the reverse complement.
GGAGGGCGAGTCCGACATCGACGAATCCCCGGTGACCGGCGAGTCCATGCCCGTCGCCAAGGCCGTGGGCTCCCCGGTCTTCGCGGGCGGGATCAACGCCACCGGGGTGCTGCGCGTCCGCGTCACCCGCAAGGCGTCGGACAACACCATCGCCCGCATCGTCCAGCTTGTGGAGGAGGCGCAAGCCGCCAAGTCCCCCACCGCGCGCTGGATCGAGCGGTTCAGCGCCCGCTACACACCCGCCGTCATCGCCGTGTCGGTCCTGACCGTCCTGGTGCCGCCGCTGGCCTTCGGCGGAGACTGGCACAGCTGGATCTACCGCGGACTGGCGCTGCTGCTGATCGGCTGTCCCTGCGCGCTGGTCCTCTCCACCCCGGCGGCCATCGCCTCCGGCATCGCGGCGGGCGCCCGGCGCGGTCTGCTCATCAAGGGCGGTGCCGCGCTGGAGGCGATCGGAAAGGTGCGGACCATCGCCTTCGACAAGACCGGCACGCTGACCCTGGGGCAGCCGCGCGTCACCGACATCGTGCCGCTCGACGGTAGCGAGCGCACGCTGCTCGGCCTCGCCGCCACCGTCGAGAACGGCTCGGCCCACCCGCTGGCCCGCGCCATCCTGGAGCGCGCGGCGGCCGACGGCGTGCCGCTGCGCCCGGCGCGCGACCGCAAGGCCGTTCCGGGGCGGGCGGTGCAGGCCGTGGTCGGCGGGCGCCTGATCGAGGTCGGCTCCCCCCGTCACGCCGTCGAACGGGGCGGCGCCGGAGCCTTGCCCGCCGACACCGTCGCCGTCTTCGAGGAGGAGGGCAAGACGGTCGCCGTGGTCGTGGCGGACGGACGGCCCATCGGTCTCCTGGCGCTGCGCGACGAGCCGCGGCCCGACGCCGCCCGGGGCATCGCCGCCCTGCGCGGGCTGGGCGTGCGCAGCGTCATGCTGACCGGCGACAACCGCCGCACTGGTCAGGCGGTCGCCCGGACGCTTGGCTTGGCGGTCGAGGCCGAACTGCTGCCGGAGGACAAGCTGCGCGCGATCGCCGGCTTGAAGGGGCAGGGGACGGTCGCGATGATCGGCGACGGCATCAACGACGGTCCGGCCCTGGCCGCCGCCGACGTCGGCATCGCCATGGGCGGCGGCACCGACGTCGCGCTGGAAACCGCCGACGCCGCCCTGCTGGGCAACCGGGTCGAGGGGGTGGCCGAGCTGGTCACCCTGTCGCGGGCGACCCTGACAAACATCCATCAGAACGTCGCCTTCGCCCTCGGCCTGAAGGCGGTTTTCCTGGTGACGACCCTGTTCGGGATCACCGACCTGTGGCTGGCCATCCTGGCGGACACCGGCGCCACCATCATCGTCACGCTCAACGCGCTGCGCCTGCTCCGCCGCAAGGGCCGACACCTCCCGGCGTCGCAGCCGGCCTTTGGAAGGAAGGAATCATGAAGACGACATGGGCGGCTCCGTCCGCCGGCCTGAGACTGGCGGGTGCCACCGGCGCCATCGTTCTGGTCCTCGACCAGCTCACCAAATGGGCGGCACTGGAGCAGCTCCTGGAACCGCCGCGGCTGATCGAGGTGGCGCCCTTCCTGAATCTGGTGCTCGGTTTCAACACCGGCGTCAGTTTCGGGCTTCTGGAGAACGACAGCGCCTACGGTCCCTGGCTGCTCTCCGGGGCCGCGCTGCTCGTCGTCGCGGTTCTGGTGGTGTGGGCGGCCCGCTCGGACAGCCGCGCCGAGGCGGCGAGCTTCGGCGCCATCGCGGGCGGTGCGGTGGGCAACGTCGTGGATCGCCTGCGCCAGGGCGCCGTCACCGACTTCATCGACCTTCATGCCTTCGGGTGGCACTGGCCGACCTTCAACGTCGCCGACATCGGGATCACCGGCGGCGTCGGGCTGCTGCTGGTCTCCGGGCTGTGGCCACGACAGACCGACAAGCAGTCCTGAGCGCAAGCTTCACCGGCAAACAGCGAGGAGAAAACGACAATGACCGTCCTTCCGTTCAACCGACGCCGGGCGGTGACGCTGCTCGGCGCCATCGGCCTGCTGGCCGGCGCCCCCCTGGCCCTGGCGCAATCCCCGGCCGCCGCACCGGCTCCGGAAGTCCCCACGACGGCGACCACCCCGCGTGTTCTGGGCAGCCCCGACGCGCCCGTCGAGGTCGTCGAATACGCCTCTCTCACCTGCCACCACTGCGCCACCTTCCACAACGAGGTGCTGCCCCAGGTGAAGAAGGAGCTGATCGACACCGGCAAGATCCGCATCGTCTACCGGGATTTCCCGCTGGACCGGGCCGCTCTCGATGCCGCCGTCCTGGCCCGCTGCGTGCCGCCCGGACGGTACTTCGCCATCCTGTCGGTGCTGTTCGCCAAGCAGGGCGACTGGTCCCACGCCAAGGACCCGCGCGAAAGCCTGACCCGCTACGGCCTGTTGGCGGGATTGCCGAAGGAGACCTACCAGGCTTGCCTGGACGATCAGGCTCTCAGCGACGCCATCCTTCAGTCGCGCCTTGACGGTGCGGAAAAGCACCAGATCGATTCGACCCCGTCCTTCGTGATCGACGGCAAGACGCACAAGGGGGTGCTGAGCTACGAGGCGTTCTTGAACGCCTTGCGGCCGCTCCTGCCGCCGTCCTGATGACTCGGCGCAGTGCCCGCTTCAACGGTTCCACGGACTGACACACGGCATCGGACTGAACACATGGCACATCATCACAGTCACGATCATGGGCACGGTCACACGCATGACCACGGGCATGGCGAAGCGGGCCACAGCCACGACATGCCGACGGTGACCGAAAGCAGCGAGCGCAAGGTCTTCTGGGTGATGCTGCTGACCGGCGGCTTCATGCTGGCCGAGGTGGTGGGCGGCATCGTTTCAGGCTCGCTGGCGCTGCTCGCCGACGCCGGGCACATGCTGACCGACTTCGCGGCGCTGGCGCTCGCCTGGTTCGCCTTCCGCCTGGGCCGCCGCCCGGCCGATCCGCTGCGCTCCTACGGATACCACCGCTTCCAGGTGGTGGCCGCCTACACCAACGGGATCAGCCTGTTCGCCATCGCGCTGTGGATCGTCGTCGAGGCGGTCGGACGCCTCTTCGATCCGGTCGAGGTGATGGGACCCCAGATGCTGGTCATCGCCACGCTGGGGCTGCTGGTCAACATCCTCGCCTTCTGGATCCTGAGCCGCGGCGGGGACGGGAACCTCAACGTCCGCGGGGCCGCCATCCATGTTCTCGGCGATCTTCTCGGCTCGGTCGGCGCCATCGCCGCCGCTCTGATCATCCTGTGGACCGGCTGGATGCCCATCGACCCGATCCTCTCGGTGGTGGTCGCCCTGCTCATCCTGCGCAGCGCCTGGAGGATCACCAGGGAGGCCGGGCACATCCTCCTCGAAGGCACCCCGCCGGGCATCGACGCGGCCAGCGTCGGCGCCGCCCTGGGCGAGGTCGCCGGGGTGTCGGACGTCCACCATGTCCATGTCTGGTCGCTCAACACGGAGCGTCTCCTGCTGACCCTGCACGCGGTCGTCGAGGACGGCGCCGACCGGAACCGGGTGCTGCGCGACGTCAACCGGATCCTTGAGGAGCGGTTCGGCATCCGGCACGCCACGGTGCAGCTGGAGCACGGCGGCTGCGCCCACACCGACCAGGGACACCGGTGACGCCGCTACCGCGGATAGCCGGCGAATTTGTTGACGGAAATGGAGGTCGCCGCCACCTGCACATGCCGGGCGAGTTCCTGCTCGGCTGACTCCGGCGTCCAGCGGGTGGTCGGGACGGAGATGTTCAGGCCGGCGACCGCGTGCCCATGCTCGTCGGTGATGGCGGCGGCGACCGAGATGTCGCCCATCACCGTCTCGTTGGTCACCACGGCGTAGCCTTTTTCCGCCGCCTCCTGGACGCGGGCGCGCAGGCGGCCGGGGTCGTTCACGGTGAAGGGGGTGAGCGGGCGAAGATCGGTGCGGGCCAGGATCTCCTCCCGCTCCTCCTCCGACAGGCGCGACAGGATGGCGGTGCCCGACGCGGTGAAGTAGGCGGGCAGCCGGCTGCCGACCATGATGTCGATGTTCACCAGGTGCCGGCCGGGGAAGCGGGCGACGAAGACGATCTCGTGGCCGTCCAGCTCCTGCAGATTGGCGGTCTCGCCGACGCTGCGGCTGATCTCCAGCAGGTAGGGCGACGCCTTCTCGATCAGTTCGTTCGCCCGCAGGTAGTTGTAGGAGAACTGGAGCAGCTTCGGGCTGAGCGCGTAGTTGCGCGTGCCGTGGACGCGCCGCAGATAGCCCAGCGTCTCCAGCGTGTAGACCAGCCGCTGGGCGGCGCTGCGGTCCAGCCCCGCCGCCTTGGCGATCTCGGACAGCGGCATCTGCCGGTGCGGGCCGTCGAAGGCGTGCAGGATCTGGAAGGTCTTCTCGGTCGAGCCGACGAACAGCGACGACTCGCGAGGGTCGGCCTTCGGCTTCACGGTCGGTGTGGCATCGGCCTGCTGGGCGTCGCCGCCCGCCATGCCGTCCGCCATGCCGCCCGTCCTGGTGGTCTTTCCGGCCTTCATCGGTGCTCGTCCTCGCGTCGTCGGCATGGTTCGCCTACGCATAGCATCCGGCGCGCCGGATGCCACGCGCAAGCGTTGCTACCGGTCAGGCCACCGCGGCGGCCGGCAGCCCTTCATAGGTGGTCAGGAGGCGCGACAGTTCGCTTTTCAGCGCCTCGCGCAGTTCCGCCCGCGGCTCGCGCAGCGGCGGCAGCATCGCCGGGGCCTTCACGCCGATGAGGTCCATCACCGACTTCATCGGGCCGGGGTTGGTCTCGGCGAAGGCGAGGTTCATCATCGGGATGAGGGTGCGGTGGACCTCCAGCGCCTCGGCGGTCTTGCCGGACGAGGCGAGGTCGAAGACCAGGCGCCAGGCGCGCGGCAGGAGGTTCGCCGTCACCACGATGCCGCCCTTGGCGCCCGCGGCCACATGCAGCGGGAACAGCGTGTCCTCGCCGCTCAGCATGGCGAAGGACGGGTCCAGCCCGGCCATCGTGCGCAGGAAATGGTACATGTCGGTGTTGCAGGCCTTCATGCCGACGATCCGCTCGTGGCGCGACAGCTCGTGCAGGACCTCCGGATCGACGGCGATGCGGGTGCGGTAGGGGATCTCGTAGATCAGGATCGGCACCGGCGACTCGTCGGCGTAGCGCAGGAAGTAGTCGCGGATGCCGGCCTGGGTCGGGTTGGTGTAGTAGGGCGTCAGGACCAGCAGGCCGTCCACGCCGGCCGCCGCGAAGTCGCGGCCCGCGGCCAGGGCATCGTGATAGCCGGTGTCGAGGACGCCGGCGATGACCGGCTTCCTGCCGGCCATCGCCTCGACCGTCAGCGCGGCGAAGCGGTTGCGCTCGGCCCGCGCCAGCGCGCCGTACTCGCCGGTTCCGCCCAGCGGAACCACCCCGTCGATCCCCTGGCGGTTCAGCCAGGAGAACAGCGCCTTGGAGGCCGCGACGTCGATGGTGCCGTCGGCGGTCACCGGCGTCGGGGTGGCGGGCAGAATGCCGCGGAGTTTGGTGGCGTCGAGCATAATATATCCTTGGAAGTGCGAAGAGGTGGAGCGTCGGTTCCGGTGCGGATCAGGAGGCCAGGCTGCGCCGGCGCAGCCGGTCCGCGGCGTAGATCAGCACTGCGACGAAGACGAGCAGTCCGGTCGAAACCGCTGCAATGACGGGGGAGACCTGCAGCGTCACCTCGTCCCAGAACTGTTTGGGCAGGGTGGCGCTGAGACCGCCCGACGAGAACAGTGAGATGGTCAGCTCGTCGAAGGAGGTCGCGAAGGCGAACAGGAAGGACGACAGCATGCCGGCCCCCAGGATCGGGAAGGTGACGTGGCGCAGCGCGGCCAGCGGACGGGCGCCCAGGCTCTGCGCCGCGAGGTCGAGCCGGGTGTCGTAGTTGCGCAGCACCGCCGTCATCGTCATCACCACATAGGGGACGGCGACGACCGTGTGGCCGATCACCAGACCCAGGATGGTGCCGACCAGCCCCATCTGGGCGAACAGGTAGAACATGCCGACGGCGATGATCATGCGGGGCACGATCACCGGCGACAGGATGAAGGCCAGCATCGCGCCCTTGCCCCGCATCCGGCTGCGCACCATCAGGAAGGCCGCCGGCACGCCGATCGCCATCGATAGCAGGCCGGTGCCGAAGGCCACCACCAGCGAGCGGGTCAGCGCCTGCATCCACAGCGGCGACTGGAAGAGCTGCTCGTACCATTGCAGCGAGAAGCCGGTGGGCGGCCAGGCCAGCCCGGCCTTGCCGAAGGACAGCGGAATCATCAGGAAGGCCGGCAGACTGACGAGCACCAGCATGGTCCACACCAGCGTCCGCAGGGTGGCCGACGGCATCTCGCCGGTGCCACGCGGGCGGCGGCGCGGGAACAGGCCGAGCAGGGCGTCGCTCGCGGCACCCAGCAGCCCGAGCACCCGGCCGCCCAGGCGTCGCATGGCGGTGTCACGGTTGTGCACGGCCCCCGCGGTCTCGCCGGTCAGCGTCGCGAAGCCGAAGACGCGGTCGTAGAGCACGAACACCGCCAGCACCACCGTCAGCAGCAGCACCGAGATGGCGCCGGCGAGGCCCCAATTCAGCGTCTGCTGGATCTGGTCGATGATGAGCTGGGTGATCATCGTCTCGCGCCGCCCGCCGAGCAGGGCCGGCACGATGAAGAAGCCGATGGCCGACACGAAGACCATGATCGCCGCGGCGGCGACGCCGGGCAGTGACAGCGGGAAATAGACGGTCCAGAAGGCGGTGCCGGGGCGCGCGCCGAGCGTGCTGGCGGCGCGGGGCAGGGTGCGGTCGATGTTCTCCATCACCGCCAGCATGGTCATCACCGCCAGCGGCAGCATGGCGTGCACCATGCCGACCAAGACCGAGCCGAAGCCGTAGAGCAGGTCGATCGGCCGGTCGATGATCCCCAGCGACATCAGCGTGCCGTTGATGACGCCGTTGCGGCCGAGGATGATGACCCAGGCGAAGGCGCGCACCAGGAAGCTGGTCCAGAAGGCCAGCAGCACCCAGAAGATCAGGCGGCTCTTCGCCGGCCCCTTGGTGACGGAGATCAGGTAGGCGATGGGGTAGGCCCCGGCCACCGCGACCAGCGTCGTCGCCAGCGAGATCTTCAGCGTGATCCACAGCACGGTGACGTAGAGGCTGGACGAGAAGAGCTGCTGGTAGGGCGCCAGCGTGAAGCCCTGCCCGTTGTAGACGCTGAGCGCCAGGAGCTGGCCGACCGGAAAGACCAGGAAGACGGTGAGGAGCAGGACGATGGGGGCGCCCATCAGCACCGGCTTGCGCCAAGCCGGTGGGGCGCCGCGCCGTGGGGCGGCATGAGACATGGTCATGATCTGGTCGCTCATGTCAGGCCGCCTTGGCCGTGGTTGCGGGCATGGCCGCCGGGCCGCGGTCCGCGATCACCACAGCGTCGCGGCTGTCCCAGGACAGCGCCAGCACGTCGTCGATGCGGATCGCCTCGGCCTCGTTGCGGGTGGCGAAGGCAGCGACCAGCGGCGGCAGGGCGTCGTCGAGCGGTTGCATGTAGACCTTGGTCAGGCTGCCGGTGACCATCACGTCGGACACCCGGCCCATCACGGCCGAAGCACTGTTGTCCGACGGACGGGCAATGGTCAGGTTCTGCGGGCGCACCATAACCCGCACCGGGGTGCCCGGCGGCAGGTCCTGGCCGTTGGCGAGCGCGCGGCCTGGAATGCCGGCGCTGCCCAGCCGGATCTCCGCCTCGTCGCCCAGCCGCGGACCCAGCACCGCCGGCAGCAGATTGGATTCGCCGAGGAAGTCGGCGACGAACAGGGTGCGCGGGCGGAAATAGAGATCGGCCGGCGTGCCGAGCTGCTCGATGCGGCCGGCGTTCATCAGGCAGATGCGATCGGACATCGTCATCGCCTCTTCCTGGTCGTGGGTGACGTAGACGACCGTGGTGCCCAACTCGCGGTGCAGATGCTTGATCTCGAGCTGCATGTGCTCGCGCAGCTTCTTGTCGAGGGCGCCCAGCGGCTCGTCCATCAGGATGATCGACGGCTTGTAGACCATGCAGCGGGCCAGGGCGACGCGCTGCTGCTGGCCGCCCGACAGCTCGCGCGGGTAGCGCCCGGCGATGTGCGGCAGATGGACCATCTCCAGCGCCTCGCGGGCGCGCTTCTTCGCTTCGGCCTCCGGGATCTTCCGCATCTTCAGCGGGAAGGCGATGTTCTCGGCGATCGTCATGTGCGGGAACAGGGCGTAGTTCTGGAACACCACGCCGATGTCGCGCTCGTAGGGCGGGGCGTAGGTCACGTCCTGCGCGCCGATCCGCACGATTCCTTCGTCGGGCGGAACCAGCCCGGCGAGCAGACTGAGCAACGTCGTCTTTCCCGAGCCCGACGGGCCGAGCAGGGTCAGGAATTCACCGTCGGCGACCACGAGATCCGTGGGGGCGAGCGCCACGAAATCACCGTAGCGCTTGGCGAGGCCCTGGACGGTTAGGCTGGACGACGACATGGCAGGTCTCCTCGCGTCGAAAAGAAAGTGGGGAAAAATGCGGGAGTCCCGCGACCGGTCCCGTCCTGCGGGCGGATCCGGTCGCGGGTCCTCAGTCGGGACGGAGCGTCCCGGCGCCTCAGCTCAGCAGCCAGGCGTTGTAGCGCTCGAGCGCCTTCTGCTGGTTGTCCAGCCAGAACTGCGCGTTGATCTTGACGCCCTTCTCGATGTTCGCCGGGAAGGTCGGGCAGTTGGGGGCGATCGCCGGATCGATGTGCTTGAAGGCGTCGGGCATGGTGACGCCGGCTGGGAAGTACTTCACCAGCTCCGCCTGCCGCTTCGGATCGCAGGTGAACTTGATGAACTGGCGGCAGGCGTCGGCGTTCGGGGTGCCGGCCAGGATGGCCCAGTTGTCGAGGCCCCAGATGTTCTGGTCCCAGACGATGCCGACCGGGGCGCCGGCGGCGATCGCCGCCTGCGGGCGGGACACCCAGGTCGGGACGAGATCGACCTCGCCGGAGATCAGCATCTGCTCGACCTGCGCGCCGCTGGTCCAGAAGATCGGGATGTCCTTCTTGATGCGGTCCAGCGCCTTGAAGGCGCGGTCGAAGTCGCAGGGATAGACCTCGCCGGTGGGCACGCCGTCGGCCATCAGCGCCTGCTCGATGGTGTCGAAGGGATGCTTGCGCAGGGCGCGGCGGCCGGAGACGCCAGCGACGTCGTAGAAATCCTTCCAGGAGGCCGGCGCCTTCCGGCCCTTGAAGGCGTCGGTGCGGTAGGCCAGCACGGTGGTGTAGACGTTGGTGCCGACGCCGTATTCCGACATGTACTGCTTGGGAATGGCGGCGACCGCCGGATCGTTCTCCAGCCCGTGCTTCTCCAGCATCGGCTTGTCGCCGGCGGTCAGCATCAGGATGGCCGGCTCGCTGATCTTGGCCATGTCCCAGGTGTAGGACTTCGCCTCGACCATCGAGCGGATCTGCGCGGTCGGCTCGGCGTTGGCCTGGACGCCGACGACCTCGATGCCGGTGGCCGCGGTGAAGGGCTTGTAGAAGACCTCGCCATAGGCCTTGGTGTAGATGCCGCCGTCGTCGCGCACGACGATGCGCTTGTTCTGCGCGCGGGCCGGGCTCCAGATCGCCGGCATGGCGAGCGCCGCGGTGCCGGCGGCGCCGGCTTTCAGCAGGGTGCGGCGGGACCAGCCGGTTTGACGTGTGCTCATGTCGGAACTCCTCGAGGATGGGCCGGGACGGCGGATGGGCGGGGAGGGCGGGGACAATCAGCCGGGCGGCAGGAGCCGTCCGGGATTGAGGATGTTCTGCGGGTCGAGCGCCCGCTTGACGGCGCGCATCAGCGCCAGCTCCGCCGGCGGCTTGTAGCGGGCCATCTCGGCGAGCTGGACGCGGCCGACCCCGTGCTCGGCGCTGAAGGTGCCCTTCAGCCGGGCGGCCTCGTCGTTGACGGCGTGGCGCAGCGCCGCGGCGAGCGCGTCGCGGTCACCCGATGCGGCGGCCTCCCAGGCGTCGAAGCTGAAGAAGGGGATGAAGTGGACGTTGCCGTCGCCGAGATGGGCGACGACGATCACCGGCAGGTCGGGCACCAGCGCGCGCACCGCCGCGGTGGCCGCCGCGATGAAGGCGGGGACCGCCGACAGCGGCACCGCGCAGTCGGTGGTCAGGCCGACGCCGGCCTTCTTGTTGGCCTCCGACACGCTGTGGCGGATCTCCCACATGGCGTGGCGCTGCGCCTCGCTGGACGCCAGCGCCGCGTCGCTCAGCAGGCCGTCGGCGAAGGCGTCCTCCAGGATCGCCTGCAGTTCGTCGTCGAGCGCCTCGCCGGAGCCGTTGTCCGACAGTTCGATCAGCACATGCCAGTCGGCCTCGCTCTCGATCGGGCTGCGGCGGCCGGGGACATGGCCGAACACCAGATCGAGCTGCAGGCGGTTGATCATCTCGAAGGCCGACAGCCGGGCCGCGCTGCGCCCCTGCACGCGGGTCAGCAGGGTCAGCGCGTCCTCCGGCGACGCCATCCCGACCCACGCCACCGCGTGGCGCGTCGGCAGCGGGTGCAGCTTCAGCGTCGCCGCGGTGATGATGCCGAGCGTGCCTTCCGAACCGATGAACAGATGCTTCAGATCGTAGCCGGTGTTGTTCTTGCGCAGGCCATAGAGGCCCGACCAGACGGTGCCGTCGGCCAGCACGACCTCCAGCCCCAGCACGTTCTCGCGCGTGTTGCCGTAGCGCAGGACCGAGGTGCCGCCGGCGTTGGTGGCGATGGTGCCGCCGATCTGGCAGGAGCCCTCGGCGCCCAGGCTGACCGGGTAGAGTCGCCCGTCCGCCGCCGCCGCCTCCTGCACGGTGGCGAGGACGCAGCCAGCCTCGACCTCCATCGTGTTGTTCACCGGATCGATGGCGCGGACCGCGCGCATGCGGGTCAGGCTGAGGATGACCGGGGCGGGGCCCGTCTCCGACGGAACGGCGCCGCCGCACAGGCTGGTGTTCCCGCCCTGCGGCAGGACCGGCACGCCGTGCTTGGCGCAGCAGCGCACCACGTCGGCCACCTGCCCGACGTTGGCGGGACGCGTGAGGCAGAGCGCCGGTCCGCGATAACGCCCGCGCCAGTCCTCGGTGACGGCATCCAGATCGGAGGGGGCGGTCAGGACGGCGTCGACGCCGATCAGGCTCGTCAGTTCAGCGATCACGTCCACGCGCGATCTCCTTGATCTATCCATTATTCAATCGCAATGCGATTGCATCAACTGGAATATGATAACTTGAGTTTTGTGCTCCAACAAACCTCTTTTTGCGGAGCGTGCGAATTTTCGGCGCGCGGAAGCGTCGGTGCCGGGCACTGTCCGGGGTCGGGTGATGCGCGGTCGGCCCTTCCGCCTTTTTTAAAAGGCGGCGAACGGCTGCCCGGCCCTTCCTCCTGAAGGTGTTGAAACGGATTCACCGCTGCTGGTCGCGCTGGAGAAGGACGTGGGGGCATCCCGGTCTTCTGCCCGCGCTTCAACTGGGCGGGGCGCAATGGCCACGTGCGCTTCGTTCCGGGCAACGCCTTCAGCCACACCAACGCCGTCTTCGCCGCGCCGGTCCGCGCCTTCGCCAGGGTCTTTCGCCAGGGTCTTGCCGGCATCCGGTCTGGCGGCTTCCTCCCCGCTGCGTGGTCCGGCGGGATGGTGGCGAGGCGGCGGGACGCGCCATGACCCGCCGCCTTGCCTCGCGCCGTCCTTACGCCCAGGCCCGGCTGTCCTTGACGACCACGGCGAAACGGTCGGCCAGGGCGGCGAGGTTGGCGCGGTGCAGCGCCTCGGCCGGGATCACGCCGCCGGCCCCGTCGGGGAGGTCGCGGGTGGCGCTGGCCGCGTCCACGACCGTGGTCCGCCAGCCGAGGTCGAGGGCGGCGCGCACCGTGCTGCTGACGCACATGTGGGTCTGGAAACCGGCGACGATCAGCTCCTTGCGCCCGGTGGCGCGGATCAGGGAGTCCAGCTCGGTCCCGGCGAAGGCGTTGGGCAGGTGCTTCACCACCACCGTCCCGCCGTCCAGCGGGATCAGCGGGGCGACGATGCCGGACAGCGGGCCTTCCGGGTTGAACAGGGCGCCGCCGGGCTTGCCGTGGTGGACGATGTGGAAAACCGGGGTGCCGGCCTCGCGCGCCCGCTCCAGCAGACGCGTGGGTACTGTCAACTTCAAGGTCGGTTGACGAGATGAGGGTCTGAACAACCTGCGTTCTGGATGATTCAGGCGGTCAGGGCGAGGCCGGTCACCTCGCGCCAGATGGTGAAGGCGCGCGCTCGGGTGGCACGGTACTCGGTGGCGGAGATCAGATGGCGGCGCAGCTGGAAATGGTTGTGGATCGGGCTGTGGGTGGAGAGGAACCTCCGGGCATGCCGGGCGGATTTGAACCTCTTCATGTGCCGCTCGCGCCGTCGGGTCGGTTGATGTGACACTTCGCAGGCGTTGTTCAGGTAGGGGCTTTGCCGATGCCTGCTGCCCAGCTTCAAATCCTTCTTCGCTGCCGCGTAGGATTTCAGCTTGTCGGTCACCAGGACACGTGGAGCATAGCGCAGCCCCTTCAGCAGCTTGCGGAAGAAGCGCTTGGCTGCCTTTGTGTTGCGGCGGCTCTGGACCAAGAAGTCGAGGACCACGCCATCCTGGTCGATGGCAGGCCACAGGTAGTGCTGCTTGCCGCGGATGCGGATGAACACCTCGTCGACAAACCACTTGTCGCCTGGCTTCGGCCGGCGACGCCTGAGGGTGTTGGCGAAATCACGCCCGAACCGGAGGCCCCATTCCCGGATGGTCTCGTAGCTGACTTCGATACCGCGCGCCGCCAGGATCAGCTCGACCTCGCGCAGGCTCAGGCTGAAGCAATGGTACAGCCATACGGCCTCGTTGATGATCGCCGCCGGAAAGCGGAAGCCGCGGTACGGGTTGATGGACGTGCTTATGACCGGAAGCCTGCCACCGACAGGGCGCGCCCGCCAACCTGACAGCACCGTGTGGCCTCTCCCACCTCTCTCCAGCATCTCCGAAAAAAGTCCGCCAGCTTTTCCGATCCCCTCCGTGGATAGCCACAGAACGGGACAACGCTCCGCCCTGCGGTGCCTCCTCCCGGACCACACGCTGGATCATCACGCCGAAACGGACGCGGAATCCCCGATTCCCGCGACGGGGAGGCTGCATCCCGGAGGCCGCCATGCAGGTTGACTCGCTCAGCTCCTCGACCGTCACGACCACCTCGTCCGCCAAAAGCTCCTCGGCCTCGCTGGCCGGCAGCTACCAGTCCTTCCTGACGCTGCTGCTGAAGCAGCTGGAGGTGCAGGACCCCACCAACCCGGTGGACACCGCCCAGTACACCAGCCAGCTCGTGCAGCTCTCCTCGCTGGAGCAGCAGATGTCCATGAGCGACAAGCTGGACGAGCTGACCTCGGCGGTGCAGGCGCTGGGAACCGGCAGTTCGGCGCTGGGCTATCTCGGGCGGACGGTGACGGCGGAGGGCGACACGACCGCCCTGCAGAACGGCGCGGCCAATTGGGAATACTCGCTGAACAGCGAGGCCGCGTCGGTCACCCTGACGGTGCGCGATGAGGACGGGGCCATCGTCTACCAGGACAGCGGCGCCACCGGCCAGGGCAGCCATTCCTTCACCTGGGACGGCACGGGGCGCGATGGCGCGGTCCACACGTCGGGAACCTACAGCCTGACCGTCACCGCGCTGGACTCCAGCAAGGCCGCCATCGCCGCCGAGACGCGGATCAAGGGCACGGTCACCTCCGTGGACACCTCCGGCATCAGCGCGGCGCTGGGCATCGGCAGCGTGAGCGTGCCCGCCGAGGACGTGCTGTCGCTGAGCTGAGCTGCCCCCTCCCGGCCTCCTCCCAGACCTCTCCCCTTCCTTGCAACAGGTGCGACGATGAGCATCACCAGCGCGATGTACAGCGCCACGTCCGGCCTGATGGCGCAGAGCAAGGCGCTCGCCTCCATCTCCAGCAACATCGCCAACTCCAGCACGACCGGCTTCAGGAGCACCGGGACGAACTTCAACTCCTACATCAACAAGACCGCGACCATCGACGAGCAGACCGGCGGCGTGCTCGCCACCACCTACCGCAACATCAGCGCGCAGGGCGAGATCCAGTCCTCGTCGGTCTCCACCAACATGGCGATCAACGGCGAGGGCTTCTTCGTGGTGTCGGAGGAGACGGCGGACGGCACCGTCGCCTTCACCCGCAACGGCTCCTTCTCCACCGACGCCCAGGGCTACCTGTCGAACAGCGAGGGCTATTACCTCTACGGCTGGGCGCTGAACGCCAACGGCACCGTCGCTGCCGGCAACAAGGGTTCGGTGGACAGCCTCGTCCCGGTCAACGTCGCCAACATCAGGGGCACGCCCAACGCGACCTCGACCATGGGGATCGACGCCAACCTGCCCTCGGACGCGGAGACCGGCGACAGCTTCACCACCGACATGGAGATGTTCGACAGCCTCGGCGTCAGCCACTCCATCACCTTGAGCTGGACCAAGACCGGCGAGAACACGTGGGAGCTGGACGCCTCCGACCCCGTGCTGTCCTCCGACGCCACCCGGACCACCGGGACCATCGCCGGCTTCCCCATCCAGCTTTCCTTCAACACCGACGGCACACTGGCCTCGGCCGCCACGGTGGCGGCGGACGGCACGACGACCGCCGCCGACCTGTCCGCCCTGTCCTTCACCGTCGACGGATGGACCACCGGGGCCGGCGGCAGCGCGGTCGCGCTAAACCTCGGCACCGCCAACAGCAACAACGGCCTGACGCAGCACGCGTCGGGCGACAGCACGCCCTCGGTCAGCGTCGAGACCACGACGCAGAACGGCTACAAGCCCGGTTCCCTGACCGGCACGACCATCGGCAAGGACGGCGTCGTCCGCGCCGTCTTCGACAACGGCGAGACGCGGGCGATCTACCAGATCCCCATCGCCACCTTCGCCAACGCCGACGGGCTGGAAAGCGTCACCGGCACCACCTTCACCCAGACGGCGGGAGCCGGGCAATACCAGCTCCGCACGGCGGGCGACGCCAAGGCCGGGACGGTGACGGCGGGCGCACTGGAAAGCTCGACGGTCGAGCTGACCGACGAGTTCAGCCGCATGATCGTCGCCCAGCAGGCTTATTCCGCCGCCTCCAAGGTCATCACGACCTCGCAGGACATGATGGACACGCTGATCGCCATGAAGCGCTGACGGCAGTGACGGCCATGCACCCGCCGCAACCGCTTCTCGACGGAGAGGCCACCCTGGACGCCGAACTGCGCCGCCTCGCCCGGCGGGTGGACCGTCACCGGTCCCGGCCGGTCGCTGACGCGGCGGAGCGCCTCGCGCTGATCGACGACCTGCTGGGCCTGCGGGCGCGCATCGCCGCGGCGCGGGCCGCGGTGCAGGCGGTGATCCGCCAGACCGGCAGCGCCCAGCGCGCCGCCACCGCCTACCGCCGCACCGGCGCCCTGCGCGGCTGACCGGATCTCTCTCCCCAGAGGGAGTGGGAACACATCAAGGAGACCGCCATGCTCCCCACCCCGCACAACCCGCTCCCATCTTCCAAGCCCACCGCCCGCCCGGACCCGGTGGCGGTCATCACCCGCTTCGTCGCGGAGTTGGAAGGGCACGCGCAACGCGCCGCCAGCGCCGCGCGGGAGGGGCGCGCGGTGGACGCCCTGCGGGCGGCCGGCGCCATGCAGATGCTCCTGCACGCCCAGGCCGGGACGCTGCGCGACGCGCTGGCCGCGGCGCAGAGCAAGCGCGTCCCCCTGGAAACCCGGCTGGCGGTGCGCAAGGCGCTGGACGGCGCGCTGGCCCCGCTCGGCCGGTCGGTGCGCGCGCTGGAGGCGCAGGCCAAGGCCCGGCAGGCCCGGCAAGCGGCCATCGGCGCCGCGCTGCGCGCCGCCTCCTCCGTGTCCGGCCCGGCGCGCTCCTACGCGGCGCTCGGTCGCGCGGCGGGCGCGAAGCGCACCATCGCCGTCACCGTCTGACCCGCCGCACAGGAGAGTCATCATGTCCCTGCGCGTCGCCGGCAGCATCGCCACCTCCGCGCTGCGCACCAACGAGGTGGGCATGGCGGTCGCCTCGGCCAACGTCGCCAACGCGGGTACGGAGGGCTACACCCGCAAGACCGCCAAGCCGACGACGAGCGACACCGCCGTCGGCCTCACCGGAGTGGAGGTTGCCGGCATCGGCAGCACGGTTGACCGCTACCTGATGACGTCGCTGGTCGCGGCACAATCCGGGCTGGGCCTCAGCCGGGCGGTCAGCGACTATCTGGACCGCTTCCAGGAGCGACTAGGCGCCACCACCTCCGTGTCCTCGCTGGGCTCGGTCATCGATACGCTGGGCGAGACGCTGGCCACGCTGGCGACCTCTCCGGAGAGCGGCAGCGCCAAGGCGGCGGCGGTGGACGACCTGACCGCGGTGGCGGAAACGCTGCGCTCCACCGCCAAGGCGGTGCAGGAGCTGCGCGGCGAGGCCGACCACGCCATCGCCGACACGGTGACCCGCATCAACGGCACGCTCGACACGCTGAAGGACCTGAACGACCGCATCCAGACCGGCAAGGCGCTCGGCCAGGACACCGGCGACCTGGAGGACCAGCGCAACACCGCCCTGAAGAGCCTCGCCGGGGACATCGACATCCGCTACCAGACCGACGCCAACGGCATGGTCCGGGTCTCCACATCCTCCGGCACGTCGCTGCTGGACTCCGCGGTGCACCGGCTGTCCTACACGCCCGCCACCACGGTCGGCGCCGGGACGAGCTTCAACCCGATCACCATCGACGGCAAGGACGTCACCGGCTCCGTCTCCTCGGGCACCCTGGGCGGGCTGATCCAGGTCCACGACAGGGACCTGCCGGCGCAGCAGGCCCGGCTGGACGAGCTGGCCCTGACGCTGAAGGACACGCTGAACGTCCTCCACAACCAGGGCACCGCCGTCCCGCCGCCCAACGTCCTGACCGGCAGCGCCGGCGTGGCGGGCAGCGACGCCCTGAACGGCAGCGGCACGCTGCGCGTCGCCGTCACGGCGGCGGACGGCACGGCGGTGGAGGTGCTGGACCTCGACCTCTCCGCCTACGCCACGGTGCAGGACGCGGTGGACGCCATCGACGCCATGGACTCGCTCTCGGCCCATCTCGACGCCCAGGGGCGGCTGGTCATCCAGGCCGACAACGCCGCGAACGGCGTGGCCCTGGGCGGCGACGGCACGGCGGGGGCGGACGGCCAGGGCTTCTCCGCCCGCTTCGGGCTGAACGACCTGCTGACCGGCACCGGCGCCGCCGACCTCAGGGTGTGCGACGCGATCGCTCGGGACAGCGGGCGTCTGGCGACCGGCGCGCTCTCCACCTCCGCCACGCTGGCCGCCGGCGGATCGGCGCTGGCCGCGGGCGAGGGCTCGGTGGCGCAGGCGCTGAATACGACCTTCTCCGGGGCGCAGTCCTTCGACACGGCGGGTGGCCTGTCCGGGCGGACGGGGACTTTCTCCCAGTATGCGGGCGCCATCATCCAGGGGGCGGCGACCGCCGCCTCGCGTGCCGCCACCGCCTACGAGGACCAGGACTCCTACGCCAGCGGGCTGGAGTCCACGATGGCCTCGCAGAGCGGCGTGAACGTCAACGAGGAAACCGCCGCGATCAGCAACCTGCAATCCGCCTATCAGGCCGCTGCCGCGGTCATGAAGGCGGTGCAGGAGATGTTCGACACGGCGTTGAATTTGGTCCGCTAAAGCGGATTGCAATCCGCTTTGGACCGCGACTGCGGTCCCGGCCGCGCATGCGGCCGGAGCCCGCCTCTCGCGGGAACTGTGTTCCCGCTGGCGGCAGGCGGATGCCGCTGGCATCCGCCGAGAGCCGGCGCATGAGGCATATGAAAAGGGGCCGGCATGGAACGGATCGCGACCTTCAACCACCAGAACCAGCTCGTCCGCTACATGCTGGCGGCGGAGTCACGGGTGGCCACCGCCCAGGTCCAGGCAGCGACCGGCGAGGCGTCGGTCGATTACAAGGGCATCGCTGGCGACAGCGGCCGCCTCGTCAACCTGGAGAGCCACTACCGCCGCTCCGAGCGCTACGTCGACGAGGGGGAGGTGGTCAACGGGCGCATCCAGACCATGCACGACGCCGTGGGCGGGATGATCGACCTCGCCAACCGGGTGCGCAGCCTCGTCGCCAGCCTCCAGGGGGCGGGCAGCGGCGCCGCGGATGGCATTAAAAGCGAGGCGCAGGCCCTGATGACGGAGTTCGCCGGGCTGCTGAACACCCGGCAGGAAGGCCGCTACCTGTTCGCCGGGGGCCGCACCGACCGCGCGCCGGTGTCGCTGGACGGACTGCCGGCGGCGACCAGCCCCTCCGCCGCCGACACGACCTATTACAAGGGCGACGGCAGCGTTTCCTACTTCCAGGCCGCCGACGACCTCATCGTCCAGTACGGCGTCACCGCCGACGACCCGGCCATCGAGAAGGCGCTGCGCTCCATCAGCCTGATCGCCAACATGCCGACCAACCCGGTGGACACCGCCCTGGTGGACGAGGCGTCCGACCTCGCCGACGCGGCGGCGGACGGGCTGACCGTGGTGCAGACGAAGCTCGGCTCCGCCTCCGCCACTTTGGAGCGGACCATTGACCGCCACCTGGAGGAGCAGCTCGTCCTCCAGACCCACGTCGAGGACATCCGCAACATCGACCTTGCGGAGGCGACGACGCGCCTGTCGCAGCTTCAGGCCAACCTGGAATCGACCATGAGCCTGATGAAGATCCTCCAGCAGACCAACCTGAACGATTTCCTCTGATCGAAAGATTCCGCGCCAGCTTTCGCGGCGCCGGACGTGAGACGCAATGAGGGCTGATGCACAGGCGGCCCCACCATCCGATCAGGCTCCGACCAGGAGGCACATCATGCCCGTCATCTCCACCAACACGGCGGCGAACTCCGCGCTGCGCTACCTGAACATCAACTCCGAGAACCAGTCGAGTTCGGTCTCCAAGATCGCCAGCGGCTCGCGCATCACCAAGGCGTCGGACGATGCGGCGGGTCTGGCCGTCGGCACCTCGCTGACCTCCGACATCACGGTGCTGAAGCAAGCGGCGACCAACGCCTCGCACGGCTCCTCGATCCTCCAGGCAGCGGACGGCGGCATGTCCCGCGTCTCCGACATCGTGCAGCGCATGCGCTCGCTGGCCACCCAGTCGCTGTCCGGCGCCGTCACCGACACCGAGCGCGGCTATCTGGACGCCGAGTTCCAGCAACTCATCGAGGAGATCGACGGCATCGCGTCGGGCACCCGCTTCAACGACGACCCTCTGCTGGACGGCAACGGCGCCTGGGCCAACGGCGTGGATTTCCGCGTCGGCACGGAAAGCACGGACAAGATCACCGTCACAATCGCCAACGTGAACACCACCGGCCTGTCCATCGGCACGCTGGACGTCGGCACCTCCGCCACGGCGAGCGCCGCGCTGACCGCGCTGGACACGGCGGTGGAAACCCTGTCGAGCGCGCGGGCCGACGTGGGCGCCCTGATCTCCCGCTTCGAGTTCCGCGGCCAGGTGCTCGACACCTCCATCGAGAACACCGAGGCGGCGCAGTCGGCGATCATGGACGTGGACGTCGCCGCGGAGCAGGCGGAGCTGGCCTCGACCAAGGTGCTGACCCAGGCGGCCATCGCCGTGCTGTCCCAGGCCAACGAGATGCCGCAGAACCTGCTGCAGCTGCTGCGGTAAGGCTGTTTACCCACTCCTTCCCTCTCCCCTCCGGGGAGAGGGCTTCCCGTCCCCGGAGACCCGCATGACGACGGTGTCCTCAACCTCATCCTCGACCGCCGCATCGACCGGCAGTTCGTCGCTGATCGCCAGCGGGTCGGGCACGGGCATCGACTATTCGGCGTTGATCGAGGCGTCGGTGCAGAAGCGCCTGTCCCGCGCCGACCGCATCGACACGACGATCACCGCCAACGAGGCCAGGATCGCCGCCTACGAGGACATGCAGTCGCTGCTGCTGGCGGTGAACACGTCGCTGGACGGGCTGCGCAACCGCAGCGTCTCGACCGGCGCCGGCAGCAACCTGTTCGAGGAACGCACCGCCTATCTGTCGGGCGGCGGCTCCACCGCGGCGGGCGATGTGCTGTCGGTGACCGCGGCGGACGGGGCGGAGACCGGCACCTATTCCATCGTCGTGGAGCAGCTCGCCACCCGCCACAAGATTGGTGCCGCGACCACCGCCAGCCAGGGCGCCGCGCTCGGCCAGTCCGGCACCCTCACGCTGGGCGTCGCGGGCGGCACCGCCGTGTCCATCGACGTGGAGGCCGGGGATTCTCTGACCGACATCCGCGACGCCATCAACGCGCGGAAATCCACCAGCGGTGTGACCGCCAGCATCGTGAAGGTCACGGACAGCCAGTACCAGCTGATCCTCACCGCCAACGACACCGGCAAGGCGATCACACTCGATGACGGCGGCAGCGGCGTTCTGACCGACCTCGGCCTGACCGACGCGGACGGCGGCTACGCCAACGAGCTGGTGGCCGCGCAGAGCGCCGTCATTACCGTGGACGGGGTGCGGGTGGAGCGCAGCAGCAACACCATCGCCGACGCCGTCGACGGGCTGACCTTCGACCTCTACGCCGCGCTGCCCGGCCAGACGATCGGAGTGGAGATCGGCACCGACCTGTCGTCGATCAAGGGCGCGATCACCGGCTTCGTGGACGCCTACAACGCCTTCCGCGCCTTCGCCCAGAGCCATCAGACCGTCGGCAGCAGCGGCACCGCCGACAGCGACGCCACCCTGTTCGCGGACAGCCTGCTGCGGCAGGTCACCAAGACGGTCTACGACGCCCTGAACGCAAAGGTGACGACGGACGACGGCGACACCCTGTCGCTGGCCAGCCTGGGCATCACCTTCGCCAGCGACAACACGCTGAAAGTGGACGAGACGGCGCTGAACGCCGCCCTGACCGGCGACATCGACGGGGTGCGCACGCTGCTCGGGCTGGAGATGACCAGTTCCTCCACCGACTTGAAGCTGCTGCGCTACGACCGCAGCCTCGGCCGCACCGACGTCACGCTGGACATCACGGTGGCCGAGGACGGCACCCTGTCCGGCGCGTCGGTGGACGGCGACGACACGCTGTTCCGGGTCAGCGGCAACCGCATCATCGGCAACGACGGTACCGCCTTCGCCGGGCTGGTGCTGGTCTACACCGGCCAGACCGGATCGGTGGACCTCGACTTCTCGCAAGGGCTGGCCGACCGGCTCTACACCACGCTGAACGGCATCGCGGCAAAGGACAGCGGCGACATCGCCCGGATCGTCTCGCAGCTCGACGCCGACAACACCGAGATGACCCGGCGGTCCGACGACATCAAGACCAAGGCCGGGGACTACCGCACCCGCCTGACCGCCTACTACGCCCGGCTGGAGGCCAAGGCGGAGGCCGCGAACCTCCTGCTCCAGCAGCTCAAATACAAGGAAAGCAGCGACGACTGACGGCGCCGCGCGCCGCCAACGTCCCCGCATCCCCATCCGGAGAAGCCGCGCCATGCGCAACCCGACCCTGACCAAGGCCCTGTCCGCCTACGCTTCCGCCAACAGCGCGGCGCTGCCGCCCGTGGTCGCCGTCGTCCGCCTCTACGAGACGGCGACGGCGCATCTGCACCAGGCGCGCGACGCCGCGCGGGACGGCCGGTTCGACGCCCATTTCCAGGCCATGGACCGCGCCATCACCATCCTCCTGGGGCTTGATTCCATTCTGAAATTGGATAAAGGTGGGGATGTCGCGGCAACGCTGCGGCGCTTCTACCGGTCCCTGGTCCGGCAGGCCGGTCTGGCCGCCGCGCGCCGGGACCCCGTGGCCGCGACCGAGGCCATCATCCGCCAGCTGTCCTTCATGACGAAGGCGTGGCAGACCATCGCCGCAGAACGCGGTGTGGTCCCCAGTCCAACCGGTGCTTCGGCCAAAGGGTCGCACGCATCCGTGATCGGGAGATCCATGGATCATGCGCGCGGCGGCCTGTTTGGCTGAGGACGGCACGCGTCCGTCCGGCACCCTTTCCAATTCCGTGTCCGGCAGGAGCGTCGCCGGCTTGGCGGCGGAGACTGACGAGGTTCTGATGGCGCGCATCCGTGCCGGGGACCAGGCGGCCTACCGCACGCTCGTCCACCGCCACCTGAAGCGCGCCTACACGCTCGCCCGCCGCATGTGCGGCAGCGACGCCGAGGCGGAGGACATCGCCCAGGACACCTTCCTCCAGGTCTGGCAGCGGCGCGACCACTGGACCGACGAGGGGGCCAAGTTCACCACATGGCTCTACCGCGTGGTGGTGAACCGCTGCATCGACCACCGGCGCCGCCCGGCGGGGGAGGATCTGGACTCGGTTCCCGAGCCGCCGGACCACGCCCCCGACGCCATCACCCGCATCCAGCGCCGGCAGGTGGCCGCCCGCCTGCGCGACGCCCAGGACCGGCTGCCGGCGCAGCAGCGCGCCGCCCTCGCCCTTTATTATAACGAGGGCTTGAGCGGCGCCGAAGTTGCGACCATTATGCAAATCAGCGTAACTGCTGTGGAATCGCTGCTGAAACGCGCCCGCCAGCAGCTTCGCACGCTGTTGCGCGCCAGCGCGCAGGCCGCCAGGGATTCGTTCGAAGACGGATGACGCGATGACCGAAGACGAGTTTCGCGAGCTGCTGGACCGCCACGGCGGCGATCTGGAGCGCTGGCCCCGCGCGACGCTGCGGGAGGCGCGCCGCCTTCTCGCCCAGTCCGTTGCGGCCCAGTCCATGCTGGACGAAATGGTGGCCATCGACCTTGCCCTGGCGGAAACGGACGGTGAGGCCACGCCCCCTGCCGATCTGGCCGACCGCATCTTCGAACGTGCCTTCGGCGCCGGGACGGCGTCCTCCGACGCCCTGACACCCGACGCCGTCCCCTTCCCGGGCCTGAATCGTCCGGTCTGATCCCTGCCCTTCAAAAAGCGAGGATGCGCGGCGGCTCAATGCCGCCGCAGCGAGGGGGCCTGGGGGTGGTCGCGACGCGCCGGGCGGGCGGGAAGACGCGGCCCCGGCGCCTCCGCACCCGCCCGGCGCGCCAGGACGGCGGCGCGGCGAAGATCCGCCGCGATGCGCCCCAGCGCCGCGGACAGCGGCTCGCCCGCACGGGGATGGAAGACCCGCATGGACGGGTACCAGGGACGCACGCCGCTGCCGAGATGGGTCCAGTCCCGCGCGCCGAAGCGCCAGACCGGCACGCCCAGAGCGCCGGCCAACTCCGCCACCGAATTGGCCGGCGCGATGACCAGATCGAGGTTGGCGGTGAGCGCCGCCATTCCCTCGAAGTCGTTCTTCCGATCGAGCCGCTCCAACTCGTAGATGGGCACGCAGAAGCGCGCCTCCGCCCGCAGGATCTCGGCCTCGCAGTCGTCGTACTGGAGGTTCACGAAGGTCACCCCCGGCACGCCCAGCACCGGCCCCCAGTCGTCCAGCGGCAGATAGGCCCATTTCCGTTCCATGGTCATCAGTTGGCTGCGCCACGCGATGCCCACGCGCAGGTCGCCGCCGATGCCGTCCAACTGCCGCCGCCGGTCCAGCACCCGCGCCGGGTCGGGGAAGAGCCAGGAGGACCGCGGCGGGAAGTCCGCCAGCCCACCGCGCAGGTAACGCGCCAGCGAGCCGGCGGGAACGTGCACATCGCAGTCCACCATCTCCACCAGCGCCCGCCCGCGCAGCGGCTGCTCGGCCCGGACAATGGCCTTGGGGAAGGAGCGGGCGAACAGCGGCAGCAGGCGCGGCTCGCATTCGATCACCACGTGGTCGGCCTGCCGGATGGCGTCGGCGTAGCAGGAGGCGAACAGGAACTCGTCCCCCACCCCCTGCTCCCGCCAGATGAACAGCCGCTTGCCGGCCAGCGGCTCCCCCCGCCATTCGGGGATGGCGAAGCGCCGCTCCCGCCCGGCACGGCCGGCGGCGAAGCGGCAGGCGTAGTTGCTCCAGCCGTCGGCGAGCGCGCCGCTCTCCAGCTCCGCCAGACCACGGTTGAAGCGGGCGAGCGGGTGGCCCGGCGTCGCCGCCACGGCGCGATCGAACCAGCGCAGGGCATCGCCGCCGCCCCGCCGCTGCTTCACCAGACCCAGCGTGCACAGCGGGTCGGCAAGGGCGGGCGTCAGCGCCAGCGCGCGGCGGCAGGCCCGCTCCGCTTCCACCAGCCGCCCTTCACCGCTCAGCGCATAGGCCAGCACGCCGTGAAGCGCCGCGTGCTGCGGCGCCAGCGTCAGCGCGCGGCGCAGCAGGACCCGCGCCTCGGCGTAACGGTCCTGGTCGCGCAGCGCGCCGCCGAGGTTGCCGAGAGCGTCCGCCTGGCCCGGGTCGAGCGCCAGCGCCCTCCTCCACGCCGCCGCGGCCTGTGCGGTGGCTCCCAGGTCGCGCAGCGCGTTGCCCAGATTGTTCCAGGTCCCGGCCTGTCCGGAGTCGAGCGCCAGGGCGCGGATGAACCGGCGAACCGCCGCCCGCGGATGTCCCGCGCCCCGCTCCAGCATCGCAAGGTTGGCGAGGGCCGCGCCGTGGGCGGGGGCAAGGACGAGCAGTGCCGCGTTGGCCGCGGCGGCTTCCCGCCAGCGGCCGGCGCGGCGGCCGGCGTCGGCCAGCGCGGCCCAGCCGTCCGTCCAGCCGGGTTGCAGCCGGACGGTGCGGCGGAACCAGCGCATCGCCGCCTCCGAACGCCCCAGCCGAGCCGCCGCCAGCCCGAGCAGGAAGGTGCCCTCCGCCCGCGCCGGGTCGAAGAGAACCGCGTCCCAGGGCGAGTGTTGGCCGCCGCGCCAGCCGTCCGCTGCCGCACTGTCAGGATGATCCGTCATGGTCGTTACCGGTGAAACGTGCGTCAGACGAACAGGCGGAGGCTGGCCAGCAACCTGTCCGTGCCGCTCTGCCCGTGGGAGATGGCGGACAGGCTGGTGATGGCGTCGTTCAGGCGGGTGACGTTCCTCGCCAGGATGCCGATGCCCGGAACCTGACCTTTCAGGTTGGACGAAGACTTCTTGACCCGCTGTTGGAACTCCTGGACATTCGCCGCAGCGGCCTCCTGGTCCTTCAGCGTCGGGAGCGCGGAGATGGCGTTGTTGATGGAGCCGGTCAGACCCGACGCCATGGAGTTGACACCGGCCAGCGTGTCCGACATGTCCCGTCCCCCATTTGCCCGAAAATTGTTCCCGGCGTTGATACGGGGCGTCCTGCCGGACTCCTGCGCGGTCTCGGGATTTTTTGCATCCCGCGGCGAAACAATCGGTCGGGCAAAAAATCAGCGGAAGCGGCGTAGGAGTTCCGTCCGGCCCACGTATCACCGGCAACTAGGCCCGCCGGAGCCAACCGAACGGCCTCGGACGCAGGAAGGAGTAGAGGATGGCCGCGTGATGGTGATCGACGAGGATGACGACGAAACGCTGATGGCCGAAACGGCCGCAGGGAACCGGGCGGCCTTCGACCGGCTGACCCGTCGGCACCTCCGCCGAAGCCTCGCGCTCGCCCACAGTCCAGCGTGTTGCATCGAGGCGAGGGGGGCAAGGGATCGCCCCATTCCCACCATTGATCAGGCGACACGAACGGCCTCCGGGCGTCCAAGGTCGCGCATGCGATTGAGGACCTCGGCAGCGATGGCGACCTCAGTGACCTGCGCCTTGACGGTATGGAAACGCCGTCCATCACCGATGACCTGCGTCCAGCGCCCGATCTGGCCCTCCACGCGAGCCCTTCGGTTGACGGCGCTGAAGCTGCGCGCCGTTTTCCATCCGGCGCTACGCCAGACCGAAGGTCTCATCGGCTCAATCCTGCACCTGCTCGGGATCGCTCTGCCGGTGCCGGATCATTCCACCATGGCACGGCGGGCCAGGACGGTGACGCTGCCCAGCAAGGCGCGTCCGACCGGCGGAGCGCTTCACCTGCTGGTGGACAGCACCGGGGTGAAGCTGTGTGGGCCGGGGGAGTGGCTGATCGAAAAGCATGGGACCAGGAGGCGGCGATCCTGGAGGAAACTGCACATCGGCATGGACGCGGCGAGTGGTCGGATCGTTGCGGCCACGCTGACCGGCCGCGAGGTGGATGACGCCGCCCAGGTCGGGCCCTTGCTCGACCAAATCACGGACCCGGTGGCCTCCTTCACTGGCGACGGCGCTTACGATCGACCGGCGGTCTACGCGACCGTGCACGAGCGGCATCCCCAAGCCGCGGTCGTAACGGCGCCTCGGGCTGACGCCGTTCTCAGCGACATGGCAGCAACTGCGCCCATTCAGCGCGACCGCCACATTCAGGCGATCGCCGTGACGGGCCGCATGGCTTGGCAGCGGGACAGCGCGTACAACCGAAGGGCTCGCGTGGAGGGCCAGATCGGGCGCTGGACGCAGGTCATCGGTGATGGACGGCGTTTCCATACCGTCAAGGCGCAGGTCACTGAGGTCGCCATCGCTGCCGAGGTCCTCAATCGCATGCGCGACCTTGGACGCCCGGAGGCCGTTCGTGTCGCCTGATCAATGGTGGGAATGGGGCGATCCCTTGCCCCCCTCGCCTCGATGCAACACGCTGCAGAGAGCCTGATACCGTGATACATGACGCCACGAAATCTGGACCCTTGTCCAAGAAAAGCATGCTTGGCCCTGGACTCGGTTATGCGTCACAAACATCGGAATTGAAGACGGTAGGGACGGCGCACCGGCCTTTCTGATGCAGTACCGGTTGATCGGCCTCCGCATCTGATCCCTTACAGGGGGACGGTAACCAAAGCTGCGTAAAGTTCACACATCGGCAAGCTGAGGGGCATCCTGAGCCGAAATGGCCACGGAGGGCGCCTCTGATTGCGGAGCTGGGAACCGCAATCTGCGACGGCAAGGGAGCGGGAACACGCGCGAAGTTCAGTGTGTAGTGTCCGAAGCGGTTGATGTGTTCAGTCTGGTAAGGGCTCAGGTTGGCCAAGGCGTCCGCGTCCACCGCGATCTCCTCGATGGCCATCTGGTCCAAGGCCCGCGTCATCGACGCGATGGTGTGGAAGATCAGCAAGTTGGAAACCAAGTGGTTGTACTTGATCAGCTTGCGTTGCTTGAACCGCGCCAGGTTTCCCGGAGGCTCCGTTTCTTGAGAGACTGGGGTCATCATGACGAAACCGGCATCACCCAAATACGCTCCTGAAGTCCGCGAACGCGCGGTTCGGATGGTCTTCGAGCACGAAGGCGAGCACGCCTCGCAGTGGGCGGCGATCAGCTCGATCGCGGCGAAGATTGGCTGCAACCCCGAGACACTGCGCGGCTGGGTCCGGCAGGCCGAACGCGACCAGCGCAAGCGGCCCGGTCCGACGACGGACGAACTGGAGCGGATCAAGGCGCTGGAGCGTGAGGTCCGGGAACTGCGCCAAGCGAACGAAATCCTGCGCAAGGCATCGGCGTATTTCGCCCAGGCGGAGCTCGACCGCCCGTTTCGGAAATGATCGCCTTCATCGACGCGCATCGCGCCGTCCACGGGGTCGAGCCGATCTGCAAGGTGCTGCCGATCGCCCCGTCCACCTATCACGCCCACGCCGCCCGGCGGGTCGATCCGGCCAAGGCGCCGGCCCGCTCGCAAAGAGACGCGGAGCTGGGTTTGGCTATCCGACGGGTCTGGGACGAGAACTTCCAGGTCTATGGAGTGCGCAAAGTGTGGCGGCAGCTGCGGCGGGAAGGCCTTGACGTGGCGCGCTGCACGGTGGCCCGGCTGATGAAGCGCATGGGCCTGAAGGGAGCGATCCGCGGCAAGGCGGTGCGGACCACGATCAGTGATCGCGCGTCGCCATGCCCGGCTGACCGGGTAAACCGCCAATTCCAGGCGCCACGCCCGAATGCTCTGTGGGTGGCTGATTTTACGTATGTCGCCACATGGCAGGGCTTCGTCTACGTAGCCTTCGTCATCGACACGTTTGCCCGCCGGATCGTGGGCTGGCGGGTGTCGCGCACCGCCCACGCCGGCTTCGTGCTGGACGCCCTGGAGCAGGCGCTCCATGAGCGCCGGCCGGCCAAGGGCAGCGGCCTCATCCACCACTCGGACCGCGGATCGCAATACGTGGCCATCAAGTACACTGAGCGTCTCACCGACGCCGGCATCGAGCCCTCCGTGGGCAGCGTCGGCGATTCCTACGACAACGCCTTGGCCGAGACCATCAACGGCCTCTACAAGACCGAGGTGATCCGGCGCCGTGGGCCATGGCGCACCTTGGAAGCCGTCGAGTTCGCCACCCTGGAATGGGTGGACTGGTTCAACCACCGCCGCCTGCTCGAACCCATCGGCAACATTCCTCCTGCCGAGGCCGAAGCGCGCTACTATGCTCAAACCGAGGGCGTCGCCTTGGCGGCGTGACTCAAACCGAATGGCCTCCGGGAAACCCGGCGCGGTTCAGCTCGTCCCGCACGCCCTCGCTCACCAGCCCACTCTCGCCGAAGGCGGTCCATTGAGCATACTTGTTGAACAGCTCGCTCTTGTTGGTCGCCGCTTGGATCAAGTGGCGCAGTTCGAGCGAGGACAGGAAGTTCAGCAGGAAGATCGTTCGGACCACCCGGCCCAGTTCCCGGAAGGCGAAGTACAGCTTGTTCTTGCGGCTGTAGGTGCCGAGCCGGCGCAGAATGGCCGAGGGGCGTATCCGCCCGGCGCGAACCGATAGGGCCACGCGCTGCATGTCGGGCAGCAGCGTCTCGATCAGCGCCCAGTCCACCGTCGCGGTGAACAGCGTGTCGATGTGCTCGTACAGGCTTGCCTTGTCCGGTCGGTAGAAGTGCAGGTCCTGCCAGTTGCGGATCCGCGGCATTAGCTGGATGCCGAGCAAGTGAGCCAAACCGAAGATCGGGGCGCTTTGCCCCTGGGTATCGGCATGAAGGGTGTCGGGCTGGAGAGCCGACCGGCTCTCGGTGACGAAGTCCAGGATGTGGTTGCCCTCCCAGGCACCGCAGGCGATGAAGCGGGAGAACAGGGCGATGTAGGTGTCCGACACCAAGTAATAGCCGATGCCGCCATAGCCGCCGTAGCGGATGTGGTACTCGGACATCAGGCTCTGTGGATGGAGATCCCACTGCGTGCCATCAGCCGAGGCCGATCGCCCCGCCCCCCAGTGCCGCGGTAGATCGAAGCTGGCGTAGGCGTCGATCACGGTGGCGATCGCGGCGTCCAGCGCGTCTTCGGTGATGTGCCGCTGGTTGAGGAAGGCGATCTGCCGCCGGTCCAGGTCCTTCATGGAGCGCGCGGCCTGGGATCGGCCCAGCTTGCAGCCGTAGCAGAAGACGGTGGCGAGGTACCGTTCCTGCGGTCGCTCGATCCGGGCGTCGAAGCCGGAAATCGGGCCGAAGTGGCGGGCCCAGTTCAGCCAGTGCTCGGTGTCGGCCAAGGCGTCCACCAGATCGACCGGAGCGAGCCGCTCCTTTAGCTGACGCTCCAAGTCGGCGGCGCCAGCGGGCTCGGGCTTGTTGCGCAGGCGTTTCAGGACCGGCTCGCCGTTCATGATCTCGACGTGCTCGTTGTCGGGGAACGCGGCATCGACGGACTCCGCCATCGCCGCCAGCCGCTCGCGCAACGCGGCGACGATCCCCTGGGGTGTGGCCGGCAGGCCGGCCTGCTCCGTGTAGGCGGCGATCTCCCGTTCGTAGGTCTCCCACGGCACGAGTTGGGCGCGGTAGTCGCTTTAGGCGTCACTGCCTGGGATGCACAGGTCGCCCGACCGGAGGTCGTTCATCACCTGGGTGAACAGGCACAATTCGAAGGTCCGGCGATCCACGGTCGTTGGCATCGGATCGCGGCCGTTCTGCCTGGTGACCAGTGGCCACCAGGCCGGCGACACGAAGGAAAGATCGAGGCTTGGCCGACGCTCTCGGCCTTCGACGTTCGTTTCGTCATCGGCGATGCGCAGGGGGGAGCCGCGCTGGGCCCGCTGCTTCAGCACGAACGCGATGGCCTCTTCGACGCTGCGGTCCTGCGACGTCGATGTCAGGGGCACGATCTCCAGAAAACGCAGCAACGCCCCGCGCAGCCCGCGATAGAAGCGGGGTAGAAACGGTAGATGGTTGTCGCTGGCCGAAGCCGCGTGGGCCTCGCAGTGATCGACGATCGTGTCGGCATCGGACAGCAGCAAGGACTCGATGGCGGCCAGCCGTTCCTCGCCGCTGCGCTCGGTGCGGCAGGCCAGCACCGTCTCGCGCAGCAGGGCGATGAGTGCGCCGGCCTGTTCGGTCTGTTCGAGCTGATGAAGCCGCAAGGCGTCCTGCGCGCGGGCGTGCATGCGCTGCATCTGCCGGACGAACATGTCGGCCAGATCGTCCAACGTTCGCGCGATCTGGCTTTGCAGCAGCGCCGCCATCACAGACAACCGCTTGGGCTCGACCATCCGGGACAGCACGTTGGCGGTGAGGCAGCGCGCCTCGGCGGCGAAGTGGCGGACCTTGGCGTACGGGACCTCGGCGAACACCGCGGTGTCGGCGCCCTGCTCGCGCAGCCAATCGAGATGGCGCAGGAAATCCTGCAGGTGGCGCGGGGTCGGCCGCTTCGGTTCGGTCTTCACGCGGTCCCAGACGGTGCGCGTCTGGCCGGGGGGCAGAACCAGCAATCCGTTCAGGCGGTCACGCACGTCGGCGCCCAACGCGCCGGCAACCTGCCGATGGTACCCACGGTTGATCGCGGCGCGGGCGGGCCAAGGCGATCCGCAGCAGGGTGTCGAAGGCCGGCAGTTCGAGCCGCTGGCGCACCAACTCCTCGATGGCGGCGTTGATGATGTCGGCGGCCTCGTCCCGGGCGCGGGCAACGGCGACACTGGCCCGCACGGCGGTGCGGCGGATCGTCGGGCCGTCGTTGGAAACACCGACGAAATCCCGCACCGCCGCCGTGAGGCGGACGCGGTAGGTGGAGCTGTCGTAATCGGGCAGCGTGTCGAGAGCGCCGCGGAGATCGGCGATGGTGGCCAGATGGTCGCGGATCGCGGGCGGCACCTGCCCCAGGGCGACGAAGTAGCCCAGGTGCTGATAGGTTTTGAGCAGAACGAGCAAGGCAAGCCGCGGCCCCGCCCGCCGGGTGCGGCCAACGACGAAGACCATCTCCGCCGCCGTCGGCGTGAAGCTGGCCAGTTCCGCCATGCCAGGCGACGCCGCCAAGCGCGGATAGGCGGTGTCCTGGATCAGGGGCATCGCGGAAAATCCAAGGTCGCGGGTCCGGGAGCGCCATCGGCCAACCCAGTCTGTCACTTATTCTATTCACGGACCGTTTGCATGTCATAGTCTGCGAGACCGATTGCGTGACTGTTCGGCGCCGGATGACGCCGCCGGTTTCCGGTGTCACGCAATCGGCCGTTGGCGTGACGGGAGGGAGCATGCCCCTGGGCTACATGCGGGTGTCCAAGGCGGACGGGTCGCAGGTCTTCGACCTGAAGCGCGATGCTTTGCTCGGCGCCGGCGTCGATCCCCAATGCCTGTACGAGGACCTGAACTCGGGCCGTCGCGACGACCGTCCCGGACTGGCGGCGTGCCTCAAGGCGTTGCGCGCCGGTGATACCCTGGTGGTGTGGAAGCTCGACCGCCTCGGCCGCGACCTGCGCCATCTGGTCAACACGGTGCATGATCTGACCGTGCGCGGCATCGGGCTGATGGTGCTGACCGGTCACGGCGCCGCCATCGATACGACGACGGCATCCGGCAAGCTGGTGTTCGGCATCTTTGCCGCCCTGGCCGAGTTCGAACGCGAACTCATCGCCGAACGGACCCGCGCCGGCTTGGCCGCCGCCCGCGCCCGCGGCCGGACGGGCGGGCGGAAGTTCAAGATGACCGCGGCGAAGCTGCGCCTCGCCATGGCGGCCATGGGCAAACCGGAAACGAAGGTGAACGAGCTGTGCCGGGAACTGGGCATCACCCGGCAGACGCTCTACCGTCATGTCGGACCCGACGGCTCTCTGCGAGAGGACGGCCGCAAGTTGCTCGAACGGCGACAAGGATGACGCGATGGCATGGAGTGTGGACGTTTCATTGTGGCCGGGAGCTTGCCGACCGACCCGATCAGAATTCGGGCTTGAAAACCATTAACCCGACGATTGCCACCATCGCCGCGAAGGCGGGCCAGCCGAGCGCGAACCAAATGCGGAAAAAGCGGTGATACAGCGGCGGCAGGTCGGTCCCGGCGGCCACGGCGTCCTCGGCCATGCGCCGCATGCGGAGTTGTAGCCAAACCACCGGCAGCCAGCACGCGCCGGCGACAGCGTAGAGCACCAGCGTGAGCACGATCCAACCGGAGGTGAGGGGCCATCCCTGCTCCAGCGCGAGCCATAGGCCGCTGATCGGCTGGATCACCACAGCGGGCGTGGTGAACAGCCAGTCGGCCAGCACGACGTTGCGGTTGGCGACCGCAATGGCGCGCACATCCTTCGACAGGTTGCTCGCCATGCCCTGGAAGGCCGTCCCCAGGCCCGTGCCGAACAGAAGGATGGCCGAGAGGATGTGGATGAATTTGAGCGCGGTCGCGTCCATGTCAGGATTCCATGGCCATCATCGCCAGCGTCGCCGCAGCGATGGGCAGGTTCTTGAGAAGCGGAGCGAAGGGGTGCGTCCAGTGTTCCGCTGGCAGGCCGGCGGCGAGTAGCGAGAACGCTGCCACGCTGGCGAGCATGGCGCCACCCACCGCCACGGGACGCCATCCGACCAGCAGGAGAAACCCGAGGATCAGGTCAAGCCCGGCGCCACCGAACAGCGCCAGAGTGGCCAACGGGCCGTCCAACCCCACTGAGCCCAGCAGACGATAAGAGTCGGCCAACGGATACAGACCGAACGACAGCAGGCCCGTGACGATCCATAGCAGTGCAAGGCTCCAGCGCAAGATCGGCTGCACGAAGAACAGGCGCGCGTGCAGGCGATCCGCGTCCGACACTGAATGTCGGGCCAGAGCCTGCGGCAAGGCTTGCGGTGCCCGCCCAAGAATGTCGGCGAACGGCGCAGAGCTGGCGGTGTTGTCCGCCTTCAGCATGGCGAGGGTTTCTCGATTGACCGGCCCGCCCTTCAACCGCTCACCCAGGATGGAGACGACGCCGAGAAGTGATGCGGGGACCGCCAGAAAGCGCCGCGACGGCAGGTCCGGCCACG
The DNA here is from genome assembly GCF_965111635.1 of Azospirillum sp. Marseille-Q6669. Lineage (NCBI taxonomy): Bacteria > Pseudomonadati > Pseudomonadota > Alphaproteobacteria > Rhodospirillales > Azospirillaceae > Azospirillum > Azospirillum sp. Marseille-Q6669. Next base: position 386,866 of record NZ_CBCOOP010000004.1, on the reverse strand, counting down.
CCCGTAGGGCCGTGGTGAGTGTGTCCGTGCTCATCGGTTCGGTCCCGACCACGTCGATGCGGCGGGGCAGCGGTCCCACCCATGAGACCAGCCGCACCACCAGCGCGGCCAAGTCGTCCACATGCACGGGCTGGACCGTCCAAGTGCCGGGGCCGATGCGTATGGGAAGCGGCAAGGCCGCCAGAGCCGAGAACAGAGCCGTGCTGGCACCGCTAAGGCCGATGACCACCGAGGGCCGCAGAACGCACCAGTCCAGACCGGTGCTGGCGGCCAGCACAGTCTCGGCGTGCCCCTTCGTGCGCTGGTAGGCGGTCTGTCCGTCCGGCGCGGCCCCCAGGGCCGACAGGTGGATCAGCCTGGGCACAGCGGCCGTGCAGCATGCGTGGATCAGCCGCTCCGTCCCTTCGGCGTGCACCGCAGCCATGCTGTTGGCGCCCCGGCTGCGCACCAGCCCGGCGGCGTTGACCACCAAGCCGTGACCGGCAAGCTTGGCGGCAAGGTCGGCCTCGTTGTCGCGGATCAGATCGATGCCGTCACGGCCAACGGCAGTGACGCGGTGACCGGCGGTGGTGAGCGCCGCAGCCAGATGCCGGCCGATGAAGCCGCGGCCGCCGATGATCAGGACCGATGTCACGAGTGCGTCTCCCCGCGATGACCGGCCGGTGGGGCCTGCAACATGCGGGCGATCGGACGCCACACCGCCCGTCCCATCACCAGCAGTGCAACGACGATGCCGGCCAGGGCATAGAAGACGGTCCGCTGTAGGACCGGACCGCTTCCCTCAGCGACCGCCGCATGATCGAGGAGACCGGGGGTCGAAACCACCAGCAACGGCGTCGCCACGGTCAGCGCACAGGCGTAGACCGTCCAGAACTGCGCCCGCTCTCGTCCCCCGCAGAGGTCCGTCAGCACGGTCAGAAGCGGACGGACAATCACGGCGCAGGCCACGACGGCGAGGAAAAGCGCCACCCCCCATACTGAAAACAGTGTTTTCAACGACATGACTGACCTCCAGGTTCATTCGACTCTGGACCTGGAATGGCAAAGGTCGTGCCACACCGCACGACCTTGTTTTCCGCGGCTGGATGGGCGTCGGGTGTTAACCGCGGTTGCGCTTTGCGTTAGGTTGCCTGTCAACGTTGGATACACCGGCGTGTGGGTTCAGAGGTGGTTGCGGTGGATGCATCGACAGCACTGATGGCGGCCATGGGCCTTTGCGCATTGGCAGGGGCCGGCTTGGCCATCCTCCTCTGGCGTCATGGAGGCGGGATCGCAGGAACGAGGCCGCTGGCAGCCTTCCTTCTATTGGTTGGTGGCTGGTCGGTTGGGCTGCTGATACCTGGACGGCTCGGCGCTGTGCTGATGGCTCTGGCGCCGCTGGGCGGTGCGCTGTTCGTCCATTTTTCCGCCCTCATGGCGGGATTGGGTAGGTCGGTGGTTCGCTGGGCCTACGGGGTGGGGGCGGTCGCCGCGCTCGCCGCGATTGTCGGCGGAACCGGGAGCTTCGTTCCGTGGCCGGGTACTGGCACGCTGTTCCGATACGAAGGGGCCGGGTTGGCGGCGAGTGCAACCACCGCCGTCCTCGCGGTCGTCGGACACCTGCTGCTGCTGCGCGCGTGGCGCACGGCCAGCGGGGTACGCCGACATCAGGTGGGGCTGGTGCTGCTGTCTTCCGGCCTCGGCCTGCTGTCGGTCAGCGGACTGGCGTTTCCAGTGCTAGGCATCGACACCTACCCGTGGCCGTTGCTGGTGCTTCCTCTTTACCTCGCCGTGCTGGCCTATGGCGTGCTGCGCTATCGGCTGATGGCGGTAAACCGCTGGGCGGTCCGGGCAGTGTGCTGGGGGCTACTGATCGCACTGGCCGCCCTATGGCCTGTTAGGACTTGAGCCAGTCGAGAGCGGCGGCCAAGCAAAGCACTCCCATGAAGGAGACGGCGGTCTTCTCATAGCGGGTGGCGATAGCGCGCCATTCTTTCAGCCGGGCCCACAGGCGCTCGACGATGTTGCGATTGTTGTAGATCCAGGCTGGACAGGCGACCGGCGCCTCGTTGCTTTTGGCTGGGACGGCGGGACGGGCGCCGAGGTCCCACACGTGCTGCCGGAAGGCATCGGACGCATACCCGCGGTCGGCCACGATCCACGCGGGCACGTCGGGGAGGATGTCCAGCAGATCCGGAGCGAGCGGCAGTTCGTGGGCTTGCCCGGGTGCCAGGGTAAAGCCCAGAGCGCGTCCGCCGCCGTCGGCTATCACGCAGGCCTTCGTGCCATAGCCGCCACGAGGCCGGCCAAGGCCCTCACGCACGTCTCGCCGTGCTCCAGATCCCCTTTTTTGGACGCACCCGCGGCCTTGGGGTGCGCCCGGATCGTGGGGCCATCCAGGAACGTCATGCCGAGCGCGACGCCGCGCTGCTGGGCCAGATCGAGCAAGCGCTCCCACACGCCCAGTCGTGCCCAGCGGATGAAGGTCTGCGCGGCCATCCACCACGGCCCCAAGTCGGGCGGGATGGCGCGCCACTTGGCTCCGTTCGTGTGCCGCCAGAGGATCGCCGTAACCGTGCGGCGCAGGTGCTGGGGTGGCGTCTTGCCGCGCGGGCGGCACGCTTCGATCAGCGGATGCAGAATCTTCCATTCCGCGTCCGTCAGAACCTCGCTTCCGTACTCAACTGCCATCCCAACCAAATGGGCACGGACCTCAAGCGCTAACAGCCCCTAACCCTCTCCCCGCTTTCGGCGGACCAAAGGTCCGCCTGTCGCGTCAGCGCAAAGTGTTTGCGCGTGAGCAGAGGGGAGAGGGGATTTTAAAGGCGATTACCGTGCCCGTCAGGCCGCCTCTTCGACCTTCTCGTTGCGCTCCGGAAGGGCGGCCTCGCGCACCGTGGCGACCGGCGCGCGCGGGGTCTCGTCGACGCGCATGCTGAACAGGTCCGGCCGCGCGTAATGGCCCACCGGATCGAAATCGAGCTTGGCGCCGACCAGATCCTCGACGTCCACCTCGGCGGTCAGGATGCCCTCCGCGTCGACCAGCGGGCCGGCCAGGATCTCGCCGAGCGGCCCGACGATGACGGAGCGGCCGTGCATCATCCACTCGTCCGGCCCGGCGTCGATGCGGCTGGCGTAGTCCTCCGGGAAGTCCGAGCGGCGCATCACCTGACAGGCGCCGATCACGAAGCAGCGCCCCTCCATGGCGACGTGGCGCATGGTGGCGATCCAGCTTTCGCGGTCGTCCGCCGTCGGGGCCGCCCAGAGCTGGACGCCCTTGGCGTAGTAGGCCGCGCGCATCAGCGGCATGTAATGCTCCCAGCAGATGGCGCCGCCGACACGGCCGAACGGCGTGTCCATGACGGTGAGGGTCGAGCCGTCGCCGAACCCCCAGACCAGCCGCTCCGACCCGGTCGGCATCACCTTGCGGTGCTTGCCCATCCGGCCGTCCGGCGACAGGTAGAGCACTGTGCAGTAGAGCGTTCCGCCGTCACGCTCGATGACGCCGACGACCGCGTGGATGCCGTGCCGCGCGCAGGCCGCCGACAGCGTCTCGGTCTCCGGTCCCGGCACCGTGATCGCGCCGCGGACGTAGCGGGCGAAGTCGGCGCGCCCCTCCGCCGTGCGCCGGCCGATCGAGCAGCCGAAGTCGAGCCCCTTCGGGTAGCCGCCGATGAAGGCTTCCGGGAAGACGGCGAGCGACGCGCCGGTGGACGCCGCCTCGGCGATCAGGTCGACCGTGCGGGCGGTCGCCGCGGCGGCGTCGAACGGCACCGTCGCCGCCTGCACCGCGGCCACTTTAACCTTGGTCATTCTTGTCGTTCCTTGCAGTGTGTTTCGGTGGATTGAGGCGCGGTGTCGGCCCAGACCGGCCTCACCAGATCGAAGACGTCGCGGGTGCGCAGATAGGCCGAGGGGCCATGCATGCGGGCGACGAGGTCGAGCGCCTCATGGTCGATGCGGGGGCGGTCGGGGTTGCCGGTCAGGACGCGCGTCGCGACATGGGCGTGCAGCACCTCGCCCACGAACAGCCACTGTCCGGGACCGCTTTCGAACTCGTGGATCAGACGGCATTCGAAGGCGACCGGCGATGCGGCGATGCGCGGCGGCCGGACCGCGACGCTCGGCAGGGTGGCGAGCCCGGCGAGCCGGGTCTCGTCCACCTCGGGCGGCGCCTCGACGCAGGTGAGGTTCATCGCCTCGGTGAGAGCGAAGGGGACGAGGTTGATGACGAACTCGCGCGTCGCCCGGATGTTGACCGCCGTGTCCTTCGGCCGGTCCGGGCGCGCGAGCACGCCGAGACAGACCACCGGCCGGTCGGAGCCGAAGACGTTGAAGAAGGAGTAGGGGGCCGCGTTCACCCGTCCCTCGGCCGAGCGGGTGACCGCCCAGGCGATCGGCCGCGGCAGGACCGCGGCGGTCAGAAGGCGGTAGCGGTCGGGTGCCGGCAGCGTGGCGAAGTCGAAATGGCGCGTTGGAGGGGCGGGGGCGTCGTCAAGTCGTAGGGTCATGAAGTCTCCTTCGGCGCGGCCCGGCACGGCCGCCGCCCCGTCCTGCGCGATGCGTCGGGATCGCCGGCCGATCAGCCGACGATCTTGACCGTCTTCGGATCGAAGTTCTGGGCGGCGAAGGCGGCGTCCACCTTGCCGGCGATGGTCGTGTCGACGAACTTCGAGACGTCGGGCAGGCGCGGCAGAAGCTTCGCCTCGACGCCCCATTCGGCGAGCTGGTTCAGCTTTTTGATCTGCTCGTCGGAGAGCGCCGCCTTGATGTCGGTGGGCGCCTTGGCGTTCCAGGCGGGGTCGTAGCCCGACGCCTTTTCCAGCACAGCCTCCGGGATGTTCTTCGCCGGCTCCAGCGAGCGGAACCAGCCGTTGACGAGGTCGTGGTTCTGGCTGGCGAAGTACAGCGCCTGGGAGTTGGCGAGCAGGAAGCGTTCCGCCACCTCGGGCCGGTCCTTGAAGAAGCGGTTGTTCGCGGTCAGCACGATGACCGGGGTCAGATTCTCCGAAACGACCTGGGCGAAGCCCGCGTTCTCGAAGAAGCTCACGAACGGGTCGTAGGTGAAGAAGGCGTCGATCCGCTGCGCGCCCACCGCGTCGGCCAGCTCCGCCGGGCCGACATTGACGAAGGTCATGTCGCGGCCGGGGACGAGGCCGGCCTTGGTCATCGCCTCCTGGGCGTTCTGGAAGGCGGTGATGCCGAAGGTGCCGTAGACCTGCTTGCCCTTCAGCCCAGCGACGTCGGTGATCCCCGACTTCTTGGTCACCAGCACCGCCGAGCGGAAGCGCGCTTGCGAGGCGATGGTGGTGACCGGCGCCCCGACCGCCATGGTGGTGACGGCGGCGAAGTCGGACAGCGTGCCGACGTCGGCCGCGTTCGACACGATCGCCTCGTTCACCGCCGGCGAGGCGTTGAGCTGGATCATGTTCATGTGCAGGCCGTTGCGGGCCGCGATGTCGGTGCGCATCAGCACATGGGCGATCTGGGCCGAGACGGTGGTGGTGTTGAACCAGCCCATCTTGACGACGTCCGCGCCCTGCGCGCGGAGGATCGCCGGCTTGGCGAGGGTTGCGGCGGCGGCGATGCCGGCGGCGAGCTGGCCGAAACGACGGCGCGAGAGTGTCGAGGTCACGTTCATTCCCCTTTTTGCCATTCGGGTTTCAGGGTCTCCCACAGGTCGTTGACCGTGGAGACGAACCAGGGATCGGAGCGCATCTCGGCCGTGCGGGGCCGCGGCAGCGGCACGGTGACCTCTTCGCGCACCCGGCCGGGCCGCGGGCTCATCACCACCACGCGGTCGGCCAGGAACACCGCCTCGTCGATGCCGTGGGTGACGAAGATCACCGTCTTGCCGGCCTCGGACGAAATGCGGGCGATCTCCTCCTGCAGAAGCACGCGGGTCTGCGCGTCCAGCGCGCCGAACGGCTCGTCCATCAGCAGGATGTCGGGGTCCGGGGCGAGCGCGCGGGCGATGGCCGCCCGCTGCTTCATGCCGCCGGAGATCTGGTGCGGGTACTTCTCCTCGAAGCCGGTCAGCCGGACCATGTCGATCAGCGAGCGGGCGATCTCCGCGCGCTCCTTCTTCGCCATGCCCTTGGCCTTCAGGCCGAACTCCACGTTCTGCTGCACGGTCATCCAGCCGAACAGCGCGTAGTCCTGGAAGACGACCGTGCGCGACGGGTCCGGCTTGACGATGGGGCGGCCGTTCTGCAGGAGCGTCCCGCTCGACGCCGACTGGAAGCCGGCGACGATGCCGAGCAGGGTCGACTTTCCGCAGCCCGAGGGGCCGAGCAGCGAGATGAACTCGCCGCGGCGGATGCGCAGATCGACCCCGTCGAGCGCGACCACCATGTTGTCGGACGAGGTCCCGCCATAGACCTTGCCCAGATTCCGGATGTCGATCTGGATGTCGGCCGGCTGGGCCTGCGGCGCGCCGGGGGGCGGGGCGGGGGTCTTGAGTGCGGTGTTGGCGGCCATGTTCCTTCGCCTCCTGCTCAATTGCGCTCGGAAGGCGCCCAGGCGTTCACCCGACGCTCGATCCGTTCGAGGACGGCGGACATGGCGAAGCCGACGAGACCGATGGCCACCATGCCCGCGACGACGTTGTTGATCTGGAACAGCATGCGCGACTGCTGGATCAGGTAGCCGAGGCCGGTCTGCGCGGCGATCAGCTCGGCGGTCACCACGCACATCCAGCCCACCCCCAGCGCGATCCGCAGCCCCGGCAGGATGATCGGCAGGGAGGCGGGGATCAGCACGTCGGTGAAGAGCTGCCAGGGCGTCGCGCCGAGGCAGAGCGCCGCGTTCATCTGGTTCCGGTCGAGGCCGCGCACCGCCGTGTAGGTGGCGACGAAGGCCGGGAAGACGGCGCCGAGGAAGACCAGGAAGTAGGACGCGGCGTCGCCGAGCCCGAACCACAGGATGGTGATCGGAATCCAGGCGAGCGGCGGAATGGGGCGAAGCGCCTCGACCACCGGCCGCACGAAGTCCGCGACGCCGCGCCACCAGCCGCACATCAGCCCGAGCGCCATACCGACGACGCAGGCGAGCGCGAAGCCGACGGCCACCCGCTGCAGGCTGGCGCCGAGATGGACCCACAGCGAGCCGTCGAGCGCCATGTCCCAGAGCGCCCCCGCCACCGCGACCGGCGAGGGCAGAAGGAAGGCGTCGATGACGCCGAGCGAGGTCAGCGCCTGCCAGACGGCGAAGAAGGCGGTGAGGCCCAGCGCCGCGCGGAAGGACCGGTCCGTCAGAATGCGGGGAGTCACGGCGCGGCGCGGCGCTCTCTGCATGAAGGGCGGTGCCGCCGCATGCGCTTTCGTGTTCGCTTCCATCACCTTCCCTCGTTCCACCGTTCGGCGCCGCCTCGTGGGACGTCAGCGTCCTTGGGCGACGACAAAACGATGACAGTGTCGGAAAAATCCGTCAATTCGAAAAATACAAATGAACGGCGCTCTCCAGGCCTAAACTTGCCGTTTTAACAGGCATTCGGCGAGATAAAAGCCCATTTCATCGTCATCTTGCTAAAGCAGTGACGCAAAGAGACGGCATTTTATCGGCAAAAACCGACGATGGACGGGTGGCGCGGAATCGGGCATGTTGCGACGCGATTCAAAAGGGAGCACGTGGGTGAATCTTGAGGAGAAGCTGTCCCGGATCGGCATATCGGGGACGCTCTACAAGCTCTATCTGACGACGATCCGTCTTGGCGGCGGCTCCGTGACGGAGGTGGCGGCGGGTGCCGGCATGGCCCGCACCACGGCGCACGACGCTCTCGCCAAGCTGGAGGCGGAAGGGCTCGTCCGCTTCGTCGATCACGGCAAGCGCCGCTTCGTGGTCGCCCAGGACCCGGGCATCCTGCTGGAGCGCAGCGAGGCCCGGCGTCAGATGCTCGAGGACGTGATGCCGGTGCTGCGGTCGATGTACCATCACGAGAACGGCCAGCCGAACGTCCGCTTCCATCCCGGTCCCGAAGGCATCCGCACCGTCCTGTGGGAGACGCTGAGCGGCGATGAGAAGGACCTGCGCGCCACCCTCTCCATGCGGGAGCTGATGGTCGAGCCGGGGCTGGAGGAGATGGAGCGTTACCTGAAGGAGCGGGCGCGGCGCGGCATCTGGCTGCGGGTGATCCGCTCGGAGGAGCGCGACATCGCCCCGATCTGGCCGTCGAGCCAGGAGGAGCGGCGCGAACTGCGCTACGCGCCCGCCACCTACAACCTGGCGATGACCTGCTTCATCCACGGCAGCAAGGTTTCGGTCATCTCGTCGGCCCGCGAGAGCTACGGCCTGATCCTCGACAGCGCCGATTTCGCGGCCTTCCAGGCGTCCATGTTCGACGCCATGTGGAGCCTGAGCACCCCGGCGCCGACCATTCCCTGAGCGCGCCGGCCGCGGGAAGCGCCGGGTTGGCCCGGCGCCCGCTTTTTCACACAGCCCTCAAATCCGGGCCGCGGCCGTCCACTTGACCGCCGTCAAGGATAGTCGCACCAAATCGGTCAACTTTCTCCGTCATGGCGCACGGCCAACGCTGCTCAAGGCCCCTCCGTTCCACGAAGGCCTGACCCAGGAGAAACGAACGCATGACGGAACGCTTCACCAAAGCGGCCGCCCGAAACATTTTTTACGGCGGATCGCTCTTCTTCTTCGCCGCCTTCGTCTCGCTGACGGCGGCAAGCCACATCTACGTCGTCAACACCGGCACCGACAGCAAGGGGCTGACCGACAGCGTCGCCCGCGGCAAGCATGTGTGGGAGAAGAACTCCTGCATCAACTGCCACACGCTGCTGGGCGAGGGCGCTTATTTCGCGCCGGAGCTGGGCAATGTCTGGATCCGCTACGGCGGCGACAAGGACCCGGAGGGCGCGCGCGCCGCGTTGGCCGGATGGATGGCCGCCCAGCCCAGCGGCATCGAGGGCCGCCGCCAGATGCCGCAGTTCAACCTGACGGAGCAGGAGGTCAACGACCTCGCCGCCTTCCTGGAATGGACCAGCCGCATCAACACCCAGAACTGGCCGCCCAAGATTTCCGGCTGACGAAGGACGAAAGGCCATGAAATACGAATCCCAAAAGGTCGCGCTGCCCTACTTCTACGGCGCGCTGGCCCTGTTCGGCGTTCAGCTCCTGGTCGGCCTGCTGGCCGGCACGGTCTATGTGCTGCCCAACGTCCTGTCGGAACTGCTTCCCTTCAACATCCTGCGGATGATCCACACGAACGCGCTGATCGTCTGGCTGCTGATGGGCTTCTTTGGCGCCGCCTACTACCTGATTCCGGAAGAGGCGGAGCGCGAGCTGCACAGCCCGAAGCTGGCCTACATCCAGTTCGGCCTGTTCATGTTCGGCGCGCTGGCCGCCGTCGTCGGCTACGTCTTCCGCATCCACGAGGGGCGCGAGTTCCTGGAACAGCCGACGTGGATCAAGGTCGCCATCGTCGTCGTGGCACTGATGTTCCTCTACAACATCTCCATGACGGTGCTGAAGGGCCGGCGCACGGTCATCACCAACATCCTGGTGATGGGGCTGTGGGGCATCGCGCTGTTCTTCCTGTTCTCCTTCTACAACCCGACCAACCTCGCGCTGGACAAGATGTACTGGTGGTACGTCGTCCATCTCTGGGTCGAGGGTGTGTGGGAACTGGTGATGGCCTCCATTCTCGCCTTCCTGATGATCAAGATGACCGGCGTCGACCGCGAGATCGTTGAGAAGTGGCTCTACGCCATCGTCGGCCTCGCCCTCTTCTCCGGCCTGCTGGGCACCGGCCACCATTACTACTGGATCGGCACGCCGGGCTACTGGCAGTGGATCGGCTCGCTGTTCTCGACGCTTGAGGTCGCCCCCTTCTTCTTCATGGTCGTCTTCGCGGTGAAGATGGTGCTGAAGGGCGGGCGCGATCACCCGAACAAGGCCGCCCTGCTGTGGTCGGTCGGTTGCGCGGTGACGGCCTTCTTCGGGGCCGGCGTCTGGGGCTTCCTGCACACGCTGTCCTGGGTCAACTACTACACCCACGGCACGCAGGTGACGGCGGCGCACGGGCATCTCGCCTTCTTCGGCGCCTATGTGATGATCAACCTCGCCATCTTCAGCTACGCCATGCCGCATCTGCGCGGCGTCGCGCCCTACCACCAGACCCTCAACAAGGCCAGCTTCTGGCTGATGACCGGCGGCATGACGGTGATGACCTTCGCCCTGACCTTCGCCGGGGTCGTGCAGGTCCACCTGCAGCGCGTGATGGGCATGGACTACATGACCGTCCAGGCGGAGATCGCCCCCTTCTACTGGGTGCGTCTGGCCGCCGGCGCGGCGGTGTTCATCGGCGCCGTCCTCTACCTCTACGCTCTGCTGGGGCCGGTGCCCGCGTCCCGGAAGGCCTCCGGGATCGGCGCTGCCGCTCAGCCCGCCGAGTGACCGGAGCCGCCCCCTCCTCCGCACACCGGGGGAGGGGGCGTTTCTTTTCCGCCTTCCGTTTCCGCCTTCCGTTTTCGAGGAGACACCCATGACCCGCAGCGCCCTGAAGGCCGTCGCGGACGACCTCGACATCCCCTATTACAAGGCCGTCGGCGACGAGTGCGAGCTGTTCGAGCACGCCTTCCGCCACCGCCTGCCGCTGCTGCTGAAGGGGCCGACGGGCTGCGGCAAGACGCGCTTCGTGTCGCACATGGCGGCCCGGCTGGGGCGTCCCCTCTACACGGTGTCCTGCCACGACGACCTGACCGCCGCCGACCTGACCGGGCGTTACCTGCTCAAGGGCGGCGACACGGTGTGGGCGGACGGCCCGCTGACCCGCGCCGTGCGCGAGGGGGCCGTCTGCTACCTCGACGAGGTGGTGGAGGCGCGCAAGGACGTGACCGTCGTGCTCCACCCGCTGACCGACGACCGCCGCCTGCTGCCGCTCGACCGCACCGGCGAACTGCTGGAGGCGCCGGACGACTTCATGCTGGTCGTCTCCTACAACCCCGGTTACCAGAACGTCCTGAAGACCCTGAAGCCCAGCACCCGCCAGCGTTTCCTCGCCATCGAATTCGACTTCCCGGCGCCGGAGGACGAGGCCGCCATCGTCGCCCGCGAGAGCGGCCTGCCGGAGGCGCGCGTCGCCCCGCTGGTCCGTCTGGCCGGCGCGCTGCGCGCCCTCAAGGGCCAGGATCTCGAGGAAGGCGTCTCCACCCGCCTGCTGGTCTATTGCGCGACGCTGATCCGTTCCGGCGTGAAGCCCGAGCGGGCCATCCGCACCGCGCTGATCGAACCGCTGACCGACGACGCCGACGTGCGGCAGGCGCTGCTGCGCGTCGCCGACATCGCCCTGGGCTAAGGGCAACTGGGGTAAGGGAAACGGACATGCTGTCGCTGCTTGAGCCCGAGGAATTCATCGGCCGCCACTGGCACCGCCTGGTCGGCGGCCGGTCGAGCCTGCCGCACCATCCGGACGCCGCGGTGACGCTGGAGGCGATCCGGCCCCGGCTGGCGGTGTTCTTCCGCGGGCTGGGCGGTGACCGGGGCGTGCGGTTGGCCGCCGCGGCGCGGGCGTCCTCCGGCCACCGGCTGTCGGTGCTGGAGCGCATCGGCCTCGGCACCGAACGGCTGGAGCGGCCGGCGCTGGACGGCGATGTGTTGCAGTTGCCCGCCCTGCTCGACGTGTTTCCCGACGCGGCGCTGAACGAGCGCCTCTACGAATGGCTGGCCGCGTACTTTGCGCACGCCGAGGCCGATGGCGAGACCCCCGCCGACCCGCTGCGGGCCGATGTGCGGGCGCTGCGGCAGGCCCACGCGACCACCGCGCGGGTTCTTGCGCGCTGGCCGGGTTTGACCCGCCTGCATGGCGAGCTGTGCGCGGCGCTGGTCGCCGTCCGGCCCAAGCGCTCCCTGCCGAAGGACGAGGCGATGGTGGAGGCGGCGGTGCTGGCTCTGCTGGGCGCCGGTGACGGCGGCGCGGCGCTGGACGGGACGATTCCCCTGGACCGCTTCACCGCTCCCGCCAGCTACAAGCCTTTCCTGCCGGTGCCGCTGTGGGGCGAGGTGTCGGGTCCCGCGCCGTCCGGTGCTTCGGCTGCGTCCGATGCGACGGAGGACGAAGCCGCAACCCCTTCCGCCGAAAGCGACGGCCAGCGCCGGAAGGCGACGCGGCGCGACAGCGATCAGGTGCAGCGCGAGGATCCGCTGATCCTGAACCGTTTCGAGAAGATCTTCGGTTTGGCGGAGATGCTGAACATCCCCCGCCCGGTCGATGACGACGACGAGGACGCCGCCCGCCAAGCCGCCGACGACATGGAGGAGATCGCGCTCGCCCAGCATCAGCGCAAGCCCTCGACCCGGCTGAAGCTCGATCTCGATCTGGCGCCCGCCGCCGTGGACGCGGCGCCGCTGACGGCGGTGCTGACCTACCCGGAATGGGACCATCGCCGCCGCGCCTACCACCCCGCCCATTGCCGCGTCGTCGCCGAACCGGCGCCGGAGGACGGCGAGGACTGGGCGCCCGACGAGGCTGCCCTGCGCCGCATCCGGCAGGTCCGCCGCCAGTTCGAGGCGCTGCGTCCGAAGCGCATGGTCTTCACCAGCCAGCCGGACGGCGACGACCTCGACCTCACCGCGCTGGTGCGCCGCTGCGCCGACCAGCGCGCGGGCGGGGCGGGCAGCGACCGCGTCTATCAGGCGGCGCGCAACGCGGCGCGCGATCTGGCGGTGGCGGTTCTTGTCGACACCTCGCTGTCCACCGACGGCTGGGTGGACGGGCACCGCGTGCTGGATGTCGAGAAGGAAGCCCTGCTGGCGCTGTCCAACGGGCTGAACGCCTGCGGCGACCCGCACGCCATCTTCGCCTTCACCTCGAAGAAGCGCGACTGGGTGCGGGTGCAGACGGTCAAGGAGTTCGACGAGCCCTTGAGCGCCCGGGTGCAGCGCCGCGTCCAGGCGCTGAAGCCCGGCCATTACACCCGCATGGGGGCGGCGCTGCGCCACGCCGCCGCCCGTCTGGCGGAGCGGCCCAACCGGCACCGCCTGCTGATCCTGCTGTCGGACGGCAAACCCAACGACGTGGACCATTACGAGGGGCGCTACGGCATCGAAGACACCCGCGTGGCGATTCAGGAGGCCCGCCGCCAGGGCATCGCCCTGTTCGGCATCACCGTGGACGCCGAGGCGCGCGACTATTTCCCTTATCTGTTCGGTCGGGGCGGCTACGCGATCTTCCCGCAGGTCACGCATCTGACCAAAGCCCTGCCGGCGCTGTACCGGCAGGTGGTGGGGTAGCTTCTTACCCCCTCGCCTCGATCCGCTCTGCCAGCAGCGCGAGGTGGCCCACCACGGCCTCCTGAAGGCGCAGGGATTCGGTCAGGACCAACTCGTCGGTCGCCTGGGCCGCCACGTCGCCGAAGGCTTCGGCGAGCCGTTCGGAGGCGGCGACCGCCGCGCGCAGGCAGGCGGGCGCGGTGTCGGGAACGGCGGCCTGGGACGCCGCCGCGTCGGAGCCGGCCGGAATCAACGCCCGTTCCTCTTCAGCAATTCGGCTCAGCAGCGCGGCACCGTCACCGTTGCCCAGGGCGAGCAGGCGCACCGCCAGCGCGTTGTGCTCCGCGGCGGTGGCGGACAGCAGGGCGACGGCCAGCCGCTCCAGTTCCGCTGGCGTGTCCGCGCGGGTCGGCTTGCGCTCCGCCCGGCCCCGTTCGCGGCGGAAGGCCTTGCGGCGCTCGCGCCGGAGCAGGGCGGCGTGGCGAAGCTCCTCGCGAGCAAGCGACTCGGCATGGGTGCGCACGGCGTCGTCCGGGGCGTTGGCGGCGATGTAGCTGTAGAAGGCGAAGGCGCGCTGCTCGTTGACCACCGCCAGCGACAGCGCCTGATAGGGCGTCAGCCACGTGCGCTCGGTCAGCTCTTCCCAGGAGGCGGCAAGCTCCGGCGGCAGGCGCCAGAGGAAGGCCGGTGCGTCGGGGGTGGGGCGGCCGAGGCTGCGCGCCCAGCCGTCCACCGCCTGCACATGGTCCTGCTCTTCCGCAATCAGGGCGCGGAAGGTGGTGGCGGTGTCGGTCTCGCCACGGCGGTCCATCAGAGCCGCCAACTGGGTGTAGCGGCGCACCGCCTCCTGCTCCAGCGCCAGGGCGATGCCCAGAAGATCGTCCAGCGAGCGGACCCCGCCCTGAGGCTCGTGGCGCAGCAGCGGCATGGCTTCACCTCAATTTCGAAATACAGTTTGCCTAAAATACAATCTTGTGTCCCGCACGGTCATAATGAGCGGGACGCCGGGAGGAGGATAGTCCGGACTCATTTTCTCCGAATTGACGCCGGTCAAGAACAGGGTTCCGAACTTGTGGTCTCATGGCCGCGTCAAAGGGGCCTGCGGCCTCTTGATCAAGATCAAGACATCAGGGCAAGGGAAATGGTTGCAGACTTCTTGCGGAGGACACGCGTACTGGTGGCTGGGCTGCTGATTCTGCTGGCCGGTCTCGGCACGGCGGACGCGGCAGAAGCGCTGCTGGCGCGGTATCTCGGCACGGTGCAGCCGGGCGATCTCGCCGCCGGTGCGGACCGCTTCGGCGCCCCCCTGCCGAACGCGCCGCTGGTTCCCGTCTACAAGGGCGACACGCTGGTCGGCCACGCCTTCCTGACCTCCGACTTCGTGAACACGACCGGCTATTCGGGCCGTCCGATCCATGTGATGGTCGGGCTGGCGCCGGACGGCACGGTGACCGGGGCGAAGCTGGTGGACCATCACGAGCCCATCGTCCTGATCGGCATCCCGCCCGCCAAGGTCAACGCCTTCATCGACGGCTACGTCGGCAAGAACGTGCTGACCCTGGCCTCGCAGAACGCGTCCAGCCCGCCGGTGGACATCGTGTCCGGTGCCACCGTGACGGTGATGGTGATCGGCGATTCGATCATCCGTTCCGGCAAGAAGGTCTTGCAGGCGCTGGGCGCGCCGGGAGCGGCCGAGGCCGCGCCGACCGTGACCCGCAGCCTCGACCTGTCCAAGACGGGAATCGAAGACTGGGCCACGCTGGTCGGCGACGGTTCCGTGCGCCGCCTGACGCTGACGGTGGGCGAGGTCAACGCCGCCTTCGAGCGCACCGGCAAGGCCGAAGCCGCCGCACGTCCCGAGGCCGGCGACCCGAACGACAGCTTCATCGACCTTTACGCCGCGCTCGCCACCATTCCCGCCGTCGGCCGCTCCCTGCTGGGCGACGCGGAGTACGAGGCGCTGGTGCAGCGGCTGAAGCCGGGCCAGCATGCCATCGTCGTGGCCGGGCAGGGGCGCTATTCCTTCAAGGGCTCGGGCTATGTGCGCGGCGGCATCTTCGACCGTTTCGAGCTGGTCCAGCATGAGGGCGCCATCCGCTTCCGCGACCGCCTGCACAAGCGTCTGGGCTCCTTGGCCGCGGCGGGCGCGCCGAATTTCCCCGAGATCGGCCTGTTCGTCATCCCCGAAGAGGTCGGCTTCAACCCCGCCGATCCGTGGCGCCTGCAGCTTCTGGTCCAGCGCGCGACCGCGGCGCTCGACAAGGCCTTCGTCACCTTCGACCTCGGCTACCAGCCGCCGGAGAAGTTCCTGAAGGTCGAGCCGGTGGCCGCTCCTGCCGCTGCCGCGGCGCCGGCCTCCGTGACGCCGGCCACCGTGGCTCCGATGGCCGCCGCCCTGGCGGAACAGGACGCGGCCGACGAGATCCCGCTTTGGCGGCGCATCTGGGAGAACCGGCTGTTCGACGTCGCCGTGCTGGCGAGCGCGATCCTGCTGCTGACCGGCATCTTCTTCTTCCAGGACCAGCTCGTGAAGCGCCCGGCCCTTTACGAGCGGGTGCGCACCGGGTTCCTCGTCTTCACGCTGGTCTGGCTCGGCTGGTACGCGACGGCGCAGCTGTCGGTGGTCAACGTGCTGACCTTCGCCAACGCGCTGCGCACCGACTTCCGCTGGGACTATTTCCTGATGGACCCGCTGGTGTTCATCCTGTGGTTCTCGGTCGCCGCGTCGCTGTTGTTCTGGGGTCGGGGCGCCTTCTGCGGCTGGCTGTGCCCGTTCGGCGCGCTGCAGGAACTGGCCTCCAAGGCGGCGAAGACGCTGGGCGTGCGCCAGATCGCGGTGCCCTTCGGGCTGCACCAGCGGCTGTGGCCGATCAAGTACATGATCTTCCTGCTTCTGTTCGGCCTGTCGCTGACCTCGCTGGCGACGGCAGAGAAGGCGGCGGAGGTCGAGCCGTTCAAGACCGCGATCATCCTCCATTTCGTCCGCGACTGGTGGTTCGTCCTGTTCGCCGTGGCCCTGATCGCCGCCGGCCTGTTCATCGAGCGCTTCTTCTGCCGCTACCTGTGCCCGCTGGGCGCGGCGCTCGCCATCCCCGGCCGGATGCGGATGTTCGACTGGCTGCGCCGCTACAAGGAATGCGGCAACCCGTGCCGGCGCTGCGCCAACGAGTGCCCGGTCCAGGCGATCCACCCCGACGGCTCGATCAACCCCAACGAATGCATCCAGTGCCTCCACTGCCAGGTGCTCTACCACCACGACCGCAAATGCCCGGTCATGATCCAGAAGCGCCTGAAGCGGGAGCGCCGCGACGCTTCCCAATCCACCGGCCAATCCACCGGCACGGTTGCCGAGGCCAAGCCCCGGGCCGCCGTGCTGACCACCGATCCCACCACCGGGCACCTGTCCGCCCGGCCGGAAGGACTTTGACCCACCAAGTCGAAACAAGAGCCCCGTAAGGGGACATCGAAGGAGTTCACCCATGTCGGAAAATAAGGCGTCGAACATCAAGGTTGAGCGGACGGGCGTGAACCGCCGCGATCTTCTCGGGGGCACCGCCAAGGCGGCGGCGCTGGCCGGAATCGCCGGCGCGGTGGCCGGCGGCACGGCGGGAGGCGCGCTGTTCGGCGCCGGGCCGGCCGCGGCCGCCGGGGCGGGCAACCAGAAGTACGAGGTCAAGCCGGGCGATCTCGACGAGTACTACGTCTTCCATTCCGGCGGCCAGTCGGGCGAGCTGCGCATCCTCGGCCTGCCCAGCATGCGCGAGCTGCACCGCATCCCCGTGTTCAACCGTTGCAGCGCCTCGGGCTGGGGCCTGACAAACGAGAGCCGGAAGATCCTGACCGAGGGTCTGACCGAGGAGAACCGGAAGTATCTGGCCAACCACGGCGGCACTTGGCTGAACGGCGACCTGCACCACCCGCACATGTCCTTCACCGATGGCACCTACGACGGGCGCTACATCTTTGTGAACGACAAGGCGAACACCCGCGTCGCCCGCATCCGCTGCGACATCATGAAGGTCGACAAGATCATCGACATTCCGAACGTCTCGGCGATCCATGGCCTGCGTCTGCAGAAGTACCCGCGCACCGGCTACGTCTTCGCGAACGCCGAGCAACTCGTGCCGATGCCGAACGACGGCAAGAACGTCGATCCGAAGAACTACCGGACGCACTTCTCCGCCATCGACGGCGACAGCATGAAGGTGTCGTGGCAGGTCCGGGTGGACGGCAACCTCGACAACACCGAGGCGGACTACCAGGGCAAGTACGCCTTCTCGACCTGCTACAACTCCGAAAGCGGCGTGACCACCGCGGAGATGACGGCGAACGAGCAGGACTGGATCGTCATCTTCAACATCAAGCGCATCGAAGAGGCGGTGAAGGCCGGCAAGGTCGAGGTGATGCACGGCGTGCCGGTCGTGGACGGCCGCCACGGTTCGCCCTTCACCCGCTACGTGCCGATCCCCAACAGCCCGCACGGCATCAACGCGGCGCCGGACGGCATCCACGTCACCATCAACGGCAAGCTGTCGCCGACGGTGTCGGTGATGGACGTCCGCCTGCTCGACGACCTGTTCGACGACAAGATCAAGCCGCGGGACGTCATCGTGGCAGAGCCGCAGCTGGGCCTCGGACCTCTGCACACCGCCTATGACGGGCGCGGCAACGGCTACACCACGCTGTTCCTCGACAGCCAGATCGTGAAGTGGAACATCGACAAGGCCAAGCGCGCCTACAAGGGCGAGAAGGTCGATCCGATCATCCAGAAGCTGGACGTGCACTACCAGCCGGGTCACACCCACTCCTCAATGGGCCAGACCAAGGACGCCGACGGCAAGTGGCTGATGGTGCTGAACAAGTTCTCCAAGGACCGCTTCCTCAACGTCGGTCCGAGCAAGCCGGAGAACGACCAGCTCATCGACATCTCGGGCGACGAGATGAAGCTGGTGCACGACGGCCCGACCTACGCCGAGCCGCACGACACGCTGATCGTCCACCGGTCCAAGCTGAACCCGAAGAGCGTCTTCACCCGCGACGACCCGATGTGGGAGGAGGCCCGCCAGCAGGCCAAGAAGGACGGCGTCAACCTGGACGACGACGCCAAGGTGATCCGCGAGGGCAACAAGGTCCGCGTCTACATGTGGCAGCGCGCTCCGGCCTACGGGCTTGAGGAGTTCACGGTCAAACAGGGCGACGAGGTGACGCTCTACATCTCCAACATGGACGATGTGGACGATCTGACCCACGGCTTCACCCTGTCCAACCACGGCATCGCCATGGAGATCGGGCCGCAGCAGACCAGCTCGGTCACCTTCATCGCCGAGCGTCCGGGCGTGCATTGGTACTATTGCCAGTGGTTCTGCCACGCCCTGCACATGGAGATGGGCGGCCGCATGATCGTCGAGCCGCGCGCCACCTGAGGCACCGTTTGCCCCCTCCCTGATCCTCCCCCGCTTCGCAGGGAGGGGAATTCGGCCCTCCCCTGCGTCAGCGGGGGGGAGGAGGACCCGCGAAGCGGGAGGGTGGGGGCAACACGCCGCAAAACAATCAAGGCAAGCCAATGCCCCACCACTCTCCACTCCCCCTCCTCGCCGCGGCGCTCGCCTTCGCCGCCGGGACGGCCTGCGCCGCCACGGTGACGGTGGCGCCGGGCGGGCTGGACGGTGCGCTCGCCGCGGCGGCGCCCGGCGACACGCTCGTCCTCGCCCCCGGCACGCACCCCGGCCCCGTCGTGGTCCGCAAGCCGGTCACGCTGCTCGGCGAGCCGGGCGCCGTCATCGACGGGGGAGGGGAGGGGAACGCCGTGACGGTCTTCGCCCCCGACGTGACCGTGCGGAATGTCGAAGTCCGCAATTCCGGCATCAGCCTGTCCGAGCAGAACACCGGAATCTTCCTGGGCAAGGAGGCGCACCGCGGCGTGATCGAGGGCAACCGGCTGCACGACAACCTGATCGGCGTCTATGTCTGGGGCGCCCACGATGTGATGGTCCAGCGCAACGACGTCATCGGGCGCACGGACCTGCGCCTGTCCGAGCGCGGCAACGGCATCCAGTTGTGGAACGCGCCGGGCACGCAGGTGGTGGACAACCGCGTCCAGGACGGGCGCGACGGCATCTTCACCACGACGTCGAAGAAGAACCTGTTCGCTCGCAACCGGTTCGAGCGGGTGCGGTTCGCCGTCCATTACATGTACACGAACGATTCCGAGGTGTCGGACAACCTGTCGGTCGGCAACCATGTCGGCTACGCGATCATGTATTCTAACAACCTCGTGATCCGGAACAACCGCTCGCAGGGGGACCGGGAGCATGGGCTGCTGCTGAACTACGCCAACAGCGCGCTCATCGAGGGCAACGTGGTCGCCGGTCCTCTGTCGCCCGAACAGGCGGCGCCGGTGGAGGTGGTGGCCGATAAGGACATGCCGGTGGCGACCGACGGCCCGGTGGAGGGCCAGCGCACCGGCACCTGGAAATGCGTCTTCATCTACAACGCCAACAAGAATCGCTTCACCGGCAACCGGTTCGAGGGCTGCGAGATCGGCGTGCACTTCACCGCCGGGTCGGAGCGCAACACGCTGACCGGCAACGCCTTCATCGGCAACCGCACCCAGGTCAAGTATGTCGGGACCCGTCACCTCGACTGGTCGGAGAAGGGGCGCGGTAACTACTGGTCCGACAACGCCGCCTTCGACCTGAACGGCGACGGCGTCGCCGACGAGGCCTACCGCCCCAACGACGTCGTCGACCGCGTGATGTGGGCCTATCCGGCGGCGAAGCTGCTGATGAACAGCCCCGGCGTGCAGGTGATCCGCTGGGCGCAAAAGCAGTTCCCGGCGCTGCACCCCGGCGGCGTGATCGACAGCGCCCCTCTGATGAGCCCGCCGCCGTCTCCGGCGCTGCGCCAAACGGCGGAAAGGAACGCCCAATGACCGACACACCGACCATCCGTGTGGAGGGAGTCTCCAAGCGCTACGGCGACGCCTTCGCCGTGCGCGAGGTGGATCTGGACCTTGCTCCCGGCGAATGCGTGGCCATGGTCGGCCACAACGGCGCCGGCAAGAGCTCGCTGATCAAGCTGATGCTCGGGCTGACCACGCCGACCGCCGGCAGCGTCCGCGTGCTGGGCGGCGACCCGGCGAGCGCCTCGGCCTCTCACATCCGCCGGCAGGTCGGCTTCCTGCCGGAAAGCGTCGCCTTCCACCCCAGCATGACCGGGCGCGAGACGCTGGACTTCTACGCCCGGCTGAAGCGGGTTCCGCGTGACGGCAACGACGCGCTGTTCGAGCGGGTGGGGCTGGAACCCGCCGCGGTGAAGCGCCGCGTCGGCACCTATTCGAAGGGCATGCGGCAGCGGCTGGCACTGGCTCAGGCGCTGCTCGGCGGGCCGAAGGTGCTGTTCCTCGACGAACCGACGACCGGCCTCGACCCGGCGCTGCGCCAGAGCTTCTACGAGATCGTGCGGGACCTGCGCGACGCCGGCACCACCGTCCTGCTGTGCAGCCACGCCCTGACCGAACTGGAGGGGCAGGCCGACCGCGTCGTGGTGATGAACCGCGGGCGCAAGGTCGCCGACGGCTCGCTCGCCACTCTGCGCGGGCTGGCCCAGCTGCCGGTGCGCATCCGCCTGACCCTGCCGTCCGGCGAGGTCGTGGAGACCGCCTGCGCCAACGACGACAAGGTGGCGACGCTCCGCCAGATCGCCTGCGAAGGCCCGGAACTCGCCGACATCGAGGTCGTACAGCCGAGCCTGGACGAGATGTACGCCCACTTCCTGCGCCGGGAGGCTGCGGAATGAACACGCTTCTGACCATCGCCGCCAAGGAGGTGCGCGACGGCCTGCGCAACCGCTGGGTCGTCGCCACCACGCTGCTGATGGCGGCGCTGGCGCTGACGCTGAGCTTCCTGGGGGCCGCCCCGACCGGCACGGTCGGCGTCGGCCGGGTGGAGGTGACCATCGTCAGCCTGTCCAGCCTGACCATCTTCCTGCTGCCGCTGATCGCGCTGCTGCTGTCCTTCGACGCGGTGGTGGGCGAGATCGACCGCGGCACCATGTCGCTGCTGCTGTCCTACCCGGTGGCGCGCTGGCAGGTGCTGATCGGCAAGTTCCTTGGCCACGCCGCGATCATCGCCTTCGCCACCGTGCTGGGCTACGGCGCCGCCGGGGTGGCGCTGGCGATGAGCGGGACCGAGATCGGGCCGGAGAGTTGGCGCGCCTTCGCCGCCATGATCGGATCGAGCGTCCTGCTGGGCGCCGCCTTCACGGCCATGGGCTACCTCGCCTCCACGCTGGTCCGCGACCGCGGCACGGCGGCGGGCATCGCCGTGGCGATCTGGCTGGTGCTGGTCCTGCTCTACGACATGGCGCTGCTGGGGCTGCTGGTGGCCGACGGGGGCAAGACGGTGAACGCCGGCCTGCTGAATGGGCTGCTGCTCGCCAACCCGGCGGACGCCTTCCGCCTCTTCAACCTGACCGGCTTCAAGAGCGTCAGCCAGTTCGCCGGCACCGCCGGGCTGGCCGCGCAGGTGCAGGTGTCGGCCTCCGTCCTGCTGGCCGTGCTGGCCGGCTGGGTCGCCGCACCGCTGGCGCTGGCCGCCGTCCTCTTTTCCAGAAGGCAGATCTGATGAACACCTCCCTGAGAGCCACGCTGCTGGCGGCCTGCCTGCTGCTGCCGCTGTCCGCCTGTCAGCAGCAGAAGGCGGAGACCGCCCCGCCGCCGCCCGTCGCCATCACCGCCGACGCGATCGGCCATTACTGCGGCATGAACCTTGCCGACCATGCCGGTCCGAAGGGGCAGATCCTGGTCGGCGGGCGGGACCGCCCGGTCTGGCTGTCCTCCGTCCGCGACACCTTCGCCTTCACTATGCTGCCGGAAGAGGCGAAGGACGTCCGCGCCATCTACGTCACCGACGTCGCCCAAGCGGCCGATCCGCGCAAGCCCGACCTGACCGTCTGGATTGAGGCGCGCAAAGCCTGGTACGTGGTGGGCAGCCGTCAGCGCGGCGGCATGGGCGAGGCCGAACCCTTCCCCTTCGGCGACGAGGCCGCCGCCCGCCGCTTCGCCGCCGAGAACGGCGGCGCGATCAAGCGCTTCGCCGAGGTGACCGAGGACGAGATTCTCCACCCCACGCTTCCCTCCGAGCAGACCGCCGCCGATGAACCGGCGGAGCAGGGCGGCAAGCATGGCGGCGGCCACGGCGCCGGGCATGGAGGCACGCCATGACCACCCGCCGCCGCTTTCTCGGCATCGCCGCGGTGGCCGCCGGGCTGGCGCTGCTGCCGGGCGGCCTCCGGGCGGCGGGCGTGCCGGCGCGGACGTGGCGCGGCGTCGCGCTGGGCGCGGATTCCATGATCCAGCTGGCGCACCCGGACCCCGCCGAGGCCGACCGGCTGATCGCCCTGTGCCTGGAGGAGGTCGCGCGGCTGGAGCGGGTCTTCAGCCTCTACCGGACGGATCCGCTCTGGCCCGCCTGAACCGCGACGGCGCGCTGGACGCGCCGCCCGCCGATCTGGTCCGGCTGCTGTCCGAGGCCGCGGCCTTCAGCCGCCGCACCGACGGCGCCTTCGACCCGACGGTGCAGCCGCTGTGGCAGCTCTACGCCGGCCATTTCGCCCGCCCCGGCGCGCCCCCGCCGGTCCGCCGGAGGCCGCCGTCCGCGCGGCCAGGGAACTGGTCGATCACCGCAAGCTCCGCGTCGAACCGGGCCGCGTCGCCTTCGCCGGGCGCGGCATGGCGGTGACGCTGAACGGCATCGCCCAGGGCTACGTCACCGACCGCGTGTCCGAGCGGCTGCGGGCGGAGGGCATGACCGACGTGCTGGTCGATCTGGGCGAAATCCGCGCGCTCGGCCATCATCCTTCGGGCCGTCCCTGGTCGGTCGGCCTCGCCGATCCGCTCGCGGAAGGCCGCAACGCCGACACGCTGGAGATCGCGGACCGGGCGGTGGCGACGTCGGGCGGCTACGGCACGCCCTTCGATCCCGCCGGGCGCTTCACCCACCTGTTCGACCCGGCGACGGGCGGCTGCGCGCGGGAGTGGTTGGCGGTCACCGTGCTCGCCCCCGACGCCACCACCGCCGACGCCCTGTCCACCGCCCTGTCGGTCGCGCCGGAAGCGCGGGCCGCCGTTCTCCTCGACCGTTTTCCGGGCACCGCCGCCCGTCTCACCCGCCGCGACGGCAGCGTCCTCGCGCTGCGCGCCTGACCGTCCTTCATCCAGGAGACCATCGTCATGGGAAGTTTCAGCCTGATGCATTGGGCCATCGTCCTGCTGCTCGTCCTGCTGCTGTTCGGCGCGGGCAAGCTGCCCAAGGTCATGGGCGACCTCGCCAAGGGCGTGAAGTCCTTCAAGGCCGGCCTGAAGGACGACGAGTCCGACGCTGCCCCCGTCCTGGTTGAGGCGTCGCGCAAGCCCGCCTCCGAAGCCTGACCGCGACACCAGAGCCGGGACGATGAAACAGGGCGCCCTGACGCTGATGCGCGACCTCCCGCTGTTCGAGGGAGTCGCCAACGAGACCTTGGAGGCGTTGACCTACGGGGCGCTTCTCCAGTGGTTCCCCCGCGAGACACGGCTGTTCGCGGAGGGCGAGATCCCCGACTTCCTGCACATCCTCGTCGAGGGCACGGCGATGCTGGCCGGCTGCGACGAGGCAGGGCAGGAGACGGTGATCGACATCGTGCGCCCCGGCGATTGCTTCGTGCCGGCGGCGGTGCTGGCCGACGCGCCATACCTGATGTCGGCGCGGACGCTGGAATCGTCGCGGATTCTGATGCTGGCTGCCCCCGTCCTGCGCGCGCAGGTCGCCCGCGACCACGCGCTGGCGCTGCGGGTGATGAGCACGCTGGTCGGGCAGTGCCGCGGGCTGGTGCGCGAGGTCAAGAATCTGAAGCTGCGCACGACGACCCAGCGGCTCGCCGCCTTCATCCTGTCGCAGGTCGATCCGTCGCCTCGGGACGAGACGGAGGACGGCGCGACGGTCGAGTTGCCGGTCAGCAAGCGCGTGCTGGCCAGCCGCCTCGGCATGACGCCGGAACAGCTGTCCCGCACCTTCACCAAGCTGAGCCCCCACCAACTCCACGTCACGGGCAACACCGTCCGGGTGCGGTCGGTCGAACAGCTTCGGCGGCACTGCAACGTCGGCCATCCCAACGGTCATCACACCTCATGATCCAGCTAAGGCGGAGCGGGGCCTGACGGTGCCGTTCCGTCCCTTTTTTCTGCTGACCGCCCTGGACGCGCTGCTCGCGGTGGGGCTGTGGGTGCCGGTCCTTCTGGGGTGGGACGTGTCCAACGTGATCGCCGACCCGACGGGGTGGCACGGGCGGGCGCTGCTGTTCGGGACGTTGCCGGCGATGATGGCGGGATTCCTGCGCACCGCCCTGCCGCGCTGGACCGGGCAACCGCTGGTCAGCGCGCGCCTCTGGCCGCTTTTGGTGCCTCTCTGGCTGGCGGGACGGGCGCTGTCGCCCTGGGTGATCACCGCGCACGCGCCGTTCCTTGCCGCGCTGGCCCTTCTCGTGACCCTGCAGGTCGCCGCCGCGCGGGACCGGCGCAACGCCGTTGTCGCGGCCCTGGCCGGAGCGCTGGCCGGGGCCGCGCTGTGCGACGCCGTCCCGTCCGCCTTGGCGCTGTCGCTCGGGCTGGCCATGGTGCTGGGCGGCCGCATCGCGCCGAGCCTGACCGCCACCCATCTGGGCCTGCCCAGCAAGGCGGCGCTGTTCACCGAGCGCCCTTGGTTTGAGCGTGCCGCCGCCTTGTCCGCGACCTGCGCGCTGGCCGTCTGGCTGGCCGAACCAGGTTCTGGAACGACGGCCGCTGCAAGCCTTCTCGCCGCGCTGGCGCAGACGGCCCGGATGGTCCAATGGCGGGGCTGGCGGACGCTCGACCGGCCATCGGTCCTCGCCGTGCACGCGGCTTATGCCTGCATCCCACTCGGCTTCGCCTCCGTGGCGGCGTCGGCCGGCATGACGATTCATCTCTGGACGGTCGGAGCGCTCGGGCTGATGGGCTTCGCGGTGATGTCGAGCATGATCCGCAAGCACGCCGGCAACGCCTTCGGGCGGTCGGTGGTGGTGACGGGCTGCTACGTGCTCACCGCGCTCGCCGTTGCCTTGCGGGCGGTTGCCGCGGCGGCGGGAGATGATGGCCCGCTGTGGCTGTTGGCCGCGGCCGGCGCCTGGAGCGCGGCGGCGATCCTGTTCCTGGCCGCCTTCGGCCATCTTCTCGTCCGCGGCCGCCCTTGAGCGGAAAAAAGCCCACCGGCGAAGAACCGATGGGCTTGAAGGGGGCAGAAAAACGGGAGGGTACTCGTCCAGCGGGGACGCAATCGATCAACGATTGTGCGGTTATCATAGCGGCTGATTGCCCTCCCATCCTTGACGGCGGTCAAGCCGCCAAGGAAACGTGCTGATTTCGTCAGCTGTTCTTTTTCAGGAAGGCGATCAAGTCCTTGCGGGCCTGCTCGTTCTTCACGCCGGCGAAGGCCATCTTGTTGCCGGGGACGGCGCCCTTCGGGTCCGCCAGATAGGCGTCGAGCGCCGCCTCGTCCCAGGCCCCGGCGTTCTTCATGGCGTCGGAATACTTGTAGGCTTCGACGGAGCCGGCCTTGCGGCCGACGACGCCATGCAGGTTCGGGCCGACGCGGTTCGGGCCGCCGGCCTCAATGGTGTGGCAGGCCTTGCACTGGTTGAACACCTTCTCGCCGGCGGCGGCGTCCTGCGCGGCGGCAAGGCCGGGGGACGACGCGACCAGCCCGAAGGCGAGCAGGGCAAACATGCGCTTCATAGGGGTTTCCTCGTTCAACGGACTCAAAAGTCAGCCGGGCCGCGCGGGAAGCGACGGTCCGACGGACATCGGATGGCGGGCGCGTCAGGCGACCGGCGCCGCAGCGTCGGCGTAAGCCGCACCCGCCATGTTGTGGAAGAAGCCGTTCTCCAGCGGGACGGCGGTCATGCCGCGCAGATCCGCCATCACGTCCTGTCCGCTGCGCGCGCCGTCCAGAACGGCGCGGAAGGCCTTGGCGACGGCGACCATGTCGAGGTCCTGCGGCGACAGGCGGAAGCGCTGGATGCCCATTGTCCGCAGTTGGTCGATCTCCGCCGCCAGCGCCAGATAGCCGTGCGACAGCGTCTGCGTGCCGTTGACCGACAGGAAGGGCTGGCCGTCGACGGTGCTGACCGGCATGCCGTCCGGGTCGTTGGCGCAGACGAACTGGCAGCCGTCCTTGTGCAGCGCGTGCGCCCGCGCGTGGTAGCAGCGGGCGGAAATGGCGAGCGGGGCGCGCCCGAACACCTGCACCTCCATGGACAGGCCGAGCGCCGCCCCCGTCTTCGCCATCACGGCGACGGCGGCGGCGGGAAGCTCCGCCGGCAGCGACACCGCGACGGCGCCGCGCCCGGCCAGCCACGCCAGGGTCGCCTCGTTGTAGCTGTTGATGAAGGGGCCGACGGCGTGGCGGCGCCCCTCCAGCAGGGCCAGCGCGCCCATGTCGTTGGCCTCGACCGGCAGCAGGTCGCTCTCCACGAGGTCGCGCATCGCCGCGCGGTCGCGATCGCTGCCGACCAGGATCGGGCTGGCGAGCCAGACCTCCTTCCCGGCGGCAGCCAGACGGGCGATCACCTCGTCCATGACCGGGGCGAGGAAGGGCGCGCGCTTGGAACAGACGATCTCGCCGACGACGACGGCGTCGACCGGCGCCTCGTCGGCGATGCGGGCGTAAAAATCCCGCCAACGCTCCGCCGGCCAGTTGAACAGGACGGGACCAAGGGTCAGGGTGGGTTTCATGAACGCAACTCCTCAGCGCCACGCGCGGGTGTAGGCGCCGGTGGTCTGGGCCCCGCCCTCGACCATGGCCTCCAGGTCGAGCGCCGGCACGGGCAGCCCGCGTTCGAACGCGTCCAGCGCCCGGCGGTAGGCGCCGACCACGGCGGCGATGTAGGCCTTGCCGCGCTGGCGGCCTTCAATCTTCAGGGCGCACACCTTGGCGGCCTTCAGCTCCGGCAGCAGGGCCAGCGCGTTGAGGCTGGTCGGCTCCTCGAACAGGTAGGCCGGATCGCTGGAGGTGCCGCCGCCGGGCACGAAGCGGCCCTTGCACAGCGTCGGATAGCCCGCCGGCTCCCCGGCGCCGAAGACGTTGATGGTGAAGCCGCCGAGGCGCGACGCCAGCGCCTCGCCGCGCGGCTCGTAACGCACATGGCTGGCCGGGGAGCAGACGCCCTGCTTGTTGGGCGACAGCCCGGTCGCGTAGGAGGACAGCGAGCAGCGCCCCTCCGCCATCGGGCAGAGGCCGCCGAAGACGAAGACCTCGGTCTCCACATCGACCTCGGCGTTCAGCCGGGCGATCTCCGGCACCGTCAGCACGCGGGGCAGCACGACCCGCCGCACGCCGAAGGCCTCGCGGTAGAGCCGGATCGCCTCGGCGTTGGCGGCGGAGGCCTGAACGGACAGGTGAAGCCGCAGGTCGGGATGGCGCTTTGCCGCGTAGTCGAGCAAACCGAGGTCGGCGAGGATCACCGCATCCGCCTTCAGCCGCGCGGCGTCGTCCACCGCGCGCTGCCAGGGGGCGAGATTGCCAGCCTGGGGGTAAGTGTTGATGGCGACGAAGACCTGGACCGACCGCGCGTGGGCGTAGGCGATGGCCTCGGCCAGTTCCGGCCGCGAGAAGTTCAGGCCGGGGAAGTTGCGCGCGTTGGTCTCGTCGCGGAAGCCCAGATAGACGGCGTCGGCGCCCGCGTCCACGGCGGCGCGCAGCGCGGCGGGGTTGCCCGCCGGGCAGATCAGTTCGAAGGAACCCATGCCGTTACGCTCCCTGCCGCGGGCTGGTGAGCCGCCGCTCCAGCATGGTCATGCCCCAGCGCACCGGCGGCGGGGCGAAACGGCGCGCCGTGGCGAGCAGGTCGAGCGCCCGCCCGGCGTTGCGCCGCGCCACGGGCAGGGCGTGCCGCAGCGGACCGGCCGCGGCAGCGACGTCGCCGAACAGGTCCATCTCCTCGCCGTCCAGCGTGTTGCGGAGCGCCAGGATCAGGGCGGTGTCGCCCTCGATGGAGAGTTCGCGGCGGAAGAACAGCGCGTCGCCGTCGATGCGCCCTTCCAGCAGGTCGAGGAGCCGCGCGCAGGGGCCGCGCACCGTGGCCTCCGCCTCGGCGGTGCGGTCGCAGACCCGCAGGGCGAGGCCGGGGCCGACGCGGAGCAGCAGGGCGGCGGGCGCGTCCACGGGATCGATGAGCAGGCGGGCGTCGGGCAGCTCGCCGAGGGCGGTGAAGGCGCGCGGGTGGCGCGCCTCCAGAATCCGCAGCAGCCGATCGAACAGCAGGCCGCCGGCCCGGTCGCCGAGCCGCCGCGCGAACCCCAGCCCGGCCCGCGTCAGTTGGACTTCGACGTCGCGGGCACGGGTGTCCGGGGCCATCTCCTGGGCCTTATCCTGAGCCATAAAGCCGGGATCGCGCATACGCCTGTCTCCTTCCCTTCGGAATGGTCGTGTGGCGGGCGGAGCCCGCCGGGCTTCGGCAATACAGCCCGGTGGTCATACCATCCTTGATGACGGTCAAGCCCAAGGTCCCGAACGGCCGCCTGGGGCGATCAGCCGCACATGCCCCCGCAGCAGGAGCCGGAACGCCGGGCGACCAGACGCTCGTAGGACAAGTGCAGTTGCCCGGCGGGCGGGATGACCCCTTGCATCAGGTCGAGCACCTGCTCCGCGCTGGTGCCCGGCGGGCAGTCGGTGATCTCGCAGACCAGCCCGCCGTCCGCCACGCCGAGCGGCGTCTCGGCGGCGACCGCGCTCGCCTGTCCGCCGCGCCCGATGCGCACCCGCAGGGAGGTCGCCGGGGCGGTGCCGGACTCGGGCCGCCCGATGCGCACCCGCCAGCGCTCCGGCCCGCGCTCCAGATAGGTCCAGCTCACCGCATCGCCGAACAGCGCCTGGATCTGGAGAGAGAGCGGGCGCGGGTCATGGTCGTTGACCAGCACGAAGCCGCGGCCCGGCGCCAATTCCTGCGTAGCCTGGAGGATCAGCGGGTGGCGCTGGTGGGGCGGAATGGACTGGACGTCGATGACCGGCTCGGCCGCGGTGGACTGTTCGGCGATCTGCATGGGGGAGGTCCGAAGGGTTGCGATGTGGCGACAAGCCTAAAGGACTGGTCCTATCGGCTCTTTGTTCCAGGACAAATTGAGACCTTGGTTCCGGCTTTGAGTTTCAATCCGAGCGCAGGCGGGTTGCGGCGCGGCGCGCGGGCGGTCATCTTGGAAGGCAACTTTTCCGTGACGGCTGCCCGCAGGGGTGGTCGGGCACGACCTTTTGAGGATGGTCTGATGACGCCGCTTGCCCCCGATCCCGCCAGTCTGCGTGGCCTGCGGCTGTTCTCCGGTCTGGACGCGGCGGCCCTGGCCGAGATCGTCCGGTCCGCCCATACCCGGCGGATCGAGAAGGGAACCACCATTTTTTCCCAGGGCGACCGGGCGGCCCTCTGCCACGCGCTGATCGACGGGCGGGTCAAGATCGTCCAGACCGGGGCCGACGGTCAGCAACTGGTGGTCCGCTACATCGGTGCGGGGGAGATGTTCGGCACGGCGGCGGTCTTCTCGGGCGGCATCTACCCCGCCGACGCGCTCGCCATGGTCGATTGCGTCGGCGTGCACTGGACCGCCGCGACGATGGGCGAACTGATGGAGCGCTACCCCCGCATCGCGCTGAACGCCCTGGACATCGTCGGCCGCCGCCTTCAGGAGGTGCAGACCCGCCTGCGCGAGTTGTCCACCGAGCGGGTCGAGCGTCGCGTCGCCCACGCGCTCCTGCGGCTGGCCCGTCAGGCGGGCCGCCGGGTCGGGAACGGCATCGAGATCGACTTTCCGCTGTCCCGTCAGGACATCGCGGAAATGACCGGAACCACGCTGCACACGGTGAGCCGCATCCTCAGCGGTTGGGAGGGACAAGGGATCGTCGAGGGCGGACGCCAGCAGGTGACGATCCGCCAGCCGCATGCCCTGGTTGTCATCGCTGAGGATCTGCCCAAGCCGGAGAAGCCGGAAGTGACCCCGAAACCGGAGAAGTAGGCGGGGCCGAACCTTCGTTCCGTTTGCGCGGGCGCAAAGAAACGCGCCCGCCGGGGCGCTAGGGTGCCGGGATGATCGCTCCGCCATCACCTTGCGCCACCGCGGCCTTGCCCTCGTCCTCCGACCTCGTCGAGGATGTGCTGGAGCGCTGGCCTTCGACCATTTCCGTGTTCCTCAAGCACCGGATGGCCTGTCCCGGCTGCCCGATGGCGCGTTTCCAGACCGTCGCCGAGGTGGCGGACGACTATGGCCTCGACACCGACGCTCTGCTCGACGAGTTCGCGCGGGCCATCGCGGCTAACGGTTGACGTTCCTTGCCGCCGGCCCTTCATCGCCGACGGGTCAGCAGCATCCGTCCGTAGACCATGGCGAACATCAGGAAGGCGGCAACCCACAGGACACCCGCCAGCGGCAACAGCAGCATGGTGCGCTGCGGGTCGAGGGCGGCGGCGATCCGCGCGCCCGCTGCCAGCGTCACGGCGACGTAAATCGCCACCGTCGCCCAGGAAGCGGTGAGCGCCCGCCCGGTGTGGCCCAGGGTGACGCGGGTCATCATCGCCAGTGTCATGCCGCCGATGGCGCCCGCGGTCCAGGCGTGGAGCGCCGCGCTTCCATGAGCGGCACTGCCGTTCAGCGAGGCCCAGGCCGCCAGCAGGAACCCGACCGGGATGAAAGCGTAGGCGACGTGCAGGACGAGCACGAGCGGCTCGGACAGCGTGCGCTGCGCTTGCCACCGCGTGAGCCGCACCGCCTGCGCCAAGCCGGCGACCAGCAGCAGGGCGCCGGTCAGGCGCTCGTTCAGCACCGCGCCGTCCCGCAAAACCCAGGCGATCAGAGCCAACAGGCCGAGCCCCATCGCCGTACTGTCGAAGCGGGAGAAGGGTGCCGGCAGCCGCGCGCCGCCGCGCGCCCTCAGCCAATTCCCGGTGAAGCTCGGGATGATCCGCCCGCCGATCAGCATGATCAAGGTGACAATCGCCGCCACCGCGAGTCGCGTGCCGTGGACGCTCTGCCCGAAGCGCCACAGCTCCCAATGGAACAGGCCCTGCGCGCCGATCAGGATGGCAAGGACGGCGACGACCTTCAGATTGCGCCAGTTCCTCGCCGCGGCGATCTCCCGCCCGGCCACAGCGGCGAGGGCCACCGGAAACAACAGCGCGAGCAACGCGATCGCCAACGGTCCCAGAGCCGCCGATCCGGCCACGCCCAGCCGTCCCACGATCCAGACGGCGAACAGCGCCGCCAGCGGCCAGCCGGCCACGGGCGGACGCCCGGTCCAGTTCGGTATCGCCGTCAGCAGGAAGCCGGCAACGATGGCCGGGACGAAACCGAACAGCAGCTCGTGGGCGTGCCAGGAGACGGGGGAAAAATCCATCTCCGGGCTGACGAGGCCGAGGAACCATGGAACCCAGACGGCGATCAGTGCGGCGGCATAGAGCGCCCCGAACAGGAAGAAGGGACGGAAGCCGGCGCTGAAGAGGGTGATGGGCTTCATCGGGGGCCTTTTACGTTAAAGGGTCAACACACCGCGGCTTCGTCCACACGGGGCTTGGACAGGAACGGCCAGTAGATTTTCAGCCAGAGCAGGAAGGCCGCCGCCCAGAGCAGGGCCGCCAGCGCGTGCGGCGGTCCAGGTGGCACAGGCACAATGCCCAGTTCCGGCAGGACCCGCAGGGCCACCGCCCCCGCCAGCAGCGGAAACGCCAGCCGCGCCCTCGCCGGAAGGGGAAAGGTCCGGCCGGTGTGGAACAGCCCGGCGATGGCGAAGACCGCCAGCACGCCGAGGCCCAGCCCGCCCATCAGCGCCAGATGCAGCGCCGGCGTTTCGGGAAAGTCAGCCCCCAGCCGGGAGGCTCCGATCAACAGCAGGCCGGCGCCCGCCATCAGGCTCGATCCGGCCAAGGCCAGGATCTCCGCGCGAAAGACGGCGCGGCCGATGAAGGATTCGGCAACCCGGTCGAGAAAGGCGGCTCCGGCGGCGACGAACAGATAGGCGCTCACCATGGGCGATAGCCCGGCGATCTCCCCGGCCAGGGCGATGGCGACCAGACCGGGCGCCAGATTGAGGCGTCCCGGATGGGGCCGGTAGGGCGAACTGCTCTGGCTGGGGTCGAGGACGAGATTCGTGACGGGCACCGAAATGCGCGCCAGAACGAGACCCAGAAGCCCGAGCAGCACCAGACCGGCGGCGTGCAGTCCGGCCTGCGCCCACTCAACGTCACCGATGACAAAAGCGGCGTGGACCACGGCACCCGAAACCGCGAGCGCGCTCAGCCAGAGGAGAACGCCGAGCAACCGGCTGGTGCGCTTGCGCCAGGACACCGTCGCGACGTAGAGGGGCAGGGCGGCGAGCCACGCCGTGTCGGCGACCGTGGCGACAACGGCCGACCCGTCGGCACCGGTCAGCCCGGCGACCCGCCCGATCCCCCACAGTGCCGCCAGCGCGAAGAGGGCGCGCCCCTGAAGCCGCCGGCTGTCGGTCCATTCCGGGATCGCCGTGGTGATGAAGCCGATCACCGCCGCGCCGAAGGAGCCGAACAGCATCTCGTGCGCGTGCCACAGCCCCGGCGGGATCGCGCCGTCGAAGGGCAGGGCGAAGCCGTTGACCACCGCCCACAGCACCGGCCACAGAGCAGCATGCAGGGCCGACAGCGGGAAGAACAGCCGCAGCCCCTCGTCGCCGAGGATGCCGGCGAGGGTCGGCGCGCGGGCGGTTCGGATCGTGTCCGTCACGGGGTCCGCCTTTCGTCGATGTCGTGGATGTGGCGGAACAGCGGGTCGTCGGACAGAAATCCGGCGACCAGCCGGTAGACGGTGCCGTCGTCGCGCCCGCCCGGTTCGCCGGGAACGGCGCGCGTCCCGGCGATGCCGCGCCCCTGGGCGTCCATGACCACGACCCGGTGGGCGATGCGCACCGCCTCCATCAGGTCGTGGGTGATGAACAGGGCGCCGAAGCGCGCCCCGCGCGCCGCCTCGATCACCAGATCCTGCATGCGGCGCTTCAGGGCGACGTCGAGCGCGGTGAAGGGCTCGTCGAAATAGACGAAGTCGGGGTCGATCGCCAGCGCCCGCGCGATGGCGGCGCGTTGGCGCATGCCGCCCGACAGCTCGACGGGGAACTTGTCGAGGTCGGCGCGGTCGAGTGCCACCCGCCTTGCGGCCTCTTCCGCCCGCTCCCGCCGTTCGCGGCGGGGCAGGCCGAGCAGGCGCAGCGGGTAGGCGATGTTGGCCCGCGCCGTCGCCCAGGGCAGCAGGCGCGGGTCCTGGAACACCATGCCGTGGCGGCGGTAGCGACGCGCGACGCGGCCCCGCGACGGCTCGACCACCCCGGCGGAGATGTGCGCCAGCGTGCTCTTGCCGCAGCCCGAGGGGCCGACGAGCGCCGCCACTTCGCCCGCCGCCAGCGACAGGTCCACGGCGTCGAGCACCGTGCGGCCGAGATAGGCGTGGCCGATGCCGGACAGCGTCAGGGAGGGGGCGGTGCCCATCGTTTCCCGGGTCATGGCAGGGTGCCTTTCCGATTTTAGAAGCTGACCTTCAGGCCGGCGTAGAAGGCCCGCCCGTCGCCCGGCAGGTAGACCGCCTGGGTGGGCGACGCCTGATCGACGATCAGCGTCGAGGAGGCGTAGGTCGCGTCGAAGATGTTGCGCGCCTCGCCATAGACGCTGACACGCTCGTTGATGGCGTAGGTGCTGCGCAGATCGACGGTGGCGTAGCCGTCCGTGTAGACACTGTTCATGTTGTCGACGGGGGTCTTGCCGGGATACCAGTCCACCTCCGCTCCCACCGACAGCGCCGTGGTGATGTCGTAGCGCGCCGAGGCGTTGATGACGTGGCGCGGCGCGCCGGCCAGCCGGTTGTCGCCGCGCACCGGATCGTCCTGGAAGCGGAAATCCTGGAAGGTGTAGGCGATCCGGCCGCTCAGCCGCTCGGTGAGGAAGGCCGACAGCCCCATATCGACGCCGAAATGCCGCGTCCGGTCGGCGTTCACCGCGCCGAGCGAGGCCCCGGTGGCGTCGCGCAGGCTCAGCAGCTCGTTCTTGACCCAGGAGTAGTAGGTCCCGGCATCGACCGCGACGACCCCGAAACGGCCGCGCCAGCCCGCTTCGACGGTGGTCGCCGTCTGCGCCTTGAGGTCCGGCGTGCGGTAGGCGGTGGAGACGAGGCCGGGCTGGGCCGGGTTCGGGCGCCCGGCGCTGCTGTTCGGCGTGCCGTTGACGGTGGCGATCAGGTCGTCGTGGGTGGGCGGCTCGAAGCTGCGGCTGACGGCGGCGTAAAGGGTGTGGTCCTCCAGCGGTTTCCAGGTCAGGCCGAGGCTGGGGCTGAATCCGGTGTAGCTGCGGTCGTAGCTGGTGTCGCCGGCGGGGATCGAGCCGGCGGGCAGCGCCACCCGCGGGTTGGCCGGGTTGAAGGCGATGGTCGGCCGCCGCGCCGCGCCGAAGGTGTCGTCGTTCTCGCGCGTGGCGTGGGTGACGGTGAGTGCCGGGGACAGGGTGACCGCGTTGCCCAGCGGCAGGTTCAGGCCGCCGTGGAGCGCCAGGGTGGAGGCGTCCATCGTGCTGCGTCCGAACAGGGCGCCCTGGCTGCCGGCGTTGTTCAGATAGTCCTCGCGGTCCGCCGATCCGACGACGTAGCGCAGGGTCGTCTCGAACAGCGGCAGGGGCTGGCTCGCGTCGGGGCTGTAGGCGTAGCGCGCGACGGCGGTGACGTCGCCGCCCTCGGTCTTGCGGACGCCCGAGGAGATCGGGAAGCGGAAGGTGTCGTCGGTGTGGGTGTAGCCCAGCGCGACGTCCAGCAGATGCGCCCCGAAGGTCGCCGTCGTCCGGTTGCCGACGCGGAACTGCCTGGCTTCGCGCTCGGGCCGGTCGCGGACGACGTTCGGTCCCGGATTGGTGGCGACGCCGTTGACCACGCGGGGGCCGGTGTAGACCGCCTTGGGGTTCGATTCCAGAAGCTGGCGGGTCAGCGGGCCGGCGACGTCGAAGGACAGGTCGGTGTAGCCGGCAAAGAAGCGGGTGGTGACGGTGTCGGACAGCACGGCGCCCGCGTTGGCGTCGAAGCCGGTGCGTTCGGAGCTGTTGTAGTCGCGGTAGCCGTCGCGCTGGCTGCGCTGGACCTGGACCAGCCCATCGAGCTTTCCGGCGCTGCCGCCGGCCTGCAGGCTGGTGTTGAATTGGCCGAAGCTGCCGCCCTCGACGCCCAGCCGGTAGCCCGGCGCGGAGGAGCCGGTGGGGGAGATGAAATTGATCGCCCCGCCCAGCATGCTGGCGCCCAGCCGGTTGGCGGTGTAACCGCGGTAGATCTCGGTGAACTCCGCTTGGCGCGGGTTGGCCAGCCCGACGATATAGGAGCCGTCGGCCCGATTCAGCGGCAGGCCGTTCTGCAGGGCCAGGATGCCGCGCTCCACCGGATTCTGCTGGAGCCCGGAGCCGCGGATCTGGATGCGCGGCTGGTCGTTGCCGCCGAAGAAGTTCTGCACCACCACGCCGGGTACTCCGGACAGCGCGTCGGACACCGTGACGTTCGCTTTGCCGGTCAGATCCTCCTCCGCCACCAGGGCGGTGCCGCCGGGGATCGCTTCCAGACGGCGGCGGGCGGTCGCCTCGGCACTGTCGGTCTGTCCCTCGACCATGACCGGGGAGAGGAAGACGGCGGCCCCCGGTGCCGCCGACTGCGCGTGGGCCGGCGGCGAAGCCGCGGCGCCCAGAGAGGCCATGGCCAACCCGGCCAGAAGGATGGGGGCGCGGGTGGCGGTGTCCGCTCGCGCGGTTCGGAACGCCGCTTGGCCGGCCTGTCCCCGTGTCGTCATGGTGCTCGTTTCCCCGGAAAAGCCGATGTCTCGGACTTAAATGCAAATGATTGTCGTTCGCATTTTATCGGCCTTTCGGGTGGGCTGTTTGTCCGCGGTCAAGTTCGAGGCGGAAAAGCAGCGTGCACGGTCGATTTTTTCCCCGCTGGCGCCGGCCTTGGCGGTCAGCGCTTGACGCCCCAGGGGCGCGCGGCGTTGCGCCAGCGTTCGAACTCGGACCGGATGGGGTGGACCAGCGTGTATTCGACGACGATCAGCCCGGTCACCGCGATCAGCACCCAGGCCAGCGCCTCGGCCACGTCGAGATTGGCGCGGGCGGCGGCCAGCGCGCCGCCGATGCCGCCGGTGTTGGCGAGAAGCTCGGCCATCACCGCCACCTTGAAGGCCGAGCCGAGCGCCACGGTCAGCGCCGGGAACAGGAAGGCGGCGACGTGGCGCAGCCCGAGCGTGGTCAGCCGGGCGAGCGGGCCGGCGCCGAAGGCGCGGGCCATGTCGTCCAGCCCGCGGTCGCGGGTGACAGCGCCCTCGGCCACGCCGACGAAGACCACCGGGGTCGCGGCGACCAGCACCGTCGTGATGATCGTTCCGTCGGTGGAGCCGAACCAGATCATCGCCAGCACGATCCAGGCGATGGGCGGGACCCCCAGCAGGACGGTCAGGATCGGGCGGGCCAGCCGCATCGTCGCCGGCGAATAGCCGGCGGCCAGCCCGCCCGCGGCGCCGGCAAGGGCGGCCAGCGCGAAGCCCTCGACCGCGCGCAGCGTGGTCTGACCGGCCAGTTCCCAGGCGGCGGGATCGGCGGCGATGGTCAGTCCGGCGGTCAGGGTCGCCAGCGGGGCCGGCAGGATGAAGTCGCCGTAGCGCTCATGCCCCGCCTGCCAGAGTGCGGCGAACAGGGCCAGCCCGGCCAGCCCGGCCCAGCCCGACCACAGGAATTGCCCGACCCGGCCCAGCCGGTCGAAAACCGCGTCGGCGCGCGCCGTCGTCATGCCGCACCTCACAGATAAAAGTCCGCCGCCGGCAGCGCGCCGCCAATGATCTTGGGGTCGAACTCCGCCAGGGCGCGGAAGACGGCTTCCATCGGTTCGCGGACGGCGCTGGCGCGCTGGGCGACCAGATTGGAATGGGGGATTGCCTGCTCGATGACCGGCCAGGGCAGGCCGAGCGGCGCCGCAGCGTCGTTGGCGGCCCGCGCCGGGTCGGCGTTGACCGAGGCGGTCGCCTTGGCCAGCGCGTCGTGCAGCGCCTCGACGCTGGCGGGATGCTCCGCCTGGAAGGTGGCGGAGACGCCGAGCCCGGCCTGCGGGAGGGCCGTTGCCAGTCCGGTGGCGGCGCCCCAGGCGTGCTGGATGTCGAGAACCCGCGTCACCGTCTTGCCGGCCATCCCGGCGCGCAGGATGGCGGCGGAGGCCGCCGGCTCGGGCAGCAGGGCGGCGTCGGCCCGCCCGGTGACGAGAAGCTGGATCGCCTCCATCGGCGTG
This sequence comes from Azospirillum sp. Marseille-Q6669, assembly GCF_965111635.1. Taxonomy (NCBI): domain Bacteria; kingdom Pseudomonadati; phylum Pseudomonadota; class Alphaproteobacteria; order Rhodospirillales; family Azospirillaceae; genus Azospirillum; species Azospirillum sp. Marseille-Q6669. The sequence goes on along the minus strand of NZ_CBCOOP010000004.1, from coordinate 349,329 downwards.
CCCGTGAATTGAAGGGCGACATCGCCGTCCGCGGTCAGCCGCTCCGCCGCCAGGAGGCGCCGGAACACATATTCCGGCGTGTCGTTGCGGAAGGGGATCGCGACGCCCCGGCCTTTCAGCGCGGCCACCGAAGTCAGCGACGGATCGGCGGACAGCAGATAGAGCAGCCCGTTGGTCATCACGTTGACCAGCCGGACGCCGAGCCCCTTGTTGAACAGGTTGGCGGCGGACTGGGTCGGCAGCACGAAGGTCTGCATGGTGCCGGAGGTCAGGCCGGCGCGCAGTTCGTCGGGGGTGCGCCACGCCTTGAACACCACCTTGTCGGCGACCGGGCGGAGCAGGCCGGAGGCGATGGCGTGAACCAGCGTGATCGACGGCCCCGCCGGCGGTCCCCACAGGGTCAGCAGCGGCAAGGGGGCCGTGGCGGCGGCGGGGCGGCGGAGGGCGGGAACGGCCAGCAGGGCGGCGAGCCCCGCCAGCGCGGCGCGGCGGTTCGGACGGATCATCGGATCGCCCTCAGCGGTTCGCCGTCTTGTCGGCGAGGCCGGCGCGGTCGATGACGTCGTACAGCTCCAGATCCTCGCGGGCGATGCGATGCTTCAGGGCGGTCACGACCTCCCGCGTCTCGCGGACGAAGGTCTCCGGGTCCTTGGACACCGCCAGCGGGCCGGGCCAGCTCGCCCGATAGCGGTCGAAGCGTGCGCGCAGGCTGCCCATTTCGGCCTGGAAGCGCGCCGCCGTGGCGCGCAGCGCCGGGGTCGGGTGGGCCAGCAGGCGCGGGTAGAGCGCGCTGTCCTCCAGCGACAGGTGGACGGTGAACACGCCGAACAGATCGCGGACCGCCGTGGCCAGAGCGGCAGCGTTCGCCACCGGGGACGGCGCCGCCAGCAGGGAGTCGATCCGGTCGACGAGCTGCCCGACGGTGGCGTGGTGATGGCGGTACAGGGTGGTGCTGATGGCTGCACTGGACATGACGAGGTCTCCAACCGGGGCCGCCAGCGGATGGGCGGTGCGTGACGGTGAGAGTGCCGGCTGGAGCGTTGCCGATCGTTGTGCCAGAGCAAGCAGGGGGAAGGTCAGGGAAGAAACGGCGTGGCGGGGAGCGGGCGCTCGGCCCTGGCTCCCCGCCACGGTTAAGGCGACGGTTCCCTCAGGAACGCTCAGTCGTCCCCATGCCCGTGGGCGAGCGCCGGACCGGTCGGCACCGCGGCCGGCTTGCCGGCCCCGACCATCGTGCGCAGCAGGACGTAGAAGACCGGCGTCAGCATCAGGCCGAACAGGGTGACGCCGATCATCCCGGCGAACACCGCCACGCCCATCGCGTGGCGCATCTCGGCGCCGGCGCCGGTCGAGGTCACCAGCGGCACCACGCCCATGATGAAGGCGATGGAGGTCATCAGGATGGGCCGCAGCCGCAGCCGGCTGGCCTCGATGGCGGCCTGCACCACGCTGCGCCCCTGATGCTCCAGCTCGCGGGCGAACTCGACGATCAGGATGGCGTTCTTCGCCGACAGGCCGACCAGCACCATGAAGCCGATCTGCGTGAAGACGTTGTTGTCGCCCCCCGTCAGCCACACCCCGGCCAGCGCCGACATCAGGCTCATCGGCACGATCAGCAGGATGGCCAGCGGCAGGGTCAGGCTCTCGTACTGGGCGGCCAGCACCAGGAAGACGAGCAGGATGCTGATGGGGAAGATCCACAGCGCCGCGTTGCCGGCCAGGATCTCCTGATAGGTCAGGTCGGTCCATTCGAACCGCACGCCGCGCGGCAGGGTCTCCTGGGCGATGCGCTCCGCCGCCGCCTGCGCCTGACCGGAGGAATAGCCGGGGGCCGGGCCGCCGTTGATGTCGGCGGCGGTGTAGCCGTTGTAGCGCACGACCATCTCCGGCCCGTAGCTCTGCTTCACGGTGACCAGCGAGGAGAGCGGCACCATGTCGCCCTGGGCGTTGCGCGTCTTCAGCAGGCCGATGTCGGCGGATTCGGCGCGGAAGGGCGCGTCGGCCTGGACCCGCACTTGGTAGACCCGGCCGAAGCTGTTGAAGTCGTTCACATAGAGCGAGCCCAGATAGATCTGCATGGTGTCGAACACCTCGCCGATGGGCACGCCCTGCTGCTTGGCCTTCACGCGGTCGAGATCGACGTCGAGCTGCGGCACATTGATCTGGTAGCTGGAGAAGGCCGGCCCCAGCTCCGGCGTTTCCATCGCCTTCTTCAGGAAGGAGCCGACCGCCGCGTTCAACGCCTCGTAGCCCAGCGCGCCGCGGTCCTCGATCTGCATCTTGAAGCCGCCCAGCGTGCCGAGGCCCATCACCGGGGGAGGCGGGAAGATGGCGACGAAGGCTTCCTTCAGGCCGGCGTAGCGCTTCTGCAGATCACCGGCGATGGCGGCGGCGGAGAGCGACGGGTCCTTGCGCTCGGCGAAGGGCTTCAGCGTGACGAAGACGATGCCGGCGCTGGAGCTGTTGGTGAAGCCGTTGACCGACAGGCCGGGGAAGGCGACGGCGCTCTGCACGCCGGGGCGGGCGAGCGCGATGTCGGTCATCTCGCGGATCACCGCTTCCGTGCGGTCGAGCGAGGCGCCGTTGGGAAGCTGGGCGAAGCTGATGAGGTATTCCTTGTCCTGCGCCGGGACGAAGCCCATCGGCACGGTGCGGCCGAGCAGCACGGTGACGCCGAGCAGCCCGACATAGACCAGCATCATCAGCCCCTTGTGCCGCACCACCCCGCCGACGCCGCGGCCGTAGCCGGTCGAGGCGCGGTGGAAGACCCGGTTGAACAGCCGGAAGAAGCCGCCGAAGACCTTGTTCATCGCGCGGGTCAGCCAGTCCTGCGGCTGGTCGTGTCCGCGCAGCAGGACCGCCGCCAGGGCCGGCGACAGGGTCAGCGAGTTGAAGGCGGAGATGACGGTGGAGATCGCGATGGTCATCGCGAACTGCTTGTAGAACTCGCCGGTCAGGCCGCTCATGGCCGCCAGCGGGACGAAGACGGCGACCAGGGTCAGCGCGATGGCGATGATCGGGCCGCTGACCTCCTGCATGGCGCGGTAGGTGGCTTCCTTGGCCGACAGGCCGTTCTCGATGTTGCGCTCGACGTTCTCCACGACGACGATGGCGTCGTCCACGACGATGCCGATGGCCAGCACCATGCCGAACAGCGACAGCGCGTTGATCGAATAGCCGAGCCCCAGCATCAGCGAGAAGGTGCCGACGATGGACACCGGGACCGCCAGCAGCGGGATGATCGAGGCGCGCCACGTCTGCAGGAAGACGATGACCACCAGCACGACCAGGGCGACGGCTTCCAGCAGCGTGTGGATCACCGCGTCGATGCTGGAGCGGACGAACTGCGTCGGGTCGTAGACGATGCTGTAGTCGACACCGTCCGGCATGTCGGCCTTGAGGTCGGCCATGGTCGCCCGGATGGCGTCGGAGATGGCCAGCGCGTTGGCGCCCGGCGACTGGTTGATGCCCAGCGCCACCGCCGGCTTGTTGTCGAGCAGCGAGCGCAGGCCGTACTGCGCCGCCGCCATCTCGACGCGGGCGACGTCGCGCAGCAGGGTGACGCCGCCCTGCTCGCCGGTCTTCAGGATGATCGCGCCGAACTCCTCCGGCGTCGTCAGGCGGCCTTGCGCGTTGATCGAAAGCTGGAGGGGCGTGTCGGGCAGCGCGGGCGAGGCGCCGATGACGCCCGCCGCGACCTGGACGTTCTGCTCGCGGATCGCCGCCACCACGTCGGACGCGGTCAGGCCGCGCTGGGCGACCTTGTTGGGGTCGAGCCAGACGCGCATGGAATAGTCGCCGGCCCCCCACACCTGCACCTCGCCGACGCCGGAGATCCGGCTCAGCCGGTCCTTGACGTTGAGGATGGCGTAGTTCCGCAGGTAGGTCATGTCGTAGCGGTCGTTGGGCGACAGCAGATGCACGACCATGGTCAGGGTGGGCGAGCTTTTGACCGTCGTCACGCCCAGCCGCTGCACGTCGGACGGCAGGCGTGGCAACGCCTGCGCCACCCGGTTCTGCACGAGCTGCTGCGCCTTGTCCGGGTCGGTGCCCAGCCGGAAGGTCACGGTCAGCGCCATGTTGCCGTCGCTGTTGGCCTGCGACTGCATGTACAGCATGTTCTCGACGCCGTTGATCTGCTCCTCCAGCGGGGAGGCGACCGTTTCGGCGATGACCTTGGGATTGGCGCCCGGGAACTGGGCGCGCACGACGACCGACGGCGGGACGACCTCCGGGTATTCGGAGATGGGCAACTGGAACAGCGAGATCGCTCCCGCCAGGAACAGCGCCACCGACAGCACGCCCGCGAAGATCGGGCGGTCGATGAAGAATTTCGAGATGTTCATAATGGCTTTCCCAGCGAGGTCCCACTCATGAGGGCGGGATCACGGGTTGTTGGACGCGGTTTCGATGGCGTCGGCCGGCTTGCCCATCGCCACGGTCTTCGGGCTGATGCGGGCGCCGGGGCGGGCGTGCTGGATGCCGTTGACGACGATGCGCTCACCGGCGGCGAGGCCGCTCTTGACCACCCGCAGCCCGTTCTGCGCAGCACCCGGGATGATCTCGCGGTACTGCACGGTGTCGTCGCCGCCGACCACCAGGACGAATTTCTTGTCCTGGTCGGTGTTGATGGCGCGGTCCTCGACCATCAGCGCGTCGTGCGGGGTGCTGCCGCCGACCTTGACGCGGGCGTAGAGGCCGGGGACCAGCATGCCGTCGGGATTGTCGAACTTGGCGCGCACGCGGATGGTGCCGGACACGGAATCGAGCCGGTTGTCCACATGCTCCACCGTGCCGCCGCGCGAATAGCCGTTCTCGTTGGCGAGGCCGAGCTGGACCGGCACGTCGGCGGCGTCCTTCACGCTGGCGATGTGGCGCAGGTAGGTCTGCTCGTCGACGTCGAAGGAGGCGTAGATCGGCGAGACCGAGACCAGGGTCGTCAGCGGGGCGGCGGAGGCGCCGGACGCCACGACATTGCCGACCGTCGCCTCGGCGCGCGAGACCCGGCCGGAGATCGGGGCGGTCACCTGGGTGTGCTCCAGATCGATGCGGGCGAGGTCGAGCGCCGCCTGCGCCGCCTTCAGGTTGGCGACCGCCTCGCGAGCGGCGTTCTCCTTCTCGTCCAGGGTCTGGCGCGAGACGGTGGCGTTCTGGACCAGCCGTTGCGCGCGGTCGAGGTCGGCGGTTGTGAAGCGCACCGCGGCCTGCGCGGCGGCGACCTGGGCCTCGGCCCGGGCGACCTCGGCGACGTGGGGGCGCGGGTCGATGGTGAAGAGGGGATCGCCCTTCTTCACCAGGGCGCCGTTGCGGAAATGCACGGCGGTGATGGCGCCCGACACCTGCGGGCGCACCTCCACCCGGTCGACCGCCTCCAGGCGGCCCGAGTAGGACTGCCAGTCGGTGATCTTGCGGGCGACGACCGGTGCCACGTCCACCTCGGGCGGCGGCGGGGCGGCGGTGGCCGCCGCGGGGGCGTCGGCGTGGCCCTGGGTGGCGACGACACCGGCGACACCGGCGGTCGCGGCGCCGACGGCGAGAAGGAGGGCAAGCTTTGAAGGAGACAACGACATGGGACCACTCTCCTGGGGAGTCAAACGAAGGCGCCGCGGCCGTCCGCGGGGGACAGGCGGCGGCGGAAGAAGTCGGCGACCGCCAGCAGCGCCGGGCGGTGGCCCGGCAGGGCGGCGTGCGAAAGGGCGGGGAAGCGGGTGACCTCGGTGGGCACGCCGGCTCCAATCAGGTTGGCGGCGTACTGTTCCGCCTCGATGCGCAGGACGTCCTTCTGCGCGGTGACGATCAGCGTCGGCGGCAGTCCGGCCAGCCGGCGGGAATCCAATGGTGCGGCGTACGGGTGCACACGCTGCGCCGCGTCCGGCAGATAGGCGCGGTAGCAGCGCGCGTAGGCGGTCGCCGGAACGTCGCACTGCATCGCCTGGGCGTCGCCGGCGCGGGTCAGGCTGGGGTCCAGCATCGGGCCGAGCAGGGCCTGCGCGCGGATGTCCACCGCGCCCTGGTCGCGGGCGAGGAAGGTCAGCGAGGCGGCGACATGGCCGCCGGCATCGTGCCCGGCGACGCCCAGCCCGCCCTTGGCGATGTTCAGGTCGCGGGCTTCGGTCAAGGTCCACAGCGCCGCCTGATGGGCGTCGTGGGCGGCGGTGGGGAAGCAGTGGGCCGGGGCCAGCGAATAGCCGACCGAGACGACCAGCGCCGGCACGCTCTCCGCGATGGCGGCGGCGGCGGTCTCGGCCTCCTCCAGCGAACCGGAGGTGAAGCCGCCGCCGTGCAGGTACAGCAGGGCCGGGACGGTCAGCCCGATCAGCGGCCGGTAGAGCCGCAGCCGGATGTCCTGGGCGTGGCCGGCGATGGTCCGGTCATCGACCGCGATCCGGCAGGGCGCCGTTCCGGTACTGCGTGTGTTCGACTGATCCGACGAGCGGCCCATGATCCGACGGTGCCCCAGCACCCCTCCCGCATTGCAACAGGAGGGAGTGTGGACGTCAGGCGGGACGGAATAAATACGCGGTCAACGGCAACACAATTCGGATCGGATGAACAATCCGATCCACATGAGGCTTGGCTCACACCACGCAGAGACGGGCGCCCTCCGGTTCCGTGGTGGCGGGAGCCGGCTTTGGCTTCTCCCGGTCCGGACACTCGTAGCCGTCAATCTCCTCGCCCTGCATCAGCGGGCAGCCCTCGAACAGCTCGGCGACCCAGTCGACGAAGGCGCGGACCTTGGGCGACAGGTGGCGGTTGTGCGGGTAGAGCGCGGAGATGGGCATCAGGGCCGGGCGCCACTCCTTGAGGATCTCCACCAGGGCGCCGCTCCGCAGGTGGGGCAGCGCCATGAAGCGGGCGGTCTGCCCGATGCCCAGCCCCTCCAGCGCGCAGGTGACGTAGGCGTCGGCGTCGTTGACCGAGACGGGGCCGTTCAGCTTCACCTCGTGGATGACGCCGTCGCGCTCGAAACTCATCTCGTGCATCTTGCCGGTGCGCGTGAAGTAGTTGACGGCGCTGTGGCCTTCCAACTCCTCGATGGTCTTGGGCGTGCCGTGGCGGGCGAGATAGGCCGGGCTGGCGACGGTCACCGGGCGGAAGGCGCCGACCCGGCGGGCGATCAGGCTGGAATCCACCAGATCGCCGACGCGCAGCACGCAGTCTACCCCCTCCTGGATCAGGTCGATGGGACGGTCGCTCATCCCGATCATGATCTCGATGTCGGGGTAGCGGGCGTGGAACTCGTGGATGGTCGGGATGATGATGAGCCGCCCGACCGAGCCCGGCATGTCCACCCGCAGCCGTCCGCGCGGCGTCTTGCGGGCGCTCGTGAAGGAGGTCTCGATCTCCTCCAGGTCGGACAGGATGCGGGTGGCACCCTCCAGATAGGCGGCGCCGTCGAGCGTCAGGCTCAGCTTGCGGGTCGTCCGCTGGAGCAGGCGCACGCCGAGCGCCGCCTCCAGATTCTGGATGGTCGTCGTCACCGAGGCGCGCGGCAGGCCCAGCGTGTCGGCGGCCTTGGTGAAGCTGTTGACCTCGACGACGCGGACGAAGACGCGCATCGCGTGCAGTTTGTCCATGGTCGGTCCATCGACGCAGTGGGGACAGCCCGCACACAAGGAGCGGGCCGGGTTGCGCCTATCTAAGCACAGCCCGGCGCGAAGTCGATGGGGCTTTGGTTGTCCCCTCTCCCCTCTGGGGAGAGGGTTAGGGTGAGGGGGTTGCGCTTTTGCCGGACGTATCGCAACGGCGGGACCCCCTCACCGGCCCTCCGGGCCACCCTCTCCCCAGAGGGGAGAGGGTTAGAAGCGCCAGGACAGCCGCCTTGAACTGGCTCCCTCAGGTGGCTGGCGCCGGCTTGGCGGCCGGGGCGCGGCCCAGCGTCGGGACCAGCAGCGCGGCCCCCAGGCAGAGCAGTCCGGCGATGAAGAAGGCCGGCAGGTAGCTGTCCAGCGTGCTGCGGGCGTAGCCGGCCCCGAAGGCGGCGCAGGCCGCACCGATCTGGTGACCGGCGAAGACCCAGCCGAAGACGAGGTTGGCGCGCTCCCGCCCGAAGCGTTCCGCCGTCAGCCGGACGGTCGGCGGCACGGTGGCGATCCAGTCCAACCCGTAGAACACCGCGAACAGCGACAGGCCATAGAGCGTGAAGTCGGAATAGGGCAGGAACAGCAGCGACAGCCCGCGCAGCCCGTAATACCAGAAGAGGAGCCAGCGGTTGTCGTAGCGGTCGGACAGCCAGCCCGAGGCGACCGTGCCGACGAAATCGAAGATTCCCATCAGCGCCAGCAGGCTGGCCGCCCGCACCTCCGGCACGCCGAAATCGACGCAGAGCGGGATCAGGTGGGTCTGGATCAGCCCATTGGTGCTCGCCCCGCAGATGAAGAAGGTGGCGAACAGCACCCAGAAGACGCGCGTCCGCGACGCGTCGCGCAAGGCGCCCATGGCGGCGGCCACCACCGATCCGGCGGGCGGCGGCGGGGCGGTCGCCGCACCCTCCTCGCCATAGGCGGCCAGCCCGAGGTCGGACGGACGGTCGCGCATCAGGGCGAGCACGGCCAGCGCCGCCACCCACAGCAGCCCGCACAGCAGAGCCAGCGCGGTGCGCCAGCCCATCTGTTCAGTCAGCATCGACAGCAGCGGCATGAAGACGAGCTGCCCGGTGGCCGAACTGGCGGTCAGCAGGCCGACGACCAGCCCGCGCCGCCGGCTGAACCAGCGCGTCGCCACGGTGGCGCCCAGCACCATGGCGGTCAGGCCGGTGCCAAAGCCGACGACGAATCCCCAGAGCAGGATCAGCTGCCAGACCTCGCGCATGGCGAGCGACAGCAGCAGCCCGCCGCTGACCAGCGTCAGCGAGGACAGCACCATCCGCTTGACGCCGTAGCGGTTGATGAGCGCGGCGGCGAACGGCCCCATCAGACCGAACAGCAGCAGGCGGATGGCCAGTGCAATGGAGATGTCGGCGGTGGACCAGCCGAACTCGCGCTGCAGGGGCAGCAGCAGGACGCCGGGGGCGCCGACCGCACCGGCGGACACCAGCATGGTCAGGAAGGTGACGCCGACGACGGCCCAGCCGTAATGGACGTTGCGCCGCGCCAGCGCGGCGGCGACGGGGGAGGAGAGCATGGGTGCGCTTCCGGTTGGGCGGATGGGGTTTAAAGCGGACTGCGATCCGCTTTGGACCGCGACGGCGGTCCCGGTCGCACATGCGACCGGAGCCCGCCGGCGAATGAGGCGATATGAGCCTAAAGCGAACAAAAATTCGCTTTAGGCGGGCCGTTCGACCGCGATGGCGGTGGCCTCGCCGCCGCCGATGCACAGGGACGCGACGCCGCGGCGCAGCCCCCGCGCGGCCAGCGCGTGCAGCAGTGTCACGATCAGCCGCGCACCGGTGGCGCCGATGGGATGGCCGAGCGCGCAGGCCCCGCCGTTGACGTTCAGCGCGTCGCGCGGAATGCCGAGGTCCCGCTGCGCCGCCATGGCGACGACCGCGAAGGCCTCGTTGATCTCGAACAGGTCGACGTCGCCGACACCCCAGCCGACGCGGTCGAGCAGTTTGCGGATCGCTGGAATGGGTGCGGTGGTGAACCAAGCCGGGTCCTGGCTGTGGGTGGCGTGGCCGAGGATGGTCGCCAGCACGGGCAACCCCTCGCGCTCGGCCAGCGAGCGGCGGGTGAGGAGCAGCGCCGCCGCCCCGTCGGCGTTGGCCGAGGAACTGGCCGCGGTGATCGTGCCATCGCGGCGGAAGGCCGGCTTCAGGCCGGGGATTTTCTCCGGCGCGACCTTCAGCGGGTTCTCGTCGTCGACGACGGTCCGCTCGCCCCCTTTGACGGCGAGGGTGACGGGCGCGATCTCGGCGGTGAAGGCGCCGCTCGCGATGGCGGCGCGGGCGCGGGTCAGCGTCTCGACGGCGTAGGCGTCCTGCTCGGCACGGGAGACGCCGTAGAGGTCGGCGGTCGCCTCGCCGAAATCGCCCATCGGGCGTCCGCCCTCATAGGCATCCTCCAGCCCGTCGAGCATCAGGTGGTCGAGGATGCGGTCGTGCCCGATGCGGTAGCCGCCGCGCGCCTTGGCCAGCAGATAGGGCGCGTTGGACATCGACTCCATGCCGCCGGCGACCACGAGGTCGGCGGAGCCGGCGCGGATCAGGTCGTGGGCGAGCATCGTCGCCTTCATGCCGGAGCCGCAGACCTTGTTGACGGTGGTGGCGCCGGTGGCGTCGGGCAGACCGGCGCCGCGCGCCGCCTGCCGGGCCGGCGCCTGCCCCTGGCCGGCGGGGAGCACACAGCCGAGCAGCACCTCGTCCACGCGCTCCGGCGCCAGCCCGGCGCGGCTCAGGGCGGCGCGGACCGCGTGGGCGCCCAACGCGTGGGCGGGCAGGGCCGACAGCTCGCCCTGGAAACGGCCGAGCGGCGTGCGCGCGGCGGACACGATGACGACGGGGTCGGCGGCGGGGTCGAGGGTATCCATGATCGCGAACTCCTGGATGGGGTGGGGATCACTGCACCGTCAGGCCGCCGTCGACGTTGATCGACTGGCCGGTGATGAAGGACGCGGCGTCGGAGCACAGCCAGACCACGGTGTCGGCGACCTCGCGCGGCTGGCCGACGCGCCCGACCGGGTGCAGCGGGCCGAGCGCCGCGTTCACCGCCTCCTCCCCGCCGAAGGAGCCGGCGCTCATCGGCGTCTGGATGATCGCCGGGCAGACGGCGTTGACGCGCACGCCGGACTTGGCGACCTCGATGGCGGCGCTGCGGGTCATGCCCTCGACCGCCGCCTTGCTCGCGGAATAGACGCTGTTGCCGGCCAGCCCGATCTGGCCCAGCACCGACCCGGTGGACACGATGGCGCCCTTGCCCTGCCGCAGCATGATCGGCAGCTCGTGCTTCAGGCACAGCCAGACGCCCTTGATGTTGACGGCGACCATGCGGTCGAAGTCGGCCTCCGTCGTGTCGGCCACCGAGCGGCCGAAATGGATGCCGGCGTTGTTGAAGGCGTAGTCGAGCCGGCCGTGGTCCCGCTCGATCCGGGCGAACAGGGCGGCGACCTCCTCGGCGTCGGCGACGTCGACCTGGACGAAGACGGCGCGCCCGCCGGCTTGCCGGACGAGGTCCACCGTCTCCAGCCCCTCCGCCTCGCGCCGCCCGGTGACGATGGCCGTGGCGCCCGCCTTGGCGAAGGCCAGCGCGGTCGCCCGCCCGATGCCCGAGGTGCCGCCGGTGACCAGGGCCACGCCGCCGCTCATATCCGTCATTGTCCTCTCCATGCTCGCTGGGTTATGATGATGGTCATCATGAATGGAGTTATTCATGACGTCCATCATGAATATTGCCGCGATCCCCCACATTGGAGGCGTGGCAGCCATGCACAGGGTGACGACGTGAAGGTTTCCAAGGAAAAGGCGGCGGAGAACCGGGCCGCCATCGTCAAGGCGGCGGGACGTCTGTTCCGCGAGCGCGGATTCGACAAGGTCGGGGTGGCGGAGATCACCAAGGCCGCCGGGCTGACCCACGGCGGCTTCTACGGCCATTTCGCCTCGAAGGACGCGCTGGCCGCCGAGGCGTGCGAGGCCGCCTTCGCGGAGAGCCTCGACCGGCTGCCCGCCGACGAGGCGTCGCCGGAGGGGGCGCTCAACGCCTTCCTGACGCGATACCTGAGCGAACGGCACCGCGACCGACCAGACGCCGGCTGCCCGATGGCCGCCTTCGCCGGGGAGGTGGCGCGGCAGGACCCGGCGGTGCAGGAGCGCTTCGGGACCGGTGTCGAGCGCTTCTTCGAGGCGGTGGAGGCACGCCTGCCGGAGCGGGACGGGGAGGGTGATGCCGGTCGCCGTGATCGCGCCATCGCCATCGTGTCTGCCCTGATCGGCGGCATGGCGCTGGCCCGCGCCACCGCGCAGGCCGATCCCGAGCTGTCGGTGGAGATCCTGGCGGCGTTGCGCGGTCAGCTCGGGATCATGGGAGACGGCGGGGATTGAGCATTCTCCCGCGGGAAGGTCAGCCCATAGGGCTCGGAGGCGCCGTGGTGATGACGCCAGTCGGCAGCTCGCGGACGGTCACCGGGGCCATCGGTCCCGCCAGGGCCGCCAGCTGAAACAGGTCGGCGCCTCGGCAAGATTGACCTCCGGCCTGGCGATGGCGTTACCTGTCCGGGATCAGCCTGGGCGAGGACCAGATCGGGGATGCCGCGCGCCGCTCCGCCCGGGTTGGCTTTGCGGACCGAATGGACGGTTGCCGCTTTCCCGGAGACCGCCCGCCCGTGACTCACACCGATCCCTTCCGTCCGCCGACGGGCACCGAAACTCCGTTGGACCGCCAGTTGCGGCTCTGGCAGGGCCACCGCCGCCTGGTTCCGCCCGACGAGGGGATGCGCGCCCTGACGGAGCGGTGGCTCGGCCCTCACCTTGCCGCTCTGGAAGCGCTGATGCTGGACCTGCGTCATGGCGTCGATCGGGATCGGGACGAGGGCCGGCTGACCTTCCCGAAGCGCCGCTACGCTTATCCGAAGGGTTTCTGCCGCGAGATCAGCGATGCCGTCTTCGAGCGGCTGCGACGGCGGATCGCTGTGCCGGACACGCCAATCACGCAGGCCCTGGCGGCCTTCGTCCGGGAGGGCGGCCGCCTGTCGCCGATCTGGGGGGCGCTGCGCGGCAGCTATTTCCAGAACGCCATGCAGATCGGCGCCCTCTACGTCGACGCGGCCAACGACACCGTGACCGTCACCAAGCCCAAGGTCGAGATCCTGCCCCTGGAGGCGAGCGGGCTCGAACCGGTCGTCGAAGTGGCCCACTTCGCCCGGATCGCCCAGGTCTACTGGGGCGGGACCATCTGGGCGAACACCCTGTTCCCGCGGTTGGCTCCGGTCTTGCCCATCCTCTACATCGACCCGGATGGGCGCCCCCGCCTGCACCCGGACAGCCTCGGTGTCTTCGCCGAGAACATGGTCGGCGGCTGCCGGTCGGCCCTGGCCTTCCTGGAGCAGGAACGCGACGGCGGACGCGTTTTGCCGGCCGACGTCGCGGCGGCGCTCGCCCCGTGGCGGAAGCATGGCCCCTGGTTCGAGGAGATATGCCCGGCGCCCGACTGGGACCGGCTCCGCGCCTGTTTCGCCGAGGCGGGCGATCCGCAGGGGCTATACCGCTCGGCCCAGGGATTTGTCGGCATGATGGAGGCGGTCAAGCGCGCGGCGGCGGTGTAACGCTCTCCACGGCCCGGCCCCTTTACCGGACGGCGTCCCGACGATAAGCTGGAGCCATTGAATTTTGCTATGGCCACTCCGGCAGCGATGCTGTGGAGCAGGAAAGTCCGAATGAACGGCATTCCCAACATCCGGCATTTGCGGGCCTTCCGCGAGGTGGCGCGGCGCGGCAGCATCAGTCAGGCGGCGGAGCATGTGCATCTGTCCCAGCCCGCCATCACCCAGGCCATCGCCAAGCTGGAGGAGGAGGTCGGCACTCCCCTGTTCGAGCGGCGGCCGGACGGCATGGCGGTGTCCGCCATGGGCGTGCTTTTCCTCGACCGCGTGGAGCGTGCCTTGGACCGCCTGCGCACCGGCACGCGCGAGGCCGTCCGCATCGGCGGGCGCAAGGGCGGCCTGCGCGGTGTGGCGGATTTCGACCAGCTTCTGACCGCGGCGCAGATCCGGGCGCTGGCCGCGGTCGCCGACGCCGGAAATTTCAGCCTCGCGGCACGCACCGTCGGCATCTCGCAACCCACCCTGCACCGCGCAGCCCGTGACCTGGAGCGGCTGTCCGGCATGCCGCTGTTCACGCGGACCGCCGCGGGCATCGCGTTGACCCCCGCCGCCAAGGCGCTGGTCCAGCATGTGAAACTGGCGATCACGGAGCTGGAGCAGGGCTTCGCGGAGGTCGGCGAAGGGCTGGGCGGCGACACCGCCCGCATCGTTGTCGGCAGCATGCCGTTGTCACGCCCCTTCATCCTGCCGACCGCCGTCAACGCGCTGGTGCGCGAGCGTCCGGACGTCCAGTTCGACGTTCTCGATGGCCCCTACGACGACCTGTTGCACGGGCTGCGCCACGGCGAGATTGATGTACTGATCGGCGCGCTGCGCGACCCGCTGCCCATCGACGACATCGTGCAGGAACCCTTGTTCGAGGACCCGCTGGTCGTGGTCGCGCGCGCCTTCCACCCGCTGTCCCGCCGGCCGACGCTGACGCTGGAGGAATTGGCGGGGTGCCAATGGGTGGTCCCGCGCCGCGGCACGCCGACGCGCGACCGGTTCGAGACGCTGTTCGCTGCAGCACCACCGCGTGGGCTGGTCGAGACCAGCTCCCAGATCCTGGTGCGCGGCCTGCTGCTGGGCAGCGACCGTTTGACCCTGATCTCGGCGCACCAGATCCGGCACGAGCATGAGCTGGGCCTGCTGGTCATCCTGCCCGTGGAGCTGGCCAACACCGAGCGCACCATCGGCCTCACCGTGCGCCGGGGATGGCGCCCGACCGCGACGCAGGCGCACTTCCTCGATCTGCTGCGCGAGGCCGGGAAGCAGGCCGTCTCGCCGGTCCCCCGCCCATGAGCGGCCATTCAAAACACCGAGGGGGCGCTATTCAAAAATTGGATAGAGTGGTCCGTCATTGAATGACATCGGCGGCGGGTCCGCGTGCTAGCCATGCCCATTGGAGGGGAGATGGACTCCCAGCGCACGGACGGGCGGAGGCGGCGATGACGGTGCAGGATCGGCGGACGGCGAAGGTGGCCTTCATCGGTTTCGGGGAGGCGGCGTCGGCCTTCCGGTCCGGCTGGCGGGGCGCCGGGCTGGCGGACACGGTCGCCGCCTTCGACGTCAAGACCGGGTCCGCCGACGGGGTGGTGCGCGCCCGCAAATGGGCCGACTACGTGACGGCCGGAGTGACCGGCGCCGAGCGGGTGGAGGACGCCCTGGCCGGAGCCGCGCTGGTCTTTTCGCTGGTCACCGCCGATCAGGCGCAGGCCGCCGCCCGCAACGCCGCTATCCATCTCGCGCCCGGCGCGCTGTTCTTCGACGGCAACTCCTGCGCGCCCGGCACCAAGCGGGAGTCGGCGCAGGCGGTCGAGGCGGCGGGCGGGCGCTACGTCGATCTGGCGGTGATGGCGCCGGTTCATCCAAAGCTTCATAAAACGCCGCTTCTGGTCGCCGGCCCGCACGCCGCCGCGGCCCTGGCCGCCCTGTCGGCCCTGGAGATGAGCGCCGGGGAGGCGGCGGGACCGGTCGGCACCGCCTCCTCGATCAAGATGATCCGCAGCGTCATGATGAAGGGGCTGGAGGCGCTGTTCCTCGAATGCGTGCTGGCCGGGCGCAAGGCCGGGGTGGACGAGGTGGTGCTGGAGTCCCTGGACGTCACCTATCCCGGTTTCGGCTTCAAGGAGCGCGCCGCCTACATGCAGGAGCGCGTCATGACCCACGGCGTCCGCCGCGCCGCCGAGATGCGCGAGGTCGCGCGCACCGTCGACGAACTGGGTTTGGCCGGCGGCATGGCCCGCGCCGCTGTCGACTGGCAGCAGCGCGTCGGCGACCTCAAACTGGACGCCCGCGCCATCGGGGAGGGCGATTACCGGGCGCTCGCCGACGCCATTCTGGCGCGGCTCGACACGGCCGAGCGGTGAGAAAGGGTCCGCGCTATTCGGAGCGCGCCTCACGCCGGAAGGCGGCCGGCGTCTTCCCGGTCAGCCTCTTGAAGACGCGGTTGAAGTAACCGGGATCCTGGAAGCCCAGCTCGTAGGCGATCATCGACACCGGTGCGGCGATGTAGACCAGACGGCGCTTCGCTTCGAGCAGCAGGCGGTCCTGCACCACCTCGAAGGCGGAGCGGCCGGCGAGATGCCGGCACAGGCGGTTCAGCCGCGATTCCGTGATCCCCAGCGCGTCCGCGTAGCGCGGGATCGTCCAATGCTCGGTGAAATGGTCCTCGACCAGCGCGCGGAAGCGGGCGAACAGCTCGGTGCGCACGCGCTCCGCCGGGTCGGCGCCGGCCGCCGCCGCGCGCTGGCGCTCCAGCAGCAGCAGGACGCCGCGCAGCAGCCACTCGCACATCGCCGACCGGCCGAGCTGCGGCCAGCGGAACTCCGTCATCAGTTGATCGAGCAGCGCGGAGATGCGCTCCGCCGCCGGCGGGGCGTCGGTGAAATCGATCAGGCAGGGACGCAGGAACAGCGCCTCGAACAGCGGCCGGCTCTGTGCGCTGGCCCCGTCGAACAGCATCACTTCGGCCACCGTCAGCACATAGCCGTGGCTGCCCGGCCGGAACTGGAAGGAATGCACCACCGCCGGAGGAACGACGATCACGCAGGGGGCCGCGACCTCGGCCATCCGGTCGTCGATCTGCACGCGCGCCCCGCCGTCGAGCACCGCCACCAGTTGGAAAAGCCCGCGGTGGGTGTGGGACCCGATGCCCCAGTCATAAAGGCGGCTGCGGCTTTCGATGTCCTCGATGTGGATGAATTCGGCGTCGGTGAGCCGGGCCTCCTCGCCATAGAGCGCGAAGAGCGGCACCGCGCTGGACCGTGTCTGCGCCATCCCCTCCGCGGGCTGCTCCATGCCGTCCTTCCCCGCGCCTTCGTTTGTCGGAAAAGTACAATTTTCCTTCCGCTTCGTCCATTCCGCCGCAAAGGCGAATCCGTCTAGGATGCAATTGTTCGCGACCTGAACGGTTCGCGTCGATCCAAACCAAAAACCGCCAATTGGCCGCCCGCCGCCGCGGGTGTCGGAGGACTGCGCCCGATGTTCCGTTTTGATCCTTACTCCCCGGCCGTCGATGCCGACCCGTTTCCTTTCTACAAGACCTTGCGCGACGAGCATCCCTGCTTCTGGAGCGAGGAAGCCAACATGTGGGTGCTGTCGCGCTACGACGACATCGTCACCGCGTTGAACGACTGGGAAACCTATTCTTCGGCCAAGGGCAACCTGATGGACGAGATGCCCAACCGCGCCGGCAACACGCTGGGCACCACCGATCCGCCCCGCCACGACCGCCTGCGCAGCATCGTCCAGTTCGCCTTCACCAAGAAGGCGGTGGAGGGGCTGACCGAGCCGGTTCGCGCCTCGGCCAACCGGGCGCTGGACGCCGTGCAGGGGGAGAAGACCTTCGACTTCGTCGGCGACGTCTCCAGCAAGGTCACGGTGGATGTGCTGTTCGGCCTGTTCAACCTGCCGCGCGAGAACGAGCGGATGGTGCGCGACAAGGCCGTGCTGATGGTGCAGTCCGATCCCCGCACCCGCCAGAAGGGGCCGGAGCACTTGGCCGCCTTCCAGTGGATGAGCGAATACGCCAAGGAGCTGGTGGAGCTGCGAAAGCGCGAACCCGGCGACGACCTGATCACCGCCCTGATCCAGGCCGAGGTCGCCGGCGAGACGCTGGCCGACCGCGAGGTGCAGATGACCATCACCACACTGATCATGGCCGGCATCGAATCCCTGTCGGGCTTCCTCGCGATGTTCGCCCTGAACCTCGCCGACCACGCCGACGCGCGCCGCCGGCTCGCCGCCAACCCGGCGCTGATCCCCGACGCCATCGAGGAATCGCTGCGCTTCAACACCTCGGCCCAGCGCTTCCGCCGCTGCCTGCAGAAGGACGTCGCGCTGCACGGCCAGACGATGCGCGCCGGCGATTTCGTCTGCCTCGCCTACGGGTCGGGGAACCGCGACGAGCGGCGCTTCGCCAACGCCCATCTCTACGACATCGACCGCAAGCCGAAGGGGCATCTGGGATTCGGCGGCGGCGTCCACGCCTGCCTCGGCACGGCCTTTGCCCGTCTGGCCGCCCGCGTCGCTATCGAAGAGTTCCTGAAGCGCGTGCCGGAGTTCGTCCGGGTGCAGGACCAGCTGCCCTGGATGCCCTCCACCACCTTCCGCAGCCCGACCCGCCTCGAACTGGCGGTCGGCTGATCGCGGGGACGACGGCGCGGCCGGGGGAAAGGCTCCGGCCGCGCCAAGATGCAGAGCACGGTTTTCGCAGAACACGGTTTTCCAAAGGAAGTTTCGGTCATGGCGAAGGTCACCTTTATCGAGCACGACGGCCTGGAGCAGGTCGTGGACATCCCGACAGGCTGGACCCTGATGCAGGGCGCGGTGCAAAGCGGCGTCGCCGGCATCGAGGGCGAGTGCGGCGGCTCCTGCGCCTGCGCGACCTGCCACTGCTACGTGGACGAGGCGCTCGTCGACTCCCTGCCGCCGCCCAGCGAGACGGAGGAGGAGATGCTCGACTGCACGGCGTCGGAGCGGCGGAGCAACAGCCGCCTGTCCTGCCAGATCCGGGTGAGCGACGCGCTGGACGGCATCGTGGTCCGCCTGCCGGAGGCCCAGAGCTGATGGGCGGCCCGGCGCAAGCGGACGCGGGAATGGTCATCGTCGGGGCGGGGCAGGGCGGCTTGCAGGTCGCCGAATCCCTGCGCGCCGAGGGCTATGACGGTCCCATCACGCTGATCGGGGAGGAGGTTGCGGCCCCCTATCACCGGCCGCCGCTGTCCAAGGCGATTCTCGCCGGCACGATGGAGGAGGCGCAGCTCGCCATCCGCGGCGCCGAGTTCTTCGAGCGGCAGGGCATCGCCCTGCTGACCGGCACGCGCGTCGTCGCCATCGACCGCTCCGCCCGCCACGTGCACCTGGAGGACGGGCGCCGCCTGGAGTATCGCGGGCTCGCTCTCGCCACCGGTGCGCGGGTGCGCCGTCTGCCGGTCGCCGGTGATGACTTGGACGGTGTGCTCGGCCTGCGGTCGCTGGACGACTCGCGGCGAATACGCGCGGCGCTCGACCGGGCGGCGCGGGTGGTGGTGATCGGTGGCGGCTACATCGGGCTGGAGGTCGCGGCGGCGGCGCGCAAGCGCGGCCTGGAGGTGACCATCCTGGAGGCGGCGGGCCGGCTGCTCGCCCGCTCGGCGACGCCGTTCCTGGCGGCTTTCTACGCCGATTTGCACCGCTCGGAGGGCGCGATGGTCGAACTGGAGGCCAAGGTCGTCGGGATGGATGGGCAGGGGGGCCGCGTCACCGCCGTGCGCACCGCCGACGGACGCTCGCATCCGGCGGATCTGGTGGTCATCGGCGTCGGGATCGTCCCTAACACGGCGCTGGCCGAAGGCTGCGGGCTGGCGTGCGACGGCGGCATCTTGGTGGACGACGGCGCCCGCACCGACGATCCGGCCATCGTCGCGGTCGGCGACTGCACGGCCCGTCGCACCGGCACGGGGACCTTGCTGCGGCTGGAGTCGGTGCAGAACGCCGTCGAGCAGGGCAAGTCGGCCGCCGCCGCGCTGCTGGGGCGGGAGCGTCCCTTCACGGCGGCGCCCTGGTTCTGGTCCGATCAGTATGACGTGAAGCTGCAGATCGTCGGCCTGTCCACCGATCATGACCGAATGGTGCTGCGCGGCTCGCCGCAGGATCGCCGCTTCTCCGCCTTCTACTTCCGCCGGGACGCTCTGGTCGCCATCGATTCCATCAACCGTCCGGCGGACCATATGGCCGGCCGCAAGCTGTTGGACCACAAGTCCGTCATCACGCCCGAACAGGCGGCCGACGAGAGCCTTCCGCTGGCTTCCGTGATGAGACCAGGGCGCTGACGGACGCGGCGCTCATCATGGACATCGTCGGCGCTTCGCGGCATTGCTGTGAGCCATGGCGCGGTGTGGAGCCGGCGGGTGGGGATCATCCAGCGGCGATGCAAACAATCTTCGGCGCCTGGACGCGCAGCTGCGGCTTGCGCCGGGCCGCGGGCATCCCGAGAACAACACCGGCGTGATCGGAGCGCCGGCACAAACGGAGAAGAAGCGCACCGTGGGCGCCCTGTATGCCGCCCACGGCGCCGTTCCCGAAGCGGAACAACCGATCCGACGACCGGTGTTCAGTCTTCCGTGGCAAGTCTCAGCCGCCCACGGGCTTTTTGACACGGTCCAGCACACGATCGACCATCACCCCGGACTGGCCCAGGTAATTGGCCGGATCGCAGAGCTTGGCCAGTTCGGCGCGGCTGAGGCAGGCGCTGATCTCCGGTGTCTCGGCCAGGAGGTCGAACAGCGGCCGGTTCTGGCGCACCGCCTCGCGGCAGAGGTCGTAGACGAGGTCGTGGGCGTACTCGCGCCCGATGTGGCGGCCGAGCCCCATCATCACCGCCTCGGACGCCACCAGCCCGTTGGTCATCTCCAGGTTCGCGCGCATCCGTTCGGCATCGACCTCCAGCCCGCTCACCACGAACCGCGCCTGTTTCAGGGCGCCGGCCAGCAGGCAGAAGGCCTCCGGCAGGACGATCCACTCGATCTCCCACGGGCCGGTCGACCGCTCGTGGTCGGCCACCATGGCGTCGAGCAGGGCCGCCGTGTGCTGGCGCAGCACGGAGATCGACGCGTGGATGTAGCAGCTGGAGATCGGGTTGCGCTTCTGCGGCATGGTGCTGCTCGATCCGCGGCCATGCGCGAAGGGCTCGTAGACCTCGCCGACCTCCGTTTGCATCATCAGCTTCACGTCCATCGACAGCTTGCCGAGCGTGCCGCCGACCAAGCCCAGGAAGCAGCCCACCTCGGCGATGGTATCGCGGATGGTGTGCCAGGCGATCACCGGCTGGGCGAGGCCCAGCTCCTCCATCAGCCCGGCCTGGGTCTCCATGGCGCCATGCTCCAGGGAGGCCAGCGTGCCGGACGCTCCGGCGAACTCGCCCATCAGCACGCGCGGGCGGAGCTGCGCCAGCCGCTCGCGATGGCGCTCCACCGCCGACAGCAGCCCGGCCATCTTGTAGCCGAAGGTCACCGGCACCGCCTGCTGCAGGTTGCTGCGGCCGATCATCGGCGTGTCCCGGTGGCGCTTGGCGAGGCTCGCCAGGGCCGCCGACAGGCCGGCCAGATCCTCGTCCACGAGGTCCAGCGCCTCGCGCATCTGCAGGACCGTGGCGGTGTCGGTGATGTCCTGCGTGGTGGCGCCCCAGTGGCAGTATTCGCCGAGCCGGTCGCGGCACAGCGCGTTGAGCTGCGAGACGACGCCCAGCACCGGATAGCCGATGCGCTCCGTCTGCGCCTTCAGCGTTGCCATGTCGATCTTGTCGAGCGAGCAGTTGGCGACGATCTCGTCGGCCGCCTCCTGCGGGATGATGCCCAGGCGGCCCTGGACGCGGGCGAGTGCGGCCTCGATGTCCAGGTACTTGCGGGTTCGGTTCTCGTCCGACCAGACGGCGCGCATGGCCGGGGTGCTGAAGATGTCGCCGAAGATGGCGGAGTCGATGATCGTGGACGGCATGGTGCTGGTCCTCCCTGAAAATGGCGTTCCGTTCGCGGCGCGGCTCAGATCGCCTTCGCGTCGTGCAGCCGGGCGATGTCGCCGGGCGCGTAGCCCAGCTCGGCAAGGATGCGGTCGGTGTGCTGGCCAAGCGCCGGCACCGGGTCCATGCGCGCATCCCCGTTGCTCGCCATGCCCGGCGGCAGCAGGGCCGGCACCGGCCCGTTCTGGGTCTCCACCGTGCGCCAGCGGTCGCGGGCCGCCAGTTGCGGGTGGTTCCAGACATCCTGCATGGCGTTGGCCTGGGCGTTGGCGATGGCGGCCTGCTCCAGCCGGGCGACCACCTGCTCGGCGGTCAGGCCGGCGAAGGCCGCCACGATGATCCCGCGCAGTTCGTCGCGCGCCGCGTTGCGGCGGGAGTTGCTGGAGAAGCGCTCCTCCCGCGCCAGCTCGGGGCGTTGCAGAACCGTCTCGCAGAAGGCCACCCATTCGCGCTCGTTCTGCAGGCCGAGCAGGACCGTCTTGCCGTCGCCGGACGGAAAAGGGCCGTAGGGGTAGATGGTGGCGTGGCTGGCGCCGGTGCGGGCGGGTGGCGGCGCGCCGTCGAAGGCGTAGTAGAGCGGGTAGCTCATCCACTCCACCAGCGATTCCAGCATGGAGACGTCGATGCGGCAGCCGCGCCCCGTCTGCTGGCGTTGCAGGAGTGCGGCCAGGATGTTGCTGTAGGCGTACATGCCGGCGGAGATGTCGGCGATGGACGGGCCGGCCTTGGCGGGCGTCTCCGGCGTGCCGGTCACCGACAGGAAGCCGGACTCGCCCTGGATCAGCAGGTCGTAGGCCTTCTTGTCCCGGTAGGGACCGTCGCCGCCGTAGCCGGAAATGTCGCAGACGATGATTTCCGGCTTCCCGGCGGACAGCGCCTCGTAGGACAGGCCAAGGCGGGCGGCCGCGCCGGGCGCGAGGTTCTGCACCACCACGTCGGCCTGTTCGCGGATCAGGCGCTTGAGGATCGCCTGCGCCTCCGGATTCTTGACGTCGAGCGTCAGGCTTTCCTTCGAGCGGTTGGTCCACACGAAGTGCGAGGCGACGCCGCGCACCCGCTCGTCGTAGCCGCGGGCGAAGTCGCCGACGCCGGGGCGCTCCACCTTGATGACGCGGGCGCCGAGGTCGGCGAGCTGGCGCGTCGCGAAGGGGGCGGCAATGGCGTGTTCCAGGGTGACGACGGTGATTCCAGACAGCGGTTTCATAGGGGCGTCCTCACTTCAGGACCGCGGTGGCGTCCATGGTCAGCCAGCCTTCGTGGTCCTTGGCCCACAGGTGGACCGTCTTGCCGTCGGCGAGCGGCGTGCCGCACACCGAGAAGGGGTTGATGTCGAAGGTCGGCCGCACCGCCTTGAAGCGGAAGGAGGCGACCTCGGCCTCTGGCAGCCGGTGGCGCAGCAGGTCGAGCAGCAGGGTGGCGATCAGCGGGCCGTGCACGATCAGCCCTGGATAGCCCTCCACCTCCGTCACGTAGCGCCGGTCGTAGTGGATGCGATGGCCGTTGAAGGTCAGCGCCGAGTAGCGGAACAGCAGCACGTCGTCGGGAACCCAGCGCGTCTCCCAAGCCGCGTCCGCCGGGGCCGGCCGGGGCTCGGGCGGCGCATCGCCCGGATTGGCCGCCTCGCGGTAGACGATGTCGTGGAACTCGGTCAGCGCCACCTCGGTCTCGCCGGCGCGGCGGATCTCGTGGCGGACCGTGACGAAGACCAGCGGACCGCTGCGCCCGGATTTCTCGGTCACGCCGTGGATGGTCGAGGTCCGGGTCAGGGCGTCGCCGACGCGCAGGGGGCTGTGGAACTCGAACTGGCTGCCGGCCCACATCCGGCGGGGCAGCGGCACCAGGGGCAGGAAACCGCCGCGCCGGGCATGCCCGTCCGGCCCGATCTCCGATTGGCGGTGCAGCGGCAGGAAGTACAGCCAGTGCCACAGCGGCGGGAGCGGGGTGCCGGCGGCGAGGCGCTCGGCGGGCCGGTCCAGCGTGGCCGACAGAGCGGCGTAGGGGGTCGGGGTAACGGTGTCGGACACGGTCTCGCTCCGGCCGATCCAGTCCTTCGCGCTTGTGGCGGAAACGGTCATGGCGGAAACGGTCATGGCGGAAACGGTCATGGCGGAAGCGGTCATAGAGGCGTCCTCGATGCGTGGGGGCGGGCGTCGGCGGATCAGTGTGACGGCTGGGCGGGGGCGGTCAGCGGCAGGACGGCGATGTCGCCCTTCTCCTCCAGGCACCGCTCGGTGCTGGCGTAGCTCTGGTTCAGCTCCCGCTGCAGGACCTCGCGGTCGCAGGCGTTCTCCCAGATCGAGACGACGATGCTGGCGACACAGTTGCTGATGATGCTGGTCAGGGCGCGGGCCTCGGACATGAAGCGGTCGATGCCGACGAGCAGAGCGACGCCCGCCACGGGAAGGTCCGGCATCACCGTCAGCGTGGCGACCAGGGCGACGAAGCCGCTGCCGGTGACGCCGGCCGCTCCCTTCGAGGTCAGCAGCATGACGCCGAGCATGGCGAAGATCTGGCCGCCCGACAGGTGGATGTCGCAGGCCTGGGCGATGAACAGCGAAGCCAGGGTTAGGTAGATCGCCGTGCCGTCCAGGTTGAAGGAATAGCCCATGGGCAGCACGAGGCCGGAGACGCCCTTCTTGCAGCCCAGCGCCTCCAGCTTCTGCAGCACGCGCGGCAGGACCGGTTCGGAGGAGGAGGTGCCGAGCACAATCAGCAGCTCCTCGCGGAAGTAGCGCAGCACCTTCCATAGGCTGAAGCCGTGCAGCCGCGCCAGCGCGCCGATGACGACCACCAGGAAGAAGCCACAGGCAACGTAGAAGGTGAGGATCAGCAGGCCGAGCGAGCCGATGGAGTCGATGCCGTACTTGCCGACGGTGAAGGCCATCGCGCCGAAGGCGCCGATCGGGGCGAGCTTCATGATGAAGCCGAAGGCGGCGAACAGCACATGGGAGAAGGATTCGATGCCCTGGACCACCGGCTCGCCGGCCTTGCCGACCCGCGTCAGCCCGAAGCCGACGAGGACGGAGATGAGCAGCACCGGCAGCACCTCGCCCTCGGCGAAGGCGCCGAAGAAGGAATGCGGAATGATGTGCAGCACGAAGTCGGTGAAGCCGACCGGAGCCGCCTGCTTGGCGTAGCGCGCCGCCACCGTGGGGTCGAGCGACGCCGCCGACACGTGCATGCCGACGCCGGGCTCGATGATCATCACCGCGGCCAGCCCGATGAGCAGCGCCGCCACCGTCAGCGCGTAGAACAGCGCCATCGACTTGACCAGCGTCTTGCCGATCTCGCGGGTGTCGTTGAGGCTGGTGATGCCGCTGACGATGGTGCAGAAGACCACCGGCGCGATCATCATCTTGACCAGCTTGACGAACCCGTCGCCGAGCGGCTTCAGCGAGGCGCCGAGGTCCGGCCAGAAATGACCGGTCAGGATGCCCAGGGTCAGGCCGACGACGACCTGGAAATAGAGAGCCTTGTAAAAGGCCTTGGACTTGGTCGGCGCCGGGGTTTGTTCTCCCGTTTGTAGGCGCATGGCGTTTCCTCCTCTGTGTGCTGTTGGGTCAGGCGGCCATGGCGGCCCGCGGCGGGTCCGACGGCCGTGCGAACACGGTTCCCTCGAACAGGCGTCGTGATGTGCGCAGGATGCTGGCGGTGGGGGCGGATTGACCGGCACCCGGATCGAGGCGGACGGTCAGCCGGCCGGCCGGGTGCTCGAAGGTGACGTCGCCGGGCAGGGCCATCCGTCCGGCCAGCGCGGAGGCGATGGTTCCCGGGATCGTGCAGGCGGTCGCGGTGGCGACGGCCCCGGTGATGGCCATCGCCCGGTGGCAGTCGTGGGGCATGAAATAGCGGACGGCCAGCGTGCCGCCGCGCGTCGGCGGCGCCAGCAGGACGGGCTTGGGGATCACCATGCCGGCGGCGTTGGGGAAGCCCATGCGGCGGCCGGCCTCGACGCGCAGCGCCTCCAGCCGGGCCATGAAGCCCCGGTCGAGCCGGTAGCTGTCCATCGGCTCGTGCCCCGTCTTGCCGAGATCGGCGGCGCGGACCAGCATCACCGGGATGGCGGCGTCGATGCAGGACACCTCGATCCCGTCGATCCCGCCGATGCGGTCGACCGGCGCCCCGGTGGGCAGCAGCCGGCCGGTGTTGGCGCCCGCCGCGTCGAGGAAGGCAAGATGGATGGGCGCCGCGGTGCCGGGCACGCCGTCGATGACGGCCCCGCCCTCGTAGGTCACCCGACCGTCCGGGGTCTGGACGCGCGCCTCGATCAGCTTGCCGGTGTTGACGTTGTGGATGCGCACCACCGTCACGCCGTCCGTCGCCGGGACCAGCCCGGCCTCGATGGCGAAGGGGGCGACCGCGGCGAGCATGTTGCCGCAGTTGGGCGAGGTGTCGACGATCCCTTCCTGCACCCGCACCTGGGCGAACAGATAGTCCACGTCCGCGCCGGCCAGGGTGGCGGGACCGACGATGGCGACCTTGCTGGTCAAGGGATTGCCGCCGCCGATTCCGTCGATCCCCAGGTCGTTCCCCGCCCCCATGACGGAGAGCAGAAGGGCGTCGCGCTCCGCCGGGGATGCTGGAAGGTCGGATGCCAGGAAGAAGGGCCCGCGGGAGGTTCCGCCGCGCATCATCACACAGGGAATGCCGATCTGGCGGCTCGTCAGGTGGTTCATGGCGCTTGCTGTCTCTTGGTCTCGCCGTCGCGGCGAAGAAAGCCGATGGACCGATATTCAGCGCCGGAACCGTATTTGTTAAATGCAATGATTCGGGATATTATTGCATTTCACGCATCAATGGGTGCCGCCGCGGGGAGGGGAGCATGAATTTCGAACTGGTCGATCTGAAAGCCTTCGTGGCGGTGGCCGAACTGGGCAGCTTCAACCGCGCCGCCGAGCTGCTGAACCTCTCGCAGCCGGCGCTCAGCCGCCGCATCCAGAAGCTGGAGGACACGCTGGGCGTCGCCCTGTTCGAGCGCTCGACCCGCCATGTCGCCCTGACCATGGTCGGACGCGACTTCATGCCCAAGGTCCGGCGCTTCCTGGACGAGTTCGAGTCATCGCTGCTGGGCATCAGCGACCTGGGGGCGCGGAGCGGCGGGCAGATCACCATCGCCTCCGTCCCGACGGCGGTGTTCTACTTCCTGCCGAACGCGATCAGCCGCTTCAGCGTCGCGTTCCCGCGCATCCGCATCCGCATCCTGGACCTCGGCGCCAACGAGGGGCTGGAGGCGGTGGCCCGCGGCGAGGCCGATTTCGGCATCAACTTCATCGGCACGTCACACCCGGACATCGAGTTCACACCGCTGGCCGAGGACCCGTTCGTCGTCGCCTGCCGGCACGATCATCCGCTGGCCTCCCAGCGGGAGGTCGGCTGGGACGAGTTGGCGGCGCACCGGGTCATCACCGTGGGACGCACCAGCGGCAACCGGGCGCTGATCGACAACGCCCTGGCGCAGCACGGCCTGAAGCTCAACTGGTCCTACGAGATCACGCACCTCGCCAGTTCGCTCGGGCTGGTGGAGGCCGGGCTCGGTGTCGCGGTGCTGCCCAAGCTCGCCACCCCGGCCTCGGGCCATCCCATCATCCGGACCATCCCGCTGAGCCATCCGAAGATTTCCCGAACCATCGGTGTCGTTCGGCGTCACGGCGCCATTCTGTCGCCGATGGCGGCGCGCTTTCTGGAGGTGCTGCTCGGCTCCTGGAAGGCCTGATGCCTTCGGCTGTTGGGCATCCAATGAAGGTTGCATCCGTTGAAGGTCATCGGAGGCGCCATGAGTCGGACGCCGATGTCCAAGCTTTCGTGAACATGGCCACGCCTGGAATCCGACGTCGTCGGTTTGATCGGGGCCGCGTGCCCATCCCGCTTTCCGTCATGTCCCTCCGGCGTCTGTAATGCTCCCGGTATCAGTACAGTTCGGTGGGATTGTGTGGGACCGTCGCTGTCTCCGCCTGCCTCCGTCGGGCTAGGCTCGCGTCACAACGGGCACGGGATTGGAAAGGATGACGGGATGCGGTGGGTGACGGCGGGCTGGGGCAGCGGGTTGCTGGGCATGCTCATCTTCAGCGGATCGCTGCCGGCGACGCGCGTCGCGGTGGGCAGCTTCACGCCTCTGTTCCTGACCTCGGCACGGGCGCTGATCGCCGCTGTGCTGGCGGCTGTTCTGCTGGCCGTGCTGCGGCAGGCCCGCCCGCTGCGCCGCGACCTCGCGCCGCTCACGGTGGTGGCGCTCGGCGTGGTCGTCGGTTTTCCGCTGCTCACCGCGCTGGCGCTTCGGCACATCACCTCCGCGCACTCCATGGTCTTCATCGGTCTCCTGCCGCTGTCCACGGCACTGTTCGGTGTTCTGCGTGGTCGGGAGCGGCCGAAGCCGGTCTTCTGGCTGTTCTCGGGTCTGGGCAGCCTCGCAGTCGTCGGCTTCGCCCTGGCGCAGGGCGGCGGCGCGTCGCTGACCGGGGCCGGCCTGATGGTGGCGGCCATCCTGCTCTGTGGGCTGGGCTACGCCGAGGGCGCGGTGCTGTCGCGCCGTCTCGGCGGCTGGCAGGTGATTTCCTGGGCGCTCGTGCTGACGATGCCGGTGATGGCCGGGCTGGCGCTCGCGACCATGCCGGACGCCTGGACGGGCATCGAAACCCCGGCCTGGATCGGCCTCGCCTATGTTTCCGTCTTCAGCATGCTGATCGGCTTCGTCTTCTGGTACCGCGGGCTCGCGCTCGGCGGCATCGCCGGGGTCGGGCAGTTGCAGCTGCTTCAACCCTTCTTCGGGCTGTCGCTGGCGGGTCTTCTGCTGAACGAGCCGGTGGCCTGGAGCATGATCGCCGTGACCGGGCTGATCGTGCTGTGCGTCGGCGGAGCGAAGCGCTTCGCGTGAAAAGCGATCCCGCCGCCACTTCTTTCGGGTTTTAAGTCTCGGCCTATGGCTATTGGGCTAACAAATCGTTTCTCGCCGCCGCCCCATGGATCAGCTTAAAGTGGCGTCCCGCTGTGCGGCAATGGCCGCGCCCCTATTGTAAGGGGGGTTTGGAACAAAGGACGGGACGCCTGCGCATGTCCAACGAGACCGACGTCTCCACCGCCCCCGATTTCCTCGCCAGCGGCGGCGAGATGGGCGCCCAGATGCGCGCGTTCGACTGGGCATCGACGGTGCTCGGTCCGCCCGAGGACTGGCCGCGCAGCCTGAAGACGGCGGTGCGGATCATGCTGACCTCCCGCCAGCCGATCTGGATCGGCTGGGGCCAGGACCTGATCTATCTCTACAACGATGCTTACAAATCAATCATCGGCGGCAAGCACCCCTGGGCGCTTGGGCGGCCGACCTCGGTCGTGTGGCGGGAGATCTGGGGCGACATCGGCCCGATGCTGGCAACCGCCATGACGGGGGACGAGGGGACCTACGTCGAGGGGCAGCTCCTTGTCATGGAGCGCAACGGCTATCCGGAGGAGACCTACTACACCTTCTCCTACAGCCCGGTTCCCGACGACGACGGCAGCCCCGGCGGCATCATCTGCGCCAACTCCGACGACACGCAACGGATCATCGGCGAACGGCAGCTCACCCTGCTGCGCGATCTGGCCGCCGGCACTGCCGACGCCCGGACCCTGCCGGAGGTGTGCGAGCGCAGCGCCCAGGCGCTCGCCACCAACCCGCGGGACATGCCCTTCGCGCTGCTCTATGTGGCCGAGCCCGATGGGGACAGCGCCGCCCTCGCCGGGTCCTGCGGCATCGGGCGCGGCCATCCTGCGGCTCCGGAAACGCTGGCGGTGGACGGCACGTCGGTGTGGCCCTTCACCCCGACGCTCCATGACCCGGTGCTGGTCGGCGATCTGGCGGCGAAGTTCGGTGCCGACCTGCCGGCGGGCGTCTGGCGCCGCCCGCCGGCCCAGGCCGCGGCGATCCCGATCCCGGCCAGCGGCGAGGCGGGCCGGGCCGGCCTTCTCGTCGTCGGCCTGAATCCGTTCCGCCTGTTCGACGACGGTTACCGGCGCTTCCTGGGGCTGGTGGCGGGGCAGATCGCCGCGGCCATCACCAACGTCCAGACCTACGAGGCCGAGCGGCGGCGGGCCGAGATGCTGGCAGAGATCGACCGCGCCAAGACGGTGTTCTTCTCGAACATCAGCCACGAGTTCCGCACGCCGCTGACCCTGATGCTGGGGCCGCTGGAGGAGGTGCTGCAGGCCGAGCCGGAGCGGATGCCGGACCATCGCGAGGACCTGAAGGTGGTCCATCGCAACGGGCAGCGCCTGCTCAAGCTCGTCAACGCGCTCCTGGACTTCTCACGCATCGAGGCCGGGCGGACCCAGGCGCGCTACGAGCCGACCGACCTCGCGTCCTACACGGCGGAACTGGCGAGCGGTTTCCGCTCTGCCTGCGAGCGGGCCGGGCTGAGCCTCGTCGTCGACTGCCCGCCGCTTCCCGGTCCGGTTCATGTCGACCGCGGCATGTGGGAGACGGTCGTCCTCAACCTGCTGTCGAACGCCTTCAAGTTCACCTTCCAGGGCGCGATCGCGGTGTCGCTGAGGCCGGTCGGCGAGGGCGCCGAACTCCGGGTGAGCGATTCCGGTACGGGCATCCTCGATTCCGAACTGCCGCGCCTGTTCGAGCGCTTTCATCGGGTCGAGGGCGCGCGGGGGCGCAGCCACGAAGGCACCGGCATCGGCCTCGCCCTGGTCCAGGAACTCGTCAAACTGCACGGTGGCACGATCCGGGTCGAGAGCGAGATGGACCACGGTTCGGTCTTCATCATCACCGTGCCGTTCGGCACCGCCCATCTGCCGCAGGAGCGCGTCCTGTCGGAGCCGACCGGCGCCGCGGCCGGCCTGCGCACCCAGACCTACGTGGAGGAGGCGCTGCGTTGGCTGCCCGGCTCGGTCGCCGCCGATGGCGGAGCGCCGGTCGCGTTGATCGGCGCCGCGGAGACGGTGATGGCGCTGGCGACGGGCGAGTGTCCACGCCTCCTGCTGGCCGACGACAACGCCGACATGCGCGACTATGTGAGCCGCCTTCTCCATGGCCGCTACGTGGTCGAGGCTGTGCCCGACGGTCAGGCGGCCCTGGTGGCGATCCGCGCGAACCGTCCGGACCTCGTTCTGACCGACATCATGATGCCCGTGCTGGACGGCTTCGGCCTGCTGCGCGCGATCCGCGAGGATGCCGACCTGCGCGACCTGCCGGTCATCCTGCTGTCGGCCCGCGCCGGCGAGGAGGCGAGCGTCGAGGGGCTGTCGGCCGGCGCCGACGATTATCTGGTCAAGCCGTTCTCGGCGCGCGAGTTGATTGCCCGCGTCGACACAGCCCTGGCCATGGTGCGCCTGCGCCGCGAGGCGGACAACGCGCTGCGCGAGAGCGAGGCGCGCTTCCGCAATCTCGCCGACCACGCCCCGGTGATGGTCTGGGTCACCGAACTCGACGCCTCCTGCAGCTATCTCAACAAATCCTGGTACGAGTTCACCGGCCAGACTCCCGAAACGGGGTTGGGCTACGGCTGGCTGGACGCCATCCATCCCGACGACCGGCAGGCGGCGGCGGACGTGTTTCTGGCGGCCAACGCGAAGCAGGAGGCGTTCCGGCTGGAATACCGGCTGCGGCGGACCGACGGGGTCTACCGTTGGGCGATCGACGCCGCCGCCCCGCGCTTCGGCGCGGAGGGTGGATTCCTCGGCTACATCGGTTCGGTGATCGATATTTCCGAGCGCAAGGAGGTCGAGGACGCCCAACGGCGGCTCAACGACCTGCTGGAGCAGCGCATCGCCTCGGCGATCGCCGAGCGGGAGCGGGCCGAGGCGCAGCTTCGCCAAGCCCAGAAGATGGACGCGGTCGGCAAGCTGACCGGTGGAGTGGCGCACGACTTCAACAACCTTCTCCAGGTGATTTCCGGCAACCTCCAGCTTCTGACAAAGGACGTCGCGGGGAACGACCGGGCCGAGCAGCGGCTGCAGAACGCGCTGAGCGGCGTCAGCCGGGGGTCGAAGCTGGTTTCCCAGCTCCTCGCCTTCGGCCGCCGCCAGCCTCTCGCCCCCCGCGTGGTCAATCTGGGCCGGCTCGTCCGCGGGCTCGACGAGATGCTGCGCCGCGTGCTCGGCGAGGGCGTCGAGATCGAGACCATGATCACGGGCGGGCTGTGGAACACCTTCGCCGACGAGAGTCAGGTCGAGAACGCGCTGCTCAATCTGGCGATCAACGCCCGCGATGCCATGAACGGGCACGGCCGGCTGACCATCGAGGCCGGCAACGCCTTCCTCGACGATCCCTACGCCGCCCGGCACGCCGAGGTGGAGCCGGGCCAATACGTCATGCTGGCGGTGACCGACACCGGCTGCGGCATTCCGCCGGACGTGCTGGATCACGTCTTCGAGCCGTTCTTCACGACCAAGCCGGAAGGGCAGGGCACCGGCCTCGGACTCAGCATGGTCTACGGCTTCGTCAAGCAGTCGGGCGGGCACGTCAAGATCTACAGCGAACCCGGCCAGGGGACCACGGTCCGCGTCTATCTGCCGCGCGCGCATCAGGCGGAAGACGTCGTGACGGTGATCGACAACGGGCCGGAGGCGGGCGGATCGGAAACCGTGCTGGTGGTCGAGGACGACGACGACGTTCGGGCGACCGTGGTCGAGATGATGGCCGACCTCGGCTATCGCGTGCTCAAGGCGCGGGATGCGCAGAGCGCGCTGGCCATCGTGGAAAGCGGCGTGCCGATCGACCTGCTGTTCACCGACGTCGTCATGCCGGGCCCGCTGCGCAGCCCGGACCTGGCGCGCCGCGCGAAGGAGCGTCTGCCGGGGATCGCGGTCCTGTTCACCTCGGGCTACACCGAGAACGCGATCGTGCATGGCGGGCGCCTCGATCTCGGCGTCGAACTGTTGAGCAAGCCCTACACCCGCGAGGCGCTGTCCCGTAAGGTCCGGCATGTCCTGCGCAACCAGCAGCAGCAATCCATGGGGCAGGCCGGAAAAAGGGAAGCGACCGCGAAGCCGTCCGCTGAACCCGCGCCGGCGACGGCGGACGGCTGTCAGGGCCTGCGCGTGCTTGTGGTGGAGGACGATGCGCTGATTCGCCTCGTCACGGTGGAGATGCTGACCGGCCTCGGCCATTCGGTCGTCGAAGCGGGCAACGCCGAGGAAGCATTGTCGATTGCCGAGACCCAGCCCGTCGACGCGCTGCTGACCGACATCAGCCTGCCGGGGATGTCGGGGGAGCAGTTGGCCGCCGCGTTGCGCAAACGTCACCCGGCCCTGCCGGTCGTGTTCGCATCGGGGGCCGACCGGGCGCCCGCCGGCGGCGTCCACCTGCCGAAGCCCTACGATGACGCGGCCCTGGCCGAGGCGCTGGACAAGGCGGTGAGGCCGCCCCGCTGAGCGCCCAGTCCGTCGCCGGCGACTACAGCCGGGCCGAGCCCCGGAGCACCAGCCGGGGGGCCGGGCGGTGCAGGACCGGCCCGGCCTCCGGCTCGGTGAGGCGGCGTTCCAGCATGCCCATCAGCGTCGTCACGATGCCGTCCACCGGGTTGTGGACGGTCGTCAGGGCGAAGCTCGGCCAGGCGGCCATCGGCACGTCGTCGAAGCCGATGATCGATACCTCCTCAGGCACCCGCAGGCCGAGCGCGGTGCGCGCCGCGTCCAGCGCGCCGAAGGCCATGACGTCGTTGCCGCAGAAGATGGCGTCCGGCCTCGGGTCGCCACCGAGCAGCCGCAGCGCTTCGCGGTATCCGCTGTCGTAGCCGTAATCTCCCTGCCCCAGCCCGGCCAGCGGCACGCCCAGCCCGTCCAGGGCCGCGCGGAAAGCGGCGTTGCGCTCCTGCTCGGAAAAGGCGGTGGGGCGGCCCGCCAGATAGGCGATCCGGCGGTGCCCGGAGGCGACCAGCGCCTCAGCGACCAGCGCGGCGCCCAGCCGGTTGTCGCAGCAGATGCTGTCCACCCCGTCCTGCTCCACGGCGCGTCCGTAGAGGAGCAGCGGCGCACCCAGCTCCATCACCGCCCGGACGGTGGCGGGCGACACGCTTCCCGCCGTGACGATGACGGCGTCGACCTGATAGTCCAGCGCCGCCATCGAGGCGCCGCCCAGCCCGTCCGCCGGGTCGCCGCGCAGCAGCAGCGGCTGCTTGCCAAGCGTCGCCAGCCCGCGCGTCAGCGCTTCGAACAGATAGGGCTGGAACGGCCCGTCCAGATCGCCCATCACGACGCCGACGAGGTTGGTGCGCTGGGTCGTCAGGCTGCGCGCGATGGCGTTCGGGCGGTAGGCCAGACGCTCCGCCGCTTCCAGGACGCGGGCGCGCATCTGCGGCGAGACGCTGGCCCCGTCGGTGAAGCAGCGCGAGACCGCCGACTGCGACACCCCGGCCAGCTTGGCCACCTCCACCGCCGTCGCCCGCCTGCGCTCCCTGGTCACCGGTCTTCCCCTGGCTTTGCGCCGCCGTCCGACACGCGGCGGAGCATCGTCAGGGCGACCCTATACCCGGACGTCCTCCGTCCCGCCACTGCGGACTTGGCGGAGGGCTCGATGAATGGGGCGGCGGCCTGCGCTCACGGCGTCAGGAACAGGGCCGAGGTCCAGATCCGCGACTGGTCGCGCTGGCGCGCGGTCAGGAACAGCGGGTGCTCGCGGCCCGGGGCGAGGGCGAGGTCGGCGAGCGGGATGCGCCCGGCGAGGTCGCGGGGCAAGGGCGCCTCGGTGACCCGTTCCACCGTCACCTCCAACTCGGTGCCGGGCAGCACGCGGGTGACCCGTCCGGCGTCCGCGCCGGCCAGCAGCGCGTCGCCGTCGATGTCCAGCACCGCTTCCGGGGCGTGCGGGTTGGGCGGCGGAGTCAGCGGGTTGCCGACCTTCACGTAGGTGCCGATGGCGAGCCGCACCTGGATGCGCGCACCGGCAAGCCGCGACAGCGCCAGTTCCACCCCGTCGCTGTCGCCGTGGGTGACGGCGCGGATGGCGACGGTCGTCGCGTCGCGGCGCCAGCAGCCCTGTTCCGGATGGTCGAAGCCGAAGGGCTCGACCCGCTGCACGGCGGCGCCGGTGACGGTGATCCCGCCGTCCCAATAGGCGCCGCGGTAGCGGTCCTTGATGCGGGCGCCGCCCAGCCGCAGGCGGATCTTCGTCTCCGACAGGCCCAGTTCGCGGTGCAGGTCGCGCTCCCAGACCAGCCGGTCGCCGTTGAACAGGCGCAGACTCTCCCACCCCCGGTCGCCGAGCAGGCGGTAGTCCAGCGCGTCCTCCGCGCCGGCCTGCACGACCTCGCCCATCCAGCGGTCGCCCAGACGCAGGCTGGCGAAGCTGCGCTCCCCGGTGGTCGCGAAGGTCCGCCGCGCCCGCAGCGCCCGGCCCACCGACGCGCGGTCCAGCCGGTCGGCGAAGACGCCGGTCAGCCCGCCGCGCGCCCCGAACACCGCGGTCGCCGGCGCCCCGCCGCCGCAGCGCCCCTGATGCTCGTCGCTGCTCGCCGAGGCGCCGAGCCGGTAGCCGCGGGCCAGAGCCTCGGCATAGACCCAGTGGAACTGGCCCCAGGCGGACCCGATCTCGATCAGCCGCTCCAACTCCGGGTGGTGCCAATCGAGGTTGCAGCGCCGACCGCCGACATGGGGGATCAGCAAATGGCCCTCCGGATCGTCCCGGTAGGCGGCGTAGAGGTCGTCGAGCGGCCAAGCGCCGGGGCGCAGCGCGCCGCGGGTCGACTCGTTCCATTCGAAGGAGCGCACCGGCTGGCCCCGCCCGTCCGCCGGGAAGCGCGGCGGACCGTCGCGCAGGAAGATCACGTTGTGGTCGCCGCCCGCCGCGGAGTTGCCGCACCACTCCGTGCCGGGGTAGCAGACGAAGCGGTCCGGCTCGTTGTAGCGGTCGATCAGGCCCACCGCCTCGGTCCAGGCGCGCTCCGTCACGTTGAAGTCGTTGGCGGTGTAGCCCAGCACGTCCAGACCGGCGACGTCGCGCCCGTAGGACAGGTTGTAGGCGGTGTCGTTGGTGCCCACCGTGTCGTTGGAATGGACGTGCAGGTCGGCATAGACGGCGCGCGGTGCCCCGACTTCGGCGGTGATAAAGGCTTCGGCGGGGGCGAGGCCCGGTGCCGTCGCGGCGATCCGCCATTCCCCGGCGCCGAGGTCGAGCGCCTCGCGCCGGACCAGCCAGCCGTTCGCCTGGGGATCGGGGGCCAGCGCGACCGTCCGTGCGCTTTCACCCTCCGGCCCGGTAACGGTCAAGGTGGCGTCCAGCGTGGTGTCGAGGCAGCAGTTGCCCCAGGCGTCGTCGGCGCGCAGAAGCAGCGACGCCGGACCGGGGGCGATCAGACGCGGCGCGACCAGCCGCAGGGCGGCGGGAACGCCCGGCACGATGTCGATCACGCAGTCGCCCGGCACCTCCGCGTATTTCTGGCTGCCCAGCGGGTCGATGAAGACGCGGAAGCGGAAACCCTGCTCGACGAAGGTCTGCACCCGCGTGCCCGGCCCGCCCTGGCGCCGGTCGCCCAGCCGGATCACGATGCGGTCGCCGGGGTTCAGGTAGCCGTCGATCACGTCGATGACGATGGCCTTCTGGTAGGGCCGCTCGTGCCCCTTCTGGTCGAAGCGCACCTTCAGCGCCTGCACGGTCGCCGGGCTCTGCCCCGGCACCAGTGGTCCGGCCTCGTACTCGGCGGAGACGAAGTTGGCCGCCGTGGGGTCGCTGGTCTGGAACAGCGCCCAGTCCGAATAGAACTTCATCGCCAGCTTGATCCCCGCCCCGTCGGCGAGACCCGACCCGCCGACCTCGTAAGTCAGCGTCACTTCGGTCCATTCGCCGGCCACCAACGTCCGGTGGGAGCAGGCGGTGGCGCCGAGGAAGGGACGGGCCTTGTTCCGCTCGTAAAGGCCGGCGGGGGCGATGTGGCCGGTGGGGACGGGATCGCTCATGGGACGGGACCTCGGGCAAGGGGGCGGCGCGCCGCAACGGCTAATACATTGCATAACAAGTTTGATGATACAATATAAGACATGTATGGTGCGCCACCGGATGACGGCGTGCTCGGGGAGGATCGGCGCGCTTGAGCCGGCCGGACTCCGGTGGCATCAAGGCGCGGACACGATCACCACGGGCGGGGAGGGGACGGTGGCCCCGAAGCGGGACAGTTTGGTGCGGGAGAACGCGACGGCCCTCTACCGGCAGATCGCCGACCGCCTGCGCGAGGAGATCGCCGCGGGCCGGTTCGAGCCGTCGGGTCGCCTGCCGAGCGAAAGCGAGATCGGCATCCGCTTCGCGGTCAGCCGGGTGACGGTCCGCTTGGCGCTCGACCGGCTGGAGGCGGAAGGGTTGATCGAGCGGCGCAAGGGCAAGGGCACCTTCACGGCGGGCAAGCGCGTCCGTCACCCGCTGGACCGGCTGCGCAGCTTCCACGAATCCCTGCGGCTCCAGGGGCTGAACGCCAGCATGCGCCACCTGTCGGCCGGGATGACCGCCACGCCGCCGGACCTGATGGGCCAGTTCGGCCCCAACTGCCTGGAGGTGCGCCGCCTGCATCTGGTGGACGGGGAGCCGGTGGCGCTGGGGCGCAGCCTGCTGTCGGCGGAACTGGCCGGCGTCGATTGGGCAGCGGCGGGAGAGAAGCCGGTCTACGCCATCCTGAGGGAGGTCACCGGACAGCCGGTGGTCGGCGCCGATGTCGAGGTCAAGGCCGAGGCCGCGGGCGCGGCGGTCGCCGAACCGCTTGGCGGGACGGCGGGGATGCCGGTGCTGGTGATGATCCGGCGATCCTTCTTCGCGGACGGCGCCTGCGCCGACCACGCCGTCTTCCATGTGCGTCCGGAGCGCTACAGCTTCGTGCTGTCCCACCGCTGGGACGGGTGAGGCGGCCGCTGCATCACCGGCCTGAAAACGATAATGAGAATTCTTCGCATTTGGGGGTGAGGCGGGGGGTGTGCCCGTTCGTCTGAGCAGAAGGACCGGTGGTTCCTTCGGAGAGGACGAGATGAGCGTTGGCAAGTCGCGCACGCGGCTGTGGTTCCTGTGGCACTCCTGGTTGGCGATGCCCCTCTGGGCATTCCTGTTCTTTGTCAGCCTGACCGGGACCATCGCCGTGGTCAGCACCGAGATCATGTGGCTGGTCAACCCGGCCATGCGGGCGTCGGGTGCCGGGGAGCCGCTGCCGGCCAGCGCGCTGATCGCCGCCGCCGAGGCCGCGGCGCCGGGCGGACGGGTGAGTTCGCTGAGTTGGGGCGGCTCGCACATGGCGATCGGCGCCCGCATGGCGATGCCCGACGGAACCTCCACGACCGCCTGGGTGAATCCGGTCAGCGGGGCGGTGCAGGGGGTGTCCACCGGCAACTCGTTCCAGAGCTTCTTCCGTGCGCTGCACGGCTGGCTCATGACCTTCCCGGTGGGCTGGTACCTCGTGACCTTGCTGGCCATTCCGCTCGTCGGGTCGCTGGTCACCGGGCTGGTGGTCTACAAGCGGTTCTGGAAATCCTTCTACCAGCCGCGCATCCGCTGGCGGCAGGCGCCGCGCGTGATGTGGGGCGACCTGCACCGCGTCGCCGGCACATGGTCGATCTGGTTCATTGCGGTCATCGCGGTCACCAGCCTGTGGTTCCTGATCTACATGATGCTGTTCCATCTCGGGATGGGGCTGGGCGGCGGGAAGGCGCCGGTGCTGCTGGCCCGCGACCAGATCCCGGTGAGCGCAACCGCGCCGAGGCCGGACGTCGACGCCATCATGGCCAGCGCCAAGGCGGCCCTGCCGGACATGCGGCTGCGCTACCTGTGGCTGCCCGGCACCGCCTACGACCCGGCGACGGTGGCGGGGTCCAGCGGGCAGGTGCCGCTGCTGCCCGACTATGTCCGGGTGAATCCCTTCACCGCCGAGGTGATCCTCATCGAAGGCGGGATGGAAGCGGCGTCCGGCATCGAACTGACCCGCACCATCATGCGCGCCCTGCATACCGGCGATTTCGGCGGCCTGCCGGTCAAGCTGGTGTGGTTCGCCTTCGGCCTGCTGATGACCACGCTGGTCTTCAGCGGCATGCTGATCTGGATGAAGCGGACCGCCCGCGCCACGGTCGAGGCGGTGCGCGACGTCCGGCGCGGGTCCCGGTTGGCGGAGGGCTCGTCCAATGCGTAATGACTCAATGCGCGGTTATTGGCGGCGCGGCAAGTTCCATCTCAGCGCGCTGATGATGCTGGTGCCGCTGCCCTTCCTCCCCGACTATTTCAGCCCGAAACCGATCTTCGTGCCGCCCGAGATCCGCCGGGACATCGCCGTCGGGCCCTTTCCGGTCACGCTGGCGACCTACGACGAGGCGCCCGCCCGCATGCCGACGGGCGAGCGGATGAAGGAGTACCGCATCCACATCCGTCCCGCCGACATCGACCATGTGCGCGGCGTCTTCCTGCGCGTCGGCAAGCCGCGCAGCCTGCGCACCGCGGGCGCGCTTGCCTTCGGCAACCCCTATGAGCGGGAGGCCGACGTGACCGTTCCGGACGAACCGGCCGGCACGGAGGAGCTGTGGGTGACCATGGAGGATTGGAGCGGCGGGGTGCATCAGGCATCCCTGCCGCTGGGCGAGATTTTCGGAGGAAAGCGATGAAGACCCACCGCCTGTTCGCCCTGGCGGGGCTGTTCGCCCTGTGCGCCGCCGGTGCGGCGGAGGCCCATTACCCCATCTGCGAATGCCGGATGGCGGAGGGCGACACGGTGCAGTGCACTGGCGGCTTCTCCGATGGCTCGAAGGCGCCCGGCGTGGTGCTGGACGTCATCGCCTACGACGAGCAGGTGCTGGTCAAGGGCAAGCTGGGGCCGGATTCCACGCTCTCCTTCCAGCGCCCCGCGCAGGACTTCTACGTCCTGTTCGACGCCGGGCCCGGCCACACGGTCGAGATCGAGCACACGGCGATCAAGTAGCGCTCTCAGCGAAGCCGGAACCATGCATCATCAGATCGTCCGCCGCGCCGGGGCCGAGCGCGAGACCCTGTGGGTCCTGCTGGCCGCCGGCGCCATTCTCGCGTCCGCCACCCTGGCGGTCGGGCTGCGCGCCGCTCCGGACGCGGAAGCCCCGCTGGCCGCCCACCTCATCGATTCCCGCACCGGCCTGACCGCCGCCGAGCAGGGCCTCTACGCCGACCTGAAGGCGGCGGGCGAGGAGATTGCCGCCTTGCGCGAGGCGGAGGGCCGGGCACCGACGCCGGAGGAACTGGCTGCCGAGGCCCTGCCGCCCTTCGCCGCCGACCCCAGCGCCGTGGCGCGCGGCGGGCACGCCTGGATGCTCGCCGGGACCAGCAATGGCATCGCCTATGCCGGCGTCTCCGCCGCGCCGGAACTGGCCGGGTCCCTGGTCCTGCGGCTGGACGGCCATGGCGCCGAGATCTGGCTGAAGCGCGCCGCCGAAGCCCCGCCCGCTCCGCCGGAGGACGCGGCCCTGACCGCCGCCGGCTGGAAGCGGATCGTCTCCACCTTCACCGCCGGGGTGACCCGATGAGCCTCTTTTCCGACCGCCGCCCCGACCGCCGCCTGATCCTGGCCGGCGCCCTGGGCGCCGCGACCGCCGCGGCCATGCCTGCACGCGTCTTCGCGGCTCCCGCCGGGAGGCGCCGCTTCGGCGTCACGCTGCACCCCTACTATTCCTACGTCGCCAACATCGTCGGCGACGCGGCCGAGGTGGTGCCGATCATCCCCGCCGGCTTCAACCCGCACGCCTACGAGCCGCGCCCGGAGGACATCCAGCGCATCGGCGGGCTGGACGCCATCGTGCTGAACGGCATCGGGCACGACGATTTCGCCGGGCGGATGATCGCCGCTTCGGCGAAGCCGTCGCTGCCGGTGGTGGAATCCAACGCCGACGTGCCGCTGCTGCCCGCGGCGGGAATGGCGGCGCGGGCGGCCGGGAAGGTGGTCAACCCGCACAGCTTCCTGTCGATCACCAACTCGGTCCTCCAGGTCTCGACCATCGCGCGCGCGCTGGGGCGGCTCGACCCGGACCACGCGGCCGCCTACGCCGCCAACGCCCGCGCCTATTCCCGCCGCCTGCGCCAGCTGCGGGCCGACGCGCTGGCGAAGCTGGCGACGGCCGGCACCGCCAGCCTGCGCGTCGCCACCATCCACGGCGCCTACGATTACCTGCTGCGGGAGTTCGGGCTGGAGGTCTCCGCCGTCGTCGAGCCCGCCCACGGCATCGAGCCGAGCCCGGCCCAGCTCGCCGAGACCATCGCGACGATGCGCAAGCTCGACGTGCAGGTGATCTTCTCGGAGCTGAACTTCCCCAGCGCCTATGTCGAGACGATCCGGCGCGAGACCGGCATCCGGCTCTACGCCTTCTCCCACATCTCGCACGGCGACTACGCGCCGGACCTGTTCGAGCGGGAGATGGCCCGGAACCTCGACACGCTGGTGCTGGCGATGGCCGAGGCGGCGCCGTGACGGGTCCCGCCATCCTGTTCGACGCGGTGGGCCTGACGCTGGGGCGCACGGAGATCCTCGACAACGTGTCCCTGCGTGTCGCGGCGGGCACCGTCCACGCGCTGGTCGGCCCCAACGGCGGCGGCAAGTCGTCGCTGATCCGCGCCCTGCTCGGTCAGGCGCCGCACCGCGGGACGATCCGGCTCGACTGGCCGGGCGACGGGCCGGGCACGGTCGCCTACGTGCCGCAATCGGTCGAATTCGACCGCGGCCTGCCGCTGACGGTGGAGGATTTCCTGGCCGTGCTGTGCCAGCGCCGCCCCGCCTTCCTCGGGCCGGACCGCCGTATCAATTACGGTGCGGCGCTGGACCGCGTCGGCATGGCCGGCAAGGCCCGCCGCCGCTTCGGCGCGCTGTCGGGGGGCGAGCGGCAGCGCGTCCTGCTCGCCCAGGCGCTGATCCCGGCGCCGGACCTGATCGTCCTGGACGAGCCGATGACCGCGCTCGATGAGGCGGGGATCGCCATTTTCGAAACGCTGCTGGCCGAGCTTTCCGCCGCCGGGACCACCGTCCTGTGGGTCGAGCACGATCTGGCCCAGGTGCGCCGGCTGGCGACGCGGGTGACCGGCCTGAACCGGCGCGTGCTGTTCGACGGCGCCCCGCTGGAGATGCTGTCGCCGGAGCGGGTGTTCGACCTGTTCTCCGCCGTTCCGCGCCGCACCGGAGCCGAGAGGATCGCGTCATGAGCTTCGAGGCGTTGCGCGCCCTGGTCCAGGGCTGGGCCGGGGCCGGGCTGCTGCCCGCCGGACTGACCCACGGCTTTCTCGTCAACGCGCTGCTGTCCGGGCTGGTCATCGGGCCGGTGCTCGGCGGGCTCGGCACGCTGGTGGTGACCAAGCGGCTGGCCTTCTTCTCCGAGGCGGTCGGCCACGCCGCGCTGACCGGCGTCGCCATCGGCATCCTGGCGGGGGAGCCCTACACCGGCCCCTACGCCAGCCTATTCGGCTACTGCCTGCTGTTCGCTCTGCTGGTCAACTACACGCGCAACCGCAGCAACCTGACCTCCGACACGCTGATCGGCGTCTTCCTGTCGGTGTCGCTGGCGCTGGGCGCCAGCCTGCTGCTGATCCTGGCGAGCCGGGTCAACATCCATATCCTTGAGAACGTGCTGTTCGGCTCAGTCCTGACGGTGGACGACCGTGACCTGACCGTGCTGCTGGCGGTGGCCGCCGGGGTCACGGCGCTGATGCTGCCGCTGTTCAACCGGCTGCTGCTGGCGAGCTTCAACCCGGCGCTGGCGCGGGTGCGCGGCGTGCCGGTGAAGGGGCTGGACTATCTGTTCATCGTGCTGGTGACCGTGGTCACCGTCGCGTCGGTGAAGATCATCGGGGCCATCCTGGTGGGGGCGCTGCTGGTCATTCCGGCCGCCGCGGCGCGGGTCGTCGCCTCGTCGCTGCGCGGCTTCTTCCTGCTGTCGGTTGCCTTCGCCAGCGTGGCGGCGGTGGCCGGAATCCTGCTGCCCGTGCAACTGGCCCTGCCGGTGCCGTCGGGCGGTGCCATCATCCTGGCGGCGGGGCTGCTGTTTCTGGGGGCGCTGCTGGCGCGCTTGTTCATGAAAGGGGAAGAGGGATGAAGCGCGTCACGCTTGCGGCGCTCCTGCTGCTGTCCACGGTGGCGGGCGCGTCCGCCGAGACGGTGCTGGCCGGTCACCCGATCACCGCCGGGCTGGCCCAGGCTCTGACGAAAGGCACGCCGGTGGCGGTGGAGGCGGTGGTTCCGCCGGCCATCCCCATGGGGCGCCAGCACGCCTTCCTGAGCGGACGCGGCGAGGCCAAGCTGGCGGAGGCCGCCCGCAAGGCCGACGCGGTGCTGACCCTGCGCTCCGCCTGGGGCGAGGATCCGCTCTACCCGCTGGCGCGGCGCGCCAACATCCGCCTCGTCGAGATCGACGCCGCCCGGCCGGTGGACGGCTCCTTGCCGGGGATCGCGGTCAGCGGCGGTGTGGCCTTCCCCTGGCTGGGCATCGCCAACGCCGGACGGATGGCCGACATCCTGGCCGCCGACCTGCGGCGCCTCTATCCCGGTTCCGCCGCCGCCATCGACGCGAATCTCGCCGCCCTGAAGCGCGGGCTGCTGATGGTGTCGTCCCGGTCGGCGCAGGTGTTCGCCGCGCTGCCGGAGCCGTCGGCGGCAGCCCTGTCCGACCGCTTCGCCACCCTGGCCGCCGATCTCGGGCTGGATCTGCGCCAGGTCTGGACCCGCGACGACCGCGACTGGACGCCGGAACGTCTGGTCGAACTGACCGCCACCCTGAAGGCCGAGGCGATTCCCGTGGTGCTGCACCACCGCCAGCCGGCCCCGGAGATCGCCCAGGCTGTGGCGGACGGCGGCGCCCGACTGATCGTTCTGGACAGTCTGGAGAGCGGTCCGCCGGCGGCGATGGACACGGCGCTGGCGCGGATCGCGGAACAGCTGGAGGCGGGATTGCGCTGAGGGTTTCTATGCCCCTCCCCAAAGCGGATTGCATTCCGCTTTGGTCCGCGACGGCGGTCCCGGCGACTCTGTTGCAAAGTTGGCCGGCAGGCGGCGGAATGGCTGGACGTTGGAGGGAGCCAAGCCGTGTCGGACTTCAAGGGACGCCACTTTGAGGGTGAGATTGTGCTCTGGGCGGTACGCTGGTACTGCCGGTACGGCATCAGCTACGATCGTGTCCCGCCGAGTGGTGTCTGATACCGATGGCGCATGAAGGCTTCCATTGCTTGGAATTCATGCGAATTGCGGCCACCAGTGGAACCATGTGGCGGCGCGGATACGGTCGGGATCATCGGCGAGACCGCAGCAGCGATCGGCGAGTGCTTGATCGAGGGCATCGAGATCCTCGAAGTAGGTGTTGGCGATCGTCTCGTTGGTCAGTGGCCAGAGATGCTCGGCGGGCTGCAATTCGGGGGAATACGGGGGTAAGAACTCCAGCGTGATGCCCTCCGGGATGTCCAGCGAGCCGGCGACATGCCAGCCCGCGCCATCGAGGACGATGAGCACCTGCTTGGTGGGCCCGGCCCCGACCTCGCGGGCAAAGGCGTCCAGGATAGCACCGAACATGGGCGCATCGAGGCCATCGACGAGAAACCAGATCACCTGTCCGGTGCTCGGCCGTACGAAGCCCGCGAGATACATCCACTCGAAGCGCTGGTGGCCGCGCGCCACCGGCCGGCGGCCGCGCGGCGCCCACACTCGGCGGAGCACCGGCTTCAGCCCGACGCGATGCTCATCCATCGCCCACACCTCCACCCGCCGGGGGCTGCGGGGTGTGAAGCTGATGATCGCCGACGCGCATCTCGGGCTGAAGGCCGCCGCCTCCAAGGTGCTGGGCGCGACCCTCCAGCGCTGTCGAGTTCATTGCATGCGGAATCTCTTGGCCTGCGTCGGCAAGGCACACCAGACGATGGTCGCCGCCACCATCCGCACCGCCTTTGCCCAGGAGACCGCCGAGGCGGCGCACGAGCAGTGGCGCCGGGTCGCCGACAGCCTGCGGCCGCGCTTTTCCAAGCTGGCGGCGCTGATGGACGAGGCGGAGTTCGACGTGCTGGCCTACATGGCCTACCCGAAGGATCTGCGCACCAAGCTGCACAGCACGAACCCTCTGGAACGCCTGAATGGCGAGATCAAGCGGCGCACCAACGTCGTTGGTATCTTCCCTGGCGAGGGGGCGGTTCGCAGGCTGGTTGGCGCCTTGCTGCTGGAGCAACACGACGAGTGGGCGGTGTGCCGGCGCTACATGACCATGGAAAGCCTGACCGAGCTGTGCCACCCTCACACCGCTGACCCGCTGCCGATTGCAGTGGAGTAGACCGGCGGCTTCAACTCGCCGAACAGCACCTACGCCCCCTCATACCGACGGCGTGTGAAGGCTTCCTTTGAGGCGAGCCCGATCCACCTGATTTGGCATGGGCAGCAAGGTTCACCTGGTTCATCACCTTGACGCCGATGAGCTGCATCGGCTGTACAAGGCCGCGACGGATGCGACGGAGCGGACGCATCTGCAAATCATCTGGCTGCTGACCAGTGGGCGCTCGGCCCAGTTCGTGGCCGAGGTGACG
The DNA here is from genome assembly GCF_965111635.1 of Azospirillum sp. Marseille-Q6669. Classification (NCBI taxonomy): domain Bacteria; kingdom Pseudomonadati; phylum Pseudomonadota; class Alphaproteobacteria; order Rhodospirillales; family Azospirillaceae; genus Azospirillum; species Azospirillum sp. Marseille-Q6669. The sequence goes on along the minus strand of NZ_CBCOOP010000004.1, from coordinate 304,660 downwards.
GGGTACACGCCGCGCTGGGTCAGCGTCATCGTGGGACGCTATAACGAGGCCGGGGTTGCGGGGCTGGGTGACCAGCGCCAGTTCAACCCCGGCGCCAGACCGCTGCTCGACGAAAACCAGCGACAAAGCCTGAGGACTAGCCTGGCCGATCCGCCGCCCGGCCGCGGTTTGTGGACGGGCCACTCGGTCGCCCAGTGGATCGCCGGCATGCTTGGCCGGCTCGTCTCACCCCGGCGCGGCACCGATTATCTGGGCCGGCTCGGCTTCACCCGCCAAATACCGCGCCCCCGCCATGCCGAAGCCGATCCCTTGGCCCAGGAGGTCTTCAAGGCCCGGTTCCGCCGCCGTGTGCAGGCCCTCCAGCAGGAAGACCCGGACACACCCTTGGAGGTGTGGGCGATGGATGAGCATCGCGTCGGGCTGAAGCCGGTGCTCCGCCGAGTGTGGGCGCCGCGCGGCCGCCGGCCGGTGGCGCGCGGCCACCAGCGCTTCGAGTGGATGTATCTCGCGGGCTTCGTACGGCCGAGCACCGGACAGGTGATCTGGTTTCTCGTCGATGGCCTCGATGCGCCCATGTTCGGTGCTATCCTGGACGCCTTTGCCCGCGAGGTCGGGGCCGGGCCCACCAAGCAGGTGCTCATCGTCCTCGATGGCGCGGGCTGGCATGTCGCCGGCTCGCTGGACATCCCGGAGGGCATCACGCTGGAGTTCTTACCCCCGTATTCCCCCGAATTGCAGCCCGCCGAGCATCTCTGGCCACTGACCAACGAGACGATCGCCAACACCTACTTCGAGGATCTCGATGCCCTCGATCAAGCACTCGCCGATCGCTGCTGCGGTCTCGCCGATGATCCCGACCGTATCCGCGCCGCCACATGGTTCCACTGGTGGCCGCAATTCGCATGAATTCCAAGCAATGGAAGCCTTCATGCGCCATCGGTATCAGACACCACTCGGCGGGACACGGCCATCCTTTCCTTGTGATGCGAACTCGTGCTCAAGCAACCGTTCGGACTTGCAAAGATGGTTGGCCGCCTTCAAGCTTTCACTCGGCTTCGGAGCCTCGGGCGCGACGGGGTCGGTCAACCCGGACGACAGGTTGTCACCAGCCGTCCAGGGTTAAATATGGACTGGGCCTGTCATACAAGGGCGCACACGGTCGATGCGCGGCTTCCAGCAGCCGAACAGCGCCCACCGCTTCTGCCGCGCTCATGATGAAGTGCGCAACTTCCTGCGGCCGGCGACCAAGCGCAAGCAGCACGTCCCGGTGGCGCACCGACGGGCGATCCATGTCCAGAGGGTCGCCGCGCTGCGCGATATGCTCGCCGTCGCCTAACAAAAGCCGTGCTGGTGGACGGCTCCGCTGCGCCTACTCGCTGGCTTGGCGCGAGACCTGACGGAACCCTCCGCCGCGCCTTTGCCGAGGCCGGGGTGGATGCGGAAGCCATCCCGACCGACGCCGGCGATGAAGCGGAGGATGCGGCATGTTCACGGTGAGCGAGGACGAGCGCGCGGCAATCTGCCGGGCCTATGAGGAAGGCGGCGAATGGGTGGCCGTTTCGGAACTGCGCCGCTACTTTTCCATCGAGGACAATCAGAGTGCTCTGTACGCCGTGCGCAGCATCGTCCGTTGGCGGCCCGCCTCCCTGTCACTGCCACGTCAGCTGTAGGAGGTTCTGGTCGGTAAGCTCTGCCTCATAAACCCGCCTTGCCCTACGCACCATCCGGGAGCAGGGCAAGGCCGGCTGGACGAAGCGCGAGCACAGGCTGATCGTCGCCGCCGGAAACTGTCAGACCCTCTGGACGCGCCGTTGCGTTCGAAATAGGGCGATACTCTCGTCGACGACCTTGGCGATCACCGGGACCGCGGTCAGGGGGAATGGGACGACGCAGCTGACGTTGATCTCGCACAGCACATAGCTGTCCTCTCCGTCCGGCGTTTTCGGGCCATAGAGGAAATCGGCGTCCCACAGGACCGGCAGGTCCTCCGTGACGATGCCGAGCAGCCCTTGCAGGCCCGGCGTCCAGTCCTCTTCCATGCGCCGCCGCAACGCCCGGAACTGCGGCGCCGTCTCCCGGTGCATGGTCTTCTCACGCGCCATGCCGAAGGTCGGCGCCATGGCCGGCTCGACGGATCGGCTCCTGGGAAACTGTTCCGAGAAGCCGACCACCCTGTCCCGGCACATGTAGCAGCGCACCAACCCTTCTCCGACCCGGGGCTGGAATGCTTGGTCGATGATGCGCCCGGCTCCGTCGAGATAAGCCTCGCAACGACCCATGAAGTCGCCGAGACGCAGGGCAGTCTCGGGTGTGTCGCTGCGCGCCTCGAGCACGGTCACGAGCGCCCGCGGGCCGATCGCCGCCCGAGGGTCGGACAGCGCGACCTTCCAAACACCCTGGCTGCCGTTGCCGCGGTTCTGCTTCAGCACCCGGACGCCGTCGCCCGCCAGCCGCGCCGGGAACAGGCTCCGGAAAGCCTCGGCGGTCTCGTAGCACTGGGTGTCGGTCCCCCACCCGAGGCTCCGGGTCCGGACCAGGACCTCCTTCACGCCCATCTTCAGGATGACGTCGGGATGGGCGCTTACCCAGACGCCCTGTTCGGAGACCTCCCTCAACACCGAATCCAGCAGCACCCGGTCCTGCCCGTTGGTCAGGGGATCCATCCAGACGAGCACGCCATCACAGCGGAGAAGGCGAGCCCGCGTTTGCTCGACCGCCTCTTCCGACCACGGAACCTCGACGACGGCGATCCCGCGCGCGGCCAGGGCGTCCGAGATCGGTTCAAGGCGCGGGTGGCGGGCTGGTGCTGTGGCGGGATCGCCCCGCCACAGCATGGCGACAGTCGTCGTCATCGGCTCCTCTCCCCAGGCTGGGTCTCCGGGCGGAGCACCAGGATGGCGGCATCCGACCCCAGCCATCCGGCACGGGCCGCCACGAACATCCTTGTGCGACGGGTCAGGATTTGGGCATCGTCGGCGCCCCCATGGCGCGCCAAGCCGCGATGCCCCCGGCGAGGGTGCGGGCAGGCACACCACGGCGCCGAAGGTCGGCGACCGCATCCTGGCTCACCTGGAAGCCGTACACGCAGTAGACCAGCACCTCGCGATCCTTGGGCACCCCATCGGCCCACTCCGCGATGCGGCGGGCGTCGTGATGAACCGCCATCGGGAGCATATCCGGGGAACGCGCCAAGTCCTCGTCCCAGCAGACGTCCAGCACGAGGATTTCACCGCCCTCGATGGCCCGCCGGGCTTCTCCAACGCTCATCGACGGAACCTCGGTGGTGGACGGCAACGCCAGGCGGAGTCCCTCCACGGCGCGGCGGTAGCGTCCCTCGACGCGCTCCCAGGCGATGTTGCTCATGAAGGCGTCGACGTAGGCGGCGACCTTGGCGCCGAAGTCGAGGTGGTAGGCATGCTCGTACAGATCGAGCGCCAGCACCACGCGGCCGTCGGCGAGCGTGTGGGTGTGGTCGGCCGCCCAGATGTTCCGCAGCCGACCGTCCCGCTCCGACAGCGTCAGCAGCACCCGGCCTGACCCGCCGGCGAGCGCCTTGCCCGTTGCGGCGAACTCCCGCCGCCTCCGTTCCACCGACCCAAAGTCCCGCTCAAACGCGGTGGCGAGATCGCTTGTGGCATCGCCGGCCCCACCGAGGCTGTCGAAGTACGCCTCATGCAGGATCATCGAGTTCGCGGCGATCAGTTCCTCGCGTTTCAGACCGTTGATCACAAAGGCCGGCGCCGTGGCCCAGTCGAGCCGGGCGAGGTCGTTCTCGATGGCGTTCAGGCGGCGGACGGCCCCGCCGTAGTTGTTCTCGTAGTGGCTGGCGAGCAGGCGTTCGGACAGGCCGTTCAGCCGCGGTGGCTTGAACGGCAGCGGTGCGGCCTCGTAGGGCATGGCACATCTCCTGTGCATGCGCCGGAGCATCCGGCGCCACGCGAACCGTACTCCGGCGTCAGATTATGATACAAGTGTTGCATAGTTCATATCTCCGAGATACAGGTAGCCGATGAACGATGCGACCACCACCTCGGACGCCCGGTACGCTTGGTTGCTGATGGCCCACCAGCTGCCGCCGAAGCCCGCCTATTTCCGTGTGAAGGTCTGGCGCCGCCTCCAGGGGCTCGGTGCGGTGGCCATCAAGAACTCGCTCTACGCGCTGCCGGCCGGTGAGCAGGCCCGAGAGGACTTCCAGTGGCTGCTGCGCGAGATCACCGAGGGCGGCGGTGAGGCGGCGGTGTTCGAGGCGCGTTTCGTCGATGGCCTTACCGATCCGGAGGTGCGGGCGCTGTTCGACAAGGCCCGCGACGCCGACTACGAGGCGCTCGCCGCCGACGCCCGCGAACTGGCCGAGGGGCTCGCCGCCGACCCGGACTCGTGGAGCGCGCGCAAGGGCGACGTCCGGACTCAAGCGACCCGCCTGCGGCGCCGGCTGGCGGAGATCGTCGCCATCGACTTCTTCGGCGCGGGCGGGCGGGAATCGGCGGAGGGGCTGCTCGCCGGGATCGAGACCCGGCTCGCCGTGGCCGAACGCGACCCGGACCAGGAGGACACGACCATGGCCACCAAGGACGTTGGGAACCTGAAGAGGCGGACCTGGGTGACCCGCTGGGGCGTGCAGGTGGACCGCATCGCCTCGGCGTGGCTGATCCGGCGCTCCATCGACCCGCAAGCCCGCTTCAAGTTCGTGCCGGACAAGGGCTACGCGCCGGAGCTTGGCGAGTTGCGCTTCGACATGTTCGAGGCCGAGTACACGCACGAGGGCGACCAGTGCACCTTCGAGGTGCTGCTGGCGAAGCTCGTGCCGCCGGACCGCGCGCTCCAGGCGATCGCCGAGATCGTCCACGACATCGACCTGAAGGACGGCAAGTTCCAGCGCGAGGAGGCGGCCGGGATTCGGACGCTGCTCTCCGGCATCGCCGCGGCGACCGACGACGACGAACGCCGCCTGGAGCGCGGTGGCGCCCTGTTCGAGGATCTTTACGAACACTTCCGCAAAACGCGCGATCGAGAAGACGCTCGATGAGCGAACAGGCCATCGTGGATACAGCCGTATCCGTGCAGAAGAACGGCGGGCATGGGGTGAGCCTCGGCGAGGCCACGCGGGTGTGGGCGCGGATCGCGGCGCTCAGCTTCGGCGGGCCGGCGGGGCAGATCGCGGTGATGCACCGCATCCTGGTGGACGAGAAACGCTGGATCGGGGAGGAGCGGTTCCTCCACGCGCTGAACTACTGCATGCTGCAGTAGGGGCTTGTGGAGCCATGTTTTTCGACCAGCCACTCGTCGGGTCTGCTGAGCTTGCGACCGCTGCGGTCGACCAGCAGGTGCAGCGGGCCAGCGGTCAGCGGACGTGGCATGATGGCCAGAGTCTGGACCCGGCGGCTCAGGGTTGTGTGATCGGGCACCGGCAGGTCCAACCGCAACAGCTGTATCAGCGAGCCGATCAGCCCTTCGGTCTGGCGGAACGCCAAGTGGAAGAGCGCCCGCAGCGTCAACGCCGTCTCGATCGCCAGGCCCGAGTAGCGCGGCTGTCCGCCGCACGTGGTCCGCGGGGCGGTACGCCATGCCTGAACGGCCTCCTCGCTGAACCTCAGGCTGCCATGCTGGCGCAGACTGGCCTCATAGGCCGCCCATTGGTCGTGCGGTACTTGGCGCGGGGGAACTGGTGGCGGTGGGACGCGTGGTGTTTGAACGGCATCGGTCGACTGTAGGCGCAGGATCAACGGGTTCCGGCTTCTACGCCGATCCGTAAGCCGCCGCCAATTCCCCATCCACGTACCACGCTGGCTTGGCTCACGGCGTCACTTCGCGCCGCCCGGTTCGATCGGCGGTTCCACGACCGGAGGCATGTTCGCCAGCGCCCTCCGGATCAGGTCGGCATGCGGCATGCTGTCCTGGGCGCCGCGGCCGCAGCACGCCAGGGCGGCCGCCGCCGCGGCCCAGCGGAGGGCCTGGGGCAACGGTACGCCCGCATCGAGCGCGGCGGTCAGCGCACCCGCGAAGGTGTCGCCGGCGCCGGTGGTGTCGACCACCATGACCGGCAGTGCGCCAACCGCCCACGTTCGCCCGTTGTCGCACGCCAGCACGCCGCGTCCGCCGAGGGTCAGGATGCAAACGACGTGCAGCGCGCCCGCCAGGCGGCGGCACAGCATGGCAGCGTCCGCCACCGCGCCTCCGTCCACGCTGGACGCGAGGGCCGCCGCCTCCAGCTCGTTGACCACGAGGATGTCGACCGTCTCGCGCACCGCCGCGACCAGTTCGGGCGTCGGCGCCGGAGCAGGGGCCAGGTTGAGCACCGTGCGCATGCCGGCGGCTCGGGCCCGCCGCAGCATCGCCCAGGTCTCCTCGGCCGGCACCTCCATCTGCGTCACCAGCAGGCCGCCCTGCGCGAGTGCGGAGTTGGGCACGTCGGTGGCGCAGACCTCGAGATTGGCGCCGCTGGCGACCGCGATGGCATTCTCTCCCGCCGGGTCGACGGCGATCATGGCGCAGCCGGTCGGTGCCTCGGCATTCCCGACCCCGTCGTCGGGAATGCCATTGGCCGCGAGATTGGCCCGCAGTGCCTGCCCGAAGCTGTCCGCCCCGACGCGTCCGAACAGGCGCACCGTTCCCCCAGCGCGCGCGGCGGCGACGGCCTGGTTGTTGCCCTTGCCGCCCGGCTGCACGAGGTAGGACGGGCACAGCACCGTCTCGCCCGGCCGCGGCAGCGCCGGCACGGTCATGACGAGGTCCATGTTGAGGGACCCGAACACAACGATCACGATGGCCTCCCCGGCAGCGTGTGGCCGCGGCGTCAGACGCCGGCGGCGCGGGCCTTGTCCATGTCGTGCAGCTTGGCGACGCGCCGCACATGGTCGTCCGTGGCGTCGAAGCGCGCGGCGATGAAGGCATTGACCAAGTCCTCTGCCAACCAGGGGCCGACGATCTGGGCGCCGATGCACATGACGTTGACGTCGTCGTGCTCGACGCTCTGGTGGGCCGAGTGCACGTCGTGGCACACCGCCGCGCGGATGCCGGCGACCTTGTTGGCGGCGATGGAGGCGCCGACGCCGGTGCCGCAAACCAGCATGCCGCGGTCGGCGCGCCCGTCCGCCACCTGGCGGCACACCTGCCCGGTGATGTCGGGAAAATCGACCGGCCGCTCGTCGTAGCTGCCGACGTCGGTGACCGTGCAGCCGAGCTTCTCCAGAAGGGCGGTCACGCGGCCCTTGAGCGGGAAGCCCGCGTGGTCGGAGCCGATGACGATGCGCATGGGGGCAGAGGCTGGCATGGTGGTCTCTCTCCGTTTGTGGGTCCGCTATTGGCCGGCGGCCGCGATCGGCGAACCGCCCAGCACCTGCCGGACGGCCTGTTCCTGGGCGAGCAGGAAATGCTCGCGCATTTCCGCCTCGGCGCGATCGGGATCGCGCTGAACTATGGCCTCGACGATCCGCCGGTGTGCCTGGCTCAGCTTGGCGCTGTAGTCTGCCTGCCCGATCACCGCGGCGCGGCGCTCAACGTGGCTGCGGCGCAGCAACGTGCCGATCGCTTCGTGGATAAACACCAGCACCTCGTTGTGGCTGGCGCGCAGGATCGCCTCGTGAAACCTGAAGTCCGCCTCGGCGCCGGTCTCCAGATCGTCCACCGTGTCGAGGACGCGCTGCAGCGCCGCTTGGACGCGCCGCAGATCCTCGGCCTCGGCGCGCAGACAGGCGAGACGGACGGCGTGGCACTCGATGGCGACGCGGGCTTCGAGCACGTGGTCGTAGACCGTCGGCTGCATCGCCAGCACCACCCCAAAGAAATCCTGCAGGATGCGCAAGTCGGGAGAGCGGACGAAGGTGCCCTGGCCCGGCCGGATCTCGATAACCCCCAGCAGCGCCATGGCGCGCATCGCCTCGCGCAGGCTGGCGCGGCTGACGCCCAGGCGCTGCGACAGCTCGCGCTCCGACAGCAGGCGGTCAGACGGCTTCAGCTCCCCATTGGCGAGCTGGCGCTTGAAAAACTGGAAGATTTCCTCGAATACCTGCGCCTCGCTGGGCGCGACGATCGACGCCTGTGTCGTGATGCGTCCCTTGCGCTCCATGATGACTCCCTGCCTTTCCCTTGCCATGGCGCCCGTCCCCCGCGCAGTCAGTAGCCGGCCAGGCGCGGCAGCCAGAGGACCATTTCGGGTAGCAGTGCCAGCAGAAGTGTGCCACCGATCAGAACCGCAAGGAACGGCAGGATGGCACGCGAGGTGTCCTCGACGGTGGTCTTGGCGATGCTGGAGGTGACGAACAGGGCGACGCCGACCGGTGGCGTGCAGACGCCGAGCGTCAGCGTGACGCAGACGATCACTCCGAAGAACAGCGGGTCGATGCCCAGCGCGGCGGCCATGGGCGCCAGCACCGGCGTCAGGATGATCAGCGCCGAGATGGCGTCGACGAAGGTGCCGATGAACAGCAGAAGCAGCACGACACCGACCATCAGCACCCATGGGCTGCTGATTCCGGCCAGCAGGGTCTCGGCGATGGTCGTGGGCACCCGCTCGAAAGCCATGATCCAACTGAAGACCGAGGCGGCGGTCATCACCAGCATGACGACGCCAGTGACCGCAGCCGTGCTCAGCAGGATGTCGGGCAGGTCGCGCAGGCCGATCTCGCGGTAGACGAACTTCGACACCAGCAGTGCGTAGGCGGCGCCGACCGCCCCCGATTCCGTCGGCGTCATGATGCCGCCGAGGATGCCGCCCATGATCAGGATCGGGGTCAGCAGCGCCGGCACGGCGTCCTTGGCCGCTGCCAGGACCTGTGGCAGCGTCGCCCGCGCGTCGAGCGGAAAGCCGCGGCGCCGGGCGATCAGGCTGATCACGACGGCGAGGCCGAGGCCGAGCAGGACACCGGGGACGTAGCCGGCGACGAACAGGCCGCCGACCGACACGCCGGCGATGCTGCCGTAGACAATGAAGGGAATGCTGGGCGGTACAATGGCACCCAGGCTGGACGATGCGGTCTCAACCGCCGCCGCCACTCCCGGCGGATAGCCCGTGCGCTTCATCGCCGGGATGGTGATGGCGCCCGTGCCGACGGCGTTCGCCACCGCCGAACCCGAGAAGCTGGCGAAGATCATGCTGGCGAACAGAGACACGATGCCCATGCCGCCGGCGAAATGGCCGACCAGCGCGCGGGCGAAGCCGACCAGCCGGCGCGAGATGCCGCCGGCGTTCATCAGCTCGCCCACCAGCACGAAGAAGGGGATGGCGGTCAGCGCAAAGGAATCCGCGCCCGCGTACATCTGCTGCGGGATGGCGTCGAGCGGCACCAGCGGCAGGAACAGCAGCAAATAGACCAGCGAGGCAAGGCCGAGCGCGAAGGCGATCTGCACCCGTCCCGCCAGGAACAGCCCGAACGCGGCGAAGAACACGGCCATGGACATCGGACTATTCCCCTTCCGAAACGGGCTTGTGGTGGGGCAGCGGCCCTTGCGCCGCCGCGCCGGTTCTGGCGGAGGCAGCCACCGACGCGATCAACTCGCGGAGCACCTCCAAGGCCATCAGCGCGGCGGCGACGGGCACGGCGAGGTAGCCCCAGGCGGCCGAGATGCCGAGGATCGGCGTGGCCCGCCCGAAGTCGAGCGTCGTCATCACCAAGCGGTAGCCGGCCCAGGCGACCACGCACAGAAAGACGAGGACGCAGAGCTGGCCGAGCAGCACGACCGCGGCCCGGCTCGCCGCCGGCAAGCGCTCGGCGACCACATCGATGGCCATGTGCGCCTTGCGCCGGAGCGCCACCCAGGAACCCAGGAAGACCACCCACACGAACAGCAGCCGGCTCACCTCCTCCGCCCACAGCAGGCCGACCTCCAGCGCATAGCGGGCGAAGACGTTGGCGGTGACGAGCGTTACCAGGACCGCGGTGAGCAGCCATGTGGCGTGTTCGACGCTCCTGGCGACGACGGAGTAGAGCTTGCTGAACATGACTCCTCCCTGCCCGGCGGGCGGGGCCCTTTCCCCAGGTCGGGGAAAGGGCCGGTCCTTCACTTCGCGGCGTTCTGCACAAGGTCGTACAGCTCGCGGCTGAAGGCCTTCCCGACATAGGTCTCGTGGATAACCTTCGCCTCCTTGCGGAAGAGGGCGAGGTCGGGCCGGGTCACCGTGACGCCCTGGTCCGCCATTTTCCGGGTCAGTTCGTCGGACAGCTTGGCGGCGTGATCGCGCTGGAAGGCCATCGCCTCGGTCGCCGCCGACTGCACGGCCTTCTGCTGCTCGGCCGGGAGGGAGTTGAACAGGCGGTCGTTCATCACCAGCACGGTGAAGGACAGCAGGTGGTCGGTCATCGACATGTGCTTTTGCACCTCGTAGAGGCGCGCCGGGTAGATGTTGATGACGGCGTTCTCCTGCCCGTCGATGGTGCCCTGCTGGAGCGCCGTGTAGACCTCGCCGTAGGGCATGGCGACGGGGATGCCGCCGAAGGCGTTGGTCACCGCGAGGTTCACCGGGCTTTGCGGGCTGCGGATCTTCAGGCCCTTGAGATCCTCCGGTTTCTCGATCGCCCGCTTGCTGTTGGTATAGACGCGCGCACCGTTGTTGCCCCAGGCCAGCACCTTCAGGCCCTTCTTCTTGAGCGCAGCCGCCAGTTCCTCGCCCAGCTTGCCGTCGAGCAGCTTCAGCGCCTGATCGTGGCTTTGGAACAGGTAGGGCATGCTGAGGATGGTGGTTTCCGGCGCAAACTGCGCCAACGGGTCGTGGCCGATCATCGTCGCCTCGATGGTGCCCGTCTGGACGTTCTGAATGACCTCGGTCTCCTGGCCGAGCTGACCGCCCGGAAAGACCTCGCCCTTCAGCTTGCCGCCGGTCTTCTCGGCCAGCAGCTCGGCGAAGCGCTTGGCGCCGATATCGAAGTGGCTGCCGGCGGCGCAGCAGTGCGGGATGCGGATGGTGGACTGCGCCTGCGCCGGCGCAGCGCCCATGCCGGCGGCGGCGATCAGGCCGAAGGCGGCGCCGAGCAACGCGCGGCGCAGGCGGTTGGTGGACTTCGTCATGGCGTTCCCTCCCCAGGGATTGGTTGCGTTCGGTTATCGGCTACTCGGCGGCACGCGCGGTGCCGGGCGCCGTGGTGCCGCCGAGCTGTTCCAGCTCGTCGACCTGCCGGCGCAACTCGGTGGCGCTGGCGAGCAGGGCGCGCATCAAACCCTCGGCGGTCTCGCGCATGGAGAGCTTCTGCATGGTGTAGGCGTTGCCGTCGATGGCGCTCTGCACCGTCTGCACCCATTCCGCCGGAACGCCGTCGATGCCCTTGAAGGCGCCGCAGATGGAACCCAGCATGCCGCCGATGCAGTCGGTGTCGCGGCCCAGGTTGGTGGCGCCGATCATGCCTTGGCGCACGTCGCCCTTGGTGATCCAGAACAGCGCCAGGACCTCCGCCGCCGTCTCCACCGCGTCGGCATAGGGGTAGGTCGGCATGAAGTGCTGGCGGATGGGCTCACGGAGTTCGCGAATGTCCGGGTGCTTGGCGGCGATCTCCAGTGCTTGGTCGAGGATCTGGCGGGTGTGCAGCGAGACATTGGCGCGCGCCGCCTCGATCACCGAATCCACCGTGGCGCCGGGGCGAAACGCTTCGGCCGTCGCCGCAGCGATCACCTTCGAGCCCTCGATGCCGCCGCTGCCCGCCGGCTGCATGAGCAGGCAGATCTCCTCGGTGTCCTGCGCGGCCTGACGCGGGTTGCCGGCGTTGATGATGCCAACCGGGCCGATCATGTGGGCGGCGTCGACCAACCCCGGCCACGGCGTCATCCCGCCGATCAGACGCGGGTTGATGCGCGTGTTCTCGTCGCCGGCGGACAGCCGGTCGTAGTGGATCACAATGTGTGGATTGACCAGGCGGCCGATGTGCTCACGCTTGATTTCGCGGCGCCATATGGCCGCCAGATCATCGACGGTGATGCGCCCGCCCTTCTCGATCATCGCCAGCGCCAGCAGATAACGGATCTCGGCGCCGTCCTCGGTCATGCCCGGGGCCATGTCCATATGGCGGTAGAGCAGTGGCGGGCTGTTGTTCCAGTAGCGGACCTCACGCTCCTTCTGGACCCAGGGGAGCAGATCCTCCACCCAGCCGAAATGCTCCTCGACGGCCTTCCAGCCGCCGCCGGGAACGCTGACCCATTCCACCGCCGCGCCGATAGCCGAGCCGATGTTGGAGGCGGCTACGGATCCGAAAACCTTCTTGAAGAGCGGAGTATCCTGCACGTCTGTGCTCCCTACGTGGTCAGACCGCGGTATGAGCGTGTCCAGACAAGACTGAGCACGGGAGTGGCATTTGTCAACCAGCCGAATTGTTTGTATTGCGTTCATTCAGCGCATGGTGCAGGGGACGGGCGCGATCGCTGTCCAGACGTTGAGGGGGCTGGGAACGTCTGCTGCCATGCCAGCGTGGTGCGTGTATGGGGGATTGGCGGGGTTGGCCCGAAAAGTCTGCTTCGGTGGGCTGCGGGGATCCTGCAACCGAGGCATAGTCAGGCCGCTGGACTGCGTTGGAGCATGACGGTGTAACCAAGAGCACCCAGACGCCGGATGAGGCGCCGAGCTATTCGATGCTTGTGTCGGCGATCCAGGTAATCAGCACCGAGTTCCTGAAAGCCAACCGTGCGCGCTCGCGCCGCTTCGGCGGCCTGCTCGGTGTGTCGGCGTCCTTCGCGCCGCGTTCACAGTTGTTACAGTCGCCGCCTCGGCGACCTGCCGTGGCAGGGCCGGGTCGGCCAACTCGACCTTCAGGTTCGCCGGTTCCGTCGCGCCGCTGTCGAGTGCCCGCGCCGCATCTTCGCCGAACGTCTGCCGGCCGTCGCCTTGCCGAAGGTTCGGCGGACCGTCCGGCTGTCGGAGGCGCAAGGGCGCATCGCCCTCAGCGCCGGCGGCGAGGCCGGTGCCCGCTTGGCGGCTTGCCTGGCCATGCCGGTCAGCGGTGACACGTTGTTGCGCCTGATCCGGGCGGCTCCTCTGCCGGCGCTGCCGACGCCGCGCGTCATCGGCATCGACGACTGGTCCTGGCGGCGCGGTCAGCGCTACGGCACGATCATCGTCGATCTGGAACGCAACCGTCCCATCGACCTGCTGCCCGACCGCCACGCGGAGACGGTGGCGGCATGGTTGGTGGTGAAGACCGACCGCAAGGACGCCCTCGGCATCGCCTGACTGCTGCGCGTGGGCTGGTTCCGGCCGGTGCACCGCAAGTCCACCGAGCCCAGGAGATCCGCGCCCGGCTGGTCGGGCGCAAGCTGCTGTAAGCCAAGCTGCGTGATGTCGAGTTCTCCATCCGCCGCATCCTGCGCGGCTTTGCGCTCAAGGTCGGTGAGGTCAGCAAGGGCCGCTTTGTGTGCCCGGGTGCGACCTATGCCGAACCGCCCGAGCCGCTGCGTGACTTGGCCGACAAGCTGCGGGCGATCCACACCAACCAGTGTGATTACGTGGGCGACCGCGGAAACAGCCGTGAAGACGGGCTGAAGCGCTTCAACGAGGTCTTCACCTCGACCGTCTACGAGACGGAGCATCCGCTGGTGTCCGTGCATCCGGTGACCGGCGAGCGCACGCTGCTGGTCGGCCATTTCCTGCAGTGTCTGGCCGGCTTCGGCACCTCCGATTCCAACCGCCTGATCGGCATCTCCTCATCGACCCGGAGGAGGGCGTCCCGCTTCACGTCGCGGTGGTCGAGCCGACCGGCTCCGAAACGCAGGTCGTGGGGCGGCTCGCCGGGCGACCCTTCGTTGGCGTCTTCCGCGAGCGCGTGGCCGCGCGGCCCGGCGACGTCCGGCCGCTGCGCCTGCCGGCGGCCTCCACCCATCTGTTCGACGCCGGCGAGGGGCGGAGGCTGACGTGGGCGCGTTGATCGGTTGATACGGAAATGCGGTCAGATGGCGGCGGCGGGGAACGCCTCCTCGCCGCTGATGCGATGGCGGAACGCCCGGCTGAGGTCGGCGAGCAGCCGGTGCTTCCAAACCTCGAACAACGGGTCGGCGCGATCGCGCGGGCGCGGCAGGGGCGGCGCCGCGACGGTCAGGACGCGACCCGGACGGGGTTGCATCACCACGACGCGGTCGGCCAGGACGAGAGCCTCCTCGATGTCGTGGGTGACCAGGATCAGCGTCGGGCGATCGTAGGCCCACAGGCTCAGCAGGTGGTCCTGCAGATCGTAGCGGGTCAGCGCGTCCAGCGCCGAGAAGGGCTCGTCGAGCAGCAGGACCGAAGGCCGCCCGACCAACGCGCGCGCCAGCGCCGCGCGCTGGGCCATGCCGCCGGACAGCTCACGCGGCCATGCCCCGGCAAAGTCGGCGAGGCCGACGCGCGCCAGCGCCTCAGCCGTACGGGCCTCCCGCTCCGCCTTCGGCAAGTGGCGGATGCCGAAGGCCACGTTGTCGCGGATGCGCAGCCAGGGCATCAGCCGCGGTTCCTGGAAGACGAAACCGATCTCGTCGCGCGGGCCGCGCACCGGCTGGCCGTTCAGCACGACCTCCCCGGCGGTCGGCGCTTCCAGCCCGGCGACCAGCCGCAGCAGCGTGCTCTTGCCGCAGCCGGAGCCGCCGACGACGCCGAGGATTTCCCCCGGCGCCACCTCCAGCCCGATTCCCTCCAGCGCCAGATGGCCGTTGGGGTAGCGCTTGCTCAACCCGTCGATGCGCAGCATCGGTTCAACCCTCCGGCTTGAAGGAATCCTGCCAGCGCAGGAGCGGGCGGGACAGGGCGGCCAGCAGACCGTCGGTCAGCTTGCCCAGCACAGCGAAGGCGACGATGGAGGCGAGGATGGTCGCCGGCTGGCCGGTCATCTGCCCGTCGGTCAGCAGGAAGCCCAGCCCCTCGCTGGCTCCCATGAACTCCGCCGCCACTACGAACATCCAGCCGAGCCCCAGCCCGGCGCGCAGTGCCAGCACATAGGCGGGCAGCGTCGCCGGCAACAGGATGCGCCACACCAGCGCCGGCCCCGACAGGCGGAAGATGCGCCCGACCTCCACCAGCTTGCGGTCCACGTCCAGGATGGCGCCGGACAGCGCCAGATAGATGGGAAAGAAGACCCCGACCGCGATCAGGATGACCTTCGAGGTCTCGAAGATGCCGAACCACAGGATGAACAGCGGCACCCAGGCGATCGACGGGATGGAGCGCAGCGCCTGCAGGGTGGGGTCGAGCAGGCGGCGCGCCCAACTCAGATAGCCGGTGAGCGCCCCCAGCACCGTCCCCGCCAGCACCCCGAACAGGAAGCCCAGCCCCACCCGGCCCAGCGTCGCCAGAACATGGGTGATCAGGTCGCCGGACCGCCACAGGCCCCACAGGGTGGACAGGATGCGGCTGGGCGGCGGCAGCAGGCGCCCGTTGCCCCAGCCCTGCGTCACCGCGACCTCCCAGCCGAGCGCCAGGGCCAGCGGGACGATCAGGCCGGCCAGCCAGTCCAGCCAGCGGCGGCGGGGCGCTGGACCGGATGCCTCCGGAAGGGAAACGGCGCCGGATTCTTGCCGGTCCAGCGCCGGTTCGATGACGGCCACGGAACCGCCCCCTTACTGGGTCAGCGCCTTGGAGAAGGACGGGTCGATCAGCGCCGCGACCGCCCCCTTCACGTCCACGTCGGCGCCCAGCACGCCGCTCTCCTGAAGGGCGAGGCCGGCCTGGAGGATGGTGTCGGCCTGCTCCGCGCCGATGGCGCTGTGGCTGAGCTCGGTGCGTTCCAACTGGCGGGCGGCCACCGGCTCCGACAGTTTCGCCGCGGTGGCGATGGTCGTCTTCAACTCCGCCGGGTTGGCGAGCGCGTGGGCGCGGGCCTTCTCATAGGCGCGCAGGACGCGGGCGACCAACTCCGGCTGCTGTGTGGCGAACTCCTCCCGCACGTTCAGCACGCCCCAGCTGTTGGCGGCGGCGTTGCGGTAGAACAGCGTGGCGCCGTTGTCGATCTCCGCCTGGGCCATCAGCGGGTCGAGCCCCGCCCAGGCGTCCACATCGCCCTTCTCCAGCGCCAAGCGGCCGTCCTGGTGCTGCAGCAGGACCAGCTTGATGTCCTTGTCGGTCAGCTTGTGCCGGGCGAGCGTGCGGACCAGGAAGATGTGCGGGTCGGTGCCGCGGGTGACGGCGACGCGCTTGCCCTTCAGGTCCTCGACCTTCGTGATGGCGCTGTTCGGGCCGGTGACCAGGGCGGTCCATTCCGGCTTTGAATAGACGTAGACCGATTTGATGGGATTGCCGTTGATCCGCGCGATCAGCGCCGCCGCCCCGGCGGTCGAGCCGAAATCCAGGCTGCCGGCGTTCAGGAATTCCAACGCCTTGTTGGAACCGAGGCTGAGCACCCAGCGCACGGCGATCCCGTCCTTCTTCAGATCTTCCTCCAGCCAGCCCTTTTCCTTCAGCACGAGGCTGACCGGGTTGTAGTAGGCGTAGTCGAGGCGGATCTCCGTCACCCTGTCGGCGGCGCGGGCAGCGCCCGGCAGATGGCTGGACAGGGCGGCGGCGAACAGGGCGCCGAGCACGGCGCGGCGCGGGAACAGGCTCGTCACGGTCGAATTCTCCCTAGGGATTTGATGTTGTTATGAGAGGTTTGCTCAGGGTCCGACGGGCCGGTCGCCCAGCACGGTGGCGCGGTGCATCAGGCGGCTGTGCGGCAGATAGTCGTTCACCGCGTAATGCTGGGTGGAGCGGTTGTCCCACAGCACGAGGTCGTCGGCCTTCCACCGCCAGCGCACGGTGAATTCCGGGCGGCTGATGTGGTCGAACAGCAGGTCGAGGATGGCCGCGCTCTCGCGGTCGCTCAGCCCGACGATGCGCGCGGTGAAGTTCTCGTTCACGAACAGCGCCTTGGTACCGCTCACCGGATGGACGCGGACCACCGGGTGGGTCACCGGCGGGTGGCGGTCGCGGGCCGCGCGCCAGCGGGCGTGCGTCTCCGGATCGGCGTTGTGCCGCCATTCGGGGAAGGATTTGGTGAAGTCGTGCAGCGCGGTCAGCGGGTCGAGCAGGCGGCGCAGCGGTTCCGACAGGCCGTTGTAGGCGGCGATGTTGCTGGCCCACACGGTGTCGCCGCCGTTGGGCGGGATCCGCTTGCCCGCCAGCGCCACGATGGCCGGCGGCGTCTCGATGCAGGTCACGTCGGTGTGCCAGACATCGTTGTCCGTCACGTTGTGCGGCCCGGTGTCGAGCACCATGATCTCCGGCTGCTCGGGCACGTTGGGATAGACGGGATGGACATGCAGGCTGCCGAAGCGGGCGGCGAAGGCGCGCTGGGCCGCGGGCGTCAGGGGTTGATTCTCGAAGAACAGCACCTGATGGGTGACCAGCGCGCGCTCCAGCGCGGCGGCCTCCGCGTCGCTCAGCGGATGGGTGAGGTCCAACCCCTCCACCCGCGCGCCGATGGCCGGGCTGACGGGGGTGATGGACAGGCTGGGCAGAGACATGTCGGGCATGGCGGTTCCCCGGATGGCAAAGATGGGAGAGGAGGAATCAGGCGTCGGGCGGCACCGGCTCCACCGCCGGCAGGCGAGCCAGCGCCTTCAGCGTGTCCTCGGCGACCCCGAAATTGCGGACGTAGGAGGTGGCGGCGTTGCGGTGGGGCTGGAAATCCCAGGGCGTGGGCCGCCCGGTCAGCAGCACCTTGTGGACGAACAGCCGCCGGTTCTGGCTCTCGATCACCGCCCGGCGCAGGGCCGGCGCGTTCCAGCGCCGGGTGACCGATGCGGACAGATCGGCCTCGATGGCGGCGAGATCGCGCGCGCCGGCGCGGTTGACCAGCTCCTTCGGGTCGGCCTCCAGATCGTAGAGCTGCGGCGGGTCGCCGTCGCAGGCGATGTATTTGTAGCGGCCGCGCCGCACCATGAAGGCGGGGTTCAGCGTCCCTTCCCCCAGATACTCCGCGAAGATGGTGCGGCCGGCGCCGCGCGCCGAACCGGCCAGCAGGGGCAGCAGGCTTTCGCCGTCGAACGGGTCGACCGGCAGCGGCGCTCGGCCGTCGAGCAGGTCGAGGATGGTGGGGAAAAGATCGACGTGCGACACCGGGGCCGACACCCGGCGCGCCGCCCAGCGTCCCGGAGCGTGCACCAGCAGCGGCACGCGGGACGACCATTCGAAGAAGGTCATCTTGTACCACATGCCCCGCTCGCCCAGCATCTCGCCATGGTCGCCGGTGAAGACGATGATGGTGTCTTCGGCCAGTCCGGCCCGCTCCAGCGCGGTCAGCAGGCGTCCGACCAGCTCGTCCACATAGCTGATGGAGCCGTAATAGGCGTGGCGGGCGGTGCGCACCCGCTCCTCCGTCAGGTCGTAGCGGTGCAGCCCGTCCATGTAGTGGAGCCGCCGGCTGTGCGGATCGAGCCGCTCTGGCGGGATGGTCGGCACCGAGGGCAGGTCGATCGCCGCGTGGTCGTAGAGATCCCAATGCTCCGGCAGGCAGTTGAAGGGGTCGTGCGGGTGCGTGAAGGACACCGCCAGGAGGAAGGGCGCCTCGTCTGCGGTGCGGCCGTAATCGTAGATCTTCTGCACCGCCTGATGGGCGGTCTCCTCGTCGAAGTCGATCTGCAGGCTGCGGTGGCAGGGGCCGGCCTCGACCACGCTCGCCATGTGATGCGACCAGTCGTAG
Organism: Azospirillum sp. Marseille-Q6669; assembly: GCF_965111635.1. Lineage (NCBI taxonomy): Bacteria > Pseudomonadati > Pseudomonadota > Alphaproteobacteria > Rhodospirillales > Azospirillaceae > Azospirillum > Azospirillum sp. Marseille-Q6669. The sequence goes on along the minus strand of NZ_CBCOOP010000004.1, from coordinate 286,103 downwards.
GCCAGCGCCCCGTTGCCCCAATCCGGCGTCCAGCCGAAATCGGCGGGATAGATGTCGGTGGTCAGCCGCTCCTCGAAGCCGTGGAGCTGGTCGACGCCGACGAAATGCATCTTGCCCGACAGGCAGGTGCGGTAGCCGGCGGCGCGGGCGTAATGCACGAAGGTCGGCACGGAGGAGGCGAACTCCGCCGCGTTGTCGAAGGCGCCGATGGCCGAGGGCAGCCGCCCCGACAGCAGCGCGAAGCGCGACGGCGCGCAGAGCGGGTAGTTGCAGTAGGCGTTGTCGAACACCACGCCGTCCGCGGCCAGCCGCGACAGGTTCGGCGTCTTGACCACCGGATGACCGTGGAAGGGCAGGGCGGGGGCCGCCATCTGGTCGGCCATGATGAACAGGATGTTGGGGGGCCGCGACACGGCGAAAGCACTCCGGTTCGGGAAAGCGTCAGGTCTTGCCCTTCCAGGGCACCAGCCAGGATTCCAGCAGGCGCATCCCGTAGGAGAAGGCGAAGGCCCAGGCGGCGATGATGCCGATGCCGACGAACACCACGTCGGTGGCCAGGAAATGCGAGGCGGACATGATCATGAAGCCGATGCCGCGCGTCGCCGCGATCAGCTCCGCGGCGACCAGCGTGCTCCAGCCGACGCCGATGGCGATGCGCAGGCCGGTCAGGATCTCCGGCAGGGCGCTGGGCAGCACGATGGCGCGGAAGAGCTGCCAGCGCGTGGCCCCCAGCGACAGCGCGGCGTTCACCCGCTCGATGGGCAGCGACCGCACGCCGGCCTGCGCCGACAGGCAGATCGGGGCGAACATCGCCAGGGTGAGCAGGGCGATCTTCGACACCTCCCCGATGCCCAGCCAGATGATCATCAGCGGCAGATAGGCCAGCGGCGGCAGCGGCCAGTAGAACTCGATGGGCGTGTCGAGAACGCCCTTGGCCCAGCGGTTCAGCCCCATCGCCAGCCCCAGAGGGATGCCCAGCGACGCCGCGATCAGCGCCGCGGCGAGAATGCGCAGCAGGCTGGCCGACACGTGCTCCCCCAGCGTGGCGCCGGCGTAACCGTCCTCCAGGATGGCGAGGAACTGGGCGGCCACCTCCCCCGGCGCGGGCAGGAACAGCGGCGTCACCAGCCGGTGGTGCGACACCAGGAACCACAGGGCGATGAGCAGAAACCCGGTGACCGCGCTGATCGGACCGGTCCGCGCGCCGTCCAGCCCGAAGGGCCGCAGGGCGACGGTCCTGGGCCGGGCGGCGGGCTCGGCCAGAGGAGTCGTGGTGGTGCGGGCGGCGTCGGTCATTGCAGCGTCTCCCCGCGGTGGACCGTCGCGTGATGCGGACGGTGGACGAGATCGCGGATGCGGTTGTGCAGATCCCCGAACTCCGGGTCGGACAGGATGGCGCGCACGTCCCGCTCGGCGGCGAAGCGCCGGACGAAATCAAGGTCGAAGCGGGCGACGATCCGGCCGGGGCGCGGCGACATCACCACCACCGTCGTGCCGAGGAACAGCGCCTCCTCGATGGAGTGGGTGATGAAGAAGATGCGCTTGCCGGTGCGCGCCCAGACGTCGACCAGCAGCTCCTGCATCTGCTCCCGCGTCAGGCTGTCGAGCGCGCCGAACGGCTCGTCCATCAGCAGGATCTTCGGGTCGGTGGCCAGCGCGCGGGCGATGCCGACGCGCTGGCGCATGCCGCCGGACAGCTCGTGCGGGGCGGCCTTGGCGAAGCCCTCCAGCCCGACGAGGCGCAACAGCTCCGCGGCACGGTCCCGCCGCTCCCGCAGGAGGAGGCCGGCGAAATCCAGGCCGAGCGCCACATTGTCCAGCACGCTCTTCCAGGGCAGCAGCGTGTCCTTCTGGAACACCACGCCGCGGTCGGCGCCGGGGCGCTCCACCGGCTGCCCGTCCAGCGTGATGCTGCCGTCCGACAGGGGAAGGAAGCCGGCGATGGCGTTCAGCAGCGTGGACTTGCCGCAGCCCGACGCGCCCAGCGCGACGACGATGCTGTTGGCGTCGATGTCCAGCGACGCGCGGTCCAGCGCATGGATCGTCCCGCCGTCACGGCCTGGAAAGAACACACTGGCGTTCTGCACCCGGAGCATGGCGCGCCTCCCGTCCGGCCGCGCTTCAGGGCAGCGCCTTGACGTAATCCGCCGTGACGAAGCCGCCGTAGCTGGGCAGCACGGTGGAGACCTTTTTCTGCTCCTTCAGGAATTCGGCTGTTTCCTTCAGGATTCGGGCGGTGCCGCTGCTCTCGCCGCCGTCCAGCCAGTCCTTGGTGGCCTGCTGCTTCGCCGGGATTAGCGACAGGTTGTTCAGTGCCGCCGCCTGATCGGACGGCGTGCCGCCGAGAAGACCGGCCAGCGTTTTGGCGTTCTGCGATTCCGGCCCCCAGGCGGTCTTGTCGTCGCGGAAGGAGACGCTGTAGCGCTCCACCACCCCGGCGAAGCTCTTCAGGAAGGCCGGGTTCTCCTTGGCGAAGGCGGCGGTGGCGACCCAGGCGGTGAAGGTCGGGGCGCCGCGGTCGGCCACCTGCCGGGAGGTCAGCAGAACCTTGCCGGTCTTCTTCAGTTCGGTCAGCGCGGGGTCCCAGACGAAGGCGGCGTCCAGGTCGCCGCGGTTCCAGGCCGCGACGATGTCGGGCTGCGGAATGGCGAAGACCTGGGCGTCGCGCTCGCTCAGCTTCTCCTGCTTCAGCACGGCGAGGAGCTGGTAATGGTCGGTCGAGACCGGAGCGGCGGCCAGCTTCTTGCCCTTCAGGTCGGCGGGCGTCTCGATTCCGGAGCCGTTGCGGACCACCAGCGCCTCATCGGTGCCGGAGGCGCTGGCGAGATAGAAGGCCTTCACATCCAGGCCGCGGCTGACCGCGGCGGCGAAGGGGCTTGAGCCGACATAACCGACCTGGACGTCGCCCGACGCGATGGCGGCGAAAATGTCGGCGCCCGAATTGAATTTGCGGAAATCGATCTCGCTGCCGGTCGCCTTGGCGAAGTCCCCGTTCGCGATGGCCACCGACGACGGCAGCGCGTCGGTCTGGTAGGCCACGACGACCTTGCCGGCGGCCTCGGCGGAGACCGGCGCCAGGGTGGCCAGCGCGAGCAGGGCGATGGAAGGCAGGAACTGCTTCATGGTGGCTTATCTCCCCCGTCTTCACCCGGCGGCGCGGTCGTCCGCCGGTGAATAAACTCTACATATTAAGAAGGGAAATAAGCAACAGCCCAAGCGAGCATATGTGTATTATTTTACCATATACAGCATACAAAAAATGTTAAATATGGCCGGGATGGAGAGAATCCCCGATTCCCTGCCGGGACGTCAGAACCGACGCTCAGAATGCCTTGTCCTCGCCGAAGGTGACCCGGTGGAGCAGACGGTACTCGGTGTAGTCGGTCACCGCGTAATGGACGGTGGCGCGGTTGTCCCAGATCGCCACGTCGCCGTTCCGCCAGCGCCAGCGCGCCTGGGCTTCGGGCTTCTCGAACAGCCCGAACAGGAAGGTCAGCAGCGCGTCGCTCTGCTGGCGCGACAGGCCGCGGATGCGCAGGGTGAAGTTCGGGCTGACATAGACCAGCTTGCGGCCCGTGACCGGATGGGTCTGGACGACCTTGTGCACCACCGGCAGATGCTCGGCGCGGGCCTGACGGTACAACTCCTCCCCGTTGGGCTGGGTGCGGAACCACTCGGGCCAGCCGCTGTGCTCGATGCTGTGCACCGCCTCCAGCGTTTCCAGATAGGCGCGCAAGGCCGGGTCGAGGCGGTCGTAGACGTAGGTTCCGCTGGCCCAGGCGGTGTCGCCGCCGACGGACGGCACGTCGCGCGCGTGCAGGACCGTGCCGGTGGGCGGGTTGGCGGAAAATGTAATATCGGCGTGCCATTGATCGGTGCCGTACCCCGGCTGCCCCGGCGTGAACTCGATCAGTTCGACGAGCCGGTTCGAGTCGTGGCGCTTGAAATAGGCCTTGGCCTTGTCGGGATCGCCGAAGATCCGGGCCACATCGACCTGCTGCTCCGGGCTCAGCGTCTGGCCGCGGAAGAACAGCACGCCATACTCGGCCAGCGCCCGGCGCAGGTCGGCACGGACCTCCTCGCCGGTGGTCTCCCCCAGGTCGATCCCGTCAACCACGGCGCCGATGAAGGGGTTGTAGGGCGTCAGCGTGAAGCGGCGGAAGCCGTCGGCATGAGGGGTCTTCGTCGTCATCGGATCGTCCTTCGGCCAAGGCAGCGGAGCGGAGTGCCCGCTCGAATAAGGCTACTTATCAGCTAGGCAAATCAGGCCGTGTTCGTTGATTTGGATCAATCGTCGACGCTGATTTCGCGTTTTTGTAAAAAATCACACTTTGCAATCCCCCATAACGCGAGGGCGTATTGACATTCGAAGGTGTTAAATGAAATACGAACATCCACATTCATAATAGGGAAATGGGCCGATCCGGGAACCGGCAACGCACAGCCAAGCCAGTGCCCCTGAATCCCATACCTCCGATCTCAAAAATCCCAGCATGAAGCGAGGTATCGACCATGGCCGTTTCCAGATTTGTCGCCTTGGCCGTCGCGGCCGCCATCGGCCTCGGGCTGGCCGGAACCGCCACCACCTCCGCCGCTGCCGACGATCTGCGCATCGCCGCGCAGCCCTTTCCCCTCTATGCGCCCCTGTTCGTCGCCAAGCAGAAGAAGTGGCTGGACGAGGAGTTGGCCAAGGTGGCGCCGAACGCGGCCGTCAAATGGTCGCTCTTCCCCGCCGGTCCGCCGATCAACGAATCCTTCGCCGCCGGCCAGCAGGATGTGGGCTTCGTCGGCGACACCCCGGCGTTGGTCGGCAAGGCGGCGGGGCTGGACACCAGCGCCATCGCCCTGACCTCGGACGGTCCGAAGAGCTTGGCGGTCATCGTCGGCGGCGACTCCCCCATCGCCTCGCCCAAGGAGCTGAAGGGCAGGAAGGTGGCGGTGACCAAGGGGTCCTACGCCCACCATCTGCTGGCGCTGGTGCTGGAGCAGGGCGGCCTGACGCTCAACGACGTCGAGCTGATCAACCTGCCGGTGGCGGAGATCCCGCCGGCCATCATCGCCGGCACCATCGACGCCGGAGCGGTGTGGGAGCCGATCCTGACCCGCTTCGAATCGCAGAAGGCGGTCCGCGTCCTGGCCGACGGCACCGGCATCAAGAAGGGCCTGCTGCTGATCGTCGCCGACAACGGCTTCCTCAAGAACCGGCCCGAGGAGGCGAAGGCACTGTTGACGGCGTACAAGCGCGCCTCTGAGTTCATCACCGCCAATCCCAAGGAGGCCGCCGAACTCATCAGCAGCGACGTCAATCTGGCGCCCGACCTGCTGGTCCAGGTTCTGCAGCGGATGAACTACGACCCGGCCATCCACGACGACGACGTGGCCGAGGTCAAGAAGACCGAACAATTCATGCGCGCCCACGGCCTGATCAAGACCGCGGTGGACGTGGACGCCTTCTTCAACCGCAAGCCGGCGGACGAGGCGGGGCTGAAATGAGCGCCGGACTGGCTTCCGATGCGCGTTCCGCGCAGCGGGCCGGGCTGACGGCGGGGGCCGCGCGCTCCCGCCTGGGCGCCCTGGCCGGCGTCCTGCCGGGCGTCCTGGGGCGGGCGGCGCTGTATGTGGCGCTTCCCGTGGCGCTGCTGGCGGCGTGGCAGGCGGCGTTCGCGCTGGGCTACATCCGCCCCATCCTGCTGCCGCCGCCGACCAGGGTGGGCAAGGCCTTCGTCGATCTGGCGGCCAGCGGCGACCTGTTCCGCCACCTGGGCATCAGCCTGCTGCGCGTTCTGGAGGGGTTCGCCATCGCCGCGCTGGTCGGCCTGCCGCTGGGCATCGGGATCGGACTGTCGCGGACGCTGGACCGGCTGACCGACCTGATCATCCAGCTGACCAAGCCGATCCCGCCCATCGCCTGGATTCCGCTGGCCATCCTGTGGTTCGGCATCGGCGAGGCGGGGAAGGTCTACATCATCTTCCTCGGCGCCATCTTTCCCGTTCTCGTCAACACCATCGACGGCATCCGCCAGACCGACCACCGCCATGTCGAGCTGGCGCGCGTGCTGGAGGTGACGCGCCGCCGCTTCATCCTCCAGGTCGTCCTGCCGGGCGCGCTGCCGAACATCATGACCGGCCTGCGCGTCGGGCTGATGGTGGCCTGGATCTGCGTGGTCGCCGCCGAACTGATCGCCGCCTCGTCGGGCCTCGGCTACCTCATCATGGACGCCCGGCAGATGAGCCAGACCGATCAGGTTCTGGTGGGCATGATCACCATCGGCGCCATGGGCAAGCTGCTCGACGTCGTGCTGCGCGCCGCCGAACGCCGCCTGATCACCTGGAAAACCACTTTCTCGGGGAGCTGACCGCCATGGTTGCCACCGCTGCCCGCATGGCGGGCGCCGACCGGACCGCTGAACGGGCCGCCGACCGCGCCGCCAGCCTGCGCATCGGCCCGCTGTCCAAAACCTTCACGCTGAAGACCGGCCCGCTCAGGACCGAAACGGTCCAGGCGCTCAGCGACATCCGGCTCGACGTTCCGGGCGGGAGCTTCGTCAGCATCGTCGGCAGTTCCGGCTGCGGCAAGAGCACGCTTCTGCGCATCATCGCCGGTCTGGAGACCAGCTATGACGGGTCCGTCACGATCGACGGGCGGCCCATCGGCGGTCCCGGCCTCGACCGTGGGGTGATCTTCCAGGAGCACCGCCTGCTGCCCTGGCTGACGGTCGAGCAGAACATCGCCTTCGGGCTGAAGAACCTGCCCAAGGAGGAGGTCGCCCGGCGGGTGCGGGAGCATCTGGAACTGGTCGGGCTGGAGGGCTTCGCCAAGGCCCACCCGCACCAACTCTCCGGCGGCATGGCCCAGCGCGTTGCCATCGCCCGTGCGCTCGTCAACCAGCCGCGGGTGCTGCTGCTGGACGAGCCGTTCGGCGCGCTGGACGCCCTGACCCGGATCCAGATGCAGCAGGAGATCCTGCGCATCTGGGAGGCGCAGCGCACGACCATGATCCTCGTCACCCACGACATCGACGAGGCCGTCTACCTCGGCGACGAGGTGGTGGTCATGTCGTCGCGACCCGGCACCATCCGCAAGAGACTCCCGGTCCGGCTGCCGCGCCCGCGCGACCGGTCGAGCCCCGACTTCATCGCTTTGCGCAAGGAAATCCACCGCGAGTTCTTCACCGCGGCGGAGCTTCCGTTCGCCTATGAAATTTGAGGGAACCATCATGAGCTTCTACCGCGATTTCCACGACAAGACCGCCATCGCCGACTGGAGCCGCCGCGAGCGCCCAAGCTACGGCAGCATCGCGGTGCGCCCGCTGTCGCCCATCCTGGGGGCCGAGGTCGAGGGCGTGGACCTGTCCAGGCCGCTGAGCGACGCGCAGTTGGCCGACATCCGCAAGGCCATCGCCGACCATCTGGTGCTGGTGTTCCGCGACCAGAAGATCACCGCGGAGGACCACAAGCGCTTCGCCCGCCACTTCGGCACGCTGCACCGCCATGTGCTGGGGGGCGCGCGGCAATTGTCGTCGAACGACCACGATCCGGAGATCCTGGCCTGGCGCACCGGACCCGAAGCCCGCTACACCGCCGGCGACGCGTGGCATTCCGACGTGACCTGCGATCCCGAACCCATCTGGGGCTCCTTCCTGCGCGTCACCCGGCAGCCGGAGATCGGCGGCGACACCGCCTTCGCCAACATGTATCTGGCCTACGAATCGCTGTCGGAGAAGGTCAAGGCGCTGCTCGACGGCCTGACCGCCGTCCATGACGGGGGCAAGGCCTGGACGGCGGGTTACGGCGCCACGCCGCAGCCGGGCCAGGCCTTCCCGTCCACCGAGCACCCGGTGGTGGCGCGCCATCATCTGACCGGGCGCAAGTACCTGTTCGTCAACGAGGCCTTCACCAGCCACATCGTCCAGCTCACCCGCAGCGAGAGCGACGCCATCCTGGGCCTGCTGTTCCGCCACATCGAAAAGAACCTGGCCTTCCAGACGCGCATCCACTGGCGCCCCAACTCCCTGGTCTTCTGGGACAACTGGGCCACCCAGCACCACGCCGTCTGGGACTACTACCCGCATGAGCGGTGGGGCGAGCGCGCCTCGGCCTTCATCGGCTCGGCACCGCAGCCCTGACGTCAGGGCTGCGCCCGCACCGACCGCCGGTCATTCCGCGAACACGCGCTCGCGGTTCCGGCGGACGGTGGGGAGGATGATGGCGGCCAGCAGAACGCCGGTCAGGACCAGCAGCGCGAGGCTGATCGGCTCGCGCAGGAAAACGGTCGGATCGCCGCGCGACAGGATCATGGCGCGCCGCAGATTCTCCTCCATCATCGGTCCCAGCACGAAGCCCAGGAGCAGCGGCGCCGGCTCGAAGCGCAGGGCCTGCAGGACCCAGCCGAGGAGCCCGAAGGCGGCCGTCGTCACGAGGTCGAAGGCGCTGTTCGACACGCCGTAGACGCCAATGCAGCTGACTAGCACGATGGTGGGGTAGAGGAAGCGGTAGGGCACGCGCAGCAGGCGCACCCACAGCCCGACCAGCGGCAGGTTCAGCACGATCAGCATGGCGTTGCCGATCCACATGCTGGCGACCACGCCCCAGAACAGGTCCGGCTCGGCCTGCATGATGCGGGGGCCGGGAGTGATGCCGTGCAGCATCAGCGCGCCGATCATCAGCGCCATGACCGCGTTCGACGGAAGCCCGAGGGTGAGCAAGGGAATGAAGGAGGTCTGCGCCGCCGCGTTGTTGGCCGATTCCGGACCCGCCACCCCTTCGATGGCGCCGCGCCCGAAGCGCGAGGGGTCGCGCGCCAGCTTCTTTTCCACGGTGTAGGAGGCGAAGGCGGCCAGCGCCGCGCCACCGCCGGGCAGCAGCCCCAGCGCCGACCCGATCACCGATCCCCGCGCGATGGCGCCGGAGGAGGAGCACAGGTCCTGCCGGCTCGGCATCAGGGAGCCGTGCGGGATGACCCGTCCGCCGTCGCGCTCCTGCCCGATCAGGATGCGGATGATCTCGCCGATGCCGAAGACGCCCAGCGCCACCGGGACGAAACCGATGCCGTCCGCCAGGGCCTGGATGCCGAAGGTCAGGCGCTGCTCCCCGCTGTTGACGTCGGTTCCGACGAGGCCGAAGAGCAGCCCGAGGACGATCATCGCCAGCGCCTTGACGAAGGACCCCTGCGCCAGAACGATGGCGCCGACCAGCCCGAGGACCATCAGCGAGAAATAGTCGGCCGGACCGAAGCGGATGGCGACACCGGCCAGGACCGGCGCGAAGAAGGCGACGATCCCGGTCGACAGCGTGCCCGCGACGAAGGAGCCGATGGCGGCCACCGCCAGGGCCGGCCCGCCGCGCCCCTGGCGCGCCATGGCGTGCCCGTCGATGCAGGTCACCACCGACGAGGTCTCTCCCGGCATGTTGAGCAGGATCGAGGTGGTCGAGCCGCCATACTGGGCGCCGTAATAGATGCCGGCCAGCATGATCAGCGCGCCGGTCGGCTCCAGCGAGAAGGTGAAGGGCAGCAGGAGCGCGATGGTCAGCAGCGGCCCCACCCCCGGCAGGACGCCGACGAAGGTGCCGAGCAGCGCCCCGGCGAAGCAGTACAGCAGGTTGGCGGGAGAGGCCGCGATCGACAGCCCGTGCGCGATCCCCCCGAGCGAATCCATCATGACGCCGGTTGATCCTCTTTCTTACAGTGTCGGCCAGATCTTCAGCGGCATGCCAAGAATCCCGACGAACAGGGCCGGCACGGCGACGGCGAGAACCGCCGCCAGCGCGGCGATCTCCCGCTTGCGCGTCCGGCGGCTGGCCAGAGCCGAGCCGATCACCGCGACGGCGCTGGCCGGAACCACGCCCAGCCCGTCCACAAGCCCGCCGAACAGCAGGATGGCCCCCAGGATCAGCCCGGCGGGCCGCAACGCGGCGCGCAGGTCGATCCCCGCGCCGTTGCTCCGCTCCCACAGGCCCCGGACGGCGATGACGCCGCCCAGCAGGACGAGGATCAGCGCCACCAGGGCGGGCATCGCCCCCGGGCCGAGCTGGCGCGCCGTGCCCAGCGGGTAGCTGGCGACGATGAAGGCGCCGGCCGCCGCGCCCAGGGCGGCCAGCGCGAGGCCGGACGCCAGTTCCTCAGTTCTGCGGATGTTCGATGCCATGCGACCGCTCCGTGGAAGGCCGGCGCCCGAGCGCCTCGTCGAACAGGGTCACCGCGTCGGACAGGGTCGCGGGTGGCACCCCGCCCAGGCGTTCCTTGAGGCCGAGCCCGGCGAGCTGCGACAGGCGGGCCGCCACCGCGCGGCTCATCGCCGGCTCCAGCCCGACCGCGGCGACGGTGTCGGCGGACTGCGCGGCCTCCAGGGCGCGGCGTCCGGAATGGACGGTGTCGGAGCGCACCAGGAATTCGACGAAGTCCAGCGCGGGACGCCGCTCGAACAGCTCCAGGAAGCCGCCCAGAACCTCCGCCTCCACCCCGTGGCGCCGCGCGGCGGTCAGCGCCTCGACCAGCAGGGTCTCCAACCCCTTGGTGAGGATGCTGCGCAGGATCTTCACCGCCGCCGCCCGGCCCGGCTCCGGCCCGACGACGCGGATGCCGGTCCCGAAGGGGGCCAGCCGCGCGGCAAGCTCCACCGCCCGCCTCCCCGCGGCCAGCAGGGGCACGCGGTGCAGATCGGACGCCGGCGCGCCCATGATCGCGACGTCGACGAAGCGTCCGGGAACGGCGTCCAGCCGCCCGCCGACCGCGGCCTTCACCTCCGGCGACAATGAGTTCACGTCGGCGTAGATCGCGTCCGCCGCGACGTGCGGCGCCACGGTGGCGGCGGCGTTGTCCGCCGCGTCCTGCGTCACGCTGGAAATGAGAATCTCCCGGTCGGCGAGAGCCGCCGGATCGACGGCGAGGGCGAGCCTCAATTCGTCGGCCCGGCGCAGGGCGAGGCGGCGCTCGGTCGGGCCGGGCGGCGCGTCGTAGGCGATGATGTCGCCCGCCCCGGCAGCGATCAGGCCCCGTGCGAAGCTCGATCCGACCTCGCCGAAGCCGATGATCCCGATGCGGGGGATGGGATTGGCCATGCCGTTCACCATTTGCTGGGGTGCAGGATTGCCGCGGCGTCGCGCGCCGATCCGCCGGAGGACAAGGCGCCGAGCAGCGCGCTTTCCCGGCCGGCCGCCGCCTCCGCCCGTTCGATGACCTCCAGGATCAGCGCGGCGGGCACGAAGATCAGCCCGTCGTCGTCGCCCAGCACCAGATCGCCGGGATGCACCTGGATGCCGGCGATGGTGACCGGCCCGTTGAACTCCGCCAGCTCCAGCCGGTGCTTGCCGGTGCGCGGCGTGACGCCCGCCGACCAGACGGCGAGGCCGCCGGCCCTGATGCTGGCGCTGTCGCGCACCGCCCCGTCGACGACGATGCCGGCCAGACCGGCGACGACCGACGCTGTGGCCAGGATGCCGCCGAAGCTCGACGCCTCGGCCACCCCGCCGGCGTCGATGACGAAGACGTCGCCGCGCCGGGTCAGGGTGATCTGGTCGATGCCGCCGCCCTTCGGCCGGTGGCCGGAGGCGATGGCGAAGCCCGGCGCGCGCGCCGCCGGAATCTGCCTCGCCGTGACGGCGGGGCCCGCCACGCGCCGCCCACCCTCCAGCGGCGGCAGGCGCCGCCGGGGAACCGCGCTGTCGTAGCCCAGCCCGTCGAGTATGTCGGCGACCTGGGAGGTCAGGTCGGGCAGGGCGAGATAGCGCTCGATGATCGCGGCGTCGGGCCGGTCGATCTCGACGCGGCGGACGATGGCGGGGTCGAGTAGGCCGAGCAGCCGGTCGGAATAGGCGGCCAGCTCCCCGGCGATTTTCGGATCGGTCATCGTTCCCCTCAGCTCGGCTTGATGCCGGCGGTCTGGATCACCTGCTTCCACTGCGCGTAGCCGGCGGCGATCTCCGCGTCGAAGGCTGCGGGGCCCTCGTTGACCAGGGCCATCCCCGCCTTTTCGGTGATGGCGACGTAGTCCTTGTCCTTGGCGAAGCCCACGATGTCGGCGTGCAGCCGGTCCACGACCGCCGTCGGCGTCGCCGCCGGCGCCAGCAGGCCGAGCCAGGAGCGGGCGGCGAAGTCCTTCAACCCGGCTTCGCCGAAGGTCGGGATCTCCGGCGCGAAGGGGCTGCGCTCCGGCAGCGCCACGGCCAGGGGCCGGATCTGGCCGGACCGGAAGTAGGGCAGGGCCGTGGACAGCACCAGGAATCCCGCCTGGATGCGCTTGCCCAGCAGTTCCGAGATGATTTCCCCCTGGCCCTTCAGCGGCACATGGACGATGTCGATTCCGGTGAGCTGCTGGAGGAAGGCGGTGCTGAGATGCTGGCCCGACCCGATGCCCGCCGTGCCGTAATTGTACGTGCCGGGGTTGGCCTTGATGTGGGCGAGGACCTCCGCGGCATCCTTGCCGGGCAGTTCCGGATCGACGGCGAGCACGCTGGCCTGATCGGCGACCAGGACCACCGATTTGAAGTCCTTGAAGATGTCGTAGCGCACCGCCGTGGACAGCGCCGGCACCGTCACATGGTTCGACGAGGCGAACAGGAAGGTGTGGCCGTCGGTGGACTTGGCGACGTAGTCGGTGCCGACCGCCGCCCCGGCGCCGGGCCGGTTCTCGACCACGAAGGGCTGCGGATGAAGCTTCGACAGCCGGTCGGCCAGCGCGCGGGCCAGCAGGTCGGTGCCGCCGCCGGGCGGGAAGGGAACGACCAGCCGCACCGGCTGCGTCGGCCAGGAGGCGGGCGCCGCGGCCCGTGCCTCCGGGGCGGCGACCCCGGCCAGGGTGGCCGCAGCCGTCGCGGTCAGGGCGGCGGTCAGGAAGGAGCGCCGGTCGAGTGTGGAGAGCGGAGGGCGGGCCATGACGGTCCTTCGTCTTTCGTCAGCGGTTGGCGTCGAACGGTTCGGGATTGGGATGGACGCCCAGCGCGCTGTTCACCCGGTTGGAGAAGTTGAAGTAGGCGGCGATGGCCGCGGCCTCCAAAATCTCGCGCTCCGACAGGCCCGCCGCGCGCAGACCGCCGAGGTCCGCCGGCTCGATGGTCCAGGGCCGCTCGGTGATCAGCACTGCGTAATCGACGATGGCCCGTTCGCGCGGCGTCAGGTCGGCGCGGCGGTAGTTCACCTCGACCAGCCCGACGAAGCGGGGGTGGCCGGTGATCTCGCGCAGCTTGGCGGCGTGCCCCCAGACGCAGGGCTCGCAGCGGTTCTGCACGCTGACGGCGAGCGCGATCAGTTCGCGCTCGCGGCCCGTCAGCCCGTCCGTGAAATCGACGGTCACCGACCGGCTGAGCGCTTCCTGCGCCAGGACCAGCGCCGGAATGTGCGCCAGCACCGACTGGGTGTTGCGGATGTAGCCGCGGACGGACACCGAATGCTCGAACAGGGCGTCGGTGCGGTCGTCCTGCGGCGGCGCGGGCAGGCGCAGCCAGGACACGCTCTCGGCGGCGGGAGCGGCAGCCGTCGTCTTCTTTACAGGCATCGCTCGGATCCTCCCGTTCACGCTTGCAGGCTCTGGCCGGTCTGGGCCAGGAGCGCGTCGTAATTGCCGATGTCCCAGGTGGTCTTGCCGCTCTGGAGTTCGGCGCGCAGCCGCTCCTCCTTCTCCAGCCGGGCGCGCGACGCCGCCAGGACGGCCTCGACCTCGGCCAGCGGAACGACGACGAGCCCGTCGTCGTCGCCGACGATCAGGTCGCCTGGATGGACCGTGACGCCGCCCACGACGATAGGCTGGGCGATCGGCCCCAGCGTCGCCTTCACCGTTCCCTTGATGGAGATGGCGCGAGAGAAGATCGGGAAGCCGATGTCGCGGATCGCCGCGGCGTCGCGGACGCCGCCGTTGGTCACCAGACCGGCGAGCCCCAGCGACTGGGCGGAGGTCGCCATCACGTCGCCGAACGAGCCCTGCTCGGGGTAGTCGCCGGCGTCCACCACGAGCACGTCGCCCGGACGGGCCAGCTTCATCGCGGCGTGGAGGGTCAGGTTGTCGCCCGGCTGGGTCTTCAGCGGGAAGGCGGCCCCGACGATGCGCAAGCCCGGCCAGATCGGCTTGATCGCCGAATCGACGGCGCCGCGGCGGCCCAGCGCCTCATGGACGGTGGCGGCGCCGATCGTCGCGAAGGCCGCGACCTGTTCGGGGGTGGAGCGGGGAAAATCGGTGCGGATGCTGGTCATGTCGGAATGGCTCCCAAGCCCGCGTCACGCGGTCGCGGCGATTTTGAAGGTGGAGGGGGGACCGCGGCGGGGGAACTCGTCGCGGTGGTCGCGCAGCCCTTTGCCCGACAGCGGTTGATAGGGGTGCCGGCGCAGCACCTCGACGTCGAGGTCCACGCCCAGGCCCGGCGTGTCGGGGATGTCGACATAGCCGTCGGCGATGGTCAGCCCCTGCAGGGCCAGCTCCCACGTCGGCTCGACGAGGTTCACGAACAGCTCGGCGATGGTAAAGTTGGTGACCAGCGCCGACAGGTGGACCGTCGCGGCCAGACCGACGATGGGGCTGTTGAAATTGTGCGGGCTGACCGCGATGGAGTGCGGCTGCGCCAGTGCGGCGATGTCGAGCATGGCGAGGATGCCGCCGACCGCGCTGATGTCCGGGTTGATGATGTCGGCGGCGCGCTTCTCGAACAGCGGCAGATACTGCTCCTTGGTGTAGAGCGCCTCGCCCGACACGATGGGGACGTTGGTCGTGCGCCGCACCTCCGCCGTCAGGTCGAGGTTTTCCGGCGGGCAGGGCTCCTCGTACCAGGCGATGTCGAATTCCCGCAGTCGCTCGATCAGGCGGATCGCGTTGTTCGGCGACAGGCGGCGGTGGCCGTCGATGAGCAGCTCCACGTTCGGGCCGACCGCCTCGCGCACCGCGCGGACGTTCTCCACGGCGTGGTCGAGGTCCTTTGGATCGACGTAGTTGCGCCATGGGCCGGGGATCGGGTCCCATTTGAGCGCGTCGTAGCCCTGCGCCACCACCGCCGCGGCGCGGTTCGCGGTGTCGTCGATGGAGGACGCGCCGAACCACCAGCCGTTGGCGTAGACCCGGATCTTCTCGCGGACGGCGCCACCCAGCAGCTTATGCACCGGCAGGCCGGCGCGCTTGCCGACGATGTCCCACGACGCGATCTCGACCGCGCTCAGCGCGCACAGGAAATCGACGGAGGTCCGGCGGATCGAGAAATCGTCGAGCAGGGTCTGGGCGAGCTGGCGGATGTTCCAGATTTCGCGCCCGATCAGATGCGGCGCGATGGCGTCCACATAGGCGGCGACGACCTTTTCCTTGCCCGCGGTGACATACCCCTCGCCCCAGCCGTAAATTCCGCTCTCCGTTTCGATGCGAACGAAAAGAAGATTCTTGGCGCGGCCAGGATTAAAGAAAAAGCTCTCAACCCTCGCGATCTTCATGAGAACTCCCAGGATATGAAGCGCCGCCGTCGAAGGAACGGCCACGCGCAGTCAATGAGGTGACTTCGACCGCCAGCGGGCGCTGTCGGACTTTTTCTGAAAAGGCGGTGGTTTTTCTCCGGGCGAGGAAACAACAAGCCCGCCCTGCATCCGAAGGAGGTTATTGCCTATAGACATAGTAGGAATCAAGAGGTAAATTACAAATCAAGAGACGATCGGTTCATCCGATTTTCCAATCATGAAAATGTGCAAAAGCACCCCAGAGCTGCAACCATGACGTTATTCGCTTTCACCGTGCGGCGGACGCTCGCGACCGCGCCGATGGTCATCGTCATGATCGTCGTGAACTTCCTGCTGCTGAAGGCGGTCCCCGGCGATCTGGTCGATGTGATGGCCGGTGAAAGCGGGATCGCCACGGCGGAGCAGATGGCCGACCTGCGCGCGCGGTTCGGGCTGGACCGCTCGGCCCTCGACCAGTTCCAGGCCTATCTGTCCCAGCTCCTGCGGTTCGATCTGGGCTTCTCCTTCCGTTACAACCGGCCCATCGCCGACCTCGTGCTGGAGCGGTTGCCGGCGACGGCGCTGCTCGTCACCGTGGCGGTTCTGGCGGCGGTGGCCGTCGGCGTGGCGGCGGGGGTCCTGGCCGGGCGCCGTCCGGGGGGCCGCTTCGACCGGGCGGTGTCCGTCCTGTCTTCCCTGATCTTCGCGGTGCCGTCCTTCTGGATCGGGCTCGTCGGGATCGTGCTGTTTGCCGTCCAGCTGCGCTGGCTGCCCATCGGCGGTTACGCCACGGTGGGCGCGCCGGGCGTCGGCTGGCCGCACGCGGTGGACGTCGCGGCCCACCTCGTGCTTCCCGCCGCCACGTTGGGGCTGGGCTACGCCGCGCTCTACGCGCGGGTCACGCGGGCCGCGGTGATCGAGACGAGCCGGCTGGACTTCGTGCGCACCGCGCGGGCCAAGGGAATTTCCGAAACACGGGTGACCCTGCGGCACATCCTGCGCAACGCGCTGCTCCCCGTGGTGACTCTGAGCGGCCTGACGCTCGGCTCGATGCTGGGCGGGGCGGTGGTGGTGGAGACGGTGTTCTCCTGGCCCGGCCTGGGCCGCCTCGCCTTCGAGGCGGTGGCCGACCGCGACGTGAACCTGCTGCTCAGCCTCTTCCTCTGCAATTCGCTTCTGGTGATCGTCATGGGCATCCTCGTCGACGTCTCCTACGCCGCCCTCGACCCGCGCATCGAGGTGACGGCGTGAGCGCACGCTTCTCCTTTTCCACACCGTCCACGCTGCGGCTGGGGGTGCTCTGCGTGGCCTCGCTCGCCCTGCTGGCGCTTGCGGCCGGCCTGCTGCGGCCGGGCGACCCCATGGCAATGGTCGGGCCGCGCGGCCTGTGGCCGCTGACCGACGGCGCCTTCCCGCTCGGCACCGACCAGCTCGGGCGGGATGTGGCGGCGCAGCTCCTGTTCGGGGCGCGGGTGTCGCTGGCGGTCGGCGTCGGGGCCGCCGCGGTGGCGACGCTGATCGGCGTCGGGCTGGGCGCCGTGGCGGGCTATTTCGGCGGGGTGGCGGACCATTTGCTGTCGCGGCTGTGCGACTATGTCCAGACGCTGCCGTCCTTCCTGCTGTCGATGGTGCTGGTCGCCGTGCTGGCGCCATCCATCGGCAGCGTGATGCTCGCCATCGGCCTGACCTCCTGGCCGGAGATCGCCCGGCTGACGCGGGCGGAGGTGCTGCGGATACGGAACGCCGACTGGGTGCTGGCGGCGCGGACGATGGGGCTGGGCCACGGCCACATCCTGCTGAACCATG
This sequence comes from Azospirillum sp. Marseille-Q6669, assembly GCF_965111635.1. Taxonomy (NCBI): domain Bacteria; kingdom Pseudomonadati; phylum Pseudomonadota; class Alphaproteobacteria; order Rhodospirillales; family Azospirillaceae; genus Azospirillum; species Azospirillum sp. Marseille-Q6669. The sequence continues at coordinate 268,897 of NZ_CBCOOP010000004.1, read as the reverse complement.
TGCTGCCCAACGGCATCGCCCCGGTGGTGGCGATGATCGCCGCGGTGGTCGCCCACGCCGTGCTGGTGGAGGCGGCGCTGGCCTTCCTCGGCCTCGGCGACCCGAACCTCGTGTCCTGGGGGGCGATGATCGGCAACGCGCGGCCCCTGCTGCGCACGCTGTGGTACCTGATGGCGCTGCCCGGCCTCGCCATCTTCGCCACGGTGATGGCCTTCACCCTGCTGGGCAACGGCCTGTCGGAGCGGCTCGACCCGCGGGGGGCGGCGCGATGACGGTTATCGAACCGTTGGCGGGCGAACCGCTGATCGCGGTGCGCGACCTGTCGATCGCCTTCGCAGGCACCGCGGCGGTGGACGGCCTTTCCTTCACCGTGACGGCGGGCGAGGTGACCGCGCTGGTCGGGGAGAGCGGCAGCGGCAAGACGGTGACCGGCCTGACCATCGCCGGGCTGGCCCCGCCGGAGGCGCGGATCACCGGCCGCGTGACCCTGGCCGGCGCGGACATCCTCGGCCGGACGCCCCGCGAGCGGCGCCTGGCCGGGCATCCCGCGGTGTCGATGGTCTTCCAGGACCCGCAGGCGGCGCTCAACCCCGTCCTGGCCATCGGCGACCAGATCGTCGAGGCCGTGCGCGCCGACGGGCGGACCGGCGCCCGCGCCGCCGCCGCCCGCGCGCTGGAGCTGCTCGATCTGGTGCGCATCCCCGAACCGGGGCGCCGCTTCTCCGAGTACCCGCACCGCCTGTCGGGCGGGATGCGCCAGCGGGTGGTGATCGCCCTGGCGCTCGCCGCGTCGCCGGTCGCGCTGGTCGCCGACGAGCCGACGACGGCGCTCGACGTCACCATTCAGGCGCAGATCCTCCAGCTTCTCATCCGCCTGAAGGACGAACTTGGCATGGCGCTTCTGCTTATCACCCACGACCTGGGCGTGGTGGCCGAAGCGGCGGACCGCGTCCTGCTGATGCGCGACGGACGCCTGCTGGAGGACCGTGGCGTCCGCGACTTCTTCGATGGTCCCCGCCACCCCTATGGCCGCGCCCTGCTGGCCGCGCGGCCGGGGCGCCGGACGCGCGGGGAACCCAGGCCGCGCCTCGCCGACACCTCGGCCCCTTGCCTGATCGGCGGGGAAGGAGGCGGCGCGTGCTGACCATCGAAAAGCTCCAAGTCACCCACCGGACGCGGAACGGTACCGTCCACGCGGTGGACGGGGTGGACCTCACCCTGCGGCGCGGCGAGACGCTGGGGCTGGTCGGGGAGTCCGGCTGCGGGAAATCCACGCTGGCGCGGGCGGTGATGCGCCTGACCGCCCCGGCGTCGGGCCGCATCCTCCTCGACGGGACCGACGTGACTCGGCTGACGGGGAGGGCGGCGACGCCCTTCACCGCCAGGGTCCAGATGGTCTTCCAGGACCCCGCCGCCTCGCTCGATCCCCGCTACACCGTGGCGCGGGCCATCGCCGAACCGCTGCTTTCCACCGTCCGCGACGCGGCGGAGCGGGCGCGGCGGGTGGCGGCGCTGATGGACGACGTCGGGCTGGCCCGCGCGCTGGCCGACCGCTTCCCGCACCAGCTCTCGGGCGGGCAGAGGCAGCGCGTGGCCATCGCCCGCGCCATCGCCCCCCGGCCCGATGTCGTCGTCCTCGACGAGCCGGTCTCGGCGCTCGACGTGTCCTTGCAGGCCCAGGTGCTGAACCTGCTGGTCGATCTCCAGGAGCGGCACGGGCTGGCCTACCTCTTCATCGGCCACGACATCGGCGTCGTCCGCCACATGGCCGACCGGGTGGCCGTGATGTATCTCGGCCGGGTGGTGGAGATCGGCGACTGGTCCGACGTGGTGGACGAGCCCGCCCATCCCTACACCCGCGCGCTGATGGCCGCGGCCCCCGCCGCCCATCCGGACGCGGGACGCGCCGCGACCAGGACCGTCCTGGCGGGCGAAACGCCCAGCCCCCTCCCCCCGCCCCCGGGCCGCGCCCTCCCCCCCCGCCGCCCCCCCCCCCTCCCGCGCCGCCGGCGCGCGGCGCCCCCCCCCCGCGACGCCCCCCACCGCCCCCCCCGCCTGTCATCTGGCCCCGACGCCATTGGCCGAAACGAATCCGGCCGAAACGAATCCGACCGAAGCCAACACCCTTCGTCCCCTGAGGAGACTTCCGTGATCCCCATCGAACGCCGTTCCTTCCTTGCCCTGACCCTTGGGGCCTCCGTCCTTGCCGTCGGGGCGGGGCGCGCCTTGGCCGCGGCGGGGCCGGTGAAGGGGGGACGCTGATCGCGGTCATCAACCCGGAACCCCCGATCCTCACCAACACCGTCAACAACCACTTCAGCGTCAACGTGGTGTCGCCCAACATCTACGACGGGCTGCTGAGCTACGATTCGCAGATGAACCCGATCCCCGCCCTGGCGGAGCGGTTCGAGGTGTCGCCCGACAAGCTGTCGATCACCTTCCACCTGCGCAAGGGCGTCACCTGGCACGACGGCACGCCCTTCACCTCCCGGGACGTGGCCTACAGCGTGCTGGAGCTGTGGAAGAAGCACCACCCGCGCGGCCGCACCACCTTCGGCGACGTGACGGCGGTGGAGACGCCGGACGCCGCGACGGCGGTCCTGCGCCTGTCCCGCCCGTCGGCGATCATCCTGAACGCGCTGTCCGCCGCGGAATCGCAGGTGCTTCCCGCCCACCTCTACGAGAACACCGACCCCCGGACCAACCCGCGCAACATCAACCCGGTCGGCACCGGTCCCTTCCGCTTCGTGGAGTGGAAGCGCGGCGAGTACATCGCCTTCGAGCGCAATCCCACCTACTGGGACGCCGGCAAGCCCCATGTGGACCGCTTGATCTTCCGCATCATCCCCGACGCGGCGTCGCGCGCCGCGGCCTTCGAGACCGGGGAGGTGGTCTACGGCCCCTTCGACCCGATCCCGCTGGCCGACGCGGCCCGCCTGCGCGCCAACCCGGAGCTGGCGCTGACCACCGCCGGCTATCAATGGCTGTCGCCCTTCTTCACCTTCGAGTTCAACGTCAAATCCAAGATCGCCGGCGATGTGCGGGTCCGCCGCGCCATCGCCCACGCCGTCGACCGCAAGGGGCTGATCGAGGCCGCGTGGTACGGCTTCGGCACCCCGGCGACCGGCCCGATCCCGCATTACCAGAAATCCTACACCAAGGACGTGGCCGGCTATCCCTTCGACCCCGTGGCGGCGGAGCGGCTGCTCGACGAGGCGGGCTACCGGCGCGGCGCCGACGGCGTCCGCTTCGCGCTGTGGCACGACTATTCCAACGACACCGAGTCCCAGCAGAACACGGCGGAGTTCCTGCGCCAGAACCTGAAGGCGGTCGGCATCGACCTGAAGCTGCGGGCCGCCGACCTGCCGACCTATTACAAGCGCGTCTACACCAACTACGACTACGACACCCGCTCCGGGCAGTTCTCGGCGATGATCGACCCGTCGCTGGGGCTCTACCGGCTCTATGCCACCAGCTCCATCGCGCCGGGCGTGCCGAACACCAATGGCGCCCAGTATTCCAACCCCGAGCTGGACGCGGTGATCGAGACGGCGCTGCGCGAATCCGATCCGGCCAAGCGGACGGAGGCGTTCCACGCCTGGCAGCGCATCGCCATGACCGACCTGCCGAACATCCCGCTGTTCGAGCTGGAGCGCGTCACTCTGCACAACCGCCGGGTCAGGGGGCTGGAGGACCGGCCCGACGCCGCCTTCTCCTCGCTGAAGAACCTCTGGCTGGAGGGCGGGGCGTGACCGACCGTCCGGCAGGATCGGGGGCCACCGCTCCGCTCCGCCCGCGCATCGCCGTGCTGGGGGCCGGCGCGGTCGGCGGCTACATCGGCGCCCGCCTGTTCGCCGAAGGGGAGGACGTGACTCTGGTCGACGGCTGGGCGGAGCATGTGGCGGCGGTCGCCCGCTCCGGCCTCGCCATCACCGGCGCGCGGCCGGAGGAGGACGATAGCGTGCGCGTCCCGATCCTGCCGGAGGACCGGCTGGCCGATCTCGGCCCCATCGACGTCGCCATCGTCGCCGTCAAATCCTGGGATACCCGGCGGGTGGCGGAGCTGCTCCGCCCCCGGCTGGCCCCCGGCGGCTTCGTCGTCTCGGCCCAGAACGGCCTGAACGAGCCGGTGATTGCGGAGGTCGTCGGCGGGGACCGCGTCGTCGGGCTGATCGCGGCGCGCATCGGGGTCGAACTCGACGGCGCCGGGCGCATCCTGCGGCGGGTGTCCCGCGGCAGTCCGGGCATTCCCGTCTTCCGGATCGGCGAGCCCAACGGGCGGACGACGTCGCGGATCGAGGCGCTGCGCGACCTCATTGCCACGGTGGACTCCGTGACGGTGACCGGCAACCTGACCGGCGAGCGCTGGTCGAAGCTGGCCGCCAACGCCATGCGCAACGGCCTGTCCGCGGCAACCGGTTTGTCGATCGACGCGATGGACCGCGACCCGCTGCTGCGCCGCTTCGGCATCCGGCTCGCCGGGGAGGCGGTGCTGATCGGCGAGCGGGTGGGCTTGCGGCTCGAAGGGATCGGCGGCACGCCCGCCGCCCTGTTCGCCCGCGCGGCGGAAGGCGACCGCGCGGCGCTGGCCGAGGTGGAGAGCGCGCTGACGGCCTCCGCCGTCTCCGGCAAGGCCGCCGGGCAGCGCCCCTCCATGGGGCAGGACATCCTCAAGGGCCGGCGGACCGAGGTGGAGGAGATCTACGGTCCGGTCCTCGCCCGCGCTGAGGAAACCGGCGTCGACGCCTGGGCCAACCGGCGGGTGCGCGACGCCGTGCGCCGCATCGAGAGCGGGGCGGCGCGTCCGGACCCCGCCTTTTTCCAACTGGACCCCTTCGGCGATACCGCGACCGAAGCCCGTGATTGAGAGGGACCGACCGAGCATGAGCAACCGACCCGATACCAAGCGACCCGACTTCGACTTTCCCCGCCCCACCCCGGCCCAGATCGCGGCCTTCCAGGGGGTGACCGCCGCCACCGCGCACGAGGCGCAGGGCCGGCGCGGCGCGCTCGATTCCGTCATCAAGCCGCTGCGGCCCGGCTTCCGCATCCTGGGGCCGGCCTTTCCCGCGCAAGGGCAGCCGGGCGACAACCTGACCGCCCATGCGGCCATCTCCTTCGCCCGTCCCGGCGACGTGATCGTCTATTCCGCCGGCGGCTTCATCGACGGCGCGTCCTTCGGCGACAATATGGCCACGGCGGCGCTCGCCCGCGGCCTGGGCGGCGTGGTGATCGACGGTGCCGTCCGCGACGCCGCGGAACTGCGCAAGCTGGGCCTTGCGGTGTTCGCGCGCGGAGTCAGCCTGCGGTCGCGCGGCGACAAGGCGCGGCTCGGCCCGCTCGCCCAGGCCGTCGAGGTGGGGGGAATCCGGGTCGAGCCCGGCGACCTGATCATCGGCGACGACGACGGCGTGGTGGTGATCCCGCTGGCCGATCTCGACGAGGTGGCCCGCGTCTCGCGCGAGAAGGAGGCGAAGGAGGAAGAGTTCCGCAGCCGGTTCCGCGCCGGAGGCGTCACGACCTGGGACCTGTTCGGCGCCGGTATTCTCGCGAAGAGCGGCTACCGGCTGGCCTTCACCGAAAGCGGGGCCGACATCGTTCCGGTGTGAGGACGGGCAGGGAGCGAGACGGCGAAAGGACGTTGCGCGTCGGAACGGGGCCTGCCCGCCCTGTCCGGCGCGCCGCGATTCCTGCCTCCGACGCCTGCATGCGCATGTTCATCGGAGCGCAAACGCTGTTCAATTTTGGACGATTGCGCAAACTCAACAAGCGAATAGGATGAATAAAAATAATTTAGCGAAATAAATTGGTGATTGGGCGCCGCCGGCGGTCCCGTCACCCCTGCCGTGGAGAGACTCATGGATCGCCGTACCTTCCTGGGTGCGATGGCCGGGCTGGTGCCCGCCGCCGCCTTCACCCGTACCGCCGCCTTCGGCCAGAGCAACCCCGCGGCCTCCTCCGGCTCCTGCCCGCTCTCCATCGGGGCGATCTCGGCCCCGAACTCGCTGGACCCCCATTTCTACCAGTCGCCGACCAACAACCAGACGCTGCGGCAGATCTTCGACCCGCTGGTAACGGAGGACGCGACGGGAACGCTGCGCCCCCTGCTGGCCGAATCCTGGCGGGCGTTGAACGAGACCAGCTGGGAGTTCAAGCTGCGTCCGGGAATCCGCTTCCACGACGGCACGCCGCTGACCCCGGACGACATCGCCTTCACCATCGAGCGGGTGCCCAACGTTCCGAACAGCCCCGGCTCCTTCGTGCCTTATGTGCGAAACGTCGCGGCGGTGGAGGTGGTCAACGACCGCACTTTCCGCATCCGCAGCAAGACGCCGAACCCCTTCCTCGACCGCGACTTCACGAACCTCTACATCCTGTCGCGCAAGATCCACGCGGGCGCCGAGACAGCGGATTTCACGTCGGGCAAGCTGGCCGTCGGCACCGGGGCCTTCCGCTACGCCGGCTTCACCGTCGGCCAGCAGATCGAGCTGGAACCCAACCCCGCCTATTGGGGCCGGACGCCGGGCTGGAGCCGCATCCGCACCCGCTTCATCCCCGACGCCGGGGCGCGCGTCGCCGGGCTGCTGTCGGGCGACCTCGACCTGATCGACGGCGTGCCGGTGCAGGACGTCGCCCATCTGAGCGCCGACAAGGCGGTGGAGATCTTCAGCGTCGCCAGCGCCACCAGCGCCTATCTGTTCCCCGACACCAGCCGCGACCAAGCGCCCTTCGTCACCGACCGCGCCGGCCGTCCGCTCGACCGCAACCCGTTGAAGGACGTGCGGGTGCGCCAGGCGCTGTCGCTGGCCATCGACCGCAAGGGCATCGTGGAGCGGCTTCTGCTCGGCCAGGGCACGCCCGCCGACCAGTTCGCCCCGCCGCCCGCTCCGGACCGGCTGCCCAACCGGGCGCCCATCGCCGTGGACGTCGCCCGCGCCAAGCGTCTGCTGGCGGAGGCCGGCTATCCCGACGGCTTCGGGCTGACCATCCACGGGCCGAGCGGCTTCTTCACCGGGGACGTCGCGGTGCTTCAGGCCGTCGCCCAGGGCTTCTCGCGCATCGGTGTGGAGACCAAGGTGGAGACGCTGCCGATCGCCACCTTCTTCTCCCGCGCCACCAACCGGGAGTTCGCCCTGTTCCTGACCACCTACGCCACCACCAACAGCGCGGAGCTGCTGCGGCAGGTGGTGCTGACCAAGGACCAGGACACCGGGGCCGGTCCCTTCAACCGCCAGCGCTATTCGAACCCCAAGCTGGACGCGCCGCTGCTGGTGGCACTCGGCGACTTCGACGCCGAACGGCGGGTCGCCCGCATCTGCGACGCGCTGGCCGCGCTGGAGGAGGACGTGGGGGTCATCCCGGTCTTCTACCCGCGCTTCAACTGGGCGGGGCGCAAGGGTTACGTGCGCTTCGTTCCCGGCAACGCCTTCGGCCACACCAACGCCGTCTTCGCCGAGCCGGTCTGAGGAATCCCGCCATGTCCCTGTTTTCCGACTATCAGGCCCACGACGCGGTGGGCCTCGCCGCCCTCGTCCGGCGCCGCGCGGTGTCCCCGGTCGAGTTGCTGGAGTCCGCCCTGGCCCGGCTGGAGGCGGTCAACCCGCTCATCAACGCCGTCGTCGAGCAGTTCGCCGATGAAGCCTTCGCCCAGGCCCGGAGCCTGACGGGGGAGGAGCCGCTGGCCGGCGTCCCCTTCCTGCTGAAGGATCTGAACATCCAGGTGCTCGGGCGGCGCACCAGCAACGGCAGCCGCCTGTGGCGCGACCACCGGGCGGTCAAGGATTCCACCGTCACCGCGCGCTACCGCGCCGCCGGGCTGGTGCTGTTCGGCTTCACCAACACGGCGGAGCTGGGTCTGGCCTGCGAAACGGCGCCGGCCTTGTTCGGCCCCACCCGCAACCCGTGGAACCGGGAGCGCAGCGTCGGCGGCTCCTCCGGCGGCGCGGCGGCGGCGGTGGCGGCGGGCATCGTCCCGGCGGCCCACGCCACCGACGGTGGCGGCTCCATCCGCATTCCGTCCTCCAACACCGGCACCTTCGGGCTGAAGCCGACGCGCGGGCGCAACCCCTTCGGCCCCGACCTGGGGGAAGGCTGGAACGGCCTGTCGGTGCACCACGCGATCACCCGCTCGGTGCGCGACAGCGCCGCCCTGCTCGACGCCACCCACGGGCCGGAGCCGGGCGATCCCTACGCCGCGCCGCGCTTCGACGGGCGCTACCTCGACCTCGTGGAGCGCGATCCCGCGCCGCTGCGCATCGCTTTCCAAACCGTGGACCATGAAGGGCGCGCCGTCGATCCCGCCGCCGCCAAGGCGGTCACCGACGCGGCGGCGCTGCTCGAATCGCTCGGACACCGGGTGGAGGAGGCCAGCCCCGGCGTGGACGGCGCCGCTCTGAAGCGGGCGACGCGCATCATCGTCGCCTCCAACATCGCCAACGTCCTGCGCGCCCGCGAAGAGGCGCTGGGGCGGCCCGTCGAGCCGGACGAGCTGGAACCGATCACCCGCCCGTGGGCCGGGGAGTCCGCCCGCTACAGCGGCGCCGACCTCGCGCGGTCCATCTGGACGATCCATGGCCTGTCACGCCTGTTCGGGCGCTTCTTCCAGAGTTACGACGTGTTGCTGACCCCGACCTTCGCCGCGCCGCCGCTGCCCATCGGAACCGTGGACATGCAGAGCACGGACCTCGACGGCTATTACGAGACGCTGCGCCGCTACAGCGCCTTCACCTCCGTCTACAACAGCGCCGGCATCCCGGCGGCCAGCGTGCCCTTCGCGCTCGCGGAAGGGCTTCCGGTCGGCGTGCAGATCGCCGCCCCGCTGGGCGAGGACGGGCGGGTGCTCCAGCTCGCCGCACAGATCGAGCGCGCCCGGCCCTGGGCCGGCCTGTACCCGCCGCTTCCGGTGTAGGCATCTGGTGACCGGAACGATGGTGGGGTGGCTGGTGCGGCGGTCGGCGCAGGCCGCCCTGGTGGTGCTGGCGATGACGGTGCTCGTCTTCGTCGGCCTTCATGTCGCGGGCAACCCGGTGGACATCCTGGTCCCGCCCGAGGCCGACGCGGCGGAGCGGGCGCGCATCGCCGCGTCCTTCGGCTTGGACCAGCCGTTATGGCGGCAGTATCTGCTGTTCGTGGGCCGTGCGCTCCAGGGCGATCTGGGGCGCAGCTTCATCTACAACCAGCCGGCCCTGGCGCTGGTCGTCGAGCGGCTGCCGGCGACGCTGGAGCTGTCGCTGGCCGCCCTGATCCTGGCCGCGGGGCTGGGGATCGGTCTCGGCCTCTACGCCGGGCTGCGCCCGCGCGCGGCGGCGGCGCGGCTGATCATGGCGGCAGCGTGGTCGGGCTGAGCCTGCCCGGCTTCTGGGTCGGGCTGATGCTGGTGATCGGCTTCTCGGTGCGGCTCGGCTGGCTGCCCAGCTCGGGGCGGGGGAGACGGTGGCGGTGCTGGGGGTGGGCTGGTCCTTCCTGACCGCCGACGGGCTGGCCCATCTGATCCTGCCCGCCGCCAACCTCGCCTTGTTCAAGCTGGCGCTGATCCTGCGGCTGACCCGCGCCGGGGTGCGGGAGGTGGTGCATCTCAATTACGTCCGCTTCGCCCGCGCGCGCGGGCTGGCCCCGTCGCGGGTGGTCGGGGTGCACATCCTGCGCTCCATCCTGATTCCCATCGTCACGGTGATCGGGCTGGAATTCTGCTCCACCGTCGCCTTCTCCATGGTGACGCAGAGCATCTTCGCTTGGCCCGGCATGTGACGGATGATGGTGGAGAGCATCCATGTCCTCGACCGCCCGGTGATCGTCGCCTATCTGGTCGCGGTGGTCCTGCTGTTCGTCGCGGTGAACCTGCTGGCCGACATCCTCTACCGGCTGCTCGACCCGCGTGTCGGCATCGCCGGGGCGGGAGGTGCGGCATGAGCAGCCTCGCCGAAGATGGGCCGCCGCCCGCCTCGGCGCTTGCCGTGTCCGAACCCTCCCCGTCGCCGTCCTTATCACCCATGCGCGTCCTGTGGCGGGACTTCGCCGCCTCGCGGGTGGCGCTGGGCAGCCTCGCCGTCGTTCTGCTGCTGGTGGCCGCCGCCGTTCTGGCGCCCTGGATCGCGCCGCAGAATCCCTTCGACCTGACCCAGCTCGACCTGCTCGACGGGCGCCTGCCGTCGGGGGCGGAGGGGGCGCTGGTCGGCACCTACTGGCTGGGCACCGACGACCAGGGGCGCGACATGCTGTCGGCCATCCTGTTCGGGCTTCGTCTGAGCCTGCTGGTCGGCATCGGGTCGGCGGTGGTTGCCGGCGCGCTCGGCACGCTGGTCGGGCTGGCCGCCGCCCAGTCCAACGCCCAGGCGAACGGGCGTGTCGACGCGGCGCTGATGCGGCTGGCCGATCTGCAACTGTCCTGCCCCTCCATCCTGATCGCGCTGATGGTGATCGCCTTCCTCGGGCGCGGCACCGGCAACGTGCTGCTGGCGTTGGTGCTGGTCGAATGGGCCTATTACGCCCGCGCCGCCCGGTCGGCGGCGCTGGTGGAGCTGAAGGCGGAGTATGTGGAGGCGGCGCGCGGACTCGTCCTGCCCTCCTGGTGGATTCTGCTGCGCCACGTCCTGCCGAACTGCCTGCCGTCGCTGGTGGTGATCGCCACGACCCAGGTCGCCCGCGCCATCGCGCTGGAGGCGACACTGAGCTTCCTCGGCCTCGGCGTGCCGGTGACCGAGCCGTCGCTCGGCCTGCTGATCGCCAACGGGCGGCAGTATGTGCTGTCCGGGGAGACCTGGATCAGCCTCTACCCCGGCGTGGCGCTCCTGCTGCTGATGGCGGCGATCAACCTCGCCGGCGACCGCTTCCGCGACGCCCTCAATCCAAGGCTCGGCCAATGACCGCCACCCTTCCGCTGCTGGAGGTGCGCGGCCTGCGCACCGAGCTTCCCGCGCGTCCGGGCGCGCTGAACTTGCCCCTGAACGTGCTGGACGGGGTGAGTTTCTCCCTCGGCCGCGGGCGCATCCTGGGGCTGGTCGGCGAGTCCGGGTCGGGCAAGTCGGCCACCGCCTTCTCCATCATGGGGCTGCTCGACCCGCCGGCGCGGGTGGCGGGTGGCTCGATCCGCTTCGCCGGGCGGGAGCTGGCCGGCCTGCCGGAGCGGGAGCTGCGCCGCCTGCGCGGCAACCGCATCGCCATGATCTTCCAGGACCCGATGATGACGCTGAATCCCGTGCTGACCATCGGCGCCCAGATCGTCGAGACCGTGCTGGCCCATGCCCGCGTCGGCCGGGCCGAGGCGCGGCGGCGGGGGCGCGACGCGCTGGGCCGGGTCGGCGTGCCGGGGCCGGAGGAGCGGCTGGACGCCCACCCGCACGAGCTGTCCGGCGGGCTGCGCCAGCGGGTGGCGATCGCCATCGCGCTGCTGCACGAGCCGGACCTGATCTTCGCCGACGAGCCGACCACCGCGCTCGACGCCACCATCCAGGCGCAGATCCTGCGGGAGATCCGTGGGCTTGTGGAAGGAGGGCGGACGGCGGTGCTGTGGATCACCCACGACCTGTCGGTGGCCGAGCAGCTTTCGGACGAAATCGCCGTGATGTACGCGGGCCGCATCGTCGAGCAGGCCCCGGCGGCGCACCTGCTGTCCCGCCCGGCGCACCCCTACACCGCCGGGCTGCTCGCCAGCCTGCCGCGGGGGCCGCGGGGCAACCGGCTGACGCCGATCCCCGGCCTGCCGCCGACGCTGTCCGGACGCCCGGCGGGCTGCGCCTTCCGACCGCGCTGCGCCGCCGCCATGCCGGCCTGCGCCGCCGACCCGCCCTGGCAGGGGCGGGCGGGCGGGTTGGGCGGTGTGCGTTGCCTGAAACCCGGTCCGGAGGGGTCGCGATGAACGCGCCCTTGGCCGAGCTGCGCGGCGTCTCGCGGCTGTTTCCCATTCCAGGGCGGCGGGGCGCCGTCCTGCGCGCCGTGGACGGGGTGGATCTGGCGGTGCGGCGGGGGAACTCGTCGGGCTGGTCGGGGAGTCGGGCTGCGGGAAATCGACGGTGGCGCGGATCGCCGCCGGGCTCCTGCCGCCCAGCGCCGGCCGCGTGCTGATCGACGGGCAGGACGTCGCCGAACGGCCCGCCGCCGAGGCGCGGGCCGCCAGGCTGCGCGTGCAGATGGTCTTCCAGAACCCCCACGCCAGCCTGAACCCGCGCTTCACCGTCGAGGAGATCGTCGGCGAGGCGGTGCGCTACCACCGGCTGGTGCCGCGCGCCGCGCTGGCCGAGCATGTGGCGGCGCAGCTTCTGCGCGTCGGCCTCGACCCGGCGCTGCGCCACCACCATCCCCACCGCTTCAGCGGCGGGCAGCGCCAGCGCATCGGCATCGCCCGCGCGCTCGCCGTGGGGCCCGACCTGCTGGTCTGCGACGAGCCGGTGACCGCGCTCGACGTGTCGGTGCGCGCCGGCATCCTCAACCTGTTTCTCGATCTGCGCGACCAAGACGGTCTGGCGATCCTGTTCATCAGCCACGACCTGTCGGTGGTCGGCCACATCTGCGACCGGGTGGTCGTCATGTATCTCGGCCGCGTGGTCGAGGAGGGGCCGGTGGACGCCCTGTTCGAGCGCCCGTGCCACCCCTACACCCAGGCCCTGCTGGCCGATTCCCGCCGTGCCCTGCCGGATGGCGTGGCGCCGGTGCGCGGCGAGGCGCCGTCCCTGGCGCAGCGGCCCGCCGGCTGCCCCTTCCACCCGCGCTGTCCGGCGGCTCGGCCGGACTGCAAGCGTGAGGTGCCGGCGTTGCGTGGGGTGGGGGAGGGGCATCGGGTGGCCTGTCTGCTGGCGGGGTGAGCGGTTCGAAAAGGGTGGAGTGGTTGCCCCCACCCTTCCCACGACTGCGCCGCGGGCCCTTCCCTCCCCGCTTCGCAGGAGAGGGAAATTAATCCCCTCCCCTGCGTCAGCGGGGGAGGGTCAGGGAGGGGGCAAGAACCTACCGACTCCCCGCACCGACCGGAACCGGCGTCAGCGCGCCACCGCTGCCACCCGCCCGTTCCGCCCGGCGGAAGCGGAAGAGACCGCGGCTGTTCAGGTTGTTGACGATCAGCGCGCCGATGGTCAGGCCGGCGCCGGCCAGCTCGACGTCCCCGAACGCCCGCCCCTGGGCCAGCCCGATGGAGAAGGCGGTGATCGGCACGAGGTTGATGAACAGCACCCCGTTCACCGGCCCCAGCAGTTTGATGCCGATGTTCCAGGAGAAGACCGCCAGAACCGCCGCGATCAGCACCAGATAGGCGATCTCCGCCCGCACCGACCAAACCGTCTCCAGAGATGGCACGGCGACGACCCTCGCCGCGGTGGCCAGCGCTGTCACGGCAGCGATGGTGACGGTTCCGAGCGCCGCGCTGACCGTCGTGTAGCGCAGCGGCGACCAGCCCGGAACGGAGGCCGCGCCCAGCGTGTAGACGACCCAGCTCGCCGCTCCGCCGAGGATCAGCAGATCGGACAGCAGCGCGCCGCCGTCCAGCGCCGACAGGCTGCCCTGCGTCACCACCAGCGCCACCCCGGCCAGCGCCGCCGCGATGCACAGGAAGGTCACCCGGTTCGGGCGCACCCCCTTGATGGCCCAGGTCAGCAGCGCCGTGATCAGCGGCATCAGCGCCATGATGATCGCACCATGCTCCGCCTTGGAATGGGCCAGCCCGACGAAGGCCAGGATGCTGAAACCGGCGAAGCCCATGGAGCCGTAGAAGAACAGCTTGCCGCCGTGGCCCTCCGTCGCCAGCGCCCGCCAGCCCTCCACCCGGACCAGGATGCCGATCAGGATCAGCGAGGCGAAGCCGTAGCGCAGCAGAGTCAGGTAGAAGCCGTCGATGCTCGCCAACGCCGCCTTGGCCACCGGGAACATGCCGCCCCATGAGATGGCGGTCAGCGCCAGCAGCGCGATGCCCAGCAGCACGCCGTCCACCGTGCCGCCGGTTCGCGCCTTCGCCGCGGGCTTGCCGGCCACCGGCTTGGCGGCCTCCTCCCCGGCACGGCCGATGGCCTCCTCCAGCGCCGCCGCGCGGACCTTGCCGGACGGGCTGTAGGGAATCTGGTCGAGCGGCTCGAAACGCGCCAGGGCGATCCGCTCGCGCCGCAGGACTTCGGCGGCGCGGGTCCGCACCTCTTCGGCCGCCGTTGCCCCGGCGGACGCCTTCAGCACCACCGCGCAGTCCACCGCCACCGGCCCGGCCCCGGACCGGCGCAGCAGCGCCACGTCCTCCACCCCGCGGATGTGGCGGATGGCGTTCTCCAGCGCGTAGAGGTTCACGCTGTCCGCCCCCTGTGAACGGTTGAGCAGGTAGAGCCGCCCGTCCTCGTCGAGATAGCCGGCCTCCGACGTGATCAGGTAGCGCTCCCCGTCGATCTGCACCCGGTTGGCCGGGGCGCCGAGATAGGTGTCCATGTTCATGTAGCTGGCGATGGCGACCGACCCGACGATGCCCGCCGGCACCGGCTTGCGCTCCGGGTCGAGGATCAGGATGCGGTTGCCGTCATAGACGCGCCCGACGCTGGCCGGGTGGGTCAGCAGGTCCGCCGGCTCGGCGATGGTGTTCACGCCGGTCTCGGTGGTGCCGTAATACTCGTAGACCACCGGCCCCAGCACCTGCAGCGCCTCCTGCTTGGCCGGGGCGGGGAAATGCTTGCCGCCGACCAGGACGAAACGGAGCTGGTTGGGCGTGACGCGCGCCCGGCCGCGGGCGACCTCGCGCAGCACCCCCGACAGGATGGGCGGGGTCATGGTGCTGGAGGTGATCCATTCCCGGCGGATCAGCTCGGCGGTTTCCACAGGATCGTCGGGCGGGGCCAGCACCAGCGTCGCGCCGAGCTGGAGGAACAGCCGCGCCCAGCCGCCGCCCGCCGCGTGGTAGAGCGGGATGGTGGCGAGGTGCCGGTCGGCCGAGGAGAAGCCGTAGCGCGCCGTGAAGTAGGCGAAGCGCCGCGCGTCGAAGGAGGCGGTTCGGATCACCGGCTTCGGCGTGCCGGAGGTGCCGGAGGTGAAGGAGATGGCGCGGAAGGGCCGGGCCGGGGCGTTCGGCGCGCGCCGCCCGGCGGCCAACCCGGCGAAGGCGGCGTAGGGCGTGGCGCCGGGCAGCCGGTTGTCGAGATCGACCACGGCGCGTCCCGCCGCCAGTGTGCGGACGTTGATGCCGCGGTCGGCCAGGAAGCCGGAGGAGACGATCAGCAGGTCGGCCTCGATGCGCTCCAGCAGTTCCGCCAGGGCGGACTGCGGCAGGGAGTAGTCGAGCCCGCACAGCGTCGTCTTCAGCGTGGCGGCGGCGGCCGCGACCACCAGCTCCGCGCAGTTGTGCGACAGGAAGGCGACGGTGCGCAGCTCGTCCAGCGCGACGGCGCCGGCCAGCCCTTCCGCCGCGTCGCGCACGGCGTCGGCGTACTGCCGCCAGCTCAGGGTTTCGGAGCCGGCGACGATGGCCGCCAGATCGGCGCGCGATGCGGCGATTTCCTCGATTCGGGACAGGGGAATCATGGTCGTCTCTCAGCGTGGGCGGTGTTCAATGGTGTAGATGCGGGCGCCGGCGGACCGGATCGCTTCGATCCGGCGCAGCGTGTCGCCGCCGATCTCCTCGCCGGGGACGATGATCGGCACGCCCGGCGGGTAGGGGATGATGAAGGAGGTCGACACCCGCTTCTCCTCGGGCTTCTCCCCGGCGGGGGAAAGCTCGCGCTGGATCGCGCGCAGGGCGTCGAGCAGGGCCGCCACCTCCTCCTCGTCGATGCTGATGTGCAGATTCAGCAGCAGCGAGGTCCGGGTGCAGCGGTTCACGTAGAGGCCGTGCCGGCTGTACAGCCGCTCCCGCAGTTCCGGCGCGTCGATGGGCAGGCCGGAAACCCTCAGGGACAGCTTGGCCGGGTCGATCGCGGCGTGGCCGGCGAAGGCGTCCGGCACCGCCGGGGCGTTGACCGAGAAGGCGCTCAGCGCCGGATCGCCGGCCACCGTCTCGCTCACCCGCCGGGCAAGCCGCAGGGAACGTTCGACCAGATCCCGCCCCTCCAGTTCCATCTGGGCGCCGGCGAGGTCGAGCGAGGCGAGGATCGGGTAGCTGGGGGAGGTGGTGTGATGGCGGTAGCGGCCGAGCCGCAGCCGTTCCGCCAGATCCGGATCGCCGCTGAAATGGATCAGCGACCCCTGGCGCAGCGCGCTCAGCGACTTGTGGGCGGAGTGGGTGGCGACGACCGTGAAGCGCTCCAGCGCCGGGTCGGCGGCGCGGGCGTGCAGCGCGGTGCGGTCGCGCGTCGTCTCGTGGAAATAGCTCCAGGCGCCCCACGCCTCGTCCACGAAGACGGTGGTCAGCGACGGACTGGCCTCCGCCAGGGCGGTGAGGATGGCCCGGATGTCGTAGACGACGCCGTCGTAGGACTCGCCGTTCAGCACCAGAAGCTCGTAGGGCGCGCCCGCGCGCTCCGCCGCCGCGGCCTGCTCCAGAAGCGCGGGCAGGGACAGGGCGGCGCGTTCGGAATGCTCGCAGAAGACGCGCGGCTCGATGTAGTCCACCGCCGCGTGCTTATCGGACAGGGCGAAATGGATCGACTGGTGGGTGCCTTTGTCGGCCAGCACCCGGATGTCGGGGCGAGCGATCAGGGCCTCCAGCGCGATCAGGTTGGCGGTCGTCGTCCCGGCGGTGACGAACAGCGTGCCCGTCGCCCCGAAGGCGCGGGCCGCCAGCTCCTCCGCGCGGGCCAGCGAGCGGTGCGGGAAGAAGAAGCTGTCCAGAGGCGGGGCGGTGATCGTCGCCTCGCTGAACAGGCCGCGCCCGAACAGCGCGTCGTAAGTGCCGGAGAGGGCCGAATCGCGGATGGAGCCGCGCCGGCTGACCGGCAGCGCGTGGAACGAGGCCCGGGTGGTCCCGGCCGCCGCCAGCAGGGCGTCGGCGAGCGGGGTTTCCGGGATGGCCGGGGGCCCGGAGGCGGTCCGGGCGGCGGATTTTTGGGTTGGCGGGCGTTGGCCGGCAGGGTCTGACATTGGGAACTCGCTCGTGGTGGCGGCCTCCGCTGGGAAGGCGTCCGTGTGAAGCGCCGATCCTGCATGTTGTTTGAATATATTTACGCGGTGATATGATGGAGAATTCAGTCGAAGCCCCGATCCCTGTCCAATAAATAATTCCGAGCCTCAATATCGCCGAAATTGATGGATTGGCCGATCCATACGAATGCATTGTCAAGCAATGACGGAAATGAATCGATGCCAGAAGTTTGCATAAATACTTGGTATGCTTGGTTTATTGATTGTTGCTGGTAAATGTAAAATATTATTAACGCGGCGAAATGACTGAATCTTGTGCAATGGAACTTACAGTGTCGTATAATGCGCGTCCCGACGGCCGTGCCGGGAGAGGGCAAGCCGGACGGCGGAGCGCTCATGGACCTGCACCATCTGAAGACCTTCGCGACCGTGGCGCGCGAGGGCAGCCTGACCCGAAGCGCGCAGATCCTGCTGCTCAGCCAGCCGGCGGTCAGCGGCCACATCAAGCTGCTGGAGGAGGAGCTTGGCACCATGCTGTTCGAGCGCACGGCCAAGGGCATGCAGTTGACCCGCGCGGGGCTGATCCTGCTGGAGGAGGCGGAGCGCACGCTCGACGCCGCCAAGACGCTGGTCAACCGCGCCCGCGGCCTGCAGGGCGACGCCGCCGGGCCGCTCGCCCTGGGCATCGCCAGCGATCCGGCGGCGTTGCGGCTGGGGACGCTGCTGTCCACTCTGCTGGCGTCCCATCCGCGTCTGCGCCTGCGGGTGTCGCACCACCTGTCCGCCGACGTGGTGGACCGGGTGCAGGACGGGCGCTTGGACGCCGGCTTCGTTCCGGAGGAGCGGCCCGACCGGGCGCTGCGCCATCTGCCGGTGGCGCCGGTGGCGCCGGTGCGGCTGCGTGTCGTCGGGCCGGCGGCTTGGCGGGACCGGCTGGCCGGGGCGGACTGGGGCGATCTGGCCGCTCTGCCCTGGGTCGGCACGCCGCCGCGCTGCAGCTTCCACCTGATCGCCGCGCGGGCCTTCGCCCGGAACGGCGTCGCCCCCGGCACGATCATCAAGGTCGACCAGGAAAGCGCCCTGAAGGGGCTGGTGACCGAAGGGCTGGGCCTCGCCCTGCTGCGCGAGGAGCAGGCGCTGGCGGCGGCAGCGGCGGGGGAGGTGGCGCTGTGGCCCGGCGAGGCCCTGCGCAGCCACCTCCATCTGATCCTGCCGCTGGACAAGGAGGGGGAGCCGGCGCTTCAGGCCCTGCGGGCGGCGGTGGGGGCCGTGTGGCAGGAGCCCCAGAGGCAGGACCCGCCATGACCCGCGCCCGCTGCCCTCACCCCCAGGCGCGGCTGTCCTTGACGACCACGGCGAAGCGGTCGGCCAGGGCGGCGAGGTTGGCACGGTGCAGCGCCTCGGCCGGGATCACGACGCCGGCCCCGTCGGGGAGGTCTCGGGTGGCGCTGGCCGCGTCCACGACCGTGGTCCGCCAGCCGAGATCGAGGGCGGCGCGCACCGTGCTGCTGACGCACATGTGGGTCTGGAAACCGGCGACGATCAGCTCCTTGCGCCCGGTGGCGCGGATCAGGGCATCCAGCTCCGTCCCGGCGAAGGCGTTGGGCAGGTGCTTCACCACCACCGTCTCGCCGTCCAGCGGGATCAGCGGGGCGACGATGCCGGACAGCGGGCCTTCCGGGTTGAACAGGGCACCGCCGGGCTTGCCGTGGTGGACGATGTGGAAGACCGGGGTCCCGGCCTTGCGCGCCCGCTCCAGCAGGCGCGCGGCCTCGGCCACCGCGGCCTCCACCCCGACCAGGGGAAGGGCGCCCTCGGTGTATTCGCGCTGGGCGTCGATCAGCACCAGCGCCGCGGAGTCGAGGGGGCTCGGCGTGGCGGGGGCTCCGGCGAGGGCAAGCAGGGTCTTCGGCGTGGCGCTCATGACGGTTGCGGCTCCGGAAAAGGGATGGGTCGGGATGCAGTGTACCCTGTGTGCTTTTGGCCCGACATTCGATAGGTTTGCGCAATGACTGTTCATAAACAGACAGGCACCCCGAAGCAGATGGGCACCCTGAATTGGGACGATCTGCGCATCTTCCTGGAGCTGGCCCGCACCGGCAGCCTGTCGGCGGCGGCGCGCGCGCTGCGCATCAGCCACGCGACGGTCGGGCGCCGGGTCGCCGCGCTGGAGGAGGGGCTGGGCCGCAGTCTCGTGGATCGGCGGGCCGACGGTTACAGCCTGGCCGCCGACGGCGAGGCGGTCTTCGCGCTGGCCGACGGGATGGACGAGCGGGCGCTGGCCATCCTGCGCCAGGTGTCGAGCCAGGGCGGGCGGGAGGCCGGGCTGACCGGCACCGTCCGGCTGACCACCACACAGGCGCTGGCCGACCGCTTCCTGATGCCGCGGCTGGGACCGTTCCGCGCCCGCCATCCGGGAATCGATCTGGAGGTGACGGTGGACAACCGCTCGCTCAGCCTCGCGCGGCGGGAGGCCGACATCGCCATCCGGCTTGCCCGGCCGCAGCGTGGCGACCTGATCGCGCGGCGGCTCGCCACCATGGGCTACGGCCTGTTCGCCGCCGCCGGGGCGCCCGACACGGTGATCGGCTACGACGAGGCGCTGGCCGAGTTGCCGGAGGCGGTCTGGCTGGCCCGCCACATGGCCGGGCGCCGCATCGCCTTCCGCTCCAACAGCCTGCAGACCCAGCTCGCGGCGGCCAAGGCGGGGTTCGGAGTGGCGCTGCTGCCCTTCTGGCTGACGGCGGGGGAGCCGGATCTGGTGCCGGTGCCCTGCGACGCCCCACCGCTGGAGCGCGAGGGGTGGCTGGTGCTGCACCCGGACCTGCGCGACGTACCGCGGGTCCGGGCGGTGATCGAGCATCTGGTCGCGCTGTTCACAGCGGAATTCGCCGCCGACCCCGCGACGGAACGCTGAGGGGGCGGTGACTTCCGCGGCGCGAAGACGTCGGACAGCTCGGCGCAACACAGAACCCTCCGTCGGCAGCGTCGGCGATTCCTACGACAACGCCTTGGCCGAGACCATCAACGGCCTCTGCAAGACCGAGGTGATCCGGCGCCGCCGGCCGTGGCGCACCCTGGAGGCCGTCGAGTTCGCCAACCCTGGAATGGGTGGACTGGTTCAACCACCAGCGCCTGCTCGAACCCATCGGCAACATTCCTCACGCCGGGGCCGAAGCCCGCTGCTATGCTCAAACCGGAGACGTCGCCTTGGCAGCGTGACTAAAGCCGAATGGCCTCCAAGAAATCCGGCGCGGCTCAGATCGATCAAGGCAACCGCCCGCCCCGGCGTCCAGCGCCAGAACCTCGGCAAAACCCACCAGGGCACATCGGACCAGATCAGTGTCGCGGCATAACAGGAACCGGAACCAGGCCTACTTCAGCTGCAATTCTGTCCGGGAAACGGAGACCAGCTTACAACGACTTCGGCGGACGAAAGACGAAGCAACAGGTGCTGGCGACGGCGCTTTCCCGGCGGCAGCAACTCGTAAAGAAAGGTCTCGATGGGCTTCCAGACCGATACCCAGCCGAGGATAACAAAACTTTCTTGTAAAATACGGGTCATCGGGCGAGCCGGAAAATTGTTGGAGATCTGCCAAGCAAGAAAAAGGCAGATGGACAGCACGACAAAGCCGATCAAGGCTGCTTGGCGCCACGTTCGGATCGACTCGCGATTCCTTTTCGCCTCGCCGGCAGCACAGGCCGCGAAATGGCCGGTCAGCGCGGCGGCGACATCGAACGGCGGACACCGCGTCATCTCCTCGGCCGGAAGACGGATCACGATGCGAACCGGCTGATTGACGGGCAGTTCCTTCACCCGTCTCAGGAAATACTCCTCGGCGCCCGACGTCAGAGTGCCTTCGCGGAACGGCGACGGATCGACGCTGTCGAACAATTGCGACAGGTGGCAGAGCCTGATGTCGATGACGTCGTTCTTCGTCTCCACCGGCATCCTCATCTCCCACGTTCAAGACCGAATGTCCCAGGGCGGTCACACCGCCGATGGACGAGCCGAAGCTGGCTTGCGCACCGTCTCGCGGCGGCTGAACCACGCCACATAGAGCGTCGGAAGGAAGACGAGCGTCAGCAGCGACGCGACGAGAAGGCCGCCCATGATCGCGAAGGCCATCGCACCCCAGAACACGGTGAAGGCAATGGGGATGAGGCCGAGCACGGTGGAGGCGGCGGTCAGCATGATCGGGCGGAACCGGGAACCGCAGGCTTCGACCACGGCGTCCGGGACGGCTCGTCCGGCGGCCCGCTCCGCCTCGATCTGCTCGATCAGGATCACCGCGTTCTTCGCGATCATGCCGACGAGCGCGAGGACCCCCAATATGGCGACGAAGCCGAGCGGCTGACCGGAGGCCAGCAGCGCCAGGACGACGCCGATCAGACCGAGCGGCACCACGCTCAGCACAATCGCCAGACGCTGGAAGCTCCGGAGCTGGACCATCAGAACGGTCAGTACGAGCAGCAGCATCAATGGGATGACGGCGAAGACCGACGCGCGGCTTTTGGCGCTTTCCTCCGCGATTCCGCCGACCTCGATGCGGTATTCCGGCAGCAGGGTGGCCGACAGGTCGGCGATCCGGGGCGCCAAGGCGTCAATGGCCGATTCCGGTGGGACGCCGGGCGCCACGTCCGCCTGCAGCGTCAGCGTCGGCTGGCGCCCGCGCCGCCAGACGAGCGGAAGATCCTGGGCGTAGCCGAAGGACGCCAGCTGGTTCAGCGGAACGCTCCGCCCGCTCGGCAGGGACACCGGCAGGCTGCGCAGCGTTTCCACCGACAGGGTCTGCCCGCGGGCATCCCGCGCCAGAACGTCGATCAGATAGATCCCGTCGCGGATCGGCGTGACGGGGCTTCCCGAGACGGCGGCGTTCAGCATGGTGGCGACGGCGGCCGAACTCAGGCCCAGGCGCCGTGCTTCGTCCTGGTCGATCCGCACCTGCAATTTGCGGGCGGTTTCCATCCAGTCGAAGTTGATCCGTCGCGTCTCGGGAAAGGTCGCGACGACCTGCGCGAGCTTCATCGCGATCTCGCGCACCTCGCTCGGGTCCGGCCCCACGACGCGGTACTGCAGCGGCCACCCCACGGGCGGCCCGAGTTCCAGCGGGTATACGCGGGCGACGGCGTCCGGGAATTCTTCGGCCAGCAGGGATTCCAGGCGGGATTGCAGCCGTTCGCGTGCCGCGATGTCCGTGGTCACGACCACCGTCTGGCCGACGAAGGGGTTGGCGAGTTGGACGTTCAGCGGCAGGTAGAAGCGGATCGCGCCGCGTCCGGCATAGCTGCTCCAGCGCGCGACCCCCGTCTCCTTGGCCAGCAGCGCGTCGAACCGCTCGACCGCCTCGCGCGTGGCGTGGATCGAGGCGTTCTGCGGCAGGCGGAGATCGATCAGAAGCTCGACCCGGTCCGACGGTGGAAAGAACTGCCGCGGAACGAGACCGAGCGCCAGGATCGCGGCGACGAACAGGCCGAGCGTCGTCGCGATCGTCAGCCCGCGGAATTGGATCGCCGCGCCCAGAACGCGGCGGTACAGCCGCAGCACGACGCCGGGCTCTCCGCCCCGCCCCGGCTTGGGCGGCCGCAGCAGCATCATGCCCAGGACGGGCGCGAAGACGGTCGCGACGAGCCACGACGCGATCAGCGCGACGCCCACGACGGCGAAGATGGAGAAGGTGTATTCGCCGGCGGAACTCTGCGCGAATCCGATCGGCACGAAACCCGCGATGGTCACCAGCGTGCCGGACAGCATCGCGACGGCCAGGGCCTTGTAGGGATACACGGCGGCGACCTCCATCCGGTCGCCGGCGGCAAGCCGCCGGGTCATCGCGTCGATGGTGGTCATGGCGTCGTCCACCAGCAGGGCGAGCGCGATGATCAGCGCGCCCAGCGAGATGCGCTGGAGGTCGATGCCGAGCAGATCCATCGCGGCGAAGACGATGGCCAGCGTCAAGGGAATCGTGATCGCGACGATGGCGCCCGCGCGCAGGCCGAGTGCGACGAAGCTGACGATCAGCACGATGACGACGGCCTGCCACAGCGACGTGATGAAGTCGGAGATCGCCTCGTCGACCGTGCGCGCCTGATCGGCCACCAGATGCGCTTCGATCCCCATCGGCAGGCCGGCGCCGATGCGCGCCATCGCCGCCGAGACGTTCCGGCCCAGGGCGAGGATGTCGCCGCCCGGACGCATCGCGATGGCGAGCCCGATCGCCGGCTCGCCGTTCACCCGGAACAGCGGCTGGGGCGGATCGGCCAGATCGCGTCGCACCTCGGCCAGATCGCGCAGGCGCAGCATGCGCCCCCCGGCCACGAAATTGACGTCGAGGATGTCCTGCTCCGACGCGAAGGCGCCCGAGACCTGCAGGGACAGCGCTTCCTTGCCGGTGCGCAGCACGCCGGCCGGGCGCACCGCGTTCTGCGCCTGCAGCGCGGCGATCAGGGCGCCGGGCTCGACCCCCAGCCCGGCCAGCGTCTCCAGCGAGAAATCCACGTAGACGCGCTCGTCCTGCTCGCCCAGAAGCTCGATCTTCGAGACGTCCGGGATCAGCAGCAGGCGTGAACGGACGTCTTCGACGGCGTCGCGCAGTTCGCGGTGCGTGAACCCGTCGGCGGTGAAGCCGTAGATGATGCCGAAGGTGTCGCCGAAGTCATCGTTGAAGCCGGGGCCGAGGACGCCCTGCGGAAGGGTGTGGCGCATGTCGCCGACCCTCTTGCGCACCTCGTACCAGGTGTCGCTCACCGCGCGGCCCTGGGTGCTGCCGACCAGATCGACGAAGATCACGGTCGTTCCGGGAACCGTGTAGCTGCGCAGCGTGTCGAGGTTCGGCACCTCCTGCAGCGTCCGTTCGATCCGCTCGGTCACCTGCTGGAGTGTCTCGTCCAAGGTGGCGCCCGGCCACTGCGCCTGCACCACCATGGTGCGGATGGTGAAGGCCGGGTCCTCCGCCCGGCCGAGCTTCAGGAACGCGAGGGTTCCAGCCAGGACGACCCCGATCATCAGGAAGAGGACCAGGGAGCGGTTCCGGATCGCCCAGGCGGAGAGATTGAAGCCGCTCATGGCCCGGCCCCGAGCATGCGGACCTTCTGCCCCGGGCGCAACGCCTGCACGCCTGCGGTGACCACGACCTCGTCGGCTTCGAGGCCGCGCGCGACGATGACGCGGGCGAGGTCGTAGCGTTCGAGGTCGATGTTGCGCAACGCGACGGTGCTTGTCGCCTGATCGACGATCCAGACCGCCGGCTGCCGGTTCGCCTGCGTCAGGGCCGTTGCGGGAATCTCGAAACCGCCCACGCCGCCGGTCTGGATCGAGCCGTTGACCGTCGAGCCGAGGCGCATCGTGTCGGGAGGGTCCTGAAGGCCGACCCGGACCGTGAAGGTGCGGGTCACCGGGTCGGCCTGCGGTGCCACCTCGCGCACGCGCCCCATGGTCTGCACCGCGGGGTCGGAGGCCAGAGCCACCGTGACGACCGTGTTGGCGGGGGCAATCCGGAACACCGGTGCCGGAACGTCGAAAACGGCGTCGCGCCCGTCCCGGCGGGCCAGATGCACGATCATGCGACCGGCCGCCACCACCTCGCCGGGTTCGGCGCCGCGGGCGGTGACCGTGCCGGGACCGTCGGCCACCAGCTCCGTGTAGCTCAGGTGATCCTGCGCGGTGTCGAACTGCGCCTGCGCCGAATCGACCTGCGCCGCCGCGGCCTTCAGCGCCTGCGCCGCGGTGTCGTAGCGGGCGCGGGTGGTCCAACCCTGGCCCAGGAGGGTTTCCTGCCGTTCGTAGTCGTTGCGTGCCAGCGTCTGCTGCCCCATGGCGGCGCTCAGGTTCGCCTGCGCCATTCTCAGGGCGTTGCGTGCCGGTTCGGGGTCCAGGCGCGCGATGGCTTGCCCCGCTTCGACCTGATCGCCGACATTCACCAGACGCTCGATCATCCGCCCGTCGATGCGGAACGCGAGGCTGACCTCGTCCTGCGCCTGGATCTGGCCGGACAACGACAGGGTCTCGCCGCCCTCGTGCTTGGTGACCGTCACCACCCGCACGGGGCGCACCGGGTCCACGACGGATTCCTCGCCGGAACCGCATGCCGCGAGCAGGATCGACGGTGCGACGGCGAGCAGAGCCCATCGGCAGCGTGTGCGTTCGGCTCGATTGTGGTTCACGGATTCCCCCATTCTTGCGGCGTCCGGCAATCCCGATGTGATGCGTGTCCTAGAATCCGAGGCGTTTGAGCAGGCTGGCCAGGGCGATCAGGACGACCAGAGCGAGCATCGGTATGGCGGCTGCGACGACGAAGACGTCGCCATAGGAGTCGCGATGGTTGAGCCTACAGACGGTGAGCAGCGTGATGACGGCGCCGTTGTGTGGCAGCGCGTCGAGTGCACCCGAGGCGACCGCCGTCACCCGGTGCATCACGTCGAGCGAAAAGCCGGACGCCTGCGCCATATCCACGAAGGTCGGCCCAAGCGCGTCGAGCGCGATGCTCATGCCGCCGGACGCCGAGCCGGTCATCGCGGACAGAACCGCCACCGACGCCGCGACAGACACCAGGGGGTTGCCGCCGCCGATGGCCAGAACGGCCTGGCTGATCGTCCCGAAGACCGGAAGGGCGGCGATCACCGCGCCGAAACCGACGAGGCTCGCCGTGCTGAAGATCGGCAGGACCGAAGCGTCGGCGCCCCTGTCCAGGCTCGTGCCCAGATCGTCCAGGCGGTTCCAGTTGCCGGCGATGAGAAGAAGGATGGCGAGGAACAGCGCCACGATGACCGCCCACACGCCGCGCACGGCCTCGATGGTCGTTGCCCCGAACCGCGGCTCGGCGAGGAAGGTGGTGTCCATCCGTGGGGCGACGACCTGGACGAACAGAAAGTTGCTGGCGATGACCACGACGATCGGCAGCACGGCCAGCGCGGCGGGGGGCAAACCCTCCGTGTCGGCGCGTCCCTGCGGGGCGGGTTCGGCGGAGAGTTCGGCGATGTCGAACCCTTCGCACTGCGCGCGTTCGCGCGCCGCGCGGTCCAGCACCGGAGTGCTGTCGACATGGTCGCCGTACCCCTCGCCGGAGGCTTTCGCGGTGGCGGCCCGGCGGTCCAGCCACAGGACACCCAAAACGAACATCACGATCCCTGTTACGATCCCGAGACCCGGCGCGGCGAAGGCCGTGGTGCCCAGGAAGGGCATCGGGATCGCGTTCTGGATTGCCGGCGTTCCCGGCAGGGCGGACATGGTGAAGGTGAAGGCGCCCAGCGCCAGGGCGCCCGGTATCAGCCGCTTCGGAATGTCGGCGTCGCGGAACAGGGCGGCGGCCACCGGGTAGATCGCGAAGGCGACGACGAAGGCCGAAACGCCGCCGTAGGTCAGGACGGCGCAACACAGCACCACCGACACGACCGCGCGGTCCGGCCCCAGCCGGCCGCTGACCAGCCGGGCGAGGGATCGCGCCGACCCGGTGTCGTCCATCAGCTTGCCGAAGATCGCCCCAAGCATGAACAGGGGAAAGAAGGCGATGATGAAGGAGCCGGCGTTGGTCATGAAGATCTGGGTGTAGGCGCCGAGGATCGGCAGGCCGCCGGTCAGCAGGGCGGCGAGCAGAGCGGCCGCGGGAGCCGCGATCAGCAGGGTCATGCCGCGATAGGCCAGGAAGATGAGCAGCGCGAGCGCGACGAGGACGAAGGCGAGATCGATCATGTCGGTGGCTCCGTGGGGGCCTGCTTAGGGGGCTCCGTGCGAAGGCGGCGGGACCGGCTCGGGGTAGCGCGCGTCGTAGGGATAGCGGGGAAAGTCCTTGCCGAGCCTTCGCCAGTCCGCCAGCCACCCTTCGGTGACGGTTCGCCCTTCCTCGCGAAGCGTCGCGAAGTAGTCCGGGCAGCGGTTGAACTTCGAGGTGTGCTTGAGGCCCCAGGCGGTGTCGCGGGTCATCTTGATGGTCCGGACCGCGACGATCTTGTGGGTGTCCAGCGGCGGACGCTCGTTCCCGTACCGCTCGATCCACTGGTTGATCGTCATGATGGCGTCCAGTTCCTGGTTGAGCGACAGGTTGCCGGCCAGATCGTTCTCCCGGTCCCGGATGTCCTCGAGGCCGATGTTCGGGGAGGCGGGATGGAACTCCTGGGGGTTGATGCGCACGATCCAGACCTCGTCCGGCTTCTCGTCCTTCACCCGGGCGTCGAGAAGGTCGCGCACCGGCGGATTGCGCGAATACAGGCCATCCCAATAATAGCCGTTGCGGGTAACGGTCCGGCCCGGCACGCAGGTCGGAAACACCATGCCGGGGATGACCTGCGCGGGCATGACCTCCGGAAGCGTTCCCGACGCCGCCACGCCGTCGAGCGAGATCGCCCGGCGCATGCGCCAGCGGGTGATGTCGTACTGGTTGATCTCCCGGCCGTCCGGCCGCAGGCCCATCTGTTCGAGGGTCTTGTTGGAATCGAACACCTCGAAGTTGCCGCTGAGCACCTCGATGGCGCCGGCGAGAATCCGGATGTCGGCTTCGGCCACCCGTGGCCAATCGATCGCGTCGAAATGCGGACACAGGTCCTTCAGCAACTCCGGGAATCCAAGATACTGCCAGCGGGCTCCCATCATGTTGAGGCCGGCAAGTCCAAGTTGACCGATGGCGGAATAGGGGTTGGACGCCGGCAGCGGCAGCCCCTGCGATTTCCACCCCAGAAGGGTGGCGACCAGATGGTTGTGGGCGGTCTCGGCCGGGGTGGTCGCGGCGAAGGTCGTCCACAGGAAGTCCAGGCGCTCGACGGCCTTGGGGATGGTGCCGCACGCCGTGTCTGCGGTGTTCGGGGCGAGGCCGTACCAAGCCGCCAACGCACACAGCGCACCCGCCGATGTGCCGCTGATCGCGACGATGTCGAAGGTGTCGCCGTCCCGCGGGGTCTCGTCCCAGCGCTGCTTCGTCGTCAGGATGGTTTTCAGGACGCCCCAGGTGAACGCGGCGTGCGTTCCTCCGCCCTGGCAAGCGATCGCGACCTTCTTGGTGGCCATGTCTTCACCGCCTTCCAGGGTGTTCAGGGGGACCGGTCGTTGGGCAAGGGGTGTCCGGACGTTTCCCCGGACGCTTCATGGGCCAGGGTTTCCTCGATCCGCCCCAGCAGGTAGGGGAAGAAGGGGTTGGACGACATGCGGAGCAGGGCATCCATGCTGACGATCAGCGCTCCACGCTCTCCCCGTGCGGCCACCGCGCCCAGATGGATGCCGAAATCCTCGGTGGGATCGGGGTGCAAGCCGTAAAGGGAATCGGTCGTCGGAAAAGGAAGGGCGACGTGCGAGAGCGAATAGACGTCGAAGGGATAGACCAGCCCCAATTCCTGCACCTGTTCCGTCTCGGTGCCGGCCTCCATCGTGCGCGCGACCACATCGGGGCGCTCCGCATCGGCGTTGGTGATGATCGTGGTTCTGAACCGGCGGGGTGGATCGGGCAGGATACGCGCCAGCATGGTGTCGGACGCTGAACTCAGGAGCGGACCGAACTTGGTGTTGCGGTTCACGTCGAACAGCACGAGTTCGCTGCCGTTGGCCGGCAGGTGGGCGTACAACCCGGACAGGATGGCGCGCGTGCTGACGGTGAAATCCATCACGGATTGGAAGGTGAGGATCGGGGGAAGGCCGTCCAGCCGGCCATGGCCCGCAAGGTTCGCGACCCGGCCCTGAAGAGCCGATGTCAGCAGATGCGACTGCCGCGCGCCATTGACCGGAAACGAGTTGTACTTGAAGGGATTGAATTCCGGCACCACGCCGAGCCAGGCGGCTTTCGCGAATGGGGGGAAGATCGCGGGCAAGCCGGCCAGCCCGGCGAAGCGCGCGAATGCGGTGATCCCGACCATCGGCGAGATCAGAACGATGCGGTCGGGGCGCTTCAGCCGGGCGTCGTCGAGGGCGTCGAGCGCGTACATCATCGCAAGCGCGCCACCGTTCGAGAAGCCGACCACGTGAAACGGTTGGTCCGGAGCGATGCGCCGCTGCGCTTCCCGCGCCGCCAACCGGGTGGCCGCCAACCAATCCTCCCACTCGATATCCGCCAGGCCCGCGGGAACCGTGCCGTGTCCGGGCAACCGGATGGCGATGGCGACGAAGCCGTACGCTTGATAAAGACGGGCGATGTGACGAAGGCTGTAAGGGGAATCGGTCAGACCGTGAAGGAACAGCACCGCCCCTTTGACCGGACCGTCGGGTTCGAGCACATAGGAACGGTTCCAGTCCCGCGAGAACTGCCCAGGGTAGATCGGGCTTCCATCGAAATACCGGTTGACCGGGACACGCTCTCCCGGGGGCAGTTTCTGGGTGACTTCCGCCCGAACACTGTCGAAGATGGCGGCCTCTGTCTTCATGTATTCGGTCCAGCCGCTGCTCTCCAGATCCTTCCTGTGCAGTTCCTGCGGGACGAAGGTGTGCCAAATCTCC
The DNA here is from genome assembly GCF_965111635.1 of Azospirillum sp. Marseille-Q6669. NCBI lineage: Bacteria > Pseudomonadati > Pseudomonadota > Alphaproteobacteria > Rhodospirillales > Azospirillaceae > Azospirillum > Azospirillum sp. Marseille-Q6669. Next base: position 239,520 of record NZ_CBCOOP010000004.1, on the reverse strand, counting down.
AGTGGCAGGCCACGTTGCGAGTCATAGGCGCGCACAAGAAGAAGAACGACAGCGCTCACGGCGAGCAGCGTGATCATTCTCCTTGCGATTTTGCGTACCCACAGTCTCATGAAGATATGACTTTCGATTTCAGAGGGTTCGCTTAACCACCGCGAATTAGGGCAACCGTTTCGAACGCGTCCGGAACCATGGGAACCGAGGCGAGGCCGAACACGCCCAAGGCGATGGACGTCTCGAGAGGCTCCGGTACGCCGCCAGGAGCCTCGGTCATTGCAAGCGGTCGTACGGGAATGTTAACGTAATAATCATGCGCGGAACGCGACCAGACATACCCATATTATGCAAAGGGCATTGTCGATGAAAGACTTCCATACTGACTAATCCGTCCCTTCATTAGGAGTTATGGCACTACACTCAATTTATGGCGGGGATTGCGGCTAAAATTCTTAATACGCACTGTAATGCTGCCTGATTAATGATGTTCAATGCGTGAATGATTGAACTCTGAACATGCTTTGTGATCTGGCCATTGAGTAGCCCAACCAAGTGTGGTGCACGTACCCAGGCTATTTTGCCATCTGGGCTGAGGTCGCCAGCGCGCGGCTGGCCGTGTGACCGCCCGAGCCAGGACGTCCGTGGCCAATCCGCGTCCTCCCGAACCGCCATCTGCGACAAGTTGACGGTGCCCGCCGACCAGCCGACGCAACGTGGCGGGGGCGATGCCCTCGGCAATGTGCAGCACGCGACCGTTGGAGAGCACCACCTCGACCAGGGCGGCACGGCGCTCGACGGGTGTTCTTCTCAAGCATCGTGCGAAGCGCCATCATCGCGTCGATCACCCCTGATCAAGTCGATGATGACCGCCCCGCGGGACATGCTCGCCGTCGCGTGACTGACGGCCCCGGCTCGCCAGGTCTTCCGCGTCGTGAGCTCAGGCTTGCCAGCGGCATCGACATCGACCCCGACAGCCACCCCCTGGACAGGGCCGGCCGGCCGCAGCCGCGCCTGTGGGTGCTGGGGCCGCTGACCGAAGGCGCCCGTTATTTCAACCATTACCTGCCATCGCCCAAGAGCCGGTCCAAGGCCTTCGCGGAAGCCGACGCCTGTCTCGACCGCATCATGGACGAACGCGGCGGCACTCCCGGAGACGGTACCGGGACCCCGGCGCCGGCTGCCGCCTTCCTGGGACTTGTGGGGCAGGACGCATGATCGACCTCTATTCCGCCAATTCCGGCAACAGCCTGCGAGCCTTGATCGCTCTTGAGGAAGGCGGATCGGCCTTCCGCAAGCACAAGCTCGACCTTCTGCGCAACGAGCACAGGACCCCCGAATTCCTGGCCCTGAATCCGGTGGGCGCGGTGCCGGTAATGATCGACCACCGGACGGAGAGCCGATCGTCCTGTCTCAGTCGGGAGCGATCATGCTGCACGTCGCGGAACGGACCGGGCGCCTGATCCCGCCGGATCCGCGCCGCCGGCTGGCGGCGCTGCAATGGTTCATGCTGGCGGTCAGCGACGCCAACCCGGCCAGCGCCGCCCTCCTCTACGTCGGACGCGATGTTCCGGACGCCACCCCTGCGACCACCGCCTTCCTGGAAGGGCGCCTGCTCAACATCATGCGGGGATGCGAGACGCGGCTCACCGGCCGGGACTTCCTGGCCGACGAGTTGTCGCTCGCCGATCTGGCGCTCTTTCCGGTTGTGCGGATGCGCCGGGGGCTGCTCGAGGGGGCCGGCGGATTGGGCCGGCTGCTGGGCTGGGCCGACCGCATCGCGGCGTTGCCGTCGGTCATCCGTGCGGTCGGGCATCTCTGATACGGTCGGCAGGCACCGGACGTGTTCATCCGCCGGCCGTATGGCCCCTCCACCCGGCGTCTATTCAACGGCAAACGCATGCGAGGCTTCCTTGGGCAACGGGTCGAGCCAACGGAAAACCATCTGGGCGAGCACGATCGGCACCGCGATCGAGTTCTACGATTTCCTCATCTACGGGGTCGCTTCGGCGCTCATCTTCAACAAATTGTTCTTTCCGGTTTTCGATGAACTGGTCGGGACGCTGTTCTCGTTCGGCTCCTTCGCAGTCGGCTTCCTGGCCCGCCCTCTGGGCGGCGTGCTGTTTGGGCATTTCGGCGACCGGCTGGGGCGCAAGAACATGCGGAACAACATGCGGCCGTGTCCCGCCGAGTGGTGTCTGAGACGTGAGGCTGGCCCGCCGGAGCGGTCCCCATAGCTGGCGCAGGCGGGCCAGCCGTCCGGGAGCGGGCGGCCACCGTGCTCTTCGGCTAAGTTGAGGTTGCTTGACGGCCATCAACCGAGACGGAGTGACACGATGACCGGGGACAGGATCGCTCTTCACGAACTGATTGGAAAGAGCGCCGACGCCGACTTCCTGCGCGAGATGGTCGGCTTCGCCGCTCAGCGCCTGATGGAGTTGGAGGTCGAGGCGTTGACCGGCGCCGGTTACGGCGAGCGCTCGGACGAGCGGTTGACCAAGCGCAACGGCTACCGCGAGCGAACCTGGGAGACCCGCGCCGGCGCCATCGATCTGCGCATCCCCAAGCTGCGACGCGGCTCCTACTTCCCGGCTTTCCTGGAGCCGCGGCGCACAGCGGAGAAGGCGCTGATCGCCGTGATCCAGGAGGCGTACGTGCAGGGCATCTCCACGCGCAACGTCGATGACTTGGTCAAGGCGATGGGCATGACCGGTATCTCCAAGAGCCAGGTCAGCCGCCTGTGCGAGAAGATCGACGAGCGGGTCCACGCCTTCCTGACCCGCCCGCTGGAGGGCGACTGGCCGTTCGTGTGGCTGGACGCGACGTATGTGAAGGTGCGCCAGGACGGCCGCATCGTCTCGCTCGCCGCCATACTGGCGATCGGCGTCAACACCGACGGCCGGCGCGAGGTGCTGGGGCTCGGCCTTGGGCTGTCGGAGGCGGAGACCTTCTGGAGCGACTTCCTGCGCTCGCTCACCCGCCGGGGGCTGCGGGGTGTGAAGCTGATGATCGCCGACGCGCATCTCGGGCTGAAGGCCGCCGCCTCCAAGGTGCTGGGCGCGACCCTCCAGCGCTGTCGAGTTCATTGCATGCGGAATCTCTTGGCCTGCGTCGGCAAGGCGCACCAGACGATGGTCGCCGCCACCATCCGCACCGCCTTTGCCCAGGAGACCGCCGAGGCGGCGCACGAGCAGTGGCGCCGGGTCGCCGACAGCCTGCGGCCGCGCTTTTCCAAGCTGGCGGCGCTGATGGACGAGGCGGAGTTCGACGTGCTGGCCTACATGGCCTACCCGAAGGATCTGCGCACCAAGCTGCACAGCACGAACCCTCTGGAACGCCTGAATGGCGAGATCAAGCGGCGCACCAACGTCGTTGGTATCTTCCCTGGCGAGGGGGCGGTTCGCAGGCTGGTTGGCGCCTTGCTGCTGGAGCAACACGACGAGTGGGCGGTGTGCCGGCGCTACATGACCATGGAAAGCCTGACCGAGCTGTGCCACCCTCACACCGCTGACCCGCTGCCGATTGCAGTGGAGTAGACCGGCGGCTTCAACTCGCCGAACAGCACCTACGCCCCCTCAGACACCACGCCTCGGGGCACGATCTTCCAGGTACTCCCGCAGCATCTCGACGACGTTTGAGGGCAAGCCTGCACGGATGGCGCGGCGGAGAGTTATCAGACGTCGCAGCCGGGCCTCCTGCCGGTCGGCGCGGCACCACAATGGTCCCGAACCCGACATTTCGAAGGGATGGTGCCAATAGCGCCGTGCCCTGGCGACGCACACGGCATCGGCGAGGTGCTGGCACAGCACCAACCCCTGTTCCATCAGCCGATACGCGATCTTCCAGACCACGTACTCGGACCACTCGATGTCGCAATCGGCGCGGCCGGTGAGCATCGCGAGAACAGCGGAACGTACATCACCAACGGCCAGCATGCCGGCAAGGTTCGAGGTCTCGACGGCGACAACCCATCCGGCGTTGCGCCCGCGCTGCCGGCGGAATCCGACGATGCGCTTGACTTGGCCGAAGGCATCCACCGTCCAAAGGCCAAGCAATGCAAACAGGGCTTGGCTGTCGCGTCGTGCCTGCGTGAGATCCTCGATCGGTAAGCTCTCGATCAGCGCGACGTCGGAGCCAGGGCGAAGCTCTGAGGTGGCGAGGTCAGTCGCGTGCATGGTCAAGCTTCTGGTGGTCTGGCGTATTTCAGAGTCAGGTGGGGGGGCGGACGTAGCGCACCTTGTACTCGGTCCCGCCACCCTCCGCCGGCTTGTGGTCGAACTCCTCGACGCGGCCCTGCATCGCGGTGTCGGTCAGCAGCACGGTCCCCGTGAAGCCCTCCAGCTCGTGACGGACGAGCGGGTTCGTGGCGGCCAAAGTGCCGACCTTCAGCGCCTCGAAGCGCACCCACTCCTCGATCTGCACGTGGGTGGCGTCCACCGGAAGGCGGAACTCAAACTCGGCCTTGATGAGCCGGCCGGCGGGCAACCTGGTGTGCGACTGCGACATGTGGGGCTCCGAAGAGGAGGGGGGCTTTCTGGATCGTTAGCGGAAGCTGCGGGCGCGCGGAACGCAGTAGTTCAGCGGGGGCGGTTCCAAATGCTGTCGAATGTATTCGTCCACTTGGGACGCTTCCTCATCCGCCGCGGCATCGGTGTCGGGCAGGGCGATCCAACTGACGTGCAGCATGGCGAGGGGGAACTGCTCGCGCAAACCATAGGTCTGGTACCGCACGCCGGCCATGTGACCCGCGATGATGGCCGAACTCTCGGCATTCTTCATGATGCCGCACCAAAAGGTCCAGATCCTTGTTTTCAACACGCTGGCTTTGCCGATGGTGAGGATGCCGTGTTTATCGCTGCCCTTCAGCCTGCTGATCGGGCTGTTCGTGGCAATCATATAGGACCCAGAAGACTTCAGGTCAGGCAGCGTCCAATCAAGACTGCTCAGCTGGTGCCAAGGTTCCCAGTTACCCCAGTCGTCACGGTGCATTTCATCTCTTTCAAAATAGCGGCTTCTGGATCAAAGAGGTATCAAGCACTAGTTATCCCCGAATCATTAGAGATGTTACAAGTGAAATTACGGATAAAGCAGACAAAAGTAAGGGAGCGGCAAAATTGACCGCCAACTGAATCTTCTGAATTGTTGCCAGAGATGATATTGGTACGCAGGCATTATTAAGAAGATGCGACAGCCGCTCATTTTCGATATCATTGGCTTTTAGATTCTCAAATATGGCATTCCACTCTTTTTGAGTTGACATCACATCATCATATGTAGCATTCGGACCAGGCCTTATTTTCTCAAGAAGTCCAGCTAATTCGTAGGTGCGCTCTTCGCTGTCGAGAAACGCTTGCCGTATAGCAAATATTACCTCTAATAATTGCTGACCATGGAACAATCGAAGCGCTTTCCAGCGGCGCCCATCAGTAAAATGCATGATTGAAAAACTTGTTGCCAAATAAGCAATAACAAAACATAGTCCAGATGGAAATATCCATCCAGTTTTTACAGAAAGATCGATCCCGAAAAGCGTAATCTTGCTGGGTGCCGCGCCATCATACCCAGCTGCGATGAGGAGACCCAAAAGACTTAGCATTAGAAGCCGATCTCGCTCATTTCTAGTGGCACCGGAAAGAATGTCGACCGCTGCCTTCTCCATAAGAGCGGCGCCAGCAATAGAAGCTCTAATTGACTCGGGCAAGACACTCTGGTGAGGCGAGGATGGCTCTGGCATGGTAAGACTCCTGTCATGGGAACGTCAGATGAAGCGGTTCAAGTCGGCCCGGCACGCCCAGCGCTTCCTGTCCACTCACGATCCGATCAACAACCTCTTCCTCCTGCCCCGCCACCTGAGGCCCGCAACCGACTACCGTGCCGAGTGGGCCCGCGCCGTCGAGATGTGGCACGACGTCTGCGGCATCAAGCAAGCCGCATAGCCCGCACCTGTCCTGTTCGCTGTCAAGCTCGCCCAATCCTCGGCTCCCGCCCAACAACTTGACGATGCTCCTGCACCAACGCTGGCACGCCGACAGCGGATGCGCTTCTCAGTGAAGGTGCAGGCGGCGTATCGTGCCGGGCGCTAAGGACAGCGACTCCTCGTCGACGGGCGGTTCGCCGTCCAGCTCTTGCTGCCGTTTGCGGACGCCTTCGACGGAGGCCAGCTGCTCCGAGCCGGCTACGCCCTCGCGACCCTCGTCATAAAGATCGAACCAGGGCAGTCCATGGTCCGCATAGGTTTTGGCCGAGACGGGCATCGGTAGGGCGACCTCTCCCGTCAACGCTGCATAGTGTTCGGCGGCGACAAGATGAACGCTCAACCGGCTTGCCGGCTCGGGCTCCCAACAGTGGAGGCCGTAACGGTCCTGATAGACGCGCTGGCGTATCCATCCACCGGCCCCCACGGCCATGCCCTGCGGCGACGCCTGGGTGAGTGCACCCGGATCATCCGTCGGCGGTCGGTCGGGAAACAGCCGTGGCTTCGGCTCGTAGACGAGGATCCGCAACCCGCCCCGCTCATCGCCCGGCGCCAGTTGCGCTTCGATGGAGAGGCCGCTGCCCAGCGGCACGGCGATGAACTGGCGGATGCGGTCCTGACCCACATTGATGCCGTCCAGCCAAGGCTGGTCCGGCACCACCAAGTAGTTTTGCGGAGCTTGGCCGAGTCGCGCGTCCCAGGGTTCCCCAGTCAGCGCGTCGATGCTGCCTAACCCCACCTTCACAGCGTTCGGCTTCCACCAAGCGCCGCCAAGCGCGATCCACATGGCTTCCGCCCGATGCAGCGGCAGCAGAAAGCCGCCCTCCTGCCGCCAAGCGTCGGGAACGCCTTCGCGCAGTCGGTCAATGGGGAATAGCGGCAAAGGGCCAAGATTGGGCGGCAAAGGGTAAGTGCGGCCGTCGTCCGGAACCCGCAGCGTCCTGCGGAACGACACCGAGAACCGGCCCGCACGCAGGATCCCGTCCTTGAGAATCCAGTGGGTCATCGTGATCCTCCTTCGCCCGTGCCGGCCTGCGTACGCCCGGATCAGACGCAGAACGTGAAGTTTCCCTTTCCGTCGAACGTCACGCGGATGGAGGGATCGCTGGACAGCACGTCGCACCCGATGAGCACATCATGCGAATGCAGGCTCGCCAGTTCGAGGACGTACCGAAAGGGACAGCTGAAGAGGAAGCCGTCGGGAAACAGAATTGAGAAATTTACGATGTAGGCGTTCACCGTCGCGGGAGCGCCGAGCTGAACGACCTGCATGTGCCCCTGACTGACCAGCCCAAGGATGCGGGCAACGCGCGGCGAAACGCAGGTCACGCTCGCACCGGTGTCGATCAGCGCCAAAAACGCCGCTCCCTGCGCCTGATGTGGGCGGGCGACTTCGACGGAGAGGCTGGGCAGCTGGGACGAGCTATAAGTGCTGGTCAAGCAAGACATGGGACGCGTACCCAAGGTCGGCCGGCATCTTCATGACCTTCTGAATCGAAAATCGTCCCTCGCTCTCGTAGAGGCGGAGGCCGTGCTGATAGGCTGTACCAGCATCCCGGAAATAGTCGACGATTTCGCCGCCGTGCATCAGGGCGAACTCGCCCTGGTGCCTCTCCAGAATCCTGGGAAGCAGGGCGAGAAAAGACCGCAGGTTGTTGTCATGCTCGGTCATGGCGACCCTCATCAAGTACCCTCAGCGAACACCGGTCGGACTCCTGGAACGCACGCCGATGAAACCATACAATTCCGTTCGGAGTAAAGGTGGCCATACGGCGCTCCACCGACCGCAGGGGGAGCCGCGTGGGTGCGGTCCCCCCATCCACACAACGCAAAAGACAGCGGTTGGTGCCCGGTCATTTTTTCCTATCCAGGATTTCCTTCCGCACCTGTTCGATCAGGGCCTCGACCTGTGCCCTAGGGATCCCGAGCCGTTTCACGTAATTCTCGATAGCGGCTTCCTTCACCGCGGATGCGGTGATGCCCAGGAAGTTGACCGACGCGCCCAGGAAGGCTGCCGCTGCCGGCACGCCTTCCGCCTGTGCGTGGCGCCATTGCCGCCGAGCCCCCTGCATCAGGGAACTCAGCGCGATCTTCAGCAGATCCTCGGCGTCCTCATCCGTTTCATCCCACCGCAGCCACAAGGAGCTGGCGAAGATGCGCGACGCGATCCGGCCGGACAGACGGTCGGACGGCACCAGGTCCGGATTCCGGATCGACGCCTGGACGACCAGCGCCCAACTGGCGGCGAGCATCGGCGGTGCGTCGAAGCGGTATTTGCTCGGCATCCCGATAGCCAGGGCCAGCGCCTCCACGTCGGGGTGCGGTTCCCCCAGGATGGCGCGCAGGTTTCCCACCACAGTTCTCAGCAACTCTCCGTCCCGCTCTCTTGCCCGCAGCAGCAGATGGCCGGCGAAGATGCCGAGCATGGGATCCTCGAACTTGCCCTCCAGCATATTCCGAAGCTGGCCGCCCAAGACCTGCCGCCGGTCCCGAAGCGCCGCCCTGGCGACCTCGACGGTGCGATGCACCGGAGATCTCGGGTCGAAGCCGCCGCCCCGCGCCAGGATGACCGCAGCCTTCGACGGGTCGCACAGGTGCGACGCATCGTTCGCGTCACTGCGGCAGGGCTGCTGCAAGAACAACTGGGTCTGCCATCCTCGAAGCGCGACGACGGCCTGCTCGATGGCCGTATGATCGGGATAATTCACCCTCAGCCGAAATATTCCAGGATCGAGTTCGACCCGGCAGGCTGCCCACGGCCCCCCCTCGTCACCCACCGTGGCGTGCTGCTCGAACTCAGCGACCGGGTGGCCGTCGACTGTGCGCAGTTCGAGCCCCGCTGCCGGATGGGTCGTGGCTCCTCGTCGCACCTCCTCCTCGCTTCGGCCCCGGGCAAACAGGAAGATCGAACTCCCCGTTCCGGCGGCGACATGGACCGTGCGGCATTCCTGGGCGGCCTTCAGGGCGTGCGTCTCGTCCTCCGGTCGGGTTTCCGGGAGGGGTATCGGAGACGCGATGGACATGGGCGCGATGGAGCGCTCGACCGGCTCGTCTTCGAGAACCAGGAACTGCTCCTCGACGGTGCGGCCGGTCAGGATCCTGAGCTTATAGATACCGCGTGGCAGGCTCGTATGCAGCTCGCCCACCGCGTGCTCCCTCAGCAACAGCGCGCCGTCGAGCACGACGATCTCAGCCCCGGGTTCGGCCGACACGTGGAGTTCCACGCACCGCCCGCCGTCTTCGGACGAAGGAAGGGCCGTTCCGTCAGACTTGGACATGGGGTCCTCCCGCATCGGCCATTAGCGTGACGCCGCTCACTTCGAACATGGCTTCCCTGCCGCCCGGCCCGAGAATCATGTAGTTCCCGCGCTTGAGGCGGACATTCCAGAGGGCTTCCGCCGCTGCGGTGCTGTCCACCTCCTGCAAGGCGCTGTCGAAGATCCGCAGCGGCTGCCCGACCAACGGCTCCCGCACGGCGATCTGGACCGGGAAGTCGGGCACCGGAACCTTGACGATCACATACGCCGTATCATCGCAACCCGAAAAGAACAGATCGGGTTCCTTGGCGAGATCGGGGTCCTTCCGGTCCCCCTCGCTCAGGAAATGCTGCATGTTGTTGTAAAGGTAGCTCTTCAGCGTCGCCGCGGTGACTTCGCCCGTCTGCGGGTGCGCCGCGGCTCCCCTAAGCCCTTCGAGCAGCGCAGTGGTGAAGACGCCATGGATCTTTCCATCCGGCATCATCCGCTCGCGGGCGGCGCGAGACCACTTGGTGGCGAACCCGTAAAAGCGCCGCCCGCGCGTGGTCACGTCCGGCCCATTCATTTCCGGAAATGTCGCCAGATTCAGCGGCGGCCTGCGATAGGCTTCCCGGCAGCAGTCCATGAACAGCAGCACCTCATCGAACACTCCCGCCCTGTAGAACCAGTCCGCCCAGCTGCGACCCAGCACGTGATGGTTCACACGGAACTGGGTCGCGTTGGCGGTCAGCAGCGCAGCATCCTCCAGGCCGGCGGCGAAGCCGTGGCCGCTCAGGTACAGGTACAGCCGGCGGCCGACTCTGAAGCCTTTGCCGGCTGCCTCGTTGGCTTCGGCCAAGTCGCCCATTTCGTCGAAGAACCGGATGATCTCCTCTTCGGCCGGCTTGGCGTTGGCGGCGGATTGAGCGGGGGGGTGCTGCGACGACAGCACCCGCCGGATCCGGCAGTCGGGGACGCCCGCCCCGTCGATCAGCCAGCCGGCGAAGTCCTGCACGTCGTTTTCGGGACCATCCAATCCTCCCAGCGCGGGATAGTTGCCGAGCCCGACCACCAGCGCCCAGTCCGTGTCCGTCATGGCACCGCCCTGTCAGAAGGGATACTGAGCGTGGATGAATTTCTCATCCATTGGGGAAAGATCGTCGTTGAGCCCGGCGGAAATGCCGTTCCGGGTCCAGTGAGTGGGGATGACGTACATCATGATCGAATGCGGATCGACCTTGGTGGCGTTGACTTCTTCCTCCTTGAAAGCCTCGAACATGTTGCGTTCGATGGTCGCGTCGTCCCAGTTGTTGGGCGGCCCCGAGAGGTCGGCTCGCACCGCCTCCCGGTCCCAGTCGATGGCTCCGTCCGGATTTTGATGCTCGTGGATCATGCCCAGGGCGTGGCCGAATTCGTGAAGCACGACCCGCCGCAACTCCACGTCGTCCGAATCCGGCTTCAGCCATCCGTAATTCATGGTCGGTTGTGTTTTGTCGGTGATCTGCAGGCATCCCCGCCCCACCGTGGACCAGGAACCGCGGTACCGGAAGGAAATGCGAATCATCATGTCCGGGCCTTCCCGGAAATCGAGCGTGAGGTTGGCGCGCTTACTGGTCGTCCATTCGCGCGCCACGTCGCGCACCCGCTTCTGCAGGTCCGGGTCGCCATCAAGGAACGACACAGTGATGACATCTCCCGGTTTCCACATGTTCGCCTTCAGCAGCGCGCCCCTCGACTTCCCCGACGTCGCCAGCTCGGGCATCCAGGCAAAGCACCAATGATTCGTGTTGGTCATGGGATTTCCTCCTTCAAGGGGTACCTGGCCTCGGGCGTGGTCACACGCGGATCGCGCCGAGTTGCCGGACTTCCAGTTCGATGCGCGTTCCGGTGGCGCGCTCTTCGTTGGAGACGGCGTCGTATTGGCTGAGCGTGCCGAAGCTCAGGCCGGTCGCCTGCTCGATGGAGCGGACGCTGCGCTGGTAGGTCTTGTAGCGGCCGAACGCCGCCTCCAGCGTCCGCAGCTCCTTGGACTGGTCCACCACATAGGCGGTGGCGGACGGGCGACCGTCGTCGTGGACGAACGCCACCACCTTCCAGTAGGACAGCGGGATGCGCACGCCGCGATAGGTCGGGTCGTCATCGCGGAAGGTCGGACCGGTAAAGACCGTCACGCGGTCATTCCAGCGCCGCGTGTTCTCCAGGATATAGTTCTCCAGCCCCAGCCAGGTCCGCTGGTTGAACGCGCCCATCTGCGGTGAGCAGTTGGTGAAGTGGAAGGTGTCCTCGTTGGCGGTCCCCGCCGTCTTTTCGGTTCCCCAGTTCGGGTCCTCGCGCCGCACGAGGTGCCCGCGGTCGAGGTCGTTGCCGGCGTACAGTTCCTCGCCGATCTGCGCCTCCAGCGGGATGCGGCCGTCATAGGACCACTGGTCGTCGCCACGGTCGATCTTCTTCGACGTGGAGCCGTCGATGTTGCACGCGACGAACATGGCCATGCGGCGCGACGCCGACATGACGATGGAGAAGTGCTGGTACTCCAACCGGTTGTCGCTGCGCCCCTCCACCGGCAGCACGTCCCGTGTCCGTGCGCCCTGCGGCACCGGCAGCGGAACGTCGAACTTGCCGAGGAAGTCCGTCTTGTACCCCGGCCGCCCCTCGAAGCTCTGCGCCCTGGTCACGCGGGGACCGCGTTCCAGGGTGGCCTCCGCTTCCATCAGCCGTAAGGCTTGCTGTCCGCCGAGCGGCTGGACGTCGGCGAGGCGGGGCTGGTGATCAAGTTTCACGGAAAAGGCGTCGCTCATTGCAGAACCCTCCCTTTCAGCATGTTTTCGCAGGCATTGTGGAGCTTGGCGATTTTCCGGACGTCCCTATGTTGCGGGCCGGGACGCGCGGGTCACCGCGTGCGCGGAGCGATCAAGGGGCTTCGGCTGTGCAGCGGCGCCCGGCATAGGCGGTCAGACCCAGGTGAAGGAAGACCGGGGCCCGGTGGCGCCGGCCAGCACATCGCGCAGCACGGCCATGGCGTGCGCATGGTTGGCCCGCATCCAGTCGCCTGCGAAATGCAGCCCCACCACCGCCATCGGGTCGCCGAAGTGGATGACGCAGGATCCCGAATTGCCCCCGAGCGTCGTGGCGTCGTGCCCCAGCACCCAGGCCTTGCCGTCCTGGGCATCGGTTCCGGCGCCGGCCGACACCTGACCGGGGCTGAAGTACTTCCGCCCATAGCGCAGGCCGAAGATCTGCCGCAGCTTCTCCACGATCTCGCCCCGGCTGGTGCCGTTGAAGTCGCCCAGCGGCACGACGGGTTGGGCCGGGTAGCCGACGACGAAGAGGTTCCGCCCCTTGATCGCCCGCTTCGCCGTCATGGACAGCGGCAGCGCGTCGGGCAGGGCGTTGAGGGATCCATCGGGGCCGTTCGCCGTCTCCACCTCCAGCAGCGCAAGGTCCAGGTGGGCGAAGTTCACCGCGTCCTCGATGGGGTCGGGGCCGGCGAAGAGCACATCCTTGACGCGGAACCGCCATGCGTCCTCGTCCGCCTCGGCCGAGAAGTTCACCGTCGTGTCGTCGGACAGCAGGACCCACCGTGCCGGGGACCGGCGCGTCGGCACCGGCGCGGCGATGGCCTCCAGCACGTGCCGGTTGGTCATGATCACGCCCGGCGCGACGACGAACCCCGTGCCGATGTGCTCGCCCTCCAGGTCGATGCGGCCGACCGACGGCAGCACACGCTCGATGTCCGGCTTCCCGATTTCGATCCCGGTCAGCCAGCTCTCGACCTCGGGCGCGTTCAGGTCGAGGAACCTGTTCTCGACCCGCAGGGCCGGCCGCCCGGTGAGCGACACCAGGGCCTCGAACGCCAGCCGCTCGACACCGGTGGGCGGGGGAAGCTCGCCGTTCGCCGCGAAGCGGGTCAGCACTCCCTCGCCGACGCTCAGTACCTGCGCCTGCAGCGCCACATCGACCACCTCGCCGCGTTCGGCTCGGCGGCGGAACAGGCTTTCCGCAGTGTCCAGGCGGGACTGCACCCCTTCCGTCCGCAGCCGGTCGCGCGCCGTTTCCAGGCTCGTCGGGCTGGCGCTCTCCGCGCCTTTGTCGAGCCGCCGTCCGAGAATGGCGAACCCGCGCGCCAGCGCCGCAGGGGGGGCGGGCACGACCGGCACCACCACCCGCGGTCCGCGGGCCAGCGCACGCAGGCGTGGGTCGGCGGCGGCGGCGGCGGCGGCGCGCAATTCCGCTGATGCCGCCTCGCGGGACCGCGCCTCGCGCCTTCGACCCGAGACGGCGCGCCCGGCGCGGGCATCGGCCAACAGAAGATGCGCGACCTCCAGTCCATGGGCCGGCCAGTCGAAGCCGGCGGGGTCCGGCGCGCCCGCCGCTCCGCCGTCGCCAGCCACGTCCGCCAGCAGCCCCTCCAGGCCGGCCGGATCCGGAGTCCGTTTCGGCACGGCGGTGGGAATGCCGTCGAGCGGCAGTTCCAGAAGGGCGCGCGCGTCGACAATGCCCGCTCCCATGGCCGCGCCATCCCAGCCGGCGGGCACGCGGGCAGTCGCGCGCAGCGCGTTGCGGAACAGTTCCTGCACGGTCGTCCCCAACGCCTTCGCCTTCGCGACGACGGCGTCGCGCCCGTGATGGCCCAGCCACAGGGCGGCCACGCCGGCGGTGAGCGCCACGGCGAAGGACGTGCCCTGGCCCGGGGTGACGCTGTCGAAGCTGTCGTCCTCGGCCTGCCGCCGGGCTCTCCAGACCAGTTCGGCGGGGGCGCTCACATCCACGGCGTCACCGCGCGACGAGCCCAGCCATGGCCGGTCGGCGACGTTGGTGCCAGCGACCGCGATCACCAGGCCGTAGCGCGCCGGCCAGACGACGGTGCGCACGCAGTTGCCGGCCGCAGCCAACACGATCATATGCTCGCCGACGGCCTTCTCGATGGCCCTATGCACCGAGCGGCTGGGAACGCCGCCGAGACTCATGGTGACGATGTGGCACCCCCGGCGACGGGCGTGGTCGATGGCGGCGGCGACGGGCCCGGCGTCGAACACCTTGACATCCTGAATGCAGCGGATGGGCACGAGTGTTGCGGCGGGAGCCGACCCGGCGATGCGCCCGTTCTCCAGGCTGATGACCACGCTGGCCGTTCCCGTCCCGTGGCCGGGATTGGCGGTCCGCGGATCCAGGGGATCGGTCGGATCGGCGTCCCCCTCCACGATGTCGGTGGCAAGGTCGAACCGCAGGTTTCCGGGGGCGATCTCGTCGTGCGCGGCGATGCCGGTGTCCGGCTGGGCCACGATGATCCCCGCCCCCTTGCTCGTCGCGAGTGACCAGGCGTCGCGCACCCGCATGTTGTCCAGCGCCCAGAGGTGGCCCGGCAGATGCGATTCGTCGACATCCACCCAACAGAGCCGGCCAAGCGCGTCGGTCGACTCCGCCCCGCGTTCGGCTAGGTCCGGTTCGGGATCGGCATAGACCTCCGCGCCGAGGTCGGGCTCGCATGACAGCAACGCGCGTTCCCGCTCGAGCGCGTGGCCCATTGAGAACAGGGGGGCGGCCAGCGGCGGCCGGTCGGCTCCGGAAAGGGTCAGCACGAGGAAGCGGGACAGATCGGCGTCGGCATCCTGAAACAGCGGGCCCAGCGCGAACTCCTCGGACCCCAGAAGGGCCTTAATCGCCGCCCGTTCCCCGTCAATGTCGGGCGGTGATCGATATTCCAGGACAAAGCGCAAGAGATTGGAGGCAAATGGTGAGACGCCTAGCCTCGCCGAACGGGCGGCAGCGTATTCGCGTAGAAGAGGAAGGCCATCCATCCGCCCGTCTCCTTGCATACTCCGGTATGTTATTTGCCGCCGTCCCACGTCGGCCGCCTCCTCGTGGACATTATGGACTCTTGATTATCAGCAAGTACAGCAATAGCCCACCAATCCTTGCGAATTTTTCAGGTTAATCAGAAAGCGCTGGCGCTCTTTTCCGTATGGCACTCACATGGGCATCGTCAAGTTGGCGGCTGGGTGGGTTGCCTGAGAGGCGCGGGTTGGGTATGAGGCCGGCATGACGACCTCGACCAAGTCCCTCTACGCCGCCCACCGCTTCCCTCCGGAACTGATCAGCCACACGGGCTGGCTGTACTCAGGTTTCCACTCAGCCTTCGGATGACGGAGGAGATGCTCGCTTTCTGAGGCATCGAGGTCAGCCACGAAACCATCCGGCGGTGGACACTCAAGTCTGGCCGGGAGATGCCCACCAATCTCCTATCCATGCGCCCAGCGGCACTCAGTCAAAGGGCTGCCACTGCGCGTCAAGGTCGCTCGCGAGCCAAGTCGCGCCGACGCCGGAGATCTTCTGCAGGGCGAACGCGGAGTCGTCCCGGCGCGGTAGCAGCGTCGACCAGACGTAGTGCGCTCGGCGGCGGACCGCGCCGTACACCATCTCACGCGGATCGACGAGCTCGACGAGCGTCGGCACCGCACCGCGGGCATACAGTGGCACCGACAGTTTTGGCCCGGCGGACGACCCGCCGCCCCCGCCTCCGTCCGCAGCCGCAATCCCGTCGTGAGGCGCGGCACCGGCCTCCGCCACGCCTGCCCCGTCGAGTCGCAGCAGCGCGTAGGCCGAGATGTTCGCGGGCAACTGGGGGCGCTCCATCACATCGAGCAGGGTGAGGAGCGGCAGGCCCATCACCTTGGCCATGATGGCGATCTGATCGCGCTCCCTCAGCTTGTCCGCCACCTCGGCGAGATCCTGCGCGATGTTGAGGAACGGCACCTCTCCGGCGCCGGCGCGTGGCGTGTAGGTCTCGGTAAGCGGCTGTGGGGCTTCGCCCGAACGCCGACGCGAGACGTCGATCGTGATCGGATGCTGCACGCTGGTCCCGTTCGGGCTCAAAGTCTCGATCACGAGGAATATGCCATGCTCAAGCGAGAAGCTGACAGTTGTTGGAGTCTGGGGCGTTTCACCATTTCGCCGCAGCGCCAGCCCGACCTCGACGAAGTCGTCCGGGCGCACCTCGCCCCGCTCCGCGACGAGAACGAGGTCGTATCCCGTCCCCGGGATCGGCCGGCCGATCGGCTTGGGGCAGCCCGTGAGCTGGTCATCATAAGCTGGGTCAGTGAAGCGCACGAACGCTGGGGCCTCGAGCAGCGCGCCCCGGCTCGCGGTGCGCAGCTCGAACCGCAGCCTGCGGACTAGGCCCTCACGTTTCACTAGGAGGCCCAGCGTCGCCACCGTTCCGGGCGCGACAGCCACGACGGCGTCGGGCGCCCGCTCCTCTGACCTGGTCTGGAAGTTGGCGAGGACCGCCGGCGCGTCGAGACCGATCCGCCCGGATATGGTCTTCGGCCAATACACCGTCGTGCCGATCCGCAGCGTTGCCTTCTCGATGCTCCAACCGGGTTGCTCGGGCGGGTGAAACGCGGTCCCCACCGATAGAACGATGCGTCCGTCCCAGTCCGGTCCCAGCAGACCCCGGTCGGGCCCGGCGACCTCGACGATCATCGCGTCGGTGGAGCGCGGCGGGCGTCCGAGCGCATGGACGCTCGTGTCGAACGGCGCGAGCGATCGCGCCGGACCATGCAGGGCGGCGACCGGGCGCGGCGTCAGGCACATGTGTGTGCCCGCCTCATGCGAGCTCGTGCGGGTCCGGTCGTCGATGCCGAGCTCCACCGGGCGCGGCGTGCGCAGCCACAGCGGCGTCTCGAGCGCGGTGTGCGCCGTCGTGGCGCCGGCCGGAAAGGCATCGATGCCGAGGCGGCGCGCCATCCAGACCCCGGCGCGCACGCCGACGGCTGAGAGGATATGTGTTGCCGGCAGATAGCCGCGCGCGTCGCCAGCCGGATTGTGGGGTGCCGCGAACCGGCCGGTCCGGCTGGGCAGCAGCGCCGCGGGCAGCCGGGCCGTCGTCGCTTCCGGCAGCGCAAACGTGCCCTGTGCGGCGCCCGAAGTGGGTGCGCCGCTGAAGGCGCGGAACGGCACTACCTCCCGGTCGCTGAGCCAGAAGCGCGTCTCCCGTGGCTCCATCAGGCGGTGGCGCGAGCCGGCGAGAGCGAATCCCACAACGGCGCTGCTCGCGGTCAGGCCCGCGGTGGTGCCGCCATCGGCATCGTCCGCGCGCGCGGCATCCATGAACACCTCGGCGCGCGTTAGGAGCGGGACGAAGCCGTCGAGGATGCCGGGCGGCGCCGACCCCGGCACCGCTTGCGCCTGCCGTTGCCCCTGCGGCGCGCGCGCCTCGTCTCGCACCGCCGCGACCTCGTCCGGGCGATCGAAGCGTGGCGACGTCGAGGTGACGACGAAGCTGTCACCAATCAGCGCCACGCCTGAGGCGAGTGAGCGTACCACCACGAGTCCAGCCGAGGCGGAGGGCGCGGACCGCGCCAGCGTCGCCCGTGCCCAGCCGACGATGTGGTCGTGCGGCGGCGGCTCTGTCACCGTGACCGTCGCGGCGATCGCGAGCGACACGCCCGAGGCCGCCGGCGCGAGGAGGGTGATCGTCGACGACGGCGAGACGGCGGCCGCCGGCGCCTCCTCGGGCCCGGGAACCAAGCGCACAAGCGGGTCACCGAGGAGCGCATCGGACCACACCATGTCGTATGGCGCCGTCTCGTAAATCGGCACCCCGTTCTCGACGAGGGCGTCCGACACCATCTCCATGTCGAGCCAGCCACTCGCGGCGAGGGTCATGCCGGAGGAGAAAACGTCGGCGCCCTCCGCGAGCCGGGCAAAGAAAAGGCCGAGCCGCATCGACTGCTCCGCCCACGGGTAGACCGCGTCGAGCGCGGCTTCCTCATTACCGACGAGTGCGGTCTCGCCGGCGAACGTCGTCTCGTGCCTGCGCCCGGAGCCGCTCGGGACGAGCTCGCTCGCGGCATCGGCGCCGCGCCGTGCCGCCACCGCTGCGGCACCCGTCCGGCGCGATCTCAGCCGCGCCTTGTGGTCCGCCCGCAGCGTCGGAAGTCCGGGCTCGATCGCCCGGTCGACCCGGCGCACGAGCCGGACGCCTGGCACCGTCACCGTGAACCACTCGCCCGCGCCGAGTGCCGCAACCGCCGGAAGCGGCACGTGCACTAGGCTCTCCCCGTCCGCGTCCGTGAGGAACACGAAGTGATGAGCCGACGCGTCGAGCACGACCGATCGCGCCGACGCGCCGAGCGCCGCCTGCAGCACCTTCGCGAGCTCGACCGACAGACCCGACGTCATCGCCTCGGCGATCTTCGCGATGTTCGCGTCTCCAGTCGAGCGCGAGCCGCTGAGGACGACGATGTCGCCCGATGCCTGCATCGCCTTCAGCCGCGCCATCGCCGCCGCGGGCGAGGAGAGACGGACCATCTGGTGCACCGACCATTCTGCGCGCCCGTGCACCGGGTGGGTGACCGTGTGCTTCACCTTCGCCGCGAGATGCACGTCCTCCGCGGCGAGTTGCGCGAGGTCGCAGGGGGCGGCGACAAAGGTGATCGCCATGTCGTGCCGAAAGCGATCGACGCCGGTGCCGACGTCGCCGAGCACGATTTCGGGATCTCCCGCTTGACGCTCGAGCGTCGGGACGGGCCAGCGATAATCGTTAGACACGGCGAGCGTGCCGCTGATCCGTGCCGCGCCCGGATCGCCGGAAGGCGTCGCGTCGAAAGTGACATCGAGAGTCCTCGGCTCGTCGGTGGGGGCGACGACGCGCAGGCGGATCGTCGAGCACGGGGGGGGCGAGACGTCGAACGAGTCCGGGGCGAGGAGGGCGAGCGCGGAGCCGCGCGCGCCCGGCTCGACGACGAGGCCGCCCATCAGTGCCCCCCCCTCGTCCGCCTGCCATTCGACCGCGACGATACGATCGTCGAGCGTGATGACCGGTGTGACCGCGAGCGTCATCCCGCCGAAGGTGCACGTCGAGGCGAGGATCTTCGGCGGCTCGCCGGCGAGCGGGATGCTGTCGGCGAGCCGGAGGCGCGCATGGTTCGGCCCGATGGCGAGGAACAGTCGCGCGCTCGCGTTCGGCGCAGTGCCGTCGTCGAACAGCTGCACAACGGCGCCGGCGAAGCCCACGTCGGCTTCATCCTTGTGGTCTTTGAATTCGATGCGGCCTCCTGTTTGCGTGGGTGTAAGGAGCCTGCGCTCGATCCGGCGCCCGCCGGCGGTGAAGCGGAGCGTCGCTGATTCAGCCGCGATTGCGTTCGCGGCGAGGGATAGACCGGCGACGACGAGGAGCGGGTCGAGGGCGCTGGCGCGCTCGGGATCGTCGAGCGGGATCGCGAGGACGCCCGCACCGGATCCGGCACGGCGGGCTGCGAGCCCCCAGGCCAGCGTCCCGCCGGCCCGCTCCAGCGTCAGGTCAACCGGGCCGCTCGCGGCGACGAGACGCCCGTTGAGACGAAGCTTAAGCCGCCCGCCAACCACAGCACGCGCGAGGCCGGTGCGGTCGCTCGTCAGCGTCACCTTGCTTAGCGCGAGCGGCTCGAACAGGAACGGCCCGAACGCGAGGTGGCCCGCGATCGCCTCGGGATGCTCGCTCAGCGCCCAGACGAAGCCGGCGAGGTGGTTGCGGCCGACCTGTGTCGAACTCGCCGCGTCGTCGAGGCCACGCTCGGAGACGCCGTCGTCGTACCAGGCGCTGGCGAGCTCGGCCTCCAGCTTGTCGAGCTCCACCGGCACGTCGCGGAAGTGGAAGTACGCGTCTGGCGCGCCCGGACCACGATCGACCGGAATTGCCGCAACGAGGGTGACGAGCTCATTGTCGCCATCGACGCGTCTTCGCATGAGCGCGCCCACACGCGTGGGCGGTTCCGCCAGGACGCCTCCCTGGTCGAGGAAACTTCCGTCGGTCCCGGCCTCCGCTGCAAGCGTGCCGAGGACGAGGCGCCCCGCGCCCGTCGCCCTCGGGAACGTGCCCTGCAGCCCCATGAGGTCCCCGGTCGCCGGGAGGCCACGCAGGTCCTGCGCTGGCACTTCTTGCGCCGCGGGGACGAGCGCGAGGCGGCCGGCGTGCGCCAGCCGACGCACCGTTGCCGCTGGCTCGTCCGGATCGACTTCCGCATCCACCTCGTTGATGAGGATCGTGCCGTCGGCGTGAACGGCGGACAGCGCGATGGATTCTCCGTGGAACACCGACTCCAATGCGTGGCCGGCGCCGGTGCGCGCAACGAGACGACTATCCGCGGCGCTGGCAAGCGCCTGCGAGCGGATGCGGGCGGCCCACACGCCGCTCCACGCGCTGCGCGTCTCCGTGTCGGGTGCGTTGTACGGCAGCGGCGTGAACGTTGCGCCCAACTCCGCCGGCGCGATGTCCTCGGCCACGTCCGCGTCGCGGGGCGGCGGAGGAACGGTCGCGAGCGCGAACCCCTCATCGCACAGCGCGAGATCGTGTCTCACCTCGGCCTCGACCGCGGAAGCGAGCAGGACCGTGTTCCAGGCCCGGTCCGGCAGCGCGAACGAGCGCGGATCCGCTTGCCCCGCGAACAAGCTGAGCGAAGGAAGCGTGGTGACGGCCATCCCGACGTCGTCGATCGGGCGCACGCTTGACGGCTCGCCATTACGGTCGTCACCATCCCCCGCAGACGGCTTTGGCATCCCGCGGATGCCCGGCCGCTCGAACGCGCCCATGTCCGGCGGATGGGTCCGGACCGTGGCGCGCGTCATCTCGAATGGAGCCGCGAAGCCGAGGATGAGCGGCGCACGCGCCTCGATGCGGCGCAGCGGCGCGAGCTCGCGCCCGCCCGACGGCTCGCGCGTCGCTGCCCCAGCCGCCGCGAGCGGCATGATCTGCACTGCGGGCAGCGAGCCATGCCGCAGCCAGAGCCAGGGACGCATCTCGCCCTGATACTTGCGCCCCGCCTCGCCGCCGGGATGGGGAACTCCCGCGGTTGGCCACACGGTCTCGAGTTTCAGTCGTGCGCCCGCGCCGAAGCGGACCGGCGCGCCGGCGGCGCTCGGCGGCTGCAACACGAGGTTCGCGACCGTTGCAGTCACGCGGAGCGCAGCGGCGGAAGGCACGTTCCAGGCCTGCCACTCCGTCCCGCGCAAGAGGTCGGGCGTGACGGCGTCGAGACTCGCCTGCCTCAGCGCCCGCTCCGGCGCGTCGGGCAGCAGGCGATCGGCCGTCTGCACGAACGGCGTGACCGGAAGGATCCCGTCGAACCGCAGCGACAGACGGCGCGACACGACCTTTGCACGCGAGAGCACCCATGTACCGGCGTCGCGCCGGAAGGTGGCCACGACCTCCACCTCCTCGGCACCCGAGATCACGATCGACCACGCTCGCTCGCTCGCGCCGGCGCCAAGCCGCCAAGCGCCGCTGCTGCCGCCGGGGCTACCGCTCGCGACCGGGTCGGGCGCCTCGTGGTGTCCGGCCGCGACCGCCGCGAGAAGGGACACCGTGGCGTTGGGAAACGGCCAATGCAGCCAGCCGCCCTCGACCGGCGTGAACAGCCATAGCCAGTTCGCCTCGGTGGACGCCCAGTTGTCCGGCTCGAACGCGGGCGCGGCGAACCCGGTCTCGCGACGAAGCCGCTCCGCGTTGGACAGCATCGGCACCGAAAGGTGCAGCGGGTAGCCGCCCTGGTCGAGCGTGAGTGCCTCGCGTGTCGCCGCCGTAGCGTCGAACACGTAAGTCGCGTCGGCCTTGAGGTTCGTGCCGGGTGATGGTGTGGTTGCGGTGGAGACTGAGGTGATGTCAATCCCCGTGGCGCCGTCGGCGGCGACGCGGAACTCCGCCGGCCGCAGCGTCAGGACGCTCTCCGAGCCGTCCGGCGCGCCCCCAAGCGTCGCGACTAGGCTGTCCGAGCGGACGTGCACCGCCTTCACGTTCGCGTCGGCCTGGCTACGCCTAAGCAGAATCTGCGCCGTCGTGCCGAGCGGCCAGGATAGTGCCTTGGGCGCGATGTTGTACCCCGCGCGCATCGCCAGCCAGCGTGGCCCGGTGCTGTCCGCGGAAGCGCTGGCGAGGATCTCCTCGAGCTCGTCGAGTGCGTCCTGCCAGTCTGCCGTCTCCGGGCGCCAGAGCTGCATCGCGGTGCGCTCGCGCCCCTCGTCGCCTCTAACCGAGATGCGGAACCAGGCCGACAGCGCGACCGCCCGCCACGGCAGCGCGATGCTGCCTGCGATCGCCACCCCGTCCGGCAGGAGGACGATCTCGCTCGCGATGTCGGCGGGGATGACGCGCTCGTCGGGGCGGTCGAGCCGTAGCGCGGCACGCACCTTGTCGAGATAGCCGGTGACGGGGCGGAACCAGATCTCGCCGGCGAGAAGGCGCGTGGCCGGGAGGAAAATCGTCTCAACGTTGGTCGTCGCGAGCGACCTGTTGCGTGGGATCCGGCCGATCGTCTCAAGGACGAGCTCGCTGGTCCGCACGTCGTCGAAGGCATAGCCGTTGAGGGCCGTCGACTGGGGAAGCGGGAGGCTGGGAAATTCACCGTTACTGGTGTCGACTGCGATCAGGCTGAGGCGCGAAAGCGAGGCCGCGGCCGTTGCGCCCCTCCATAGGTCGGAAATCGTCGCGCGCAAGACCGTCGGCCTGCGCAGGCCTCTGATCGTGGAATCGGTCGGCTCCTCGCTCTCGGCGAGGGTGTCGAGCGCCAAGGCGCGCGCGCCCCGCCGCCCGGCAAGGACGCAGGCGACGGACCAGTTCGGCCCGACGACGCGCAGGCGCCCGGCGGTGCGGCCGACGGCGAGCGTCGACCAAGCGCGATCGGGTCCCGTGGTGGACTCGCCTGGACGAGGCTCGCGCCGCGAGTACAGCGAGGGAAACAGCGCGCGGAGTCGGGAAACGTCAAACGGCATATGGGTCTCCCCAACGCGCGGGTGGCAGATTGCCGTGGTGGGTGACGACGGAGAGGATGACGCGCCGGGCAACGTGGAGCTCCGCGAGCGTGCGGGCGAGCGTGGCGACGGCCGCCGCCCCCGCCGCCGACGGCGGCGGGTCGGGGAGCGGAAGCGCTGCGGCCGTTGCCGCAGCGTACACCGCGTCATTGAGGTCGCCGAGGATGATGAGGCGCCCGCCCGCGGCGATCTCGGGCGGGATCGTGCCGATCGGGCGCCAAGTCTCGCCGACCCGGAGCCAGAGCTTGTGGCGTACGTGGGCGAGCGCGGCACCGATCGCGGTCACGTCAGAGGCCTGTGGGAACGGCTCGCTGAGGATGACGCGCTCCGCCTCTTCGATCTCGCGCAGGAGGTCGACCTCGTCACCGGCGAGCTCGGCGGCGGCGAAGCGTTGGCGGTCGAAGACGAGGCGCAGGCCCATCGCACGGTCGAGCGCGGTGGCGGGTGCGTTGCCCTCGGCTTCGAGGGACGGCCAGTAGAGCCAGCGCGGGCCGTTGAGGGGGGCGACCTCGGTCAGCGTTCGAGCGCCGGCAGCGCCTTCAACGCGCAGGCGCACGGAGAGGGCGGCGAGGCGGGCAACGCGGTCTGTCGTGAACCGGCTGCGCGTGGTCGCCTCGGCGACGGCGGCGGCGAGGTCGTCGGGGAGCGGCAGCGGCCGCGCTTCGACGACGTCGAAGGAGAAGGGCAGCCCTTCGTGCCAGCTCGCCGACGGCGCAGGGTAGCCGACGAGAGGGGCGGCGAGCTCGTTTGACACATTGCGGTGGATGAACTGTCTGGCGGGAGCGGGCCGCCCATCCTTGCGTGGCTCGAGCACGGCGACGGTGGCGCGGGCGCCGCTCGTCTCTGCGACGATCTCGATCCGGCCGAGCGGGTCGGGCAGGCACCCGAACGTTCCGGCCAGGCGTTCGCCGGCGAGATGTTTGGCGAGCGCGGCCGGCGCGAGGTGCTCGAACAGGCGCGGGAAGCGGGTCGTGATCCGCACGCCGCTCCGCGGCAGGAGGTACGGCACCGCCGTATGGCCGCCGAGGGCTGCCGCGAGCGTGGCGTGACGCGCGGAAAGATCCTCGAACGCCGACCAGTCTGGTGTCGACGTAAAGGCAGTCGGGTTCGCGCCGGCGGGAACCGGTGGCAGCGCGGTCGGTGCGGGCAGCGTGACCTCGAGCGGTGCCGACTGCACGGAGACTGCGCGGGCGACAACGGTAACGGTCTGCTTGAAGTAGAACGCTTCGGCCGGGGTGACGATGCGCAGGCCGCCGAAGCGGGCGAGCGGAGCCGCCGCCAGGAACGTGTCGGCCCCGAGCCCGTCCGGCGGCGCCTCGCCGCGGCCGGGGCCGAGATGGTCCGGTGGCCACGCGACGTCCGCGACGAGCCCCTCCGCCTCGAGGTCCGCGAGCCACTGGGCGAAGGCGAACGCTACCGTGTGACGTCGCCGCAGGTCCTGGAACTCAAGCTTTCGCGCGACGAGGAGGTTCGACCGGGAGAGTGCCTGCTCGACGTGCTCGGAAAGGGTCAGTTCGTGGTACTCGACCGCATCCGGCGCGGTGAGGAGGCGCAGCCCGACCGCCTTGGGCGTGACGAGCTTGCGCCAGCGCGGGATGTCGATGTCGACGCGGTTTTCCGGGGCGAACCCGTTCGGCACGGCTGGCTCGGCGCCGGTCTGCAGCATGTGGTAGCGGTCGACGACGCGCACGGCGTAGGAGCGCAGGCTCGCGAGATCCTCGCGGATCGGGTGCGTGTAGGCGAGCGTGCCGCGGCCGTCGGGCGCCATGCGCGAGGGTGTCGCGCCCTTCGGCGCGACGAGCGTCGCCACGCGGTCGTCCACCGATGCCGAGCGGAAATAGCGGGCCGACCAACGGATGTAGGCCATGGGCAGCGCCGCGTCCGCCTTGAGCGCGTCCGTCGTCGTGCCTGGGAAGGCCTGCGCGAGGTGGTCGAGAAAGCGCCCGTAGGCGGGCGCGGCTTCCAGCACCGGCGGTTCATTCTGGCGCTCAACCCTGCGGACGAACGCGGTGGGAACGACGTCGGCCTGGAGCGGAAAGAGGCCGAACGGTGTGAGGGCGGGATCGTCCGCGCCGACGACGAGCGGCACCGGCTGCGCGGCGAGATCGTCGCGCCAGAAGCGGGTGTCGATCTGGAACGCGGCGCGCGGCGGGATGGCCTGGCGCCAGCTCAGTACGGCGCGCCGGCAGGTCGCCGGGAGGATCGTGCCGAGCGCCACGTCGGTGGCGGCGGGGAACGTCGCGCTGCGGACCGGATCGTCGAGGTACACGACGGAGAGGTCGGCGGGGAGGGTGACCGCGGGTCCGGCGCCGGCCAACACGCCGGCGGGGTCGTGGAAGACCGAGTAGGAGACGCCGCGGTGCTTCGGCCAGTCGTCGTCGCGGCGCAGCCAGATGGGTCTCGGGCGCAGCGTGAGCTGGACCATCGACAGCGCGATCGGGTCGGACGCCGCGAGCGGGGTGCGCCGCGCGTCGGTCGCCATGGCGCGCTCGTGCTGCAGCGGCAGGTCCATCGCGAGATAGCATTCGCTCGCGGCGAGGTCGGCGAAGGGGGCGACGAGCAGGTGGACGGCGTCGCACGCGAGGCGGATCTCGGCGCGCACCTGGGACTGGGTCAGGTAGACGCCCGTCACCGGGTCGCGCAGGGCGATCGCAACGACAAGGCCGAGGTGGTTCAGCCCGCCCCAGCCGAGTTGGTCGGCCGCTTCGATGTCCTGCTCCATCCAGGTGCTTGGGTCGGGCAGGCCGGTGCCCGTGTCCTCGCTCCCGGGCTTCACCGCCTTGCCGGCACTCACCTCGACGGCGAAGGTTGTGCCGGGCTCGCCGCCGATCGCCTTCGCAGCGCCCTGCTCCGTGAGGCGGACGACGAGGAGCGCGAGGTACGGGTGCAGGCGGCGCTTTGCGACGAACACGCCGCGCTCGACCAACTTGACGAGCGTCGCGTCGACTGTGGGCAGGAACGGCGGCCACTCGAGCTCGCTCTCGTTCCAGGAGAACCAGCCCGGCCATTTGGCCAGCATCTCCTCGGTAGGCACGCCAACGCGGTGGAGGAAAGCGAGAGTCACGGCGTAAGGCGGCGCGCTCGCCTCCCAGATATCGGGCTGCACGAAGGATGTAACGGCGCGACCGGCGAACGGCACGTCGGTCGGGTTCACCTCGTGGATTTTCTGCCACGGAATGGCGAAGCCCGAGCCGCTGATGCGGTCGAAATTGACGTGCGCATCCATCCGCGCCTCGTAGAGCTGGTAAGAGGCCACCGTCTCGATCGCGGCATCGGTTGCGGGTCGCGCGCTCCAGCGCAGAGTGACGCCGCGCTCGTGGCCCGGCCGGGCGAGGTACTCGATCGTGCCCGGATCGACAAGGGTCGCGGAGTGGAGGAGGCCAACGGTGGCGACGAGCTCAGTAAGATGGCGGGGGCCGGTGTCGCTGTGCGATGGCAGCCACTCGAGGTGGTCGAGCACGCGCATCTTCGGCGCGCCCTCGGGAGGCGCTGTGCCGGACGGGCCGAGGAGGATGCGGGCGCGGATCGGGGCGGCGTACCCGAGCGCGGGAAGGTCCTCTCCGGGGGGGAGGTCGCCCGCAGCGGTGCGGACGAAGACGTGCCACCCCGCTCCTGCTGTCACGGTGGCGGGACGGCGCTGGAGGAAGCCGAGGGCGAGGACGGCCAGGGGCGAGGTGGGTTCGAGGCGACGGCCCAGGTGGTCGAACACCCCCGCCACGAGCCCCGGCGCCACCGCGTCGAAGTCGATGGCAAAGCCCTGCTGCGCGGGCGGGGTGGCGGTCTCGCCTTCGGGCAGCACGCGCGGGAGGGAGGTCGGCGCGATCCTCTGAAGCCTGTCGGATAGGGCGACCACAATGTCGCCGTCGCGCAGGCCGCTGCCGAGTGCGCTGGCGAGGCCGCCGTCGTCGGCGTCCGCCGCCGCCTCGGGGAACGCGCCGAGCGGCAGGCGGCGCAGCGGGCGCAGTACGAGCTCGCGTCTGCGCACGGGCAGCACGCCCGGATCGTTGGGCGGAACGCGTTCGCGCCAAGTGAGTCGGCCGGTGAGCGTCCGGTCCGGCGTGAAGCATAGGAGGAAGGTGACGTCGTCGGCGGCAAGCGGGGTCGCGCGCAGCTGATAGACGGCTGTCATTGACAGCGGCCGGCCGACGCTGCGGTCCTGCGCAATCGGGCGGATCGTCGCCGTGACCCGCGTTCCGAGGGAGAGGGTGTCGCCCTGATCGAGGCCGAGGACGGCGACGGAGCGCGAGTACTGGTAGCGCGCGGGAAGGCGGGTCGTGCCGTCGACGAGGATGTCGACGGGCAGGACGCGGGCGCGGTCAACCGGTTGCTCCTCGCCCTCCACGGTGACGACGACCTCGCAGGCAGCGAGGAAATGGGTGATATCGGGCTTCTCCGAGAGCATGCTGTCGGGCTCTCCACCGGGCCCCCAGTCGAGGTCCCAAGCGAAGTTGAGCGTCTCCTCGTCGAAGTATGAGGCGCGCTCCCTGATGTCGGGCGGGTTCGCCTCGAAGTCTGCCTTGTTGAAGTCGAGCACGGGGCCAATGTCGCCGGCGAAGGTGACGGTTTGTGGCCCGTGATGCGGGGTCGTGAACTCGATGCGCGCCTTGTTCCCGGCGTTGAAGGTGCCGAGCCAGGACGGGCACCGTTCCGCGACGACGCAGACGAGGAGGCCGAGCTGGCCGACCGAGGGACGGCCTTGGGGGAGCGCGACCGGCGTCGGTTGGCCTGCTTCCAGGCGCGTGTTCGCGGCGATGGCATCAAGATCCTCGGTGAAAGTGCGCATGAGCCATGCTTGCGAGCCGTGCGCCTGCTCGAGGCGTTCCGCGGTGCGCTCCTCCTCGCCATCCTTAGCCGCGGTGCTCCCGGTCGCGGCGTCGGCGTGCGCGGCGACGCTGCACATCAGCTGCCTGTCGTATGTGTTGTTTGGGTCGAGCGAGCGCCGCGGGGCGCGGGCCGGATCGTTCGGGTCGAGGATCCGTTCGTCGTTCGGCGCCTTCCGCGTTTCGAGATGCGCGGCGTCGCCGACCGTCCTCGGACCACCGTCTTTGTTCCAACTGAACGGGAAATCGTCGTTCGGGTAGGTCTTCGGTGGGGCGTAGCAGCCGGCGAGGAGCTGAATCAGCGTCAGCTTTTCGGTGGCACCGCCGTCGACGAAGGCGAGTTCCACCTCGGCCTGCACGTTCAACCGGAGCGTGACGACCTGCGATGTGGCGCCGGGGGCGGCGTCCTCCTTCCGCCACCTGAGGAGACCGCCGACGATCTCCGGGACGAACACGGCCTCGCCCGCCGTAACGGGAAGGGTAAGGCTGGCGTATGGGACCATCCCATCCGCGTCCGGGTCAGGCGGCGCGGAGACCGGGTAAAAGTACTCAGACGTCGGGCTCGGGATGACCCAGCCGAACCAAAGGCGCTTCCCGTCCTGGGTCGGCTGGCCCCGCATCCGCGCGAAGACGAAGCGGTCGGGGAGGATCTCGACGAGCGGCTCCACGGCTTCGCCGACGGCCTGGGTCCGGGCGGCAGGCGGGACGGCGACGCCCGCCGAGGCGCGCGCGGCGAACGCGGTGCCGCCGAGACCGGGGATCGGCGGGATAGCGCCGGGCGCGAGGAACGAGCCCATATACGGGGCGAGGTCTGCGCGCGCCTTGTCGACGTTGTCGCTCAGGATCGAGGCGCGCACCGTCACCTTTAGCTGTCGGCCGAACGCGCCGATCACGAGGGTGGCGCGGGCACGGCAGCCGAGGTCCACCGCGCCGGCCCACCCGATCTCGAGCACGACGACGAGCTGCAGCTCCAGGCTGAAGCGGATATCAATCTCGATCTTGCAGAAGCGCAGGTTGAGGCGGAACCAGGCGTCGATCGAGAAGCGCGCCGCGACGTCGAGGCCGGCGCCGGCGTAAATGACGGAGTCTGTAGGGTTCGGCAGCCTGAGCCCGATCATCAGCCGCATCGCCGCGGCGACGGTGATCTCGGCGCGCACCTCGGCGCCGACGATGCCGAGCGAGACCCCGCCGCCCACCGAGAGTCGCCCGCGCGCGGTGAAGAAGATGCCGTGGACGAGCATTTCGCCGTCGAGGCGGTAGAGGATGCCGCCACGGCATTCTAGGGTCAGCGGGCCGATGCGGAAATTGAAGAACAGGCGATCGGGCCAACCGAGCTCGGCGTGGAGGACCCCGGGCTCGCTGAGGAAGGTCGCCTCGAAATGCGAGTTGTCGAGGATTTTAATCACCTGGTCCGGCACCGGACGGTCACCGGAGCGACCGAAGTAGGGATTCCTGCCTTTGGTCGTGTGGGCGAGCAGACGGCTCTTCGACGGCTGGTAGGACACGAAGCCGAGCGCGAGGGGGCGGCTGCGCATCGCCTCGGCGTCGACGAAGAAGTCGTCGGTACTGACGGGAAACCAGAGCTTCGCCGCGGCGAGGAACGTAAAGTCGGAGCGCAGAAAGACGAGGAGCTGGAAGATCAGCGTCTTGAGCTTGCGCTCGACCTCCGGCTCGTACTTGGTCGGCGTCGAGTTCGCCGAAGTCATCGACAGCACCGCCTCGAAGCCGATGGACCAACGCGGCGAGCCGCCGTCGTCACGTTCCGGATCGGGCGCCCAGCTCGGCAGGCGCGCGAGGGTCTGGTGCTGCGCGAGTTCGGCGAGCATCAGCCTGATCAGCGTGCCGAGATCGGGCTCGTCCTCGAAGCGCTTGATCATCACAGAGGTGTAGCGATAGCCGAAGCCGAGCCCGACCTGGCGCAGGTAGAGCGGCAGCGGGCCGATTTGGTAGCTGATCCGCGCCGCTTCGACCGCGATGAACCAGCCACGCTTCCAGCCGTCGGCGGCAACGGCGCGCAGCTTGGTGAAGGCGAACGCGGCGGAGAGTTCCGGCAGGCCGGGGATGAGGACGGTTCCCTCGCCGCCGAAGCCGTCGATCCGCTCATCCTTCATATACTCGACACGTCCGGCGATCTTGAACCCGCTCGAGGAGATCGCGACGCGCAGGCCCTTCGCCTCGATCGGGGGTAGCAGGTCGTTCACGTCGGGCAGGCCGAGGTAGAGGCGGTGGAAGTCGACCTCGACGGAGAGAACGTCGCCGAGGTCGGCGAACGCGATCTGCCCGGCGATGATGATCGCCGGCCTGTCGAACGAAGGATAGCGCGGATGGAAGCCGATCCCGCGCACCTCCATGTCGAACAGTTTCAGGACCTTGAACCGGCGCGGCTGGGTCAGGGTGGCGACGAGCGAAATGTGGTCGAAGAACTCGTCGCCGAGCGGCGCGTCGGCGAATTCGCAGCGGATGCTGCCGAAGTCCTCGAGCAGGTTACCAGTGAACTCGGCGCCCTCCGGGCGGAACTGGAGCGATCCGCTGATGCGGAAGAACCAGGCCGCCGGCTTCGTGCCGCCGCCGTCGTCCATGTCGATGGTGAGCTTGGTCAGCTCGAAGCGGCATCGCACGCCGCGGGTGAAAATCGGCGCGTCGCCATCACCGAGGCTGCAGTCGAACTCCTTCAGCGCGATCACACCGCTCGCGCTCTGTGCCATGCGCACCGCGATCTCGACCGGGGCGGCGTTGAGGAGGTCGGGCAAGTTGCCGGAGCCCGAAATCATCAGGTCCTGCATCCGCCCGCCGACGATCGACAGGCGCGCCGCCGTCAGCGCGAACGGCTTGCTGAGGCCGGGCAGCTTCAACGCGACGGGGACGAGGATGGCGTCGAGGTCGAGCCCGCCGGTGCCGAGTGCGAAGCGGTCGACGCGGAAGACGAGACCGGTGCCACCGAAACCCTTGTGGCGCAGAAGGAGGTCGACGTCCCTCGTCCCGTCCGTGCCGTCGGGCACGCCGAGGACGAAGCGGCCGTCGTTGAAGGTGATGGCGAGGACGCCGATCGGGCTCTCGTCCGTGCCCTTTCGCAGCGCGCGTAGCTCGAAGCCGAGGAACTCGAGGGGCTTGGATATTCGGCTCCGTCCGAACGCGGTGGGGTCGAGGACGTCCCTGGTCCAGGCGGGGAATGGGTTTTCCACCGGCACGTCGACCGTGAGCCGGGCCGGGCCCTCGACCGAGAGGGCGAGGTCGTCGATGCCGAAGCGGAAGCGGACGGTGCCCTTGACGGTGGTTTCGGCCGTGAGCGCGACCGCGAGCTCGGTTGCGAGGATCACGGCGGTCGCGTCGGCGTCGACACAGAGTTCAGTGATCCTGACGTTCACGCTCCGCCCCTCGCCGAACAGCTTGAGCGCGGACTCAAGGAGGCGCGTCTGCACAGCAAGTTGCCAGAGGCCGGCCTCGCGCAGCCTGAAGCCGGCGAAGGCGGAGGACGGGAGCGGCAATGCGGCGCGGTCGGACGGTGGCGCGCCGGGGCACGCGTCCTCGCCGAGGCTGTTCGCGGTCGGTGCGGGGATAAGCGAGGCGAACGGGTGGTCGCTCGTGTAGGCCTGCAGGAAGCGCGGGCGCTTGCCCTCGCGCCATCCCGCGACCGCGACCGCGACGGAGCCGCTGCCCGTCCCACCAAGGAGCGCGCGCAGGAAGGGCTCGCGGCTGGTGGCCGGGCCGGAGGGCTGCACCTGCCGCGCGCCTCCGGCGGGGTCGGCGAGGGAAAAATCGATGACAGCTTCGGCGACCGCCCGGCCTGAAGCGAAGGTGGGGGCGGTGTCGAAGTTCGCAAGCCAGGCGAGGCTGTTCACCCCGTCCGCCTCGGCGCGGTAGACGATGCTCTGGCTCGACGGCCGCGCGAGGCGGAGGGTGAGGCCGAGCAGTGACAGCGTCATCGCCTCGGTGCCGGTGGTGATGCCCGACACCTCCGGGAGCTGCGTGGTGGGGACGGGCAGGACGACGCCGCTGCGAAGCTGCTCCGGCGTGAAGCAGAGTCGATCGTCATTCACGACGCCGGCCGGCGGCGTCACCACCGGAAGTGCCGCGGGGACAGCCGCGGCGGCGAAGGTGTTCTCGCGCCAGTCGAAGCGGAGCTGCACATCACGGCCACCGGCGGGGCTCGCGAACGAGGCGATCTCGATCCCCGCGACGAGGGGCGCAGCGTCTCCCGGGATTGGCCCCGCCGGCGCGGCGCCGAAGAGGTCGTGCGCCAGCGCCTTGAGAAATTGGTTGCCGTCCTGCCGCCAGGCAAGGAAAAGGCGGCTGTCCGCATCGACCGTGCCGTCGAGGAACTCGATGCCATAGTCGTTCGCGCTGGAGCCGGCGGGGGACTGCGCGAACGAGAGGCGCGGGATGGGGATCTGGTAGGCCGCGTATTCCGCGCCCTCGCCCTGAAACAGCGTGCGGGTGGTCGACGGCGGCGCAGTGAGCAGGCGCAGGTCGCGTAAGTGCACCCTGAGGTTCGCCTCGTACAGGGTGTGGCCGTCGCCGTACTCGAGCTTCAGGCCGCCGACCTCGAGCACGGTGTCGAGGCAGACCCTATCGTCGTGCGCGAAGAAGCCGAGCCGCAGCCGCCATGCCGCCGCCGAGGCACGCAGGAGGCGGAACGGCAGCGTGAAGAACGCGCCGTCGCCGCCGGGCGCCCGCTTCCATTCCGCGAGCACCACCCTGAGGGTGTAGGAGGCGCCGCTCCACACGAGGTCGAGGCGGAAGTCCTCGTGCGGCAGCTCGATGCTGCCGAGGAGCAGGACGAGGCCTTTCGTCTCGAGATGGATGCGTGGGCTGCCGCCTGCGGGCGCGATGCGGAAGGAGCTTTCCTTCACCCTGAGGCCGATTGGGAGCGTGATCGACAGGGGGAGGTCGACGTCCCACGTGAGGGCCGGGGCGTCGGGGATTGCCACCCCGACGATCTTCGCGAACCAGTCGAGGAGGCCGGGCATCTCAAACGGAGACCAGACACCGACGTCGAGAAGGGCGAGCGGGATCCAGCCCGAGGTGATGCCGAAGCCGACGAGGTCAAGCCGCAGCGCGAAGTTTGTGATGCCGAGCTCGGACCTTTGCGCCAGCGTCGCAAAGCCGACGCGGACATCGACCGCGACGCTGGCGCCGACCTCCAGCGCGTCGGTGGCGGCGCCCGAGACCGCCTCGCCGACGGTCGCCTCGAGCGCCCAGGTGATGAACAGCGCAAGGAATGGGCCGCCGGGGTCGCCGTCGGCTACGGCACGCGGGCGGATTTCGAGCCGCGCCTCCTTCGGTGTCGCGGTGGCCGACGCGCCGAGCTTCAGCCCGAGTAGCTCGGGGATGTCGCCCGGGGCCGCGAGGGTGAGAACAATAAGCTCGGCCTTCTCCGGCTCCCGCGGCCAAGTCCCGGTGAGTTGCAGCGTGCGCTCGTTCGCGTCGACGACGACCGACAGCTGCGGCGCGGACGCTGCCTGCTCGACGATGGTGAGCACGACGTGATGCGATGCGGCGGGCGATCCGTCGGGGGTGAACAGTTCGACCCGTGTGTCGACGAGCGGAAAGGGCATTGGCTCACGCGATGAGAATGGAAGGGCGGAAGTGGAGACCGTCGAGCCGCGGCGCGACCGGCGACACGGGGGTCTCGCTGGCGGCGATCGTGGCGGCCTTGGCAAAGGCGGCGATGTTGCCGCTGACGAGCGCCTTCATCACCGCGGCGCGGATCGCCTCCGTCCCGCCGTTGATGGTGGGCGCGAGGCCGAGGAGCCTCGTCGCAACGGCTTTGAGCGCCGCGACGAGAGCGGCGGTCGCTGCGGCATCGCCGTGTGCGATCCGCTGATGCTGGGCGATCGCTAGGCGGATCGCCCGCTGATAATCGTAGAAGCCGCGGGCGAGACCGAGGAGATAGGCATCGACGGCCGCGTCGGTCCCGCGCGCCTGCATTGGCAGCGTCGCGTGCCGCAGGCTGCCGTTGCCGAACGTGATCGAGCCGACCCAGAACCGCGGCGCCTCTCCGCCCCCGGCGGGAGGATCGCCCTCGATGTTGGTGACGTGAGCCGCTACCACGGCGTGGTCCCAGGCGACGGCGGTGGCTTGTCCGCGCACGGAGATGCCGCACGCGACCTGCTCCTTCGAGCGCGCGAGCGCTTCAAGTGCGGGGCCGCCCATGAGGATGTGGAGCGCCTCGGCGAGATGAATGAACGACAGCAGCACCTTCGCGGGACGTTCAAGCGGGTTCTGTTCGAGCGTCGTCCAGCGGCCGCTGGCGCGCGCCACGAGGGCGCCGACGGTCTCGCCCCAGTGCGTGACGTCGTTCTCCGCCTGCGCGGTCGAGGTGAGCGTAGCGAAGCGGCGCGTGGCGTCGCGGATATGATCCGCTGCCTCCGCCTTGGCTTCGCGCTGCGCTGCGGTCGTGGGATTGGTGACCGCTTCCGCGTCAAGGCGTGTGCGCATCGCGGCATAGGCGTTGCGGGTGACCGCAATGAGGGTGCTGCTGTCGAAGTCGAGCGCGTCGAACGGCGCTGGCATGAGCACGCGGCGCTGCACCGGGCGGCTGCCCTCGCGCACGGTCCGGCGCGGCGCCGGCGGCACGAACGTCACGCCGAGCGAGCCGAGAGGAAGTTGTGGTCGCTCGAGCGCGCCCTTCAGCGCGGGCTTGGGCGGCGCGATCCAGCCGGTGATCGTCGGCCGGGCACGCTTCTCGTCGGCCGCATTGCCGTAGCCGAGCTCGTCGTGCTCCGGGTGGTAACCGAGCTTGCGCTGCAGCACCGCGTAGAGGTCGACCTTGTTGGGCGGCCCTGCGGTGGTCGTGCCGCTGGCATCCGCGGCACCCAACAGGCGGACGAGGGCGAGATGGACATGCCCCGCGTTCATCCGGAAGGGGGAGGTGAGGGTCCGGCTGTCGCCACGCTCGTCGGCGTTGCCGCTCTTACCCGCGAAGCCAATCAGCTCTCCTTGCTCGACCTTCCGGCTTTGTGCGGCGGGGACGTCGGGGTGCGCGGGGGCAAAGCGGTTGAAGTGGCCGTAGTCGAGTCTGTACCCGACAACCCGGGTGCCGACGGTCACCTCGAACGAGAGGGCGACGCGATTGCCGAGACCCTCGATCGCCCGCCGTCTCATGTGGACGGAACGCCCGTCGATCACCTCTACTTCGAAGCCGTTCGTCGTCTGTTGGTAGGCCGTCTTGAGCGTCAGGGTTCCGCCGACCAGCGCACGAACGCCAACCTCGAACGGGAAGGGCGCATAGCCGGTGTAGACGTCGAAGCCGCCGTGCCCCCGATGACGGCCGTCCTCATTGGGCGTGTCGTGCAGGAAGCTGTTCCAGGGCTCGAAGTAACCGTTCTGGATCATCGGCTCGATCGGTGAGCCGAGCGCATCGTGCCTCGGGTAGAAGCCGCGCAACTCGCCGATGTAGCGGCTGCGTTGCGGGTCGCTCCGCGGTGGCGAGGCGAGCTGGATCGGATAGAAGTCGCCGAAGAGCGGGCCGCTACGGCGGAAATGCTCCTGTAGGGCTTCGCGCTCGAGATTGAGGTCGATCATCGGCGCCTTTCCAAAGGCTGATGAGATGCATGTGCGATTACGCTCTGCAGGAACGGGCACATGCGGTCATTGGTCAGAAAAACCAATAAGAACAGATGCAGAGTCATCGATCGGACGCGGGGGTCGATGGCCGTTGCCATCACCCGAACGCAGCAACGTTACTCGCGATAACAAACAAGAAACAAAATAGATTTGGTGGATCCAGATAGCCGCGAATGTATTCTTGCTACTCTTATTTGGAAGGGCGGCATGCCATCGTATGCTCGTACTGCATTATCTTTGGGTTATCGGATGAGGGCACACACGCATCGTGCGGCGATCAGCCCGCGTTGGGCTTGCGGCGGAACGGGCGCTCGGTGCGGGTTGCCCTTCCAGCGGTCGGCGTGGCGGATGTAGCGCAGGGCGACGTCGGTGCTGCGATGGCTGGCCTGCGCCATAATCTTCTTCAGCGGCGCCTCGGCGGCCTGCCCCCGAGTGATCTTTGCCTGCGTCCTGGCGCGGGCACCCGGGATGCTCCACAGAGCAAATCGCTCCGCTGGTTCGCCGCCACACCGATGCCGCTGAGCCTGGCGTTCCGCAACGGCGTCCAGGCCGCTCCACGGTCAAGAAGGTGTTCCTAATGAAGCTCCTTGATTGCACCCTTGCGGAACTGCTCCGCGGCGCGTCCCGAGTGAAAGCACACTGAATGAGGTCATGGGTCTGCTCCGTCTCGATCGGCTCTACGGGTTCTTCTTTTCGGGCGTCTCAGTCGAGGCCGGCGGTCGCGCATCGT
This sequence comes from Azospirillum sp. Marseille-Q6669, assembly GCF_965111635.1. Classification (NCBI taxonomy): domain Bacteria; kingdom Pseudomonadati; phylum Pseudomonadota; class Alphaproteobacteria; order Rhodospirillales; family Azospirillaceae; genus Azospirillum; species Azospirillum sp. Marseille-Q6669. The sequence goes on along the minus strand of NZ_CBCOOP010000004.1, from coordinate 203,418 downwards.
GGGCTTTTGCGACCAAATAGGTCGCATGACTCGCGAACAGCAATGACGTGAAAGTTGCGCCCAGCTCTGGCAGAGTCGTGAAGATCGCGGCCTTCGCACCGATCAGCTGCGCGGAGCCGATCGTGGTCATCGCGACCAGAATGGAGAACAAACCAAGCACGAGCGTGACCGTGATGACGACGTTCTGCAGGCGTGTCACATCAACCGTGTCGGCGTTCGCCTTCTCCTCTCCCATGAAGACGTCGGCGATCGATGCCAGGCGCGGAGATGGCCGTTTGTCGAGCCCTTCCGATTCGGCACCAAAGAACGGCACGCCGTGCCTGCGCAAATCCGCCTCGCTCCCTCGAACCGAGAGGTCCACATCCTTCGTCGGCAGAATGAGCGCGGAAAGCATCGGCGAGACGGCCGCTATTCCAAGCGCTGCTGCGACCGAGGGGGGTATCTGCGGAAAGGCTCCGAACTTAGCAATATCCGTGGCTTCGGCTGCGCTCGCTCCCGCGGCGATAGCCGCGGGTCCGGCGATGCCGGCAAAGCCAATATTGAACAACGCGAACACCGCGTAACCAGCCAGTGCAACACTGGTCCATAGCGTCACCTGCGCACGCGCGAGTGACACGCGATTGCGGGTATCGACCCACACGCCGGCGACGCGCTGTTTGGTGCCGAGCCCCAGCGCCACGGTGACGCCCACGATCCCGCCGACCAGCATCAGGAACGGAACTAGGATGGAAACCGATCCCGCGACCGACGTCACCCCGGTCAGGTATGCGGAGGCGGTGTGCAGAAGCTCGAAGATGCCGGCGGTCCAGCTATGCATCTGATCGACCTTGATGGCGGCGCGCCAGATCGTATTGCATCCGTTCCTGCTCGGATTGGCTGGGCATGTCTTCGCGTCTGCGAGCACAGACTTTGCTTTGTCGGCGTCAGGCCATTCATAGAGGCCGTCCTTCTGGGGTGGGGCCGCATTGTCCTTCAACAGCTTGCCGCATAAGTCAGACTGCTGCCCGTTCGGAAACGCCTTGTAGTCTGCCACACAGGCGTCGGTCACGGCGGCCAGAAGCTCGTATTGCAGGGTCGGGTTGCCGGTGATGAGAAGGTTTCGTGCATTGCTCATCGATCTGCCGGTCCACACCGACATTGCGCCGCCGGCAAGAAAGACCGCCGCCGCGACGATGCCGATTACCCACGCGACCTTCCGGGAGGGATTGACACCGTCTGGCTCGGGCAGGCCGCTGCCGGTGATCGCCGAAACGAACGGCAACTCGTTGTCAGCCGGCGCTTTCGTGGTTTCGAACAGACGATAGATGCGTCCATTGGCGCCGTCGCCAACCACGAAATCGCCGCCGCTAGTCACGCCTTGCTCAGTGATCCAACTCACCGCCTTTGGCAACGGCGGATCGAGACGCGGGCTGCCGGTTATCGTAACGCCCCACAAGGCGGCACGCAGAGGGAGAGCGACACCGCTCCATGTTCCGCCCTCAACCGCGTCCACGGTCGTGATCATCTTCTGGTAGCGCTCGGCTTCGGGCGATCCGATGCGCGGAGGCGGGAGCTTGCGCAATCTGCCGTCGAGACCGCGCTTCTTGGCCGTCGCAGCGAGCTGGCCTGCGACCGCATAGAGTCGCGTCAGGGTCGCGTCGGCACCATCCTTCGGCAACACCTCGCTGGTTTCTCCCCATACTGCTGCGGCCACTTCACGGTCGGCCATTATCTCCCCCCAAAGCGCTGAAACACTGGATTGGAGTCGGCAACGAGCGCGACCGCCATCCGTGCCACGAGTCTCAGACAAGACAGGTTGGCGCGGATTATCCTCGCGCTGCTCACCGCGGCGGCCATTTTCATCGTCGCAAACCGCCTCAGCGCATTCTGAAAACCGTTCCTTAGGGATGCCAGACGATCGGCGGCGGTTGAGGACCGATGATCGCGTCGATGCCAGGGGGCGGGTCGCCTGCGTCCTCGCCGGTGTCCGGAGCGGCCTCACCACCGATGGCGATGTTGAGCCGTACCGCCTCGCAAATCGGTCGGGTTCCTGCGGTGGCGCGGGCCCGGATCGCGCTCATCAGGGCTGACATGTTACCGTCGCTCAGGCGCAGGCAGCCGTGTGTGGGGCGCAATCGCCCTCCGGCGCCGGCCTTGCCACCGTGGATCATGAGGCCCGTCCGACCGTTCCGTTGGGCTTGCAACGCCTCGCCGTTGACCGGCAGCAGGACGAGCCCGCCGTTTGGGCCGTAGGAGTCGGGGTTGTACGCCGTTCCGGCGCCCGTCGCCACGGCGGCCGGGACTTCGTACTGGCCCTTTGGCGTGTCTCCGTAGGGCTGTTTGGGATCCCGACCGGCGTTGCCATGCCCGACGGCCGTCAAGTTGTCTGATTTGCCCAGAACATCGAAGGGCCCGGCAAGGGTCTTGCCGGCCTCATCCTTCAAAATCAGCCGGCCAACGCTGCGCCGGTCGTCCGGCAATTCGACGATGATCTGAAGCAGCTCACCCATGCATCGGTCCTCCACCCATGGCCCACCCTGGAGCCTGCGGCCGCCAGCCGGCCGGCCGTCGTGTTCGGGCGGCCGCCGGGCAAGCCCCATCCGCGGGACGGGGTTGGAAACGCTGGTCTCTTCGTCCGCGTCCTAGGGAGGCCACAGTCGCGCTCGCATCACCTGTGGTACCGAAAGGCAGGCCGCATGGTACGGCCTGCCCTTTTCCAGGTTTCACGGATCAGCGTTGTCGGAAGCGACAATCGACGACCCAACCGCTCCGCCAACCTTCGCTCACTTTGCGCCGCTTTCTTTTCCAAAACAGGTCGGCGTGCGCGGCTTTTCACGAAGACTAACCTTTTATCGAAACAATAGCAACGCATCCAAAGTGATGAGTGTGGATACATACTCCCGTATTCACCAAAATATGCCAGTTTCTTCCGTTTCCGAAATCCAGTGCGAAATCTTGACGAGACATGAGGAGACGAATTTGAGCGGCGCCGCTGAAGTTGGTCTCTCATCATTCCGCCCGGCGCCCGACATACTTGAAAGCGCATCCGCGTTTCCGGCGGCGGTTGTTCGTTCGTAACGTTTCCAGCAAGCCATTCAATGAGGCGCGGCGTCAGCCTTGGCTCGTGCATGTCCCTTGATGGCCAGCGCGGATCATGCCTCGGGTCCGTCCAAGATACGTGTAAAAATAGGTCACAAGGCGGTTGGCCGTCCTGAACGGATGCGCTTGGCGATTTCTCCGACGATGCCGCGGCTCGCCTTGCCTTGGATCTTTTCGTGGATCCGCCGGATGCTGAGGTCAGTTGAAGCGGCGAGCGCCTCGATTTCGGTGTACCTCTCCGCCGAGGGCCACCTTGTGACCGAGCGGGGAAGCTGAATCATGGGGCCTGTCCCTATGGCTATCCCTATGGCAGTCCCTATGACTATCCAACGCGTCGAGGTGATCACGGGCCTGGAGCGGCGGCGGCAGTTCAGCGACGAGGAGAAGCTGCGGCTGGTCGAAGAGGCGTTTCAGCGGCATCGTCAAGTTGTTGGGCGGGAGCCGAGGATTGGGCGAGCTTGACAGCGAACAGGACAGGTGCGGGCTATGCGGCTTGCTTGATGCCGCAGACGTCGTGCCACATCTCGACGGCGCGGGCCCACTCGGCACGGTAGTCGGTTGCGGGCCTCAGGTGGCGGGGCAGGAGGAAGAGGTTGTTGATCGGATCGTGAGCGGACAGGGAGCGCTGGGCGTGCCGGGCCGACTTGAACCGCTTCATCTGGCGTTCCCGTCGCCTCGTTGGCTGGTGCGAGTTTTCCGCCCGGTTGTTCAGCCCCTTGTGCTGGCGGTGCTCGACGCCCAGCATGATCTCCTTCTTGGCCGCGCCGTATGAGCCCAGCTTGTCCGTGATCATGACGCGAGGAGCCCGGCCCTGCCGCTTCAGCAGCTTGCGCAGCAGGCGTTTGGCGGCCTTCTTGTCGCGCCGGCGCTGGACCAGCACGTCCAGCACAACGCCGTGCTGGTCGACCGCGCGCCAGAGATAGTGCTTCTTGCCGGCGATCTTAAGAACGACCTCATCGAGATGCCACTTGTCGCCGGGCCGGGGCAGCCGTCGACGAATGATGTTGGCGAACTCCCGGCCAAACTTGAGTGTCCACGAGGAGAGCGCGATAGGTGTTAGGTAAACAACGCCGCCATTATCAACCAAACACAGTAAAGCGTAGCTCTTCCAGTGTTTACGTGCGACTCTCAGCCATCAAGCTCGGAGGGGACGATGGGATCGGTGCTGGAGGATCTGGCGGCCATCCGGACCGTGGCGGAGATGACCGAAGCGTTCCGCGACGAGGCGCGGTGCCGTCGGCTGGTTGAGGCGATGGTGTGGCCGAACGGACGGCTCTGTCCGGCCTGCGGCTCACGGCGCTCGATCACTCTGGCGGGGCGCGACACGGGACGACGGTCCCGGCCCGGACTCTATCAGTGCTGCAATCCGGATTGCCGCTTCCAGTTCACCGTGACGACGCGAACCCCGTTGCATGGAACGAAGCTGCCGTTGCGGACCTGGCTCATGGGGCTGTGGTTCATCCTGCAATCGGACAAAGGCATCTCGTCCATCCGTCTGGCCGAAGCACTCGGCGTCAGCCAGCCGACGGCATGGCGGATGGGCCATGTCCTGCGGCTTCTGGTGTTGCGCGACCATCCGCTGGGCGGGACGGTGGAGATCGACGAGTTTCATTTCGGCGCCAAGCCGCGCCGCGACCCCAACCCTCCCAAACTGGGTCGAGGACGCAAGGGCCATCCCCGCACGACGAAAACTCCAGCGCTTGCGGTCGTCCAGCGGCCAAGCAGCCGGGAACCGGGAACACCGGCGGGCGAAGCCCGTGCCGCGGTGGTCGCCGACCTGTCGCTCGACGAGGCCGAGCGGGTGCTCGAAGCCGCTGTCGATCCCGACGCGCACTTGATGAGCGACGAATGGAAGGCGTTCATCGCCATCGGGAGCGCATTCGGTGCGCACGACACAGTCCGCCATTCTCAGCGCGAGTATGTTCGCGGCAGCGTGCATGCCAACTCGGCCGAGGGCTTCAACGATCGTGTCCGGCGCACGATCGCCGGTGTCTTCCATCACATCAGCCCCGACCACGCCGACCTGTATTTTGGCGAGATCGGTTTCCGCTGGTCCCAGCGCACGGTGGCGGGTCAGGCCCAGCGCCGGACCCGCAAAGGACGCACGGTGATCCAAACCCTCTGGTCCCGTGTTCCCCCAGCCCTCCAGCTTCCAGCCGTCTTTCGCTACGCTGTCGGGCGCCAACTTCGGCGGACCAAGGACGGCGGGATCAGCATCCGCTCCGCCGTAGCTGTCTTTAGTTGATAATGGCGATATACGCTAAGCGGACAAAGCCGGAACATCATGCAGCCAGGAATTCGGTTGGGGCACGCAACGGGTGATAGCCGGTCGTGCTCGGCACCCGGTTCGTACTCCAGAGATAGTCGCCGGTCAGGTTGATGTGCTGCCATCCAAGGGGCGCGAGATGGCTCAACACCTCGTCGGGAATGCGCTCGTCCGCGGCGCGCAGGGCATTGATGGCCCGCTCCATATAGACGGTGTTCCAGAGAATGATCGCGGCCACGACCAGATTGAGGCCGCCGGCGCGGTGCTGCTGGTTCTCCGGCGTCCGGTCGCGGATGCGCCCAAGGCGGTGGAAGCACACGGCGCGGGCCAGCCCGTTGCGGGATTCCCCTTGTTCAACTCGGCGGTGGCTTGGCGGCGAAGTGCCGGATTTTGCAGCCATTCCAAGGTGAACAGCGTCCGTTCGAGGCGCCCCACCTCCCGCAACGCCAAAGCCAGCCCGTTCTGCCGTGGGTAGGAGCCCAGGCGCTTCAGCATCAGCGAGGCCGGCACGGCGCCGGTCCGGATCGAGGTGGCCAACCGCAGCAGGTCGTCCCAGTGCGCCTGGATCAGCGCCTCGTCGATCCGCCCGGCAATGAAGGGTTCCAGGGTCGGCCAGGTCGCTGCCGGCCCAAATGTGTACAGGCGTCGGTCGTGCAGGTTCGGGATGCGCGGCGCGAAGCGGAATCCCATGAGATGACATAACGCGAAAACATGGTCCGAGACGCCACCGCCATCGACATGATGGACGGCGATCCCGGCATCCGTGCCATGGTAGAGCAGGCCGTCGATGACATGGATCGTGCCCCGAGGCGTGGTGTCTGAGGGGGCGTAGGTGCTGTTCGGCGAGTTGAAGCCGCCGGTCTACTCCACTGCAATCGGCAGCGGGTCAGCGGTGTGAGGGTGGCACAGCTCGGTCAGGCTTTCCATGGTCATGTAGCGCCGGCACACCGCCCACTCGTCGTGTTGCTCCAGCAGCAAGGCGCCAACCAGCCTGCGAACCGCCCCCTCGCCAGGGAAGATACCAACGACGTTGGTGCGCCGCTTGATCTCGCCATTCAGGCGTTCCAGAGGGTTCGTGCTGTGCAGCTTGGTGCGCAGATCCTTCGGGTAGGCCATGTAGGCCAGCACGTCGAACTCCGCCTCGTCCATCAGCGCCGCCAGCTTGGAAAAGCGCGGCCGCAGGCTGTCGGCGACCCGGCGCCACTGCTCGTGCGCCGCCTCGGCGGTCTCCTGGGCAAAGGCGGTGCGGATGGTGGCGGCGACCATCGTCTGGTGCGCCTTGCCGACGCAGGCCAAGAGATTCCGCATGCAATGAACTCGACAGCGCTGGAGGGTCGCGCCCAGCACCTTGGAGGCGGCGGCCTTCAGCCCGAGATGCGCGTCGGCGATCATCAGCTTCACACCCCGCAGCCCCCGGCGGGTGAGCGAGCGCAGGAAGTCGCTCCAGAAGGTCTCCGCCTCCGACAGCCCAAGGCCGAGCCCCAGCACCTCGCGCCGGCCGTCGGTGTTGACGCCGATCGCCAGTATGGCGGCGAGCGAGACGATGCGGCCGTCCTGGCGCACCTTCACATACGTCGCGTCCAGCCACACGAACGGCCAGTCGCCCTCCAGCGGGCGGGTCAGGAAGGCGTGGACCCGCTCGTCGATCTCCTCCGCACAGGCGGCTGGCGAGCGGTTGATCTCCGAACTCCTTCGGCGATCGATCGGCCGGGCGCTTATCCCATTCGACCTTTCCGGCCATGCGCCAATATTCGAGTTCCTGCGGGACATCTGGCCGATCGACCGCCTGCCGTCCCGTCTCTATTCCGGTGGAACGGTGCAGGATGACCTTGACCGCCACATGCACCGAAACGCAGACATGGACAACGATGACGCCCTGGAGGCCGTCGGTGCCTATACCTGCTCGCAACGTCGGTTCTTTCGCTTCTTGGAGGCTCTGCTGCATCCACGAACCCGGGAGGAGGGCGAGCAGCGCCGGATGGTCGCGGTTCTGAATCCTCTCCTGCAACGCGATGGCTTCCATCTGGCCGAGACCAGTTCCATATCGGGCTATCCGGTGTTCACCGTCAAAGCCATCGGCGGCTCCGCCGGGGCGCCGGCCGACCCTCTCATCTCAGAAACACTTGCCGCCTTCGACGAGGCCAGCGTGCACGAAGCCTAGACCCGGGCGCTGCAGCGGCGGACGACCCATCCGGAGGGAGCGATCACCTCGGCCCGGACGCTGCTGGAGACCGTCTGCAAGCACATCATTGAGGATGCCGGCGGCACTTACAGCGATCGGGACGAGTTGCCGAAGCTTTACCGGACGGCCGCCGAGCACCTCCAGCTCGCCCCGGACCAGCGCACCGAAGAAATGTTCAAAATCATCCTCGGCAACTGCCAGAACGTCGTGAACAGCTTGGCCAGCATCCGCAACAAGCTGAGCGATGCCCACGGCCGTGGACGCAAAGCGGTCCGCCCGTCGGCGCGGCATGCGGAACTGGCGGTGAACCTCGCCGGGACGGTGGCGACCTTCCTGGTGTCCACGTGGCGAGCCCGCCAAGCGTCCCAACCATGAAGCGCCACGCTTCCCAATGTCACGCGGTGCGCTCTCCGCTCATGGCGGCAGCAACGAGGGCCTGCGCTTCGCCGGCCACAGCCCGGCCCGCCTCCCGGCGCTCGCTGTAGCGGTCGGTCAGATAGTCGCTGCGGTCGCGCACCAGCAGAGTGAACTTCACCAACTCCTCCATCACGTCCACCACGCGGTCGTAGTAGGGCGACGGCTTCATCCGGCCGGCCTCGTCGAACTCCTGGAACGCCTTGGCCACCGACGACTGGTTCGGGATGGTCACCATGCGCATCCAGCGCCCCAGCACCCGCATCGCGAGCGCCGGGCTGCTGCTAACGGTCAGCGCGGCCGGCGGCACGCCGCGAAGCCAAAGCTTCCCACCACCACGAGCGAGGCGGCGATTGCCGTGGCGATCACCGCGCCGTAGGAGCCGTTCCATTGCCACAGCAGGGCGGCCAGCGTCGGCGCGACGGCCTTGAGCAGCGCCGTCGGCACCGTCAGCACGCCGTTGACCGCGCCATAGGCCGAGCGGGTCAGCATGCCCATGGTATGTCGCCCCAACGGTGGCGCCAGACAGCGCCATATCCTGCCGTCCGGCAGGACAACGGTTTGGTCCTGAAGGACTGCCGGTCCCAGGAAACGAAGATGTCGAGTGCACCCGAGCAGGCCGCGCTACGATCTGCGTGAACCCGTGTCCACCGAACCGGGGCAAGATCAACCGGCACATCCTACTGGACGCTGAACAGCCGACGGTCCGAATGATCGGGCGTCGTCCCGTCCTTCAGGATGACGAATCCGCCCGCTTCATCGCCTTGCGGCAGTGAACCAGCGCGTCACGGATCATGACGTTGACCAGCGTCGGCGACACGCCGAGGGTCTCCGCGATGTCCTTCTGGCTGTGGCCGTGGATCCGGTGCATCTCGAAGGCGTAGCGGGTGCGCTCCGGCAGGTCGGCCAGCGCCGATTCGAGCGTCTGCAAGAGCTGGCGGTTCACATTCACGCTTTCCGGCGAGGCCGCTTCCGGCGTGCTCACCGCCTGCCCTTCCTCCTCCGCCGCCATCAGACGCGATTCTAGGCCTTTCCGGCGGTAGTGATCGATTGCCAGATTGCGCACGACCATCATCAGGTAACCCGCCTTGGCCCGGATGGAGCTGGTCGATTCCGTCCCCAGCAGCTTCAGGAAGGCGTCCTGAACCACGTCCTCGGCGTGGTGGCGGCACCCGGTGATCCGCTCGGCCACCCCGAGCAGCGACCGCCGATGCGTCGTGAAGACGTCGGTCAGGGTCTGATTCTCGGCGGTTCCTACCGGTCGCATGGGACGATCCTTGTGCAAAGCGACGCCGCGGCGGGGCGGCAATCCCCAAGGCTTGACAAGCCGTCGCAAGCTAATGCAACTGACAGTCATTTGCAAAGGAGGAAAAGGCAGAAATTCCCACGGTGATTTCTAGTATTCGTTGCGCGAGTTCTGAATGACCCCGCGCCTCGCAGGCTTTCTGCTTGGCGGGCTGGCGCTCGGCTGGTTGGTGCCCGCCGCGCCTTCCGCCGCCCTGTCCGATTCCGTGCAGGCCGATTCCGTGCAGGCCGCGTCCCAAGTCAGGCCGCTGGCGATCCCGGCCCTTCCGCTGGGCGAGGCGCTGACCCGCTTCGGCCAGCAGACCGGTTTGCAGATCCTCTACAGCCCGGACCTCGTGTCGGGCCGCCGGTCGCGCGCCCTGGCGGGACGGATGGCCCCGGCGACGGCCCTCGCCGAATTGCTGGGCGGAACCGGCCTGTCCTTCGACCTGCGCGACGGTATGGCGACCATCGGCCGGCCGCAGGACACCGCCGACGTCCTGCCCCCCTTGACGGTGGAGGGCCGACCGCTGCACAGCGGCCGGGCGGCGAGCCTCGCCAGTCCCGACCGCAGCGTCGGCCGCACCGAAACCCCCGTCGAAGACCTGCCGCAGGGGCTCTCCATCGTCACGCGCGCCGATCTGGACCGGCGCGACGTCCAGGACATCAACGGCGCGCTGGCCTACAGCGCCGGCGTGCGCCCCATCGACTATCCCGGCGGCCAGGGCGCCATCGACGTCTATGTCCGCGGCTTCCGCCAGAGTTCCGATTCCGTCCTGATCGACGGGCTGCGCAGCGGCTTCAACCCCTATGGGCTGGAGTATGAGCCCTTCGGGGTGGAGCGGCTGGAGGTGCTGAAGGGACCGGCTTCCGCCATCTACGGCGCGATGCCGCCCGGCGGCGCCATCGCCCTGACCAGCAAGCGCCCGACCGATCAACCCCTCCACCGGCTCCAGCTCCAGGGGGGCAGCCATGACCGGCGGCAGGCCACCGCCGACCTCGGCGACCGCATCGACACCGGAGGATCGCTGCGCTACCGGCTGACAGCGCTGTCACGGCGCAGCGGCACGCAGGTCGACCACACGCCGGACGACCGCCTCTACGTCGCCCCCGCACTGTCCTGGTCGGCCGGCGAGGGCACCGAGATCACCCTGCTTGCCAGCCTCCTCGACTTCCGCAAGATGGGGGCGGAGCAAAGCTTCCCGGTGTCGGGCACGGTCTTGGACAACCCCTACGGCCAGCTCGATTCCAGCCTGTTCCTGGGCTATCCGGGGGTGAGCTCCTACCGCTCGCGCACCCTCTCGGCCGGCTACGAGGTCCGCCACGCCCTGACCGGTGACTGGACGCTGCGCCACAGCCTGCGCCACAGCCGCAGCCGCGTCGGCTACCGGTGGAGCTCGGCGGACTCCGGCGCTCTGGAGGCGGACCGCTACTACCGGTTCGGGCTGCAGGACCGGCCCAAGACCAGTTCCACCCTGCTGGCCGACGCCAACCTGCAGGGCGCCATCACCACCGGACCGCTGCGCCACAGCCTGCTGGCCGGCGCCGATCACGCCCGCTACCGGGTGCATGAAACGCGGCGGCACGGCACGGTGGCCGATCCGATCGACGTCTTCGCCCCGGTCTATGGCGGCCCCTACGCCTGGGACGCGGCGCTGCTCAACGACCTGACCGACCGCATCCGCCAGACCGGCCTCTATCTCCAGGACGAGATCGCCGCCGGCGGCTGGCGGCTGACGCTCGGCGGGCGGCTGGACTGGAGCCGCACCGACGTCCGCGGCCTGCTGTCCGACAGCGTGCCGGTGGAGACGACCCAGCTCGACCGCGCCTTCACCAAGCGCATCGGGCTCGCTTACCGCTTCGACAACGGCCTGACGCCCTACGCCGGCTATGCGACCTCCTTCCAGCCGACCAGCGGCAGCGACGCGCAAGGCCGTCCCTTCTCGCCGAGCCGCGGCGCGCAGATCGAAGGCGGGCTGCGCTACCGGCCCGAGGGCTTCGACGCGCTGTTCACCGCGTCGCTGTTCCGCGCGGTGCAGAGCAACCTCACCGCCGCTGATCCGGACCATCCCGGTTATCTGACCCAGACCGGGGAAACGCGGTCGCGCGGCGTCGAGCTGGAGGCGCGGACGGCGATCGGCGAGACGACCGATCTGACGGCGGCCTACACCCGCACCGACGCGCGGGTCACCCGCGACACCCCCGCCCCCGGCGGCACCGACAAGACGGGACACCGGGTGGCCTCGGTCCCCCGCCACGCCGCGTCGCTCTGGCTGCGCCAGCGTTTCGAGGACGGACCGGCCGACGGCCTGACCGCCGGCATCGGCGTGCGGTATGTCGGCGCGACGGACAACGCCGCGAACAGCGTGCGCGTCCCCGCCTACACGCTGGTCGATGTCAGCCTGGGCTACGAGCTGGACCGGCTCGGCCCGTCGCTCGACGGGGTCGGGCTGACGCTGACCGCGACCAACCTGTTTGACCGCCGTTACTTCTCGCCGGGCTTCTATGAGGATTCGGTCTTCGTCGGCAACCGGCGGGCGGTCCTGGCGACCCTGTCCTACCACTGGTGACCGGCCTGCTGGTGACCTCGCGGCCTCAGCGGGCGGAGAGGAGGAGGGCGCCGTCCCTCGCGGCGATCGTCACCGGCAGCACCCGCGGCAGCGACGCCACCACGCGGTCGAGGTCGGCGACGTCGTACACGCCGCCGATGCGCATCGCCCCGACCCGGCGGTCGGCCAGCCGCAGCGGCTGCGACAGGTAGGGGTTCAGCAGCGGGACCGCCTCGGCCAGGGTGATGTCGTCGAACACCAGCTTACCCTCGCGCCAGGACAGCACCCGCGCCGGATCGACGCGCGCGACGCTGCCGAACCGGCTGTCGCGGGCGAAGCGGCCCTGCTGGCCCGGCGTCAGCCGCAGGGGCTCCTCGCCCGCCGCGGCGGTGGCGCTCACGGTCACCGCGCCCTCGGCCAGCGTCACGGCCATCTCGCCGTCGTTGGCCCAGACGTTGAACCGCGTCCCGGTCACACGGACCCGATGGGCGGCGGTGAAGACGGTGAAGGGCCGCGCGGCGTCGCCCGCGACCGCGAAATAGGCCTCGCCATGGTCCATCAGGACGCTGCGGCGGTCGCGGAACTGGGCGTAGAGCAAGGTGGTGCGAACGTTCAAGTCCACCGTCGAGCCGTCCGGCAGACCGACCACGCGGTGCCGGTCGCCGCCGAGGAAGACGTCCACTCTGCCGGGCAGCACACCGAACGACCAGCCCACCGGCCACCCGACGGCCAGGACCGCCGCGACGCAGGCCGCCAGCGTCCAACGCCGCTGTTTCGGCGCCCGGACAAGGGGAGAGCGCACCGCCTCGACGGGCCGCGCCGGAGCGGGGGTCGCGGTCACCCGCGGCCGCAGCCCGGCGGACAGGCCCCACAGCTCCCGCATCGCGTCGAATTCCGCCACATGGCGCGGGTCGTCCCGGCACCAGCGCTCGAAGGCAGCCCGGTCGGCGTCGCTCACCTCCTCCGCTTGCAGGCGCAGGCACCAGTCCGCCGCCTCTTCGGTCACGCGGTCGTCGTCGGAAGGATGGGACGGAGGCATACAGGCGCGCTCGGCTCCGGAAATCGTGCGCCAGCTATAGGGCAGACCGGGACCACACCGCAAGGCGGGCGGGAGCGCCGCGACCGCTCCGCCGGCGCCGCTTCAGTTTTGCCCCGCTCGTTCGTCCTAGTCGTCAGGGCCGTGCGCGTCCGCCTTCCCGGCGGGGTCGTCGCGCGGCCGCCTGTCGCCCCGTCCTCCAGGAACCCCGATGCCGACCTCCCCCCGTTCCAGCCTGTCCGCGCTGCTCCATCTCCTGCGCCCCTTCTGGCCGCTGCTGACCGCCGCCACCCTTCTGGGTGTGCTGGGCGGGCTCAGCGTGACCGGGCTTCTGGCCGCCATCAACCGCATCCTGCACGCCGGGGACAGCCCCGGCGCCGGGCTCCTGCTCGCCTTCGCCGGGCTGTGCGCGCTGGCGCTGGCCGGCTCGGTCCTGTCGGACATCGGCACCAACCGGATCGGGCAGCGGGTCATCGCGCGGCTGCGCAAGGATCTGGGCGACCGCATCCTGACGGCACCGATCGACCAGTTGGAGCGCTACCGCAGCCACCGCCTGATCCCGGTGTTGACCCACGACGTGGACACCATCAGCGACTTCGCCTTCGTCTTCGCGCCGCTGGCGGTGTCGCTCAGCGTCACGCTGGGCAGTCTCGTCTATCTGGCGCTGCTGTCCTGGCCGATGTTCCTGGCGACGGCGGCGGCTATCCTGATCGGCAGCGCCGTGCAGTACATCGCGCGCGGCCGAGGCATCGAGGGCTTCCAGGAGGCCCGCGCCCACGAGGACGAGTTGCAGAGGCACTACCGCTCGCTGGCCGAAGGGGCGAAGGAGCTGCGCATCAACCGGCCGCGCCGGCTGCGCCTGCAGAGCGAGGCGCTGCGCGGGACCATCGACCGCATCTGCGAGGTCCAGATCCGCTCGATCACCCTCTTCGTCGTCGCCAAGGGGTTCGGCTCCACCCTGTTCTTCATCGTCATCGGGGTGGCGCTCGGCGTCGAGGCGCTGTGGCCGAGCACCGACCGCGGAACGCTCAGCGGCTTCATCCTGGTCCTGCTCTACATGAAGGGGCCGCTGGAGCATCTGATCGGCACCCTGCCCATCGTCAGCCGCGCCCAGGTCGCCTTCCGCCGCATCGCCGAGCTGTCGGCGGCCTTCGCCTCGCCGGAGCCTCACCTGCTGATGAAGGACGGCGCCCCGCCGCCCGCCGCCATCGACTCGCTGGAGCTGCGCGCCGCCCGCTACGCCTACCCGCCGGCCGGGCCGGGCGAGGAACCCTTCGTGCTCGGCCCCGTGTCGCTGCGCGTCGGCCGCGGCGAGATCCTGTTCATCGTCGGCGAGAACGGCTGCGGCAAGACCACGCTGATCAAAATGCTGCTCGGCCTCTACGCCCCGCAGGACGGCACCATCCTGCTGAACGGCGAACCGGTGACGCCGGAGACGCGCGACGACTACCGCCAGCTCTTCACCACCATCTTCGCCGACTATTTCCTGTTCGACGACCTGATCCAGACGGGCGGAAACGTGCCGGAGGAGGCCCAGGCCTATCTGGAACGGCTGGAGATCGCCCACAAGGTCAGCCTGGTCGACGGGGTGTTCAGCACGACCGACCTGTCCACCGGACAGCGCAAGCGGCTGGCGCTGCTCCAGGCCTGGACGGAGGGGCGGCCGGTGCTGGTGTTCGACGAATGGGCGGCCGACCAGGACCCGGCCTTCCGCCGGATCTTCTACACCGAACTGCTGCCCAGCCTGAAGGCGATGGGCAAGACGATCATCGTCATCTCCCACGACGACCGCTATTTCGACGTGGCCGACCATCTGCTCCGGCTGACCGCCGGAATGGTCGCCCAGGAGGAATTCACCTGCTAAAAAATTCACGGCGATGAAAGAATCCCCTTAAGTTCCGCCTACCCCCTTCGTCTTAGAGCCAGGAGACGGGTTTCGCAGGACGCGGAACCCGCCGGATCGAGCGTCATTCGGGGGTTTGGAGATGGAGATTGGGGTTGGGGTGGCCGCAGCGGCCGTCCGTCCGGCGACGGGGACGCGCGGGCGTCTGAAGGCGTTCCTGCTGGCGACGACGATGGCCGGAATGGCAGCGTTGGCGCATCAGCCAACCGCCTTGGCACAGCAGCAGCCGGCCAGCGGATCGGTCAACAGCGGATCAGCCGGCAACGTCACGGTTCTCGCTCCGCTCACCGTCCAGGGCGTCGTCGGCGGCACCGACGGCTATGTCGCGACGCGCAGCGCCGTCGGCACCAAGGTGGACACGCCGCTCGTCGAGATTCCGCAGACGATCTCCGTCGTGACCCGCGAGGAGATGGACCAGCGCGCCGTGCAGGATTTCGGCGGTGCGGTGGCCTACTCGCCCGGCATCGTCGTGGTCGATTATCCGGGCGGCCCCGGCGCCCCGGACTTCTCGATGCGCGGCTTCCGCGATTTCAGCCTGTTCGGCATTTACCGCGACGGCCTGCGGGCCGGTTTCAACAACTACGACACCAACTTCGAGCCCTACGGGCTGGAGCGCGTCGACATCGTGAAAGGCCCCTCGTCGGTCCTGTTCGGCCAGACCGCGCCCGGCGGCGTCGTGAACCTGACCAGCAAGCGGCCGACCGCAACGCCGCTGCACGAGATCCAGCTTCAGACCGGCAATTACAAGCGCCGTCAGGCCGCCTTCGATCTCGGCGGGCCGGTCGATGGCGAGGGCAAGGTGCTCTACCGCCTGACCGGGCTCGGTCGCCTGTCCGACACCCAGGTGGACCACGCGCCGGACAACCGCCTCTACATCGCGCCGGCGGTGACCTTCAAGCCGACCGACAGAACCAAGCTGACCCTGCTCGCCAGCTACCAGTCGCTGAAGATGAGCGGGTCGGAGCAGAGCATCCCGCGTAGCGCGCTCGACCTCATCGGCACCGACCTCTATTTCGGCGTTCCGGGCGTGTCCGACTGGCGGGTGAAGAACACGTCGATCGGCTACGAGGTCGAGCATGAGCTGAGCCCGAGCTGGTCGATCCACCAGAACGCCCGCTACATGCATTCGCGGGTGAGCTTCCAGTCCTCCTTCAGCACCGAATGGCCGGTCGAGCTGGTGGACGGCCGCTATTACCCGGTGGGGCTGCAGGACCGTCCGAAGAACACAGACACCTACCTGATCGACAGCAACATCCAGGGCAAGCTGACCACCGGCCCCGTCTCGCACACCATCCTGGCCGGCGTCGATTACGGCTACTACTCCGGCAAGGAGACGCGGCGGAACACGCTGAATTCGCTGGTCGTCGACATCTTCAACCCGACCTATCCGGGGACGGAGTTCCTCTACGCCGACCCCTGGGTGAACGGGAAGAGCAAGCTGTCGCAGATCGGCGCCTACCTCCAGGACCAGCTGCGCTACGACAACTGGATCCTGACGCTCAGCGGCCGTCAGGACTGGGTGGTCGGCAAGGAGGTCGACTACCTCTCCAACGGCTTCCAGACCACGCGCGACCACGAGTTCACCGGGCGCGCCGGCCTCGGCTACGTCTTCGACAACGGCATCGCGCCCTACGCCAGCTATGCGACCTCGTTCCAGCCGTCCACCGGCACGCTGGCGCCGGAACGCGGCGGCGGCACCTTCAAGCCGACCACCGGCACGCAGTACGAGGTGGGTGTGAAGTACCAGCCGACGGGCTGGACCAGCTTCATCTCCGCCTCGCTCTACCACATCACCCAGCAGAACGTGTCGACCAACGACCCGCTCTACAGCGGCTACGCCGTGCAGGAGGGCGAGATCCGCAGCCGTGGCGTCGAGCTGGAGGGCAAGATGGCGCTGACGGAGGCGTTCAGCCTGATCGCCTCCTACGCCTTCATCGACGCCGAGATCACCAAGGACAACCCGGCCGTCGGGTCCTCCACCAGCTCGGTCGGGCTGCGGCCGAAGGGGATTCCGCGCCACATGGCCTCGGCCTGGGGCGACTACACCGTCAAGGCGGGGCCGCTGGACGGGCTCGGCCTCGGGGCGGGGGTGCGCTATGTCGGCTCGTCCAAGAACATCGCCAACACCGCGAGCATCCCCGAGCACGCGCTGATCGACGCCGCCATCCGCTACGACCTGGGCGCCCTGCGTCCGGAGCTGGCGGGGGCCAGCGCCGCGCTCAACGTCAGCAACCTGACCGACAAAAAATACTATTCGCCGGGCTTCTACGACAACACCGTGCTGTACGGCAACCGCCGCCAGATCCTGGCGACGCTGAAGTACAGCTGGTAAGGCCTCCCCGATGCCCGGCATCAACGGCACCGTCGGCACCGTCGGCATCGTCGACCGGCGCCGCATCCTCCGCACCGCCGCCTTGCTGCCGGTCGGCCTGATGGCCGGCGGCGCGTGGTCGGCGGAGCGAAGGACGGACGGCGGACTCTGCGCGCTCGACTGGACGAGCGCGCAGGCCCTGCTGGCGCTGGGCATCGTTCCCCGCGGCTTGCCCGAGCTCGACCGCTACCGCCGGGCGGTGGTCGAGCCGGCGGTGCCGGACGGAGTTCCGGACATCGGCGCGCGGGCGGAGCCGAACCTGGAACTGCTCGACCGGCTGGCCCCGGCGCGTTTCGTCGGCGACGGCGCGCTGTCGGCGGTGCAGGGCCGGCTGGAACGGATCGCCCCCGTCACCGTCCATCCGCCCTTCGACACCCGGTCCGACGGGGACGGGGAGCCGGGCGGGCAACTCGCCTTCGCCGTCGCGTCGCTGCGCGGGCTGGCCGCCGGCCTCGGCGTGCCGGAGGCGGCGGAGCGGGCGGTCGCCCGGCTCGACCGCACTCTGGCGGCGGCGCGCGACCGGCTGTCGGGATGGGAGCCGCGCCCGCTCCACATCCTCAGCGTCCTCGACGGGCGGCGCGTCCTCATCCACGGACGCAACAGCCTCTATCACGACGTCCTCGACCGGCTGGGGATCGCGAACGCCTGGACCGGCCCCAGCGGCCCCTACGGCCACGCCACGGTGACCATGGACCGGCTGGCCGGGCGCCCCGACGCCGGGCTGGTCAACATCGGCAGCGAGGGCGGGCGGACGCTGGAGACGGTGGCCGCCCTGCCGCTGTTCGCCGGGCTGCCCTTCCTGCGCGAAGGCCGGGTCACCATCCTGCCGCCCATCCTGTTCTATGGCGGCATCCCGGCGGCGGAGCGCTTCGCCCGCCTGCTCGGCGAAGGGCTTGCCCCGCATCATGGCTGACACCGCGACCTCACCCCCGTCCCGCAGCTTCGGTCCCGCCTGGCCGGTCATCGGCCTGTTCCTACTGGCCGGGCTGGTGTCCGCCCTCGTCCTTGAGCGGCAAGTGCCGCCGGAGCTGTGGTGGCGGGCGCTCATCGCTCCCGACCCGGCGCGCTTCGACCAGCTCGCCGCCCATTATGTCCTGTTCCCGCGCTTCGCGGTCGCCTTGCTGGTCGGGGCGGCGCTGGGGCTCGCCGGGGCCATCCTGCAGCAGGTCCTGCGCAACCCGCTGGCCGAGCCCGCCACGCTGGGCATCTCCGCCGGCGCGCAACTGTCGCTCGCCGTCGCCACGCTGTGGCTGCCCGACGCGCTAGCGCTGGGGCGGGCATGGGTGGCGCTGGCCGGCGCCGGGCTGTCGGCGGCAGCGCTGCTGGCGCTGTCCTGGCGCAAGGGGCTGTCGCCGGTCACCGTCGTTCTGGCCGGCCTCGTCCTCAGCCTTTACGCCGGATCGGTCAGCGGCGTGATGGTGCTGTTCAACCACGACCTGCTGATCGGCCTGTTCCTGTGGGGCGCCGGCTTCCTCGACCAGCAGGATTGGAGCATGGCCGCCTTCCTGGCGCCGCGGCTGGCGGTGCTGGCGCTCGCCGCCGCGCTGGTGCTGCGCCCGCTGGTCCTGCTCGGCCTCGGCGAGGGCGGGGCGCGCAGCCTGGGCCTGTCGGTGGCGGGCGCCCGGCTGGCCGGTCTGGTGATCGCGGTGATGCTGGCGGCGCTGAGCGTCGCCGCCGTCGGCGTGGTCAGCTTCGTCGGGCTGGCCGCCCCGACCATCGTCGGCATGGCCGGCGCCCGCCGGCTGGGTCCGCGCCTGCTGTGGGCGACGCTGTGCGGCGCCGCCCTGCTGTGGGCGACCGACGCCCTGGTGCTACTGGCCCCGGTCACCTACCGCGAGCTGCCGACCGGCGCCGTCACCGCGGTGCTGGGCGTGCCGATGCTGCTGTGGCTGCTGCCCCGCCTGCGCACGGCGGCACCGCCGGTCACGTCCACCACAGCACCGCCGCCGCGGGCGCACCGCCCGGCGTTGCTGCTCGCCGCCGGCGCCCTGCTGCTGCCGCTGGCCCTGTGGGCGGCGGTCGCCGCCGGCCGCGGTCCGGACGGCTGGGAGTGGAGCGTCGGCGACGCCCTTGCCGCCGTGGAGCCCTGGCGGATGCCGCGGGCGGTGGCGGCGCTGGCCGGCGGGGCGATGCTGGCGGTGGCCGGCGCCACGCTGCAGCGGATGACCGGCAACCCGCTGGCGGCGCCGGAAATCCTCGGCGTCTCCTCCGGCGCGATCCTCGGCGTGATCGTTCTGATGTTCTCCGCCGAGACCCCCGGCCGCGGCGCCCAGGTCCTGGCCGGCGGGGCGGGAGCGGCGGCGGTGCTGGCGGCGATGCTGGCGCTCGGCCGCAGGGACGGCTTCTCGCCCGACCGGCTGCTGCTGGCCGGGATCGCCACCAGCTCCATCTCCGGGGTCGTCGTCGCCGTCCTGATGGCCGGGCATGACCCGCGCCTGCAGACGCTTGTCACCTGGCTGTCCGGTTCGACCTACATGGTCGGCCCGGCCGACGCGCTGGCGGCGGCGCTGCTGGCCGGGATCGCCGTCGCCGCCATCCCCTTCGTGGCGCGCTGGCTCGACCTGCTGCCGCTCGGCGGCGGGGCGGCGGCGGCGCTGGGGGTCAGCCCGCCGCTCAGCCGTGCCGTCCTGTTCAGCCTGTCGGCGCTGCTGACCGCGGCGGCGACGCTGATCGTCGGGCCGCTGAGCTTCGTCGGGCTGATGGGGCCGCACCTCGCCCGCATGCTCGGCCTGCAGCGGGCGGCGGCCCATCTCCTCGGCTCCGCCATGCTCGGCGGTCTGGTCATGCTGACGGCCGACTGGCTTGGACGCGGCGTCCTCTTCCCCTATCAAGTGCCGGCCGGGCTGCTCGCGTCCGTGATCGGCGGCCCCTTCCTCCTCTGGCTTCTGGGACGGCGCTGATGCCCCGCTTCTCCTGCGACACCGCGATTCCCCAAGACCTCCTCCCCGGCACCCCCGCCGCCGCCGCGGACTGGCTGGTCGCCGCCTCCGAGCCCTACGGCCTGACCTTCACCCGCGAGGGCGACCGCCGGACGACCGACGGACCGTTCGGCCGCCTGACGCTGACCGTGGACACGGACGCGCTGCGTCTGCGGGCGGAATCGGGCGACCGCGGCCTCCTGGAGCGGTTCCGCGGCTCCATCACCGAGCAGTTGCTCGGCCTGCTCGGGGAGGACGCGGCGATCGTCTGGACCGGCGACGTCGAGACCGGGGCGCTGTTCGCCGATTTCCGCGAGATCCGCGTCGCCGCCGTCCGCGACCTGACCCCGCGCCTGCGCCGCATCACCTTCCGCGGCCGCGACCTCGGCCGCTTCGCGACGTCGGACAACCTGCATGTCCGCCTCTACCTGCCGCCGCCGGGGCTGGAGGTGCCGTCCTGGCCGCGCCCCGGCCCCGACGGGCGGCCGGTCCTGGCCGCGCCCGAGCGCCGGCCGGCGGTCCGCTACTACACCCTGCGGCGCGTCGATGCTGACGCCGGCGAGCTGGACATCGACGTCGTCCTGCATGAGGACGACGGTCATGATGACGGCCATTCCGGCGAGGCCCCCGGCGCCGATTTCGCCCGGCGGGCGCGGCCCGGCGACCTCTGCGGCATGTCCGGCCCCTACGGGCTCGGCGTGTCTCCGGCCTCCTGGTACCTGCTGGCCGGCGACGAGACGGCTCTCCCCGCCATCGCCCGCATCCTGGAGGAATTGCCCGACGACGCCCGCGGCATCGCCCTGATCGAGGTGGAGGACGCGGCGGACGAACTGCCGCTCCGGGCCCCCGCGGGGTTCGCCGTCCGCTGGCTGCACCGCCGCAAGGCCGATGCGGCCAGCCCGCTGGTCGAGGCGGTGCGCGCCCTAACCCTCCCGGCGGACAGCGCCACCCTGTTCGCCTGGGTCGCCTGCGAGTTCGACGACCTGGCCCGGCTGCGCGAGCATCTGCGGGGATGCGGCATCGACCGCGACCGCATGTTGGCCGTCGCCTACTGGCGGCGCACCCCGCCGGGGACGTCTGCCAACGGGACCTCCGCGTGACGCCCGCCATGGAGCCTATGTTTCGCCTCGACGGGGTGCGCTTCGCCCTGCCGGGGCGCCTGCTGCTCGACCTGCCGTCCTGCGACCTGTTCCCCCACCGGGTGACCGCGCTGATTGGCCACAACGGCTCCGGCAAATCGACCCTGCTGAAGATCCTCGCCCGCCAGCAGCCGCCAAGCGGCGGTCGGGTGCTGTTCGACGGCCGCCCTCTGGACCGCTGGAAACAGAGGGCCCTCGCCCGCCGCATCGGCTACCTGCCGCAGCACATGCCCGCCGCCTCCGGCCTGCTGGTGCGCGAGCTGGTGGCGCTCGGCCGCTATCCCTGGCACGGCGCGCTCGGCGCCTTCCGCGCGGAGGACGCCCGCAAGGTGGAGGAGGCGCTGGCGCTGACCGACACCGCGCCCTTCGCCGACCGGCTGGTCGACAGCCTATCGGGCGGCGAGCGGCAGCGGGTGTGGCTGGCCATGCTGATCGCGCAGGACGCCGGCTGCCTGCTGCTCGACGAGCCGATCTCGGCGCTCGACGTCGCCCATCAGGTGGAGGTGCTGGCCCTGGTCCGCCGCCTGTCGCGCGAGCGCGGCATCGGTGTGGTCGCGGTGCTGCACGATGTGAACATGGCGGCGCGCTTCTGCGACGACATCGTCGCCCTGCAGGGCGGTCGGCTGATCGATCGCGGACCCCCGGCCGAGATCATGACGCCGGCCCGGCTGGACGCCATCTACGGGGTGCCGATGGCGGTGATCCCCCACCCGGACAGCGGCGAGCCGGTCGCGCTGGTGCGCTGAGCGGTTGAGTGCGGAGTGGTCAATCCAATGCTGCGCGACTATGTGCATGAGCGTCTGGCTGGCACGGTGGTTGCCCCGAACGGCATGGCGATCCCGGGGCCGGCCGTGCCCTGGAAAGCTCGCCGTCACGGGCGCCGTCAGGACCGGCGGTGGGGCAAGGCGTGGAGCCCCGAACAGATCTCGTGGCGCCTGCGGCTCGACTTTCCGGAGGACCCGACGATGCGGATCAGCCATGAGGCCATTTATCAGGCGCTGTTCATTCAAGGCCGGGGAGCGTTGCGCCGTGAGTTGACCGCCTGCCTGCGGACCGGGCGGACGCTGCGCGTTCCGATGGCGCGGACCCGCAAGCGGGGCAAGTCCTTCATCACCCCGGAGATCATGATCAGCCAACGCCCGGCGGAGGTGGCGGACCGGGCGGTCCCGGGGCACTGGGAGGGGGATCTCATCATCGGCTTGGGCGGATCGGCGATCGGCACGTTGGTGGAGCGGACGACGCGGTTCACGATGCTGCTCCATCTGCCCCTGATGCCGGGGCATGCCAGCGGACCGCGGGCCAAGAATGGACCGGCGCTTGCCGACCATGGCGCCACGGTCGTCCGCGACGCCATTGCGCGCACCATCGCAACCTTGCCCGCCCAGCTCCGCCGGTCGCTGACCTGGGATCAGGGGGCGGAGATGGCCCAACATGCCCATATCCGGATCGACACACTGGGCTTTGCGTCTACTTCTGCGATCCGCGCAGTCCGTGGCAGCGCGGCACAAACGAGAATACCAACGGTCTGCTACGCCAGTACTTCCCCAAGGGAACCGACCTCAGCGCGCATGACGCCGACACCCTGGCGGCCGTCGCCCTCGCCCTGAACACAAGACCCCGCAAAACCCTTGGCTGGAAAACTCCAGCTGAGGCGCTGGGCGAACTGCTTCAATCTATCGATAAGGGAGGACGGGACGAGGCTGTTGCGACGACCGCTTGAATCCGCCCTGTCACCATCGTCGTCGGTGCAGCCACTGCGGCGCGGCGCGCCCGCTCAAGGACCACCGTCCGCGCCGGCTGGTGTCGTTGTTTGGAACGGTGGAGGTGCGCGCGCCCCGCTTTGAGCCCTGCCGCTGCGGTGTGGCCTGCCGGCGCACCCTGACCCCGGTCGAGGAGATCATGCCCGACCGCTGCACCCCCGAGTACGAACGCGTCATGGCCGGGATGGGCAGCGCGCTGCCGTACCGGCGGGCGCGGACCTTGCTGGCCGAGCTGCTGCCGTTGGACGGTGGCCAGCACCGCCATCTCGTACAGCCGGCGATTGGGTGTGCCGCTGTCGACGACCAGCCGCCGCCACTCCTTGCGAAAGGGCATCGGTGCATCCGACGGGACATCGCGTTTTCCGGACTGGTTGAGATCGCGCAGCAGCCTTACCGCCGCGAGCAGCGGGTCGTTTTCCCTGGCCGCCTGGAAGGTGAGGGCTTCGAGAAGAGCCGGGACGAACTTCCGGATCGTGATGTAGCGGTCAGCGGCACGGATCAGGGGATTCTCCTCCGCCAGATCAACGAGGCCGGCCACCTCGGGCCGGGCGCGCAACAGCTTTGCCCACCCCACGGTCTCGTCGACGACGGCGAAGGCGTCGCGGTCACTGTCCTGGGCCGCGCCGAGCGCCTCGATCGTGTCGTGGAACAGCCGCATCAGGCGGCCGACGTCGCGCGTCGTGGCAGCATAGGTCTTCTCCTTGGCATGTTTGCCCCGCGTGAAGGCCCCGCCGATCAGCCGGTCGGCCATGCCGAGCACAGCATCGGTCAGCCGGGATTCCAGGTCGAACAGCACGGCGACCAGGGTCGCGCGCCGCCGATGGGCGGTGTAGCGGCCGAGCAGATAGGCGGGCGACGCTTGTCCCTCCCGGACGAACTGGCGGAACCGGATTTCGGGAAGGCGCGACGCGAGGTCGGACGGGATCCCGACGGCACGGACGACCTGAAGCTTGCCGAGCAGGTCGCGGACATGCCCGGCCTTTGGTGCGCTCCGTATCGTCTTCAACCAGGCGAGAGGAGTTCCACCGAGTTCGGGATCGACGACCGGCAGCCGGTCGAGTTTGGCCAGTTGCTCGTCGGTGAGGCCGGCAACCAGAGCGTCCGCCGCCCGCTTGCGGGCGCGGGCACGCCCGGCGGCGCCCGTGCGCTCGATCACCGCCAAGGCGGGCAGGATGAGCTTTTCGGAGCGGAGCGCGGCGACGATGGCGGTGACGTGAGCTTTCCCCGGGAGAATGGACACCGGGTTATGCGGCCCGAAGCTCGGCCTGCTCTGGGGTGATGTAGCCGAGAGCCGAGTGGATCCGCTGGCGATTGTAGTAGCCTTCGATGTAGGCGAACAGGTCCCGCTTGGCGGCCTCGCGGGTCGGATACCGCTGGTGATGGCAACCACCGACAGCTTGGTGTGCCCTTGGTTCGGGCTGGCGATACGATCCTGGTGCATATGGTCAAGCGGCCGGCGGCCGGCGATCTGGTCGTTGCGGCCGCCGGCGACCGACTGCTGTTGGGGCGGTTGCATGAGGATTACCCTCAGGCTCCGGTCGTCAGTCTCGCGGCCATGTCGCAGACGGTGGACCGGCCGGTCGCGCCGATCCGCATTCCCCGTGGAAGTGCGGAATTGAAAGCCCTGACGGGGGTGATCTGGCGTTCCCGGATTGCCCTTGGGGCGCTCGGTGTGGCCGACGATATCGCGGAATTGGACAGCGACGATGCCATCGGTCTGCCGGTCGATGCTTGCGTGTTCAAGGTTGATGGCGTCAGCGCCGAACCACGGGCCTTGGACGGACACTCGATCATTGCCGGGGCCTGGGTCGACGGGATGGCGATGCTCGACCTGGAAGGGAGGATCGTCATCGCCGCGTGTGAAGGCGAGGATGACACGGAGCAGTTCTATCTCAAACGTGTTCATTTCGACGGTGAGACGGCGTGGCTGGTCAACCTCAACCCTGACCACGGCTCCTTGCCGGTGCGCGCCTGCTGCAGCTTGACGTTTCTGCCGCGCCTGAAGCGTTTGGCTCCGGTGATCGGGGTGCTGTTCGACAGCCGGAAACGTTGAACGGACGGTTGTATACTTTGAAGGCTCGCGAGAGCGTGCAGATCGAAGAACGCTCTCAAGGAGGGAATGAACGGTCATTTTCGGGAGGAGAAATTCATCGTTCAGCGCGCAATGTGTGCAATTGAAAGGTGTCCTTGCAAGATTATCATTTCATTATAACGTTCTATGGATTCAGCGGGATCGGCTCTGTTCGGTCAAACCGCTGGTTTTAACGTCCAAAATTTTCAAAGAAAGTTTTCAGGAGAAAGCGACACACCGGGAGCATGGGTCCGGCGGCGACCGGTCGCGCCCGGAGCTGAAGCGTGCCATCGCGCGCTGCCGTGCCGGCGACGTGCTGGTCGTCGTGCGCATCGACCGGCTGGCCCGTTCGCTCGCCCACCTCCTGGAGATCATTGAGGCGCTCGACACCCAAGGGGCGGGCTTCCGCTCGCTGGGCGATCCCATCGACACCACCAGCCCGCAGGGCCGCTTCACCTTGCAGATCCTCGGCGCGGTGGCCGAGTTCGAACGCGCGCTCAATTCGCGAGCGCACCAAAGCTGGCCTGAAGGCCGCCAAGGACCGTGGCCGGATCGGCGGCAATCTGGGCCTGCGCTTCCGGTCCGCGTCGGCGGTGCGCGCCGTCAACGACGCCCGCGAAGCGCGGCGCGATGCCGATGTGCTGCGGGTGGCCGACGACATCCTGCCCCACGTCCGCGCGATGCGTCCCGGCTATTCCTGGGCGACCGTGGCCCGCAGCTTGGCCAGAAATGGTTCGCGGCGCCCCGACGGCGGCCCGTGGACCGGGGCAGCTCTGGCGCGCGCCGTGCATCGCCTCGCGCGGGACGGGTTCGTGGACGACCGGGTACTGGAGCGTACGCCGCGGGGCCGCGACAGCGACGACCTCGTCACCTTGGTGGCCTCGGCGGTGAAGACGCTGGGCACCCCAACCCTGGCCAACATTGCCCGTCATCTCGAAGAGTTGCACTGCCGGACGCCCCGTGGAGAAACGCGCGGGTCGATCTCGTCGGTGCAGAACCTGCTGAGTCAGGCCGTTGCACAGGGGCTTCTGGAAGATCGGCCGCTTCCTGCACCGGAAGCGCCACGGCGGCGCGGCCGGCCAGCCAAATCGCTCAAAGGCCTAAAAAGCACTCCATAACGGCGATAGTCGATGCCTTTGGTCAGGATGAGGCGTTGCAGTTTCTGCGTGCCATCTGGTTTGATACCGATGGCGCATGAAGGCTTCCATTGCTTGGAATTCATGCGAATTGCGGCCACCAGTGGAACCATGTGGCGGCGCGGATACGGTCGGGATCATCGGCGAGACCGCAGCAGCGATCGGCGAGTGCTTGATCGAGGGCATCGAGATCCTCGAAGTAGGTGTTGGCGATCGTCTCGTTGGTCAGTGGCCAGAGATGCTCGGCGGGCTGCAATTCGGGGGAATACGGGGGTAAGAACTCCAGCGTGATGCCCTCCGGGATGTCCAGCGAGCCGGCGACATGCCAGCCCGCGCCATCGAGGACGATGAGCACCTGCTTGGTGGGCCCGGCCCCGACCTCGCGGGCAAAGGCGTCCAGGATAGCACCGAACATGGGCGCATCGAGGCCATCGACGAGAAACCAGATCACCTGTCCGGTGCTCGGCCGTACGAAGCCCGCGAGATACATCCACTCGAAGCGCTGGTGGCCGCGCGCCACCGGCCGGCGGCCGCGCGGCGCCCACACTCGGCGGAGCACCGGCTTCAGCCCGACGCGATGCTCATCCATCGCCCACACCTCCAAGGGTGTGTCCGGGTCTTCCTGCTGGAGGGCCTGCACACGGCGGCGGAACCGGGCCTTGAAGACCTCCTGGGCCAAGGGATCGGCTTCGGCATGGCGGGGGCGCGGTATTTGGCGGGTGAAGCCGAGCCGGCCCAGATAATCGGTGCCGCGCCGGGGTGAGACGAGCCGGCCAAGCATGCCGGCGATCCACTGGGCGACCGAGTGGCCCGTCCACAAACCGCGGCCGGGCGGCGGATCGGCCAGGCTAGTCCTCAGGCTTTGTCGCTGGTTTTCGTCGAGCAGCGGTCTGGCGCCGGGGTTGAACTGGCGCTGGTCACCCAGCCCCGCAACCCCGGCCTCGTTATAGCGTCCCACGATGACGCTGACCCAGCGCGGCGTGTACCCCGTCACCTCGGCCACGAACTGGGCCGAGCGCCCACTGGTCAGCAGCCAGATGATTTGCAGATGCGTCCGCTCCGTCGCATCCGTCGCGGCCTTGTACAGCCGATGCAACTCATTGGCGTCAAGGTGATGAACCAGGTGAACCTTGCTGCCCATGCCAAATCAGGTGGATCGGGCTCGCCTCAAAGGAAGCCTTCACACGCCGTCGGTATGAGACGTGAGGCTGGCCCGCCGGAGCGGTCCCCATAGCTGGCGCAGGCGGGCCAGCCGTCCGGGAGCGGGCGGCCACCGTGCTCTTCGGCTAAGTTGAGGTTGCTTGACGACCATCAACCGAGACGGAGTGACACGATGACCGGGGACAGGATCGCTCTTCACGAACTGATTGGAAAGAGCGCCGACGCCGACTTCCTGCGCGAGATGGTCGGCTTCGCCGCTCGGCGCCTGATGGAGTTGGAGGTCGAGGCGTTGACCGGCGCCGGTTACGGCGAGCGCTCGGACGAGCGGTTGATCAAGCGCAACGTCTACCGCGAGCGAACCTGGGAGACCCGCGCCGGCGCCATCGATCTGCGCATCCCCAAGCTGCGACGCGGCTCCTACTTCCCGGCTTTCCTGGAGCCGCGGCGCACAGCGGAGAAGGCGCTGATCGCCGTGATCCAGGAGGCGTACGTGCAGGGCATCTCCACGCGCAACGTCGATGACTTGGTCAAGGCGATGGGCATGACCGGTATCTCCAAGAGCCAGGTCAGCCGCCTGTGCGAGGAGATCGACGAGCGGGTCCACGCCTTCCTGACCCGCCCGCTGGAGGGCGACTGGCCGTTCGTGTGGCTGGACGCGACGTATGTGAAGGTGCGCCAGGACGGCCGCATCGTCTCGCTCGCCGCCATACTGGCGATCGGCGTCAACACCGACGGCCGGCGCGAGGTGCTGGGGCTCGGCCTTGGGCTGTCGGAGGCGGAGACCTTCTGGAGCGACTTCCTGCGCTCGCTCACCCGCCGGGGGCTGCGGGGTGTGAAGCTGATGATCGCCGACGCGCATCTCGGGCTGAAGGCCGCCGCCTCCAAGGTGCTGGGCGCGACCCTCCAGCGCTGTCGAGTTCATTGCATGCGGAATCTCTTGGTCTGCGTCGGCAAGGCACACCAGACGATGGTCGCCGCCACCATCCGCACCGCCTTTGCCCAGGAGACCGCCGAGGCGGCGCACGAGCAGTGGCGCCGGGTCGCCGACAGCCTGCGGCCGCGCTTTTCCAAGCTGGCGGCGCTGATGGACGAGGCGGAGTTCGACGTGCTGGCCTACATGGCCTACCCGAAGGATCTGCGCACCAAGCTGCACAGCACGAACCCTCTGGAACGCCTGAATGGCGAGATCAAGCGGCGCACCAACGTCGTTGGTATCTTCCCTGGCGAGGGGGCGGTTCGCAGGCTGGTTGGCGCCTTGCTGCTGGAGCAACACGACGAGTGGGCGGTGTGCCGGCGCTACATGACCATGGAAAGCCTGACCGAGCTGTGCCACCCTCACACCGCTGACCCGCTGCCGATTGCAGTGGAGTAGACCGGCGGCTTCAACTCGCCGAACAGCACCTATGCCCCCTCAGACACCACGCCTCGGGGCACGATCGAACATGCTGGCCGCCACGATGCTGATGATGGGAACGGGGACCTTTCTGATCGGCCTTCTGCCGACCTACGACCAGATCGGGATCTGGGCGCCCCTGCCGCTGATTCTGCTTCGGCTCGTGCAAGGTATCGGCGTCGGCGGTGAATGGGCCGGGGCGACGCTGCTGGTCGTGGAACACGTCAGGGACAGACGCGGCTTCTACGGCAGCCTCGTGCAGACGGGTCTTCCCATCGGGGTCGCCGCCTCGACCGCCGCCTTTCTGCTGCTCAAGAGCCTGCCCCAGGACGCTCTCCTCAGTTGGGGATGGCGGCTTCCTTTCCTGTTCAGCATCGTGCTGGTCGCCGTCGGCGCCTTCGTCCGTTTCCGACTCGCGGATCACCCGCGTTCGAGGAAATCCGGGTCGGCAACTGTTTGTCCCGGTTGCCCTTCGCCGAGGTTCTGCGGGATCACTGGCGGCTTTGCCTGACGGTCTTGGGGCTGAAGATATCCGAGGTGACGTGGGTCTTCATCATCACGGTCTTCGGCATCAGTTTCATCAAGGACAAAGGCAGCGTCCCGGTCGAGACCTACCTTCTCGGCGTCTGCATCGCCGCCATGATGGAACTGGTCACGATTCCGCTGTTCGGGCATCTCTCCGACCGCGTCGGCCGACGGCCGATCTACCTGCTCGGGGCCGCTGTCAGCGCCGTCATGGCGTTCCCGTTGTTCGAACTGCTGCAGTCGGGGCAGAGCTGGGTGGTCATCGCCACCATCGTGGTGGCGATGAATCTCGGTCATGGGCTGATGTTCGCTCCGCTGGCCGCTCTCATTCCCGAGCTGTTCGAAACGCGCATCCGCTACAGCGGCTCCTCCTTCGCCTACCAGATGGCGTCGGCCCTGGGCGGGGGTGGAGCGCCCGTGATTGCGACGGCGTTGATGGTCTGGTCGGGAGGCGGCGTCTGGGGACCTGCCGGGAGCGCCGCCGTCCCGGTCGCCGCTCGCGCCCACAGAGCGCGGCCTCCCGGCCGAACACAACGGCGTGCCGCATCGGGAGGGAGCGGCGCTGGCAGCCTGGGCGGCCGATCCCGTCTTGCCGAGCTGACCGCACAATGCACCGCTTTCACCATCGCAGAGCCCGAGGGACATACACCAAGGATTCCGATTTTTACGAGATCGCCCGCGCGCTCCAGCCTTACTTCGACGGCTGGTACGAAGCGGATGTCGAAAAATTGAAAATGGCTTTCCGCGAGTCCTGCCGCTTGACCTGCGTCATCGACGGGAAGCTGGATCAGGATTCCATGCCCAAGGTTTACGAATTCGTCGCCAACCGCCAGAGCCCGTCAAGCCACGGGGAGAAACGACATGACAGGATACTGTCCATTCACAAGTCGAGCCCGGACATCGCCCTTGCGGTGGTTCATCTGTCTATCGAGGCGAAGCTCTTCACCGATTATTTGTTGCTGGTGAAGCTTGAGGGGAACTGGAAGATCGTCTCGAAGCTGTTCAGCTTTTCCAAATTGCCGTAGGGGATCGTGTCGGTAACGTCAACCCTCGCGCCAGCTTGGTCGTGACGGCGGGGCGGCCGTAGAGGATCACCTCTCTTGAGGAGGTGACGAATGCGCTGTCCGCACTGCCGCTCGACCGCGACCGAAGAACGTTCGGACCGGCTCGGTGTTGAATCGCCTGCGCGCCGACGGGCGATCCGTGTCCAGCGGGTCGCCGCTCTGCGCGGCATGCTCGCCGTTGCTTAAATCACGGCCTCGGCTCGCCGGGGCCTCCGCGTCGCCAGCTCAGGCTTGGCGTGACACCTGACGAAGGAAACGGGTTTTTCAGAAAGAAACCAGCATCCTGGCCTGGGCGGTGAGCGTCCCACGGCTGGTTTCCGGCCCATCGGCGAGAGCAACTCCGACATTTACCCCAAGCTGCGGGGTCTGCAGGAGCGTGTAGTCGAGGCCAGCCCCCACCCCCAACCGGCGTCGTGTCGGCCCGCTCGCCGATGCCAGGAAGAGCGTCGTAGTTGTAATTGTGGCCGTACCCCACGTCGGGAAAGGGAAAGGGCGAAACGACATCCTCGACCGGGCCGAATCCGCTGCTCTCAAGATGGCCCAAGGAGGGGAAGGTCGGCAGCCGCGCCTCGCTCCGCAGCACAAAGCCGGTGTCGACACTGCCATTGTTCAATGTGTAACCCCGGGTGGCGTAAAGCCCGCCGATGGCGAACTGCTCGGTTTCTGGCAGCGCCTTTCCGGCTATCTGGCCGGTGAACTCGACAGTCCATGAGGTGACACCCGGCCAGGGCAGGCCGAGCTACGATCTGCGCAAACCCGTGTCCACCAACCCGAGGCGAGATCAAGCCCAGCCTTCAACCTCTGGTCCAGTTCCCTAAACCCATGCACATATTTGTTGAGGGATTTGACGCAAATCAACGCCAACGAATGCCCTCGAAGGTGACGGTCGTCCCATGGAGTTCCGCGTCTTCGGGCGCCCCTTCACACACATGCAGTGAAAAGATAGCGCGATATACCCATTGCTGGCATAGCGAATAGTTGCCTTATAGCTTACACCATCCAGGAGATGTTCTTTGAACCAGATGCGGCAAGTGAGAGTAGGCAGTCTCGCCTGCGGGTTCGGCGAAGATCCTTGGATGGAGCAGAGTGGAGGCCTTGAGGAACGGCTCCAGTCGTTGCATGAGGAGATCCGCGAATGGCCTGGACTGGAGCATCTGCACCGGATCGCCGTGGCGACCTATGATGCCAGGGGCGAGCGGGTCCGGACGTTCGTCCACAGCAACGTCGGCCCACGGCCCCTCGATCCCCTTTCCGGCCGGCTGTGCGATTATCCTCTTCTGCAGACGGTCGCCGAGACGGGACGTCCGTGGATTGACAATGCGATCACGTCGGACCCCGGTTCCACCAGCCCGGGAGGCCGGTTGCTCAAGCAGGGCTTCCGCTCGCGCTACGTGAGCCGTATTCACTGGCAGGGCGATCTGTATGGCTTCCTTTTCTTGAACTCAAGGAAGGAGGGCTTCTTCACCGAATCGATCGTGTCGGCACTGTTGCCGTATCGGCGGGTCATCGGCGTGCTCGTCGCGTCGGAGATGACCAGCACGCGCGCCATGCTGGCGGCCGTGCACACGGCCCTCGAGGTCAGTCATTACCGTGACGAGGAGACCGGTGCTCATCTCAACCGCATGAGCCGCTACGCCCAGCTTGTCGCAGCGGGAATCGCATCGAAGCACGGGCTTTCGGACGAGTTCATCGAATATATTCTCCAGTACGCCCCCCTGCACGATGTCGGCAAGGTGGCGGTGCCGGACAGCATCCTGCTCAAGCCCGGCAAACTGTCGACGGACGAGTTCGAGGTCATGAAAACGCACGTGACCAAGGGCTTGGACATCATCAACGCGATGATTCACGACCACGGCCTTGGCGCCCTGCCGCACGCCGCCATTTTGCGCAATGTGGTGGCCTGTCACCATGAGGCCTTTGACGGCTCCGGCTATCCCAACGGCCTTTCCGGCGTGGCCATTCCACTGGAAGCCCGCATTGTCGCGGTCGCCGACGTGTTCGACGCGCTGACGTCGGAGCGTCCCTACAAGGGAGCGTGGACGAATGATGCCGCGGCGGCTTTCCTCCGGGAGCAGGCGGGCCGGAAGTTCGATCCGGACTGCGTCGCGGCGCTGCTCACGGACATGAGCGCCATCGCGGCCATTCAGCAACAGTTCCGCGATACCCCCTCGAACGGGCTCGTGGCCGGCCGCTGACGCCGGCCGCGGTGCCCCCTTGCCCCCCGGACAAGGGCTCTGGATCACCCGCCTGTGGACGATGCGACAGAACCAGCCAATGGCAGGGCGACGCTGATCGTTGTTCCCGCCCCTGGGCGGGACTCCACCATGATCGGATAGCCGAGATGATCCGCCAGCGTCTTCACGATGAACAGGCCAAGGCCAAGGCCGACGACGTCATCCCCGGCTTCGATGCGGTAGAACTCTTCGAAAATGTCGGCCAGGGAACTCTCCGGGATTCCTCGGCCGGTATCGCAGACGTCGACCCACACCCTGCCGTCGGCAGTGCGGCACACAATCCGGATTTCCCCGCGGTCGGTGTACTTGATGGCGTTGTCGACGAGGTTGTGGAGAATGCGCGACGCAAGCAGCCGGTCCGTGCGCACCGTCACCCCGCCGCCGCTCCCTTCCATGCGCCAGTCGAGCCCCTTGGCTTCGGCGGCCAGATGGAACGTCGCTGTGGCGTGCGTCATCAGATCGTCCAACGGGACGTCTTCGATCCGGACGGTGATCGTGCCGTCGTCCATCCCTACCAAGTCCTGCACGCCATCCATCAGTCGCTTCACCACGCCCAGGCAGTGCTTCATCGTCGACACGTAGATTTCTCCGCGGGCTGTGACCCGGGACGACAGGGCGTGGGTGGCGAGGGTCAGGGCATGGACCGGTTGGCGCAGGTCATGGTTCAACGTCGCAAGGAGCCGGGTGCGCGCCGCGTTGGCCCGCGCCAGTTCCTTGGCCTGTGTCCGTGCGGCTTCGGCCGTCTCCTGCAACGATTCAAGCAGGCGGACGTTGGACAGCGCCAGGGCCGCCGATCGGGCGATCGCCAGCAGGAGGGTGACGGTGCCCGTGTCGGGCGTGTGCCGCGTCGCCCAATACGCACCAATGGCGGCGATGGGCTCGGGCGCGCCGACCGGCACCATGACAAGGCTCCGCACGAATGTGGGGCGATAGGCTTCGTGTGGGATGCGTGGATCGGCGTAGATGTCCGGAATGACCGCCGGTTGTCCGGTCAGCATAGCCCAGCCGGAGATGCACGTGCCCATGGGGAACCGCTGCCCCTTCCACAGCGGACTGATC
The DNA here is from genome assembly GCF_965111635.1 of Azospirillum sp. Marseille-Q6669. Lineage (NCBI taxonomy): Bacteria > Pseudomonadati > Pseudomonadota > Alphaproteobacteria > Rhodospirillales > Azospirillaceae > Azospirillum > Azospirillum sp. Marseille-Q6669. Next base: position 169,875 of record NZ_CBCOOP010000004.1, on the reverse strand, counting down.
GCGTCCTCCTCGACGTAATGGCACAGGTCGCCGTCGCGCAGCACGATGGTGATGCCGTCGGCGCCGGTCAGGCGGCGCGCCGCCGTCCGCAGGACGGAGACCACGGTCGGCAGGTCACGGGCAAAGAACAGGCGTTCGTTGAGATCGACGATCGCGGTCAGATGGTCGGCGTCGCGCAGGGCGGACGGTTGCAGGGCATCGGTGTCGGCAGCAGGCATCAGCCACGGTTCCCAGGCGGTTCGTCACGCCAACAGTCCTTGGCATGAAGAAGTGTACGAGCGCTTCGTAGCCCGAAATATAGCGCATGGAAGCCGCTTCCGCAGCAGGAACTCCACCGCCATCAATGGCTGATGCCCGGACGATCGCAACCTTTGGAGGTCGGTCCGGTTCCGAGGACAGTGCCGGAACCGGTTGAATTGGCGGATGGTTGAATCGCCATGACAGCACGGAGGCAATCCATGGCGGAGGCTCTCAGCAACCGAACCATCGACATCGTCAAGGCCACGGTTCCCGCTCTGGAGAAAGGCGGCACCGCGGTCACCGACCGCATGTATCAGCGATTGTTCCGCACCCCGGAAATCCGTGACCTGTTCAATCAATCCCATCATGGCGAGACCGGGTCGCAGTCCAAGGCGCTGACGGCGGCGATCATCGCCTATGGCCGCAACATCGACAATCTGGGTGTGTTGGCCTCGCGGGTGGAGCGGATCACGCAGAAGCATGTCGGGCTGAACATCCTGCCCGAACATTACCCCTATGTCGCCGATGCCCTGCTGGGCGCTATCAAGGACGTTCTGGGCGATGCCGCGACCGAGGACGTCCTCGACGCGTGGGGCGAGGCCTACTGGTTTCTGGCCGACGTGTTGAAAGCGCGGGAGGCCAGCATCTACGCCGGGCTCGCCACGGCGCCGGGCGGCTGGAACGGCTGGCGCGACTTCACGGTGGAGAGCGTGACGCCGGAGAGCGACATCATCCGCTCCTTCATCCTGGTTCCGGCAGACGGGCGCGGTGTGATCCGCCACCGTCCCGGTCAGTATCTGACCTTTGCGCTGGATGTGCCGGGAGCCGGTGCGCTGAAGCGCAACTATTCCATCTCCTCCGCTCCGGATTCCCGGTCCTACCGCATCAGCGTCAAGCGGGAGGTGGGCTCGGGCAGGCCGGCGGGTCTGGCCTCCAACTGGCTGCACGATCACGCCAAGCCGGGCACAACGCTGAAGGTGGCGCCCCCGGCCGGCGAATTCTTCCTCGACGAGGCGTCCGCCGGGCCGGTCGTGCTGCTGAGCGGTGGGGTCGGGCTGACCCCGATGATGAGCATGCTGGAGACCATTGCCGGTTCCGGCGGTGGCCGGCCGACATGGTACATTCACGGCGCCGAGAACGGCCGCGTCCACGCGATGCGCGATCATTCCCGGGCGCTCGCCGCTCAGGCTCGCAACATCACGCTGCGCACCTATTACAACGCCCCTGAGCCGGCCGACGTTCAGGGGCGCGACTACGATGAACGGGGTTTCATCAGCATGGATTGGATCGTCGCCAACACGCCGACGCAGGAGGCGGCCTACTATCTGTGTGGCCCTCGACCGTTCCTGCGCGCTATGGTCGGCGGCCTCGCCGGCCGGGGCGTGCCATTGGGCAGCATCCACTACGAGTTTTTCGGCCCGGCGGATGAATTGCTTGCCGCATGAGTTTTCAAGGCGTGCGCCGATTCATTCCAGGGGAACGTCAACGGCGCGGCGCGTTCCTGTCGTATGTTTGCTGTCATGCGCTTTGGTTTTGTAAGGAGTCGAAAGAATGCCTCGAAATCCACGGCGCTTTTCTTTCCTGCGAAAGCATAACCTGGTGGCGTTCCTCTTGACCCACCTTGCGATCGGGGTGGTGGCAGGGGTTGTCGTTTGCCTCGGCCTTCTCGCGTTGGATGTCGCCAGTCTCCGTACACTGCTCCTTGGCTCCGAATACTGGTTGATCGGTTTCATTCTGCTCTTCGGCTCGGTTTGCGGAACGTTCGGCGGTGTGGCGATGGCGGTCGCCGTGATGAATCTGGGCGACTGGTCCGATCACCCGGATCGGGATTACTGACACGCCCCTGGCATCGTCAGGGACCGCCCCGGCTGCAACGGCAGGCGGGCCGTGGTGTTTCGCAACTCTTTGCAAGCCATACACCCCCGTCGCCTCCTCACTCTCACAGGCTATTTATTGGAGTTGTGACAAAAGCAAGCAAAATACAAAAAAACAGGGCGTTGCCCTTTCTTCAAATTCTTGACGACCGTCAAGTAATCGGGGCGTGAAATCCGGGATGTTGGCTTCGGAAGCAACACTCGCCCTGGATTGCATCATGAAAACCAAGACCTTCCTCGCCACCGTCAGCGCCGCCGCCCTCATCGCCCTGTCGGGGATCGGCGCCGCATCGGCCACCACGCTGTACGCCGAGCCGAAGGTCAAGGAGCCGACGGTCGACATCGTCCAGGACCCCGCGGCGGTCCCGGCGCCGGAAGCGGCGGGCACGCGCGCGCCCAAGACCCACAATGTCGTGCTGACCACGACCGAGGTCGAAGCCAGGCTGGATGACGGCACGACCTACACCTACTGGACGTTCAACAACAAGGTCCCCGGCCCGATGGTCCGCGTCCGTGTCGGCGACACGGTGAACGTGTCCATGACGAACGCGCCCGGATCGATCATGAACCATTCCATTGATTTCCACGCGGCCACCGGTTTCCTTGGCGGCGGACAGATCACCCAGGCGGAGCCGGGCCAGACCAAGGAATTCTCGTTCAAGGCGATGGCGCCGGGCGTCTACGTCTATCACTGCGCCACCCCGATGGTCGCCCAGCACATCGCCAAGGGCATGTTCGGCCTGATCGTGGTGGAGCCCGAAGGCGGCCTGCCGAAGGTCGACAAGGAATTCTACGTGATGCAGCAGGAGATCTACGCCACCAAGGCGAAGAACCTGCCGGCGGCGGAGGACGACTACGACGGCCTGGTCAACGAGAAGCCCGGCTATCTGGTGTTCAACGGCGCCGTGGGTGGGCTGGTGAAGGACAAGCCGCTGAAGGCCAGTGTGGGCGAAACCGTGCGCATCTGGTTCGGTGTCGGTGGGCCGAACTTCACCTCGTCGTTCCATGTCATCGGCGAGATCTTCGATCGCGTCCACAATCTCGGTGCCCTGGACACGCCGCCGCTGAAGAACGTGCAGACGGTCACGGTGGCGCCGGGCGGGGCGACGATGGTGGAGTTCAAGGTCGACTATCCGGGCAAGTACGCCTTGGTCGACCACGCTCTGAGCCGCGCCACCAAGGGGCTCATCGGCATTCTGGAAGTCGATGGCAAGGCGGACGACAGCGTCATCCTCGACAAGAGCGGCGACTCCCGCAAGCATCTCGGTGAGATGAAGCATTGATCCCACCCCGGTGGGATGCGCAGGGGGAGGGTGGGGGGCGAGACCCTTGCCTTCCTCCGTTGGGCATTTCCCGCTTGCCACGGGTGCTTGGCCGTGCCGTTTGCGCGAGGACAAAGAGGCCCGCGCATCATCGTGGCATGATCCGGTTATGACCTTTCCATCCTTTTATGATGCGGCGCCGCGGCTCGTCGTGTGCGATCCGCTCAGCGCGTTCCTCGGCGCGGCCGAGGACGGCCTGCTTGAGTATGGCTATGCCGATGCGGTGCGGCTGGCCGGCCATTCCTGCCCGACCGTCGCGGGCGCTTACCTGATGACCGTACGGTCACTGGAGCGTCTGTATCCCGATGAGGTGCCCGAGCGCGGGGCCGTTGCGGTGTCTGTTCGCGAGGCCGCCGCCGAAGGCGTGGCCGGTGTGATGGCAAGCGTCGCCACGCTGCTGACCGGAGCGACGGAGAGCACCGGCTTCAAAGGCATCGCTGGACGCTTCGACCGCCGGAACCTCCTGTCCTTCGGGGTCGGCATTCAAGGGACGATGGCCTTCGTCCGCATGGACACGGGAGCGGGAGTGCAAGCGACGCTCGACAGCGGCGTCGTGCCGGTCGATCCGGCGATGCCCGGCCTTCTGCAGCGCCTGTTGTCCCACGCGGCATCCCCGGACGAAGCGGCACAGTTCCGCATCCTGTGGCAGGAGCGGGTCCGACGCATGCTGGTGGACCACGCCGACGATCCTCGACTGGTCAGGCTTGCCGCTTGGAATGGCCGACCCGACGCGTGACCCCCTTTCAAAAGACTTCGGACATGCACACCGACAGCAAGACCGGCCAACTCCTGCACGATGATCATCACCGGGCCATCGACCTTCTGAACGCGTTCGAAGCCTACCTGGAGCGCACCACGGAAGACGACATCCCACATCTGGACGTGGACGGTCGCGTTCTGCTCGCCTCCCTTGGCAAGGAGTTGGGCCAGGACCTCGAACGGCATTTCCTCCTGGAAGAGCAGTGGCTCTTTCCGCCCATTGCCGCCGCTGGCGCTTACGAGATGACGGCCGACCTCTCGACCGACCACGAGGCCCTGCGCCCGCTCGTCCGCCGCATCACCCGGTTGTGTGCCCTGGCTCTGCGTGAGGGGTTCGATGAGGAAAGCTGGCCGGTCTTCCGCCATTTCGGGCAGCAATTGATCGAGGGCCTCGTCCTGCACATTCAAAAGGAAGAGACCGCACTGCTCAGTGCCGTTGACGCCGTGCTCACGCCAGCACAGGACGCTTCCCTTGCACGGGCTTACCGTTGTGGGGAAGAGGCGCTTGGCGGCGCGGATGAACGCGCATCATCGCCGCAGGTTTAGGACGGGCATTCAGCGGCAGGTTCAGCGGCAGATCGGTCGCGGCCAACGTGCGCCGGTGTTCCGAACCGCATCAAGCCGGATTCATCGGCTCGGTGGGCGGGGCGGGTTTGTCCTCGGGTTCCGCCGGCGCGGCGGGCACGGGCTCGTCCTCCTGCTCGTCCGGAAGACGACCGAGGCAGGACCCGTCGGGGCGTGCGAAGGGAGACGAGGGCGGGGGTGCGGACCGCTGGGGCTTCATGGTGATTCCTCCCTTCCTGTCAGAACACCGTTCACGCCGCATCATCGCGACGGCGTGAAAGCCTGCCGGTGAGGCGGCATCCATTTGCGGGCATGAGTCCCGCGCGCCGACGCCGGCCGGGACGGGACGGGACGGGACGGGACGGGATTTTATTGGGCGTCGGCGCCTTGTTGAGAATTCCCTGTCACCTCGTCAGAGCCGAGGATGGCCCGCAGGCCTTCGAACGCGGTTTCGAGAACGCTGACATCAGGCTCCGCCGGGTGAACGGCGTAGATGGGCAAACTGAACGGGTGCGCTTCGGGAACGACTTCCCCCACCCCCTGGTCGAGCATGGGCTGGACCAGACTCCGTGGGAAATGCCCGGTTCCCCCGCATTGCCTGACATAGTCCAGCCCGAGCGTGCCGACGCCGATCGACAAGGGTGTGGACAGAAGCTCCGGATTTCGCAAACGGATGCTGCGCTGGAATTCGTCGCTCCAGTCGATGAGGACGTAGTGGTCGCCACCGGCGCTCGGAGCGGGGCGAACCCTCACAAGGACCAAATCCTCTTCCAGCAGCAGGCGCACCGCGAGGCCCGGCACGGCGCGCGGCGAATAGAGGACCGCGAGATCGAGCGTCCCGTCGCGAAGGCGCTGGAGCAGATCGTCCGCCAACCCGACCTCGCACCGCAGGGCGATGTCTTCGGCATTCCGCCGCATCCAGGGAATCCAACGGTTCAGCATCCGGTTCCACAGACCGGCCTCGCTGCCGATGCGCAGCAGGGCGCGATGCCCGATGGGAAGCGCGGCCTCCTGCCGGGCCTGCTCCCAGAGGCGGAGCATGGCGATGGCATGACGCTGGAACCGGATCCCGGCCGCAGTGAGCATCGCGCCGTTCTTGTTGCGCACAAACAGCTGGCAACCCAGCTGATCCTCCAATTGCCGGATGCGCGTGCTGACCGTCGATTGCGTGACGTGCAGCCGCTCCGCCGCCGCGACGAAGCTTCCAGCCGTGGCCGCTTCAAGGAAAGTGCGGGCCGTTTCCATGTCCATGCGACGTCCCCCACGAGAAATTGTATCGGATAATGCGATGCAATCCATCGAATAAATTCGCTTTTGCTATGTGTAGGCGCGACCTAGGCTCTGTGCAACCGTGTTACGAGCCGTCGGGCATGGCGCCTGTGATCCTCCCATTCCAGAACGGGACTGGAGTCCGCGCGCCCTGCGCCGGGCGGCCCCGACCGGGCATCGCCGACCGGGCCGCTATGACGTCGGCCGTCCGGCCGCTCCCGCCGTGCGACGTCGACAGGGTCTTGCGCATGACCGATCTCGCGATCAGCACCACGCTATCCATACCCGGGGCCGGACGGACGGACGGCGACGCGGCCTCGTACGACGCCGGAGACGCCGCGGTGCGGATGTTCATCCGGGCATCCCTGTTCTGGTGTGTGGCCGGGCTGGCAATGGGCCTGTGGGTTGCCCTTCTGCTGGTCGCTCCGACGCTCAACCTCGGGCTGGAATGGACCAGCTTCGGCCGCGTCCGGCCGATCCACACCACTCTGATCGTCTATGCCTTCACCGGGAACGCGCTGATCGGCTCGTCCTTCTTCGTGGCGCAACGGACCTGCCGAACCGCCCTATGGGGAAGCCGTGAACTGCACCAGCTGCTGTTCGGGTGCTATCAGATATTCGTCCTCCTGGCGGTGTCCGGCTACGTGATGGGCGCCACCCAGAGCAAGGAGTACGCGGAGTTCGAGTGGTACACCGACCTGTTCCTGCTCGGTGTGTGGCTGCTCTACGCGACGATCCTGGTCCGGACGATCCTGCAGCGGCGGGAGAGGCACATTTATGTGGCCCTGTGGTTCTACCTGTCCTTCGTCATCGTCGTCGGCATGGTGCACACGCTGAACAATCTGGCCGTGCCCGTCTCCTTTACCGGAGCGAAGAGCTACCCGTTGCTGTCCGGCGTGCAGGACGCGATGGTGCAGTGGTGGTTCGGGCACAACATCGTCGGCTTCTTCCTGACCGCCGGTGTCGTCGGCATGATGTATTATTTCGTGCCGAAACAGGCGGAGCGGCCGGTCTATTCGTACCGCCTGTCGATCGTGCACTTCTGGTCGCTGGTGTTCATCTACATCTGGGCCGGCCCGCACCACCTGCACTACACGGCCCTGCCGGACTGGGCGCAGACGCTGGGCATGACCTTCTCGATCATGCTGTGGATGCCGTCCTGGGGCGGCATGATCAACGGCATCATGACCCTGTCGGGTGCCTGGGACAAGCTGCGCACCGACCCGGTCCTGCGCTTCCTCGTGACGTCGGTGGCCTTCTACGGCATGTCGACCTTCGAGGGTCCGCTGATGGCCATCAAGCCGGTGAACGCCCTGTCGCATTACACCGACTGGACGGTCGGCCATGTGCATTCCGGCGCGCTCGGCTGGGTGGCCTTCATGGTGTTCGGCTCCCTCTACCACCTCGTCCCGCGGCTCTGGGGGCGGGAGCGCCTGTACTCCATGGCGCTGGTCAGCCTGCATTTCTGGACGGCGAGCGTGGGCATTCTGCTCTACATCGCCGCCATGTGGGTGTCGGGCATCATGCAGGGTCTGATGTGGCGCGCCTACGACACCCTCGGCTTTCTCCAATATTCGTTCGTCGAGACGGTCACGGCCACGCACCCCTTCCACGTCATCCGCGCAGCCGGCGGCGCCCTGTTTCTCGCGGGCGCGCTCATGATGGTCTACAACCTGGTGCGCACCATGCGTGGCAATGTGGCGAGCGAGCCCGGACGGACAAGCCGCGCCGCGAACCTTCGGGCGGCGGCGCGCTGACGCGCGCCATCGGGACAGGCCAGGAGTGGCCGAACAGCCGGACCACGGCACGCAGCAAAGGATGCCGAGCATGGACAATGGGAAATCCCCGCAGACGATCGCCGCCGCCAACGGCATCGGGAGCGACGCGCAGTACGGCGCGGTGACACCGCCGATTCACCTGTCGACCACCTACCGGTTTCCCGGCTTTGAGAAGCCCGGACCATACGATTACTCGCGAACGGCCAACCCGACGCGCGATCTGCTCGCCGATACCCTCGCCCAACTGGAGGGCGGCGCCGGTGCGGTGGTCACGGCCACCGGCATGGCTGCCGTCAGCCTGCTGCTGGCGACGCTTGACCCTGGCGATCTGGTGATCGCTCCACACGATTGCTACGGCGGAACCCATCGCCTGCTTTCGATGCGAGCGGCGAAAGGGCATTTCGAGGTGGCGTTCGTCGATCTGAACGAGACGGCAGGTTTCGCCGAGGCTCTTCGACGCCGTCCGGCCCTCATCCTGATCGAAACACCGAGCAATCCGTTGATGCGCATCACCGACATCGCCAAGCTGGCCGAACAGGGCAAGGCGGCGGGAGCCAAAGTCGCCGTCGACAACACCTTCCTTTCGCCCGCGCTCCAGCGCCCCCTGGCGCTTGGGGCCGACTTCGTCACCCATTCAACGACCAAGTACCTCAACGGCCATTCCGATGTCGTGGGGGGAGCTGTCATTGCCGCGCACACGCAGGATCTGAACCACCTCAAGGATTGGGCGAACGCGATGGGCCTCACAGGGTCGCCCTTCGACGCGTACCTGACGTTGCGTGGCTTGAGAACGCTGTTCCCACGGCTGGAGCACCAGCAGCGCACCGCCTTTGCGGTGGCCGGTTTTCTCGATCGTCATCCGTGCGTGGAGACCGTGCATTATCCAGGCCTGCCGTCTCACCCCGGCCGCGCCATCGCGGAGCGCCAGCAACGAGGTTTCGGCGCCATGCTGAGTTTCAACATCAAAGGTGGAGCGGACGGCGCACGCCGTTTCGTGGAAGCGGTGAAGGTGTTCACGCTCGCCGAGTCACTTGGCGGCATCGAAAGCCTCGTCGCTCATCCGGCGACGATGACGCACGCGAGCATGGGGATCGAGGCGCGGCGAGCGGCGGGCATCGACGACAGCCTGTTGCGCTTGTCCATCGGATTGGAGGGGGAAGGTGACTTGCTCACAGATTTGGATCAAGCCCTGCGGACGGTCGCTCCGCTGCTTGGTCGCAGTTCCATGTAATCGCAAGGTTGGGCTCTGTTGCAGCGTTTTCGCCATAGCGGAAACCGTGAAAACCCTGGCCTCTATGGGTGGGTTGGGGAAAGGCGATGCGGCCTGAACCGCTACAGATGTCCTGAAAGTCATTTGGACCGCGTAACGCCAGACGGCCCGAGGATACTGACAACGGTGGATCAGCGGAGCCTCAGGGACCGGTGCGGCCGTGGGCCACACGGAAGCAGTGCTCTGCGTGCCGACGGCAGGTTTCGGCTTCAACGGAATCGTCGGATCGCTCGGCGTCGCCGGCGCGGGCGAGCCACTGGACGTGCTTCTGCTGGGCGGATCCGTTCACCTTTGGGTGCGCTCGCGCCGGGGCTCCCGTCACGGCTTGCCGTTGGATTGCTTTTCCGAACCGTGGCTGCCCCAGGCGGTGGTCGGCCGATACCGCCGGCCCTGTGCCTCGCACCAGGTGCAGCTCGGCACCAGAGCGCTCAGCTCGACTTTGCTCAATTGCGCCGGAAAGCAAGCGGCCTGAATGAGGCGGTTGAGCCCAGCGCCGAGGAGTTTCGCGCTCTCCCCGCCCAGCGTTGACGGCGAGAAAGTCGTCTCGCTCCAGAGCCGGAAGCGGACCGCGGCCAGGGCGCCCGCTTCGACGCGGACTTGAAGGAGCGTGGCTACTTCGCACTTGGTGGCCAGATCATCGACGCCTCCATCGTGGAAACGCCCCGGCCGCGGCTGACCTGGGAGGAGAAGCGCCGGATCCGTGACGGTGAAGCCCCCCCCTGGCCGCCGGCCAAGGCGCGCCAAAAGGACACGCAGGCGCGCTGGGCGGTGAAACGAGGGCGGGTCGAGGCGAAGCCGGGGCCGACGCTCGACGGGTCCGAAGTGCGCCTCGTGGAGGGGCTTCCGATCGCGGCCTTCGGCGACAAGTCGCACATCACCATCGACCGCCGGTTCCACCTGATCCGGCGCTTCATCGTCACCGACGCGGCGCGGCGCGACGGCGCCCGACTGCCGGGCCTGCTCGATCCCGACTCCTTCGACAGCCGGGTGTGGGCGGACGGCGCCTGCCGCTCGAAGGCCAACGAAGCGGCCATCGTGGCGGGCCGCCGCCGCAGGGTGCATTTCCGCAAGCCGAAGGGCCGGCCGATGCCGGGGCTGCTTACGGTCCGCTGGTTTCTTTATTCTTCTTCGCTTGATCCTTCTTCGCTTGATCGTGATGCCACTTGATGGCGAAGAACATGCCCGTTCCTAACACGATAATCTTGAACGGAAAGAAGACTAGAGGGAACCAATCATACATTTTGAACATCTCCAAGCTATGACACTATCTATCGTCAGGGGAACCTGACGCCAGTCGGGTCGAGCGCGAGTCTTTGTCTGAGGGTAGGGTCACAGGCGACTGGGTTGGCGCGGCTGTTACGAAACGGGCTTCCTCTGCCTTGTAGAAGTGCTGGCTGGCCACCAGCCAACCCGTCAACGGCCGCAAGGGCGGAACACAGGTCAGCAACAGGAACGGCAGGGTCGTGACGAGGTGCACCCAGTAAGGGGGCTCAAACTGTGCCTCGATCCAGAGCGCCAGGATGACCGCGGGAATGCAGACGGAGCAGATGACGGAGAAGGCGGGGCCGTCAGCCGGATCGGCGTAGGAGTAGTCCAAGCCACAGACCTCGCAGTGCGGGCGCAGCCTCAGGAAGCCGCTGAACCGATGACTCTGGCCGCAGCGTGGGCAGCGACCACGCAGGCCGGTGCTGAGAGGGGGAAGAGGCGGCCATTCCTGTTCGGATGACATCGCGTGTTCCTTCGGGAGGCAATAGCAAGCAATGCCTGCATGCAATGTGTGATCGTATGCTCCGGTGAGACCGACAGTGTCAACTTGAATGCATCCAATATGCCTTTGGAATTCATACGGCCATGGAAGACATGACAGGTGCCTCGGCCAGAAGGTTGGCCACTTGCCGCAATGTCTCGCGCAGGCCCTGGCGGTTCTTCGGGGCGCCGAGCGCGACACGGACAGGGGTGTTGCGCTCGGGCAGTGTCGGTGTCGGTGTTGATAAGTGCGGTGGTTACCCGCCCGCGACGTCGAGGCGTTTCCATTCAGCAACGAGGTCGCGCGCCACGGCGCCGACGTCGCGGGCGGTACGTCCCGGCTTGTAAAGAGTGGTGCCGAAGCCGAAGCCATCGGCTCCGGCGGCGCGGTACTCGGCCATGTCGTTGAGCCCGACGCCGCCGAATGCCAGAAGCCGGCTTCCCAGCGGAAGCACCGCTCGGACATCCGTGAGGTAGGCGGCGCCAAGGCGGGCCGCCGGAAAGATCTTCAGCACGCGCGCGCCGTGGCGCGAAGCGACCAGCGCTTCCGTGGGCGTCAGGCAACCGATCACCGGGACGCGGTCGGCGCGGACGGCGGCGTCGATTACCGCGGGCTCGGTGTTTGGGGTGACGATCATCTCGCCACCAACCGCGTTTACACGCTCTACGTCCGCAGCGGTCAAAACGGTGCCCGCTCCGATGCACACCCCGGGAAACCGCCGGGCGGCAAGTTTGCCGATGCTGATCAAGGCATCGGGTGAGTTGAGCGGGATTTCGATGAGCGTGACCCCAGCCTCGACCACCGCGTCGAACACCGGATCCGCTTCCTCAGGCGTTATGCCCCGCAGCACGGCGATCAGCGGCATCGCCTTGAAGGCCTGTTCAAACGCTTGCGCGATGTCCTTCATGATCCTCATCACTCCTAAAAAAAAGCCGCGTCGGCTTCACTGGTCTGAATCCGCGAGTCTCAACGCGGCGGTTGCGTTGCTGCTTCAGATGACCACACCGGCCAGAGCCGGACTCTGGTCGAGCGCTTCCGCAAGGATGTCCAGGACACGCTGCGTGTCGGCGCGGTCGGCTGGCGCCCCCAAGCAGATGCGCAGCGCTTCTGGAACCGGCTCGGCAACGGCAAAGGTGTCGCTGACCACGGTCGCGATGCCGCGGGTGCGCAGGTGTGTCGCAAACTCGCCGCGCGTCCACGCCGCGGGCAGGCGGAGCCACAGATGGAAGCCTTCGGGGTGCGCCGCATAGCTTCCTGGCGGAAGTGTGGCTTTTGCCATGTGCTGACGGGCCACCGCTTCCGCACGAACAGCGCCGAGCAGTCGATCGGCGGTTCCATCGCTGATCCACCGGGTGGCGATCATCGCCAAGATGGGCGGCGTGGCCAGCATCGTCGCCCGTTGCGCTCCAATCACCCGCATTGCTTGCCGGGCGTCGGGAGCGGCGATGTAGGTGATGCGCAGCCCGGGGGCGACGCATTTGGCAAGGCCGGCCACGTGGTAGGTCAATTCAGGCGCGAGGGCGGCGATGGGCGGCATGCCGATCTCCGGAAGAACACCATAGATGTCGTCCTCGATGATCGGCACGTTGTGTTCACGCGCAACGGCCACGATCGCCTGCCGCCGCTCCAAGGACATCGTCGCCGTGGTCGGATTGTGCAGCGTCGGCGTGCAGTACAGGACCCTTGGGGCATGCGCGGAGAACGCCGCTTTCAGCGCTTCCGGATCGAGCCCCTGGTCGTCCATGGCCACGCCGACCACCCGTAGGCCGATTTGTTGCGCAAGCGCCTTGAAGCCCGGATAGGTCAGAGCTTCCGCACACACGGTGTCACCGGAGCGTGCCAACGCGGTCAACAGGCAGAGCAGCGCGCTTTGCGTGCCGGGGCAGAGGACGATGCGATCCCCGGACAGATCCGGCAGACGCCGGCCAAGCCATCGGACCCCCGCATCGCGATCCCTTAGGCTCGCTCCCACATCGGGATAGCGCAAAACCGTCCGTGGGTCGGTCTGCAAGATCGCCTCGGCCATGCCTTGGCGGACGCTTTCCAACAACTCCGGCGAGTCCGGCAGCGGCGGCTGGTTCATCGTCATATCGACAAAGACGCCGAAGGCATTGGCGCTGCGTTCAGCACGCGCCGGCACGGGCGCCGACGGGCGGACAAAGGTCCCCAGCCCGACACGGGCGTCGAGCAAACCGCGGTGCCCGGCTTCCTTGTAAGCGCGGGTGACGGTGGTCAAGTCAAGGCCCAAATGCTCGGCAAGAGCACGCTGTGGTGGCAACCGCTGGCCGGGCGCAAGGCGGCCGCTGCGAATGTCGTCCGCGATCGCGTCGGCGATGGCCAAGTAGACGGGCTTGTCCTTGGTCCTGATTTCGGGCGCCCAATCCTTGTGTTCCGCGTGCATGATCTTCCTTATGGGCCGTGTGGCGTACAGCTCTGACATCCAACGGCACCCTATGACGGTCGAGCGACGTCCACGCAAGAAGGCTTCCAACGGCCCAGGGGAACGCGGTTTGGGGCTCCATGCGGAAGCGGTGCGGCACCTGGGACCCTAGTCTACACAAGCGGAACAAGCCGATCGGGCCGTGATGACGCGAGCCACCAAGTGGCATCCGCAGCAGCCGTCAGCCTCTTACCGGGTCAAGCGCACCAGGATCGCCAAGTTGATCCATGACGCGACCACGATGATGAAGACAGCCACGTCCGGGCTTGCGAGCAGGACGCCGACGTACCCGACCACACCCACCAGCAAAAGGACTAGCGCCCGGAGCGTTACCCGGTGATCTTCCATGACTGTTTCTCCGTTGTGCGCCTGATAATCGCCTTGGGCGTCGGAGGCGCAAAGTGGCTCTGCCCGCTGGAGGTCGCTGAGTTTTGCTGGTGCCGGATCACTTTTCCGTGCTTTGCGCCAGACGCCCTTCTGCAGCTTTGTGCACGTATTGCGAACTCACGATCCACCCCTTGAAAGGCGGCAAAAGGGCCAAGCAGCCGCCCAGCAGCATCGGCAGGGTGGTGATGAAATGCACCCAAACGGACGGTTCGTATTGGATTTCGAGCCATCCCGCGAACGCCACCACCGGAAAGCTGACGATCGACATGACGAAGAATGCCGGGCCGTCCGCCGGGTCCGCGAAGGACAGGTCCAGACCACACGCGGTGCAGCGTGGGGCCAGTTTCAAGAAACCTTGGAAAATGCTTCCCTTTCCACAGCGCGGACACCGTCCGCAGATGCCCGTCTTGACGGGGGGTAGAGCGGGGTAGTGTTGCTCGGTCATTGCGGTTCTCCTCATCAGCGTCCAATGATCCGCCAAGCGCGTCTGTGCATCGTTTGGGGTGAGCAGGGGCGTCGCCGGACGCCCACCCCCCGCGATGGCGCGGTCAGGCCGCACGCTGGCCTACCTGCAGATTCAGCGATGTCCACACGTCGAGCAGGGCGTCGACGAGGCGCGCCATCTCGGCGTCGCTGTGCAGCGGGGTGGGGGTGAAGCGCAGGCGCTCGCCGCCGCGCGGCACGGTCGGGTAGTTGATCGGCTGGACGTAGATGTCGTGGCGTTCCATCAGCTCGTCCGAGGCGCGCTTGCAGCGGTGGGCGTCGCCGACCATCACCGGAACGATGTGGCTGGCCGACGGCATCACCGGCAGGCCGGCCTCGGCCATCAGCCGCTTCAGCGTCGCCGCGCGCTCCTGGTGCCGGTCGCGCTCGCTCTGGCTGGTCTTCAGGTAGCGGATGCTGGCCAGCGCTCCGGCGGCGAGAACCGGCGACAGGGAGGTTGAGAAGATGAAGCCGGCGGCGAAGCTGCGGATGCAGTCGACCAGCGCGGTGGAGCCGGTGATGTAGCCGCCCTGGACGCCGAACGCCTTGCCCAGCGTGCCCTCGATGATGGTCAGCCGGTCCATGGCGCCGTCGCGCTCCGCCACGCCGCCGCCGCGCGGGCCGTACATGCCGACCGCGTGCACCTCGTCCAGATAGGTCATGGCGCCGTGCTTGTCGGCGACGTCGCACAGGTCATGGATCGGGGCGACGTCGCCGTCCATGGAATAGACGCTCTCGAAGGCCACGACCTTCGGGCGGTCCGGGGCGATCTGCGAGAGCAGCTCGTCCAGGTGCCTGGGGTCGTTGTGGCGGAAGATGTGCTTCTCGGCGCCGCTGTTGCGGATGCCGGTGATCATCGAATTGTGGTTCAGCGCGTCGGACAGGATCACGCAGTTGGGCAGCAGCTTGCCCAGCGTCCCCAGCGTCGCGTCGTTGGACACGTAGCCGGAGGTGAACAGCAGAGCCGCCTCCTTCCGGTGGAGGTCGGCCAGCTCGCGCTCCAGCAGCACGTGGTAGATGTTGGTGCCGGAGATGTTGCGCGTGCCGCCCGCACCCGCACCCACCCCGTCGATGGCGTCGTGCATCGCCTTCAGGACGACCGGGTTCTGGCCCATGCCCAGATAGTCGTTGGAGCACCAGACGGTGACCTCCCGCTCCTTCCCGGCGGCGTCGCGGAAGGTGGCTTTCGGAAAGTTCCCCGCTTGCCGTTCGAGGTTGGCGAAGACCCGGTAGCGGCCATCCTGTTTCAGGCTGGCGATCTGGGTGCGGAAAAAGCTCTCGTGTGGCATTGGAGTTTATATCCTTGCCAGGGGAAAGGGAGACGGTTCAGGGCGTGCGGCTCGCCATGGTGTCGAGGCGTTTCAGCGGCCATTGATGGCAGTTTTGGACGCGTCACCTATCCGCTCGCCGACAAGTATCTTGTTTGTATGGCATTGTGCGCCTGATTGCAAGGAGATTGTACGGATTATTGTCTGTATGGAGGGTGGTGGGGTGAAGGTATCCAAAGCCTCCAGCGGGAGGTTGGTCCGGTCCGACCGACAATCACGCGGAGGAGGGTGTTGTGAAGCCCATCCTCGGCAACGTGGCGAGCCGGAGGGAAGGATGCCCAGAGCATTCAAGCCGGAGTTGAGCGCTGGCCTGCTGCCGGCGCGCAAGCTTGTCCAGGTTGTCGGCGAAGGTCTCAGGTGTATTGTATGTTTTGCATGCGATTGTTGTTCCGCGGAAAAAGCAAGGATAAACAATGGATTTTGGCGCTCGAAGGGCTGGGCGCGACCAACCAGCTGCTCCGCAGGCGCCCGTTGATCCATACGCAAAAAGCTATTGCCTGTATGATTTGTAAATTGTACGGTTTTTCTCCATCCGAGAGGCGCCCAGTAAGCGCGGTGCCCGGCAATTGGAAGCCCGCAAAAGGACAGTCGGATGTTAACTCAGCCAGACTTTTCCCCTGTGATGGCAACGCTTGCGCAGTCAGGCGTCGCGTCATGAGCGCCCTTCGGCCGCTTGCGCTGCTGCTCGGTTGCCAGCTGGGTGGCGAACTGTTCGTCCGGCTGTTGGCCGTGCCGTTTCCTGGTGCGGTGGTCGGCTGCGCCACGTTGTTCGCTTTCCTGGTTTTTCGGAAACGCATACCCCACGGCTTGGGGACGATCGCAGAGGTGCTGCTCCGTTACCTGCCGGTGATGTTCGTTCCGGCGGGTGTCGGCATCATGTCCGATGCGCAGCACCTGAGGGATCAGTGGGGAGCGCTGCTCGTCACCCTGGTGATCAGCACTGTGATCACGGTCGCTGCCACGGTTTGGAGCTTCAGCGCCGTGGCCCGTTTGGTGTCGCAACGCCACGAGGCGGACCATGAAGCACCCTGAGGTTTGGGACGCTCTGCTCACTTCACCACTGCCATGGCTTACCGCCACCGTCGTTGCCTTTCTGCTGGCCCAGGAGTTCCACAGGCGTTGTGGAGGGCATCCGCTGACCCAGCCGGTCGCGGTGGCGGCGGCAATGCTCGTCGCCCTTCTTCTGGTCACTGGAATCCCCGTGGAAGCCTACACGCAGGGAACGGTTCCTTTGCGCTTCCTTCTTGGCCCGGCAACCGTGGCATTGGCCATTCCGCTCTACGAACAGCGGCGGCTCATCGTCCGCACATGGCTTCCGCTCAGCGCTTCACTGCTCGTCGGCTGCCTCGTCGCAGTGTTGTCCGTCATTTGCTTGGCCCGACTGTTTGGGCTCGGTAATACCATGCTCCTGTCGTTGGCACCGAAGTCGGCCACCATGCCGATTGCCATGGAGGTCTCCCAACAGGCGGGGGGCTTGCCGTCTCTGACCATGGTGTTCGTCATGGCGACCGGCGTTGTCGGAACCGCGCTCCTTGGCTCGCTTCACCGTCGCCTTCCCGGTGCCGATCACCGTGGGCTGGGTTTTGCGTTGGGGCTGGCGGCGCATGGCATCGGGGTCGGGCGCGCCTTCCAGATGAGCCCTGTGGCAGGCGTCTTCGCCGGGCTCGCCATGGCTCTGAATGGCATTGCGACTGCCATGCTGACGCCGATGATCCTGATGCTTCTCCGCTGATCCGCACCGGTAATGGGTCCCGTTGCAAAGTTTGACGGCAGGCAAGGAGAGCCGCTTGCTCAGCTCCGGCGCGGAGGCTTGGATCCCGCGGAAGATGGTCGTGTGATCGACCGCCACGCCGCGGTCGGCCGGCATCCGCTCGAGATCACGGCAGATGATCGGGAACTGCAAGTACCAGCGCACCGCCCACAGGATCACCTCCGCCGTGAACTGTCGCCGTGAACTGTCCCCCCTTGAACGGGCTCTTCCCGCTGCGCATCACCGTGTCACCCCAGCCGCCGAGAAGGGCCAAGCTGGTGTGCGGGCGCAAGCGCTATCTCACCGTGGACGTCCTCGGTCTGGTGCTGGTCGTGCAGGTGCACGCCGCCAACATCCAGGATCGCGCCGGCGCCCCGGCGGTGCTCTCGGTTCTGATCGATCAGTTTGCGTCGGTGCTGCTGATTTGGGCGGACGGCGGCTACGCCGGCAAGCTGGTCGACTGGGTGTCCGAAACGCTGGGACGGGTGCTGACGACTGTGATACCGATGGCGCATGAAGGCTTCCATTGCTTGGAATTCATGCGAATTGCGGCCACCAGTGGAACCATGTGGCGGCGCGGATACGGTCGGGATCATCGGCGAGACCGCAGCAGCGATCGGCGAGTGCTTGATCGAGGGCATCGAGATCCTCGAAGTAGGTGTTGGCGATCGTCTCGTTGGTCAGTGGCCAGAGATGCTCGGCGGGCTGCAATTCGGGGGAATACGGGGGTAAGAACTCCAGCGTGATGCCCTCCGGGATGTCCAGCGAGCCGGCGACATGCCAGCCCGCGCCATCGAGGACGATGAGCACCTGCTTGGTGGGCCCGGCCCCGACCTCGCGGGCAAAGGCGTCCAGGATAGCACCGAACATGGGCGCATCGAGGCCATCGACGAGAAACCAGATCACCTGTCCGGTGCTCGGCCGTACGAAGCCCGCGAGATACATCCACTCGAAGCGCTGGTGGCCGCGCGCCACCGGCCGGCGGCCGCGCGGCGCCCACACTCGGCGGAGCACCGGCTTCAGCCCGACGCGATGCTCATCCATCGCCCACACCTCCAAGGGTGTGTCCGGGTCTTCCTGCTGGAGGGCCTGCACACGGCGGCGGAACCGGGCCTTGAAGACCTCCTGGGCCAAGGGATCGGCTTCGGCATGGCGGGGGCGCGGTATTTGGCGGGTGAAGCCGAGCCGGCCCAGATAATCGGTGCCGCGCCGGGGTGAGACGAGCCGGCCAAGCATGCCGGCGATCCACTGGGCGACCGAGTGGCCCGTCCACAAACCGCGGCCGGGCGGCGGATCGGCCAGGCTAGTCCTCAGGCTTTGTCGCTGGTTTTCGTCGAGCAGCGGTCTGGCGCCGGGGTTGAACTGGCGCTGGTCACCCAGCCCCGCAACCCCGGCCTCGTTATAGCGTCCCACGATGACGCTGACCCAGCGCGGCGTGTACCCCGTCACCTCGGCCACGAACTGGGCCGAGCGCCCACTGGTCAGCAGCCAGATGATTTGCAGATGCGTCCGCTCCGTCGCATCCGTCGCGGCCTTGTACAGCCGATGCAACTCATCGGCGTCAAGGTGATGAACCAGGTGAACCTTGCTGCCCATGCCAAATCAGGTGGATCGGGCTCGCCTCAAAGGAAGCCTTCACACGCCGTCGGTATGAGACGGCCGCGCGACAGGGCTGCATTCCAAAGGGCCGGATTCCAAATACTGCCTTGGCGATGGATCGTGGAAAGAACCTTCGGTTGGCTGAGCCGGTCGCGCCGGCTGAGCAAGGACAACGAAGCTCCCCCGCAAACCGGCGAGGCCTGGATCCGGATCGCCATGAGCCAACTGATGCTCCGCCGCCTGGCCCCCCTGCGCAATAAACTTTCAAAGCGCGCTCTAACGGTTCCGTCCGTTTAGGAGCGCGCGGCGCGAACGCCGGTCCCTGATACCGCTGGTCTTCCTTTACCTGGGTTAAGGCCCTCCGACCCGCGCACCCCGATGATGATCCCGGCCGCGCCGTAGCCAACGGACCGCGACAACGATGCGACCGCCCACCGGAGGAACGCCATGCAACTGTCGCTGCAGATCACCTTCCACAACATGGAACCCTCGCCCTTCCTGGAAGCCTGTGTCCGGGAACATGCCGCCAAGCTGGAGCGGTTCTTCGAACACATCATGGCCTGCCACGTGGTCCTCGATGCGCCGCATCGATACCACCGCAAGGGCAAGCTCTACACCGTCCGGATTGACTTGACCGTTCCGGGGGAAGAATTGGTCGTGCGTCACGCCAAACCCGCCGACCCTGCCCATGAAGATCCCAAGGTCGCTATCCGCGACGCGTTCGACGCGATCCGCCGGGAGTTGGAAGACCACGCGCGCCGCCGCAGACAAGACATGAAGGCCCATACGGCGTCGTAGGAGTCACGCCTCCGCTCTTCGCTCGAGATCAATCACCCAAGCGCCCGGCGCCGGACATCACGCCACCAGCGCCGGCGACATCACGTTGGGAGGCCGGCCATGCCGGACAGTTCGTACATCCGCTGGTTTTCCGATCTTGGCCGTGACGATGTCGCCTTGGTGGGCGGCAAGAACGCCTCGCTCGGTGAACTCCATCGGCGCTTGAAGCCGCTGGGGGTGGAGGTGCCGGACGGTTTTGCCCTGACCGCCGACGCTTTCCGCGACGCGCTGACCGCCGCCAACGCCTGGGACGGCCTGCACGTGCTGTTGGACGATCTGGACAAGGCGGATGTGGAGCGTCTGGCCCGTGCCGGGACCCGCGCCCGGGAGATCGTCTACGCCGCCGGCCTGACGCCGGACATGGAAGAGCAAGTGCGCACGGCCTTCCATGCCTTGCTGGCCGAATATGGGGAAGGCCTGACCGTGGCGGTGCGCAGTTCCGCCACTGCCGAGGACTTGCCTACGGCTAGCTTTGCCGGGCAACACGAGACCTATCTGAATGTGGCGGGCGAGGCGATGCTCCTTGATGCCGTGCGGCGCTGCCACGCCTCGCTGTTCACCGATCGCGCCATCTCCTATCGGATCGACCAGGGCTTCGACCACTTCAAGGTCGCGCTGTCGGTCGGCGTGCAGAAGATGGTGCGCTCCGACCTTGCCTCGGCCGGGGTAATGTTCACGCTCGACACGGAGTCGGGATTCCGGGATGCCGTGTTCATCACCGGCGCCTATGGGCTGGGGGAAACAGTCGTCCAGGGGACGGTCGATCCCGACGAGTTCTATGTGCACAAGCCGACCTTCCGGCAGGGCCATCGCGCGGTGCTGCGGCGGCGCCTGGGGGAGAAGCTGGTGAAGATGGTTTACCGCTCGGGCCGCACGCGTGAGCCGACGCGCACCGTCCCCACACCCGGCGCCGACCGGCAGCGCTTCTGCCTGACCGACGGGGAGGTGCTGCGGCTCGCCGAACAGGCCATCCGGATCGAGGACCATTACGGCCAACCCATGGACATCGAATGGGCCAAGGACGGGCAGGACGGCGGCCTGTACATCGTCCAGGCGCGGCCGGAGACGGTCGCCTCCCGGCGCTCGGCCCTGGAACTGGAGAACTTCGTTCCGGAAGGGAAGGGCACCGTACTCGTTTCCGGGCGCGCGGTTGGCGGGCGCATGGCCACCGGGGTCGTCCGTTTGGTGACCGGTGCCCACCAGCTGTCCACCTTCCGCCCGGGAGAGGTGCTGGTGGCCGACACCACGACGCCCGATTGGGAGCCGGTGATGAAGACGGCTGCCGCCATCGTCACCAACCGGGGCGGCCGCACCTGCCACGCCGCCATCGTCGCGCGCGAGCTGGGCATTCCCGCCGTGGTCGGGGCGGAGCGCGCGACGGAGGCACTGCGCGACGGTCAAACGGTGACCGTTTCCTGCGCCGAGGGCGACACCGGCAAGGTCTATGACGGCGCCGTGCCGTTCCGCGTGGAGCGCATCGACCTCGGCCGGCTGCCGCGCCCGCAGACGCGCATCATGGTGAACCTCGGCAACCCCGACCAGGCCTTCCAGACCGGCCAGCTTCCGGTGGACGGGGTTGGCCTGGCGCGCATGGAATTCATCATCAGCGAAGCCATCAAGGTGCATCCGATGGCGCTCGTCCATCCGGAGCGCGTCGAGGATTCCGACGTCCGCGCCCACATCGCCCAACTGACTTGCAGTCACCCCGACGGCGGCGCCTATTTCGTGGAGCGTCTGTCGGAAGGGATCGGCACCATCGCGGCGGCCTTCTTCCCGCGCCCTGTCATCGTTCGCCTGTCGGACTTCAAGACCAACGAATACGCTTCCCTGATCGGCGGGCGGTGGTTCGAGCCGGTCGAGGAGAATCCCATGCTCGGCTTCCGGGGGGCAGCGCGCTACGCCCATCCCGCCTACGAGGAGGGCTTCGCGCTGGAATGCCGGGCGCTGGCCCGTGTGCGTGCCGAGATGGGGCTGACCAACGTGAAGGTCATGGTGCCCTTCTGCCGCCGCCTGGAAGAGGCGGACCGGGTGATCGCCGCGATGGCCCGCCATGGTCTGAAGCGCGGGCGTAACGGGCTGGAGATCTACGTGATGTGCGAGATTCCCAACAACGTCCTGCTGATGGACGAGTTCGCCCAACGCTTCGACGGCTTTTCCATCGGGTCGAACGATCTGACTCAGCTCACGCTCGGCGTGGACCGCGACAGCCCGCTGGTCGCCTTCGACTTCGACGAGCGCGATCCCGGCGTGTTGGCCTTCCTGCGCCAAGCTGTGGAAGGCGCGCGGCGCAATGACCGGCCGTGCGGAATCTGCGGCCAAGCGCCCTCGGACTATCCGGAGATCGCCGAGTTTCTGGTGCGGCTCGGCATCGACTCCATCAGCGTGACGCCTGACAGTGTGCTGAGGACGCTGCGCGCCGTGGTGGAACTGGAACGAGGGCTCGACCGCACCTCGCGCACCCCTGTGACGGGAGATCCATCATGAAGCACGTCGTCGTCTTCGCACACCCGCGCTCCGGCAGCTTCATCCGTCAGGCCGCGGGGGCCTATATGGACGAGCTGGAACAATACGGACACATCGTTGAGGAACGCGACCTCTACACCATGGGCTTCAACCCAGTCCTCTCGGAGGAGGAGTTGGCCGGAAAGGGGCCGGTGCCCGAGGACATCCGGCGGGAACAGGAGATCATTGCCGGGTCGCAGGCGATCACGTTCCTGTTTCCAATCTGGTGGGCCGGAATGCCCGCCATGCTCAAGGGCTATGTGGACCGGGTCTTCACCTACGGTTTCGCCTGGGAGATGCGTGGCGAAGAAATCAAGGGCAAGCTGCACGGGCGCAAAGGACTGATCGTCACCAGCTCCGCCGCCCCGCTGGACTATTTGGAAGCGGTCGGGGAAATGCAGGCCTTCAAAATCACGCAGGATGCCGCGATCATGGGGCTGTGCGGCATCAAGGTGGTCGAGCATGTCCATTTCGACGATCTGGGGCCGCACACCACGCCCGAGCGGATCGACGACAACATCCGCCGCATCCGCGCCGCGGTGCGCGCCCATTTCTGACTTGGTCCGAAGCGGTGGCTGCCCTCAGTCACCGCTTACGGCGCATGATCCGATGCCAGGGCGGACGTGGGGGGGCGTGACGCCTCGTCCAGCAGGCGGATGACCTCGGCATCATCGAGTTGGTGAAAGTCCTCGTAAAAGGCGCCGATGGCGCCGAATGGGTGTGGAGCCTGGAGGCAGATGACCTCGTCGGCTTCGGCCCGCAGTTCCGACAGGATGTCAAGCGGCGCCACCGGCACCGCCAGCACCAGCCGTTTCGGGTTCGCGTGGCGCACCGACCGCAGGGCGGCGAGCATCGTCGCCCCGGTTGCAATGCCATCATCCACGAGAATGGCGGTGCGCCCGGCCACCGGCACCCGCGGACGGTCGCCGATGTACACGGCTCGCCGGCGCTCGATCTCCCGAAGCTGACGCCCCTTCTCCCTTCCGATCCAGGCTTCGGTCACGAAGTCTGCAACATCCGGGTTGATGACGGTTTCGATATGGCCGCAGTCAGCCACGGCACCGACGGCCAACTCCGGCTGGAACGGCGCGCCGATCTTGCGCACGAGTACGATGTCGAGCGGCGCATGAAGTGCTTCCGCCACCTCGACCGCCACCGTGACCCCGCCGCGCGGCAGAGCCAGGACGACTGGCTTCTCGTCGCAAAGATGCGTCAGCCGTGCGGCGAGGCGGCGGCCGGCCTCGATCCTGTCCCGGAACCGGAAAGGAATGCCGGGGCCGCTCATCGTTGCTGATCCTGGCGTCATGCTGTCCCCCGCTTGCCACCGTTCGACGTGTTTAGGCGTCCTTCGGGGAAGCTCTCTTCACACAGGTTAAGGGCACCTCCGGCAACAGGAGGTGGGGCTACCTCCTCATCGCCTGGACCCGGTCCGGGGCATGCTTGATCCAGGTTAACGTGTCCGGGCCGTTTTGGGTCGATAGAGGAGATGACACACGCGCCACCGTAACAAGCAGGAGGCACTCCCATGGCCGACACAAACGTGACGGAAAAGTCCCAACAGGACGAGACCTCCCGGCGGGACATCACCTCCACCGGCGCGGCGGCTCAGCAGATCGCCGCCCGCAACCGGCACCCGATCCTGGCGTTGCGCGACGAGTTCGACCGGTTGTTCGACGAGGCGTCCTCGATGTTCCGCTTTCCCTGGAGCCGGCGCTCGCCGTTCGACCTGGAACCGTTGCTGCGCACGGAGTTGGAGAGCGCGGCGTTCGCGCCGCCGGCCGAGGTCGAGGAGCGCGCGGATGAATATCGGGTGACCATGGAAATGCCCGGTATGGACGAGCAAGCCGTGGACCTCAGCGTCCAGGACGACGTCCTGTCCATCAAGGCCGAGAAGAGCGAGGAAAAGGATGAGAAGGACGCCAACCGTTACGTCTCGGAGCGACGCTACGGCCTGTGCGCACGGTCGTTCCGCCTACCCGCCAATGTGGACCGCGACCGCATCGCAGCCAGCATGAAGAATGGCGTCCTCACCGTTGTCCTTCCCAAGACCGAACCGGGGCAACCGTCCAAGCGGAAGATCGACATCGCGAAGGCCTGAAAGGCACGGAGTCGCAGCCCGGAGTCATCGAGTGCCGGGCAGAACCGGCACTCCCTTTCCTTTACCGGTAGGTTCCCCATGGGCGAACACATCCACGAACCGCATCCCCACGATCAGCGTCCGCAGCCGGCCCGCCGCGACCGTCTGATCCAGGAGCATGTCCACGACCCGTACAAACGGGCGGCCAAGCTGTCCGATCCGATGGTCTGCCCGCAATGCGGCGCCGTTTACCACCACGGGCGGTGGAGCTGGGGGCTGCCCGCCGTCGATGCCGTGAAGGAAGTGTGTCAGGCCTGCCACCGCGCCAACGACCGCTACCCTGCCGGCACCGTGACCTTGTCCGGCGGCTTCCTCGGCTCGCATCGCGACGAGATCCTGGCCGCCGTCCATCACCAGGAGCGCCTGGAAAAGGACGAGCATCCCCTGCACCGCATCATCGGCATCGAACATCGCGACGGCGACATGGTGGTGACGACCACCGACGTGCATCTGCCCCGCCGCATCGGCGAGGCCCTGCACCACGCCTATGCCGGCGACCTCGACTTCCACTACGACAAGGACGCCTACTATGTCCGCGTCGCCTGGAAGCGCGACTGAACCGGGACCGGTCGGGCATTCGCGCCTGAGGGCGTGGGAAAGGGACGGCCATGCCGGAGTCGGACGGAGACGGGGATGGCGACAGCCTGCTGCTGACGGATTATTACCAGCTCGCCATGGTCCAAGCCTATGTCGAGCATGGCCTGACGGAGGTGGCGTCGTTCGAACTGTTCGTGCGCAAGCTGCCGCCGGGGCGGAACTTCCTGATGGCCGCCGGCCTCGAACAGGCGGTGGCTTTCCTGGAAAGCGCCCGGTTGAGCGCCGACGAGATCGCTTGGCTTCGCGACGAGGGCCGGTTCTCCGGGGCGGCCGTCGAGGCGCTGGCGAACTTTCGGTTCAGCGGGGACGTGGACGCGCTGCCCGAAGGGATGGTCTTCTTCGCCCACGAACCGATCCTGCGGGTGACGGCACCCTTGCCGCAGGCGCAGCTCGTCGAAAGCCGCCTCATCAACCTGATCCATCTGGAGACTGTCATCGCCTCGAAGGCGGCGCGGCTGGTGCTGGCGGCGCGGCACCGCCCGCTCATCGATTTCGGACTGCGCCGCGCACATGGGGCGGAGGCGGCACTGCTGGCCGCGCGGGCGAGCTATCTGGCGGGGTTCGCCGGAACCGCGACGGCGCTGGCCGCCATGCGCTTCGGCATCCCCGCCGTCGGCACCATGGCCCATTCCTTCATCCAGGCCCATGCCGTCGAGAGGGAGGCTTTCGCCAACTTCGCACGCTCCCGCCCGCGACAGCTCGTGCTGCTCCTGGACACCCACGACACCGAAGCGGCGGCCAGGACCGTGGTCGCGCTGGCCCGCGAGCTGGCCGGCGAGGGCATTCGGATCGACGGCGTGCGGCTCGACAGCGGTGATCTGGCTGCTCTCTCCCGCAAGGTGCGGGGCATCCTGGACGAGGGCGGCCTTGCCGGGACGCGCATCATCGCCAGCGGCGGTCTGGATGAGGCGGGGATCGCCGACCTCCTGGACGGTGGGGCGCCCATCGACAGCTTCGGCGTCGGCACCAGTCTGGGGACCTCCAGCGACGCGCCGGCGCTGGATTGCGCTTATAAATTGGTGGAGTACGCCGGCCTGCCGCGGCGCAAGCGGTCCGCCGGCAAGGCAACGTGGCCCGGGTGCAAGCAGGTCTTCCGGCGCTATGGGGCGGAGGGGCGGATCGAGGCCGACCGGCTTTCGACCCTGGACAGCGACGAGGAGGGGCGGCCCCTGCTGGTGCCGGTGATGCGCGGCGGCCGGCGGGTGGCGCCGCTGCCGGACCTTCCGGCGATCCGGGCCCGTGCGGCGGCGGAGCTGGCATCCCTTCCGGAAGCCCTGTCGCATCGGACCTCCGGGCCTCCTCTCCTGGTGGAGATCGCTCCGATTCTGGAACGCCTTGCCCGGGAGGCGGACCGGCGGGTCGACACCGTGTGAAGCAGAGCCTCGACCGGACGGTCGGGGCGGAACGGATGGGTGGAGCCATGGATTCTTATCTGCATCTGGAATACATCGTGGAACGGCAGCAAAAGGCGTGGACCGTGCGCATGCAGGGCGGTGACTGCGCCGGCTTCTTTCCGTCCCGGCGTGATGCTCTCAAGGCGGCGCTTGGAGACGCGGAGCGGGTGTGCGATCTCGGCCACCATGTGGACGTGTACGCCAGGCGTGTGGACGGCAGCCTGAGACGGGTTGCGGCGCGCCCCGCCAACCGGCCATGAGCGGTGTCCGGCCAGCGGAGGCTCCGGTGGAAAACGATGGCATCCTGCTGTTCGATCTGGATCCGCAATGGGGGCTTGGCGCGCGGATCGCCCAGCATCTGAAGATGCCGGTGAGCCTTCACGAGGAGCGGGGCTTCGAAGACGGGGAACTCAAGGTCCGCCCGCTGGTGGGGGTGCGCAACAGGGACGTCTACGTGGTGCAGTCCCTGCAAGGCGATGCGGAGCGCAGCGTGCACGACAAGCTGTGCCGGCTGCTGTTCTTCGTCGGCGCGGTGAAGGACGCGTCCGCCGCGAGCGTGACCGTCGTCACGCCCTATCTGGCCTACGCGCGCAAGGACCGGCGGACCAAGCCGCGCGATCCCGTGACCCTGCGCTATCTTGCCGGCATGATGGAGGCGGTCGGCGTGGACCGGGTCGTCGCGGTCGATGTCCACAACGAGGCGGCGTTCGAGAACGCCTTCCGATGCCGCACGGAGCATCTGGAGGCGCGCAAGCTGTTCGCGGCGCATCTGGCGCCGCTGGCCGGTCAGGGGGGCCTGTCCGTGGTGTCTCCGGACGTCGGCGGGGTGAAGCGGGCCGAACGGCTCCGGGAGTCCCTGGAGCATGCCTTGGGCCGCGACGTCGGGCTCGCCTTCATGGAAAAGACGCGCAGCGGCGGCGTGGTGCGGGGCGGGACGCTGGTCGGCGACGTCCAGGGGCGGACGGTGGCGATCCTCGACGACCTGATCAGCACCGGCACCACGATGATGCGCGCCGCCTCGGCCTGCCGCGCGGCAGGCGGAGGCCCGGTCTTCGCCCTCGCCACGCACGGGCTGTTCGTCGGCGGTGCCCCGACGGTCGTCGCCTCGCCGCTGTTCGACCATGTCGTCGTCACCGACACGCTGCCGCCGTTCCGCCTGCCGGAGAAGCTGGTGTCCCGCCGCGTGACGGTGCTGCCCACGGCCCCGCTGCTTGCGGAGGCCATCACCCGCATTCACGGTGGCGGGTCGGTCAGCGATCTGCTGGCCGATTGACCTCCCGGTCGTCGCCCCCCGGCCGTTCGGGGATGAGTTCGCGTTTCAGAATCTTGCCGATCATCGAGGTCGGCAAGGCCGTGCGGAACTCGATCCGCTGCGGCTGTTCGAAGCGTGACAGGCGAGGGGCGAGGAAGGCGCGCAACTCCGCTTCCGACAGCGTGGACCCGGGTTGCGGCACGACGAAGGCCCGGATCGCCTGCCCGCGCACCGGGTCGGGCTCGCCCACCGCCGCGGCGTCGGCGACCTGCGGGTGCTGCTTGATGACCGCTTCGACGGTGCGCGGGTAGACGTGCTGCCCACCCGTGACGATCAGGTCCTTCAGACGGTCCACGATGTGCAGGTAGCCGTTACCGTCGAGAAAGCCGATGTCCCCGGTGTGCAGATGGCCGCCGTCCATCGCCTGCGCCGTCGCCGGGGCGTCCTGCCAATAGCCGGCCATCAACTGCGGTCCGTTCACGCACACCTCGCCGATGCGGCCTTGGCACAGGAGCGTGCGGCGGTCGTCCAGCGAGACGATCTCGACCAGGGTGCCCGGCAGCGGCAGCCCCGCCGAACCCGGTTTGTTCAAGCCGCTGAACGGGTTGCAGGTCACCACCGGAGAGGCTTCGGTCAGGCCGTAGCCTTCGGCCAGATAGGCTCCGGTGAGCTGCTGGAAGCGCTCCAGCAGAAGCGGCGGCAGGTTGTCGCCTCCCGACACGCACAGGCGCAGCGACGACAGATCGTAGCGGTTCAGGTGGGGAAAGGCGGCAATGGCCTGGAACAGGCGCGGCACGCCGCTGAAAATGGTCGGGCGTTTGCGCTGGATGGTCTCCAGGATCTCGCGCACGTCCACCCGCGGCAGCAGGATCAGCTCCGCCCCCAACGCAAGGGCGAAGTTCATCACGCCGGTCATGCCGAACACGTGGAAGAAGGGCAACACCGCCAGCACCCGTTCACGGCCCGGTTCGGCGCCTGTGAACCAACGGCGGCACTGGATCGTGTTGGCGTACAGGCCCGCATGGGTCAGGACGGTGCCCTTGGGAACGCCGGTGGTGCCGCCCGTGTATTGCAGCACCGCGGGGTCGGCGCGCGGCTGCACGGCCACCGGGCGAGGCGCGCCATGGTCGGCGAGCAAACGGCGGAAGCACACATGCCGCTCGTCCCGGGGGATATCGGCCACGTCCCGGCGTTTGAGCAACCGATAGGCCCAGTTCCTTGGAAATGGCAGGGCGTCGGCCATGCGCGCCACGACGACCGTTCGAAGCCGGCCCGGCCACCCCAGCGCGTCGAGCTTGGCGTGGAACGGGACGAGATCCAGCGTGATGACAACCTCGGTCCCGGAATGCTCGATCTGATCGGCCAACTCGGCGATGGAGGCGAGCGGGTTGAGGTTCACGACAACGCCACCGGCCTTCAGGATGGCGTGGAACGCGATCACTGAATAGGGGCAGTTCGGCAGCAGAAGGGCCACTTTGCCTCCCTTTGCGACGCCCAGGTCCTGAAGCCCGCGCGCGGCGCGATCGATCAGGCCGCTGGTCTGCCGGTAGGTGATCCGCTTTCCATAGAAGTCGAGGCAGACGGTGCTCGGAAAGACGGCGCAGGCCTCCTCCACCAGCCGGTGCAGCGGCTGCTCGGGGATGGGGGTGCGCCAGTCGAGCCCGGCCGGATAGGACGCTTCCCAGGGCTGACGTCCGTTTGCCGGCGGTTCCGTCGCGCTGTCCATGGCGTGCCCCTGCGTTGATGGGAACCATCAGAAACCCGATGCGGGTGCGTTTCGGCGGCCGTCACATCATGTCGCCCGCACCCGTCTCCGCTTCGAAGGGGTTGATGCCCGGCCGTCCCGGCCGTCCAGCCACGCAGTCGAGCAAGGCTGGAATGGCCTTGCTCGTCCCGCTCAGCAGGATGGACACCGTGCTGCGCCGTCCGTGGACGGACAGGCTCGATCCGCGCATCAGGGCATCGAGCAGGTCGCGCGTCAACGGCAGGCCCAGGTTGAAGATGTCCGGCACCGGAACTTCGACGATGCCTTGCCCAGTCCAGCGCCGGTCGATGCTGACGACGACGTCATAGACGGCGCCGATGGACAGGTCGAAGTCCGCGCGGAAGATATGCAGCCGGAACGTCCTGAAATCACCGGTGACCGACATTGCGATGGCGGCATCGATCTCCGGGTGCCCGCCGATCCGGTATTCCGAAAGGAGCAGGCAATAGCCCGCACCATCGCGTTCCAGTCGCCAGCCCACCACCCGGTCCTTGCCGTAGGCCAGTTCCGGAGCAAAGCCGGTCATGGCGATCAACAGCGCGAGCGTGCACCATAGGGATCTACGCTCCATTGTCGGAAGCTCCTATCCTTGACCGATGGGGCGCGCGGTGGCCAGGCGCAGATAGGCGTCAATGCGGGCGAGCCAGGCGCCGCGCCGCCCGCCCGCCGCCTCGTCCAGCCGCCCGGCGGCGAGGCGCGCCCGCAGGCTGGCGCGGAAACTGCGGTAGAAGGCGATCAGCCGCCGGTCGGCTGCGTCGCCGCTCCAGGCGCGGTACAGGTCGAGAATGGCGTCGCCGACCCGTCGGGCGCCAAGCCGCTCGCATTCGAGCGCCAGATAAGCCAGTTCGTCCACCGGATCAAGCAATCGCAGATCGCGGCTGAACTCCAAGCAGTCGATGATCCGGGGCGTGCCGTCGAGGAAGACATGCTCGGGCCGCAGGTCGCCATGCCCCTCGACGATCCGCCCCTCCGCCGCCCGCGCCCGAAGCAGTGGGCCGTGTTCCGACAGAAACGCGACCTGCGCGGCAGCGGCGGCGCGGGCTCGTTCGGCCAGCGGCCCGGTCACCCGGGGAACCGTCACGTCGAGATTGCGGCTGATGTCCGCCTCGAAACGCCGCTGATAGTCGGCTGGCGACATCGGTTCCGCCAAGCCGCCGCCGTAGAACTCCGTCAGGACGAGGCCGAGCCGCTCGATGTCGGCCGGTGTCAGGGCGCCGGCCCGGATGCGCTCGTCCAACCGCCGCTCCTGCGGCAGGCGCACCATCCACACCAGCCAGTCGGCCACCAAATCCCGCGCATCCAAGTCCCGCGCATCCAAGTCCCGCGGACCGGGGCGTCCTCCGAGACGGAACGAGCCGTCCGGACGGGCAAGCAGACCGACCACGCCGAGATAGACATCGGGCGCCAAGCGGCGGTTCAGCCGCATCTCGGTCAAGCAGTTGCTTCGCCGGGCGGTGAGGGACGTGAAATCCACATTGGGCAGACGCGCCGGCTTCTTCAGCTTGTAGGCGTGCCGCTCGGTCAGGAAGACCCACGACAGGTGTGTTTCGATGGTCTCGACCAGGCTTGGACGATCCGGATAGGCGTCGGGCTTGCGCAGAAAGGCGATCTTCGCCTCCAGCGGGACGCGGGCTTCCCTCGTTTCCTGTGGCGCAGCGATGGTGTGCGGGTCCGCCACGGCTCAATGCACCATCAACACCGGCCGATCGGCGGCTTCCAGCACATGGTGCGTGGCGCCTCCCAATGCTTGTTCGAACACGCGGGCGTGGCCGTAAGCCCCCATGACGAGGAGATCCGCCTCCACCGCGCGAGCCTGGGCGAGAATCGCTCCGGGTGCTTCGAACTCGGCGGCGAAATTGATCCGCGCGTCCGCGTGGATGCGGTGCGCCTCCAGATAGGCCAGGGCGCGGCGGTCGGGCGCGTCGTCGTACCCCGGCGGGTGCACGGAGAGCAGGATGGTTTCCTTGGCGTGACGCAGGAACGGCAGCGCGCCGTGCAAGGCGCGGCCGGCCTCGCGTCGCTCGTTCCACGCGACAAGCACGCGTTGCAGTTGGAACGTTTCCTCCGCCCCCGACGGGACGATCAGCAGCGGCGCGCTGGCGCTCAGCACCAGTTGGCCGAGCGCGCGCGGCGACAGTCCGCCCTTGCCTTCGGGATCTCCATCACCGCGCCCGGCGACGATCAGGTCGGCGTAACGGCTGTGGAAGGCCAGCCGCTCGGGCAGGAAGCCGTGATCGGCGATCCAGTCGCATTTCAGACAGGCGGCGTTGCACCGGGCGATAAAGCTCTGTTCCGCTTCGGCCGAGGGCTGACCGGGCACCGGTGGATCGGGCACCGGTGGGATGGCCACCGGTGCCGCGACGTACCAGGGCAGGGCGGTCTCGGCCGGGCAATGGAGGCCGATGAGGCGCGCGCCCATCAGGCGCGCCACCGCGATGGCCGTCGAAAGGCCGGCGCTCGTGTGGAGATCCCGGGCGAACGGCACGAGGATCGTCTTGATGTCCATGATGACCTCCCGGTCTTGCCCGCATCGGTATGCCCATCGCCGAAGCGTCAGTGGGACATCAGCACCGGCACGGTCATACGGTCGAGAATCGAGCGGGTCGCACCGCCAAGGATCCATTCGCGGGCGCGAGAGTGGCCATAGGCACCCATGACCAGCAGATCCGCATCGTGGTCGAACATCCAGTTCAACACCACGTCCGCCACGTCGCTGCCCTGCGACGACAGGGAGACCACCTCCACCGTCACGCCGTGGCGGGCCAACAGGGTGCCGATGTCCGCCCCCGGCAACGCGCCGTGACCGCTTGGCGTGGATGCCGCATCGACCACCAGCACCGTGACCGATGTCGCCTTCTCCAGCATGGGCATGGCATCGGCGACCGCGCGCGCCGCCGCCCGGCCCGCGTCCCAGGCCACCACGATCCGTTTCCCGATGGTGGGACGGAGGCCGGCTTGGGGAACCAGCAGCACCGGCCGCCCGCAGGACATCACCACCGTTTCGATCTCGAGCCGGCCGACGAGCGCAGAATGGCCGGGCAGCGCCTGACCGAGGACGAGAAGGTCCGCGTAACGGGCGTTCAGGGCGAGGGCCCTGTCGATCGCTGTGTCATCGCACTTGCAGATCCGCCGTTCCGCCACGCACCGCTGCCGGTCGAGCAAGGCGTCCATCATGGCGACCGTGCGCTCCGTCTCCTCCGCCGCGGACCGGTTCAGCGCGTCGGTCACGAATTGCGGAACGCCACCGTCGATGGACATGGGAATGCGCGGCTGAATGTCGAGCACGAGGCCGGTCAGGTGCGCCGTGTGCTGCTCCGCCAAGCGCATGGCCGCTTCGACCCGTGCCGCGCCGGTCGGGCAATCATCGAACTGGACGAGAATTTCCCGGTAGGACATGGCCGCGTCTCCTGGTCGTGTGAAGGGGCGTTTTCGCCCGACGAGCTTCGTGAGACAGCATTGGCACGTATGAGGATCGTGACATTAACCTGGATAAAGACCGGAGCGGCGCAGACGCCGGGAACCGACTCCGCCAAGCGTGCACGAGGTGGTCAATCAACTCCCTGCCAACTCCCCGCCAACTCGCCGCGGATCGGCAGATAGGGAAAGCTGTAGGCGGGGCTTCGGCGGGCGGTGGCGCGGGCGCAGGCCAGGGTGGCGGCCCGCAAGTCGTCCTTGTCAGGCGATCGTGTGGTGACCATCGCCCTCTCCCTTGCGCACCGCTTGCTCGTTCTCGTGATGGCGGACGTAATGCGCCAGAACGATCTTCAGGACACCGGCGCGCTTCATGTCCCGGCAGGCCACGGCATGGGCAATGTCATCCTCGATCATGCGGCGGATGGTGCGTTGCCCCTCCGGGGTCTGGTCGAGGTAGGAGCCGAGTTCCGCAGCGACGATCTCCGGCAAATGCTCATGCTCGGCGATGGCGTCGATCTCCTCGCGGGTCAAACCACTCAGCCCGATGCAGTCTTCGATCGTGATCATTATGACGGCCTCTCTGGTCACGGGTGTGACACCAGTTTGGCCGGATCGAGCAGCGTGGACCTTAACCCAGGTTAGCAAGCCCCGACTTCAATCGGTGTGTCCTGCGGCGCCGGTGTGAAGGGTCAGCCGCAAACTGGTTTGCGGCGAGGTTGTCCACGCCGACTCCGCGCCAACCTGCTCGGCCAGCATGGTGATCAATTCGAGGCCGGAGGACCGTACCCGCTCCGGCGGCAGGCCAACGCCATTATCGGACAGACTCAGATGGATCTCGCCGGGCTTTGCCACAAGCAAGGCGAGGGTAATCGTCCCGCTTCCCTGTGGGAACGCATGCTTGGCGCTGTTGGTGATGAACTCGTTGGCGATCAGCCCGAGTGAGACGGCGGTGTTGTGGTCGACATACGCATGGTCGACGCTGGTTCGCAGCGCGATGCCGCCGGCAAGGCCGCGTCCATGAAGGGCTACGGCGTTGGCGCACAGTTCCAGAAGATAGTCTCCCAACTCCACGACGCCGACCTGGCTGGCCTCATACAGGCGCGAATGGACGAGGCGAAGCGCCTCGACCCGCCCCTGAAGCTCTTCCAGGATGCGGATGGTTTCTTCGCTCTTGGCTTGGCCGCTTTCCAACGCAAGCAGACTCAAAATCGCCTGGAGATCGTTCTTGACCCGGTGCTGAAGTTCACGCATCGACATAGCCCGCTGGTCTTCCGCCCGGCGCAAGAGCACGCTGGTGTTCCGCATCGTGTCGTAGACCGAGGCCAATTCCTCCAGGTTGGTCGGCGGCGGCGGCGGGAACGCCGCTCCGGGTGTCTGCAGCGCCTCCGCAACCTGCGCCAACCCGGCCACCGACCTGGACAGCCGACGGGCGTAGCGCAGCACCAGGAGGGAGGCGCAGCCGAGCGCGAGGACACTGACAGCCGCCGCCGACCATAGCGATTGGCGTAGAGGCTCCTCGAACACGGAGGCCGGCGCGGCGAACGCGACCGTCCATCCCGACACCTTTGAACGCGAGAACACGAGCGACAACGGCTCTCCCTCCAGAGCGGGGCCGGCCGCCTGCCCGGTCGGAGAAGATTGGATCGCCCTCTGAACCCACCCAGGGGCTGGTTTGCCGACAAACTGTTCGGCAGCGCGCGTTCGCGCGACGACGACCCCGTTTCGGTCGATGATCCCAGCCACCCAACCGTCGGGGATTGGCTGCTCTCGAAGGAGGGTCTCCCATTTCGAGGTCGTCACCGCTGCAATGAGTGCGTAACGTTTGCCATCCTTCACCTGAACGGGCACCAGGACTGCGCCGACATGCTCGTTGGCGATGGGCCCGTACAACAGTCCGGAAATCTGCGGTTGTCCGGTGGACATCGCCTCGGCCAGTTCGGAATTGACGTCGGCAACCGTCGGCACGGTCGTTCCGTACGGAACTTTGGTGCTGAACACCACGCTTCCATCGGCATCGCGAAGCGTTACGTGCGACCAGTGGGAATGCTTGTCCTTGACCGCCTGAGCAACGCGATAAAGCCGTTGCGGATCGCCATCGACAACCATCGTCGCGGCAAGCCCCTCCAGGGCCGAGGTGGTGACGAGCAGTTGCTGATCGAGAGCCGCCGCGATGGCGCGGACCGTGATCGCCATCTCGGCGGCGGCAAACCGTCGTTGTGTTGCCAGATTCCATGCGACCAAGCTCACGGCGATGGCAGCCATGGCCGCCAAGGCCGTGACCACGACACTGAGAAGATGGCGGCTGATGTTCCGACGTGCCAAACCTATGGGAGGTGGAGGGGGCGGCGAGATGTTGGTTAATAGCTGCATTGCCAAACCTCTTGATCATCAAAAGGTTGCCGTCGGCATTTTAAATTATATACCCCTTATACTCTTTCTATCAAAGTGTGCAATGATTTCATGGTCCGGAACATTGTTGTGTCATGAAGGTTCGCGATAATATGAAGAATGTGTTTCGCCATAGTTTATCTTATTATGTTTGGCATTGTTATCGTAACGAATTGAGTATGATGGATAAGGCATGATGGGGTGTCGTCGGCCTATTTTACGGATATCTTCCGTCTCATTAGCATAGGCGTGCCGGATGGTGATCCAGATCAAGTCAATCGGCGGCACAATGAGGGACTGTTGCCGTGATGAGCCCAAGCGT
This sequence comes from Azospirillum sp. Marseille-Q6669, assembly GCF_965111635.1. Lineage (NCBI taxonomy): Bacteria > Pseudomonadati > Pseudomonadota > Alphaproteobacteria > Rhodospirillales > Azospirillaceae > Azospirillum > Azospirillum sp. Marseille-Q6669. Next base: position 134,457 of record NZ_CBCOOP010000004.1, on the reverse strand, counting down.
TGAAAGATCGGCGGCGAAAAACCGGGGCTGTGTTTCAGCTCCAACCGAGTTTTCGATGCCACTTTTTCCTGATGAGGGCGGTGCTCAAGCTTAACCCCGTGCATTGCCACAGGAGGCGGCCATGATGCCAACCGGTGACCTTGCAGAAGTCGAGCATCTTCATGCCGAACTCATGAACGCAATTGCCTTGGCCCTGGCGAGCGGCAGGCATCGCGATCAGGATTTGCTGTTTCTCTTTCAATGGGTACAAGAGGTGGGACAGACCGAAGCACTGGACCGCGTCCAGTCCGTTGCAAGCGAGGCGCCGGACCGGACAACGGAGATGGACTGCCAGAGCGTGTTGCGGTCACTCGTCTGCACGCCGGCACGCACGCCTCTCGGGATCGCCGCGAAGCTGGCGGTCGCCTGTGCAATGTTCGACGCTTTCAAAATGGCTCAGGAGGCGCCGGGAGGTCCTGTGGCGCCCCATGTCATTCTGTCCGCCTTTCTCGACGCCATGGCCCAGGCTCAGCTGCTTCCGTTGGAGCGGCCAAGCCTTCCGCACTGATTCCAGGCTGAGGAGGCGGTCATGCAATCAGACTGCCAAACGTGCCCGCTGCGACGTGACGGGTTGTGCGCAAGCGTTGCGGATGAACAGTTGTCCAACTGGGCGGCGATCAAACGCCCGGTCCGCACCATTCGTGCCGGCGCCAGTTTGTTTGTCGAAGGTGACGAAAACGAGATGGTCTACATCGTTCGCCGTGGCTGGGCGTTGGCGTCCATGATGCACGAGAACGGGCGGCGCCAAGTGCTGCGTTTCGTCATGCCGGGAAATCTGATCGGTTTCGAGCGGGGCCCCGACGGTGATATGCCCTGCACGGTTGAAGCGCTCACCGATCTGATCGTCTGTCCGATGCCACGCCATTCCCTGATGCGCTTTTGCCAACAGGTGCCGAACGTTGCCTTGCGGATGGCATCCTTGCTCGCGGCCGAAACGATCTCTGATTGGCGGCTCCTGGGCGGGCTCGGCACCCGCACCGCCGCAGAGCGGATTGCCCGGCTTCTCCTTGCCCTTTACAATCGGCAACGGCAAAGAACCGCACCGGACATTTCGGACGTGACGTTGCCGATCAGTCAGGTCCTCATTGCCGATGCCACAGGGCTGACACCGGTCCACGTCTGTCGGACGCTCAAGGAGATGCGTACTGCTGGGCTGCTGTCCTTCGCGAAAGGCCACCTGCGTGTGCTCGATTGGATGCGGCTCACTGAACTGGCCGAGATGAACGACGCCACGGCACCTCAGCCACTCGCCAAGCAGGACGTGTCGTTGCCACTCACCAATCCACGGGGCTGCGGTCAATTGCCACAAGATTTACGGAAGCCATTATTGGAGTCGTCCGGGGTGCGTATAATTCATGTTATGGACTCTTCCAGTCGATCCGCTTCGAAATAACTCTGACATCAGTAATTATCGATCGATTCCGCCCGTCGATTTAAATGCTATGTACAAAGGACCAGGAGAGAAATTCTGAATTCCACCTGATGCAAGCAGCGACTGCACAGCGGAAGGACGCCACCTCAGAAGGTCAGCACCGCCGCTCCGGTGACGGTCCCGCAGCGCAGCGCTTCCACAGCTTCATTGGCCTGGGCGAGGGGAAAGGGCGTTGTGCGGGTCCGTACGGGGATGCGGGGCGCAAGCGCCAGGAACTCCTCCCCGTCCCGGCGGGTGAGGTTGGCAACGGAGCGGATCACCCGCTCACCCCATAGGATGTCATAGGGGAAGGAGGGGATGTCGCTCATGTGGATGCCGGCGCAGACGACGGTGCCCCCCTTCACCACCGCCCGCAGCGCCACCGGCACCAGCGCGCCGACGGGGGCGAAGAGAATGGCGGCATCCAGAGGCTCCGGAGGGGGCTCTTCAGACCCGCCGGCCCATGCCGCGCCAAGATCACGGGCCAGGGCCTGTGCAGCCTCATCCCCAGTCCGCGTGAAAGCGAAAACCCGCTGACCCCAGTGCCGGGCAAGCTGGATGACGATGTGCGCAGCGGCCCCGAAGCCGTAAAGACCCAGGCGTTTCACCTCCCCGACGGCCCGGAGGGCGCGGTAGCCGATCAGGCCGGCGCACATCAGCGGCGCCGCTTCGATGTCCGTGTAGGATGGGTCGACAGGAAAGGCGTAGCGAGCGTCGGCGACCGCCATCTCGGCGTAGCCGCCGTCGATCTGGTAGCCGGTGTAGCGCGCGCGGTCGCACAGGTTCTCGCGTCCCGAGCGGCAATAGACGCATTCGCCGCAACTCCAGCCGAGCCAGGCGATGCCCACGCGGTCCCCAAGATGAAAGCGCTCCACGCCCGGCCCAGTTTCGAGGACGCTCCCGATGATCTCATGGCCGGGAATAAGTGGCAGTTTGGGATGCGGCAACTCGCCGTCCATGACGTGCAGGTCGGTTCGGCACACCGCGCAGGCGTGAACGGCGATCAGGATTTGGCCCGGTCCTGGCTCTGGGTCCGGCAGCAAGGCGGGAATCAGCGATGCGCGCGGCTGTGGCAGGATCATCGCTCTCATGCTCAGCCCTCCATGTGAAGGTCTGCTTCACGATCGTTCTGGACATTGGCGGGCTCCTGCGACCTCGATCCAGGCGCGCGGCGCGGAGTGGTTGGGCTCGCGTTAGCGCGACATCCCTTGCAGATAGGCGATAACGTCATCGATCTCCGAGCGTGAAAGGTTCAGGTCCGGCATCGGCGGGTGAGGAAAGGTCAGCCATTGCCGCAACCAGTTCGGACTGCGGTTCGGATCGCGCGCGATGCTGGCCAATGTCGGGACCGCGTCGGTGCCGCGCACGACACGGCTGTCCGCATTGCTGTCCGAGGTCAGGTGGCAGGCGGCGCACCAACGGTCGGCGATGCTTCTGCCGGCTTCCGCGTCCGCCGCCTGTGTCACGTCCGCCATGGCGAAGAACGTCATCAACACCCCCGCGCATAGGCCCGTCTTCATTGCAAGCCTTCCTTTAGGGACATCAGGTACGCGACGACATCGTCAATTTCTTCCATGGACAGACGGATGTTCGGCATGACCGGGTGGGATGTCCGCAGGTAACTGCGCAGGGCCATTTCGGTGATCCCTGGATCGCGCATTCGCTCCACCAGGTCAGGCGCAGCAAGCTCCTCCTGCATGGGGGGTGGCTTAGCCATCGGCGGCTGCGACACGCGGTGGCACTCACCGCAGACCTCCTCGACCAAGTGGCGCCCGAAGCCGATGCTGCCTGGTCCATCGGACGCGGCGTGCGCGGACGCGGCAACAATCGATGAAACGATGACTGCTCCGACCGCTAGGCTGGGCAATCGGCACGGAGTGTCGACCATGTCAGGCCTCCCTGTGCCACGGGGCTGGTGCAAGTGGTAAAGCGTCTTGTGCAGAAACGACCGCCCGCCCGAAGCCGACGGCAAGCCGGAAAGGTTCTGCGATGATCAGCTGCATGCTATGGCTGGGGCGCTCAGGAAGTCCACTCTTCGTACGAGGTACATGGCTGACAGGGCTCAGAAGGGCGCAGGACAAAAAGACGCAGGATAAGGCGCCTGCGCAGCGCTATCGCCGCCCTGCATTGCCAACCGTGTCAGACTCGGTGATCTTTAAACCGCGCCGGCTTTGTCGGAGGCCGGTTATGTAAGGATCACGCCGCCGTGGCGACGTCTTCACGCGAACGCCGTCCGCACCACGCGCTCGTGGACCTCGGGGGCGTATTTTGGTGATGACGGTTTCGTCATGATGACCCCATCTTCTCAGAACATGGAACCTCCGGAAAACTCGGAGCGGCTCAGTCTCCGCCGGCTCACGCAGGATGGGCCGCGGGATGCCGCGCTGTTCTTCGACCGCCTTGTGGACGGCGCCCCAATCCACCCGTGACGTGGCACGACCCGCGGCGCGTGCAACGATCGCCTCAAGATCCGGGAAGTCGGGCGGGTCGAAGCGCCCTGTTTCCTCTAGGGCATCGGCTTGCTGGGTCGTCAGGTGAACCTCGATGTAAAGGCTGTCGCCGACCCAGCCGAGCTTCACCGGCTCGTCCACGACACGAATCTGAGTGCCGATGGGGACCTCCTCGTACAGGCGCCCGATATCCCGGTTGTGCAGGCGGAAGCAGCCGTGGCTCACGCGGCGCCCAACACCATAAGGTTTGTTGGTCCCATGGACGATGATTCCCGTCCAGCCGAGGTACAGTGCCTTGGGCCCCAGCGGGTTGTCCGGTCCCGGCGGGACATAGGGCGGCAGGTCCGGGTCCTCCTCCCGCATGCGCGTGGAAGGCATCCAGGGCGGGTTGACACGCTTGGCCCGGACGTAGGTGGAGCCGGTCCGCAGGTTGGCGGCCTCGGCACCGATTCCCACCGGAAAACTGGCCGCCGGCTTCCCCCGCGCGAAGTGATACAGGCGCTGCTCCGCAAGATTGATCACGATGCCGCTGCGCCCCCCGGATGGAAGGATATGCGCCGTCGGCAGCACCACGAGTGTTCGGTCGCCCGGCAGCCACGGGTCGATGGCTGGATTTGCCATGATGATCTCGGTGTAGCCGAGATCATTGTCGATGGCGATGTCGGCCAGCGTGTCGTCCGCCGACGCAAAGAAAATACCGAATGGCAGTGTTCCAATGATGTCGGCCGCCGTCACCGGCACCGGAGCAAAGGCCAGGGCCGCCAGGGCAGTGACAACGCCTCCAATCGAACGCAACAGGACGGCAGCGCCCACGGTCACCTACGGCCTCAGTCCGCCTAAGAGCGGGTCTTCCGCTGGGTGCGGCTGAACATGCGTTCCGCCTTTTCGTTCGCCGCCCTGGCGTCCGCCGCCGCAGCGCGCGCCTGTTCAGCCGACTGCTGGGCGGCGCTGGCGGCCCGCGCCGCCTCCGCCTTGGCGTCATTGGCGGTGGCTTGCGTCTGGATCAGAAGGTTGCGGTCTTCCGCGCTTAACCCCGAGCATCCCGCCGCGAGCAGGGTGCCCAGCACGACGACGGATAGGTTGCGCAAGGACATCGCCATATCAATCTCCTATCTTGGATCCGAGAAACAAGGCGACCGGCGCGGAGCGAGGGATCTCCGCTGCAGGAGGTCCGCCCCGCCCAATCACCCGCTTGCCCGGCGTATCGAGCGTCAAGCATGGGTGAAGGCGGCGTCGAGGCATTAACCCAGGTAAAGGCAGCGCATCGTGAAGACGCGGAGATCGGGCGGAGCCCGACCTCTTTCGGTCGAAGCGTCCCTGTGGGCGCCGCCTTTTGCGGGTTAACTCCATCCGTGAGCGCTGATCTTGATGCACGTTAATGTCCCGGGGCATCCCTCGGATAGGCTGCGGGAGTCCATGGTGCGGAGCGTGGACCCAGTCCTTCCGGAGCCAGCCGATGACGCTGCCGCTGACCGAGCACGGACCGTTGACCGACCACGGTCCGAGCCCTGGACGATCAAAGATCCCAGCGGAACGCCGTGTCGCCCGACATCCCGGCTGGCTGTTCGGGCTCGCGCTCGCGCTGACGGCCGCCGCAATGCTGCTTTCTCACGCTGTTGGCACCCGCAACGCCGCGCCCGCTTACCGCACCGGCCCGGTGGCCCGTGGGGCGGTTACCGCGTCGACCACCGCGTCGGGCACCGTCAACCCGGTCGTCACCGTGCAGGTGGGGTCGCAGGTGTCGGGACAGATCAGCGAATTGCTCGCCGACTTCAACACCGAGGTGAAGACCGGTCAGCTCGTCGCCCGCATCGATCCTGCGCTGTTCGAGACACAGGTGGCGCAGGCGGTCGGCGACCTCGCCGTTGCCCAGGCGGGCATCGAGACCCAGCGCGCCACGGTCATACGCGCCAACGCCGACCTGGAGGCCGCGCGCGCCACCCTGAGCAACGTACAGGCTCAGCTGCGCAAGGCCCAAGCGCTCCTGTTCAACGCCAGGAGCAGTTATGAACGCACGCAACGGCTCTTCGACCGCGGAAATGCCTCCGCCTCGGACCGCGACAGTGCGAAATCCGCCAACGACGCCGCCCAGGCGGAGGTCGAGGCTCTGACCGCGCAGGAGATCGGCCAGCAGGCAACCGTCCGCTCCAGCGAGGCCCAGCTTACCCTCGCCCAAGCCAACGTGGCGAGCGCGACGGCGTTGGTGCAGCAGAAACAGGCGGCGTATCAGGGAGCGCGCATCAATCTGGAGCACACGCGCATCGTCGCCCCGGTGGACGGCACCGTCATCCAGCGCAACGTCGACCGCGGCCAGACGGTGGCGGCCAGCTTGCAGGCCCCGGTGCTGTTCACCATCGCCCAGGATCTGACGGCCATGCAGGTGGACGCTTCCGTGGACGAGGCGGATGTCGGGACCGTCCGGGTGCGCCAGGACGTGCACTTCACCGTGGACGCTTTCCCCGGCCGCCGCTTCACCGGGGCGGTGATCCAGATCCGCAAGGCGCCGCAGGTCGTGCAGAACGTCGTCACCTACGACGTGGTCATCTCGGCGCCCAATCCCGACCTCGCACTCCTTCCCGGTCTGACCGCCAACGTCCGCATCGTCACCGACCACCGCGACGACGCGCTGCTGGTTCCCAGCGCCGCCTTGCGCTATCACCCGGCCAAGGCCGCCCCGTCGAGCAGCCCGCCATCCCAGAAGACGGGCGAGGTCTGGGTGCTGAACGCCACCGGGCAGCCGGAGCGCCGCCCTCTTCGGCTTGGTGTTTCCGACGGCAGCATGGTGGAGGTCGTCGAAGGAAAGCTGGAAGTCGGAGACCGCGTCGTGCTCGGCGAAACGGCGCCGTCCACGGCTTCGGGTGCCGTTCCATCCATGGGCGCCGGACCGCGTATGTGACGCCGACGCTTCAGACAGCGGGGAGCCCAGCCATGGGAGACTGGCTGATCGAGACCGAGCATCTGTGCAAGGATTACCGGCTGGGCAACGTACCGTTGCGTGCGCTCGACGACGTATCGGTTCGCATCGCCCCTGGCGAATTCGTCGCCGTCATGGGACCATCCGGTTCGGGCAAGTCCACCTTCATGAATCTGCTCGGCTGCCTCGACAGCCCCAGCGGTGGCCTCTACCGCCTCGACGGCCGTGACGTCTCGCATCTTGCTCCCGATGAGCTGGCGGTGGTGCGCAATCGCTTGGTCGGTTTCGTATTCCAGGGCTTCAATTTGTTGCCGCGCACGCCGTCGGTCGAGAATGTCGAGCTGCCGCTCGTGTACGCCGGAGTTTCAGCACCCGAACGGCGCCGTCGTGCCTTGGTCCGGCTGGCCGAGGTCGGTCTCGCCGAGCGGGCATGGCATCATCCCTCGCAACTCTCGGGCGGCCAGCAGCAGCGTGTCGCCATTGCGCGCGCGCTGGTCAACGACCCGCTGCTGATCCTCGCCGACGAGCCGACCGGCGCGCTCGACTCGCGCACCAGCGTCGAGGTCATGGCGCTGTTCCAGACCTTCAACGCGCGCGGCATCACGGTTATTCTGGTGACGCATGAACCGGACATCGCCGCCTTCGCCCGGCGCACGCTGCGCTTTCGCGACGGCCGGCTGATGGACGATCGGCCGGTGGCGGCGCCCCGCGTGGCCTCCGAGGTGCTGGCGGGCTGGCGCCCGGCGGAGGCAGCGGCATGAACCTCCTGTCGTCGATCCGCATCGCGCTTGCCGCGCTGCGCCTCAACCTGATGCGCAGCGTGCTGACGATGCTCGGAATCATCATCGGGGTGGGATCGGTGATCACCATGATCGCGGTCGGCGCCGGGGCGGAAGCCCGCATCGCCGAACAGATCAACAGCCTCGGCTCCAACCTGATCGTGGTGGTGTCCGGCGCCATCACCTCGGGCGGCGTGCGTCTCGGCTTCGGCACCGAGATGACGCTGAGCGAGGATGATGCGCAGGCTCTGGAACGGGACATTCCCGAAATCCTGGTGGCCGCACCGGGAGTCCGCGGCAGCGCGCAGGTCATCTACGGCAACCTGAACTGGTCGACCGTGATCGTCGGCTCCACCCCGGACTTTCTGACGGCGCGGGACTGGGGCGTCGTCCAGGGCCGGCCCTTCGAGCAGGCCGATCTGGACCGGGCCGCCAAAGTGGCGCTGCTCGGCCAGACGGTGGCCACCACGCTGTTCGGCAATGCCGACCCCGTCGGTCAGATGATCCGCATCAAGAAGGTGCCCTTCACGGTGGTCGGCGTGCTGGACCGCAAGGGGCAGAGCATGCAGGGGCAGGACCAGGACGATACCATCGTCATGCCGCTGAGCACCGCGCGCAACCGCGTTCTGGGAGCCAGCGAGGTGAACCGGCGGGCGGTGGGCGCCATCCTCATCAAGATGCGCGACGGCGCCGACATGCACGCCGCCGAGGTGCAGATCCACGGCCTGCTGAGGCAGCGCCACCATCTCCAGCCGGCGCAGGACGACGATTTCTGGCTCCGCAACCTGTCGGAAATCGCCCAGGCACAGGAGGCGTCGTCGCGCGTGCTGACCCTGCTGCTGGCGGCGGTGGCCTCGGTGTCGCTGGTGGTGGGCGGGATCGGCATCATGAACATCATGCTGGTCAGCGTCACGGAGCGCACGCGGGAGATCGGCTTGCGCCTCGCCGTCGGGGCGCGAAGCCGCGACATCCTGAGCCAGTTCCTGATCGAGGCGCTGACCTTGTCCCTGACCGGCGGGCTGGTCGGAATCGCCGCTGGCGCGGCGGCCTCCTTCACCATCGGCCATTGGGCGCACTGGCAGACGGAACTCAGCCTGTCGGCCATCCTTCTGGCCGTTGGCTTCGCTGCGGCGGTCGGTGTCTTCTTCGGCTTCTACCCGGCCCGCAAGGCTTCCCGCCTCCAGCCGATCGAAGCTCTGCGCTACGAGTGACGGGGTGAGGCAGCGGGACGCAGCGTGCAAGGAGACGGGCGGCATGGAAAACGATCCCGACAGCATCGCTCTGGCCAGCCAGCCACTGGACTCCCTCCTCGCCGGGATCGGAAGCACGGCGGGCGGGCTGAACGGCGCCGAAGCGGACGCGCGGTTGACCCGCTGCGGCTCCAATGATCTTTCGGCGGTGCGGCGGAGACCCGTGTGGCTCCAATTTCTCGACCGCCTGCACAACCCTCTTCTGATCATCCTGCTTCTGGCCAGCGGCTTCTCGGCCATGGCCGGCGACTTCTACAGCTTCGTCATCGTCGTGATCATCGTGTTCGTCAGCGTCGTTCTCGACTTCGTCCAGGAGGTCCGCGCCAACAACGCCATCGAGGACCTGCGCCGCTCGGTCGCGCTGCGGGCCAGAGTCCTCCGCGATGGCCAGGAACGCGAGTTGCCGGTCGAGCGGCTGGTGCCGGGCGACGTCGTGCAACTGGTCGCGGGCGATCTCGTGCCGGCGGATGCCCGGCTGATCGAGGCGCGCGACCTCTTCGTAAACCAGTCGCTGCTGACGGGCGAGCCCTATCCGACCGAAAAGCACGCGGCCAACCTGCCGCACGCCGCCGATCCCAGCGAGGCGACCAACATGCTGTTCATGGGCACGTCGGTCATCAGCGGCACGGGACGGGCGGTGATCCTGCGGACCGGACGCGCCACCCTGCTCGGCGCGATGGCGCACAGCCTGAGGGCGCCGCCGCCGCCCACCGATTTCGAGATCGGCGTGCGCCATTTCGGTCTGCTGATCCTGCGTGTGACCGTGTTCCTGGTGCTGTTCGTGCTGCTGGCGAACGTGCTGTTCCACAGGCCCTGGCTGGAATCGCTGATGTTCGCGGTCGCGCTGGCGGTCGGGCTGACGCCGGAATTGCTGCCGATGGTCGTGACGGTGACTCTGGCCCGCGGCGCCCTGCGTCTCGCCGAACGCAAGGTGATCGTCAAGCGGCTGACGGCGCTGCACAATCTGGGAGCCATGGATGTCCTGTGCACGGACAAGACCGGCACCCTGACCGAGGCGCGCATCCGTCTGGTCCGGCACATCGACGCCCAAGGAGAAGACAGCGACGGGGTGTTCCGGCTGGCCTGGCTCAACAGCCGCTTCGAAAGCGGCATCCGCAGCCCGCTCGACGACGCCATCCTGGAGCATGGCCAGCCGGATGCCGTCGATTGGCTCAAACTCGACGAGGTGCCCTTCGACTTCGAGCGTCGGCGCGTCTCCGTCCTTCTGGAGCGCGGCGGACAGCACCTGCTGATCGTCAAAGGTGCGCCGGAGGATGTCCTGCGCCTGTCCACCCAATACGAGCCGGGGCCTGGGCGGCCGAGCGCCTTCGACACCGAGGCCAGGGCGCGCGTCCAGCGCCTGTTCGAACAGTTGAGCGACGACGGGTTCCGGGTGCTCGGCATCGCCTCGCGCGTGGTCGGGCCGGACCAGCGGGAAGCGCGGGTCACGGACGAGACCGAACTGGTGTTCGCCGGCTTCGCCGCCTTCCTCGACCCGCCCAAGGCCGACGCGGCGGCGGCCGTGCACGCCTTGTCGAAGGCAGGGGTCGCCGTAAAGATCCTGACCGGTGACAACGACCGCGTGACCCGGCACGTCTGCCGCGATCTGGGCATTCCCGTGACCGGTCTGATCACCGGCGACGAGCTGCGCGCCATGAGCGAGGAGGCCCTCCGCTTGCGGCTCGCCGAAGTGAACGTGTTCTGCCGGCTGTCGCCGCCGCAGAAGCAGCGCGTGCTGCTGGCGCTGAAGCAACGCGGGCACGCGGTGGGCTTTCTCGGCGACGGCATCAACGACGCGGCGGCGCTGCACGCCGCCGATGTCGGCATCTCGGTTGACGGCGCCGCCGATGTGGCCAAGGACGCGGCGAGCCTGATCCTGCTGGAACACGACCTGTCGGTGATTCATGGCGGCGTGCTGGAAGGCCGCCGTACGGTCGAGAACGTCACCAAATACATCCTGATGGGAAGCAGTTCGAATTTCGGCAACATGCTGAGCATGGCGGGCGCCGCGCTGGTCCTGCCCTTCCTGCCGATGCTTCCGATCCAGGTGCTGCTGAACAACCTGCTCTACGACGCGTCGGAGATCGGCATCCCCTTCGACCGCGTCGATCCGGAAACCATCGTCCGCCCGGTCCGCTGGAACATGGATCTGATCCGCCGCTTCATGCTCATCCTGGGGCCGGTCAGTTCCCTGTTCGATTTCCTGACCTTTTATGCCCTGCTGACCATATTCGGTGCCGGGGAGGCGCTTTTCCAGACCGGCTGGTTCGTGGAATCCCTGGCGACCCAGGCGCTGATCATCTTCGTCATCCGGACGCGGCGGTCGCCGCTGGTCAGTCGGCCGCACCCACTTCTGGCGGCCTTGTCGGTGGGGATGGTCCTGCTTGCGGCACTCATCCCGCTGAGCCCGCTCGGCCCCCTGTTCGGCTTCGTAAGCCTGCCATTGGGTTACTTCATCTTCCTGGCGGGGACCGTCGCTGCCTACCTGATTTTGGCCGAGAGCATCAAGCGCTTGTTTTATCGCTGGTATGGACGACAGGCGCGACGAGGGGCGATGGCAGCGGGCCAGTTCCCGCACGGACCGTCCAGCCGGCGGTCCGAGCACCGAGCGCACGATGCCTGACGATACGATGATTCACGCGGTGCAGCACGAAGCCGCGGTGCGGGGAGGCCGGCCCGAGCCGTTGCCGCCATCGATCGCCAGCTATGTGTGGCGCCACAGCGGGAAACACCAAGTCGGGCTGTCGGTCCTGTCCGCCATGGTCTTCCTTTTGAGCGTGTGGCCACTTGAAATCCAGAGGCGCATCGTCAACGATGCCATTTCGTCCGGATCGCTTTCGGCGATCGTGGGGCTGTCCGTCGTCTATCTCGGCATCGCCATTCTTGAAGGCGTGCTCAAGTTCATCCTGAACCTCTACCGTGGCTGGGTCAGCGAAACGGCGGTGAGGCACCTGCGCATGACAATTCTCGGCTTGTGCGGCCATGCCTCACAGTCGGGCGCTTCGCATGAACAAGGTGGTGTGGCGATCGCACTGGTCTTGTCGGAGGCGGACCCGGTCGGGAGTTTCGTCGGCATCAGCCTGTCGGAACCCCTGTTGCAAAGTGGGATCCTGGTCAGCGTGCTCGGCTACATGGCTTATCTGCGGCCGGAGTTCGCGTTGGCGAGCACGCTGCTGTTCCTGCCGCAGATGATCTTTGTTCCGCTGATCCAGCGGGCGATCAACCGCCGGGCCGCCACGCGCATCCGAACGTTGCGCCGCATCACCAGCGGCATGGCCGCTGGAGGGGCTGCTGGGAGTGACAGTTCCGATGACCGGGCGCAAACCGCTCGGGTTGACGCCGTCTTCACCTTGAACATGGGCATTTACACGCTGAAGTTCGGGATGAATTTTCTGATGAATTTGATGAACCACCTTGGCGTCGCGGCAGTCCTCTGCATCGGCGGCTGGTATGTGGTCCAAGGGATCATCGACGCAGGAGCGGTCGTCGCCTTTATCTCCGGCCTCGCCAAAATCGTTGATCCGTGGGGTGAGCTCATCAATTGGTATCGTGAGGCGACGGTGAGCGGGGTGAAGTACCGCCTGATCGAAACCGCAGTTCGGCAGATCGCCATCGGTGCCGACTTGACGGGGCGGCTGTTTCAATAGGAGCGTCACCCCTCTTCGGAGAAGGCATGGCCAAGTCTGCCGAACAACGATGGTTGGAGCGATCATTGGGTCATGGCACGGTTTGCGATGCCTGACGCCAAAGGCGGAAAGGAACGCCCTTAGCGGGGATACGGCAGCACAGCGACGAGTGGGCAATATCTCCGAGTCTTTGTCTTTATTTGCATGAAGCGCTCGGGAGGCCTCATGATCAAGAACATCCTCATTCCGGTCGGCGGTCTTCCCACCGATGCGGCGCTTCTGGAAGAGGCCTTCGCGCCGGCGTGCCTTTTCGCGGCCCATATCGAGGCCCTGCATATTCGGCGCGATCCGCGCAATGGAACACCTCGATAAACCGGCCTTGGACGAGGGTCGAGGCCGATGGAAGGGCCGCACCGGTGGGGAGGCAGCGTTCTTTGGGGGCTGAACTTCGGATTTTGGCTGAAATTGGCGATGCCGATCTTCACCGTCGCATGACTGAGGCCGATGGTGCGGATGCACAGCGCCATGCGCGCCTTCTGTTCGGCGCGATCACCTGACGGCGCCGATACCGCGGTCCCACGTGACCACTATCCGATGTGCGGCCGAATCCAATGAAGTCCAACTGCTTTTGACGACGATCAAGGCTGCCCGTTCTCCACGCTCGCAGCATTCATATCGCGCCCGAACCACCAACTGATCCGACGGAAGCGACAGTGCCAATGAATGAAGCCCAAATCGGACTGCTGATCGTCTCGCCGCTGCTGATCGGTACGGTTGTGCTTCTGCATCGCCAGGGAGTCATGACGCGAAGCGGCGCCGCGCTGGCCGCGCTGGCTTCAGTAGGCACGGTAGCGTGGCTATTCTTTACTCAATAATCTGGGTCCGCTTTCGGGGTAGCGCGCGTCGTGGATCGTGCAGATTGCCATCGGCAAGCACGATGAGATGCGTCGCTCCAGGAGGACATTGCTGGACTTGCCGAGCGACGCTGCTGGTCACAGCACCGTCTTCTGCTCTTAAAGTCGCACGCCAGCCCGACGGCAGACGCAAACGAAGCTGTGCCGTCACGTCCGGTCCGCCTCCCGCTTAGACGGAGTTGTCGAAGATCGAATCGCCCAGCAGGACGATATGCGGCATCGATGCGGATGAAACCATGCAGGTTCTCCCTCAGTGCCATTGCTAACAGCGAACAACGGTCTTCCTTCCTATTCCGAAGCGGAGTTCTCTCCATCTTCCTGCGTCCTCTGGTCGCCTAGCCCACGCTGGCGCGGAAGGCGTTTACCGTTGCGCGAGGGTGCTTGAGTGCGGCTCGAGCCCAATTGCACATCAACGCCGAAACAGGGACTTCGGGAGACAGGGTGCGCCTCAAGCCCGATCGGGCCGATTCACTGCCCCAAATTTCTTCTTGACCTCAAGCGGGCTTGAGGTTTTAGCCTGATCGTATTGGATCTGGCATGCCAGAGCCGATTGCAATACGGACTGCGAAAGGCAGCGATCCCCAACGCACCAAGGGAGGCGTGTGTGATCTCTCCGACATCCGTCAATTGGACCATGCTCAACACGTTGCGTGCCATGCCGGGTCCCGAGGCCACGACACCTCCGGTCTCGCTGCTGGCCATCACGAAGGCGGCAAGCTTGAAGCCGGCCGCCGTGAGGCCGGCACTCTGCGAATTGGTCAGGCAGGGTTTTGTCCAGGAATACGCAACACAGTGCGGCAAACAATATGCAAGAACGAAAAAAGGTAATCAGCGAATATTGGAAATAAAGGGCTGGCTTCGGTAGCCGTTCAGAGGCATGCGGGAATCAGCGGCCCGCACCCTCCACTCCTGCTCGCTGCAATGACGAACGGATTGGTCACGCCGCCGGGCTCCGTGTGCCTGCGGCTCAACAGGGAGAGACGGCATGGGCAAGGCACTCGAAGGCGTGCGGGTTCTGGACTTTACCCACGTTCAGTCGGGTCCGACCTGCACGCAGCTTCTGGCGTGGTTCGGCGCCGACGTCATCAAGGTCGAGCGTCCGGGCGAGGGCGACATCACGCGCGGCCAGCTGCGCGACGTGCCCGAGGCCGACAGCCTCTACTTCACCATGCTGAACCACAACAAGCGGTCCATCACGCTGGACACCAAGAACCCGGACGGCAAGCGCGTCCTGGAGGATCTGGTGCGCATCTGCGACGTGATGGTCGAGAATTTCGCCCCCGGCGTGCTCGACCGCATGGGCCTGACCTGGGAGCGCATCCAGGAGCTGAACCCCCGCATCATCGTCGCCTCGGTCAAGGGCTTCGGCCCCGGTCCCTACGAGGACTGCAAGGTCTACGAGAACGTCGCGCAGTGCGCCGGCGGCTCGGCCTCGACGACCGGCTTCGACGACGGCCCGCCGATGGTCACCGGCGCCCAGATCGGCGACAGCGGCACCGGCCTGCATCTGGCGCTGGGCATCGTGACGGCGCTCTACCAGCGCACCCAGACCGGGCGCGGCCAGAAGGTGCTGGCGGCCATGCAGGACGCCGTGCTGAACCTCTGCCGCGTCAAGCTGCGCGACCAGCAGCGGCTGGAGCGCGGCCCGCTGAAAGAGTACCCGCAGTACCCCAACGGCGCGTTCGGCGACACCGTGCCGCGCGCCGGCAACGCCTCGGGCGGCGGCCAGCCGGGCTGGATCCTGAAGTGCAAGGGCTGGGAGACCGATCCCAACGCCTACATCTACTTCATCACCCAGGCGCCGGTCTGGGCGAAGATCTGCGACGTCATCGGCAAGCCGGAATGGGTCACCGATCCGGATTACGCGACGCCCGCCGCGCGCCTGCCGCGCCTGAAGGACATCTTCGCGACCGTCGAGGAATGGACCATGACCAAGACGAAGTTCGAGGTCATGGAGATCCTGAACCAGTACGACATCCCCTGCGGCCCCATCCTGTCGATGAAGGAGCTGGCGGAGGACCAGTCGCTGCGCGAGACCGGCACCATCGTCGAGGTCGATCACCCGACGCGCGGCAAGTACCTGACGGTGGGCAACCCAATCAAGCTGTCGGACAGCCCGACCGAGGTCACGCGGTCGCCGCTGCTGGGCGAGCACACCGACGAGATCCTGCGCGAGGTGCTCGGCTTCGACGAACGCCGCATCGGCGAGGTCCGCGACAGCGGCGCGCTCGGTGCCGCGCGCAGGCCGCTGACCACTGAGTAGGACAGGCGGCGGTCCTCCCCGGAAAGGGCAAACGCAATGGCCCGTCAGCGCATCACCGGCGACGCGTTGCAGGAGGCCGCCGCCCCCGAAAATCCATCCGAGCTCACCTCCAAAACGTGAGCCGACCAGTTTGCAAAGGAGGAAAGGCCATGGCCGCAGTCATCGATCCGCTCCACACCGAGCGCCCAACGGATGTCGTCCGCCGCCTTCTCGACACCGCCAAGGCCGAGGGCCGCAACGCGCTGACCGCGCCGGAAGCCAAGCAACTCTGCGATGTGTACGGCATTCCAGTGCCGAAGGAGGGCTTGGCGACGAGCGCCGACGAAGCCGTCACCCTCGCCGAGGGCATGGGTTTCCCGGTGGTCATGAAAATCGTGTCGCCGCAGATCCTGCACAAGACGGAAGCCGGCGGCGTTCTGGTTGATCTCCGGAACGCCGATGCCGTCCGCCAAGGCTTCAGGACGATCATGGCGAACGCCAGCGCCTATGACCCCGGGGCGGAGTTGATCGGTGTGCAGGTCCAGCAGATGCTGCAAGGAGGCGTGGAGGTGATCGTCGGTTCCATCACCGACCCGAGTTTCGGCAAGCTGGTGGCCTTCGGCCTGGGTGGCGTGCTGGTCGAGGTGCTGAAGGACATCACCTTCCGCCTCGCCCCGGTCACCCGCGAGGAAGCCCTGTCGATGCTCGATGGCATCCAGGCCGCGGAGATGCTGAAGGGCGTGCGCGGCGGCAAGGCGGTCGACCACGAGGCGCTCGCCGATGTGATCGTCAACGTCTCGCGCCTCGTCAACGAGGTGCCGGAGATCGTCGAACTCGACCTCAACCCGGTCTTCGCACGCGAGAACGGAGCCACCGCCGCCGATGTGCGCGTGGTCCTGGATTTCGCGGCCAGGACGCCGCGCTACCGCCCGTCGCAGGAGCAGATCGTCCGGCAGATGAACCGGATCATGAAGCCCGAGGCGGTGGCCGTCATCGGCGCCTCGGCCGAGGATGGGAAGATCGGCAACTCGGTGATGAAGAACCTCATCAATGGTGGCTACAAGGGCCAGATCTATCCGATCCATCCGAAGGCCGACAACATCCTCGGCTACAGGGCCTACAAGAGCGTCAAGGACGTGCCGGGCGACATCGATGTGGCGGTGTTCGCCATTCCGGCCAAATTCGTCGCCCAGGCGTTGGGTGAGGTCGGTGAGAAGAGGATCCCCGGCGCCGTGCTGATTCCCTCGGGCTTCGCCGAGACCGGCAACGTCGAAGGGCAGGAGGAGATCGTCGCCATCGCGCGCAAGCACGACGTGCGGCTGATGGGGCCGAACATCTACGGTTTCTACTACACGCCGAAGAACCTGTGCGCCACCTTCTGCACGCCCTACGACGTGAAGGGCAAGGCGGCGCTGTCGTCGCAATCGGGCGGCATCGGCATGGCGATCATCGGCTTCAGCCGCTCCGCCAAGATGGGCGTTTCGGCGATCGTCGGACTCGGCAACAAGTCGGACATCGATGAGGACGACCTGCTGTACTTCTTCGAACAGGACGACAACACCCAGGTCGTCGCCATGCACTGCGAGGACCTGAAGGACGGCCGTGCCTTCGCGGAGGCCGCCAAGCAGGTTTCGAAGAAGAAGCCGGTGGTCGTGCTGAAGGCCGGGCGCACAGCCCTTGGCGCGCGGGCGGCCAGTTCCCACACCGGCGCGCTCGCCGGCAATGACAGGATTTACGAAGACGTGCTGCGGCAGTCGGGCGTGGTCCGGGCGCGCAGTCTGCAGGACCTGCTGCAATTCGCCCGTGGAATCCCGGTGCTGCCGACGCCGAAGGGCGAGAACGTCGTGATCATCACCGGTGCCGGCGGATCGGGTGTGCTGTTGTCGGACGCCTGCGTGGACAATGGCTTGTCGCTGATGGCGATGCCGCCGGACCTCGACGCCGCCTTCCGCAAATTCATCCCGCCTTTCGGCGCCGCCGGCAATCCTGTGGACATCACGGGTGGCGAACCGCCGTCGACCTACAAGAACACCATCCGGCTTGGCCTGGAGGATGACCGCATCCACGCGTTGATCCTGGGCTACTGGCACACGATCATCACGCCGCCAATGGTGTTCGCCAAGCTCGTTGTCGAGGTGAAGGAGGAGATGAAGGCGAAGGGCATCGAGAAGCCCATCGTCGCTTCGCTGGCCGGCGACGTCCAGGTGGAGGAGGCCGCGAGCCACCTGTATGACCACGGTGTCGTGGCTTACCCCTACACGACCGAGACGCCGGTTGCGGTGCTGGGCGCCAAGTACAAGTGGGCTCGCGCGGCCGGGCTGGTTTAGTAGCGTTTGGATCCCGGAATGGGCAATGATCCGCGTTCTGCTTGGCAGGGCGAGTGTGTTCATAGCGTAGATGCGAAAAACGGGGAGCTGGCGATGAGCAGGGAGCATCGCCAGCACAAAGGGCTGCACAACCGGTTCTGTTGCAGGTTTTGGCTTCCGCCTGAACTGCACCGTGTTTCCCGGAGGCCATTTGGCTTGAGTCACGCCGCCATGGCGACGTTCTCGGTTTGAGCGGTGCGGCAACGCGAGTACCTGAACAACATCGTTGAACAGGACCATCGGCGCATCAGGCCGCCGGTCCGGCCGGGGCTCGGGTCCAAGAGCTTCCGCGGAGCGCGTCGGACGACCACTGGTTACGAGATCATAGCCACGGTTCGCAAGGGCCAGGTCCGGGTTGTTTCGGTCAACGACATGCCAGCCCAGGCATCTTTCATCGTCAGCCTGTTCGGTCCTGCCGCCCGACGATACAGGCGCCGCAGCCCTCCGCGCCCGTCACCAAACTTTGCAACAGAACCTTCAGCGCTCCTCTCAGCGCCCTTTTGCGCCAGCGTCAGAGCGGGCGAGCACACCCATTTCCGCCACAGCTTGAGCCAGTGTCTGAGGCGAAACGGCACCTGCTGAGTCGGACATGGCCTGCGCTCACTCCGGCAACCCAGCCAGTCTCAGTCCCTCCGCAAACCGGGTGAGATCCTCGGGACGGTGGATCGGCAGCCACTCCCTGAGAGTGGAGACGCGCAAGGACGGGTCGAGCGCGCGCAATTGCTGCATCGTCTGCCGCCCGTCCTCCGTCCGCCCGGCGAGTGCGTGACTAGCCGCCGTCAGGGCGATGGCGACCAGGAGGCTGGGCAGGTTCCCCAACGCCTTGTCCGCCCAGGCCACGGCGCAATCGTAGCGCCCGGCGAAGAAATGCGCGAGCGCCGTCCCCGCCTGCATCCGGAACATCTCCGGGTCCAGCGGGCTCAGGCGGGCGGCATGGGCGAAATGCTCGCTCGCGCTTTCCGTTTCACCGCGGAAGGCGCGCAGGTAGCCGCCGAGGAACCAGGCGGGGGCGAAATTGGGGTTGAGCAGCACGGCCCGGTCGATGAGCGCGATGCCGCCATCGAGATCGCCGGCGAAGTGACCAAGCGCGTGCCCGGCTCTCGTCAGCGCGACCGCGTCGTCGCGGCCGAACTCCACCGCCAGCCGCGCCAGCCGCACCCCTTCGGCGATCTCCAGGGGGCGGTCGGTCATCCAACCGTTCACCTTGCGCCAGAGATGGCACCAGGCCGCCCCGCCATAGGCCGATGCGAATTCCGGGTCGAGTCCCGTCGCCTTGTGGAACAGGGGCAGCGCCGCGTCGATCGCCTCGCGGGTTCCGCTGTGCAGTTTCGCCATGCCGCGGAGATAGTAATCGTAGGCGTCCAGGCTTTCCGTCGGCTTGCGCTTGGCGCGTTCGATCTCCGCTCGCTCGAGCTGCGGCGCAATCGCGCCGACGACGCTTTCGGCGATCCGGTCCTGCAGCTCGAAAAGGTCGTCGAGCATGCCTTCGAAGCGCTCGGCCCAGAGATGCGTACCGCTCGTCGCGTCGATGAGCTGCCCGGTGATGCGCACCCTGTTCCCGGCCTTGCGGACGCTGCCTTCGAGCACGTAACGGACGCCCAGCTCGCGGCCGACGTCCGTCACATCCACCGCCCGGCCCTTGTAGGCAAAGCTCGAGTTGCGCGCGATGACGAACAGCCAGCGGATGCGCGACAGGGCGGCGATGATGTCCTCCACCACGCCGTCGGCGAAATAGTCCTGCTCCGGGTCGCCGCTCAGGTTCTGGAATGGCAGCACGGTGATCGAGGGCTTGCCCGGCAGGACCGGCCCGGACGGGGTCTCCCCGATCGCGCCGACCTCGGCCGCCCCGGCTTCAATCGCGCCGACTTCGATCGCGCCGACGAAGCGGAACCCCTTGCGGGGGACCGTGCGGACCAGGCGCTGCGCCCCACCGCTGTCGCCGATGGCCTTGCGAACCGCATTGATGTGGCTGGTGATGGTCGATTCGGAGACAGTCCGTCCGTTCCACACCGCCTCCAGCAGGTCGTCCTTGCTGACGACCCGGTCGCGGTTGCGGACGAGATGCAGCAGCAGGTCGAAGACCTGCGGGCCGACGCTCACGACCTGTCCGCTCAGGGTCAGTTCCCGGCGCTCCTGATCGAGCACACATTCTCCGAAACGGAACTGCAAGGCCTGCACCTCCCTGGATCGAGCGTCCTCGTCTCCCTGTCCGGGGCGACGGGTGAACGATGTGCGCCCTTGATAGCACGGCGCCGCGTTGCCGGCTGCACCGTTCGCGTCAAGGCACGCCGCGCCGTATGGCTTCCTTGGACGGAAATCCAAGCGTCCTTGGAGGGCAATTCAAGCCCGCCGCAAGGACTTCCGCGGCGCGCGCGGGCACTCTCCATTCCATCGACGGCGCTGGTTTCCGTCGAGAAGCGGAGAGCCCCCATGAAGATCGTCGTCATCGGAGGCACCGGCCTCATCGGATCGAAGCTGGTGCAGACCCTCCGCGAGCGCGGCCACGATGCGCTCGCAGCCGCGCCAAAGACGGGCGTGAACACCATCACCCGTGAGGGCTTGGCCCAGGCGATCGACGGAGCCGCTGTCGTCGTCGACGTGGCGAACGCCCCGGTTTGGGAGGACAAGGCCGTCCTCGACTTCTTCGAGACCTCGGGCCGCAATCTGCTCGCCGCCGAAGCGGCCGCCGGTGTCCGCCACCATGTCGCCCTTTCGATCGTCGGCAGCGAACGGCTTCCCGACAACGGATACTTCCGGGCGAAGGTCGCCCAGGAAGGCCTCATCAAGGCGTCCGGCATTCCCCACACCATCCTGCGCGCCACGCAGTTCTTCGAATTCGTCGGCGGGATCGCGCAGTCGGCCACCGTCGGCGGGGAGATCCGCCTGTCGCCGGCGCTGATCCAACCGATCGCCTCCGATGACGTGGTGGCGGCCCTTGCCGAGGTCGCGCTCGCGTCGCCGGTCAACGGCACGCTCGAAGTCGCCGGTCCGGAGGCGATCCCACTCGACGAGCTGGTCCGGCGCTTCCTGCAGGCGACGAAGGACACGCGCAAGGTCGTGCCGGACATCCACGCGCGCTACTTCGGGGACGTTCTCAATGATCAATCGCTGACCCCCGGCCAGAACCCCCGCCTCGGCACCATCCGGTTCGAGGACTGGCTCGGCTGGCAAACCGCGCGCTGAGGGGCTTCGAACACACCCGGCGGCGGCCATGGGCCGGCGAAGCGGGAACCGCAATCAGTTGTTGTCAGGAAAGGCAAAGAACATGGCACGCTTGGCTTGGTACGAGGTTGCGCCCGACGGCGCGAAGGTTCTCTTCGGCGTCCATCATTACGTCACGAAGAGCACCAACCTGCCCGAGGAACTCATCCACCTCGTGTTCCTCAGGGTCTCGCAGATCAACGGCTGCGCTCACTGCATCGATCTGCACAGCCGCGACCTTCGGAAGACCATGTCGATCGACAAGGTCACGCTGGTGCCGGTGTGGGAGGAGGTCCCGCACCTGTTCTCCGACACGGAGCGCGCAGCCCTGGCCTGGGCCGAGGAGGTGACCCGCGTCAGCGAAACCCACGCGTCCGACGCCGCCTATGCGGCGGCAGCGGCGGCGTTCGAGCCGAAGGATCTGGTCGATCTCACCATCGCCATCGCTGCGATGAACGCCTTCAACCGGCTGGGTGCCCCTTTCCGTCTCCCGGTGGCCGCCAAGGCCTGAGCCGATGCGGATGGGAGCGGTGGCGACCGGCGGCGAGGCCGCCGGTGTCGGGCACCATGTCCTCCTGTCCATCGTCAACACCGACCGGATGCCCGAAAACGGCTATTTCCGGGCAAAGGTTGAGCAGGAATGGCTGGTCGCGGCCTCCGGCATTCCCCACACCGTCGTTCGCGCCACCCGGTTCCCGGAATTCTTCGTCGCCGTCGCCGCCACCCACACGGGCGGCGACACGGTGCGGCTGGTTGGATCCGGGGAAGCTGCAGGTGATGCTGGCGGAGGCGCCACGCCAGTGGAGCCGGCTTTCCCCAAGCGAGCAGAATTCCGGCAATAAACATATATTCCTATTGCATCTTAAGCGGCGCCAATACATTCATTTAAAATGAATGTTTAATCTGGCGGGGACCTCCTCGCCGCCACAATCCGAGCGGGGCAATTGCCCCCGCCAACCCCGGAGCCCATTCGCCAATGCCCCTCACTCAGCAGACCGTCGCGATCGTCAAGGCCACCGTTCCCATTCTCGCCGAGCATGGAACCATCGTCACGCGGACGATGTATCAAATCCTGTTTCGCGACCCCGAGGTCGCCGCGCTGTTCAACCAGTCGCATCAGGGCGAGGAAGGCGCACAAACCAAGGCGCTCGCCAATGCCATCCTCGCCTATGCCCGCAACATAGACAATCTCGGCACCTTGACGCCCATGGTCGAGCGCATCGCGCAAAAGCACGTCGGGCTGCAGATCCTTCCGGAGCATTATCCTCATGTCGCAGCCGCCCTCCTCGGAGCGATCCGCGAGGTGCTGGGCACCGCCGCGACGGAGGAGGTGCTGGATGCGTGGGGAGAGGCGTATTGGCATCTGGCCCGCATCCTGATGGGAAGGGAGGGGCGCATCTACGACGCCCTCGCCAATGAGAGCGGAGGGTGGAGCGGCTGGCGGGACTTCGTCGTCACGCGGCGGGTCAGGGAAAGCGGGACAATCACCTCCTTCCATCTGTCGCCGAGTGACGGCGGCCAAGTGATCCGACATCGGCCTGGGCAATACCTGACGTTCCTGCTTCCCCTGCCGGGACGTGCGCCGCTGCGCCGGAACTACAGCATCTCCGCCGGTCCCGACACCCTCGGCTATCGCATCTCCGTGAAGCGGGAGCCCCACGGCGCCGGTTCCAATTGGCTGCACGACCATGCCCAGGAAGGGACCGCGCTGCAGGTATCCCCGCCCGCCGGCGACTTCTTCCTGCCCGAACAGCCGGAACGGCCGGTCGTTCTGCTGAGCGGCGGCGTCGGGCTGACGCCCATGGTGAGCATGCTCGAGGCGATCGCCGCCGCTCCGACCACGGTGGAAGCGCATTACGTCCATGGCACCCTGAACAGTGCCACCCACGCCATGGACGAGCACATCCGCAGGCTGGCCGCGTCGCGGCCCGGCATCAGGGTGTCAACCTTCTACAGCGACCCGCTGCCCGGGGATCGGTCGGGCGTTTCCCATGACACGGCCGGCTTCATCACGGTCGAGTGGCTGCGGGCGAACACGCCGTTCCACGACGCCGACTTCTATCTGTGCGGCCCGAAGCCGTTCCTGAAGGCCTTCGTCGGCGGTCTCGCCCTCGCTGGCGTGCCGCGCACTCAGGTGCATTACGAGTTCTTCGGCCCCGCGGAGGATCTTGAGGCCGCTTGAACTGCCTGTCCCGGTCGCGAGCCCGGCTCCGCCTCCCCCCGTTCAGCCGCGGCATGGGGGAGGGGTGGCTGCGGCAGGCCGAGCAGGGATGCCATGCTGCGGCGATGGCGGACAATGTCGGCCAGCGTGTAGTCGTCAAGGACGGCCAGGAACGCCTGCAATGCCTCGTGCAGGGCGGTGCGCAGGTTGCAAGCCGGACTCAGCCGGCAGACGGCGGTGTCCTTCAGCGCGCCCATGCAGTCGACGATGGCCATGTCCTCCTCGGTGTAGCGGACGACGTCGCCGATCCGGATCTGCTCGGCCGGACGGCCCAGGCGCAGCCCGCCGTTCCGGCCCCTCACGGTTTCGACGTAGCCGCCCCGTCCGAGGTCATGCACGACCTTCATCAGGTGGTTTTTTGAAATGCCGTACACCTGTGCGATGTCGCTGATGGTCGGCAGCCCCTCCTGTCGCACGGCCAGGTACATGAGCACGCGCAGCGCATAATCCGTATAGCTCGACAAGCGCATCGCCAACCAAACCTGCATAGGGATTGCATCAATATAGCCAAGCGGCCTGGAGCTTGCAATCAACCGATCCGATCTGTCCGGATAGGAAGGAACCCAGCTCCGTCAGGGGGGCTTCAGCGGTCGCAGCCACGCGGGTTGCGGCATTCTGTCTCTGAAAAAATATTCATTTTTTGAATCTTAAAGCGCGAAACATCATCCCATCCCAACCGATACCAGCGCTTCAGCCGGCCTGCTCCGGAGCCGACCCCGAGCCCATAGTCACTCAGGAGAATGTTTCATGGCTTTGCACTGCCTGACCCTGCACGTCGGCCTCGGGGGTTCCGTCAGCTTTCGCCCCGGCTTGATCAGTGCGGCGGTGCTGCCATAGAGAATCCCCTCCCTCTTGAAAAAGGCACATGCGCTGCCCGCACTACCACTCGATGGCGACGACCGAGCGTACGGGCTCGGTGCTGAGCCGGCGGCAGGTGCCAACCGACATCGTCATTCTGATAGTGCTCTGGAGGCTGCGCCTGAAGCTGAGCTTGCGGGATTTGGCCGAGGTCCTGCTGCTGCGAGGCTTTGTCTTCTCTCATGAGGCGGTGCGCGAATGGGAGGCCAAAATCGCCCCCTGCTCACCGATGCCTTGCGTCAGCGTCGTCGATGCAAGATCGGCCGGAGCTGGTACGTGGACGAGACCCACCTGAAGGTCGGCGGACGGCGGCGTTACCTGCACCGGGCCATCGACAGTGATGGCGCCCTGTCGACGTCTGCCTCATTGAGCACCGCGACCAGGTCGCCGCTGAACGGTTCTTCCGCTCGGCCGTGGCGGTGACGGTGACGGGCATTACACCGGAGGCGATCACCTCTGGCAAGCACGCCGCCTATCCCCCAAGCCTTCGCGGAAGTGTTCGGGAATGCCGTCGACCACCGCGCTTCCAAGGACAAAAACAACCATTTGGAGCAAGATCACCGTGGGATGAAAGGGCGGACACAGCCGATGCGCGACTGTCGGGCGATCAACTTCTGATCGTGGGACCGCGCTCCGAAGCGACCTGTCTGTCCGCCCCCGTCCGGTAGCGCGCCGGCGAGACCCCCATGATCCGCCGGAACGTGGCGCTGAAGGCGCTGTCCGACAGATAGCCGAGCGAGGCGGCGATGACGGAGACGGGTTCCTGCCCTTGCCGCAGCCGCGTCGCGGCGAGGCGCATGCGCCAGCGCAGCATGTAATCGATCGGGGGAACCCCCACGCGTTCCCGAAAGGCGGCGGCGAAGCTGGAGCGCGACTGCCCGGCGATGCCCGCCAGTTCCGCAAGCGTCCAGTTGCGGCAGGGCTCGGCGTGGATGGCGCCGAGGACCCGGCCGATCGAGGGATCCAGGCTGGCCGCCAGCCAGTTGGCGCCTTGCGGCGGCTGCTCACTCAGATGCGTCCGCAAGGCGTGGACGAACATTAAGCGCAGCAGGTCGTTGCAGGCGAGCTGAGACCCCACCGTCCCGCCGCGCCATTCCCGATCGAGCTGCTCCAGCAGCCAGCCGACCGGCGCGGCCCCCGGGGCTTCGCCGCGGATCATCAGCAGCCCCGGCAGCAGGTCGAACAGCAGGCCACCGTCCAGCCGGTCGAACCGCACGCTGCCGCTGAGGAACCGTACCTCGTTCCCGTCGCCGCCGGGCGTGCCACTTCCCGCGTTGACGCTGGCCTCACCGCCCGGCGCATGAAACACTTCCGCGGCCGGGACGGGGGGCAGGTCCGGCGCGCTCGCCAGGATGAAGCCACCGCGCACCACCACGAAGCAATCGCCGGCATCGAGGCGCTGCGGCGCTTCCGGCCCATCCGGCCGGATCCAGCAGGTGCCCGCTGTCACCACATTGAACTTGATGGCGTTCGGCGGCTGGAAGCGGATCGACCAGTCACCCCTGGCGGCGAGGCGCGCGGAGCACAGGGTCTGGGCCTGCATCAGGCGGAGCACATCCGACAGCACGTCGGCGGGCGCGTTCTGGACGATCACGACAGGATTCCGGACGTGGCTGAATGGATCATCCCGCGCATATAGGTGACAATGCCTTCCGACACCACACCCTGCGAAGAGGCCCTATGATATCCCCCGACCAGACACCCATCGGGTCCGGCTTCGGTCCCGCCACCACCGCCGCCGAGGCCGTCCGCGGCATCGATCTCCGCGGGCGGGTGGCGGTGGTCACCGGAGGCTATTCCGGCATCGGGTTGGAGACGACGCGCGCGCTCGCCGAGGCCGGCGCAATGGTCATCGTACCGGCCCGGGATCACGCCCGGGCGGCGGCGGCGCTGGCCGGCCTCGACCGCGTCGAGTTGGAGGCGCTTGACCTCGCGGACGCCGCCTCGGTTGCCGCCTTCGCCCAGCGCTTCCGCGAGACCGGGCGGCCGCTGTCGATCCTCGTCAACAGCGCCGGCATCATGGCGACGCCACTTTACCGCGACGCCGACGGGCGCGAGGGGCAGTTCGCGACGAATCATCTCGGCCATTTCCGGCTGACCCTGGCCTTGTGGCCGGCGCTGCTCGCGGCGGGACGCGATGCGGGTGGCGCGCGCGTCGTGTCGGTTTCGTCGCGTGGCCACCAGATCGCCGGAATCGACTTCGACGACCTCGATTTCGAACGGCGCCCGTATGACAAGTGGATCGCCTACGGCCAGTCCAAGACCGCCAACGCACTGTTCGCCGTGGCCCTGGATCGCCGCGGTCGGGAGCACGGGGTGCGTGCCTACGCGCTGCATCCGGGACAGATCCTCACCGATCTGAGCCGCCACCTGAGCGCCGAGGAGATCGCCGGTTTCGACGCCCTGGACGCGGAGGGGCGCCCGCGCATCGACCCGTCCCGCGGCATGAAGACCGTCGCGCAAGGGGCGGCCACCAGCGTCTGGTGCGCGACCAGCCCGCGGCTCGATGGCCTCGGTGGGGTCTATTGCGAGGATTGCGACGTCGCCCCAGTCCATAGCGCGGCGACGGGGCGGCGCGGCGTGCATCCCTGGGCCGCGGACGATGCGCTTGCCGAGCGGCTGTGGCGCGTCTCGGAGGCCCTGACCGGCGCCTCCCCGCCCTGATCCGTCACGGCGCCATCTGCCGGAACTGGCGCCGAAGCTCCTGCGGGGTCTGGTCGAGAACGCGCAGGAAGCTCTGGCACATGCGGTCCGGGTCGATGAAGCCGACGAGGCGGGCGATTTCCGCGAAGGTCTGCCGGCCGTCTTCCACCATCGTCCGCGCCGCCTCCACCCGCATCCGCTCCACGGCCTTGGCCGGCGTCATGCCGGTGGAGGTGGTGAAGGCGCGTCCGAACTGCCGCACGCTGAGATGCGCCACGTCGGCCAGCCGCTCCACCGAGAGATCCGCCGCCAGATTCTCCCGCGCGAAGCTCAGCGTGCGGCGGATGCGGTCGGACCCCGGATCGAAGTCGAGCAGGGAGGAATACTGGTACTGGCCTCCGGGGCGCCGGTAATAGACGACAAGCATGCAGGCAAGCGACCGCGCCGCTTCCTGGCCCAGATCCTCCTCGATCAGGGCGAGCGTCATGTCGATCCCCGCCGATAGGCCCGCTGACGTCCAGACACCGCCGTCGCAGGTGTGGATGCGGTCGCCGTCCACCCGCAGGTTCGGGTAGCGCGCCTGGAGCCGCGGCGCGTAGAACCAGTGGGTGGTCGCCGGCCGCCCGTCGAGGATGCCGCTCGCGGCGAGGATAAAGGCCCCCGTGCAGACGCTGGCGATCCTCCGGGTGCGGGGCGCCGCCGCCGCGATGGCCGCCGCAAGGGCCTTCACCGATGGCCCTTCCGGCGGTTCCGGCGCGCCGACCACGATGAGCGTGTCCGCCGGGCTGTCGGCGCAGGCTTCGGCGCCGGCTTCCGGCAAGGGGTCGGTGATGACCTCCAACCCGCAGGAACTGCGCACCGGACCGCCCGCGACCGAGGCAACGGAGAGTTGGTAGCGCTCCCCGCACAGCCGGTTGGCGAAGGAGAAGGCATCGAGCGGCCCACCGAGATCGAACCGAGATCGAGCAGCACGAAGCCCGGATGGACCAGGAAACGCACGTGACGGGTCATGTCCGAAATCCCGGGAATGACGCCCTTTGAGACATCATCGACGCGCGATAGCCTGCGGTCAACCGAGCGTCCCATGACCAACCCGCCTCGTGCCGAACCGCCCCTTTCAGACCCGGCGGACCCGGTCCGCCGCAAGCTCCTGGGCTTTGGAGCGGGTACCGCCCTGCTGGCGGCGCTGCCCATCCCACCGGCGGCCGCTCAGACCGCACCGGGGCCGACGCCCTCCTCCTCCCTCGACCGGAGTCCAACCATGAGCACCATCACCACCAAGGACGGCGTTTCGATCTTCTACAAGGATTGGGGTCCCCGCAGGGGGCAGCCCGTCGTCTTCCACCACGGCTGGCCGCTCAGCGCGGACGACTGGGACAGCCAGATGCTGTTCTTCGCGGACAAGGGCTATCGCGTGATCGCCCATGACCGCCGCGGCCATGGGCGTTCCGCGCAGGTCGGCGAGGGTCACGACATGGACCATTACGCGACCGATGCCGCGGCGGTGGTGGAGCATCTCGACCTGCGCGACGCCATCCACATCGGCCATTCCACCGGAGGCGGCGAAGCCACCCGCTACGTCGCCCGCCATGGCCGGGGGCGCGTCGCCAAGCTCGTCCTCATCGGGGCGGTGCCCCCTATCATGGTGAAGACCGCGGCCAACCCCGGCGGCCTGCCGATCGCGGTGTTCGACGATTTCCGCCGCCAGCTCGCCGCGAACCGGGCGCAGTTCTATCTCGACATCCCGAGCGGCCCCTTCTACGGCTTCAACCGGCCCGGTGCGGCGGTATCGCAGGGCGTTATCCAAAACTGGTGGCGGCAGGCCATGATGGGCGGCGCCAAGGCCCAGTATGACGGGGTCAAGGCCTTCTCGGAGTCCGACTTCACCGAAGACCTCAAGGCTATCGACGTGCCGACGCTGGTCATGCACGGCGACGACGACCAGATCGTGCCCATCGCCGATTCCGCGCTGCTGTCGGTCAAGCTGCTCAAGGCCGGCACCCTCAAGGTCTACGAGTGTTTCCCGCACGGGATGTGCACGACCCACGCCGACGTGGTGAACCCCGATCTCCTGTCCTTCATCGCCGGCTGACGCCCGGCCCCCGATCCGAGGCGCATCCCATGAAGATCGTCATCATCGGCGGAACCGGTCTGATCGGTTCCAAGCTCGCCGCCCTACTGCGTGACCACGGCCATGCGGTGGTCGCCGCGTCGCCCAGCACGGGGGTCGACACCATCACCGGCGTCGGCCTTGCCGACGCCCTCGCCGGCGCCGCGGTGGTGATCGACGTTGCCAACGCGCCCTCCTTCGAGGATCGGGCGGTGATGGACTTCTTCCAGACGTCCGGCCGCAACCTGCTCGCGGCGGAAGCCGCCGCTGGTGTCGGGCACCATGTCGTCCTGTCCATCGTCAACACCGACCGGATGCCCGACAACGGCTATTTCCGGGCCAAGGCGGAGCAGGAACGGCTGGTCGCCGCCTCCGGCATTTCCCACTCCATCGTCCGGGCCACCCAGTTCATGGAGTTCCTTGGGGCCATCGCCGCCACCCACGCAGACGGCGACACGGTGCGGCTGGCCACCGGTCTCTTCCAACCGATCGCCGCCGACGATGTGGCGGCCATCCTGGCCGAGACGGCGCTCGGCGCGCCGCGCAACGGCGTCATCGACATCGCCGGCCCGGACCGCGCGCCGTTCCCGGCGATCGTCGGCCGCTACATGGCGGCGGTCGGCGACGACCGCCGGGTGGTCGGCGACCCGGAGGCCCGTTACTTCGGCGGCCGCGTCGAGGAACTATCCCTGGTGCCGACCGGCGAGGCCCGCCTCGGCCGCATCGGCCTGGACGCCTGGCTCCGCCGGGCACCGCGCCGCTGATCCTGACCACCCATCCGGAGAATTCCCATGACTCGCCATGCCGGCGCGCTGACGCGCGTCCTGCTCTCCACCGCGGCCCTGGCCCTCGCCGCACTGCCGCCGTCCATCGCCCTGGCCGACCTGGCGGAAAGCCGGAACGCCAAGGTCACGCAGGTCTACGAGCACGCGCTGCCGGATGTCCCCGGCAAAAGCATCCGGGGCGTGCTGGTCGAATACGGCCCGGGCGGCTACTCGCCGTCCCACACCCACGCGAAATCGGCGCTCATCTACGCCACCGTGCTGGAGGGGGCGGTGCGCAGCCAGATCAACGGCGGCCCGGTCAGGACCTTCCAGGCCGGCGAGAATTTCACCAAGCTGCCGGGCGACCACCACAACGTCAGCGCCAACGCCAGCGACAGCCAGCCGGCCAAGCTCCTTGCGGTCTTCGTGGTCGACACGGCGGAGACGGAGTTGACGACTCCCGACCGACAGTGATGCCCCCTCCCGGCCGCGAAGGACGGCTGGCTTATCGCAACCAATGGAGCGGCCTCGCAATGAACGCTCCCGACAAGGAAGGCCCCCATGACCCGCACCGTGCTCATCACCGGCTGTTCGAGCGGCTTCGGCGAAGCAACTCCCTGTCTGTTCGCCGCCCGCGGCTGGAACGTCGTCGCCACCATGCGCTCGCCGGGGGCCGGCGGCGAATTCGCCGCGCTGGACCGTGTCCTGGTCACGCGGCTGGACGTCCAGGATCCGGCGAGCATCGAGGCGGCGGTCGCGGCGGCCATCGACCGCTTCGGCCGGATCGACGTGCTTGTGAACAACGCCGGTTTCGGCCTGTTCGGCGTGTTCGAATCCACACCGCGCGAGAAGGTTCTGGGCCTCTTTGCCGTGAGTGAGTTCAACCACGGCATCCATCCTTTCCGAGGTATTCCCGGGGGCTTTGGCCGTCCCGGACCGCGATGTCAGGATGGGTGCGGGGGCGTCGGTTGAAAATTCGGGAAAGACTGGAAAGCTAATCCAGTGTGAGTGGATAATCGTGGCGAACCAGGGCGGCGGCGGTGCGCGTGGACCGGCTGACGAGCCTGACGGCCTTTGTGCGGGTGGTGGAGTGCGGCGGCTTCTCCGCGGCGGCGCGGCGGCTGAACCTGTCCGTCACCATGGTGAGCAACCATGTCCAGGCGCTGGAGGACCGGTTGGCGCTCCGCCTGCTGAACCGGACCACGCGGCGGGTCAGCCTGACCGACGCCGGCCGCCCCTATTACGACCGCTGCGTCACCATCCGCGCCGATCTGGAAGCCGCGGACGAGCTGGCGGTGGCGCTGAACGCGACGCCGCGGGGAACCCTGCGCCTGCACATCGGCACGCACCTCGCCCGCTTCATCGCGCCGGTGATCGGCGACTTCGTCACGCGCTACCCGGCAATTTCGGTGGAACTGACCATCGGCGAGGCTTCGGTGGACATCGTGGACGAAGGATTCGACCTCGCGGTGCACCCGTTGCAGCCGCAGAACACCAGCCTGATCTGCCGGCGGCTGACGCCCTGGCGGCACGTGTTGTGCGCGGCGCCGGCCTATCTGGAAAAGCACGGCATTTCCCAAAACCTGGAGGATCTGGCGAACCATAATTGCCTGCGCTACAGCCATTATCCGTTCGGCAATGAGTGGCGTTTCATCGGACCGGACCAGTCGGGCGTGTCGGCATGGGTGTCCGGCAATCTGCTGACCAACAGCGCGGAAACCCTGCTGCGGGTCGCTTTGAGCGGCGAGGGGCTGCTGCTGCTCCCCAGCTTTATCGTACTGGACGATTTGCGCAGCGGAGCCCTGTGCCGGCTGCTGCCGGACCACCGGCCGGTGGAGTTCGCCATCAACGCCATCTATCCGCACCGGGATCACCTGTCCACCAAGGTGAGAACCTTCATTGACCTGTTGGCCGTGCATTTCGCCCGGCATCGCGAATGGCTGAACCCCTTCGACCCCACCTCTGCACAATCGGAAGCCGGGCCCGACGGGTTGACCCTGCGTCAGGACTGAACAGCCTTAAAAGGCGCCATCAGCACTCGGCCACCGAAACGCTGATAAAATTAGTCCGCGTTTTTGCTTGCGCGGCTGAACGCAGACGGATATTGTCCGCGTTACCGGATGGCGGCCGGATCACGGCGATCAGCAGGGACCGAATGCCCGCTTCCGCCTTTCGCCATTCCCCGGCTGCTCAATCAGGCAACGGATGCCCGTCGGACAGGAGAGGGACTCATGAAAATCGTCGTCATCGGTGGAACGGGACTGATCGGTTCCAAGCTTGTCGCCACCCTGAGCGCCAGCGGCCATGAGGTCGTGGCCGCTTCGCCCAGCAAGGGCGTGAACACCCTCACCGGCGAAGGATTGGCCGGTGCGCTGGACGGCGCTGCGGTCGTCGTAGACGTGTCCAATGCCCCGTCCTTCGACGAAAGGGTCGTGACCGACTTCTTCCGGACCTCCGGCGGCAATCTGGCGGCGGCCGAGGCGAAGTCCGGTGTCCGCCACCATGTCGCCCTGTCGATCGTCGGTACCGACCGCGTCGCCGACCTTGGCTATTTCCGTGCCAAGGTGGAACAGGAACGGCTGATCGCGCAGTCCGGCATTTCCTACACCATTGTCCGCGCCACCCAGTTCCTGGAATTCCTCGCCGGCATCGCCGACGGCCATGCCGACGGCGACGACACGGTGCGGCTGGCGCCGGTGCAGTTCCAGCCGATTGCCGCGGACGATGTGGCGGCCATTCTGGCAGAGACCGCCCTGGCGCAGCCGCTCAACGGCCTCATCGACATTGCCGGTCCGGACCGCGGCCCCTTCGCCGACATCGTCGGCCGTTATCTGACGGCGGTGGGCGACCGCCGCACCGCTGTCAGCGATCCGGCAGCCCGCTATTTCGGCGGCCGCGTCACCGAGTTTTCCCTGGTCCCCACCGGCCCGGCCCGCCTCGGCCAGATCAACCTGACTGACTGGCTCAATCGGTCCAAGGCCGGCGTCTGATCGATTTTCCGCCGCAGGGCGTCGTTAACCGGCGTCCAATCAAAGCCATCGATTGCCGAAGGAGCAGAACCATGAAACGCTTTCTCGCCCCCTTGCTGGTCGCGACCCTGCCGTTCGCCACGGCTCTCGCGGATACTCCCCAGTCGAAAAATGCCAAGGTGACTTTGGTCTACGAACACGCACTGCCCGACGTGCCCGGCAAGAGCGTCAAGGGCGTGCTGGTCGAATATGGTCCGGGCGGCTCTTCACCTGCCCATACCCATGCGAAGTCGGCGCTCATCTACGCCACCGTGCTGGAAGGGGCGATCCGCAGCAAGGTCAATGACGGCCCGGCCAAAACCTATCGTGTCGGCGAGAACTTCACCGAACTGCCGGGCGACCATCATGGGGTCAGCGCCAACGCCAGCGACACCAAGCCGGCGAAACTCCTTGCGGTCTTCATCGTCGACACCGCCGATACGGAGTTGACCACGCCGGACAAGAAGTGACGGAGACGTTGCGGAACAGGGACGGCTTGCACTTTGAAACGCGGATTATTAATGTCCCCGTTCCCCTGTTTTCTAGCGGAACCGGCCATGGCACATCTCACCGTCAGCGTTGAGTACGGCATTCACTGCCTCCTCTGGCTGGTCTCATCGGGCAACCAGCCACTGAGCAGCCGTGACCTGGCCGAACTGCAGGGCATTTCACCGTCGTTTCTGGCCAAGATTTTCCCGAAGCTTGAAAAGGCCGGACTCGTCATGGCCAGCGAAGGCGTGCGCGGCGGCTATCGGCTCGCCAAAGCGCCGGAAGACATCACCTTTCTGGACATTGTCGATGCGATCGAAGGCGACAAGCCGCTTTTCGATTGCCAGGAAATCCGCGGTCGCTGTGCAGTGTTCGGCCAGCGACCGCCCTCCTGGGCGACATCCGGTGTCTGTGCGGTCCATGCGGTGATGATTCGCGCGGAAAAGGCGATGCGGGCCGTACTGGCCCAAGAGACGCTTGCCAACGTTGCCAACACATTCGGCCGGAAGGCCCCGGCAGAGTTCTCCGACGAAATCGCCAACTGGATCCAGGAGCGGTTCAGCGCCCGGACCACAGCACGCACATCGCGATCCAGCTGAAACGCCCCTCAATCCGGAAGCGAAGGGCGGCACGTCAGGCATCAAGCCCGGATCCGCCGAAGAGACCGGGCCGCCCATATACATTTATAGAAAATGAATATTTTCAGCTTGCCATTGATCTTCGTTCTGCAATGCAGTCTGCTTATTATCCGCTTCAGCGTCCGATATGCGTCCCATAAGGCATCAGGCGCCTAGGGCCCACTTCGAACGCGGACTGATGCGACAATCTGCCCATTCTTAAAGATGCATTTTT
This sequence comes from Azospirillum sp. Marseille-Q6669, assembly GCF_965111635.1. Classification (NCBI taxonomy): domain Bacteria; kingdom Pseudomonadati; phylum Pseudomonadota; class Alphaproteobacteria; order Rhodospirillales; family Azospirillaceae; genus Azospirillum; species Azospirillum sp. Marseille-Q6669. The sequence continues at coordinate 100,320 of NZ_CBCOOP010000004.1, read as the reverse complement.
GTTGCATGTTATTGCCATGGCATCGCGCGATTGGCGCCAACGGCGACGCGCTCGATCCGCCGGACATCCACTCACGCTGAAGACGCCGTCGGCCATCGTCGATCGGGCGCGCCAGCGCACCGGAGCCAAGGAGCTCACATCATGAAGCCTCTCATCCTCACCACGCATCACACGCCGCGCGACCTCAGTGACCGCATCGCCCTGGACTTCACCAAGGCGCTGCGCCTGCTGGCCGACACCTTCTTCGCCAAACGCTACGGGCATCGCGCCATCGTGCTGGAAACGGTGGCGGCGGTTCCCGGAATGGTCGGAGCCACACTGCAGCACCTGCGCTGCCTGCGCCGCATGCAGCACGACCAGGGCTGGATTCACACCCTGCTCGACGAGGCGGAGAACGAACGCATGCACCTCATGACCTTCATCGAGGTGGCGAAACCGAACTGGCTGGAACGCGTCCTGATCCTGCTGACCCAGGGTGCCTTCTACAACGCCTTTTTCCTGCTGTACCTGATCTCGCCGAAGACGGCCCACCGCGTGGTCGGCTATTTCGAAGAGGAAGCGGTGGTCAGCTACACCGGCTATCTCGCCGAGATCGACGCCGGTCGGCACGCAAACCCGCCGGCCCCGCGCCTCGCCATAGATTATTGGAAGCTTCCGGAAACCGCGACCTTGCGCGATGTCGTACTCGCCGTCCGCAACGACGAGGCCAACCATCGCGACGTGAACCACGGCTTCGCCGACACGCTGGCGGGCCGGCCGTCCGCCGACGTGGACCGCCGCGACGAGTCGCGCAAGGCTGCTTGACCGGGAAGGAGCCATTGACCATGAACGCCGCACCCCACCGCACGCACCGGGACATCGTCATCGCCGAACGCGTCGCCGCAACCGGCATCGACGAAGCGATGATCCGGACGCTCGTCCATGCCTTCTACGGAAAGGTTCGAGCCGACGCGACGCTGGGGCCGGTGTTCGACCGGACCATCACCGACTGGGAGCCGCATCTGCGCACCATGGAGGATTTTTGGTCGTCGGTCGCCCTGCTTTCGGGCCGCTACCACGGCCGTCCGATGCCGGTGCATGCCAACCTAGACATCGGGCCGGCGCAGTTTGACCGTTGGCTGCCGCTGTTCTCCGACACCGCCGCCGAGGTCTGCCCGCCCGCCGCCGCCGCTTTTTTCACCGACCGCGCGCGCAACATCGCGCGCAGCCTGCTCACAGGGCTTTATTGGAGTTGTGACAAAGGCAAGCAAAATACAAAAAAACAGGGCGTTGCCCTTTCTTCAAATTCTTGACGACCGTCAAGTAATCGGGGCGTGAAATCCGGGATGTTGGCTTCAGAAGCAACACTCGCCCTGGATTGCATCATGAAAACCAAGACCTTCCTCGCCACCGTCAGCGCCGCCGCCCTCATCGCCCTGTCGGGGATCGGCGCCGCATCGGCCACCACGCTGTACGCCGAGCCGAAGGTCAAGGAGCCGACGGTCGACATCGTCCAGGACCCCGCGGCGGTCCCGGCGCCGGAAGCGGCGGGCACGCGCGCGCCCAAGACCCACAATGTCGTGCTGACCACGACCGAGGTCGAAGCCAGGCTGGATGACGGCACGACCTACACCTACTGGACGTTCAACAACAAGGTCCCCGGCCCGATGGTCCGCGTCCGTGTCGGCGACACGGTGAACGTGTCCATGACGAACGCGCCCGGATCGATCATGAACCATTCCATTGATTTCCACGCGGCCACCGGTTTCCTTGGCGGCGGACAGATCACCCAGGCGGAGCCGGGCCAGACCAAGGAATTCTCGTTCAAGGCGATGGCGCCGGGCGTCTACGTCTATCACTGCGCCACCCCGATGGTCGCCCAGCACATCGCCAAGGGCATGTTCGGCCTGATCGTGGTGGAGCCCGAAGGCGGCCTGCCGAAGGTCGACAAGGAATTCTACGTGATGCAGCAGGAGATCTACGCCACCAAGGCGAAGAACCTGCCGGCGGCGGAGGACGACTACGACGGCCTGGTCAACGAGAAGCCCGGCTATCTGGTGTTCAACGGCGCCGTGGGTGGGCTGGTGAAGGACAAGCCGCTGAAGGCCAGTGTGGGCGAAACCGTGCGCATCTGGTTCGGTGTCGGTGGGCCGAACTTCACCTCGTCGTTCCATGTCATCGGCGAGATCTTCGATCGCGTCCACAATCTCGGTGCCCTGGACACGCCGCCGCTGAAGAACGTGCAGACGGTCACGGTGGCGCCGGGCGGGGCGACGATGGTGGAGTTCAAGGTCGACTATCCGGGCAAGTACGCCTTGGTCGACCACGCTCTGAGCCGCGCCACCAAGGGGCTCATCGGCATTCTGGAAGTCGATGGCAAGGCGGACGACAGCGTCATCCTCGACAAGAGCGGCGACTCCCGCAAGCATCTCGGTGAGATGAAGCATTGATCCCACCCCGGTGGGATGCGCAGGGGGAGGGTGGGGGGCGAGACCCTTGCCTTCCTCCGTTGGGCATTTCCCGCTTGCCACGGGTGCTTGGCCGTGCCGTTTGCGCGAGGACAAAGAGGCCCGCGCATCATCGTGGCATGATCCGGTTATGACCTTTCCATCCTTTTATGATGCGGCGCCGCGGCTCGTCGTGTGCGATCCGCTCAGCGCGTTCCTCGGCGCGGCCGAGGACAGAAGCTCCGGATCTCGCAAACGGATGCTGCGCTGGAACTCGTCGCTCCAGTCGATGAGGACATAGTGATTGAACCGCTCCGGATTTTCCGAAGGCCATTTGGTCTGGGTCAGGTCGCCACGGCCCGAGGATACCGACAACTGTATCAGCGAGCCTCAGGGATCGGTGCGGCCGTGGGCCGCGCGGAACCAATGCTCCGCCTGCTGACGACAGGTTTCGGCATTGACGGGATCGCTCGGCGTCGCTGGCGCGATTCACTATGGCCCTTTGCCTTCGTGCGCCGACACCTCAACCGGTCGCGTCTCGCTTCCTGAACATGTCCTTGTGCTGCGAACTGAGTTCGTTCTTTAGAATCTTTCCCATAGCGTTTCGGGGCAGGGCATCCTGGACGATCACGGCCTTGGGCAGCTTGTATCCGGCGAGTTCGCGCGCCGCCCGTGCGAGAATGGAGGCTGGATCGAGCGGTTCGCCGCCCGGTTGGCGCTCGACGGCGGCCACCACGCCCTCGCCGAAATCGGGGTGGGGAACGCCGAAGACCGCGGTCTCGCCCACCCCCTCGATGCGGTTGAGCACGATCTCGACCTCGCGCGGATAAACATTGTAGCCGCCGGAAATGATGATCTCCTTCGCGCGGCTGACCAGCGTGAGACGGCCGTCCGGCGCGGCGCGCGCTAGATCCCCCGTCATGAAGAAGCCGTCCGGCCGGAAGTCCGCCGCCGTCTTCTCCGGCATTCGCCAATAGCCCTTGAACACGTTCGGACCGCGCAGTTCGAGGCCGCCGACCGTGCCCGCAGGCTGCGGCTGTCCGGCGGCGTCCACAACCCGGACCTCCAGCCCCGGCAGGGGGTAGCCGACCGTGCCGGGCAGACGCTCGCCGTCGAGAGGATTGGAGGCAATGATCGTGGTTTCCGTCATGCCGTAGCGTTCGAGAATCCGATGCCCGGTGCGAGCCTCGAACGCCTCGAAGATTTCCCGTGACAGAGGAGCTGAGCCGCAGGTGAACAGGCGCATGGTTCCGCAGCGCTCCCTGGCGAGCCGCGGGTCGGCCAGGAGGCGCGTGTAGAGCGTCGGGACGCCCATGAACACGGTGCTGTGCGGCAGATGCCCGATCACGGCGTCGGCCGTGAATTTGGGAAGGAAAACAGAGGATGCGCCCGCATACAGCATCGAGTTCAAGGCGATGAACAGGCCGTGTGCGTGGAAAATGGGCAGCGCATGCAACAGCACGTCGGCTTCGGAGATGCCCCAAAGCGCGTTCAGCGTGCGGGTGCCAAAGGCCAGATTGCCGTGGGAGATCATGGCGCCCTTGGGGCGCCCCGTCGTTCCGGAGGTGTAGAGGATCGCCGCCACATCGTCGGGGCCGACCTCGGCGACACGCTCCCAGGGCGGCAGACCGCGGCACGCCGCCGTCAGGCTTCCTTCGCCGTCCGGATCGAGCGTGAAGGTTCGGCACCCGGCCGGCGGCGCCAGATCGCCGACGACCGGAGTCTGTCCAACGAACACCGTGGATTCCGCGTCGTCGAGAAAGTAGCGCAGTTCGGCCAGCGTGTAGGCCGTGTTGAGCGGCAGGTAGATCGCCCCGAGTTGCAGGACGGCAAGATAAAGGCACACCGCCTCCGGCGACTTCGCCACCTGCACGGCGACCCGGTTTCCCGGACCGACGCCGGCCTCGTGAAGGACGTGCGCCATGCGTCCGGCGGTCCGCCGCAGGTCCGCGTAGGTCCGTGTCCCCCCCGTGTCGGTTCGCAGGGCCACCCGCGCGTCGGACGCCGCTCCGGGTTTCAAAAGCAGGCTGTAGAGATTGTGCGTCATTCCGGTGTTCCTGTCGCCGCGATGCGGGCCATGTGATTCCGAGGCGAAGGACGGTTCGCTTCAGGGAATGAGCACGATCGATCCCGTCGTGCGGCGGGCTTCCAGGTCGCGGTGCACCGATGCGGCCTCGGTCAGCGGCGCCCGATGGGCGATGCCGACCTGGACCCGGCCCGAGGCCAGGGCCTCGAACAGCCCGCCGGCCAGGGTCTCGATGTCGTCGCGGCTGCGGGTGACGGTGGCCAGGGTCGGCTTGGCGAGGAAGATCGAGCCCTTCTGCGCCAACACGCTGATATCCAAGGACGCCACCGGGCCGCTCGCCTGTCCGAAGCTGACCATCAGGCCGAAGGGCTTCAGACAGTCCAGCGACGCCATGAAGGTGTCCTGCCCGACGGAGTCGTAGACAACGTCGACACCGCGACCGCCGGTGATGTCGCGGACGCGCGCGGCGAAATCCTCCTCGCGGTAGAGGATGACGTGATCGCAGCCGGCGCCTCGGGCGACGGCCGCCTTTTCCGGCGAGCCGACCGTGCCGATCACCGTCGCCCCCAAAGCGTGCGCCCACTGGCACAGCATCTGGCCGACGCCGCCCGCCGCGGCGTGCACGAGAAGGGTTTCCCCCGCCTTGACCGGATGGACGCGATGCAGCAGATACTGCGCCGTCGTCCCCTTGACCATCGCGGCGGCGGCCACCTCGTCCGACACCGTGTCCGGCAGCTTCACCAAGCGGTGCGTGGGAACGATGCGCCGCTCGGCGTAGGCGCCGAGCAGCATCCAGTAGGCGACGCGGTCGCCGGGCGTCACATCGGTGACGCCGGGGCCGACCGCCTCGACGACGCCGGCGCCCTCCACGCCCAGCACGGCCGGGCGCGGGATCGCGTACTGCCCGGAGAGGGCTGAGCGGTGATAGGTGTCGATGAGGTTGACGCCGATCGCCGTGTGGCGGACCAGGGCCTCCCCCGGGCCGGGCGGCGGCACGGCCACCTCCTCCCAGACCAGGGCTTCGGGACCACCGGGCTGGTGGACGCGGATCGCATGAACCATGATCGGTTTCCCTTTCACGCCGATGTCAGCCGTCCGGTGATCAGGGCGAAGACGGCGCTGAAATCCTTGTTCCCGTGACCGTGCTCCACAAGCATCTGGTAGAGCGCAGCGGCGCTGCCGGCGAGGGGCGTGGCGGCGCCGCTGGTGGCAGCCGCGTTCTGGGACAGGCGCATGTCCTTCAGCATCATCGCCGCCGCGAAGCCCGGCTGGTAGTCGCGGTTGGCCGGCGATGCCGGCACCGGCCCCGGGACCGGGCAATAGCTCTGCAAGGCCCAGCAATTGCCCGAGGACACGGTCATGACATCGTAGACCGTCTGGTGGTCGAGCCCGAGCTTCTCGGCCAGGGCGAACACCTCGCTGATGGCGACCATGCTCATGCCAGCCATCATGTTGTTGCAGATCTTCAGGGCCACGCCGTTCCCGGATGCGCCGACATGGAAGATCTTGGGCCCCATGGCGGCCAGCACCGGGCGGGCGCGCTCGAAGCCCTCGGCGGTGCCGCCGACCATGAAGGTCAGGGTGCCGGCCTGCGCCGCCGGAACGGCGCCGGACACCGGGGCGTCCACCATGACGAAACCGGCCTCGGCCGCCGCCTTGCTGACCGCCCGCGCGCTCTCCACGTCGATGGTGGAGCAGTCGATCAGCATCGTGCCCGGACGGGCGTGCGCCAGCACGCCACCCTCGTCCTCGCCCCCACCTTCGAAGGCGGCCCGCACATGCTTTCCCGTCGGGATCATGCTGATGACGGTGTCGGCATCGGCCAACGCCTCGGCCAGCGTGGCCGCCGCGCGACCGCCGGCGGCGGCGTAGGCGTCGCGCGCCGCAGCCACGACGTCATACCCGACGACGTCATGCCCGGCCTTGGTCAGGTTGTCGCACATGGGACGGCCCATGTTGCCGAGTCCGATGAAAGCAATCCGCGCCATGATTTTTCTCCGGAAGGGTCTGTGAGTGGGTCACTTCTTGACCAGGGAGCACTTGCTTTCGCTCAGGGGGATCGCCGCCTGATCGCCGGGAATGGTGCGCTGAACCTTGTAGTAATCCCAGGGTCCCTTGGACTCGGCCGGAGTCTTGACCTCGATCAGGTACATGTCGCGGATGACCCGGCCGTCCGCGCGGACCTTGCCGCCCGTGGTGATGAGATCGTCGACCGGAAGTTCCCGCATCTTCGCGGCGACCACGGTGCCTTCGTCGGTGCCCGCCGCCTGCATCGCCTTCAGGTAATGCGTCACCGCCGAGTACACGCCGGCCTGGACCATGTTGGGCTTGCGCTTCATGCGCGCCTCGAAGCGCTCGCCCAGCTTGCGGCTGCCCTCGTCGCGGTCCCAGTAATAGGCCGTGGTCGCGATCAGCCCCTTGGCGTTTTCGAGGCCAAGCGCGTGCACGTCGCTGATCAGGACGGCCAGCCCGACGAGCTTCTGGCCGCTGCTGGTGATGCCGAACTCGGCGGCCTGCTTGACCGCGTTGGTGGTGTCCGTCCCGCCGTTGGCGAGCCCGATGATCGCGGCCTTGGACGCCTGCGCCTGGAGAAGGAAGGATGAGAAATCGCTGTTGCCGAGCGGGTGCCTGACCTGCCCCAGCACCTTGCCGCCGTTCTCCTTGACCGTCTTGTCGATGTCGGCGGACATCTGATGACCGAAGGCATAGTCGGCGGTCAGCATGAACCAGTCCTTGCCGCCGTCCTGGACCACGGCGCGGGCGGTTCCGACCGCCTGGGAATAGGTGTCCCACATCCAGTGGAAGCCGTTGGGCGAGCAATCTTCGTTGGTGAGGCGTGTCGTCCCCGGACCGGTGGCCAGGGTGATCTTCCCGCGTTCGCGGGCGAGGTTCTGGACCCCGATGGCGATGGCTGAATTGGTCAGGTCGGCGATGGCATGGACGCCCTGGGTGTCGAACCATTCGCGGGCCTTCGCCAGCCCGATGTCGGGCTTGTTCTGGTGGTCCGCCGACAGGATCTCGATCTTCTTGCCCAGAACCTGGCCGCCGAAATCCTCGACGGCCAGTCTCGCCGCCTCGACCGAACCGGCGCCGCCGAATTCGCTGTACAGGCCCGACTGGTCGTTCAGAACGCCGATCCGGATGACCTCGGCGGCCTGGGCCGCTCCCGCCGTCAAGGTCGTCGTGGCCAGAAGCGCGGCGATGAAGGACGTACGCATTCTTGTTTCCTCCCCTTTTTGATGAGTTCTTGATCAGTCCATGTTGATGATGACCGTCTTCTTGTGCGTGAAGTGGTCGAGCATCGCTTCGAGGGATGCCTCCTTGCCAAGGCCGGACTGCTTGAAGCCGCCGTAGGATAGGCCCGGCTGAACCACGAGGTTCTGGTTGACCTGCACGAAGCCGGCCTGGAGCCGCCGGGTCGCGTCGAGGGCGGTGCGGAGATCGCGCGTCCAGATGGTCGCGGCGAGGCCGAAATCGCTGTCGTTGGCCATGGCCAACGCGTCCTCGTAGTCGCGGAAGGCGATCACGCAGGTGACCGGTCCGAAGATTTCCTCGCGGGCCAGCCGATGATCGTTGGCAAGGCCGGTGAAGAGGACGGGCTGCACGAACAGGCCGCGCGCCAACCGCTCGTCCGTCGGCAGGGCCGAGCAACGGTGCGCCACCGCGCCCGCCGTCGTCTCGCCGAGCGCGATGTAGGACCGCACCCGGTCGAATTGCTGCGGCGAGATGATGGTGCCGATGTCCGTCGCCTCGTCCAGCGGGTCGCCCATGGTCATGGCGTCGACCTTCGCCTTCAATTTTCCGATGAAGGCGTCGTGAAGGCTCTCGTGGACGAAGATGCGCGAGGAGGCGGTGCAGCTCTGGCCTTGCCGCGTGAAGCGCATGCCCGCGACGGCGCCGTCGATGGCCTTGTCGAGATCGGCGTCGCCCATCACGATCATCGGGCTTTTGCCACCCAGCTCGAGGGTGACGGGGATCAGCTTGTCGGCCGCCAGATGCGAAATGATCTTTCCCGTCTCCACCGAACCGGTGAAGGTCACCTTGCCGACCCCCGGATGGGTGACCAGGGGTGCGCCGCATCCGGGGCCGTCACCCGACAGGATGTTGAGGACACCCGCCGGCAGAAGCTGGTTCATGACCTGGATGACGCGCAGGGCCGCGAGAGGCGCCTCCTCGGCGGATTTGACGATGACCGCGTTTCCGGCGACCAGAGCCGGCGCGATCTTGAGCGCCATCAGATACAGCGGCACGTTCCATGGGATGATGGCGCCGACGACGCCGATCGGCTCGCGCTGGGTGAAGGTCAGCATCTTCGGGTGGAACGGTACGGTTTCGCCCTTCAGCTCGGACGCGAGCCCGCCATAGAAGGTCAGGGTGTCCGCCACCAGCGACGCCTCGACCCGGCTTTCGGTGCGAATGGCCTTGCCCGTCTCCAGGGCGAGCAAACGCCCGATCTCCTCGGCATGGCCGACCAGACGGCGCCCGCATTCGACCAGCAGCCGGCCCCGCTCGCGCGCCGAAAGGCGAGCCCAGGCGCCTTGCGCCGCGACCGCCGCGCGGACGGCGGCGTCGACGTCCCGCTCGCCGCCGTCCGCCGCCGTGGCGATCACGTCGCCCGTCGCGGGGTTCACGACATCGAAGGTCTTCCCGCTGGCCGCCGGCCGGAGTTCGCCGCCGATCAGCAGCAAACCCGACAGCTCGCGTGCGAGGGCATGGGGGGTCGTGTTCAGAACCAGGTTCTGGTCGGTCATGGACGGTCTCTTTTTGAATGGGGCCGGTCGAATGCGGCTGGTGTGCCGATCCGGTGCGCGCCGGGGGGCGGAGGCGGTCAGGACGCCCGGCGCTGCGACCAGACCCTCAGGGCGTTGGTGAACTCGTCCGACCGCAGGCTCGCGGCGAAGGCCGCTTCCGCCGCCCGATCGTCCAGCTCGCCGCGGGCGATGTCGTTGAGCGCGCGTTTCATGCCGGCGATGGCCTGCGGCGCGCAGGCCGTGATGCGTCCGGCCAGTTCGTCCACGGCGGCCGGGAGGTCGTCGGGATGGACGACCCGGTCCAGGAAGCCGATGCTCAGCAGGTCGTCGCCGGCGATCGTTTCCGCCGTGAGAAACAAGCGCTTGGCCGCGTTGAGGCCAAGCCGCGACACGTAGCGGCGAAGGCCGCCGGGGTAGAAGTGTATGCCAAGCTGCCCGGCCGGCATGCGCATGCGCATTCCGGTCACGCCGATGCGGAAGTCGCAGGCAAGCGCCAAGTCGGTGGAGCCACCATAGACGCTGCCGTTGAGGGCGCAGATCGTCGGCATACGAACGGCTTCGACGCGATCGCACAAGCGCGCGAAGGCGTTCTCTCCGTCCTGGCCGTCCGCGCCGCCGCGCTGGGACGACTGGGCTGCGCTCAGGTCGTACCCGGACGAGAAGCTCGGCCCCGTCGCGGTCAGCACCAACACGCGAACGGACGGGTTCGCTTCGGCGGCCGCGATTTCCTTTTGCAGAATGGCGATGTCCGCCACGTCGATCCGATTGTGCTGAAGCGGGCGGTTGAGCCGGATGGTGCCCACCGCGTCCTTCACGGTCAATTGGGGGGCTGTCGCCGGCCCGTCCGATTGACCCCGTGGCGTCCCGTTCATCGTTTCCTCCCAGGTGCCGTCATTGGCGACGGCGCGGTCCTATGGATACCGCCTTTGTTTTTCTAAAGAACCATGAGTGAATTCATGCATACCAGAGAGTGATAATGGAATGCAACATGGAAAGTTTGGCACGCTTATGGTTGGTGGGCCACGCAAAGAGTGGCGACGGTTTGCTGTGTACCTTTGCGCGTTGGGAAGGGCCAAAAGCCTCTGCTGGATGAGGGTGCGCTGCGCTCTGCCACGGCCTGATTTCTCTGCCGGCTTCGGTTGCTCGGTCGACCAAAATCGAGTTTTGGCATACCATCACATTGACGCCGACCAGCGGACGCGATACCGTTGACCAATCCCGATTTGCCAACGGATCATGCCATGCAGGCGGAAAAGCCAAGCCGCGTAACGGAAATGCGGCAGGTGCTCGAACAGGAAATTCTGGGCGGGATCATCGCGCCCGGCGAGCGCCTGGACGAACGGGCTTTGGCCGAACGGTTCGGCGTGTCACGGACGCCGGTGCGCGAGGTGCTGTCCCAGCTTGGCTCGAGCGGCCTGGTCACGATAAAGCCGGGAGCCGGCGCGTCCGTATTGCGGATGTCCGCCAAGCAACTCGTCGGCATGATGGAGGTTCTGGTCGAACTGGAATCGCTGGCCGCCAGCCTTGCCGCCCGCCGCATGGGAATCGCCGGGCGCAAGCGTCTTCTGGAAGTGCACGAGGCGAGCCGCGCCGCCGCCGAGGCCAGCGACATCGAGGCCTACGACAATCTCAATCGCGAACTGCATGAGTTGATCTACGCCGGAAGCCGGAACGAGCATCTGGAACATCAGGCGAAGCTCATTCGCAGCCGCTTGCGCATCTACCGCCAGTATCCGTTCCAGCACACCGCGCGTCCTTTGAAGTCCTACACGGAACACGACCTTTTCGTGAAAGCGATCCTGGAAGGGGATGGCGAGGCCGCGCGCCGGCACATGCACGACCACATGACCACGGGCGGAAGCATCTGGGTCGATATGGTGGTCTCAATGCCGCCCGTCGGTGACCATGAGTAGCGGTATTGTTTTCTGAGCATATTTGCCGGGCGTTGCTGCGAAAAAGCCGGGCTGAATGTGTTCGGGAAACGGGAACCAACCCAGGTCCGCCACTGCCACTGCCACTGCCACTGCCACCGCCACTACCACTACCACCAAGGCTGGTATCAAATGCGCGACCGGTTGTCGTTCATCCGCGCCATCGGCCTTGGTCGCGCGACGATGACGAGTGGCATTGCCAACCTCGCCATGACTTTCCGACGCCTGATCTGGCTCGGGGGCGAACTGCGCCCGTATAGTGCCACCCCCTCAGCGTATTTTCGCCTTTCCAGCCAAAACTGAGAATTCAGCCCCCTTGAGAACGCCGCTTCTCGGCGCGTTGGCAGTCTGCTCGCCGATCGTACTCAAGACGGCATACTCCCTCCGTCGCGGCCCCCGGTTCTTAGCGCGAGCATCAACAGCGCCCGGCTTTCGCGCCGAACCGCCTCAGAGTCCGTATCCCCATGTCGGTCCACACAAAGCGGTTGGCCGATTCTGATAGGCGCTTTGTCCGGAATTGCCCTCAGCCGCTTGTTGAGTCAGCGAATGGTATGCGGTGCAATGTATACCACAGCAGCGCTGAAGCGGAACGTCCGGATCTTTTCGGCCATATCCGCAGGTGAAGGCTGCCCTTTGCAACCTGAAGCAACGGAGCATCGCCATGCGACCGATTCCGGTGACCGTGCTGACCGGATTTCTCGGGGCCGGCAAGACGACCCTGCTCAACCGCATCCTGGCGGAGTGCGGTGGCGGGCGGACCGCCGTCATCGTCAACGAATATGGGGAACTTGGCATCGACGGGCTGCTCGTGACGGCAACGGACGAGACGATCATCGAGCTGAACAATGGTTGTGTCTGTTGCATCGTCCGCGGTGATCTGATCGAGGCGTTGGTAAAGCTGGCCGAGGGCGAACGCGGATTTGACCGGGTGGTGATCGAAACGAGCGGCCTTGCCGACCCGGCTCCCGTCATTCAATCCTTCGTGCTGGACGAAGGGCTGCGTGGCCGCTTCGCGCTGGACGCCATCATCACCGTGGCCGATGCCCGCCACCTGCCCCTGCAACTCGGTCATGACGAAGCGCGCGAACAGGTTGCCTTCGCGGACGTTATCCTGCTGAACAAGATCGACCTGGAACCCGCCGCGGCGCTCGACGCCGTGGAACGCGAGATTCGCCGGCTCAACCCGCTGGCGCGCATCCACCGCACCGAGGAGTGCGCCCTGCCGCTCTCGGAGATCCTCGGCATCGGCGCCTTCGACCTGCAGAACATCCTGCGCCTCGACCCCGATATCCTGGATGAGCATGAGCATGAGCACGAACACGACGCCGGCATCGGCTGCGTGGCCTTTCGCGAGCCCGGACGGCTCGACCCGGCGGCCGTCGACCGCTGGCTCAACCAGCTTGTTCAGGACAAGGGGCGCGACCTGCTGCGCGCCAAGGGCGTGCTGGATCTCGACGGCCAGGGCCGCCGCTTCGTCTTTCACGGCGTCCACATGACGCTGGACGGGCGGCCGGGCCGGCCTTGGAAACCCGGCGAGGAACGTCTGAACCAGCTCGTCTTCATCGGCCGCGACCTCGATGCCGAAACGCTGCTGGAGGGACTTCGCGGCTGCGCCGTCCCGGCGGACGCCGCCGTCCTCTGACGCTTCTGATTCCGTTCCCGATTTCAGGAAGCATCCAATGAAGCTGCAACATTACCTCGGGGGCCTGGAAGGTCTCGGCCCCATCACCATCGAAACGCGCGTCTTCGTGGAGGAGTGGGAGAAACGCATCTTCGGCATTCACACGGCGATGATGGCGCTCAGCCCGCAACTGCCGCTTCCACCTACGCCGAGCGCCTTTCACACCGTCTGGACCTGGGCCCATCTGCGTACCGGGGCCGAAGGGCTCAACCCCTTCGATTACTTCAAATACCGCTACTACGAGAAGTGGCTGGGCGGCATCAGCGGCTACTTCATCGAGAACGGCTACATCACGGAGGAGGAGTTGGACGCGCGCACGGCCGAGTATCTCGCCGATCCGGCGAAGCCTCTGCCGCAAGGCGGCGCGCCGGAGATCGACCAGCGCGTCGAACGCTATCTGGCGGAAGGGGATTCCCCGAAGTGTGACGTCGCGATCCAACCCGACTTCCGGGAAGGCGACACGGTGACGGTCAGGAACGTGCCGACGCTTGAGCACACCCGCCTTCCCGGCTTCCTGCGCAACCACAGCGGCGTGGTCGAGACGGTCTACCCAGGTGCCTACGGCTATCTGACCGACACCGGGGCGGACGGCGTCGGCGCGCCGATGCCCGTCTATTGCGTGCGCTTCGAGGCCAAGGACCTGTGGCCCGGCAACACGGAGCCGAATGTGACGCTCTACGCCGATCTCTACGCCTCCTACGTCACCAAGCCCGCCGCCTGACCGGAGCCATCGAGAATGACCGAACGTTTCCACCATCCCGACGACCGCGAGGCCCGGAGCGCCGCGCGCGTCCGTGCCCTTGAGGCGCTGCTCATCGAAAAGGGCGTCATCACCAGCAAGACCGTGGACACGGTGCTGAACGTGTTCGAAACGAAGATGGGCCCGTTCAACGGCGCCAGGATCGTCGCCCGCGCCTGGGTCGATCCGGCTTTCAAGCAACGGCTGATCGAGGATGCGCCGGCCGCCATCGCCGAAATGACGGATCTGCCGGAAGGCATGGCCGGCGCCGAGGGCGAGCACATGCGCGCCGTGGCGAATGGCGAGGGTGTCCACAACCTGGTCATCTGCACGCTCTGCTCCTGCTATCCCTGGCCGGTGCTGGGATTGCCGCCCTACTGGTACAAGGACCCGACCTTCCGCAGCCGCGCCGCCCGCGAGCCGCGCGCGGTGCTGAAGGAGTTCGGGCTCACCGTGCCCGAAAGCACCGAGGTCAAGGTCTGGGACAGCAGCGCGCAGATCCGCTGGTTCGTCATTCCCGAGCGCCCCGCCGGGACCGAGGGCATGAGCGAAGGCGAACTTGCGGCCCTGGTCACGCCGGAAGCCATGATGGGCGTGGCGGTGGCGGCGTCCGCCTGAACCCCGAACCCGCCCCACAACATCGTCAGGAGGACCGGGCATGCTCACCCGCTTCGAACATTTCGCCCTGACCAGTATGGCCGGGGCCGAGGATTCCCCGCCCCGGGCCAACGGCACCCTCTGCTTCGCGGAGGAATGGGAGCGGTCGGCCTTCGGGGTGGCGCTCGCCCTGGCCCGGGAGGGCCATTTCGAGTGGGAGGATTTCCGCCGGAACCTGATCGCCGCCATCGGCGACTGGGAGCGGACCCAGGCCCCCGATGGCCCCTCCTGGAACTACTACGAACAGTGGTTGAGCGCCCTGGAGGCGACGATCCTTCAATCCGGCCTCGCGACGCCCGACGAGTTGTCGGCCCGTCTTGTCACGGCCACCGCGACCGCGCCAGCCGACACGCGGCCGGCCTGATACCAACCATCCGAACATCGGGAGACGTCCATGCACATCGAACCCGGCATGCTGTCCGCCGCGAAGATCGTCGGCGCCAACGCGGCCGCGCTCAGCCTTCTCGCCTCGCACACTCCGGCCTTCCTGCGCCGGCCTCTCGAATGGGGCAAGGCGCTCCTGGCGGCCATCTTCTTCTCGGTCTTCATGGAGTTCTGGCACCAGCCGGTCGGCCCGTCGGAACTGCACTTCATCGGCGCCTCGGCCATCTATTTCATTTTCGGATTTCCCGCGACCCTGTTCGGGTTCGGCATTGGCCTGACGCTGCAGGCCCTTCTGTTCGAGCCGCAGGATCTCGCGCATCTCGCCGTGAATTCGCTGTCGCTGATGGTGCCGCTGGTTGCCGCACACGCCATGGGTGGAAAGCGCCTGCTGGAATCCGGTGGACTGGCCTCGATCCGTTGGTCGTCGGTGCTGCGCTTCGACGCCGTCTATTACAGCGGCGTTGTTGCCATGGTCGGCTTCTGGCTGATGCTGGGCGAGCGGGCGACACCGTTCGCGGATTGGGCGGTCTTCGCCGCTGCCTATTTGCCGGTCGTGCTGTGCGAACCGGCGATCAGTTGCGGGCTTCTGCGGGCGCTGGGCCGGCTGGACGCCGGCAATCCGCTGCTTCGCGTCACCACGCTCCGCAGCCCGGCTCTTGCCTGACAGTTGGTATGCCAAATACAATCGGGCGGCTGTGCCCTTTGGCCGCCCGATTGCAGGAAGAGCGTCTTTCATGCGGATTGTGCTTCTCGCCCCTCCCGGGGTTCAGGCGTTGGATGTAGTGGGGCCGGCGGAGGTGTTCTGGGAAGCGGCGCGCCGTCTCGGCGATCCGAAGGCCTACGAGGTGCAGGTGATGGGCACCGCGGAGGGGCCGGTTTGCGGAACCGGCAGCCTGCGGTTCCTCGCCGATCGAACGATCCACGACCCCGACCAGCCGATCGACACGTTGCTGATCGCCGGTGACCCGTCGTTCAGCGCCATCGATCCGGCGGTGATCGACTGGCTCAGGCGCCGCGCGCCCGAAGTCCGCCGCTACGGGTCGATCTGCACGGGGGTGTTCCTGCTGGCGGCCACCGGCCTGCTTGATGGCCGCCGTGTCACCACCCATTGGGAATGCGCCGACAAACTTCGCGCTGAGTTTCCAACCCTGACGGTCGATTCGGACCAGATCTTCATTCGCGACGGCAACATCTCCACCGCCGCCGGCGTCACCTCCGGCATCGACTTGGCGCTATCCCTGCTGGAGGAGGACCACGGGCGGGAACTGGCGCTGCTGGTCGCGCGCTACATGGTGATGTTCCTGAAGCGGCCCGGAGGGCAGTCGCAATTCAGTGCCCATCTCGCCGCCCAGGTGTCAAGCCGTACCGGAATCCAAAAGATACAGGCGTATGTGCTGGACAATCTTTCCGCCGATCTGTCCGTGGAGGCCTTGGCGTCCCAGGCCGGCATGAGTTCGCGGAATTTTGCCAGGGTGTTCAAGCGCGACGTCGGCCGCCCTCCGGCCGATTTCGTGGAAGCGGCGCGGCTCGACGCGGCGCGCCGGATGCTGGTCGATTCATCCACGCCGCTCCAGCGGGTGGCTCATATTTGTGGGTTTGGTGACGCCAGTTCGATGAGGCGGGCGTTTGTTCGCAATCTCGGCATCAATCCGGTTGACTACCGGAAGCGCTTTCGCACGACGACGACGGCCTGATCCTGAACTGTATGAATTGGCGTGAAGCAAGAGCTCTGTCGCGGGAACGGGACAGGCCTGCAGATCGCCCCAAGATCGCACGTTGCCGACGATGGCCGGGCCAAACTTCTGAACCCGGACTTCCGGCGAGGACACCGTCACGAACGATGGGCCGCCGCCATTGCCCTGACAATGCGTGCTCTCGGAAGACCCGTCACAGCGGCTGCAAAGGCATCGTCAACGTCACCCACGTGCCGGCGTGCCGCCTGTCATAATTCAACTGCGCACCCAGGCTGGTTGCCATCGTCTGGACGATCCGGGTTCCAAGACCGGTTCCCCGCGGAGCGTCGTCACGGGAGAAGCCGACGCCGTCATCCTCCACGCTCACCGACAGATTCCCATCGGCGGCCTTCGCACGGACCCGGATGCTGCCGGTTCGGCCGTCCGGGTAGGCGTACTTGCAGGCGTTCGTGACCAGTTCGGTCACGATCACTGCCAGGGACACGGCCTTGTCGGTTGGCACCGATACGGCGTCGGCGACGACGATGAAGCTGTCCGGGCGCCGGGACGCCATTGCGGTGTGCATTCCGGCGAGAAGCGTTTCCAGATACAGGTCGATGCGGACGGAGCGCACGTCGTCGGACGTGTACAGGCTGCGGTGGATGCCGGAGATCGCGATGATGCGCGCTTGGGTCTCCCCCAGCGCGGCCCGGGCATCGGGGTCGGAGAGGCTGGATTTCTGCATCTGGATGAAGGCACCGACCAGGGCCAGGCTGTTGGCGACGCGGTGGTTGACCTCCCGCAGAAGCAACTCCGCACGGTCCCGCGCGGCGCGCACGTCCTGATCCGCCCGTTCCCGCTCCCGGCGAAGATGAGCCTTCTCCAGGGCCTGCTCGATGGCCGCCACCAGCAGATCGAAAAATTCCTCACCGGCCTCCTTGGGAACGTAATCGTCCGCGCCGGCCTTCAGCGCTGCGACGGCTACCCGCGTGTCGCCGGCACCCGTGACATAGACGACCGGGGGCGCGTTGTCGCGCGATAACAGGGCGGGCAGGATGTCCAGCCCGGTCGCCCCCGGCATCTCGTGATCCAGCCCGACCACCGTGATGCCGCCCAGGTCCAGCCGTCTCAACCCCTCCTGGCCATCCGGCGCACACTCGACGGCGTAACCGCGCCGTTCGAGCTTGCGTTGCACCAGCCGCGCCATGGCGACGTCATCGTCGATGTAGAGGATGCGGACGGCTGGGTCGGTCATGCCACCGCCTCGGGAATCTGCATGATGGAAAACAGCAGCTCCAATTTCCGGATCGCGGTGGCGAAGCTCTCGTAATTCACCGGCTTGGTGACGTAGACATTGGCTCCGATATCGTAGCAGCGCTGGATTTCCTGGCGGTCGTCGGTCGTGGTCAGCACCACGACCGGGAAGCGTTTTGTGTAGGGGTTGGTCTTGAGCCTCGCCAGGATATCGATCCCCGTCATGTCCGGAAGGTTCAAGTCCAGAAGAATGAGAAGCGCCCGCCCCATGCTCGCTTGCCCGCTTCCGTCCGGGCCGAACAGGTAGGCGAGCGCGCTCGTGCCGTCGCTGAAGGAGACGATGTCGTTGGTCGCGCCGGACCGCCGGATGTTCTTCTCGATCAGCCGTGCGTGGCCCTCGTCGTCCTCGATCATGACGATGCACGCCGACTGTGTGTCACGCGTCATGGACGGTCTTCTCCAAAGACAGGGCGAGGACTTTGGGAAGGGTTATGCGAAAGACGCTGCCCTGTCCAGGAACCGATTCGACGGTCACTTCGCCTTGCAGGCGCCGGATGAGCGTCCGGACATAGGCGAGCCCGATCCCCTCTCCGGGGCGATCCTGCACGCCGGAGCGGCGGAACAGCTCGAAGATCCGTTCGTGGTCCTGCGGCGCTATTCCGCGCCCATTGTCCGCGACTTCGAAGATCAGGCGGTTCTCCTCGACCCGCCCGTGGATGGCGATCCGTCCCGTCCGCGCCGGATCGAGATACTTGATCGCGTTGTCGAGCAGGTTTCCGAACACCTGCTCCAGCGCGAGCCGGTCCGACAGCAGGGACGGCAAGGGTTCCTTGATGTCGATGGTGCAACGCTGCTCGCTGGCCTGATGGCGAAGGCTGGCAACCACGTTTTCCAGCAGCGCCTGCATGGAGACGGGTTCCGGGTTCAGCGTCCGGCCGCCCTGGCGCGACAGGGCGAGGATGGCGTTGATCAGCCGGTCCATCTTCGTCGTCGATGCGCGGATGAAGCCGATGGCTTCCGGCATGTCCTCCGCCACGGCGCGGCGCGCCTCCGACGCGGTGGCGTCATCGCCGTCCGACGGCAGGCGGTCGAGATGGGCGCGCACGCTGGCCAGCCCCACCTCGAATTCGCCGGTGAAGCCCATCACGTTCACCAGCGGCGCGCGCAGGTCATGGCTGACGATGTAGGCGAAGCGCTGGATTTCGTCGTTGGCCCGTTGCAGCTCCATCGTGCGTTCCGACACGCGCTGTTCCAGGGAGTCGTTGAGGGCCTGGATCGCGCGCTGCGCCCGCATGAGGCCCCGCGTGTAACGGAGCGCGATCCAAACGGCGCCACCGACGACCAGAACGATGAACAGGCCGCCCAGGTTGGCCACCCAACCCGATGCCCTGGCCTGCCCGATCAACGCGCTGAGCTGGGTGTCGAGCTGGGCGTCGGCGGGGGTGATCAGGTCGGCGAGCGAGCGGCGGGCATCGTCCATCAGCATCATGCCGCGACCGGTGCGCACGACGGCCAGGGCCTCGTCCCGGCGCCCGGCCTCCATCAGCGTGATGGTCTGCGCCAACTCTTCCCGCTTGGCGTCGGCGAGGACGGCGAGGCGGTCGATGATGCGCAACTCGTCGGCATCCCCGCCGGCGAGGTCCCGCAACCGGACGATCGTGCTGTCGACCGCGGCGTTGGCGGCCTCATAGGGCTTGAGATACTGACGGTCCTCGGTGAGGAGATACCCCCGCTGACCGATCTCGGCGTCCTGCAGCTGGCTGAGGAGCGTCCCGGCGGCGACCCGCAGTGCGGTTATCCGGCCGACGGACCTGGAAAACGTCTGTGTGCTGTCGGCCAGCCATCCCGACATCGCGACGATTCCCAGCAGCGTCAGCGCGGCGGCGAGCAGCATCAGAAGGGCTCGCCGGGTGACGGCGGCGCTGAACATGTGCATTGCAGACGACCGACCCGTGCGGGAATGAGGTGGGTCTCTATAGCAATTCACCGCTCAATTGGCAATTTGGGCTGCACCATCAAGTTGTCGACGGGGTGGTCCCAGGCTGTGATGATTGCAGGACGCGCTGCGTTGTTCTGGGCACATGGCGCCCCTTCCGCCGGGGAACGCGGCGGCGGAAAGGACGCCAACGGCAGCGGAGGCCCGATCAGGCCGCGCTTTCGAGGACCAGCAGGCCGGCCCCGGTGTTGGAGATCGGGATGTGGTAGTTGCTGTGGACCTTCGAGACCTTCCGGCCCAGTGCGCCGCGCATGATGAGCCAGAGGATCAGCTCCGCCCCCTGGGCGCCGGCCAGCCGGACCAGATCGTGAATGGAGTATTTCGCCAGCGCCTCCGGCTCGTCGACGATCTTCTCAAGGCACATCAGGTCGAAGTCCTTGTTGATGAAGCCTGCCCGCTCGCCGTCGAGCTGGTGCGACAGGCCGCCGGTGCCCAGCACGACCACCTTCAGGTCCTTGGGGTAGGACGCCACCGCGCGGCCGATGGCCTCGCCGAGCTTCAGGCAGCGCGCCGGGGTCGGCAGCGGGTGCTGGACCGTGTTCACCGCCACCGGGATGGTGCGGACGGGACGCTGGGTCTGGTCGGGCCACAGCAGGGCCATCGGCACGGTGAAGCCGTGGTCCACCGCCATCTCCTGGCAGGAGCAGATGTCGAACTCGTCGTTCACCAGCGATTCGATGATGTGCCAGGACAGCTCCGGATCGCCGGGGTAGGGCGGCAGCGGCTTCAGGCCCCAGCCCTCGTCCCTGTTCTGGTACTCGGGGGCCGCCCCAACCGAGAAGGTCGGCATCTTGTCGAGGAAGAAGTTCAGCCCGTGGTCGTTGTAGACCACGATCGCCACGTCCGGCTTGACCTCGGCCAGCCAGTCGCGCGCCTTGGGATAGCCGTCGAAGAACGGCTTCCAGTAGGGGTCCTCGAACAGCTCGTTGGCGATGGCGTTGCCGATCGCGGGAATGTGGGAGGTGGTGACTCCACCGACGATCTTGGCCATGGTCTCAGTTCCCCGCCGCCTTGAGCTTCGCCTTGAATTCCTCGACCGTCATGCCGGTCTGCTGCGCGCCGATGTCCTGGACATTCAGGCCGAGCATGCCGATGAACTTGGCGAGGTAGTAGATGTTGCCGCCCGCCGCGAGCAGGGCCAGCGCGTTGCGCTCCCGGATGGCCGTCTTCTGCTCGTCGGTCAGGCCGAACTTGGCGCAATAGGCCTCCTCGTCGGCCAGGAACTCCTGCCGGGCCGCCGCCTCGTTGAACGAGTAGCACATCTTGTTGAGCGGGTAGCCCTTCATGGCCATCCGGCCGTCGAAGATGGTGGTGCCGGGTATCGGCTCGTGGGGTGTGGTCATGGATGTTTCCTCCGGATCGTTTCTGTCTTATTCGGACCAGTAAAGCCGCATCGGGTTGTCGACGAGAAGCGCCGTCCGCTTGGCCTCGTCGGTGGCGATGCGGGGGATGACGTCGACCAGATGCCCGTCGTCGGGCATGTGCGAGGTCATGTTCGGGTGTGGCCAGTCGGTGCCCCACAGCACGCGGTCGGTGAAGCGGTCGACCAGCAGCCGGGCGAAGGGCACCACGTCGTCGTAGGCTGGCGGACCCTGGACGCTCAGCCGCTCGGGGCAGCTCACCTTGCTCCAGACCTTCGGGTTCTCGGCCATCAGGGCGACGAATTTCTGGAACTGCGGGTGCTCCACGCCCTTGGCGATGTCCGGGCGGCCCATATGGTCCACGACGATGGTGGTGGGCAGCTCGCGCAGGAAGGGCGTGAGGTCGTCCAGGTCCGGCGCCTCGAAATAGACCACGATGTGCCAGCCGAACGTGGCGATCTTGTCGGCGATGCCGAGGAAGACCTCCTTGGGCGTGGCGTCCACCAGACGCTTGACGAAGTTGAAGCGCACGCCGCGCACGCCGGCCTCGTGCAACTCGGCCAGCTCGCCCTCGGTGATCGTGGGCCCGACCGAGGCGACGCCGCGCGCCAGCCCGTTGGAGGCTCTCAGCGCGTCGACCAGCGCGCGGTTGTCCTTGCCGTGGCAGGTCGCCTGGACGATGACGTTGCGCGCGAAGCCCAGCGCGTCGCGCAGGGCGAACAGCTTTTCCTTCGGCGCGTCGCAGGGGGTGTATTTGCGCTCCGGCGCA
This sequence comes from Azospirillum sp. Marseille-Q6669, assembly GCF_965111635.1. NCBI lineage: Bacteria > Pseudomonadati > Pseudomonadota > Alphaproteobacteria > Rhodospirillales > Azospirillaceae > Azospirillum > Azospirillum sp. Marseille-Q6669. Next base: position 78,672 of record NZ_CBCOOP010000004.1, on the reverse strand, counting down.
TAGGGGAAGCGGTCGGCCGGGCCGAAGACGTGGCAGTGGGCGTCCACCGCGCCGGGCGGCGGCGTGTAGGCCGGCTTGTTCGGGTTCGGGTGGAAGGGACGGTAATCGGCGTCCATGAAAGGCTCCCTTCGGGGAAAATGGTCAGTCGGCGTAGACGGTGCCGTCGAACAGCTTACGGGCGGTGCGCAGCAGGGCGGCGCGGGTCACCGTTCCGGCCTCGTCCAGGTCGAGGACCACGGTCATCTCGCCGGTCGGGTGCTCGACGCTCAACGTCCGGGTGGCGCCGTCGGGAACCACGGCGAGCGACGCGGCGGGGGAGCCCTCCAGCGCGCAGGCGGTGGCGACGCTGACCGCGCCAAGCACGCCGATGGAGGCGTGGCAGCGGTGCGGGATGAAGGTCCGGGTGGACACCGCCCCGCCGTTGGCCGGCGCGCTGACCAGGGTCATCTTCGGCACAGACTTGTCCGTCACGTCGCCCAGGTTCATCCGCGGCCCGGCCTGCCGCCGGATGGATTCCAGCCGCGCCTTCAGCGCCGCGTCGGCGTCGAGATCCTCCCGCGTCTCGTCGCCGCGCACGCCGAGGTCGGCGGCGCGCAGCACCACCACCGGCATGCCGTTGTCGATGCAGGTGACCGGAACCCCGTCGATGACGTCCACCACATTGCCCGTCGGCAGCAGCGCCCCGCAGGAGGAACCGGCGGTGTCGCGGAATTCGATGGGGATCGCCGCCGCCGTGCCGGGCACGCCGTCGATGCGCGCCTCGCCCCGGTAGGTGACCGTCCCACCCGGCGTCGACACGGCGGCCACCGCCACCTGCCCGGTGTTCTCCATGTGGATGGTCACCGGCGTCACGCCATCGCGGGCGGGGACGAGGCCGCGCTCGATGGCGAAGGGGCCGACACCGGCCAGGATGTTGCCGCAGTTCTGGGCGTCGGTGACGATGGCCTTGTCGACGAACACCTGAAGGAACAGGTAGTCGACGTCCACGCCCGGCCGTTCCGACCGGCGCACCACCGCCACCTTGGAGGTCAGCGGGTCGGCGCCGCCCATCCCGTCGATCTGGCGCGGGTCGGGCGAGCCCATCACCCGCAGCAGGAAGGCGTCGCGCGCCGCCGTGCCGGGCGGCAGGTCATCGGCCAGGAAGTACCCGCCCTTGGAGGTCCCGCCGCGCATCCACAGGCAGCGCACGCCGTCAGACATAGCGCAGCCCCTTCGCGGCGAGCGGGCCGCGCATGCCGTAGATGTCGAGGCCAAGTTCGCCGGCGGCGAGCCGCGTCCGCTTCTCCTCCTCCTTGGCCAGCCGGTTCTGCGCCTTCGCCAGCACCTCGGCCGCCTCCTCGCGGCGGACCACGCAGACGCCGTCATCGTCCGCGACGATCACGTCGCCAGGATTGACCAAAGCGCCCGCGCAGACCACCGGCACGTTGACCGAGCCCAGCGTCTCCTTCACCGTGCCCTGCGCGCAGACCGCGCGGGACCAGACCGGGAAGCCCATGTCGGTCAGCGTCCGGACGTCGCGCACCCCGGCGTCGATGACCAGACCGGCGCAGCCGCGCGCCTGGGCCGAGGTCGCCAGCAGGTCGCCGAAATAGCCGGCGTCCGACGGCGAGGTGGTGGCGAGCACCAGGACATCGCCGGGCGTCACCTGCTCGATGGCGACGTGGAGCATCCAGTTGTCGGCCGGCGGGGCGAGCACGGTCACCGCCGAGGCGGCGAGCTGGGCGCCCGGATAGATCGGGCGCAGGGCGGAGGCCAGCAGGCCCTTGCGGCCCTGCGCCTCGTGCACGGTGGCGACGCCGCAGTCGGCCAGACCGGCGATCACCGCCGGGTCGGCCCGCTCGATGGTTTGGACGACGACGTTCATCACAGCTCATCCACGGTGCGGGGATAGACCGACTGGAAGCCCTCGGCATAGCGGGCGTTGCGCCCGCCGGCCTGCCCGCCGGAGTTGCGGCGGAAGTGGTTGCCGCGGTTCTGCGCCAGGTTGGTGTAATAATCCCAGAGATGCTCCTGCCCGGCCATGCATTCGATGGCGGCGCGCTTGTTGTCCCACACCTCGGTGATGTCGAGGAAGACGTCCGGCTTCCAGCCCATCTGCTCGGTCTGGTGCGGCTCGAACAAGTAGAGCTGCGGGGCGCCGAGCACCTTCTGACCCGGATTGTGGCCCCAGGCCTGGGCGATCATCCGGCATTCCATCAGGACCTTGGTCGCGTAGGAATGGTCGGTGTTGTAGGGATCGTAGTGCGAGTGGCTCATCAGGAAGGCCGGCTGCACCTTGCGGATCACGTCGACCAGACGGAACTTTGCCTCGCGGTCGATCTCCAGCGGGTAGTCGCCGAGGTCGAAGAACTGGATGTCGTGGGCGTTCAGCGCCTTGGCGGCGGCCTCGGCCTCCTTGCGGCGCTCCGTCTTCACATGGTCCAGCGTGCAGCCGTCCTGCTTCCACAGCTTGGCGGATTCGCCGCGCTCGCCGTATGACAGGCAGACGATGGTGACCTCGTAGCCCTTCTTCTGATGCAGCGCGATGGCGCCGCCGGCGCGCCACACGAAGTCCGCCGAGTGGGCGCTGAGCACCAGCGCTCTTTTGTTCTGTGCCATAAATGTCCGCTCCCCCGCATGGGCAGTCTGGTGGTGGGCAGCCTTGTTGTGGGCAGTCCGATTCCGATGGCCCATCATCCGCCGGTCCGGTGGCAAATCCTATTTCGAACTCCCTTCGTTACCATTTGGTTTTGCTATAGGCATCTTTGTCGGTTGGGTCTCGCCATGGGATGCCGAGCGCGGGACAGCCTCTGGGGTCGATACGAAGATGTCGCGTCAGGCGTAATCTCATGTCGATTCATGGGGATGCAACATACGGGGCTGTGCTCAAAGGCGCGCTGTCGGGTAAGGAAAGGGCTGTCTTGCCGCCGCCTCGACGGGGCTCCTTCCCTACCGCTCGACCCCGTCGCTATTCAAAAAACAAATTGGCTCTTCGACGAACGAATTTCCTCGGCGGCGGGCGGGATGATACCCATTCGATCATGAGGGATTAAGGGGCGAGGAGCCGGACCCGCCGCTGCGGGAGGCTTCCCGGCCCGGACAAGGGATTTCGGGAGAGGACGCAATGAGGATTTGTGTGGCCGGGGCCGCGGGCGCCTTCGGCGTGAAGCATCTGGAGGCGGTCGCCGCCATCGACGGCGTCGAGGTGGTGTCGGTGGTCGGCGGCGAGCCGGACGACATCGAGGGTTTCGCCAAGGCGCGCGGCATTCCGCATTGGACCAAGGATCTGGCCGAGAGCCTGGAGCGGCCCGACGTGGAGGCGGTGATTCTCGCCACTCCGACGCCGGTGCACGCTACCCAGGCGATCCAGTGCCTGGAAGCCGGCAAGCATGTGCTGGTGGAAATTCCCATGGCTGACAGTCTGGCCGACGCGGAGCGGCTGGTCGCGGCGCAGCGGGCCAGCGGTCTGGTCGCCATGGCCGGGCACACGCGGCGCTTCAACCCCAGCCACCAGTGGATCCGCAACCGGGTCCATGCGGGGGAACTGACGATCCAGCAGATGGACGTACAGACCTACTTCTTCCGCCGCTCCAACATGAACGCGCTGGGCAAGCCGCGGACCTGGACCGACCATCTGCTGTGGCATCACGCCTGCCACACGGTGGACCTGTTCCAGTACCAGACCGGCGAGGTCGCCAGCCAGGTGCACGCCCTGCAGGGGCCGGCGCACCCGCAGCTGGGCATCGCCATGGACATGAGCATCGGCATGAAGGTGCCGTCCGGGGCGATCTGCACCCTGTCGCTGTCCTTCAACAACGACGGGCCGCTGGGCACCTTCTTCCGCTACATCTGCGACAACGGGACCTACATCGCCCGCTACGACGATCTGTACGACGGCAAGGACAACAAGATCGACCTCAGCGGCCTCACCGTGTCGACCAACGGCATCGAGCTGATCGACCGCGAATTCTTCGCCGCCATCCGCGACGGGCGCGAGCCCAACGCCAGCGTGGCCCAGTGCCTGCCGGCCATGCGGACGCTCGACCGCCTGGAAAAATCGCTGAACGCCTGACCGGGGAACGCGTCAGGCCGCAATTCCCAAAAAACAAAAGACGGGACGCAAAACAAAAAACGCCCCGTGACGAGTCCCCCCGAGGAGGAAACCCATGCCAACCGCGCGCAGCGTCGACGTCCAAGCCTTTCTCAACGAGCATCCCTTCTCGCGATACCAGTGGCTGGTGTTCGCGCTGTGCTTCTTCATCGTCCTTCTGGACGGCTTCGACACGGCGGCCATCGGCTACATCGCCCCGTCGCTGACGACGGAATGGGGCATCGCGCGGCCGGCGCTGGCGCCGGTGCTGAGCGCGGCGCTGTTCGGGCTGGCCTTCGGCGCCCTGTCCGCCGGGCCCCTGGCCGACCGCTTCGGCCGCAAGGCGATCCTGATCGGCTCGGTGCTGGTCATCGGCACCGCCTGTCTGGCCTCCGCCTTCTCGGGCAACCTGGACCAGCTCGTCATGCTGCGCTTCGTCACCGGACTCGGGCTGGGGGCGGCGATGCCCAACGCCGTCACGCTGATGAGCGAATATTGCCCCGAGGGGCGGCGGGCCATGGTCACCAACGCCATGTTCTGCGGCTTCCCGCTCGGCGCGGCCTTCGGCGGCTTCCTCGCCGCCTGGATGATCCCGCTGTGGGGCTGGCGCAGCGTGCTGGTGCTGGGCGGCATCGCGCCGCTGGTCCTGGCGGCCGTGCTGCTGGTCCTGCTGCCGGAATCGGTCCGCTACATGGTCGCCCACAACCACCCGGTGGAGCGCATCCGCGCCGTGCTGCGCCGCATCTCCGAGACGGCGGCCGGGGCGGCGAGCTTCGTGATGACCGAGAAGGCCCCGGCCACCAAGGCGCGGAACGGCATCGCGGTCGTGCTGTCCCGCGGCTATCTGGTCGGCTCGGTGATGCTGTGGGTCGCCTATTTCATGGGGCTGGTGATCTTCTACGCGCTGATCAACTGGATGCCGATCCTGTTCAAGGACGCCGGGCTGGCGCCGCGCGACGCCGCGCTGATCGCCGCGCTGTTCCCGCTGGGTGGCGTCGGGGCCATCCTGTCGGGCTGGCTGATGGACCGCTTCAACGCCAACAGGATCATCGCCTTCGGCTTCGTGCTAACCTACGGCGCCGTCTACGCCATCGGGCAGGTGGCCGGGAACGTCGGGCTGCTGGTGGTCACGGTCTTCGCGGCGGGCACCATCATGAACACCGCCCAGACCTCGCTGCCGGCGCTGGCCGCCAGCTTCTACCCGACCCACGGGCGGGCCACCGGCGTGGCGTGGATGCTGGGGCTGGGCCGCTTCGGCGGGATCGGCGGCTCGTTCCTGGTGGCCGAACTGGCGCGCCAACAGCTCGACTTCACCAGCATCTTCGCCATCGTCGCCGTTCCGGGTCTGGTCGCCGCCATGGCCCTGCTGGTCAAGCAGTTCGTCCATCCCGAGGACCGGTCGAGCGGCACGGGCCGGACCGTCGAAGCCCTGGGGCATTGAGTTTTACTATAGACCAACCATGGGCTTTGCGGCTCGGTACTGTTGGTCTGCGGTTCGGATGCTCCTGCTGCATTGCAATGGCGCCCCGGACGTTATTCAAAAAACGAATGGGGCATTCGCCCAACGAATGAGCGCAGCGCTGCGATCACTGATAATCATGCCGTGGTGACGGTATCGGCGGCCTGCGTGTCCGGCCCCGGCGAACGCCAAGACGCCCCGAAGCAACGCCCCCCAATCAACGACGAAAAAGCACGGGGGCTTTCAAAACGAGGAGGAAACATGTCCGGAACATTTCGCAAGGCCCTGCTGGGCACGGCTTTCCTGTGCGCCCTAAACGCCGGTTCGGCCTGGGCCGACACGATCAAGGTCGGGGTGATCGCGCCGTTCTCCGGCCCCTTCGCCACGGTCGGCCAGACCTTCAAGCAGGCCATCGAGGTCTATCAGGCCCAGCATGGCAAGACGGTCGCCGGCAACACGGTGGAGTTCGTCTACAAGGACCTCGATCAGGCCAACCCGGCGCAGAGCAAGGCGCTGGCCCAGGAACTGGTGGTCAAGGAGAAGGTCGGCTACCTCGCCGGCTTCTTCTTCACGCCGGACGCGTTGGCGGTCGCCCCGCTGATCGACGAGGCGAACATCCCCTGCGTGATCTTCAACGCCGCGACCTCGGCCATCACCGAGAAGTCGCCGCGCTACGTCCGCACCTCCTTCACCCTTTGGCAGAACACCGTGCCGCTGGCCGAGCATGTCGCCAAGCAGGGCATCCGCAAGGTGGCCACCGCGGTCAGCGATTACGGCCCCGGCATCGACGGCGAGACCGCCTTCAAGCAGACCTTCGAGAAGTCCGGCGGCAAGGTGGTCGACAGCATCCGCATGCCGCTGAAGTCCACCGACTTCGCCCCCTTCATGCAGCGCATCAAGGATTCCGGGGCGGAGGCGATCTACGCCTTCCTGCCCGCCGGCCCGACGACGCTGGGCTTCGCCCGGGCCTTCAGCGACACCGGCCTGAAGGCCGCGGGGATCAAGTTCTTCGGCCCCGGCGACATCACGCAGGAACCGGACCTGCCGGTGCTCGGCGACGCGGCGGTCGGCATCACCACGACCTTCAACTACAGCCAGGCCCACGATTCCGACCTGAACCGCCAGTTCCTCGCCAAGCACAAGGAGCTGTTCGGCTCGTCCGACATCGTCACCTTCACCTCGGTCGGCGCCTATGACGGCGCGCACGTCATCTACCGCATGGTCGAGGCGACGGGCGGCAAGAGCGACGGGACGAAGGCGGTGGAGGCGGTCAAGGGGATGGCCTGGGAAAGCCCGCGCGGGCCGGTGCGGATCGACCCCGAGTCCCGCCACGTCACCCAGACCATCTACCTGCGCGTGACCGAGCGCAAGGACGGCCGGCTGCAGAACACCGAGGTCGCCGGGTTCCCCGACCAGCCCGATTACGGCTTCAAGGCCGGCAAGTAGGACCATCGACGGCCCCCGTCCCCGGTGGGAGGGGGCCTGTCCGCGCTGGAGTTCCTGATGGAAACGCTTTTCGGCATCGTGGTGGACGGGGTCGCCTACGGGACGATCCTGTTCATCATCTCGGTCGGCCTGTCGGTCACGCTCGGCCTGATGCGCGTGGTCAATCTCGCGCATGGGGCCTTCGCCATGGTCGCCGGCTACGTCGCCTCCTACGCCGCGCAGGGGCTGGGCCTGCCCTACGCCGTGGGGTTGGTGGCGGCAATCCTGTTCACCGTGCTCGCCACGCTGCCGCTGGAGAAGCTGCTGTACCGGCGCATCTACGGCTCCGCCAACGAGCTGGCTCAGGTGCTGCTGACCATCGGCCTGACCTTCGTCATCGTCGCCGGGATCAACTACCTGTTCGGCCCGACGCTGAAGCGCATCCCGCTGCCGGACGCGCTGCTCGGCACCGTGGCGATCGGGCCGAAGTCGATCCCGGTGCACCGCGCCTTCGTCATCGCCATGGGGGCGGCGACCGTGCTGGGCCTGTGGTGGCTGCTGGAGCGCACCGATTTCGGCATCAAGCTGCGCGCCGCCGTGGACGACCCGAACATGGCCGCGGCGCTGGGCATCCGGACGGAGCGCCTCTACACCGCGACCTTCGCGCTGGGCACCGGGCTGGCGGCGCTGGGCGGCGTTCTGGGGGCGGAACTGCTGCCGTTGGAGCCCTATTACGCCATCCGCTACATCGTCCTGTTCCTGGCGGTGGTCGCCGTCGGCGGGGCGGGCAACATCCTCGGCTCGGCCGCCGCCGCCCTGGCGTTGGGCATCGTGGACACCGCGGGCAAGTACCTGATTCCCAGCTTCGGCGAGTTCTTCTTCTACGCCGCGCTGATCCTGATCCTGTTCCGCTGGCCGCACGGCTTCTTCCAGGGGAGGGCCGCCTGATGAGCGGAAGTCACACGGGCGCGGTTGCCGCTGACCAGCCCCGGCAGGTCGCGGCGCGCGGACCCCGGCTCCGCCGGGCGCTCGGCGGGGCCGCGTTTCCGCTGCTCGCCGCCGCCGGGCTGGCCGTCTTCTGGCTGTTTCCCAACGACCTCGGCCTGATGACGCGGATCGCCGCGACGGCGCTCTACGTCCTGTCGCTCGACCTCGTGCTCGGCTTCGGCGGCATCGCCACGCTGGGGCAGGCGGCGATGTTCGGCACTGGGGCCTACGCCGCCGGCATCGCCGCCGTGCATCTGGTGAGCGACCCGCTCGTCCTGCTCGCCGTCGGGGGTCTGGCCGGCGGTCTGATCGCCCTGGTCACCGGCGCGCTGATCCTGCACGCGCGCGGCCTGACGCTGCTGATGCTGACCATCGCCGTGGTGCAGATCGTCCAGGAGGTGGTCAACAAGGCGCGCGACCTCACCGGGGGCAGCGACGGCCTGTCGGGCATCGAGCCCAGCCCGCTGTTCGGCCTGTTCCGCTTCGACATGTTCGGGCGCACCTCCTATCTGTTCGCGCTGGCGGTGCTTCTGGTCGGCTTCCTGATCGCGCGGCGCATCGTCCGCTCGCCCTTCGGGCTGGCCTGCCGGGGGGTGAAGGAGGACCCGCTGCGCGTCGCCGCGCTGGGCGGTTCGCCGCGCCGCTATCTGGTCACGCTCTACGCCGTCGCCGGGGTGTTTGCCGGTGTGGCCGGGGCGCTGACCGCGGTGACCAGCGGCATCGTCGGGCTGGACAGCGTCAGCTTTTCCTGGTCGGCGGAGGCGCTGGTCATGCTGGTGCTCGGCGGTGCCGGTCGGCTCGTCGGTGCCATCATCGGCACGGTGGCCTTTATGACCATCCATCACGTGATGGCCGCGATCGACCCCTTCCACTGGATGCTGTTCATCGGCCTGTTCCTGATGGGCACCGTGCTGTTCCTGCCGGGGGGCATCGCCTCGCTCGCCGACCGTCTCATCAAGGGGAACCGGTCATGACCGCGCTTCTCGACGTCCAGGGGCTGAGCAAGAACTTCGACGGCCTGCAGGTGTCGGCGGACATCACGCTGGCGCTTCATCCCGGCGAGCGCTGCGCGCTGATCGGGCCGAACGGGGCGGGCAAGACGACCTTCGTCAATCTGGTGACCGGCGTGCTGGCGCCCAGCGCCGGCACCATCCGGCTGGCCGGGCAGGACGTCACCCGCCTGTCGGCCCAGGCGCGGGTGCGCCTCGGCCTGATCCGCTCCTTCCAGGTGGCCCGGCTGTTCCGTTCGATGACGGTGCGCGAGCATCTGGAGCTGGCCGTTCTGGAGCGCGAGCGGAAGACCTTCCGCCTCTTCGCCTCGGTCCGGCGCACGCCGGGTCTGGCCGACGAGGTGGCCGGCCTGCTCGACGGCATGGGGCTGGTCCCGGTGGCGGACACCGCCGTCGGGGCGCTGGCCTACGGGCAGCAGCGTCTTCTGGAGATCGCGCTGGCGCTCGCCCTGAAGCCAAAGCTCCTGATCCTCGACGAGCCGGCGGCCGGCGTGCCGCATTCGGAAAGCCACCGCATCCTCGACGCGCTGGACCGCCTGCCGCCCGAACTCGCCGTGCTGATGATCGAGCACGACATGGATCTGGTCTTTCGCTTCGCCAAGCGCATCGTCGTGCTGGCGCAGGGCCGCCTGCTGTGCAGCGGCACGGCACAGGAGATCACCACCGATCCGCGCGTCCGCGAGGTCTATCTGGGGAGCCGGGCCAATGCGCCGCATTGAAGGGACGCTGGAAGTCACCGGCCTGACCGCCGGCTATGGCGAGACCCGCATCGTCGAAGGGCTGTCCTTCACCGTGCCGGCCGGCGGGCGGCTGGCCCTGCTGGGCCGCAACGGCATGGGCAAAACGACGACGCTGGCCACCCTGGTCGGGCAGACGACGCGGCACGCCGGCAGCATCCGACTGGACGGCGTCGAGCTGAGCGGCCTCAACTCCTCGGCACGGGCGGCGGCCGGGCTGGGCTATGTGCCGCAGACGCGCGACATCTTCCGCTCGCTGACGGTGGAGGAGAATCTGGTCACCGGGCTGAAGGGCCGGCCGCGCTCCGCCCTGGAGGAGGCCTACGCGCTGTTCCCCCGCCTGAAGGAGCGGCGGGGCAACGGCGGGGGCGCGCTCTCCGGCGGCGAGCAGCAGATGTTGTCGGTCGCCCGCGCGCTGCTCGGCCAGCCGACGGTGCTGCTGCTGGACGAGCCGCTGGAAGGCTTGGCTCCGGTGATCTGCGACCAGCTCATGCAGGCGCTGGCGCAGCTGACTGTCACCCTGATCCTGGTGGAGCAGCAGGTGGACCGCGCCCTGGACTTCGCGCAGAGCGCGGTGATCCTGGAACGCGGCCAAGTTGTGCATGAAGGGGCGGCCGCCGATCTGCGGGACGACCATGCCCTCATGGAGCGGCATCTCGGCGTCGCTCTGGCGGTGTAACGGACCCGCGGGATCAGTCGGCGCGGCCATCAGTCTGCGTCGACGGTCCGGTCCGCCGGACCCGTGCCGACGATGCGGACCCACAGGTCCTGCCACGCCGCCCCCGACGCGTCACGGGGGGTCTGGAAGGTCTCCACTGGACCGACCAGCCTCCCCGCCGGGTCGACGATGGCCCGGATGCCCCAGAAGCCGAGCGACGAGACGCCGGGCATGCCGTAGCGATGGTCGAGTGCCTGGACCAGAGTGTTCCTGGACTCCAACGGCTGTTCACGCCAAATCAGATTCTCCATCGAGAACCAGCGGAAGACCTCGGCCTCCGGGGTCGCCGCGACCGCCTCGATGGCCGGCGAGCGGTGCCGCTCGAACCGCTCCCACTGGATGCCCCCGTCGCCCAGAACGGAGTGGAAGCCGACCAGCACGGCGTCCGGCGTTTCGGCCACCACCCGGCGCAGCACCGGCTGGAACAGGGTCGGGTAGGCCGTCACCTGGGCCATGCCGCCGGTCTGCGCCCGGGCGATCGCCTCGACGCGATCGTTGATGGCCCAGCCGCCGAGCGTGTAGGCCGACACCAGGATCAGCGCTGTCCCCGCGATGTCCTGCGCCAGGGCCGCCCGCTTGCGGAGCGCGACGCCGGCCGCCAGCGAGAACACTAGGATCAGGCTGTAGGCCGGGTCGATGATCGGCATCGCGTTGATCGCGAAGCGCGTGGTGGTGAGCGGGTAGAGCCACTGCGTCCCATAGGACGTGAAGACGTCGATCACCGGGTGGGTCATCAGCCCCAGGATGGCCAGCCAGATCCAGGCGCGCCGCGCCGCGCCGTCGCCCGACGGGCTGTCCGGACCATGGCGACGGCACTGCCAGCGCCAGACCAGCCAGCCGAGCAGCAGGCCGGCGACCGGGCCGAACAGGATCGAATGGGTCAGGCCGCGGTGATGGACCCAGTTGGCGAAGGGGCCGCCGATCCAGCCGGCGGCGACGTCCAGGTCGGGAATCAGCGCGATGCCGGCGCCGACGGCGAGGGCACGGCGGCCCAGCCGGCGGCGGAAGCCGGCCTGCGCGACCGTGGCCCCGAGAAGCATTTGGGTGACGGTGTCCATGGTCCTCGGTTATGCGCGTGATGCGCCGGGGTCAGGCGCCGGGGGCGATCGCCAGCATCCGTTTCAGCGCGTCCGAAATCTCCTCGACGCGCACGGGTTTGGGCATGATCGCTATGGGGTGCGAAAAGCTCACCTTCAGCTTTTCGGAAATCTCGCCGGTGGCGTAGCCGCTGACCACCACCACGGGCAGGCCGGGCTCCTCGCTCCGCAGGTTGCGGATCAGCTCGTCGCCGGCCATCACCGGCATCTTGAGGTCGGTGACCAGGGCGTCGAAGGAATCGTCCTGCCAGATCTTCAGGGCCTCCTGGCCATTGAAGGCGGTGGTGACCCGGAACCCCTCGTCCATCAGGCCATGCTCCAGCGCCATGATCGCGATGGCTTCATCGTCGACCAGCAGGATGTGGCGGGGTTCGGTCATGGCGGCTCACCGTACAGAGTAAACACAGTCCTGGGTGCAGGACGATGTGGTCCAGCTCCAGGTACGATTGTAACCGGCGGCGCGATGAAAAACAAAGCTGAACGGGCTGTGGTTGTTTCCCCAGCCATTTCGGGGGGCTTCTAGCCCTTGTTCGTTCCGCGGGGATGTGTGCATTCTTCCTGCTGGGAACCGGCACGGTGACGCCGGGGGAAGCCTTCACCAGAGGAAGACCCACGACAAAGGAAGACCCGCGACCTTGAAAATCGGCCTGAGGACGATGCTGATCGCCTGTCTGGGGGGAGTCGGGCTGGCCTTCACGGCCGGCACCGCCGCGATTCTGCAGGTCGAATCCGGGGAGCGGCTCCAGCGTGTGATCGGCGAGCAGCTGCACCTCTACGCGGGCCAAGTCGCCGACAAGCTCGACCGCGGCATGTTCGAACGCTACCGCGATCTTCTCGTCGTGACGAGCCTCGAGACGATCCGCGCGACCCAAACCTCGCGGGATTCGCGGCGCGCCGTCCTTCAGAAGCTCCAGGACAGCTATCCGGACTATGCCTGGATCGGTTTCATCCGGCCGACCGGCCTTCTCGAGGCGGCGACCGGCCGCGTCTACGAAGGCATGGATGTGAGCGCGCGGGACTGGTGGAAGCAGGGGTTCGACCGCCCCTATGTCGGCGACGTGCACGACGCGGTGGTTCTGGCCAAGCTTCTGTACGCCAACCGGATGGAGGTTCCGCGTTTCGTCGATCTGGCGGCGCCGGTGCACGACGAGCAGGGGACGCTGACCGGCGTCGTCGCCGCCCATCTGAGCTGGGATTGGGCGTCGGAGGTCGAACGCTCCGTGCTCGGCCAGATTTCCGAGGACGCCGCGGTCGAGGCGATGATCCTCTCCGCCGACGGCACGGTGATTCTCGGACCCAAAGCCCTGGTGGGCAAGCCGCTGGCCTTCGCGTCGGCGCAAGGGCGGCGCGCGTGGATCGAATCCTGGCCGGACGGGCGCCGCTTCCTGACGAGCGTGGCGCGGACGAAGGGCTACCGGGATTATCCCGGGCTGGGGTGGAGCGTCGTGCTCCGCCAGCCGGTCGATCAGGCGATGGCGCCGGTCGCCGAGCTGCGGAACCGGGTGATCGCCTGGGGAATCGCCGCCAGCCTGCTGGCGGTCCTCGTCGGTCACGTCCTGGCGACGTGGCTGTCGGCGCCCCTGCGCGCCATGTCCAGGGCCGTCGAGGCGGCGGGCCCGGACGGCGCGATGCCCGTCCTGCCGCTGACCGGCCGCTACACCGAGGCGGCGACGCTGTCCGGGGCGCTGCACACCTACGTGAGCGACCTGCAGGAGGCGGACCGGCGGCTCCGCGGCACCGTCGCCGAGAAGACGGTTCTGCTTCGCGAGGTCCATCACCGCGTGAAGAACAACCTTCAGGTGATCTACGGCCTGATGATGGTGGAGATGCGCCGCCTGCCCAAGGGGGACCTGTCGCGGGGACGCATCGAGGCGCTGGCCGGGCGCGTGACCTCGATGGGGCGCCTGCACGAGCAGCTCTACACCTCCGGCGACCTGATGAACGTCGATTTCGGAACGCACCTGCGCCAGCTCTGCGACGCGCTTCAGGAGCTTCATCCGAACGAGGCGATCACCATCCACCCCGACACGGACGACGTGTCCTGCTCCATCGAACTCGCCACACCGCTCGGCCTGATCGCCAACGAACTTGTCGTCAACGCGCTGAAGCACGCCTTTCCGGAGGGGAGAGGCGGGACGGTCACGGTCCGGCTGCGGAAAACGGGTGACCGTCTGACGATGAGCGTGGCCGACGACGGGATCGGCTGCCCGGACATGCCGCCCAAGGGGGGAATCGGTACGACGCTGGTCGACGCGCTGGTTCGGCAGGTCGGCGGCACCATCACCTTCGACGCCCGGTCAGGCTGCATCGCCACGGTCAGCGTTCCGTTCACCGCCGACGCGAACCGTCCCGTCGCCGTTCACGCCTAATGTGATCCCGGCGTCGGGTATGTGCCCAAATCATTTTTGGAAATCCGGACGTTACCGCTCAGTCTTCGCTTGTAAAAGCCGGCGGACCCTCCCATCTGGGACAGATCAAGATTGCTCCGGGGCCTGTTGTCTGCCGCTCCGGCCATCCGCTCTGGGTCTCTTTTTCCCAAAGTGCATTTGATGCCTTCCCGATGACGGGCAGGACAGGGTGTCGATCGGGGACCTGCGGGCGCTTTGAGCGCCGCACACCCCGGATTTCAACACATAACAACAACGGCCGACGGGCTTCGCCCATATCGGCAAGGGGATTCGCATGACCATCAAGCTTCCGACGACCGGAGCGGCCCAGGCCGCCCAACCCCAGCATCAGCGGCCCGTTCCCGTGGCGGAGCCGGCATGGGCGCCGGGGTGGCCCCGCCTCACCCCGCGCGAGATTCGAAAGATCGTTCTCGACACCTTGGGCTGAGCAGCATTTTCGCCAAAAACCCTTTCCACACAAGCAATTGGGAGGACAGCCGCCCTATGCTCGTTCAAGTCCGCGACAACGATGTGGGGGGCGCCCTGCGCGTCCTGAAAAGAAAAATGCAGCGCGAAGGGCTTTTTCGTGAGATGAAGTTGCATCGGCGTTACGAGAAGCCCTCGGAGCGCCGGGCACGGCAGGCGGCGGAATCGGTCCGGCGGCGGCGCAAGCTGCTGCGCAAGCGCCTACTGCGCGAGGGCTATTGACCGTGGCCGCCGATGCTTTAAATTGAGGGACGGCGTCAGGGCCGTCAGCACCCATTCCGGTTCCTCGCCGGACAGACCGTTGGAGACAGGACATAGCTAAACTCTACGATGCGGACCCGGTCCGCGAAGGCCCGCGCATCAATCGGGAAATCACGGCACGCACGGTGCGCCTCGTTGGTGCCAACGGTGAGATGATCGGCGTGGTCTCGCTGCGCGACGCCTTCGACGCTGCGGTCGAGGCTGAACTCGACCTCGTCGAGGTGGCCCCCCAGGCGGAGCCGCCGGTCTGCAAGATCCTCGACTACGGCCGGTTCCGGTTCGAGGAGCAGAAAAAGGCCAACGAGGCCCGCAAGAAGCAGAAGATCATCGAGATCAAGGAGCTGAAGCTCCGGCCGAACATCGATGACCACGATTACGACGTGAAGATGCGGGCGGCGCGGCGCTTCCTCGAAGAGGGCGACAAGGTCAAGATGACCATGCGGTTCCGCGGGCGCGAGATGGCGCACCAGGATCTGGGCATGAACGTGCTGATCCGTGTGCGCGACCAGTTCGAGGACATCGCCAAGGTCGAGCAGATGCCCCGGATGGAAGGGCGCATGATGGTCATGGTCATCGCTCCGCGTTGACCGGCCACTGACCTGCCGGAATGTTTGATAGCAAGGGGACCGCCCTCCGTGGGGCGGTCCCCTTGCGTTTTCAGCGGCCGGCCGCCCTCATCGAACCTACTTTTCATCGGCATCGCTGAACCCAATCGCCGCGGCCCTGTTTAGAAGGCACGGTTGAACGGGAGCCCCCTCGATGCTGCGCCTTCGCCACGGCCTCGCCGTCTCGTGCCTGCTCGCTCTGCTCCCTTCGGGCGGGGGCCTGGCCCAGCAACCGGCGAACGCTCCGCCCCCCACCGTTACGACCGAGGTGGTGCGCGAACGGGACGTCACCCCAACCAGCGAGTTCATCGGTCGCGTCCAGGCGATCCAGGACTTCGAAGCCCGCGCCCGCGTCGAGGGCTTCATCGAGCAGGTGGCCTTCCAGGAAGGCCAGAACGTCACCAAGGACACCCTGCTCTACGTCATCGAGCAGGCCCCCTACCAAGCCGCCGTGGACAGCGCCAAGGCCGACCTCGCCCGCGCCCAGGCGACCCTGCGCGAGGCCCAAAGGGCCTTCCAGCGCGCGCAGGAGTTGCGGACCCGCGGCAACATCTCCCAGGCCGACCTCGATCAGGCCCAGGCGGCGCAGGAGACGGCGGACGCCGACATCATGCAGACGCAGGCCAAGCTGCGGCAGGCGGAGCTGAACCTCGGCTACACGCGCGTTTCTTCGCCCATCGACGGGCGCATCGGGGCCACCGCGATGACGGTGGGCGACCTCGTCAACCCGTCCAGCGGCCCGCTCGCCACCGTCGTCCAGCTCGACCCCATCCGGGTCGTCTTCTCGGTCAGCGACCGTGATGTCCTGCAGGTCCAGCGCGCCGCCCCCGATCTCGCCTCGGCCGACGCGGTGAACCGCTTCGTGCCGGCCCTGCGGTTGGCCGACGGTTCCGAGTACGAGCAGAAGGGCAAGGTCTCCTTTGCCAGCAACCGAATCGACCCGCAGACCGGGACCATCCCCGTCTACGCCGACTTCGCGAACCCCAAGGGATTTCTGCTGCCCGGCCAGTATGTGACCGTCCTGATCCGCCCGGCGCAGACCGAGCGGCAGCCGGTGGTGCCGGTGTCGGCCATCCAGCAGGACCAGCAGGGCAGCTACGTCCTGGTGCTCGACCAGCAGAACCGGGCGCAACGCCGCCCGATCGAGCCCGGGCCGCAGCTCGATCAGGTGATCGCGGTGCCCAAGGGCGTGCAGGCCGGCGAGACCATCATCGTCGGCGGCGCCCAGAAGGTCCGCCCCGGCATGATCGTGCAACCCGAACGAGCCCCCCAGACCGCCCAGCAACCGCGAGGATAAGGCCCATGTTTTCCGGCCTGTTCATCCGGCGCCCGAACCTCGCCATCGTCATCGCGCTGGTCGTGACTATCGCGGGGGCGCTGGCCATCCTGGCCATCCCGGTGGCGCAGTTCCCGCCGATCACGCCGCCCTCGGTGCAGGTCTCCGCCACCTATCCCGGCGCCAACGCCCAAGTCGTCGCCGACAGCGTCGCCGCCCCGATCGAGGCGCAGGTGAACGGGGTGGAGGGCATGCTCTACATGTCCTCGACCAGCACCGACACCGGCGCCTACACGCTGTCGGTCACCTTCGCGCAGGGCACCGACCCGGATCTGGCCCAGATCAACGTGCAGAACCGCCTGTCGCTCGCCACGCCGACCCTGCCAACGGAGGTGTCGCGGCAGGGCGTCACGGTGCGCAAGCAGTCGTCCAACATGCTGATGGCCGTCAACGTCTTCTCGCCCGGCGGCCAGTTCGACCCGATCTTCATCTCCAACTACGCCAGCATCAACCTGCGCGACGCCATCGCGCGGGTGCCCGGCGTCGGCGACGCGCAGGTGATGGGCGCCCTGACCTATGCCATGCGCGTCTGGATGGACCCGAACCGCATGACGGCGCTGGGCATCACCGCGGCGGACGTGGTCGCAGCGATCCAGAACCAGAATCTCCAGGCCTCGGCGGGGCAGATCGGCGCCCCTCCCGTCCCCGACGGCCAGCAGCAGCAGCTGACCATCCTCGCCCGCGGCCGGCTGGACGACCCCAAGCAGTTCGCCGGCATCATCGTGCGCACCAACCCGAACGGCGGCGTGGTGCGGCTGGGCGACATCGGGCGGGTGGAGCTGGGGGCGCAGAGCTATGGTTCGACGGCCAAGCTGGACGGCGACCCGGCGGCGACGCTGGTCGTCTACCAGTCGCCGGACGCCAACGCGCTGGACGTCGCCAAGGCGGTGCGGGCGGAGCTGGACCGGCTGTCCGGCCGCTTCCCGGAAGGGCTGGACTACGCCGTCGTGTTCGATACCACCAGCTTCGTCAGCGCGACGATCGAGGAGATCGTGCTGACGCTGGGCATCACCTTCCTGCTGGTCGTGGTGGTCATCTACGTCTTCCTCCAGGACTGGCGGGCGACGCTGATCCCCACCCTGGCGATTCCGGTGTCGATCATCGGCGTCTTCGCCGTTCTGCTGGTGCTGGGCTACAGCGCCAACACCATCACGTTGTTCGCACTGGTGCTGGCGATCGGGCTGGTCGTGGACGACGCCATCGTGGTGGTCGAGAACGTCCGCCGCGTCATGGAGGAGCATCCCGATCAGCCCGCCCCCTCGGCCAGCCGCATCGCCATGGAGCAGGTGACCGGCGCCATCGTCGCCTCCACCCTGGTGCTGGCCGCGGTGTTCGTGCCGGTGGCCTTCCTGCCCGGCATCACCGGCCAGCTCTACCGGCAGTTCGCGGTCACCATCACCACCGCCTTCCTGATTTCCGGCATGGTGTCGCTGACGCTGACCCCGGCGCTGTGCGGCCTGCTGCTGCGTCCGCCGACCCCGCCCTGGCGCCCGCTGGCCGCCTTCAACCGCGGGCTGGACGGGGTGCGCGACCGCTACGGCGGCCTCGTAGGCTGGCTGTCGCGCAAGCTGGTGATCGGGATCGCCGTCTTTGCCCTGCTGACCGCCGGTGCCTTCCTTCTGCTGCGCGGCCTGCCCACCGCCTTCCTGCCGTCGGAGGACCAGGGATACTTCTTCGTCAATGTCCAATTGCCGAACGCCGCGTCGCTCAGCCGGACGGAGGCGGTGATGAGCGATGTCACCGAGCGGCTGCGCGCGACGCCGGGGGTCGCCCATGTGATCTCCATCGCCGGCTACAGCATCCTCAGCGGGGCCGCCTCCAACGTCGGCCTGCAGATCGTCGTGCTGAAGCCCTGGGGGGAGCGGGGGGCCGCCGAGACGGTGGACGCGCTGCTGGGCCGGCTGAGGCCGCAGCTCGCCGCGGTGCCGCAGGCAACCATCGCCGCCTTCAACCCGCCCTCCATCCCCGGCCTCGGCAGCACCGGCGGGTTCCAGCTCCAGGTGCAGGCGCTGGGCGGGCAATCCGCGCAGCAGCTCGGCGCGGTGCTGCGCGGCCTGCTGGTCGCCGCCAACCAGGACACTCGGCTGTCGGCCGTCTTCAGCACCTTCAGCCCCGACGTGCCGCACCTGTTCGTCGACCTCGACCGCACCAAGGCGGCGCTGCTCGGCGTCTCGCCGGGCGACGTCTTCACCACGCTGCAGTCCCATCTCGGGTCGCGCTACGTCAACGACTTCAACCTCTACGGCCGGGTCTTCCAGGTCCAGGTGCAGGACGCCGCGGAGTACCGGGACGAGGTGGCGGCCATCGACCAGCTGTATGTGCGGAGTTCGTCGGGGGACATGGTGCCGCTGCGCAGCATCGTGACCATCCGCAACACGCTGGCCCCCGACAGCCTCGTCCGCTACGACCAGTTCCTGTCCGCCTCGGTCAACGGCAACCCGGCCCCCGGCGGCAGCTCCGGCCAAGCGCTGGCGGCGATGCAGGAGGTGGCGGACCGCACCCTGCCGGCGGGCTACGCCACGGAATGGACCGGCCTGTCCTATCAGGAAAGCCGCATCGGCAACCAGACGATCATCATCTTCGGGCTGGCGGTGCTGTTCGGCTATCTGTTCCTGGTGGCGCAGTACGAGAACTGGCTGATCCCGCTGGCCGTGCTGCTGTCCGTGGCCATCGCGGTGCTGGGGGCAGGCATCGGGCTGAGCGTCGCCGGCATCGCCAACGACGTCTATGCGCAGATCGGGCTCGTCCTGCTGGTCGGCCTCGCCGCCAAGAACGCCATCCTGATCGTCGAGTTCGCGCGGGAGCAGCGCGCCGCCGGCCACCCCATCATCGATTCCGCGGTGATGGGCGCCCGCCAGCGCTTCCGCGCTGTGCTGATGACGGCGCTGGCCTTCATCCTGGGGGCGGTGCCGCTGCTGGTCGCCACCGGCGCCGGAGCGGCCAGCCGGCGGTCCATCGGCACGACGGTCTTCAGCGGCATGACCGCGGCGACGCTGGTCGGCATCATCTTCGTGCCGGTCCTGTTCGTCGCCTTCCAGCGCCTGACCGAACGGCTGGTTCCACACCGCCCTCCGGCGGACTTGCCTGCGAAGACATTTCCGGCGGAATGACCCGGCCCGGTCCCTGTTGGTCGTCGGACACACCCATGGACCCGGGAGGCACGGACATCATGAGCAGGAGAGGACAGGACCTCTGGTCCACAAGCGGCCTGATCGCCTTCGCCAGCGGTGCCGCCGTGGCGATCCTCGCCAGCCGCCTGCTGCCGCCGGTGGTCGCCCAGGCCGCCGGGACGACGATGGCGCGCGACCCGCTCGACGCCCTGATGGACGACCACCGCCACATCCTGGCGCTGCTCGACGCGATGGAGCGGACGCACACCGGCGAGACCTTCCAGCGGACGCAGTTGCTGCTCCGCCTGAAGCGCCGCCTCGCCGCGCACGCCATGGCCGAGGAGGACGTCGTCTACCCCCTGCTGCACGACCACGCGCATCAGGAGGCGGACGCCCGGCACCTCTACGGCGAGCACGCCGACATGAAGATGCACCTGTACGCCCTCGAGCAGATGCCGAAGGACGATCCCGCGTGGCGGCGGCGCGTCATCGCGCTGAGGCAGCTGATCGCGGAGCATGTCCAGCAGGAGGAGGAGGTCGATTTCCCCAAGCTGCGGAACGCGCTGGACCAGCGGGAGACGGTCCGGCTGTCGGGCCATGTGCAGCGGGAGAAAGCCCTGCTTCTGTAGCGACGCGATACGGCTACGCCTCGGAGTCGGCGGTGATGCCGTGCTTGCGCAGCTTCGCGTAGAGGTTGGTGCGCGACAGGCCGAGGCT
This sequence comes from Azospirillum sp. Marseille-Q6669, assembly GCF_965111635.1. Classification (NCBI taxonomy): domain Bacteria; kingdom Pseudomonadati; phylum Pseudomonadota; class Alphaproteobacteria; order Rhodospirillales; family Azospirillaceae; genus Azospirillum; species Azospirillum sp. Marseille-Q6669. The sequence continues at coordinate 58,268 of NZ_CBCOOP010000004.1, read as the reverse complement.
CCGCGCGGCCTCCAGCTTGTTGCCCTGCGCGTCCTCGAGCGCGGCGAGGATGAGCGAGCGTTCCAGCTCGTCCATGCTGTCGGCGAGCGGACGCTTGCGCGCCGGCGACGCGGTTGGCCGGGCGGCGGCTCCGGGAAGGATGTCGGCGAAGTCGTCGGCCAGGATGCGCTCGCCTTCGGTGCGCACATAGACCTGCTCGATGACGTTGGCCAGTTCACGGACGTTGCCTGGCCAGTCGTGCCCGCGCAGCGCGTCGAGCGCCGCGGGGGTAAGGTCGCGCATCGGCTGGTCGAGGCTCACCGCCATCCGTTCCGAAAACAGCGAGGCGAGGATTTCCAGGTCCTCCTTGTGGTCGCGCAGCGCCGGCAGTTGGATCGGGAAGACGTTCAGCCGGTAATAGAGGTCTGAGCGGAAGGTGCCGTTCCGCATCATTTCCGGCAGCGGCCGGCTGGTCGCGGCGATGATGCGGACATCAACCTTGATGACCTGATTGGAGCCGAGGGGTTCGACCTCGCGCTCCTGCAGCACGCGCAGCAGCTTGGCCTGAAGCGGCAGCGGCATGTCGCCGATCTCGTCGAGGAACAGCGTGCCGCCGTGCGCGAGTTGGAATTTTCCGGGTCGCGGCTGGCGGCCGGCCCCGGTGTAGGCGCCCGGCGCCACGCCGAAGAACTCCGCCTCCAGCAGGTTTTCGGGAATCGCCGCGACGTTGATGCCGACGAAGGGGCGGTCGACCCGATCCGAGGCCGCGTGTATCGCCTGCGCCACTAGCTCCTTTCCGGTCCCCGTCTCGCCCAGCACCAGCACCGCCGAGTTGATCTGGCCGGCCTTGCGCACCAGCCGCTTGACCTGGAGCATCGCCGGGCTGAAGCCGACGAGGTTCTCGACCGAGTATTTCGGCGCCCGGCTGGCGGCGAGTTCCTGTTCCATCCGCGCGAGCCGCGATTGCAGCTTGTTGAAGCGCTCCGCGATGGGGCGGAGGTAGGTCAGGCTGTTCTTCAGGGCGAAGGCGAGGGCGCCGATGATCTCCCCCTGTTCGTCGCGCAGGGGCAGGCGGCTCACCAGCAGCGTGTGCTCGCCATAGCGCATGATGTCGAGCGGGAAGGAGCGGCCGGTCTCCACCACGTCGCGCATCTGGCTGTGCGGGATGACCCGTTCGATGGGCTGCCCCACCACCTCGGTGAGGGAGCGGATGCCCAACAGCGCCTTGCGCTTGTCATCGAACCAGACGTGCTTATCATTGGACCAGACGATCCGCGCGTCCTTGTCGACAAGGATGGCGCCGTCGATCATCTCGTCGATCATCACCATCAGCGCGCGCGCCGCCGCGAAGTGCTCGTCCCGTCCCGCCGCCATGACCCGCCTCCCGTCGCGTCGTTTCTGTCAATATTCTGAACACTGTTTGTCAAAATTCAGCACACAACGAAAGCCCTATTCGCAGGCCGCTGGCGGCGAAGGGCTCGAATCCACAGGCAATTCGCCCGCTGGCTCGGCCGAAGGCCCTCCATACCAACAATCCCCATCGCTGGCACGCCCCTTGCTTTGATTGCGGCAAGAAAATATGTGCACCGCGAACAATTGGCCGGGCGGCCATCGCGGCGGCGCTCAAGGCAGGGGGGACGCGACAGAAGCATGACGCAGCAGCGTATTGGAATCATCGGCGCCGGTCTGATGGGGCATGGGATCGCCCAGGCCTTCGCCGTCGCAGGGCATCCGGTCGACATCCACGAGCCCGATCCGGGCCGCCGGGCCGGGATCGTCGAACGGGTCCGCGGCAACCTTGAGACTCTGGGAATGGACACCGCCGCCGCGGACCGGGTTCGGCCCTGCGCCTCCCTGGAGAACGCGGTCGGCCAAGCGGACGTCGTCATCGAAGCGGTTCCGGAGGATCTGGCCCTCAAGCAGCGGATCTTCCTGGCGGTCGAGGCCGCCGCCCCACGCCATGCGCTGTTGGCGAGCAACACGTCGGTGATCCCGATCACCCGGATCATGGAACCGCTCCGCGATAAGACCCGCGCCCTGGGCACCCACTGGTGGAACCCGCCGTACCAGATCCCGCTCGTCGAGGTCATCCAGACCGCCGACACCGCCGATGCGGCGGTCGCCGCGATGATCGGGCTGCTGTCCGCCATCGGCAAGACACCGGTGCATGTCCGCAAGGACGTTCCCGGCTTCATCGGCAACCGTTTGCAGCACGCGCTCTGGCGCGAGGCCATCGCGCTCGTCCAGAACGGCGTGTGCGACGCCGAGACGGTGGACGCCGTGGTCAAGGCCAGCTTCGGCCGCCGCCTCGCCGTCCTGGGGCCGTTGGAGAACGCCGACCTCGTCGGCACCGACCTGACCCTGGCGGTGCACGAGCATGTCCTGCCCGACCTCGACCGGACGCCGGAACCGTTGCCCCTGCTGCGCGATCTCGTCGCGTCCGGGCGGCTGGGCATGAAGTCCGGCGCCGGTTTTCGGACCTGGACGGAGGCGCAGCGGACCGAGACCCACGCCCGTCTGGCGGCCCACCTCCAGCGGCTGGACGGCGTCGAGCGCGGGTGACCGCGCGCCGGTCACGCCGTCCTTCCCTTCGAACCGAACCAACACAGAGACTGTCCCATGGCCGCACCACAGAAGGCACCACAGAAGAAGGTGATCATCAGCTGCGCATTGACGGGGTCGATCCACACCCCGACCATGTCGGATGCGCTGCCGGTGACGCCCGATGAGATCGTCGAGCAGGGCGTCGGCGCCGCCGAGGCCGGTGCCGCGATCCTCCACCTGCACGCCCGCGACCCCCGCACCGGGCAGCCGACGCCGGACCCGGCGGTGTTCATGCAGTTCCTGCCGCGCCTCAAGCAGTCCACCGACGCGGTGCTCAACATCACCACCGGCGGTTCGCTCAACATGACGGTGCAGGAGCGCCTTGCCGCCCCGCTCCAGGCCCAGCCGGAGATGTGCTCGCTCAACATGGGCTCGATGAACTTCGGCATCTTTCCGCTGGCCGACCGTTACCAGGGCTGGAAGCACGACTGGGAGGAGCCCTATCTGCGCAGCACCGACGACTTCATCTTCCGCAACACCTTCCGCGACATCGCCTACATCCTGGAGCATCTGGGCGAGGGCTGCGGGACGCGTTTCGAATTCGAGTGCTACGACGTCGGGCATCTCTACAACCTCGCGCATTTCGTCGATCGGGGGCTGGTGAAGCCGCCCTTCTTCGTCCAGACGATCTTCGGCATCCTCGGTGGCATCGGCGCGGAGCAGCGCAACCTCGTCTTCATGCGCGAGACCGCCGACCGGCTGTTCGGGACGGATTACGAATGGTCGGTGCTCGCCGCCGGGCGACACCAGATCCCCTTCACGACCATGGCCGCGGTCATGGGCGGCAACGTCCGGGTCGGGCTGGAGGACAGCCTGTATCTCAGCAAGGGCCGGCTGGCCCGGAACAGCGCGGAGCAGGTGGCGAAGATCCGCCGGATTCTCGAGGAGCTGTCGCTCGAGGTCGCCACCCCCGCCGAGGCGCGCGCGATGCTCGCCCTGAAGGGCGCCGATCAGGTGGCCTTCTGACCTGCAGGACGCCTCATACTTCATGACGCCCGAAAGAAGGACAGAGATGCGAAACAGAAACGCTGTCGTCACCGGCTCCACCACCGGCATCGGACTGGCGACCGCCCGCGAACTGGCCCGCCAGGGCTGCCATGTGATGCTCAACGGCTTCGGCGACCGCGCGGAAATCGACCGGCTGTGCGCGGACATCGCGGCGCAGAGCGGCACGACGATCGTCTATTCGGGGGCCGACCTCAGCCGGCCGGACGAGGCCCGCGCCATGATGGCCGACGCGGCGGCGGCGCTCGGCCCCATCGACATCCTGGTGAACAACGCCGGGGTTCAGCATGTGGCGGCGGTGCACGAGTTTCCCGACGACAAGTGGGACCTGCTGCTCGCGGTCAACCTCAGCGCCGCCTTCCACACCATCAAGGCGGCCCTTCCGGCGATGCGGGAGCGCCGCTGGGGACGCATTGTCAACACGGCGTCGGTGCTCGGCATGGTTGGCGCCCCGCACAAGCCCGCCTATGTCGCGACCAAGCACGGCATCATCGGCCTGACGAAGTCGGTGGCGATCGAGGTGGCGGAGCACGGCATCACCTGCAACGCGGTGTGCCCCGGCACGGTGCTGACCCCGATCATCGAGAAGCAGATCGCCCAGCAGGCGCAGGTCACCGGCCTGCCGGAGGAACGGGTTCTCCAGGCCGTGTTCCTCGACCGCATGCCGACCGGCCGGCTGATCCCGCCGGAGGAGGTCGCCGCCGCCATCGCCTTCCTGTGCTCCGACGCCGCCGCGTCGATCACCGGCACGGCGATCCCCGTGGACGGCGGCTACACGACCCATTGAGTCTCCAACCACCAAGAAAACAACACCTTAGGGAGTGAACCATGCGCAGCACCCGTCTTGCCGGCCTTCTCGCCGGAGTCGCCTTCGCCGCCCTGGCGTCCGGCACGGCCCAGGCCCAGATGTCGGACAACGTCATCAAGATCGGCATGCTGTCCGACCGGTCCGGCATCTACGCCGACATCAACGGCGAGGGCTCGGCGGTGGCCGCACGGCTGGCCGCCGAGGAGTTCGGCAACGCCATCAACGGCACCAAGATCGAGATCATCGTCGGTGACCACCAGAACAAGGCGGACATCGCCGCCAACCTCGCCCGCCAATGGATCGACGTGGAGAAGGTCGACGTCGTCGCCGACGTGCCGAACTCGGCGGCGGCGCTGGCCGTGCAGGGCATCACCAAGGACAAGAAGCGCATCTTCCTGATGTCCGGCCCCGGCTCCACCGATCTGACGGGCAAGGACTGCAGCCCCTACGGCTTCCTGTGGACGTGGGACAACCACGCGGTGGCGTCCTCGACCGCCCGTGCGCTGGTCGAGCAGGGCAAAAAGAGCTGGTTCTTCATCACCGCCGACTACGCTTTCGGCCATTCGCTGGAAACGGAGGCGGTCAACACCGTCAAGCAACTCGGCGGCACCATCAAGGGCAGCGTCCGCCATCCCCTGGCGAGTTCGGACTTCTCGTCCTTCCTGCTGCAGGCCCAGGCCTCGGGTGCGGAGGTGGTCGCCTTCGCCAACGCCGGCGGCGACACCATCAACGCGGTCAAGCAGGCCGCCGAGTTCGGCATTCCCCAGGGCGGCCAGACGCTGGCCGGCCTGCTGCTGAACGTCAACGACATCCACGCGCTGGGCCTCGACACCGCGCAGGGGCTGATGCTGGCGAACTCCTTCTACTGGGACATGAACGACGAGACCCGCGCCTGGTCGAAGAAGTTCGAGGAGCGGACCGGGCGCAAGCCGTCGATGAACCAGGCAGGCGTCTATTCGGCGGTCAAGCATTACCTGAAAGCCGTGCAGGAGGCCGGCACCGACGACGCGGACAAGGTCGCCGCCAAGATGCGCAGCATGCCCATCACCGACATGATGATGAAGGACGCGAAGATCGCCGACAACGGCCGGATCTTCAATGACATGTATCTGGCGCAGATCAAGACGCCGGGCGAGTCGAAGGCGGCCTGGGACTACTTCAAGATCCTCAAGACCATCCCCGGCGAACAGGCCTACATCAACCCGAAGGACAGCGGCTGTCCCCTGGTGAAGTGACGGTGGAAGGGGAGCGAGCTCGCTCCCCTTTCGATGTTCGGTCGTTCCGCGCGGGATCGGTCGTGCAGGCCTCTCCTCGGGCCGGAGCTCACTGGTACTTGGCGTAGACCCAGAGAACGCGGGCGTCCTCGTTCCCCTCCGACACCCAGAGATGGGGGGTGCTGGCGTCGTAATACATGGAATCGCCGGCTTCCAGCCGCAGCGGCTCGTAGATCTGGCTGTGTACCACCAGCGTGCCGGAGAGGACGTGGAGGAACAGCTCCGCGTCGTACTTGGCCCATTCGGGATAGGCGTCGAGCGAGCGGGCGACGACGGTGGTCATGATCGGGCTCATGACCTTGTTCGTCAGGTCCGGGCAGAGCCAGGCGTTGTTGCAGGTGCCGGTCGGGAAGGGGCGGCCCTCCCCCGACCGCGTCACCGAGCGGCGGCCGGCCACGCGCAGCGCCGGGGTCTGCCCACCGATGATCGCCGCCGCGTCCATGTCGAACCCGCCGGCGATCTTCTGGAGGGTGGTGACGGTCGGGGAAAGCTCGTTCCGCTCGATCTTGGACAGGGTGGACACCCCGACCCCGGTGCGGTCGGCCGCCTGCTGGAGCGTCAGCCCCAGCCGCTTGCGCAGATTCTTCAGCCGGACGCCGAGGTCCAGCTCTCCGTCCGCCCCGCTCTGGGAAGGGGAGGAGGCCGCGTCGGGCCGGTCAATCACATCCATTGCGTCGTCCGCCGCCGGTCGTGTCGCGATTCGTCGTACATGCTTGGTCGTCAGGGCGGGCCGCTTCATTGAGGGTCCTCGAACACCAGAAGCTTTCCAGGATTCATCATATGGTCAGGGTCCAGCAACGCTTTGATCTGCGTCATCAGCCGATAGCGCGTCGGGTCGATGGAGCGGGCGAGCCGTTTGCGGTTGCTGAGGCCGATCCCGTGCTCCGCGCTGATTGAACCATCGCAGGCAAGCGTCGCCGTGTCGACGATCTCGTTGATTTGCCCCGCCGCCGTCTCGAACTCGGCGCGGGAGGGGAAGGCGTCGTGGTCGAAATGGATCACCGCGTGGAGGTTGCCGTCGCCGACATGGCCGACGAACAGCAGGCGCGCCTGCAGGAAGGCGGCGCGCACGCCGCGCTCCGTCTCCGCCGCGAACTCGCCGAGCCGGTCGAGCGGCACCACGGTGTCGTAGGAGACGCTGATTCCGGCGACCTTGTTTGCCTCCGACACCGAATGGCGCAGGCGCCACAGCGCCTCGCGCTGCGCTTCGCTCTTGGGGATCACGGCGTCGGCGACGAGGCCGCGCTCCAGCGCGTCGGCAAGGCAATCCTCAAGAATTGAGGACAGATCCATGGCGGCGAAGCTGTCCTCCGCCTCGATCAGCACGTACCAGGGGTGCGGCTCCGCGAAGGGCAGGGTGCAGCCGGGAATGTGGTCGAGCACGAGCTGCATCTGGGAGTGCGACATGACCTCATAGGCGCTGACCCGGTCGCCGAGGCGGGAGCGGACGGCGGCCAGCAACTCCAGCGCCTTGTCGAGATGTCCGGTGCCGGCCATGGCGGTGGCGTTCGCCTGCGGCTGCGGGAACAGCTTCAACACCGCCGCCGTGATGATCCCCAGCGTGCCTTCCGCCCCGATGAACAGGTGGCGCACGGCGTAGCCACTGTTGTCCTTGCGCAGCCGTTTGAGGTCGTTCATCACCGAGCCGTCGGGAAGCACCACCTCCAGCCCCAGCACCATATCGCGCATCGGGCCGTAGCGCAGCACCGCCGTGCCGCCGGCGTTGGTCGCGATGTTGCCGCCGATCTGGCAGCTCCCCTCCGCCCCCAGGCTGAGCGGAAGGAGGCGACCGGCCTCCTGCGCGCGGGCCTGCAGGTCGGCCAGGATGCAGCCGGCTTCCACCGTCATGGTGTTGTCCAGAGCGCTGACCTGCCGGACCCGGTTCAACCGGTCGAGCCGCAGCACCACCGTCTCCTCCGAGAAGGGCGTGGCACCGCCGCACATTCCGGTGTTGCCGCCCTGCGGCACGATCTTCCCGCCATGCTCGCGCACCAGCAGCACGGTCGCCGCCACCTGCTCCGTGTCCGCCGGATAGACGGCGCACAGCGCCGTGCCCTGGTAGCGGCCCCGCCAGTCGCGGGTCAGCGGTTCGAGGTCCGTCGCCTGCGTGACCACATGGCGCTCCCCCAGGAGCGTACGCAGCGACGTCAGCAGTGCCTGTGGGTCACGCATCGGGCAGGTCCTTGTGGCTTCGGGCCGAGAAGCGGGTTCGGGTGCCGGGGCGGAAATCGGTGAAGCGGACAATCGGCCGGGACGATCGGACGTTGACGATACTGTTTCACAGTGTCTAGCATACGAGAAATTGTTCCCGAAAAGATAATTTTTGTCGGAGCAGCACCCAATGGGCATATCCTGCGAATCGTGCGATGCACGCGTCCTTCCCCGGAAGCCGGGGAAATGGCGGTGACCGCGTCGCTCAACATCGCCGAGGCCCGGCAGCGGGCACGGTCCCGCCTCCCGCGCGGCCTGTTCGAGTACATTGACCGCGGCACCGAGGACGAAACCGGCATCGCGACGAGCAAAACGGCCCTTGATGGTCTCGTCTTCAAGCCGCGCATGCTGGTGGACGTGTCGAAACGCGACGCCACCACCCGCCTGTTCGGGGTGAGCCAGCCCATGCCGCTGGTGGTGGCGCCCACCGCCGTGGCCGGGCTGGTCTGGTACGACGGCGAGGTGGAACTGGCCAAGGCCGCCGCCGCGGTCGGCATTCCCTTCTGCGTTTCCACCCAGTCCATCACCTCCGTCGAGCGGATCGCCGGGGAATCCGGGGCTCGGTTGTGGTTCCAGCTCTATGTCTGGCGTAGCCGCGAGCGCACCCGCGAGTTGGTGCGGCGCGCCGAAAGGGCAGGGGCGGAGGCGTTGGTCCTGACCGTGGACACCGCGGTGACGCCCAACCGCGAATACAACATCCGCAACGGCTTCGGCATTCCGATCAAGCCCTCCCTGCGCGCTGGGCTGGATTGCCTCGCCCACCCGCGCTGGTTCGCCGGGGTCTTCGCCAAGTATCTGCGCAACGGCGGCGTGCCGACCTACGCCCACTATCCCGACGAGTTCCGCACAGCGCTGGGTCGGGTCGCCGTCGGCGACGAGATCAGCCTCGCCCAGGACGTGGGGTGGGACGACGTACGGAGCTTGCGGGACGCCTGGAAGGGCAAGCTGATTTTGAAGGGCGTGCTGCGCGCCGACGACGCGGAGAAGGCCGCCGAACTGGGTGTGGACGGGATCGTCGTGTCCAACCACGGCGCCCGCAACCTGGATCACGCCATCCACCCGGTGCGCTGTCTGGCGGACATCGCCGAGCGGGTCGGCGACCGGGTGACGGTTTTGGCCGACAGCGGGGTGCGGCGCGGCAGCCATGTCGCCGGCTATCTGGGGCTCGGCGCGCAGGGCGTGCTTCTCGGCCGTTCCGTTCTCTACGGGCTGGCCACCGGCGGGGCGGCGGGTGCGCAGGCGGTGCTGGAGCTGGTCCGGCGCGAGCTTCTGACCACCATGGGTTTTCTTGGGGCACCGACCGTGGCCGACATCACGGGGACGGTGGAACGGCCACGTTGACGTGTGTTGGCGCGCCTGATTTTATCGGATCGTCACTTTTCATCCATGAAACGATTTGTTGTTGCAGCAAAAGGAAAAATAAGGTCACATCTCCTTGGTCGGAAGCGGACGGGGCCGGATCGAGGTCTCACAAGGGACACTCCATCGCCCCCGTTCCCTCCGGTCCCCACCCAAGCATTGTTCAGGGTGTAGGTTCAGACACGGATTTCCGGCGGCGCGCCGGTCTTTGTCGATTTCATCGAACTCGTTTCATCGCGGTTTTTCGATCGTCCCGAACCGGCTTCCCGCATCGCGGGGGCAAGGCCGCCTTGCGGCCCCGGCACACGGCCAAGCCTCGCTTCAAACGCCACGCTTAGGAAATCCGAGGACCCCATGGCACTCACCCAATCGGAGATCAGCGGCCTGTTCAGCGCCATCGTCACGCCGCTGACGGTCGACGGCTCCGTCGACATCGTCGGCCTGAAGCGGCTGGTGCGCCACCAGCTCGACGCCGGGGCGTCCGGCGTCGTGCCGATTGGCGGCACCGGCGAATACCCCGCCCTGTCGCGGGACGAGCGCAAGCGTGTCGTCGCCGCCTGCGTGGAGGAGGCCGGCGGCAACCCGGTGATTCCCGGCGTGCTGTCCACCGGTTTCCAGGACGCGGTCGAGGCCGGGCGCGACTTCGCCGCCGCCGGGGCCGCCGCGGTGATGACCGTCACCCCCTATTACGCCGCTGGCACCCAGGAAGGCATGCGCGCCTATTTCCGCGCCTACCGCGACGCGGTGGACCTGCCGGTCATGCTCTACCAGATCCCGCGCCGCACCACCGTGGCGGTCACCGCCGAGGGCGTGCAGGCGATGGCGGAGGACGGCTCCATCATCGGCATGAAGTTCTCCTCCTACGACATGCCGGAATTCATCAAGACGATGAAGTACGCCGGCGAGAAGATCTCCGTGCTGAGCGGCGAGGAGCCGCTGTTTGCCACCCACGTCGCGCTGGGCGCGCGGGGCGGCGTGCTGGCCTCGGCGACCATCTACCCGAAGATCTGGCTGCGCATCTTCGCGCTGGCGCGCGCCGGCAAGCTGAACGAGGCGCTGGCCGAGCAGACCCAGATCGACCCGGTGGTGAATTCCATCTTCCTGGAAACCAACCCCGGCCCGCTGAAGGCCTTCATGGCGATGGCCGGCATGCCGGTCGGCGGGGTGCGGCTGCCGCTGACCGCGCCGACCGCCGAGACCACCGAGAAGCTCCAGGCCGTCGCCCGGCACGCGCGCGACATCGCGCTCGCCTGACGGCCGAAAGGAACACTTCGGGCGCTCCTTCTCCTGGGAAGCGCTCCAACAACGCGAAGCCGCGGCGGCGGCCGGTCAACGAACACGGAATGGCCTGAGCACAGGTAAAGACACACACGTCACGACACATCCGGTCGGACAGCCCGACGGACCACAAGGGAGACGGACATGGTGAATCGCAGGGAACTGGCTGGGTTTCTGGGCGCCGGCGCGGCGATCGGGGCTTTCGGGGCCACCATGGCGGCGGGCATCGCCCCGGCCGCGGCGCAGGAGGGCGGCAGCTCCTTCGACCGGGTCCTGAAGGCCAAGAAGCTGCGCATCGGCGGTGTGGCGACCGGCGCCCCCTGGATCATGAAGGACCAGACGACCGGCCAGTGGTCGGGCCAGTTCTGGGACATCGGATCGGCGCTCGCCGCCGACATGGACGTCGGCATCGAGGTGGTCGAGACCACCTGGGGCAACGCCATCCTCGACCTCCAGGCCAACAAGATCGACGTCATGTTCGGCATGAACCCGACGCCCAAACGCGCCCTGGCCGTCGACTTCACGGTTCCGGTCTACAACAGCGCCTTGGTCGTCATCGCCAAGCCGGGCTTCGAGCCGAAAAGCTGGGCCGACATGAACAAGCCGGAGGTGAAGATCGCGGTGGACGTCGGTTCCGCCCACGATCAGGTGGCCAGCCGCCTGTGCCCGAACGCCCAGATCATCCGCTTCAAGTCGCTGGACGAGGCGACGCTGGCCGTGCGCAGCGGCCGGGCCGACGCCCAGTCGATCTTCTGGATGGGCGGCGTTCGCGCGGTGAAGCGCGACCCGTCGCTGGGCAAGGTGGTGGTGCCGCGCCCGGTCTTCGGCTCGACCTCCAACGCGGCGGTGCGGCGCGAGCCGGACAAGACACTGCGTGACTTCGTGAACACCTGGATCGTCTACGCCCAGGGCCTGGGCCTGATCCGCGAGGCCGTGGTGAACAGCCTTGCCAAGGTGGACATCGCCATGAGCGACATCCCGGAAGGCATCACTTTCTGACGGACCGCGGTTCCGATGGCGCACGGCGGCCGGCCTCGCGGGGATTCGGCCGCCGTTCCGAAGTTTTGCAAGCAGGCCCGCCATGTACACCTTCAACTTCGAGATGCTCTGGGGATACCGCTGGCTGTTCCTCAACGGCACGCTGGTCACCATCGGCCTGACGGCCGCCGTCGTCGTGCTGGGCCTGTTGCTGGGGCTGGTCGGCGGGCTGGCCCAGCTCTCGCGCTTCGCCGTGCTGCGCTGGATCTCCTGGGCCTACATCGAGCTGTTCCGCTGCACGCCCCTGCTGGTGCAACTGCTGTGGTTCTACTACGCGCTGCCGATGCTGACCGGCATCCAGATCGACGCGGTGACGGCCTCCGTCCTCACCCTGTCGCTCTACGGCGGGTCCTTCTACGCGGAGGTGATCCGGGGCGGCGTGGTCTCCATCGAGGCCGGACAGTCGGAGGCCGGGCTGGCGCTCGGCATGACGCCGGCCAAGGTGATGCGGCGCATCGTGCTGCCCCAGGCGGTCAAGCGCATGATCCCGCCACTGATGAACCAGTCGATCATCCAGTTCAAGAACACCTCGCTGGTCTCGGTGGTGGCGGTGCCCGACCTTCTCTACCAGGGGCAGGTCGCCGCGACGGACACCTTCCGCCCGCTGGAGGTCTACACGATCGTCGCGCTGATCTACTTCGTCGTGTTGGTCCCCCTGACGGCCATCGTGAAGCGGGGCGAGAAGCAGCTCCAGACGGGTCATTGAAGGTTCTGGTCACTGATGCTTCCCCGGCGATCCAACGCGAGAGGCCCCTTTCCATGAACACCCCCAAGATCGAAGTCGCCGGGCTGAGGAAGCAGTTCGGCGAACTGGTCGTCCTGCGTGACATCAACCTGAAGATCGACCCCGGCGCCGTTGTCGCGCTGATCGGCCCCTCGGGGTCAGGCAAGTCCACGCTGCTGCGCTGCCTCAACCTGCTGGTGGTGCCGAACGGCGGCCGCATCCGCATCGGCGACGACGCCTTCGACTTCGAAAAGGGCAGGGCGCTGCCCCGGCCCAAGGCACAGGCGAAGTTCCGCTCCAACACCGGCATGGTGTTCCAGCACTTCAACCTGTTCCCGCACATGACCGTGCTCGGCAACGTGATGGAGGGGCCGGTCTCCGCCAAGAACATGCCGAAGGCGCAGGCCGAGGCGATCGGGCGCCGGCTGCTCGCCAAGGTCGGGCTGGCCGACAAGGCCGACGCCTACCCGGACCGGCTGTCCGGCGGGCAGAAGCAGCGCGTCGCCATCGCCCGCGCGCTCGCCATGGAGCCGGAGGTGATGCTGTTCGACGAGGCGACCTCCGCCCTTGACCCCGAGCTGGTGTCGGAGGTGCTGGGGGTGATGCGCGACCTCGCCGCCGAGGGCATGACCATGATCATCGTGACCCACGAGATCGCCTTCGCCCGCGAGGTCGCCGACCGCGTGATCTTCATGCGCGACGGCGTGATCGTGGAGGAGGGCCCGGCCCGCGACGTCATCGACCGGCCACAGCAGGAGGCCACCCGCGCCTTCCTCAGCCACTTCCACACACGCGGCTGAATCCGGGGGCTGAATCCGGTTCAGGTCTGCTCGGGCAGGCGGAAGGTGGCTACGGCGTCGCGGAACCCCCCCAGGAAATCCTGCGCGAGGGTGGACAGCGACCGCTGTGCCGAATGCAGCACCACCATTTCGAAGGTGATGGCCGGCTCGAAGGGGCGGATGGCAACGCCGCGCCCCGCATACTCCTGCGCCGTGAAGGGATCGACGATGGAGATTCCCGCCCCGGCGGCGACCATGGCGCAGGCGATCATGGTGAGCTGTGTCTCCACCCGCATGGTCCGGGCGACGCCGTGCTCGGCGAACATTGCGTCGACGGAATAGCGCATCAGTGTGGCGGCGCCGAGCGCGATGAAGGCTTCGCCCGCGAAATCCTCCGGGACCAGCCGCTTGCGCGCGGCCAACGGGTGGTTGCTCGGCACCACGGCGACCGCCCGCACCCTGGGCATCCGTTCGCACAGCACCGTCGCGTGCTCCACCGCCGACTGGCCGAAGCCCAATTCGCACTGGCCGGCGGCCACCCAATCGAGCACCTGGGGGGAACTGCTGCCCCACAGCGACACATCCACCCGCGGCCGCTCCTCAAGGAAGCGGGCGACGAAGCGCGGCAGGAAGCCGATGGCCATCGCCGGCATGGCGGCCACGCGGAGCGTGCCGGCCCGCCGCTCCTGGAGGTCGCGCGCCGCCTGCTCGATCCGCTCCAGCCCGACGAAGGACCGCTCCACCTCCTGGTACAGGGACATCGCCTCGCTGGTCGGCGCGATGCGCGAGCCGCGCCGCTCGAACAGCGTCAGCTTCAGCGCGTATTGCAGGTCGGCGATCAGGCGGCTGACCGCCGGCTGCGAGATGTTCAACAATTCCGCCGCTGCGGTGATTCCGCCGGTCAGCATGACGGCGCGGAACGCCTCGATCTGGCGCGGATTCAGCATTCAAGAGTGGCCCAACGGTGTCGGATGCGTTGCAGCATAACATTCGGTTATAGACACCACAAACAATTCGATTTGACGATTATGCCAGAGGGGCGCGACGCTCCGGGGGTGCGACAAAACGCGCAACCGCGGCGAAACGAACCGGAACAGGAGAGGGACAGATGCGAGCGTTGGTGTACGGCCTGATGGCAACCGCCGCCCTGGGGTGTGGCGCCGCGCAGGCGCAGCAGAAGACCCTGTATGTCGCCGCCTATGGCGGGTCCTTCGAGCAGACCATGCGCAAGGACATCATCCCGGCCTTCGAGAGCAAGACGGGCATGAAGGTCGAGTATGTCGCCGGCAATTCCACCGACAACCTCGCTAAGCTCCAGGCCCAGAAGGGGAACCAGCAGATCGACGTGGTGATCCTGGACGACGGGCCGATGTATCAGGCGGTGGCGCTGGGCTTCTGCGCCGACATCGCCAAGGCGCCGGTCTACGACGATCTCTACGATCTGGCGAAGATCCCGTCGGGCAAGGCGGTCAGCGTCGGCGCGGTCGGCACCGGCATCGTCTACAACAAGAAGGTCTTCGACGAGAACGGCTGGGCCGCCCCCGCCTCCTGGAAGGACATCGAGGACGCCAAGTTCCGCAAGAAGCTGGTCGTCCCGCCGATCAACAACAGCTACGGCCTGCACGCGCTGGTGATGATGGCGCGGCTCGACGGCGGCGGCGAGAAGAACATTGATCCCGGCTTCAAGGCTTTCAAGGACAAGGTGAACCCGAACGTGCTCGCCTACGAGCCGTCGCCGGGCAAGATGACCGAGCTGTTCCAGAGCGGGCAGGCCACCGTCGCCGTCTGGGGCTCGGGCCGCGCCAAGGCGCTGGCCGACACCGGCTTCCCCGCCGCCTTCGTCTATCCCAAGGAGGGCGGCGTCGTGCTGGCCTCGGCGGCCTGCGCGATCACCGGCAGCAAGCAGGCGGCGGAAGCCCAGCAGTTCATCCAGCACATGCTGTCGCCGGAGGTGCAGACCGTGATGGCGACCGGCGCCGGCTTCGGCCCGGTGAACAAGACCGTCACCCTGACCGCCGACCAGCAGGTGGGCATCCCCTACGGCCCCGAGCAGATGGGCAAGCTGCTGGTGGTCGACTGGGACACCATCAACGCCAACCGCGAGGCCTGGAACAAGCGCTGGACCCGCGAGATCGAGCGCTGACCGCCGCTTCCGGCCCGCACCCGCGGCGGGCCGGAATTTTCCAGGCTCCTTGGTGGGAGACGATGCCATGCCTTACCTAGTCCTCGATCGGCTGACCAAGCGGTTCGGCCCCTGGGTCGCCGTCGACAACCTGTCCCTGACGGTGGAGAAGGGGGAGCTGGTCTCGCTGCTCGGCCCGTCGGGCTGCGGCAAGACCACGACGCTCCAGATGATCGCCGGCTTCCTCGACCCCAGCGCCGGGCGCGTCACGCTGGACGGCGCCGACCTGCTGGCCAAGAAGCCCAACGAGCGCGGGCTCGGCATCGTCTTCCAGAGCTACGCCCTGTTCCCCCACATGACGGCGGCGGAGAACGTCGCCTTCGGGCTGGAGATGCGCGGCATCCCGCGCGCCGACCGCGACCGGATGGTGCGCGACGCCCTCCAGCTCGTCGGGCTGGGGGCCTTCGGCGACCGCTACCCGCGGCGCATGTCCGGCGGCCAGCAGCAGCGCGTGGCGCTAGCCCGCGCCATGGTCATCAAGCCGAGCCTGCTGCTGCTCGACGAGCCGCTGTCCAACCTCGACGCCAAGATGCGCGAGGAGATGCAGATCGAGTTGCGGCGCATCCAGCGCAGCGTCGGCACCACCATGATCCTCGTCACCCACGACCAGGCGGAGGCGATGGCCCTGTCTGACCGGGTGGTCATCATGAACAAGGGCCGGGTGGAGCAGGTCGATGCCCCGCAGGACGCCTACGACAACCCGGCCAGCGCCTTCGTCGCCAACTTCCTCGGCCGCACCAACCTGCTCCAGGGCACGGTGCGCCGCGACGGCGCCGGGCGGCGCATCGATGTGGCCGGGACGGCGTGGCCGGTCGCGGCGGAGCTGCCGGACGGCCCCGGCCTGCTGACCGTGCGGCCGGAGAAGGTTCGCTTCGTGGACGGCGCCGGCGTGCCGGGCCTTGTCCGGGCGCGGGTCTTCCAGGGCACCCAATGGCTGTTCGAAATCCGCACGGAGGCCGGTGACCTGACGGTGATCCGCCAGCACGACGGCCAGACCCTGCCGGCGGAAAACGAGCCGGTCATGGTCGGCTGGCGGGCGGAGGACATGCGCGTGATGGCGGGTGAGGCATGACCGCCGTGGACGCTCACAAATCACTAATCGATACCCCGGTTGCGGACACGGCGACCGATGCCCCGCCGCCGCGGCCGGAGCGGCGTCCGCTGGCACCCTACCTGCTCAGCCTGCCGGCGCTGGCGCTGTTCGCCGTGCTGCTGCTGGTGCCGCTGGTCATGACCGGGCTGCTGTCGCTGAACAGCTTCGGATTCTACACGGGCATCCAGGATGTCTGGCAGCTCGGCAACTACATCGACATCGTCACAGACGACTATTTTCACGAAATCTTCCTGCGCACCTTCCGCATCGCCGTGGTGGTGACCCTGCTCTGCGCCGTGCTCGGCGCGCCGGAGGCTTACATCCTGCGCCGCATGCGGTCGCCCTGGCGCGGCCTGTGCCTGCTGATCGTCCTGGGGCCGCTGCTGATCTCGGTGGTGTCGCGCACGCTCGGCTGGGCGCTGCTGTTCGGCTCCACCGGCATCATCAACACGGCGCTGATGGCGGTCGGGCTGATCGCGACGCCGATCGAGTTCATGTACACCGAAACCGGCGTCATCATCGCCCTGACCCATGTGCTGGTGCCCTTCATGGTGCTGTCGGTCTGGGCGTCGCTGCAGCGGCTGGACCCGCAGGTCGAGAACGCCGCGCTGTCGCTGGGGGCCAAGCCCTTCACCGTGCTGCGCCGGGTGGTGCTGCCGCAGGTGGTGCCGGGCATCCTGTCGGGCTCGATCATCGTCTTCGCGCTGGCCGCCAGCGCCTTCGCCACCCCGGCGATCATCGGCGGGCGGCGGCTGAAGGTGGCGGCGACGCTGGCCTACGACGAGTTCCTGAACACGCTGAACTGGCCGCTGGGCGCCGCCATCGCGATGCTTCTTCTGCTCGCCAACATCGTGATCATCGTCGGCTGCAACCGGCTGGTCGAACGTCGCTACAAGCAGGTGTTCGAATGAACCGCAACGGCCCCGTCGCGCTCGTCTTCCACACGCTGTTCCTGGCCTTCCTGCTGGCGCCGATCCTGGTCGTCTGCGTGGTCGCCTTCACCTCGCAGGGCTATCTGTCTCTGCCGACCGAGGGGCTGTCGCTGCGCTGGTTCAAGGCCATCGGCGACAACCCGGAATTCGCCCGGGCCTTCCGCGACAGCCTGCTGCTGGGGGCGGTCAGCTCCACCATCGCGGTGGCCTTCTCGGTCCCGGCGGCGCTGGCCATCGCCCGCCACCAGTTCCGCGGGCGCGAGGCGATCACGGCGCTGTTCCTGTCGCCGCTGATGGTGCCGCACATCGTGCTGGGCATCGCCTTCCTGCGCTTCTTCACGCAGATCGGGCTGGGCGGCACCTTCGCCGGGCTGGTGCTGAGCCATGTCGTCATCATCCTGCCCTTCGCGCTGCGGCTGATCCTGGCGGCCTCCACCGGCATGGACCGCTCCATCGAGAACGCCGCGGCCTCGCTCGGCGCCACCTCCTGGACGACCTTCCGGCGGGTGACGCTGCCGCTGATCCTGCCGGGCGTGGCGAGCGGCTGGGTGCTGGCCTTCATCAACAGCTTCGACGAGGTGACGATGACCGTCTTCATCGCCTCGCCCGAGACGACGACGCTGCCGGTCCGTCTCTTCCTCTACATCCAGGACAACATCGACCCTCTGGTCGCCGCGGTGTCCGCCTCGCTGATCTTCATGACAGTGGCGGCGATGCTGGTGCTCGACCGGCTCTACGGGCTTGAGCGGCTGCTGGTCGGCCGCGGACAGGAGTGAGCGTCACCATGACCGAGAGAACGAGGTCCGACTGGGACGTCGCCGTGATCGGCGGTGGGCTGGTCGGGTCGGCCATCGCCTGGGGCCTCGCCCAGCAGGGGCAGACGGTCGCCGTCCTCGACGAGGGGGACGTCGCCGTCCGCCCGTCGCGCGGCAACTTCGCCCTGGTCTGGGTGCAGGGCAAGGGGCTGGGGCTGCCGGAATACGCCGGCTGGACCAAGATGTCCTCCGACAGCTGGACCGGTTTCGCCGAGCGGCTTCAGGAGCAGACCGGGATCGACGTGTGCTACCGCCGGCCGGGCGGCTTCCTGCCCCTGCTGTCGGAGGAGGAGATGGAGCGGCGCGCCGGCCAGCTCCGCCGCCTGCACAACCAGCCGAACGTCGTCCGCTACGACTACGAGATGATGGACCGCGCCGCCGTGGCGAAGGAGATGCCCTTCATCGGCAAGGACGTGATCGGGGCGAGCTACTGCCCGCTCGACGGCCATTGCAACTCGCTGAAACTGCTGCGCGCGCTGCACAGCGGGATGAGCCTCTCCGGGGTCTCCTATCGTCCGCACCACCGGGTGGAGCGGATCGAGCCGCGCGACGGCGGATTCCGCATGGTCACCGCCTCAGGCGACGAGGTTCGGTCGGGCAAGGTGGTCATCGCCGCGGGCCACGACGCCCGCCGGCTGGCCCCCATGGTCGGGCTGGACGCCCCGGTGCGGCCGGAGCGCGGCCACATCATCGTGACGGAGAAGACCGCCCCCTTCCTGAAGTTTCCGGTCGGCTTCATCCGCCAGACCGACGAGGGCGGGGTGATGATCGGCGACAGCTTCGAGGATGCCGGGCTCGACACCACGGTGCGCAACGGCGTCACCTCGACCATCGCCGACCGCGCGCTGCGCATCTTCCCGCTGCTCGGCAAACTGAACGTGGTGCGGACCTGGGCGGCGCTGCGCGTGCTGACCCCGGACGGCTTCCCGATCTACGAGCAGTCCATCACCATGCCCGGCGCCTTCGTCGCGACCTGCCACAGCGGCGTGACGCTCGCCGCCAACCACGCTTTGGCGCTGGCGCCGCACATCGCCGCCGGCACCCTGCCCGACGAGTTCTCGGCCTTCAGCGCCCGGAGGTTCCATGTTCCAGCGGTTGCCTGACGCGGGCGGAGAGCGCGTCTCCTTCACCATCGACGGCCGCCCGGCCGAGGCGCTGTCCGGCGACAGCGTCGCCGCCGCCCTGATCGCCAACGGGGTCGGCGCCTGCCGGACCACCCCGGTGTCCGGCGCCCCGCGCGGCCCCTACTGCATGATGGGCGTGTGCTTCGACTGTCTGGTGACCATCGACGGCACCGGCAACCAGCAGGGCTGCCAGATCCGCGTGCGCCCCGGCATGCGGGTGGAAACCCAGAACGGCAAGCGGGAGATCGAGCGGTGACCGACCTGAAGCCTCGTTACGATCTGGCGGTGATCGGCGCCGGCCCGGCCGGCCTCGCCGCCGCCACGCTGGCCGCCACGCGCGGCCTGTCCACCGTCCTGCTCGACGAGCAGGCGGCCCCCGGCGGCCAGATCTACCGCGCCATCACCCGCTCGCCGGTCAAGAATCCCAGCGTGCTCGGGACCGACTACTGGCACGGCGCCGATCTGGTCGGGCCGTTCCGCGACAGCGGCGCCGACTATATGCCCGGCACCGCGGTGTGGAGCGTCTCGCGCACGCTCGACATCGGCCTGTCGCGCGATGGTGCGGCGCGCATCCTGCCGGCGCGGCACGTCATCCTGGCGACCGGCGCGCTGGAGCGGCCCTTCCCGGTTCCCGGATGGACGTTGCCCGGCGTGATGGGGGCGGGAGCGGCGCAGATCCTGCTGAAGACCTCCGGCCTCGTCGCCTCGGGCGGCGTGGTCATGGCCGGCAGCGGGCCGCTGCTCTGGCTGCTCGCCTGGCAGTATCTGCGGGCCGGCGCGCGCATCGACGCGATCCTCGATACCACGCCGCGGGAGAACTGGCGACAGGCCATGCCGCACCTGTCGGCCTTCGCCCGCTCCGGCTATGTCGGCAAGGGGCTGAAGCTGCTGCTGGAGGTCCGGCGCAAGGTCAAGGTGATCGGCAACGTCTCCGCCCTGCGCGCCGAGGGCGACGGGCGGGTGCAGACGGTCGTTTATCGCCAGGGGAACGGCGCCGAGCAGCGCCTTCCGGCGGACACGCTCCTCCTGCACCACGGGGTGATCCCCAACATCAACCTCGCCAACGCCATCGGCTGCGCCCAGTCCTGGGACGAAGCGCAGCGCTGTTGGGTGCCGGACGTCGACGGCTGGGGCGCCACGTCGGTGGAAGGTGTCTCCATCGCCGGCGACGGGGCCGGCATCGGCGGCGCGCTGGCGGCGGAGCACCGCGGCCGGCTGACGGCGCTGGACGCCCTGCACCGGCTGGGCGCCATCGACCGCGCCACCCGCGACCGCGACGCCGCCCCGCACCGCGAGGCGCTGGACCGGGCGCTGCGCGGCCGCGATTTCCTCGACGCGCTCTACCGGCCGGGCCAGGATTTCCGCGTGCCCGCCGACGACACCATCGTCTGCCGCTGCGAGGAGGTGACGGCGGGGCAGGTGCGCGACGCCGTGAAGCTGGGGGTCAGCGGGCCGAACCAGACCAAGTCCTTCCTGCGCTGCGGCATGGGGCCGTGCCAGGGACGGCTGTGCGGCCCGACCGTGGTCGAGGTCATCGCCGACGCCCGCGGCGTCTCCCCGGCGGAGGTCGGCTACTACCGGCTGCGCCCGCCGGTGAAGCCGATCACGCTGGCCGAACTCGCCTCGCTGCCCAAGGCCGAGGACGAGGTGGCCGCCGTGATGCACCACTGACGGGGCAGGGGGACGCCATGGCGGAGCCGGACGTCATCATCGTCGGGGGCGGCCTGCACGGCTGCTCCACCGCGCTGCACCTCGCCCTGCGCGGGGTCCGGGCGCTGGTGCTGGAGAAGGACCACATCGGCCGCCACGCCTCCGGCGTGAACGCCGGCGGGGTGCGCCAGCTCGGCCGCCACGTTGCGGAGGTGCCGCTGTCCGTCGCCTCGATGGCGCTGTGGCACGGCATCCGCGATCTCGTGGACGACGACTGCGGCTTCGAAAGCCACGGCCAGCTCAAGGTCGCGGAAACCGAGGCGGAGCTGGACTCCTGCCGCGAGCGGGCGGCCCAGCTCGCCGCACTCGGCTTCACGCACGAGGAGGTGGTGGATCAGGCGGAGCTGCGCCGCCTCGTCCCGTCCATCGCGGAGCATTGCCTCGGCGCCCTGGTGTCGCGCCGCGACGGGGCGGCCATCCCCTACCGCACCACCTTCGCCTTCAAGCGCAAGGCGGAGAGCCTGGGCGCCCGCTTCCACGAGGGGGCGGCGGTGGCGCGGGTCGCCCGCTCGGGACGCAACTGGCGGGTGGAGACGGCGGACGGCGTGGCGCACGAGGCACCGGTGCTGGTGAACTGCGCCGGGGCCTGGGCCGACCGGCTGGCCGCCCAGTTCGGCGAACCGGTGCCGCTGGAGGTCATCGCGCCCATGCTGATGATCACCGCCCGCGTGCCGCCTTTCCTGAAGCCGGTGGTCGGGGCGACGGGCCGCACCCTGTCCTTCAAGCAGTTTCCCAACGGGACCGTGCTGATCGGCGGCGGGCTGCTGGGCCGCGCCTACCGCGACGAGAACCGGACGGACCTGGACTTCGCCAACGTCACCACCAACGCCCGCACGGTGTGGGACCTGTTCCCGATCATGCGCAGCGCCACCGTCGTCCGCTCCTGGGCGGGGATCGAGGCGCGGATGCCTGACGACATCCCGGTGATCGGCCCCAGCGGCACGGAGGAGGGGGTGTTCCACGCCTTCGGTTTCTCCGCCCACGGCTTCCAGCTCGGCCCGATCGTCGGGCGGATCACCGCCGACCTCATCACCCGTGGGGCGAGCGACCTGCCCATCGACGCCTTCCGCATCCAGCGATTCCGCCACACGGCGGCCGCCGCCTGACCGCTCCGGCGGAGCGGCCTTTTGAGGAGACCCGTGTTTTGACGATTCAGCGTTTCGATTGCGGCCCGCGGATGAGCGAGATGGTCGTTCATAACGGCACCGTCTATCTGTGCGGCCAGATCGCCGATTTCGAGGCCATGGGCGGCGTGACCCACGACGTGACGGCGCAGACCCGCGACGTGCTGCGCCAGATCGACGTTCTGCTGGAGCGCGCCGGCACCGACAAGAGCCGGCTGCTGACCGCCACCGTCTATCTCGCCGACATGGCCGGCTTCGCGGCGATGAACGCGGCGTGGGACGCCTGGGTGGACCGGGCCAACGCTCCGGCCCGCGCCACCGTCGAGGCCAAGCTCGCCGACCCCGACCTGCTGGTCGAGATCCAGGTGATCGCCGCCCTCTGACCGGCCCTTACCGACCCACCAAACCGGAGTTTTCCATGAAACGTCTGGCCCTCGGGCTGGCGATGGGCCTGTGCGCCCTCGCGGCGGCCGTTCCCTCGGACGCGCGCGCCGACGCCCCGCCCCTGCGCATCGCGACGGAGGGCGCCTACCCGCCCTTCAACATGACCGCCCCCGACGGCACGCTCGGCGGGCTGGAGGTGGAGCTGGCCAACGCGCTGTGCGAACGCATGAAGCGGCGCTGCACCCTGGTCGCCCAGGATTGGGACGGCATCATCCCCGGTCTGCTGTCGCGCCGCTACGACGCGATCATGGCGACCATGAACATCACGCCGGAGCGCGCGAAGGCCATCGCCTTCTCCGTCCCCTACATGGTCGTCCCGGCCTATTTCGTGGCGGCCACCGGCGGCGGCATCGACGGAACCGAGGCCACCCTGGCCGGCAAGTCGGTCGGCGCCCAGACCTCGACCACCCATTACCGCTATGTCGAGAAGCACTTCGGCAAGACCGTCTCGCTGAAGAACTACGACACCGCGTCGAACCTGCTGGCCGACCTGAAGAGCGGGCGCATCGACGCCGCCATCACCACCGGAGCCACCGCGTCCGAC
The DNA here is from genome assembly GCF_965111635.1 of Azospirillum sp. Marseille-Q6669. Taxonomy (NCBI): domain Bacteria; kingdom Pseudomonadati; phylum Pseudomonadota; class Alphaproteobacteria; order Rhodospirillales; family Azospirillaceae; genus Azospirillum; species Azospirillum sp. Marseille-Q6669. The sequence goes on along the minus strand of NZ_CBCOOP010000004.1, from coordinate 35,241 downwards.
TGGGTGAAGGCCGACGCCTCGAAGTCGCTCCAACTCGTCGGCAAGCCGCTGGTCGACGCCGAGGTGTTCGGCCCCGGCGTGGGCGTCGGCCTGCGCAAGGAGGACGCGGACCTCAAGGCCGCCTTCGACGCCGCCATCGCGTCGGTCGTGCAGGACGGCACGCTGGCCCGCATCGCCGCCAAATACGTCGATTTCACCGTCACTCCGTGACAAAGCACCCCCTGACCAACACCCCCACCGATACCAACCAAAACCGGGAGAGTTCTCGTGATCAAGCGCGTTGAGAAGACCAAGATCATGCACCGCGTCGTTGTCAGCAACGGCATCGCCTTCCTCGGCGGCATCATCGCCGACGACGTCAGCGTCGGCATGCAGGAGCAGACCGCCCAGATTTGCCGGAAGCTCGACGCCGTGCTCGCCATGGCCGGCACCGACAAGACGAAGCTGCTGTCCGCCCAGCTCTTCATCACCGACATGAAGGCCAAGGACGGCATGAACGCCGCGTGGCTGGAGTGGCTGAACGGCGACGACCTGCCGGCCCGCGCCACCATCGGCGTTGCCGACCTGGGCGACCCGTCGATCCTGATCGAGGTTGTGGTGACGGCGGCCGTCTGACGGCGGCCTGGGGCAGGGGGGCGGGAACGCGTGCGAAGTTCAGAAAGTTGAAAGCCAAGTGGTTGTATTTGATCAGCTTGCGCGGCTCGTCCCGAACCCCTTCGCTCAGAGACGGTTTGACAACCTGTTCAGTGGCAGGCTCGCCATAGCGAGCTGTTTCATGCCGCCGGAGACGTCGATGCGGGCTTCATAATCGCGAAGGAGACGTTTCCGGCGTTTCATCTATCCGACTGTCTGATACTTGCCGCCAAAATGCGGGTCGGTGGGGCAAATCCACGGAATGACCGACCAGAATGGGTTGACGGCGCAGACGGTGTCTGCACTCCGCGCTCGGCGGCAGAACCTAGTCGCTCGCCAGCGCCACCACCGGGTCGAGCCGCGCCGCCCGGCGGGCGGGGATCAGGCCGAAGACCATGCCGGTCAGCACGGCGGAGGCCGCCGCCCCGGCGATCGCGGTCGCGGTGAAGACCACCGGCATCGCCAGCAGCCCGATGACCGCGCCGCCAGCCAGGCCCAGCGCGACCCCGACCAACCCGCCCAATCCCGCCACCAGCGCCGCCTCCATCAGGAATTGCCGTTCGATGTCGGCGGCGCGGGCGCCGACGGCCATGCGGATGCCGATCTCGCGGGTCCGCTCGGTCACGCTGACCAGCATGATGTTCATGACCCCGATGCCGCCGACCAGCAGCGTGATGACCGCGGCGCAGCCGAGCAGCAGCGTCATGGTGTCCTGGGTCTCCGCCGCCGCCTGGATGCGCGCGGTCCCGTCGTGGATCTGGAAATCCTCCTGGCCGTGACGCTCGGAGAGCAGGGCCTTGATGGCGTCGCGGGTCCGCGCGATCCGCCCCACATCGTGAACGGAGACCAGGATCAGTTGCAGGTCCGGCTTGCCGATCAGGCGTTGCACGCCCGTGGACAGGGGCACGAACACCCAGTCGTCGGTGCTCTGGCTGCCGGTCAGGTCGCCCTTCTTCGCCATCACGCCGGTCACCAGGAAGGGAATGTTGTTCACCAGCACATGCTTGCCCAGTGGCGACTCTCCGCGCGGGAACAGCCGTTCGGCGACGCCGTGGCCGAGAACCGCCACCGCCGCCCCGGCCCGCTCGTCGGCGCGGGTGAAGAAGGCCCCCTCAGCGACGGGCCAGCGATGCGTCAACGGCAGCGACGCCGAGGTCGCCAGCCCTTCGGTCCGGTGGTCGATGTTGCCATGGCGGACCATCACCGGCGTGTCGAGGTAGGGCATCACGCTCTCGACGTTGGGCAATTGCAGGATGGCTTCGCCGTCCGCCTCGGTCAGCGGCGTGACCGGCAGGCGGGGGTCACCGCTGCCCGCCACGACGAAGACCAGATTCACCCCCAGCGCGCCGACCCGCGCCATCACCGCCTGCTTGGCGCCCTCGCCGATGGCGAGCAGGGCGATCACGGACGCCACGCCGATGACGATGCCGAGCAGGGTCAGCGCCGTGCGGAATCCGTTGGCCCCCAGCGACCGCAGCGCCGCCGACAGGGCTTCCGCCGCGTCGGTCCACAGGGAGGCGCCGGCGGCCTCGCGCTCCGCCGGGGCAGGGGAGGGGTCCGCCGGTGACGGGGCCGGGCGGCCGCTGTCGGCGACGATGCGGCCGTCGCGCATTTCGATCACCCGGCCGGCGGCCTCCGCCACCTTGCGGTCGTGGGTGATGAGGATCACCGTGCGCCCGGCGGCGGACAGCTCGCGCAGCAGCGCCACCACCTCCGCCCCGCTGGCGCTGTCCAAAGCACCGGTCGGCTCGTCGGCCAGGATCACCGGGGCGTCGTTCATCAGCGCCCGCGCGATCGACACGCGCTGTTGCTGGCCGCCCGAAAGCTGGTTGGGGCGGTGATGGCGCCGCTCCTCCAGCCCCAGGCGGCCGAGCAACTCCACGGCGCGGCCTTCGCGCAGCGCGGCGGGCAGGCCCGCATAGCGGCCCGGCATCTCGACATTCTCCTGCGCCGTCGTGCCGGGGATCAGATGGTAGTGCTGGAAAACGAAGCCGAACCCGTCCCGCCGCAGCGCCGCCCGCTCGTCGCCCTCCAGCGCCGTCACGTCGCGCCCGTCGACGCGGTAGCGCCCGGAGGTCGGACGGTCGAGCCCGCCGAGGATGTTCATCAGCGTCGATTTGCCGGAGCCGGAGCTGCCGACGATGGCAACGAACTCCCCCGCCTCGACGGTCAGGGAGACGCCGCGCAGCACCTCGACCGCCAAGCCGCCACCGCTGATGTAGGTCTTGCGGATGTCCTCCAGGACGAGAAGCGAGCCGCTCACAGCCGGAACCCGATCTTGGGCGGGCGGCCGTCGTCGGTTTTCCAGCCGACCACGATCCGCTCGCCTTCGGCCAGCCCCTCCAGGATCTGGGCGTTGAAGCGGTCGCGCACCCCGACGCGGACCTCGCGCGTCTCGATGGCACCGCCGCTGCCGATCAGCGTCACGCGGTGCCGTTCCGTCGCCTCGTCGGACGGTGTCAAGGCGGCCGGGGTCGGGGTGGCCGGGGTCAGGGCGGCGACCGGAACGGTGACGGCGTCCTTGGCTGCGGCGGCCACGAAGAAGACCTGGGCGGTCATGTCCGGGCGCAGCTCCCCCCGGTCGTTGGCGATCTCGAACAGCGCGGTGTAGAGCACGACGCTGTTGGCCGCTCCGCCGCCCCCGGACGCGGACGAGCCGCCGTTTCCCGAGGCGGGCGGCTTCGGCGGTGCTGGCAGAATCTCATGCAGGCGCGCGGTCCAGCGCCGTCCCGGATGGCCGAGCGTGGTGAAGTAGAGCGGCATGCCGTCCGTCAGCCGCGTCACGTCGGCTTCCGACACCTGGGTCCACACGGTCATCGCCGACAGGTCGGCGATCCGCATCAGGACCGGCGCCTCGTAGGCGGAATTGATGGTCTGGCCCTGGCGGGCGTCCACCGCGATCAGCGTGCCGCTCATTGGCGCGTAGATGCGGGTGTAGCCGAACTGGGCCTCGTCGGCCTGGAGGGTCGAGTCCGTCTGGCGGATCTGCGCCTGGGTGGCCTCGACCTGGGCGGCGGCGATGCGCGCCTCCATGCGGGCCTGGTCGTAGGCCTCGCCGCGCCCCGACCCGCTGCGCCGCAGCGCCGCCTGACGGGCAAGCTGGGCCTCGGCGAATTCGGCGCGCGCCCGCTGCTCGGCCAGCAGGGCGGTCAGGCGGGCGCGCTCGGCGCGCCCGGCCTCGACCTTGGCCTGTTGCAGGGCGGGGTCGATCTCGGCCAGCAGATCGCCCTCGCGGACCATCTGCCCGACCGTCACGTGCAGCCGCGTCAATTGGCCGGACACCTGGGCGCCGACATCGACGTACGCGCGCGGCTGGATCTTGCCGAGCGCCGTCACCGTGTCCTCGACCGTGCCGCGGCCGACCACCGCCACCTCCGCCGAGGCGGCGGGGTCGCCGGGGCGCAGCAGGGCGGCGGAGGCCAGCCCGCCGAGCACCAGCGCGGCGGCGGCGAGGCCGCGGCGGACACCGCGCCGGGAGCCGGAGGCCGCCGACCGCCGCCCCGTCATCACCACGTCGCCCGCAGGGACAGCAGGACGTTGCGCGGCTCGCCGTAATAGCCGGAGACGTCGATGTTGCTCAGATACTTCTTGTCGAACAGGTTGTTGACGTTCAGCGTGGCCGACACCGTGTCGGTGATCTGATAGCGCGCCATCAGATCGACCACCGCGTAGCCGTCGCGGTCGTAGCGCTCGGCGCCGGTGCCGTTGTAGACGTCGCCTTCCCACCGAACATTGCCGCCCACCGTCAGGCGGTCCCAGGCGCCCGGCAGGCGGTAGGTGCTGAACAGCTTGAAGGTGTCGCGCGGCACATAGGTCATCATCCGCTGGCCGTCGGCGTTCTTGATCGAGGTGTGGCTGTAGCCGCCGCCGACCTGCCAGCCGGTCATCACCTCGCCGGCGACTTCCAGCTCGAAGCCCTTGCTTTCCGCACCCTTCACCGCCCGGTAGGCCTGCGTGCCGTCCGGAGCGAAGCGGCCGGGATCGACCTCGCCCAGATTGTCCTGCTGAATCAGGAACACCGCGGCGCTGGCGTTCAGGGCGCCGCCGAAGAACTCCGCCTTCACGCCGGCCTCGTAGGCATTCCCGTCCAGCGGGTCGAGGGACTGGCCGCTGACGTCCTTGTAGTTCTGCGGCTTGAAGATGCTGGTGTAGCTGGCGTAGACCGACCAGATGTCGGTCAGGTCGAGCACGACGCCGGCGTAGGGCGTGAGCACGCCGTTCTCCGACCGCTTGCTGTAGCTTCCAGCCCCCGCGTTCGGGCTGCTCTTCTCGGTCTGCTCCCACCGGCTGATGCGGCTGCCGAGGATGACCGACAGGGCGTCGGTCGGGCGCAGGCGGGTGGCGGCGTAGGCGGCCATCTGCCGCTCGTCGGTCTGCGACCGGCCGGTCGGGTTGAGCGTCGGCTGGGCGATGCTGCCGTTCCAGGTGAAGTAGTTGCCGATCGAGGGATCGTAGCCGGGGATCCTCCAGAGCGGGTGGTCGAGCCCCTCGCGCTTGGCGTAGTAGCCGCTGACCCCGGCCATCACGTCATGCCGCCGCCCGAACAGGTCGAAGCCGCCGTTCACGTCGGCGCTGACCGTGGTCTGTTCCAGGTCCGAATTCCAGCGGCCCGCCCAGACGCCCATGCCGGTGCCGTCCCGGTTCAGGTCGCCGTTGGTGCCGAAGCCGAGCAGGCTGTCATACTCGCGGTTGCTGCGCTCCACGTTCAGCGTCGCCGTCCAGCCGTCCCCGAAGCGATGCTTCAGCTCGCTGAAGACCGTCAGGTTGTCGTGCATGTGGTAGGCCCAGCGGGCGCCGCTGTTGTAGGAGCGGGGAAGGTTCGTCTTCGTCCCGTCGCTGTAGAACAGCGGGAAGCCGGCGTTGGAGGCGTCGTCGGAGCGATGCTTCTGGTACTCGACGCCGACCGTCCAGGTGGTGTCGTCGGTGACGTCGGCCTCCAGGATGCCATAGAGCACCTTCTTGCGCCCGTGCAGGCGGTCGATGAAGCTGTTGTTGTCCTGATAGGCGCCGACGACGCGCCCGCGCAGGCGGCCGTTCTCGGTCAGCGGACCCGACAGGTCGGCCTCGCCGCGGTAGCGTTCCCAGGACCCGATCTGCCCCTCGGCGTAGCCCTGGAGGGTCGGGGTCGGGCGCTTGCGGACCAGATTGACCGAGGCCGACGGCTCGCCGACGCCGTTCAGAAGGCCAGTCGCGCCGCGCACCACCTCGACCCGGTCGAACACCGCCATGTCGGAAATGGAGTCGTCGAACCCGTACACGGTCGAGCGCGGGATGCCGTTCACCTGATAATTGGTCACCGGGAAGCCGCGCGCGTAGACCTCGTCTCCGTCGCTGCCCATCGCACCGCGCTGCATCCGCGACACGCCGACCGTCTGGTTGAGCACGTCGCGGATCTCGTTCAGGCCCTGGTCGTCCATGCGCTGGCGAGTCATCACGCTGACCGACTGCGGCGTCTCGCGCGGGGACAGGTTCAGCTTGGTGGCGCTGTCGGTCGATCCGGTGGTGTAGGACCCGGTGCCCTCGCTGCGGCCCGGATCGCGGGACAGCCCGCCTTGGACGGTCACCGGGTCGAGCACCGCCGCACCGCCGGCCTGGGCCGGCAGCTTCTCCAGCGTCACTGTGTCGGGATCGACGAAGCGCGCGATCAGGCCGGTGCCGGCCAGCAGGCGGATCAGCGCGTCCTGCGGCGCCAGCGTGCCGGTCACCCCCGGCGAGGAAACGCCCTGCGCGATGTCGGAGGGATAGAGCACCTGGAAGCCGGTGGCCTGCCCGTAGGCGGCGAGCACACCCGGCAGCGGCCCGGCGGCGATGGCGAAGCTGACGGTCCGGCCCTGCTGGGCCACCTGCACAGGCGCCTCATGGGGCGCCACGGGTGCTGCCATGGCGCCGTGCAGCGCGGTCGATGCCAGCAGCATGCCCAGCAACGCCGGAGCCCAACCGGTCCGCACCTTGTTCCCCCACACCTTGTTCCCGCGCGCCGTCTGCCCCCGCAGCAGGCGCCCCCCAACATCGATCATCACCAAGACCCCGTCATTTTGCGAATGAGTTGCATTTTCGCGTATGCAAGTCACGACGTTGTCCGGTGGAAACCACCTCACCCTGATTTGGAAAAAATTTGATACGAACCGGCTAGACGGAACGGATGATGACCAAGCCGGGAACGGGACGCAGCGTGCGCAAGGGAAGCGTGCGGAGAATGGCGTTCAGGGCGGCGTCCGGCCGGCTGATGTCCACGCTGCCGTCGAAGCGCAGGCCGGCGAGCGGACGGTCCCACAGCACGATGCGGGCGGGGTGGTAGCGGTTGAGATCGGCAATCACCGCGTCGAGCGGCTGTCCCTGGAAGACCAGACGGCCGTGCCGCCACGCGTTCTCCACCGCCACGCCCTGGCTCAGCAACGGGCCGGGACCCTCGGGGCCGTAGGGCCGGCTTTGCCCGGCGGCGACGGGAAGGGGAGGCTCCATTCCGGTGGTCAGGCTGGCCGTGCCGGCTTCCACCGCCACCACCACGGAGTCCAGGCAGCGGTGCACCACGAAGCTGGCGTTGGCGGTGGTGACGCGCCCGTTGGCGCAGGCGACGACGAAGGGGCGCCCCGGGTCGGGAGCGGTGAGGAAATGCGCCCGGCCCCCGGTCAATCGGACGCGCCGCTCCGCGGCGTTGAAGTCGATGGACAGCGCGCTGTCGGCGTCCAGGGTGAGGACCGAGCCGTCGTCCAGCGCCACCGTCCGCCGCTCGCCGATTCCGGTCTTCAGGTCGCCCGGCCAGCCGGTCAGGACGACCGCTCCGCCCAGCGCCGCGGCGCAGGCCGCCGCCCCGCCGACGGCGCCGAACGCCAGGAAACGGCGCCGCGTCGGCGCGGCACGGCGTTCCTTGCGCGGATCGGCCACCCGGTCCAGATCGCCCCACAGCCCGGCCAGCCGGTCGTATTCGCGGCGGTGGGCCGGGTCCCGCGCCAGCCAGGCGTGAAAGGCCCGGCGGTCCGCCGCGTCGGCGTCGCCGGATTCCAGACGCACGAACCACGCCAGGGCGGCGTCCTGCGGGTCGTCCGGTAAGTCCGGTTGATCGCGCTCGCGCTCCATCAGAGCGCCAGCCGGTCGCGGCAGTGGGCCAGGGCCTTCATGACATGCTTCTCCACCATGCTGCGCGAGATGCCGAGGCGCGCGGCGATGTCGGCATGGCTCAGCCCGTCGAATTTGTGAAGCAGAAACACCTCGCGGCAGCGCGGCGGCAGTTCGTCCAGCGCCCGGCTCAGCCGTTCCAGCCGCTGCTTGTGCTCCAGCGTCGCCTCGGCGTCCGGCTCGTCCAGCGGACGGTCGAGCCCCAGTTCCGCCGGGGCGAAGCGCCGCCCCCGGCGGGTCTCCGCACGCATCCGGTCGAGCGCGATGTTGTCGGCCATGCGGTACAGGTAGGAGCGCGGATTGTCGATCTCCGGCAGGGCGGTCAGGCTGCGCAGCCGCAGATAGGTGTCCTGCACGACGTCCTCGGCGAGGCACAGCGACCCCAGGCGCCGGGCCAGATGGCCGGTCATCTCTTCATAATGGTCGAGCAGCAGACCCAGCAGGGAAGACCGGTCTCTTTCAGCCATGACGTGGACGACATCCGTTCCCAAAACCTCGCAGCCCACTCCTAAGCACGAATGCGAATCATTCGCAATCAATACATCGGCCCGGGAAAATATCTTTGATGAGGACAGGTGAGGGAATGGGGCGCGACGATCGTCTGAAAGTCAGGACGCCCCGTGCCTGTGCGAAAGCACGCGGCATCGGTCGTCCCGCTTGGGGCCTGTCAGCGCAGCGCCTCGGCGCAGCCGTCGAGACCCAACCCGCGGCACAGCGCTTGGGACAACAGGCGGCCGTCCGGATTGTCCGGACCGACCGCGCCGGGCGGACGCCCCAGCAGCGGGTAGAGCATCATGCCGCCCTGCGGGTCCTGAGCGACGTTCCGCGCGAGCTGCTCCGCCAGCGGCACCGTGTAGGTCGGCCCGCCGAGCTGGCTCGGCGGCACCTGGACGCCGAGGGCGAGCGGCCCCTTCCAGACCTGCCGGTAAGCCTGCCAGGCCTGCCAGGGATCGAAGGTCGGGCCGGCCTCGTAGGCCATGATGGAGACGAGGTCGATCGCCGCCGCCTGCGGGGAACGCAGAAGGTTGAGGATCGACCCGGTGTGGGGGCCGCGCGGCTGGGCGTCCCGGAACGCGCCTTCGCCATAGGCCCCGATGCTCCAGCCCGGCACGGTTAGCAGCAGGGGGCGCGGGAAGGCTTCGCGAAAGCGCGCGACCAGATCCAGCCAGGCCGAGTCGGACAGGCAGCGCACCCGCCCCCGGACGGAGCAGCCGGGGGACACCGGCTCGAAATCCAGATCGATCCCGTCGACCCCGAGATCGTGGGCCAGCCGCACCAGCGCGTCGAGATTCAGCGCGTCCCAATTGGCGTAGTTGGCCCCGCCGACGGCGAGCAGCACGCGGGTGTCCGGCTGGCGCTGCTTCAGAAGCGTGATGGCGTCCCTCAGCACCGTGCCGGAAAAGCCGTATTGCAGCCCGGTCCCCTTGAGGTCGAGGCGGCCGGGATAGGCGGCGTCCGGCCGGACGAAGGACAGGGCGACCAGATTCATGTAGCCGGGGAGCGTCGCCAGCGTCGTCGCGGCCGGGCCGGTGGCCGGGCGCTCGTACCAGCTGTCGTGATAGACGAGCAGGGGGCGCGCCGGCAGCCCGTCCGCTTTCGCGTCCGCCATGCCACCCGCCAGCAGCCCGACGGCGAAGGCCAGGGCGCCTAGAACACGTCGCGCCCGAACAGGCCGGTGGTCACGGTGCTGATGATGATTTTCGCATCGAGCCATAGCGACCAGTTCTCGATATAGTGGATGTCCATGTCAACCCCGACGCGCGCCTTCTCGACCGTATGGATGCCGCCGCGCATGCCGTTGATCTGGGCCCAGCCGGTGATCCCCGGCTTGACGCGGCTGCGCGCCGCGTATTCGCGCGCCACCTCGGCGTAGCGCTGGTTGCCGACCCGCATGTTCGGGACATGGGCGCGCGGGCCGACCACCGACATGTCGCCGGCCAGCACGTTGAAGAGTTGGGGAAGCTCGTCGATGCTCGTCCGGCGGAGAAAGCGGCCGACGCGGGTGATGCGCGGGTTGTCGCGGCTGGTGCCGACGGCGCCGTCGTCGCTGTCGTCCACCTTCATCGTGCGGAACTTCAGCATCGTGAAGGGGCGGTTGTTGAAGCCCACGCGGGTCTGCCGGAAGATGATCGGCCCCGGCGAGTCCAGGCGGACCGCGATGGCCGCGGCCAGCATGAAGGGCGAGGCGACGAGCAGGCCGAGGCCCGCGACGACGACGTCCTCGATCCGCTTCACGATGATCTGCATGCCGCGCAACGGCTGCCGCATCACCAGCAGGGCCGGGATGCCGCCGATGTGCCGCAGGTTGGCGAGCCGCAGCCGGATGCTCTCCTCGTCCAGCGGGATCAGGATGTCGAGGGAGATCATCTGAAGCTGCATGCGCAGGCTGTGGATGCGCATCGCCGCCCGCCAGGGCAGGGCGATGACGGCCATGTCCACGCGGTTGTCCGGCAGGAAGCGCTTGAAGTCCGTCAGGTCGCCGGACACCGGGAGGCCGGCAAGGGACGCTGGCCGGCGGCCGCTGTCACGGTCGTCGAACAGGCCGAGGATGCTGTAGTTCGCCCGGTGTTCCGGCAGGGCCAGATGCGCGATCATCCGCTCCGCGACGTCGGTTGCGCCCAGGATGACGACCCGGCGGCGCAGCACCCCGCGCTCCTCCAGAAGGCGCACGCCCTGCGCCGCCACCACACGGCCCAGCCCGAGACAGGCGAGCGCCGTCCCACCCCACAGTGCGAGCATGTCCGACGGACCGACCTCCGGCAGGAAGGCCCAGACGAGCAGGGAGAGGACAGTGCCGGCCGGCAGCAGGCCTCCGACCACGTCCAACAGCGACTTCCCCCAGTGCCGGTAGTTTTCGACACGGTAGGCGCCGATGGTGGTCATGGTGCGCAGATAGACGCCCAGCGTGACGGCCGTGAAGATGACCGCCTGGATGAGCAGGCGGCCGTCGTCAAGCGACGTCTCGTCCGTCCGGGCGGCCCAGGTGGCCCAGGCGCCCAGGCCGGCAAGCGCCAGAAGGAACCCGTCCGCCCCCTTCACCAGCCGATTGACCAGTCCATGCGTCCAGTGCAGCCAGCCATCCCGTGCACCGGCGAAATCGCCGGGGGGTGGTGCGCTGTCCGGCGCACCCTCTGGCTCGACATCTGGCGCAGCGGCCGGCGGCGACGCGGCAGGGTCCGGAACGGCGCTTCGCTCCTCAGCCGGAAAACGGACCTGCACGTCGTCGCGCATGGCGGTCTCTTACCCCTGCACGAAGCGGCGGATGATCGGCTTCAACGCCTGCCCCAGCGGATGGGAGCGAAGCCGGCGGGTCAGACCGGTCTGCCGGATGAACTGCATCGGCGTCCGCGGCGTGCGGAACACGGTGACGGACTGCCCGAACAACTCGGTGTCGCGCACGTAATGGCGCGAAGCCATCGCACCGACCAGCATGGCGCGGTAGCGCTCCGCCCAGTCGGGGCGTGCCAGAAGCAGCTTGTTGTCGCCGATGGCGAAGGGCGCCAGGACTCCCGACCGTTCGGCCATGAAGCGGCACATGCCCTCGGACACGGCGGGGAATTCCGGGTTGAAGTAGTCGTCGAGGACGATCACCCCGCCGTCGCCCAGGCTGTCGTCGGCAATGCCCAGGTCGTGGCGCGTGATGTCGGCGGTGTGGCCGCCGTCGATGCTGAACAGGCGGACCGCGGGGCCCAGCCGGCCGGCGAGGCCGGTCCAGGCGAGAGTCGTCGAGTTGCCCTTGACGACCTCGACCGACGCCGGTTCGATTCCGAAGCGGACGAGGTTGGCGCGGAAGGCCGTCTCGTCGCCTTGCCCAGACTGGTCGACGTTGAATTGCTGGTCGTCGAACAGATCGATGGCGAAGGCCCGCTCACCGGCTTGGCGCACCAGCGCCAGCAGGATGAACAGCCGTCCGTGATGGACGCCGATCTCGCCGACGCTCCCCACCACGCCCTGGGCGCTCTGCCAGACTCCGACCGTGGCGATCAGGTTGGCATCCAGGCTCGACAGCCAGCCGTCCACACGGCGATGGCCGCCATGCACATAGCGGTGCAGCGGCGACGAAAATGCTATTGGGGGTTGAGGCGACATGGTGACCTCTTACTATCACACTATTTAAAATGGCTTAAGCCAGCATTGGCGACGCTGGGGCGATAAATTTCGACAAAGAGTCACAACCGGATTTCGCAATTCTGTCGCATTTTGAAGATTTCCGGAGAGGCGTAGCGTGATGATCCTGTTGCGCGTGCCTTGCGGTTCATTGGTCATGCTCATGATTGGGGATTCCCGCCATGCATGGCGATCAGACAGCGGAACAAGGCAGGGGATGCGGAGACGGCGGTCATGCTCTTCCCATGCCGAAGACCGGCCGTTTCGGTGAGTGAAGGGGGTGCTGGGCGCCGGCCTGCCGGCGGGCGTTGCGCCAGTAGAGGGCGAGCGCCATCACGCTGGCGACCTCGCCGGGCGTGAAGACGACCGAATAGATGGTGGAGGTCGCCAGGGCGAACAGGACGTAATCGCCCAGCGCCTGGGTCATGGGATCGTCGCCGGTGGCGGCCTTGCGGGCGCTGCGCAGCGCCGCGACGTAGAAGGCTGCGATCAGCACCGCGCCGATGACGCCGTATTCGAAGACGATGCCGATCCAGCCGATGTCGGCGAGATAGAATTGGTTGTTGCCCAGGATGTCCGCCAGGGTCACGTTGCTGAAGCGGGTGACGGCGCCCACCCCCAGCAACCAACGCAACGGCGTCACCTCCAGGAAGTCGAGCGCCAGGATGATGGAGTTCTGCCGGATCGACAGGGAGGCGCCGAGCATCTGCTCGGCCCGGCTGGCGAGGTCCGCGCTGTAGACGGCGGCCAGGGCGACGGTCGTCAGCAGGGCCATGCCGACCGCCAGGATCCGCCACCAGCCGCGCGCCGAGGTGATCATGGCGAAGCCGACCACCAGGACCACGCTGCCCAGAGCCGTGCGCTGCTTGTAGATCAGGACCATCAGCAGCAGCCCGATCAGCAGCAGCGGAATGGTCCACCATTCCCGGGACGCGCAGAACCGCCGGGACAGGTAGAAGAGGAACAGCACGCCGAAGAACATCGGCATGAAGATGCGCGGGCCGCGCTCGACGTCGTACATCAGCAGCTTGCTCTTCAGCGGGTCGGTGGCGTAGGCCTCCGGCGGGAGAACCAGCCACAAAGCGAGCATGATGACGAAGGTGCCGGCGCCGAGCGCGATCAGCGCGCCGCGCACCTGCGGCAGCGTCGGGCGCAGCAGCGTCAGAAGGGCGGCAAGGGAAAAGTAGTAGGCGAAGGGCCAGACCTTGACCGTGGTCGCCATCGCATCGGTCAGCCCGTTGCCGAGCTGGACCATGGACACCGCCGGGGTGATCGCCACGAGGTAGGCGAGCAGGGCGATGCACAGCGACTTGAACGGCAGCTCGATCTGCGCCAACGCGTAGACGGCGAGCGGGAGGGTCAGGACCGGCCAGCTTTTCGACAGGGCGTAAAGCGGCGGGATATCGACCAGATAATGGAAGCTCTGCCCGAACAGGGGCAGCGCCGCCAGCAGGATCATCACCGTCAGGGAGCGGGGCTGGGGACGGCGGGGCGCCGCCACCCGGACGGGCGACAGGATGCGGCCGCGCTGCCGGGCTCCCAGCTCGACGATCATGGGCGCGCCGCCGGCTTCGGGCGCGCTTGACCCCGCTGCTCCGACCACCAGGCCGACAGCGCGATGCCGAGCAGCGGCAGGGAGTCCACGAAGACCCGCCGGGCGTGGCCGCGCGGGTTCTGGCCCAGCCGGTACAGCCATTCCAGGGCGAAGCGGCGGAACAGCGGCGGCGCGCGTTCGACCAGTCCCGTCACGAACAGAAGCGAACTGCCGACGCACAGCCCGACGCCGGTGGCCTGTCCGGTGTTCCGGATGGCCAGCGCCAGGCACTCCGACTGCGGCGCGCCGACCGCCAGGAAGACGAAGCGGGCCGGGTGGTCCAGCACGAAGCGGACGCAGCGCTCGACCTCACGCGGGTCGGCGGAGAAGCCCATTGGCGGCTCGTGCCGGACCAGCCGGGTCAGGCCGAAGCGGTCGCGCAGGCGGCGCTCCAGCTCGTCGTTGCCGCCGATCACCGTGACGGTATCGTCCGGTGTAATGACGTGCGCGAACAGGTGGGCGGTAAGGTCGCTGCCGCTGGCGCTGGGCAGCGGCTTGCGGAACAGCCGGCGGGACAGGTGCCGCATGATCTGGCTGTCGCACAGCCGCAGCCACGCGCCGTCGTAGGCGGCGCGGAACTGGGCGTCGCCGCCGCGGTGAAGCCGCACCACATGCTGCGCGTTCGGCGTCACGACATAGGCGAAGGAGGCCTCCGGTGCCCGCGCGGCGATGGCCTGGGCGGCGCCGGCCACGTCGAGGCGGGTGATGGCGACCCCGAACACGGTGTCCGTGGGGTGCTCCCGCCCCGGTTCGGTCTGGGGCGTCGTCATGGGAAGGTCGTGATCGCGCCGGTTTGACGGCTGATCGTGTAGTTGAACGTGCGCTCGAACGGGACGACGCGGTTGATGAACTGCTCGACCCACAGGCCGGTCTCGGCGATGGAGCTGCGCGGCACGAACAGGATGTCGCCGGCGACCAGCGGCACGTCGCCGACCGCTGCCCCGGTCTCGATGAACCGGCGGGTGTCGATGGTGCGCAGCATCGGCTTGTTCTCGGGGTTGCGGCGGATCAGCACCACCTCCTCGTACCGCGCCTCGCGGTCGAAGCCGCCGGCCAGCATGATCACCTCCATCACGCCGATGCGGCCGTTCAGCAGGTAGGTGCCGGGGCGGGCGACGGCGCCGCCGATGTAGGCGCGGTTCGACGGGGTCTCCTTCAGCCCGATGCTGACCTGCGGGGCGCGCATCCAGCGCCGCGCGCGCGTCTCGACCACGGTGGCCAGCTCGCCCGGCGTCAGCCCGGCGGCGTCGACCTGCCCGGCCATGCGCAGTCCGGCGGAGCCGTCGGGACCGATCATCACCTCCTCGTCCATGTCGGGGGCGAGCATGAACTTGACCTGGAAGCGGTCGCCCGGACCCAGCCGGTAGGGCGGGGTGGAGTCCTCCCAGCGGGCGAAGCCCTCGGGCATCGCCTCCTTTGGAGTCAACGACTGGCCGGTGCACGCGCCGAGCGCCAGCAACGCCGCCAACAGGAAGCCCCGCATCGCGGCCATCCGCATCACAGCCATCGGTAGATCACCTGGGGAATGTGGAAGTGCCGGCCGGTCAGCACCAAGCCGACGATGTCGCCGCCGGACGCGAGGATGGAGTCGCGCATCCGGGCGGCGACCGGCGCACGGGTGTGCTCGGCGCGGGCGACCAGGATGTTCGCATCCACCATCGGCGACAGCCGGCGGGCAAGATGGCTGTTCCCGATCGGCGGCGACAGAATCAAAATGATGTCAAAGCGTTGATTCAGCCGCTCCAGCATCTGGCGCGACTGGGCGATGGGGGTGCGCAGGCTGCCCAGCGCCGAACCCGTCGCCTGCCGCGACACCCAGAGCAACGGCACGGCGGAGGGCAGCGCTTCGAGGTCGCCGGTGCCCTGCGGCTCGATGGTCGGCAGCCGCTCGCCGGCTCCGCCGTCCGCCTCGCCGTCTGCACCCGCGTTGATCGCCGCCAGCTGGCCGGTGCCGTCGCCGCAGAGGTCGATGACCAGCGTCCGCAGGCCCCGTCCCTTGGCGAATTCCAGCGCCAGCCCGCGCGCCACGATGGCGTCGCCGTCGCCGTCGTTGGCGGTGACGAACTGGATCAGGGCCATCGGCTGGTCGTCCAGGCCATGGTCGCGCAGCTGCGCGGCCAGATGGATCAGCTCCTGCTGGGCGCCGGGGGACACCAGCTCGCCGTCGGTGTCGGAGAAGCTGGCGATGGCCGGGACGCCCAGGTCGCGCTCGATCTCGTGCGGCAGGATGTAGACCTGGCGCAGCCATGTCGCCAGCACGCCCGCCGCCCCGCCCAGCAGGATGCCGCCGACCAGACCGGCGATGATGAAGCTCGGCGCCATGCTCGTCCCGGTCGCCGGGGCCACCGCCGGCTGCACGACGCGGACGTTGGAGAAGCGCACCTTGGCGGCCTCCTCCTCGGCGCGGGCGGCCTCGGTGCGCTGGGCGTAGTCGCGATAGATGTCCTCCATCACGCCGCGCGTGCGCTCCAGGTCGCGCAGCTCGCTTTCCGCCTTGCGCAGGCGCCCGACCTTCTCCACCGCCACCGTGTGCTGGCGGTTCAGCTCGTCGAGCTGCCGGGCCACCGCGTCCTGCTCGATCTCCAGCGTCAGCAGATGGTTGTTCAGGAAGGGGATGGACGGGTTGCGGACCTCGCGCGTGGTGTTGTAGACCGGCTTGTCGCCGCCCTTCATCGACTGCCGGACCGTCCGGATCTTCCGCTCCAGCTCCTGGAGGGGCGGGTAGTCCGGCAGGAACTGCGAGGCCATCCGGTCGCGCTCCAGCTCCAGGCGGAGCAGCACGTTGCGGTCGTCGTCGTTCTGGGTCTGGTTGCTCTGCTCCCGGAAGTCGAACACCCGCTCCGGCAGGGCGGCGAGCCGCTTCTTGGCCGCCGTGACCTCCGCCTGGAGGGCTGCCTGGCGCTCCTGGGTCTGCCGGCGGCGCTGCACGATGCTGTCCACCTGGTTGGCGGCGAGCAGGCTTTCCTGCCCGAGATCGACGATGTCGTACTCGGACTTCAGCGCCTGGATCTGCCCCTCGAGGCTCTTCAGCTGGTCGGAGTGGCGCGCCAGTTCGGAGGCGAGGAAGGGCGAGCGCGGGATGTCGAAGATCGCGCGGCGGCGCTTCAGGTAGGCGTCGGCCAGTGCGTTGACGGTGTCCGCGGCGAGGTCCGGGTCCTCGTGGCTGAAGCTGAGGCGCACGATGTTAGAGGAGGATTGCTGCTCCACCTGAAGGCGGCGCTTGAACTTGTCGATGGCCTTTTCGAGCTGGTCCTGCGGGCTGTCGGCGGGCAGAAGGCCAAAGAGGCGCGGGCGCGCGATTTCCGGGAACAGGGTGACGGGGCCCAGCGCGCTCAGCGTGTCCTCGATCACCCGGCGGCTTTCCAGGATGCGGATCTCGCTGTCCACCGACTTCAGCCCGTCGATCGACAGGATGGAGGGCAGGGTCCCGGCCACGTCGCTGATCCCCGCATGCGCGCGGTCGATCATCATCATGACGAGACTTTCCGCGGCGTAGCGCGTGCGCGCATAGGTGGCGGCGGTCAGTCCGGCAATGATTGAAAGAAGAACGACAATCAGGATAATGCGCTTGTGATAAAAAGCGAGTATCAGCAGATCGCGCGGCGTAAATGCCGACACACCGCTGGAAAACAGCACCCCATGCGATTGCTGCCCCGACGAGCCATCCGGCTGGTCAGCCGATTGACTTTGCCTGCGATTTTCCAGATGTTGGGACAGCATCTTTTACGGGTACCGTAGCGTGTGGATCGAACACTTTACTGGTATGGTTTACCACGTCCGGTATAGACCTGTCATGAGGTGGTTGGGGTTTTGAAGCATTTTGTCTCAATTTTTAACTATTTGCTTTTTGCCGAAACCCCTCACTTTTGGTTGGGTGCCAGGATGCCGGCCCCAGCCCCACCGAGCCACGCGCCATGAACCACAGTCTGTCCTCCCTGAAAGCCGCGATCGAGCTTCGCCACCCGCGGATGTTCCGTCGCCTGACCTGGCTTCGCGACCGCCTTGCGCCCTATTACGCCGAGCCGGAGCTGCGTCTGCTTCCCACCCTGTGCGTTCCGGGGGAGGCGGCCTACGACATCGGCGCCAACAGCGGCATCTACACCTTCTGGCTTTGCCGCACCGCGGCCAGCGTGACGGCCTTCGAGCCGAATCCGAAGCTCGCGTCGCTGCTGGAGAGCAAGTTCGCGCCGCTGATCGCGTCCGGCCGGCTGCGGGTGGAGGGGTGCGCGCTGAGCGACGGCGACGGGTCGATCGTGCTTCATGTGCCGCGCTCGTCCGCCCTGGCCTCGGTCGAGGCGGGGGCGGTGGGCGCCCATGGCGAGGACGTGGAGGCGGTCACCGTCCCGCGTCGGACGCTCGACCGCTACGACGACCACCCGGTCGGCTTCCTGAAGATCGATGTGGAGGGGCACGAGTCCGCGGTGGTCGGCGGCGGCCTCCGCCTGATCGGGCGCGACCGTCCCAACCTGCTGATCGAGGCGGAGGAGCGGCACAATCCCGGAGCCCTGGCGGCGTTGCAGGCGCGGCTGGCCCCGCTGGGTTATCGCGGTTATTTCGTCCTGGCGGGACGCCTGTGCACGCTGGACGGCTTCGACCCGGATCGCCACCAGTCCCGCTCGGCCCTCAACGCGGCGGGCACCCACCGGGTCAAGGGGCGGATCTACATCAACAATTTCATCTTCGTCGCGCGCGATGGCGTGGCCGACCGGCTGCGCGCCGCGCTCGGCCAATCAAGCGGGAGCTGACCGCGCCAGCGGTGGCGTCAGCGGCGGCAGTCGACCTCGGGCCAGGGCCGCTTCTGGTAGAACGGGCGCAAGGTCAGGATCTTCGCCACCTTCCAGATGCGGCTCTGCCGCTCGGGGCACAGATTGTTCACCGCCGAGGTCGGGTTGCCGCGCCACCATTCGGGAAGGTGGACCTCGACCTCGTAGGTGTTCAGATGCAGCTCGGGTTCGCGAATCCACCAGCCATAGGGCAGACGGTCGAAATGGGCGCGGATTTCCTGGCGGATGTCGATGGCGCGCCATTCTTCCTCGTCCTGCGCGGCGGCCGGGCGGCCATGCCCGAGCAGCGCTGCGGCAAGGCACAAAGCCAGCGCCGCATGGACTCTCCGGTGCCCTCGCCCTTTCGTCACCATGGTCATCAACCGACTGTTCTCCCCACGCGGCGCAACACGGCGGAGCGCCGCGCGTCTCCGCATCTCTTCCGCTTCCGCAACAACCCTTTATCCCATAGAGCGTGATGCGTCTCCAGACATGGCATGCCCTCGGGCGTTACGGCGTCGGCCTCGGGCTGCGCGGGGTGGAGGTCGTCGGCAAGCTCGGCCTCTATATCATAGCGGCGCGCGCACTGGGCGCCCATGATGCCGGCCTGTTCTTCCTGTGCCTGACCTGGATCGGCCTGGCATCGACCATGGCGCGGCTGGGGCTCGAACGGGCGATCACGCGGCACATCGCCGCCGAACTGGCCATCGGCCAGGGACGGGCGGCCGGCCGTGACCTGCGGACCGGTTTGATCGGCACGGGACTCGCCGCGACCCTGGCCGCGGTGGTGGCCTTTGCCCTGGCGGGGCCGGCGTCGCACTTGCTGTTCGGTGCGCCGGACCTCGAAACGCCGCTGCGCCTGTCGGCCCTGGCCCTGCTGCCGCAGACCCTGACCATCACCATCGGATCGGCCCTGGCGGGGCTGAAGCGGGGCATCGCCGCGCAGTTCGTGCAGAACGCGCTGTGGCCGGTGCTGATGCTCGCCGCTCTGGTGGCGGGGGTTTCCAGCCTCGACTCCCTGATCCTGGCCCTGGCCGGGGCGTTGACGTTCAGCGCCGCGGTCGGGATGGCCCTTCTCGCGCGCGACCGCCGCCGTTTCACCGACCATTCCGTGGTCACCGATGCCGCGTTTTCGGACAGGCCGGCGGAGGTTCTGCCGTCGCTCTGGCACACCGCGCTTCCCCTGTTCGTCGTCGAGCTGGTGCAGGTGTCGCTGGCGTCGTTGCCGGTGCTCGCGCTGGGCGTCTTCGTGGACGCGGCCTCGGTCGGCGCGTTCAGCGTGGCGAACCGCATCTCCATGCTGGTCTGGGTCGTCGTCATCAGCATCGGCACCTTCGCCGCGCCCAACTACGCCGAACTGCATCGCCGCGGCGAGACGTCCCGTCTGCTGGCCATGAACCGTAACATCATGCTGGCCGTCGCGGCGCTGAGCCTGCCTATGGTGTCGGTCATGATGATCGTGCCGGAGCTGTTGCTCGCTCTGGTCGGGCAGGGGTTCGGCAGCGCGGCGACGGCGCTGCGCATCCTCGCCGTGGGCCAGATGATCCATTGCCTTCTGGCCTGCCAGGACATCCTGCTGGCCATGACCGGGCATGGGCGCACGCTGCGCCGGCTGAACCTGCTGCAGCTGGCGATGTGCATCGTGCTTGGCGCCATCCTGATCCCGGTCTTCGGCATGACCGGGGCGGCGGCGGTGACCGCCCTGACGGTCGCCCAGGGAGCGATCGGAACGACGCTGGTGCGCCTCGTGCTGTTCAAGAGCCACACGGGCCCCGCCGCCTTCGGCCGCTCCTGACCAAATTGACCAAGTCAGGGGCCGCGTCCAATGGCGAACCGCTCCGGAATTCTTGGTGTCTGTTTGACGGCGTCAGGCGCCGATATCCCGGATGATCGGCTGGAGGGTGATGCCAATGATCGCCGGCGCCGAACGACAGGTCCTGCTGTCGATCGCGATGGTGCTTGGTTCCTCAAGGCGCTCGCGGGCCGACCGCCCTTCGAACGCATCCGCAGGGCACGGCAGGCTCACGTCAACACCGACACCACCCCGCCCGGATTGTCCGTGACCGCGAAGGTCTCGAAGAACTCGATTTCCGGATCGGTGCCGTAGCGCCGCCTTATGCCATCCAGCCATGGCCCCTGGTAGAAGCGTCGGGCGTCCTGCCGCCGTTCCCATTGGTAGACGCCCCCGGCGGTGCCGGTCTCGCTCCAGATGAACTGCTTGCGGATCAGGCCGGGCACGCCGCCGAAACCCGGCGCGATCGACAGGAAATGCGCCCGGCACTCCTCCCGTCCGATCGCGGCGGGAAGGCGGTAGCGGACGATGGCGGTGATCATGGGGGTCCTCCGCGCGCTATTTCTCTACTTCATCAGTTGACATTATAATACGAAGCCGTTGAATATGGTCCATGAAAATCATGTATTCACATTCATAAAAAGTGAATACGCCTTGATCGAAGGACGACGACGACCATGAGCACGCATCGGAACGGTTCGGGAATCTCGGCGGCGACGCCCTCGCGGCGCGGGCTGCTGAAGGTGGCGGCGGCGGGTGCGGTGGCGCTGCCTTTCGCGGGCGTGGCGTCCCGGCTGGTCGCCGCCCCGCCGCCCGCCGCCCCGACACCCGCTGCGCTGAAGCCGCTGAAGCTCGCCTGGAACACCGGCGCGGTGTGCGGTGCTCCGGTGGCGGTGGCCAAGCACAACGGCTTCTTCGAGAAGCACGGGCTGGATGTGGAGTTCGTCAACTTCGCCGGCACGACGGAGCAGCTTCTGGAGGCGCTCGCCACCGGCAAGGCCGACATCGGCCACGGCATGGCGCTGCGCTGGCTGAAGCCGCTGGAGCAGGGCTTCGACGTGCGCATCATCGCGGGAGTCCATGGCGGCTGTATGCGCCTGCTGGCCGCCAAGAACGGCGGCATCACCAGCCTTGCCGGGCTGAAGGGAAAGACGGTGGCGATCAGCGACCTGTCCAGCCCGGCCAAGCACCTGTTCTCCATCCAGCTCGCCAAGCAGGGGATCGACCCGAACCGGGACGTGGAATGGCGCGTCTTCCCCGGCGACCTGCTGGCCATCGCGGTCGATAAGGGCGAGGCGCAGGCCGTCGCCCACTGGGACCCGGTGACCTACAATTTCCTGAAGTCCGGCACTCTGGTGGAGATTTCCACCAATCTGTCGGGCGAATTCGCCAACCGCGTCTGCTGCGTGCTCGGCGCACGCGGCAGCCTGCTGCGCGAGGACAAGGCCGCCGCCGCCGCGGTGACCCGCGCCGTGTTCGAGGCGCAGCACTACGCCGCCGCCAACCCGGTGGAGGCCGCCAAGGTCTACCAACAGTACTCGCCGAAGAGCAGCATCGAGGACCTCGCCGCCCAGCTTTCCAGCCAGACGCACGACCACAATCCGGTGGGCGCCGACATCAAGCGCGAGATCGCGCTCTACGCGGAGGAGCTGAAGGGCGTGCAGGTCTTCAAGCAGAGCACCGACGCGGCGAAGTTCGCCGACCGCGTCTACGCCGACGTGCTGGGCTGAGATGAGCAGCCTCGATGACGCCGCGGCGCTGGCGGCGGGCGGGGGTGCTGCTGTGGACCGCAGCAATTCCCCCGCGGTTCCGCGCCTATGGCTGGGCGGGGTGGCAGCCAGTGCTGCTTGGCTGGCCGCCGCCGCCCTGACCGCCCTATGGCCGGAAACGGAGGAGTGGGTGCGCACCGGCGAGTTCGCCAGCCTGCTGGCGGTGGTCGGCGGCGCGCTGGCCTTCGCCGTGCCGCTGTCGCGCCTGTTCGGCGCGGTGGGGGAGCGGCTGCGGGCCGCCGCCCCCTGGCTGGTGGTGCTGGCGCTCGGCGTGATCGGCTGGGAGCTGGTCACCGCCAAGCTCGACCTGCTGCCGCGCCCCTTCTTCGCGCCGCCGCAGGCGCTGCTGGAGGTCTATCTGGACGAGTGGCCCCGCCTGCTGGAATGCACCGTGGCGTCGCTGCAACTGCTTCTGCTCGGCTACGGGATCGGCGCCTTCGTCGGCTTCGTCACCGGCGTGTCCATCGGCTGGTCGCGGGCGGTGGGCTACTGGGTGCATCCGGTGCTGCGGCTGATCGGGCCACTGCCGGCCACGGCATGGCTGCCCATCGCCTTCTTCGCCTTCCCGTCGAGCTGGAGCGCCAGCGTCTTCCTGATCGCGCTGGCGACCGGGGTGCCGGTGACCATCCTGACCTGGTCCGGGGTGTCCGGCGTCAACCCGGCCTATTACGACATCGCCCGTACCCTGGGCGCGTCCGCGCGCTTCCTGGTGCTTAAGGTGGCGGTGCCGGCGGCGATGCCGCACGTCTTCGTCGGCCTGTTCATGGGGCTCGGCGCCTCCTTCGCGGTGCTGGTGGTGGCGGAGATGATGGGGGTCAAGGCCGGGCTCGGCTGGTACCTGCAATGGGCGCAGGGCTGGGCGGCCTACGCCAACATGTACGCGGCGCTGCTGGTGATGGCGCTGGTGTGCTCCAGCCTCGTCACACTGCTGTTCAAGGCGCGCGACCGGCTGCTCGCTTGGCAGAAGGGATTGCTGAAATGGTAGCGCTGGAACAGGAGTTGCCGGCCGGTCTGGACCTTGAGGTTCACGGGGTCAGCCACGCCTTCGATCTGCACGGTGCGCCGCTGCCCGTGCTGGACACGGTCGGCCTGCACGCCAAGCCGGGCGAGTTCGTGGCGCTGCTCGGCCCGTCGGGCTGCGGCAAGTCCACGTTGCTGCGGCTGGTCGCCGGGCTGGAACCGCCGCGCGCGGGCCGGATTCTGGCCGACGGGCTGCCGATCAGCGGGCCGCACCCGTCGCGGGTGGTCGTCTTTCAGGACCCGACGCTCTACCCCTGGCGCACCGTCTGGGACAATGTGGCGTTGGGGCTGGAGGCGCAGGGCGTGCTCCGCCAGCGGCGCAACCGGGTGGACAAGGCGCTGCGGCTGGTCGGGCTGGACGGTTTCGCCAAGGCCTACCCGCACCAACTCTCCGGCGGCATGGCGCAGCGCGCGGCGCTGGCCCGCGCGCTGGTCAACGACCCGCGCCTGCTGGTGCTGGACGAGCCGCTGGGCAAGCTCGACAGCCTGACGCGCATCCAGATGCAGGGCGAGATCGTCGCATTGTGGCGGCGCGCCGGCTTCACCGCCCTGCTGGTGACCCACGACGTGGAGGAGGCTCTGCTGATGGCCACCCGCGTCATCGTGTTCAGCGAGCGCCCGGCCCGCATCAAGGCGGAGATCGTCGTCGACCGCCCCTATCCCCGCCACCGCGACGACCCGGTGCTGGTGGAGCTGCGCCACAAGGCGTTGGAACTGCTGGGCCTTGCCGGGAGTTGGTAGGTGGGGTGCGTGTCGCCCCCACCCTAACTGTGGCGGCGCAGGACGATATCGACACTGTTACGGATGTGCAGGGGGTCTCGTGCGACAAGCTTGTCGAACTGCAATGACAGGTTGATGACGCCTCTCCGTCATGGCCCCCGCCGTCCGTCGGTTCTGGTTTTTGGTGCTGCTCGTGACCGATGATCTCCAACGCCACGGGCGGGAGCGCTACGCGTACCAAATCCTCAAGCGTCTCCAGGCCGCCGGTGAGACGCCGGACGAGGCTGAGGTCCACCGGTTGGCGGAGTTCCTGCGTCCCGCCGTGCGCATCGAACAGTGGTGGTCGTGGACCGACACCGCGGACGCAAGCGCTGCGGAGGCCTTCGATCCATTTTCCCTCGTTTCTGTCCGGCTGGCGTGGGATGGTCATTGGCGCGGGCTGCAGCGTCTCAAAGCAGGAAAAAGCCGTAGTCTCAAGCAGATTGGCAGCCTGCACCTTGGCCGAAGTCACGCGGCAATGTCGACGACGATCTTTCCACTGGCGCTTCCATCCTTGATCGCGGCATGCGCCTCGTCAGCCTGCTCCAGGGAGAAGCGGCGCGGATCGAGCCGAGGCAGCAGCTTGCCAGATTCGACCAGGGAGGCCGCTTGGCGCAGAATGTCACCGTGATGCCGCATTCCTTCTCCCGTCAGCATAGGAAGCAAGGTGAAGACGCCTGAATAGGTCGCTGCACGGAATGACAGCGGCGACAGCGCGTGCGTCCCCCAGCCCAGGCAGCTGACCACATGCCCGAAGCGACGGACCGCTTGGAAGGAGGCATCGAGCACCGGCCCACCAGCGGTGTCATAAACCAAGTCGAAGCCGCGGCCTTGCGTGTGACGGGCAACGTACGCTTCGACCGTCTCGGCGCGGTAATCGATGGCGGTGGCGCCCAGCTGCTCGACGGTTGCCTTCTTGTCCGCGGAGTCCGTTGCCCAGACGGCCGCTCCAAATGCACGGGCAATTTGTACGGCCACATGGCCCACACCGCCGGCGCCCCCCTGCACCAGAACCGTTTGGCCGGCTCGGATGCCGGCGCGATCAACCAATCCCTCCCAGGCCGTGATGGTGATCAGCGGCAGCGCAGCCGCCTCACGCATTGTCAGATTGGCCGGCTTGTGCGCAAGCAAGTCGGCCTCGACCGCGGCGTATTCCGCGAGCGAGCCCTGCCGGCCACCGACGCCGCCGGTCATCCCATAGACCTGATCGCCCGCCTTGAAGGCGGTGACTCCGGAACCGACGGCAACGACCTCTCCCGCCAAGTCGATGCCGAGTATCGCCGGGAGCGGGTGCTTGGCGTGCGCCGCGGCGCCGGCACGGATCTTGGTGTCCAGCGGATTGACGCCGCTGGCAGCGATGCGCACCAGCACCTGACCGGGCCCGGCCGCTGGCCGCGCAACATCGGTCAGACGAAACGGGGCGTCGTACGCGTCCAGCACCAAAGCGCGCATTGAGTTGCTCAATTCATGGGACATGATCGTGAACCTTCCGGGGATTTGTGCGTTGCCGCGACTGGTTCAGAGGTTCGGCCAAACACTGCTGTTTGAAAATTAACATTCTTGTTCGCAGGGCATGCATTTCTGTATGATGCGACATGGAGTGGAGCGACCTTCGAGTCTTTCTGGCGATTGCCCGCGAGGGCACGCTCGGCGCGGCGGCTCGACGCATCGGGCAGACCCAGCCGACCATGGGACGACGTTTGCGCGCGCTGGAGAAGGCGGTCGGCCACACGCTGTTCCAGCGAACAAGCGATGGTCTCGTGCTGACGGATGAAGGGACTGCCGTGCTGCGCCATGCCGAGCGCATGGAGGAGGAAAGCCTTGCCTTGGAGCGCGCTCTGGCCGGACAGGGTGGGCGTTTGGAGGGCAACTTACGGGTGTCGTCCTCCGACTGGTTCGGCCTCCACATACTGACACCACTTATTTATGAGTTCACACGGCGCCATCCGGGCGTCAGTGTGGAACTGCTGACCGATGCGCGGTTTTTAAGTCTTTCGAGGCGGGAGGCGGACCTCGTCTATCGCATCCGTCCGTTCGACGAGCCGGAGGTGGTCCAGCGCAAGCTGACCCGCATCGAATACGCTCTTTACGGTGTCGCCGGGAGCCCAACGCCGACGGTTGGTGATGGCACAGGCTGCGCATTGGTCACCATGAACGCCACCTTCGGCGGCATGCCGGATGTCGCGTGGCTCCAACGAATGCTCCCAAATGCCCGCGTCGCGTTTCGAAGCAACAACCGCGATGCCCAGGCTTATATGTCTGCCTTAGGCGTCGGACTGGCTGTTCTCCCACGCCCTATTGGGGATGCGTTGGACGGACTGCAGGTCATCGATCTTGGCGAGCCGCCACCAGGACGCGATGTTTGGATCGGCTATCATCAGGATCTTCGCCGTTTGGCGCGGCTGCGCGCCTTGCTCGATCTGACAATTGAGCGTTTTTCGAAAGATTGACACCATGTTCTGCCCGGTCGGCTTTTCCATGGAGGGCTCGCCGCGCCGTGAGCCAACGAGGCGCGCCGGCGCCCGCCGCTGATGTATCCGCAGCGTGTCGTCGAAGAGACCTCGCCCAGCCAAGTCGCGGGGGGCACCGGCGGGGCAAGCCCGAAGTGGTCGAGTCGACCCATCGGTCCCCCGTGCTCGCGACCTTAGCAATATCAAGGTTGCCGCTCAGGTCAGGAGTCGATGCTGCCAAGGACGTGTCGCATCCGGACAGCTGGAACTGTCCAAACGTTGTCGGCATCAGACATCGCGCTCCACCCCGCCGCTTTGCTCGATCGCGTTGATCAGCCGATGCAGTTTGACGGCGTCTCCGAACGTTGGACTTTGAAGGGTGCCGGACGTCATGTCGGACGCGATCAGTTCGTAGAGCTTCCTCACGTTGCCCGCCAGGACGTTGTCGTCGGCACTGAAGCCCTCGGGTACGGCGATCGGATGAAGGGTCTCGTCTGCTTGCGCGCCCATGAGCTTGAATCCGCCCAGACCTACGTAGCCGACGGGACTCGTAAGCAACAGGTCGCCCCTGGTGCCGTTGATCTCGACATGGAAATTGGTTGCGCGCGACAGCCCGCCACGGAAATGGCATGTCACGAATCCGCCGGACGTGAGCCTGCCAGAGAAAGCTATTTGATCCGCGACGTCGAGCGGGACGACTTCCTGACTCCCCGACATCCGTATCGTCCGACGGCGACGAACCAATGTCCCCGACACGCTCAGGAAGTCTTCTCCGAGAGCGAACAACAGGGCGTCGATTGTATGGGCGAACGGCACGTGCAGCATGCTCGCGCCCTTGGACGGGTCCAGGGTGTATCGAAAAGCCTCGTCGAGTTCCTCCCCCCACGTGATTCCTGAACCGATCACCGACGCCGAGAGCACCTCGCCGAGATAGCCCTGTTTTATCAGCTCGCGCATGTGCCGGAGGGTCGGGTTCGCGCGAGTCTGGAGGCCGATCATGGCCGAGACACCTTTTTCGGCGGCGAGCGCGTTCATTGCCTCAGCGTCCCGAAGGTTCATGCCAAGCGGCCATTCGGAAAACACCGACTTCCCGGCTTGAAGCGCTGCGGTCACGAGATGAAGGTGTTCCGGCACCCTCACGGTCACGACCACCAGGTCGACATCAGGATGGTTCACAAGTTCGTCGCTCGATGACACCGCGTGTTCAAAACCGAACTTCTCAGCCGACGCCTTCGCAGTTTCGATCCGGCTGTGGCTCAGGGCGGAAAGTCGGAACTGCGGCAGGTCCCTCAACGCAGGCACATGGGCGGTCGAGGCCCAACCACGGTCGGGGTGAACGCCGATGATGCCAACTCTGATTGGTGCATGGGTCACTGGACGCGCTCCTTGGTCCTGGGCGAGAGAGCGACGGGGGCCCCGGCCGCGGCGAGTGCCGAGGTCGTCTCAATGCCGATACCGCTTGCACCACCGGTGACGATCATCGTCTTCCCCCGAAGGTCGACGCCTCCCAGGACGTCGGAAGCGGTCGAATGGAATCCGAATGGCGATTGGAGCATGGCAGCCTCTTTGCACGCTGATGTCGTAACTGGATCACGGAATGGATGGTTACTCCGTGATCTTGACGAAGCCCTGCTGCACGAGCTGGATCGTGCGAGCCATGGCATCGAGATTGATCTTTATGCGGGGGAGAAGATCGGCATTGCCCCAGCCGTTCACTTTCGCGGTCGCGCCGCAGAGTTCGACCTTGACGCCGACGTCAATCAGGTCGGTCACCAGCTTTTTGTAGGGGTTGCCAGTGGCGATGTTGCGCGAAGCATTGTAAGCCACATCGTTCAACGCGACGTGGCCCGCGTTTGTGTGGAAGACCACGATCACGTCCGACGCCGCTTTCCAGTTCGTGATGTCCGTGGTGATCAATTGAAGATGGAACAGCGCCGCGGGCAGATCGCCTTCGAACTCAAGCCCCCCGATGCTGTGAACTGACTTCACTTCCTTCAGTTCGACCGGAATATCAATGAACAGAGCGCTTTTTGTATCAGACATTGCCGTCTCCTTAATCCGTTGGATTGTCGGCGGACCCGGACTCCGAAGGCGTGGGAAACCTGGGCGAGGAACGCACCAGTATGGGATCGGCGGATGGTCGGAGGTTCCTGCTAGACGCCCGCGTAGACAAGCCGCGTAAAGAAGCCTGGGTCGATGACGAAATTGCCCCACTTGGCATCAAAGGATGCCGTCGGCTTGGCCGCGACCGCTTCGTCCCGCGAGCGCCCCTGGCGCTTCAGCGCGGCGACGTTCTCGCGGATGCTAACGAGCATGTCGCGGAACTCCTGCAACTCAGCGCGGTTGCTCACCGGATTTCCGTGGCCCGGAATGATGATCGTCTTGCCGGTCGACGCGGCCAAGTTCGCATCCGAAGCGGCGATCATCCCGTCGATGCTGCCGCCCGTCGAATAATCGATGAACGGATATATCCCGTTCCAGTAGGTATCGCCGACATGGAGAACGTCTGCCTCGCCGAACATTACCGAGATGTCGCCGTCGGTATGCGCCGGACCGTAGTGTTTCATGGCGAGCGACTGCCCGTTCAACTTGAGCGAATGCTCTTTAGAAAAGACGTGCTTCGGCACGCCGCTTCGCTCCAGCGGAACGAAATTGTAATCCCAGTCCTCCACCCGCTGCACCTGCGACAGGTATTTTCGGGTGTTCTCATGCGCGATGATTTTCGCTCCACCCTCGCCGATCCAGGCGTTGCCGTCCGCGTGATCGAAATGCCAGTGGGTGTTGATGAGATGGGTCACGGGCTCCGCGGAGAGCGCGGAGAGCGCCTGCGTCATCTGGGGGCGCGACACGCTGATGCCCGCGTCGACCATGACGAGGCCGTCCTTGCCGGCCAAGACCGCGACGTTGCCGCCGGAGCCTTCAAGGATGGTGATGTCGTTCCTCAGTTTGTGGGTGGCGATCACGGACTTGGCAGCGCTGTCCTTGATGAGGCTCACCAAGCCGCGCGCCTCGGCATAGGCCTCGCGTGGGCTCATCCAGCCTCCTGTGGCGGCGAAACTCGCCGCGCCCATGCAGCAAAGGCAAAATCCACGGCGAGAGAGCATGTGTTCGGACGTCATGACAGACCTTTCCGCTGCCGGACTCGTTGAGCCGACGGCTGTCGAACATGATTTGAAAGGTTGAGGGCAGGCATCTCGGCCTGCCCGGGCCGTCACGATCGGATGAAGGCCAGAAGGTCGGCGTTGATCACGTCAGCGTGGGTGGTGAACATCCCGTGCGGATAACCGTCGTAGACCTTGAGCTTCCCGTTCTTGAGCAGCTTGACGGAGAGTTCGGCGGAATCCGCGATGGGCACCACTTGGTCGTCGCTGCCATGCATCACCAAGACCGGAACGTCGATGACCCGCAGGTCATCGGTGAAATCGGTCTCCGAGAAGACCTTGATGCACTCATAGTGCGCGTTCGCTCCGCCCATCATGCCCTGACGCCACCAATTGCGGACCGTGCCTTCGGAGATGACCGCGCCGGGGCGGTTGAAGCCGTAGAACGGGCCGCTGGCGATATCGAGGTAGAGCTGCGCCCGATTGGCCGCCAGAGCCGCGCGGTAGCCGTCGAAGACCTCGATGGGAAGTCCTCCGGGATTCGTTGCGGACTTGACCATCACGGGCGGAATGGCGGAGATGAGGACCGCTTTGGCGACCCGGCCTTTGCCATGCCGGGCGACGTATCTGGTGACCTCTCCGCCGCCCGTGGAATGGCCGATGTGAATCGCGTCGCGGAGGTCGAGCGCTTCGGCGAGCGTGGCGACGTCGGCCGCGTACGTATCCATGTCGTTGCCGCCCGAGGTCTGGCTGGAGCGGCCGTGGCCCCTCCGGTCGTGGGCGATCACCCGGAAACCCTTTCCGATGAAGTACAGCATCTGGTTGTCCCAGTCGTCGCTGCTCAGCGGCCACCCGTGGTGGAACACGATCGGCTGCCCGGCGCCCCAGTCCTTGTAGAAAATCTGGGCGCCGTCTTTCGTCTTGATGCTGCTCATGGTCTCACTCCCATCTGCACTGGTTGCGCTGGTTGAATTCGGCGACGCCGCGGCGGCCAAGGACTCCAGGGGCAACGTCGTGACGAGGACGGCGGTCGTGCCAATCAAAACGTCCCGTCTGGTCGCGCTGGGTGTTGGAATCGCTTCTTTCGCATTCATGTCTCTTCCCTCTGTCGGGCGGACACGGTTCCACCGGCAACCGGTGGGCCTAAGTCAGACGGCGCGCTTGGCCGCCGTGTTGGCGATTGCGAGGTGGTCAGCCCAAGACTGGAGCTGCCGCCGCCCACTCTTTCCGGGTTGTGGGCGTACCGTCGATCATTTCGACGACGTCCTTGGATTTCGAAAGCGTCGTCATCAACGACTTCGGCCCCTCGAACGGCCTGCCGCCGATATGCCAGCCGTCGGTATGAAGTTCCTCGATGAGGACCCATACCACCTCGCGGAAGGCTTCCGAGCCCTCGAACTTCACCATGACATCGGTCAAGGCCTTGGCCATGGCGTGCTTCTCTTCCGGCGTGAACACGCCGTCGACCAGTTTCACGTTGACGAATGGCATGACATTTTCCCTTTCTTGAGGGGAGCAACGGTGCTGCTCTATTCGGCGATGTCGATAACGATCTTGCCGCTGGAAGTGCGCTTTTCGATTTCGCCGTACGCTTCCGCGACAGTCTCGAAACTGAAGCGGCGGGGGTCGACGAGAGGGGTGATCTTCCCGGCTTCCGCAAGCCGCTTGGCCTCTCGCAGGATCGCCCCGTGATGAGCACGGCCTTTGCCGGTCAGCATCGGCAATAGCGTGAAGACACCCGAATAGCTCGCGGCGCGGAACGACAGGGGAGCAAGAGAATGCGTGCCCCATCCGAGGCAGCTCACCACATGGCCAAAGCGCCGAACAACGTTGAACGCGGTATCAAGCGCCACACCGCCCACCGTGTCATAGACAACATCGAAGCCGTGGCCGCCGGTGTGATCGCCAACATACTCCTGAGGAGTTGCCTGTTCACGGTCGATTGCCGTTGCGCCGAGGCGCTCGATGATGTCCCCCTTCGCAGCTTTGTCGACCGCAAAGACCTCGGCTCCAAAAGCCGAAGCGATCTGGATCGCCATCTCCCCGACGCCACCAGCACCCAGAACAAGCACCTTTTGGCGGGCTTGGACCTGGGCCCGGTCGACCAAACCTTCCCAAGCCGTGATGAAAACAAGGGGGAGCGCGGCCGCCTCGCGCATGCTGAGATTGGATGGCTTCGGCGCGAGAAGATCGGCATCAACCGCAGCAAACTGCGCCAGCGAGCCTTGATGACCGCCCACACCTCCGGCCAATCCATACACGTCGTCTCCGACGGCAAACCGGCTCTCGCCGGCACCGAGGGCCTCGATCGTCCCGGCAAGGTCCATTCCCAGAATGGCGGGAAAAGGATGTTTCGCGTGCGCCGCGTTGCCGTTTCGGATTTTGAGATCCAGCGGGTTGACGCTGCTCGACTTTATCCGAACCAGGACTTCGCCTGCCAGGGGCTGTGGGCGAGCGATGCTGGCCCGAGTGAAGGGTGCGTTGGGCCCATGCAGGACGAGCGCATCCATTACAACGGTGGTCATGTTCGATCCCCCTCAGCCGCGCTTCTGTCGTTCATTGCCGAATGATCGGCACACGAAGACGATGACCCAAGCAGCCGAAGAGTATCCAGTGAATCGTCGTGAATTCCCGTGCGTCACGCCAAGAGATGATGGAACGGAATTCCAGTCGATTGTTATGAAAATTCGGCGAGAAGAGCCTTCGCAGCTCTCAGATCGGCCGTCTCAAAGCCTTCAGTGAAACGGCGGTATACCTTCGCCAAAGAGCGATGCGCCGTCGCAACCTCCCCACGTTCACGCAGCAAACGGGACATGCTCATGCTCGTTCGAAGTTCCCACGACAACGCATCCTGCCGTCGTGCGAATTCGGCGGACTGTAGAAAACACTGCTCGGCCGAGCTGGAGACAGTGCCGTCTTGCAGAAGGATCTCACCTTTCACGCGCAAGAGTTCCGCAATGCACCAAAGCTCTTCCTTTTCCTCGCTATGCCGGATGGCGGCGTCGACAAGGGCGAATCCTTCCGCACTCTGTCCCGCGGATGCCAAACCTTCGGCCAGGAACCCAAGAAACCGGACATTGTAGAGTGTGAACAGTCTTCCCTTTTGGATCTCCTCCAGCGCCGTGCGCAGAAGTGGGATGCCTCGATTTTCATGCCCCTGCTTGATCAGAAGTGCGCCTTTCCAGCAGCGGCCGAACACTTCCCAGGGTCCGAGCGCGTTCGTGGCCGCCAAGTCGAGCATGGTTGTGATTGCGAGGTCCGCGGCCGCCATATCGCCAACGTGAATCCAGACAGGACAAGCCCATCGCGCCAGTGCTTCACACAGCGAAATCGCATGGCCCGATGCGCGGGCGGCGTCGACGGCATTCTTCGCGGCCAGGATCGCCTGATCCGGGAAGCCCTGTATCCAAAGGAGTTGGGCAGGCTGAACGCGGGCGGTCACTGATTGCCCAAATCGGAAGCGAACCGAACTGGTTGAGATGGCTTCCGGAGCGGAAATATCGTGCGCAAGCATACGATCCGCGTGGGTGCGAGCGCCCTTGCAATCCCCCATGCAGAAGAGCGTCATGCTCATCATTCGATCGCCGATGAAGCGATCGAGCCCATTGTCCGCCAGTTTCATGAATCGCTGCGCGATGCCAAGTGATTCCCGGTACTCACCCATCCCGACCCGGCAAAGCCACAGACCCCAGAGCGCTTCCGATTGAGCGTCAACATCGTGGAGATCTTCGGCCATTTCCAGGGCTTTGGCGAATGCTGCCGGTGCTTGCAGCGCGAACCCCACCTTGAAAGCTTGTGACAGGCCGAGCGCTTTGTAGAGCTGCATGACTTGGCGCGCCTGCGCATCCCGCTCTGGTCCCGGGCCGATGCTCAGCAAAGCGCGTTTAACGCATCTCAGACACTCGTCGACCGCTGAGAGCTGATACCACAGTGGGATAGCGGCCACGGTTACGGCAAGGCCGACCGCAGGGTCACCCTTGGGTGAGTAGGCCCAGTCCAGCACCATGCGCACGTTGTTGATATGGCGGCTGTACCGCTCCAACCACTCGTCGGCGGGAACCAATTCGATTTCGCCATACGAGTGTTTGAGAACACGACACAGATATTTGGCCAAACGCAGTATGATGCCATTGAATTCGCCGCGTTGCGAAAGTTTGGCCAACGCGTAGGCACGGGTTGTGTCGAGCAGTCGGTACTGTGCGGTCTTCTGGTGAACATCGACAACGACAAGAGACTTCGAGATTAAATTGGAAAGATGAAGAGGAAGATCGGTGTCAAGACGACTGGCCTCAGTCATGATGGCGGCAATGGCCTCCAGCGTAAACTCACCCGCAAGCACGCCCAGACGGCGCAGAAGCGTCTGCTCCGGGTCCGACAGCGCCTCGTAACTCCAATCGATTGTGGCTTCCAGGGTTTGATGCCTGGGAAGAGCGGTGCGTCTGCCGCCTGCCAGCAGCCGGAAACGATCGTTCAGGAGTTTTGCCACGCCTCGCGTGCCAAAGGCCCCAACCCGCCCTGCCGCCAGTTCGATGGCCAGGGGGATGCCATCGAGTTGGCGGCAGATATCGGCAACGAGAGGCGCCTCACCGTCGTCAAACTCAAATCCGCTGCCGCGGGATATCGCGTGATCAACGAAGAGTTGGACGGCCGGGGAGGTCAATGCCTCTCCGGCAGTCAATCCAGCAGACATCGGAGGCAGGTCCAGGGGCGCCAGCCGATAGACGCTCTCGCCCTCCGCCCGCAAGCCTTCCCGGCTCGTCGCGAGAATTTGGATCTCCGATGTCTGTCGGAGCAGCGCTTCTGCCAGCCGCGCCGTCGCGTCGACAACCAACTCGCAGCTGTCGAACACAAGCAGCATCTGCCGCTCACGCAGATGCGCGATGACGCCGGAAAGAGGGTCCTTGGAACTGTCGGCTAGGCCGAGTGCGGCGGCCAGCACGCCTGAAACGAGTTGGTCGTTCGCCAGCGGGGCCAGATCGAGAAAGCACACGCCGTGCTTATACGAGGACATAAGTTGTTCAGCGACGGCGACACCGAGTGTGGTCTTGCCAATACCGCCTGGTCCCACGATGGTTGTAAGACGGTACCGCTGAAAGCGGCCTCGCACGGTCTTGATGGCATCTTCCCGCCCGATTGGCGATCTCAGAAGCCGTGGAAGGTTGTTCTGGGCGCTCGCCGCCTCGGCTCCGTCTGCGAGGATAGAGGATGAGATCGGCGCCACGAAGCGGTAGCCGCGCCCCGGAACGGCCACTATGAAATGGGCTGCGCCCCCGGAGTCGCCAAGAGCCTTGCGAAGCAATGCTATCTGCGCCCTGAGGTTCGACTCTTCGACGATGGTGTTCGGCCACGCGCGCGTGACCAGCTCGTCCTTCGTGACCAACTCCCCGGCCCGATCGGCCAAAGCAATCAAAATGTCGAGTGCCCGCGAACCTAGAGCAACCGGCTTGTTGTCCTTGAACAGGAGATGCCGGTCTGGATGAAGGCGAAAAGCACCGAACGTGATCACAGTTCCGGCCGCAGTCTCCGTTCGGAATGGGGCTTGAACCATGATGCGACCTAGCTCCGGTTAGCAAGAATGCGCCATGACGCTGTTGCACTGAGGTCACGAGAGCTGATGCCGGCAGTGCGGCATACCCAAACAATGGAGACAGACGAGGTCGAGCATGCGGTTCTGGAACAGGACGGCGCCATCAATCCCGGTCTACCGGCGGTCGTTGGTATGGAACCCTACAAGACCTCGATGACGTGTTTGTAGCGGCTGAAGCAGGCCTCCA
Organism: Azospirillum sp. Marseille-Q6669; assembly: GCF_965111635.1. Lineage (NCBI taxonomy): Bacteria > Pseudomonadati > Pseudomonadota > Alphaproteobacteria > Rhodospirillales > Azospirillaceae > Azospirillum > Azospirillum sp. Marseille-Q6669. The sequence goes on along the minus strand of NZ_CBCOOP010000004.1, from coordinate 363 downwards.
CTAGCGTGCGCAGGTGGTAGCGCCAGAACGTCGTGAACAGCTTGGCCAGCATCCGCAACAAGCTGAGCGATGCCCACGGCCGCGGACGCAAAGCGGTCCGCCCGTCGGCACGGCATGCGGAGCTGGCGGTGAACCTCGCTGGGACGGTGGCGGCCTTCCTGGTGTCGACGTGGCAAGCCCGCCAAGCGTCCCAACCATGAAGCGCCCCGCTCCCCAACGTCACGCGGTGCGCTCTCCGCTCATGGCGGCAGCAACGAGGGCCTGCGCTTCGCCAGCCACAGTCCGGCCCGCCTCCCGGCGCTCGCTGTAGCGGTCGGTCAGATAGTCGCTGCGGTCGCGCACCAGCAGGGTGAACTTCACCAG